>JAWKQR010000010.1:0-154038 GCA_041390025.1 bacterium
ACCAACTTGATGAAGTTGGGGGAACTAAAACCTGCGCGACGGGCCAGATATCGGTACGAGACGACCTTTGTGTGAGCCTTCGCGCGTGTGTAGAAGTCGCGCATGTACTCTCGGTAGTCCAAATACTGAAAAATATCGGGCTTCCACGTCATTGCAGTTCATGCCTTGTATACGCGACGAATACGGATTCTCACAAAGCTGGAGATTTAAAATCTCCCATTTATGCCATGATAGGAGGTGTTCGGGATTTCGGAAAGACAAAAGGAAAATCATGAGGATTCGCGATTTAGTGATCCTTGGAATACACATGGCTGCCTTCGCGATGCTCGCCGGATGTTCCGATGACGGCACAGGCAGCTGGCGAGTCACGGAAGGGGACGGTGACACGGTCGGGTACGCCTCCGGCGGTGAAGTGGTCGTGACACCCGACGGAACGTTTGTCGTGACCGGTAACGGCGATGCGAGCTGTGTGACGGTGGACGGGCAATGCGTTGATATCGCAGCGGCGCAGGGTCGTTACTGCGACGATCCCAACGCCACCGCGGATTACCTGCTTGACGCAGACGGAAACGTTGTCGAGGCCATTTGTTACCCACCGTCGGACAGCGGGACGCCTGTGAGCGAGCTGACACCGGACGCGAATGGCGACATCACACTGCCCTCGAATCAAAACGGTGCAGTCCTTGTGTTTTCGCAGGACTCCAACGGCCAACCATTGGAAGGCGACCTGACACTCGATGGAGAGCGTGTGGTGCTCTACGGCAACGGCATCGACGAGACCATCCTCGATGGCAACGTGACGCTGCGATCGAACAACGCCCGTATCCGAGGCGTCACCGTGATGGGAAATCTCAAGATCGAAACCAACGCCAACAACAGCGCCGCGGCATTTTGTGCTGTGCGCGGCAACCTGAACATCGACGCCAACAACGTCACGGTGGCCTCGTGCAACGTCTACGGGAACGTGGACGTCGCAGGAAATGGCGCCACGCTGGTCAACATCGGTGTTCAGGGCGAGTGGAAAGTTAAAGAAGGCGCCACGTGTGTGGGCTGTTTTTCTTTCGCTGACGACGGTGATTGGATCATGCAAGACAGCGAAATCGGAGAACCGATTCAATGCTCAAACTAGTCGGAGATGACATGAAATATCTGATATTGGCGTTGGCATTCGTGATCGGATGTTCGGACGACACTGCAAATTCGAAGTCGAACAATGGCACCCCAAACAACGGGACCACGAATAACGTTTCGAACAACGGAACGACGTCAAACAATGGGGCGGACGGCGGCGTGAATGACACGGACCTTCCCGACCTCCCATTTACCGTCAACGACGCGGGGCAGGTGCTGTGTGGCGATACGCCGTGCGCGTGCTCAGACGGTATCGACAACGACGGCGACGGACAGGTCGACGGCTTCGATCTCGAATGCACGGGGCCCTATGACAACGACGAAGATTCGTTCGCGACGGGCATCCCAGGCGACAACAAAGACCCGTTTTGGCAGGACTGCTTCTTTGACGGGAACTCGGGTTCCGGCAACGATGGGTGTCGCTACCGCACCGAATGCCTGACGGGCGAGCTTCCACAATCCGATCCAGACTGCCAACTGTCGCAGCGATGCATCGACTTCTGCGCCCCTTACACGCCCAATGGCTGTGACTGCTTTGGCTGCTGCGAGGTCTACCCACAAGGCGCAAACACACCCATCTTTGTTCAGATCGGAAACACCTGCTCGGACGAGCAATTCGATGATTTGAACGCGTGTCCACGCTGTGTCCAATCCACTCAGTGCGGCAATACATGCCGGGAATGCGAGCTTTGCGGCGGCAAGACCGTGGCGGACCTCCCGGCATCGTGCTCAACCGGTGGCGACCCTGACATGGGAGGCGGCGTCGATATGGGTGGCTCGGACATGGGCGGCGGCGGCGACCCCGGCTACACGTGCGACAACGGTCAACAAGTGTGTTCGGCGACCACGCCGTGCGCGCGCAACGACCAATACTGCTCGCAGGGCTGCTGCATTCAAATCTTGCTCTGATCGCGATTGAACAAATCCGCATGCGGGACGTCAATTGCGATGGTGGGACGGATCCTGATACTGTCGTCCCACGGAGAAGATTTCATGCAAAAATCCAAGTTGTCCCGTCTCAGCCTCTTGGCCGTTCTGGTCACGACAAGCGTCGCTGTTGCCAAGCCTTCATTTCACGAGCGACTCGCCGCGGGTGAGATCATCGTCGAGACCAAAGCGGTCAAGAACAGCGACATTCCTCAAGCCATCGTAACGGCGGTGATTGATGCCCCTCCGGCCAACGTCTGGGCGATCATCAGCGACTGCAACCACTACGAAAAGAACATGATTCGTGTGGCAGAGGCCAAGGAACTGTCGCGAAAGGGCGACGAAGTCGTGTGTGAAGTCACCACCGACATGCCGTTTCCGCTTTCCAACTTGACCGCTCAGACCCGTGCCAAACACACGGTTGGCCCTCCCGTATGGTCACGTGAGTGGAAGCTCATCAAAGGCGATTACAAGTCCAACGAGGGCGGCTGGCGCATCCAGTCCTTCGACCTTGAGGGCACGAAGTCGTTGGTCGTCTACACCGTGCACGCGGTCCCGGACATGATGGTGCCTGACTCGCTGATCAAGAAGGCCCAGCGCGACACGCTTCCGGATTTGATGAAAAACCTTCGCAAGAAGGTCAAGAAGTAACCTACATGCAGCTTGTGCAGGTCACATCGACGCTGTAGGTGCCGTTGCTCGTCCCTGTGCCCCATCCATCGACAACTAGGTAGTACGTGGTCCCCGCGGCCAATGTGGCCGTGAGCGTCTCGGCGTCGGACGTGAGTCCGTTCTCGGCGGCGCCCACGCACGACGTGGCGACGCTTCCGCAGTCGGTCACGAGATAGATCGCGTTGTCCCACCCCGTGGGCGTGACGACGAATTCATACGTGCCAGCGATGGTTGGTGTGAAAGCGTAGACTTGGTCGGGGGCGTTGGATCCGGAGGCGGATGTTTCACCTGGGCAAACGTTTGCGCCGTAGGATAGGTCGCTGAACGCGCCCGCGGTCGTGCTGGTGTTGTTGTAAGGCACCGCACCGATCACAAATGGATTGGTGCACGACTCGCCAAGCACGGTCCCGTCCCAACACTGCGTGCCCGAGCCGACAAACGGAGCGGTGCAGGTGCACGTGAAGCTGCCCGGTGTGTTCGCACAGACCGCGTTGGCGTCACAGTTGTCCGTGTTGGTCGCGCATTCATTGATGTCGACGCAACTGTTGCCTTGAAGGGTGTATCCCGAGGGACACGTGCACGCGAATCCGGGATACGTCTTTTCGCACACCGCACCGCCTGTGCAGTTGTCGGTGCCGTTGGCGCATTCGTTCAAGCCGACATCGATCGTGTATGCACCGTCGCCGGTGCTGCTGTAGGCATCCACGATGATGGTGTACGTCGTTCCAGCAGTCAAAACGACGTCCATCTCCTCGGTGTCTGCCGACGAGGAGAATCCACTGTCTTCGGCGGCCAAGCAGCTGGTGCCGATCGCGGCGCAATCGCTCACGACGTAGAGCACCGCATCAAAGGCGGATTGAACGCGGATGCGGTAGGTTGCCGTGGTCTGCGGTACGAATATCCACGCATCGTCCGAACCTGCTCCACGTCCGGAGGTCAGTCCGGGACACTGATTGGTGGCAAAACTGTAGTTGTTGGTCGATGTGTCCGTGTTGCCCGAACCTGTAAATGGAAGCGCGCCCACGTTGTAGGGGAGGCCACAGGTGTCGCCGATCTTCGTGCACGTGACGCCATCGCCGGTGTAACCAGGGTTGCACGCGCATGTGAAGCTGCCCGACGTGTTCGTGCAGGCCGCGTTCGCATCACAATTGTCGGTATTCAGCACACATTCGTTGACGTCGGCGCATGTGAAACCGTTGCCGGTGAAGCCGCTCTTGCATGAACAAGCGTAGAAGCCAGGAACGTTCTGACAGTCTGCGTTTGCATCGCAGTTGTCCGTATTCAACGCACATTCGTTGATGTCCGTACACGTCACGCCATCGCCGGTGTAACCGGTTCCACACGCGCAACTGAATCCGCCGGGGAAATTCAAGCAGACGGCGTTTGCATCGCAGTTGTCCGTGTTCAGCGCACACTCGTCGGTGTCCGTGCATGTCACGCCGTTGCCGCTGTAGCCGGCTGGACAGGTGCAGGTGAACGACCCCGGGGTGTTGGTGCACGTTGCGTTGGAGGCGCAATTGTCCGTGTTGAGGGCACACTCGTTGATGTCGTTACATGTCACACCATTGCCGGTGAATCCGGGTCGGCACGAGCATGCGAACCCGCCTGGATTGTTGGTGCAGGTGGCGTTGGGGCTGCAGTTGTTCGTTCCATTCGTGCATTCATTGACGTCGGTGCACGACGTGCCATTGCCCGAGTAGCCGGTGTTGCATGCGCACGTGAACCCGCCGGGGGTGTTTGTGCAGGTCGCGTTTACGCTGCAATTATCCGTGTTCAGCGCGCACTCGTTGATGTCGGTGCAGGTCACGCCATCACCGGTGTAACCCGCAGGGCATCCACATGTGAACCCACCGGGAATGTTGGTGCATGCCGCATTCGCTGCGCAGTTGTCTGTGCCCAGCGCGCACTCGTTGATGTCCGTGCACGTCACACCGTCTCCGGAATAACCTTGGGGGCACGCACACGTGAAACTGCCTGGCGTATTTGTGCAAATCGCGATGGCTGCGCAATCGTTCGTCCCGTCGGTGCACTCGTTGTCGTCCACGCACGTCATGCCGCTTCCCGAAAAACCAGAATTGCAGTCGCATGCGAACGAACCCAACACGTTTGTGCAAGTTGCGTTGGCGTCGCATGTGTCGGTGCCCAACGAACACTCGTCGACGTCGCCGCACGACGTGCCATCGCCTGTGTAGCCAACGTTGCAGGCACACTCGTACGATCCGGGCGTGTTCGTGCATGTCGCGTTGGCATCGCAAAGCTCGATGTCTTGGGAGCATTCGTCTACGTCGGTGCAGGTCATGCCGTCGCCGGTGTAGCCGTCGTTGCACGTGCACACGAACACATCGAGGTTTTGTGTGCACGTCGCATCCGAGGCGCACAACTGGCACGGGCTCCCGGTGCATCCCGGACCCGATCCGAGGCCATCCATGTCTGGGTCGTCGCAGTAAGTGTTGGGGACGCATCGCCCTTCGAAACACGCCAATCCTTGTCCGGGACATGTCGTCGTGCAATCGGTGGTGCAGATCTGTTGTTCGCCAACAGCCTCACACCGACCCGAGCCGCACTCGTCGTCCGCCTGACATTCCGAACCCACAGCGAGCGCACACACTCCATCTAGACACGTTCCCTGCGCGCAGTCGGTAGCTTCCACACACGCTGAACCAAGCGCGCATGCGTCACAGCTTCCGCCACAATCCACGTCGGTCTCGTCACCGTCCAAGACACCGTTGTCACAGAACGTCGTGCTCCCGTCACTGGTGTCCGGTCCGGCATCGACGGTCGTGCCCGTGTCTTCGTCGGTGGTGCCTGTCTTCTTCGGATCGTCCGTCCCGCACGAGGCGACCAACGCCCCGAGCATCACTGCCAACAAAAAATTCTGATTCATCCAATTCATTTCAATCTCCAAGTTAGGATCGTGAGTGTGCCCAAGACGCCCGAACTTCTCAACTGATGTTCGCGGTTGGTTGGTTTGTGCTCTTCGATATAATGCGGCATTCGAGGTGGCCATGTCGTTTGAAGAACTGCGAGAACAGTATCGCGCTCAAGATCGTTGGATCGACCTCGCTGTCCTTTTGGAGCGCCAACGCCACACGGTTGGACCGCCGCAACGTGACGACCTCACCCAGGAACTGACCAGCCTCCTTGAGTACATGACCGGGGTGGGAGACCCCGAGGCGGTCGGTTTTGCCGAGTCTCGCTTGGAAAACCTGTACCTTGAGGTCGGCGGAAAGACCGCGTTTGAAGCCCTTGCCGGCCTGTACTTGGACCAGTCTGAGCGGCAGGTGAACAACATCCAGCGCTACTTGGCGCTGCGCCGAAAGTGCGCTCGGGTGTTCGAGGAGCGGTTGAATCGCGCGGATTCGGCGCTGGTCGTCCTGTTGTCGTCGCTGGGGTCAGACGTCCTGGAGCAAGCCGATTTTCAGGCGGAGCTTGAGCGTTTGGGTCAAAAGACCGGCGAGTGGGACACGATCTTTTCCGCATGCGAAGAGGTCCTTGAGCAGATGCACGAGGACACCCGTCGTGCGCCGATTTGGGTCGTGTTGGGACGATGGAGTTATGAGCTCGCTGGAGACCGAAAGCGCGCGGTTCGATGGCTCGAGCAGGCTTTGGAAGTGCGCCCAAACGACCTGACGGCCATCTCGCTGATGGAGGACTATTGCCGCCGAGCTGGCAAGTTTGCCGCGTTGGTCGAAATGCTTCGCTTCCGCATCGATGCCGTGGTGTCGGCCAAGGACAAGCGTCGCGGTTGGTCGGAGATCGTCGAAATCGCCGAAGGTCCGCTCGACGATCCCGGTTTGGCGATGGAGGCGCTTGAGCACCTCGTGGAGCTGGACCCCGCGGACGATACGGCGTTCGAACGACTCAGGAAGGCCTATCACACGGCCCAACGCTGGGACGATTTGCAGGCCATTCTGCGCGTCCGGCTCGCGAGCACAAGTGACTCAGCGCGTCGGCAACAGCTGCAGCAATCGCTCGCTCAGGCGGCCGCGAGCGCGGGCGCGATCGACGATGCGATCCACGGTTTTCGCCAGTCGTCGGTCGACGCCAAGACATACGTGCAGGTGCTCAAGCGGGAAGCCGACAATGCGACCGACTCGGCGCGTGCTCGGTTCTTGGCCGAGATCGGACGTGTCTACGCCGAAGAAATCCGCGACAAACTCGCCTCACAACACTACTACGAGCAGGCCTTGGGCACCGATTCGCAGCTCATCGATGCTGCGGAGCCGATGGCCGACGTCTACTTGGCCGAGAAAGACTGGGAGCGCGCGGCCCCGCTGCTCGAGAATCTGCTGCGTCGCAATCGCATCGGGCGCGATCCCGCGTGGCTGCATCGCCGCTTTGTGCAGTACGCACAATGCTGTGACCGAATGGGCAAGAAAGGCGCCGCGTTGGCGGCGTTTCGGGAAGCCTACGAGCTTCGCCCTCAGGATACATCCACGGTCAAAGGATTTGGGAAGCTCCTGTTCGACTCCGGCGAGTGGGAAAAGGCCGTTGCTGTGTTTGGCGTGTTGCTGACCGAGCACGCCGCCAGCCTGCAGCCCGCAGAGGTGGCGGGGGTAAATTTCATGGCGGCCAAGTGCTTTGCGGAGCTCGGTGACGAGGGACGGGCGATTGCGGCCTACCGCAAGGTCGTGGACTTCAATGAGCGTCACCATGACGCCCTGCGCGCGCTGGTCGAGATCTTCGATCGCCGGGAGGACTGGGCAAACTTCGTCCAGTACGCGGATTTGCTCGTGACCGTTGAACCCGAGCCGTTGGTTCGATTTCGCCAGCTGTCCAAGGTCGGCGAGGTGTGGGCGAGCCGATTGAACCGCCCAGATCTCGCGATGGTGGCGTACCGGGCTGCGTTGGACATCGATCCAGCGAGCATCGTGATCCTTCGAAAGCTCCTCGACCTTTACACGCGCACCGAGAAATATCCGTTGGCAGTGAAGGTCCTCGAGCGCCTGATAGCCGGTGAGGAGCAGCCACGACGGCGCGCGACGTTGCACTACACGGCCGGCGTGATTTGCCGCGACCACGTGGGGAATCTAAACGCCGCGGTCGACCATTTTGAACATGCACTGGACGATGACCTCGACATGCTCAAAGCATTCGAGGCGATCGACCGCATTCTGACGCAAGGGCGAGAATGGAAGGAGTTAGAGCGGTCTTATCGCCGCATGCTCAAACGCGTCACGCCGGCAGACAGCGACAACCTGCGTCGCCTAGAATTACTGCTTTGGGAAGGGTTGGCCGAGATTTACCGGTCCAGACTCGGCGAGTTTGAGCTGGCGGTAGACACCTACCGGGTGTTGCAATCTCTGAAGCCCAACGAAGAAAAATACCGCCATATTTTGGCGGAATTGTACGAGAAGATGGGCGACGCCCATGGCGCGCTCGCCGAGCATCGGCGCCTGATCCAAGAAGACCCAACGCGCGTCGACTCCTACCATGTGCTCCATGATGCCTACCTGCACCTCGGGCGTTACGACGCCGCGTGGTGCGTGGCTGGCGCGTTGTCGTTCTTACGTTGTTCCACCGCCCATGAGGAGAGCTACTACCAGAAGTATCTGGGGCGAAATCTCCGTGTAGGGCGGGGTCAGCTCAACCACGAGATGTACGCGCGAATCATGCACCCGCAGCAGGACCCTGCGCTAGGAGCGTTGCTGTCTTACGCGGCGGAGGGGTTGCGTGGCAGCTACGGGGTTCCCCTCAAGTCACATGGGATTGATCCTCGGCGTGACCGTGTCGGACCCGAGTCTCCGTTTGTGTTCCGGCAGATATGGAGTTACGTGGCGGGTTGCCTTGCGCTTCCGTCTCCGCCGGAGCTGTATCAGATGCCTGCGGAGGGGTTGCTGAATCTGAACGCGGAAGCTCCAAGTGTGGGTGTGGGCCCCCAACGGCGTGATTCACACAACGACCGCGAAAGCGCGTTCTTCGCCGCGAAGCTGCTCTACGCCATGCGTCCTGATCACTATCTTGCGACAGTGTTCCCGCCCGAAGCTAACCAGACCATGTTGATGGCGGTGATCGAATCCGTTGACGCGAACGCGGGATACTCCAAGCAACTGCGCGACCCTAACTTCGACCGAGCGGTCAAGGAGTTGAGGAAACTTCCCGAAGGTTTGAAAGCGCCGCTACGCCAGCTTGTGGCCCGCTACCGCCAACGCGGCGCGCCGATGGACTTGGTGGCTTGGACGAACGGCGTCGAGATGTCCTCCACCCGTGCCGGCTTGTTGCTCTGCGGTGACCTCACCGTGGCCTCGAGCTGTGTCAAATACGGTACGATGCAGATTGGCGCGCTGTCGACCGAGGAGCGGATGCGAGACCTTCTGCTGTTTGCGGTCAGCGAGAATTATTTTGAGCTGCGGGCCCATCTTGAGCTTTCCATTGGCGGCGCCAACCCGTTCTAGGGTCACAACACGTAGCGAACCCAGAACAACGCTTGGCCGGCCACTTCCGTGTGCCACTGCACGTCGTTCTGTGTCGTCCAGTCGTATTCTGGAAGCTGCATCGCGTTCGATCGAATCGCCATCCCCGCCTTGAGGTCCCCAAAATTCAGCTCGCCGCCCACGCCGATGAATCCCACGGGGGCGATGGTGTTTTGTTTGGTGCCGTACAGTTCGGCCTTCGTGAATTCCGCGCCTGCGCCAAAATGAACGTTGGGGGTGATGAAATGTCCCGGAAAGAACTTGATGCCCGCCGCTAGGGTCGAGTGAAGCGACAGTCGGTCGATCCCGTTGCGCGTGGGCTCGGCGGTGGTGTGGTAGAAGTCGAAGGCGAGCTCGGTGTAGATGTGCTCGCCAAATTCCGATGTGAAGAACAGACCGGTGCCGTCCATGCGGCAGTTCTCAAAGTCGATGTTGCCTTCGTCGTTGACCTGTCGAAATCCGTACCCGCCAACCCGCGCTCCAATGCCCACGCGCCAGTCTTGCCCATCGGTGCTCGACGCGGCGAGCGTTCCCTCATCGGCGAGCACCGGAGCAGCCAAGAGACTCATCATCAAGATCATCCATACAGCTTTCATTCTTGCCTCCATCCGTTGTTTCAATACGTTGGTCGCATTGGACAGAATTTTTTGTGCACGAGACCCGATTTTTTCTTTCGATCGTTGCAAAAAGTCGCTTGGATCGGACACCATCGGCCCGACTGGAGGTCTAAATGAAGAGAGCAATTCGACTTGAGGGCGCTCAGCTGGCGGCGCTCTGCGATTTACTGATGGCCGCTGCGCATGCCGACGGCGAGTTTGATGGTCTGGAGGCGGGCGAGATCGCAGACGTCCTAGACGAGGTCGTGCAGGGCACACTTCCTGCGGAAATTTCGATCCGACTGAGTCGCTACAATACGTCGTCGTTTGACCTCCACGCGGCGGCCGCGCCATTGCAGTCGCTGTCTGTCGACGACAAGGAAGCCATTTTGTCGTTGGTGACACGCGTGATTGAAGCCGACGACCTGCATGACTTGGCGGAAGCAGATTTCATCCGGGCGGTCGCCGGCGAACTTGGCTGCGATACGACGCAGGTCGAAGCGGCAACCTTCGAGGTCGAGATTCTCTCGCCGCCGCCTCTTCCAAAGGGCTGAGCACAAAAAGGCGACCCACGGGTCGCCTTTTTGTGTCTGAGTCAGTGTCAGGGACAGCCAGCCGTGGCAGGCTCCATGCCCACTTCCGCGGCGAAGTTGCCCGGCGATGAAATTGGTACCGGCTCAACCAAGTTGAGGTTCATCGTGCCGCACATGCTCGTCCCAGGCACGGCGGTCGTCGCGGTAAAGTTGCCGTCCGCCAAGCCGCCATCGCGAAGGAAAGCGATGGGGTTCGTGGGGTCCGCGGGGATGATGAAGTTTCGCAAGTAGAACCGCGTTTGGTCGGTGTTGAAGACCTCAGCCGAGATGATATCTGCGATCTTCGCGCCGGTGGTCTTGGAAATCCAAGCTCCCTTGAGGCACGACAGCGCGTTTGTCTCGAGTTGAAGCTCAAGAACCGTCGGGTTTCCGCCAGCCTGCTCGGTCGTGTCCGAGATGAACTTGAAGTCGTAGGTGCCAGCAAAGGCATCAAGGCCGCAAGACTCGTTGGGGATGATGGCCGAACACGTCGCCGCCGTCATGCTTGGCGACACGGTGAAGCTGGTGGAGTCTTGGCGAATCGCCGCAAAGTCACCCGGCGAAGTAATCGCGGTGCCCACGATCGAGAAGAACAACTCGCCACACGAGCCCTCCGATGTCCAGCTGCTCGCGGTCAGCTCAAGACGTGAGTTGCCACCGTCGGGCAGGAGGGGTGTCGCGCCTGGAGGAATCGCAAAGTTGGGGATAAGTCCCTTCACAATGCCGTCTGCCTCGTGGAAATACTCGACGTCGCCGATCTTCGAGTCATCGGTCAACGACAAGATTTCGCCCGTGTAACAGAGGGTATCGTCGTCCGAGGCGACCAGCGTCATTTTGACTTGGCTGCGGGCCGACTGCACGTCTGCTTTGAACGTCAGGACGTAGTCACCTGCGAGACCCGATGGGCAGCGAATCTTGGCTTGTGGGCCCATGTCGGCCTCGTCCATGTCGGTGCCGGCATCCATGCCGCCGTCCGGCGTCGGGAGCACGCCGGCTTCACACTTGCCCACTGGGGTGACGAGTGTGAGGTCCTCGGTTTCGGGAATGATGGCCCCAAACGTTGAACCTGCAAGGTCGAGCATTGTGGGCTGCGAAACTTGGCCAGATGCGGTGCCGCAAAAGGTTGTGGCGCTGGTCACAAAACCGTTGAGTTTGATGGTCGCAACGATGTTGCCGCCGGAGATCGGGTTTGCGGACCCGTCGACCGCTGCATCGGTCAGCTCAAGCTCGAACGTGCCGTCCTCGTTGAGCTGCACGCCGTTGACGACGATCGGGTCACCCACGGGTGTGCGTGGTGCGGCGTTCGTGTCGACCGTCAGCGGTTGAAACGAAAAATTGGCAACGAAGTTTTCGTCGACCGTCACGGTTGTGTCGAAGAACAGGGGCGATGACGGCAGGATCGAGGTCGAAATCGACAGGAAATACTGCCCCGAAAAATCCACCTGGACGGCGTTATTCGGTTGGTTGTTGGTCGAGGTGGTGCTTCGGAATTCTTCTGTATTCTTGCCGAACTCGTCGTAGCGGCCCTGAGGATCAGGATTGTCGCAGGCGACGAACGCAACGCCAACGGATACCGCGGCAATGGCAAGGAGTGCGCGTGAAATATTCATGCGGTTTCTCATGGTCAAAACGTCAGTCGAACGTTGGTGTTAAGGACAAAAATATTCTGCGAGTAAACGCCTTGGTTGCCCGGTTGCTTGCTCGGGAGGACAAGGTCGTTGTTTCCCTTCGAGTCGCTGGTGTCGCGCTCAAGGTAAAAGATATTCGTCGCAGAAACACCCAAACCGATCCAGTCCGTGAACTTGTAGTCCACGCCCAAGCTCGCCGAAAACTTGTCCATGTCCATCAGCGCGGCGTCGATGGCCTCGTCTGGGATGGCGTTGGAATCGTATCCACCACCGAGCTGCAGTTCGAGGTCTTTGTCAAACCAGTAGCTCGCACCCAAGCGGATGCCGAACGCGTCGTTCCAATTGCGCGCCAAATTCTGGATCACGCGACCTGTGTCGGCATCAGGATTAGCGAAGCTCCCGTCCGCGTTGACGGCGCAAGCGCTGTCAATGTCTTCGACGTTCTTGTCGACCAAACACTGGTTCTCCATCGCGCTCCAGCGGGTGAAGTCACCAAACAGGCGGATTTCGTAGCGGAACTTGGGTCGAACGCGGATGCCGAAACGCAGGATGTCGGGCAGCGAGCTGGTGAGGATGACATCGGACTTGTTGCCCTGAGCAGCGCCCAAGTAGTTCTGCAGTGTGCCGTCGAGCTCCATTTTGCCGTCGAAGTTCGGGCGAGTTTGGTAGCTCAATCCGATCCAGGCTTTGCGGCGCCAAGCTTCCCACAGAACACCAGCTCCCATGCCGTAATCCGTGCTGGTCACGGACACGAGCGAACGGCCTTCTTTCAAGGTGCCGGCCACTTCGAGGTCGTCGGTGCCGTCTGAGTTACGGGCACGGAGCGTTTCGATGGTGTTCAAGTACACGTTGCCGGTCAGGCCGATCGAAAGTCGTGCGGGCTCGATGTAATACGCCGCGCCGGCGGTGATGGCCAAGGTGCGGATCGTCCCGTCGATGCTGTACCAACGCTGTGACCCGTCGATGGCACCGGGGAAGCTCGGGTCGGCCGCGTCATTTTTGTCCCAGACGGCTTGTCCACCGAAGGGGGCGTAGAACGCGGCACCGACCTTGAGGGGCATGTCCAGCCCGAAGTCGGTCGTCACACCAACCATCGGCGCCAGAATCGTGTTGCTCAGGGTTCCTTTGCCCGAGTTCGCGTCAAGCGCGGCCGCGTTGCGTGCCGCGTCGTCCGGGAAGGGGTTCTGGATGTCGATGACCGACGTCGGGCGATCGATGGTCGACGTGCGAAACGCGGTGTTGAGGTCGATCAGGATGTTGGTTCCTGTCGAAAAACCCATTCCTGCTGGGTTGTAGTACAGCGTGGAGGGGTTGTCCTCAGTTGGATTACCGCGTTCGCCGCCGAAGCGCGCCGAAGCGAAACCGGATGCATTTGCGACACCGGCCGTAGAGAGAATGGCCGCGGCGGTTGCCCATGGCAGCACGCGCACGATTCCTTGTCCGAGCATGTTTTTGCCCTCGAAAAAGTTAAAAATCGCTAAGTTAGACTGAAGGGATATAGCCCTATTCGCCAGCGGATTCCAGCGTTTTCTTAGAATTGGCCGCCAAACGCAACGCCTGAAGGGGAGGGCGCTAACCAGACGGTAGCTTGTGGGGAGTCTTCAGGCCCGAACGCGTAGACGAGTCCGCCTACGGCCGCGAGGCCGACCCCGGTAAAAAGCACAACCTTGTTGAGGCCTTGGGCGTCGGTGGCCTCGGTGCGCTGCGTCTGCGTCGCACCATCTTGTTCGGCCGCATCGACCTTTGTCCCGACGTATGTCTGGTCGAGGATCAGCGCCGTGAGCATCGTTGCCCCGCCTAGACCGGCAATCCCCAATCCAACGACTTCAGCGGTCGAGAAACCACTGTTCGGTGCCGGTGTGATGGTCGGTGGGGTCACGCTCACTTGTGCCTCAATGGCGATGGTCTTGAATTCGCCCTCGGCCAAGTCCAACGTTTGTTCGTTCCCGGCAGCGGCGAACGTGTGCGTGCCCGGTGGAATTTCATGTGGCTCGTTGCACGTGCTTGGCGTGCCGTTAATGGTCAGGCCTGAGTCGCACTTTACGGTCACGACGGCCGGACAAACGGCGGGCAGTTCGCTCGCGTACGCGGTGCGGACTTTCTCGACCTCGTCAAGGGTCGGGCTGGCCACAGGCGGGGCCGTTTTTGCCTTCTCGTAGGCGTCGCGCGCATCAAGGCAGCGCCCCATCTTCTGGTAGGTGCGGCCAAGATTCAGCCACGTAATGTTCGCCTCACCAAGGCGCAACGAGGATTGAAAGCTCCCCACGGCCTTCGAATAGTCCTTTTCGACAAGCGCGCGCACGCCTTCGTTGTTCGCATTGAGTTGGTATTCGGACAGTTCGACGACCTCTTGCGCGGTCACAAGCGAGGGCCACAGCAGACAAGATACCAACAAAAACGGGCGGAATTTCACGCGATCTCCAGTCGAAAGTGCCCGTATTCCAGCGCCGTTGGGGTCCCGTGTCAAGGAGCTATCAGCGCAGCCGCAGGGGCGGGGGATTTGTAGTGGACAACGATCGTGTGTCGCCCAGGCGGGACAATGAGAATGCGGTCAGTGCTTGAGCCGGTCGTTGCGATTTCCTTGAGCGGCACATCTTGCTGATCGAGCGTTACGGACTCGACCTCCTCACCGTCGAACACGCGAGGAAATGCGACCCCAGCCGTCGCGTCTTTGGGTTTTTCCGGGTTTTCTTCGGCTGCAACCCGGTCGGACTGTGTGCCAAGCAAGTTGACCGTGATCGTCAACCGTCGCTCCTCGGCGCTCCATTGGCTGGTGAGCACCGATTTGCGCCGAGCCGCCAAGAAGTCCAAAAGCTCTCCAAGGCTGGTTGCCCAGTGGTTGTGTTTTTTGGCGAGGGTGAACGCGTCCCGAAGGGTAAGCAACACGCCAGGGGCTGGGTCGTAGCGCATGATGTCGGATGAAATGCTGACGACGATCGACTGATGGAAACCCTGCGCGCTGCCTCGGAGCATGCTCTCTAGGCGTTGCGGGGACGCGCCCGAACCCTCCATCACATAGGGTTGCTCCACGAGCGGCAGGGGGAGTCCGCGCTCATCGAGCGGATAAAAAGGGAACCCTGTGCCAAACAGATAACCCCAGCTTGTGCCGCCCTTGGGGCCAAAGCTGGAGTCAAGCCGCAACCTCGCCGCGGCGAGTTGTTGGAACGTGGTCGACCAATCGTTGGCCCAAGCAGATTCCTCGACGCGGGCGACGCGTAGGGGCCGGGCCTCGGGCAACGCGATGTTGACCCGTGTGAACTGGGTGTTGAGGTCGAGCTCGTTGGCGATGGGTTGCAATGGACCAATGCCCACGGTTTCGAGCACAAGCTCGCGGCGTTTGCCTCGGACCCACAGTAGGCCCACATCCGCGCCAATGGATTCAGCGAATGTGGCGTCTTTTGACGTGAAGAGGTCGGCGGTCATGAACACGGTCGCGGACGCTCCGGCACGATGCGCGGCGTCGGCCAACGCCAATCCCGAGCGCGAGGCGTCGGGTGCGGGGTGGGTCATGACCATCGCCCCGGCGTAATTGCCCGGGTAGAGCCACAGCCGCGGGATCGGGCGCACCACCGACAGACGCTGCAGCACCGCGCGCTCCAGCAAGTCCGCATAAGGCACTGGAAACTCGGTCGTGTCGGGCTGACTTCTGCGCAACGACGCGTGAATCTCGGGCTTGTCATCCTTGCCAAACACCATATCGCGGGTGGGTAGCCCCTGCTGGAGCGCTGTGACGGAGCAGCCGAGGTTGAAGTAGAGGGTATGTACCCAACCTTCCCCGACTTGGGTCACCGCCCAACCCGGTTGGTCATCAATGTCCATGATCGAGGCGCCTTCAGGAAACGGCGCAGCCGCTGGCGCAGGCATCAGGACGCCTGTGAGGGGAATGCCTGCGATCTGCTCACGCAGATCCCCATGCACACCAAGACCCTCGATGGAGGTGATGTGTTGGGCGCGTCGCGGTTTTCCAGTCAGCGTGGAGGCCGCGACCGCCAACCACGCGTCATTGGGTTGCTCGAGAATCACTTGCCCGCCGCGCTTGGCAAAGTCGCCAATGGCTCGCACACCTGCCGTGGGCATATTGCGCGCCACGCGTGACGGCACGATCACCACCGAGCGACCCGCGAGAATTTCGGGACTCAGGTCACGCGTCAGCGCCGTTGCGAAAGACCCGTACTCTTGCCAAAGCGAGTTGAACCATCCGTAGCTGCAATCCAACTCATCAAAGTTGGACGCGGTGGCCGACGGCGAGTCGGGGAGCAAAAGCAGGATGTCGCCCTCGGCGCGGTCGGGAGGTCGTGAGCCCGAGATCGTGTCAGACCCCGCCAAGCGCAGCGTGGGTTCCTTGAGCCACCAGTAGGCTCCGGCGAGCATGATCAGCACCAACACGGCCGTGAGGTCCCATCGCAGAGCGTAGATCACCGAGGTACGGTTGCGACTCATGGTGCCTCGAAATACAGGTCGAGGGTGTTGAACCCTGAATCAAGTTTAACGCGCCGCAGCGACAGTCCCGAGTAGTTCGTCTGTGATGTCTCCAGCTCTCCCGAGACGAGCTCGTCCCCCACACGGTTGACCTTCTGTCGGGCCTTGGAAAACGTGTGGCCTCTGAGTTCGTTGGGAAACGTCAACTCGAGGTCGCCTCGTTTGGACTCGACGGTGACGCGAAGGACGAGTCCGCTGACGCCCTCATCGGAACTCGACGTGAGCACGCGCGTATGCACCGAGCTCGCGCGCCGACTTCGCAGGAACGAGTCGAAGGAACCCGCGCTCATGATGCGATGCTTCTGCGTGGACGCTTGATCGAAGAGCTCCACCCACGATTCGAACTTTGGAATGTCAGGGAAATCCGCAAACGAAGCGGGTCTGGACGCGATGGTGATGACCTGATGATCGACGGCTGCACTTGTCGTGAGTAATTCCGGGGTGGTCGGCCCCTCGCCAGCGTCCTGGGGGACCACGATGGGCAGCACCCGGATCGACAGTGGCAACCCCGACTCGTCGAGCGCGAGGAAAGGAAATCCCGTCCCGAAGCGATAGCCGCTTGCCCCGCCGGGCGAATATGAAAAATCCAGACGGATGCCTTGCGACGACATGGCGCGCAACGGTGCCACCCAGTCCGTCGTCCAGACGTTTCCGGCGACCTGCGCCGCGATCGGCTTGATTCCGACGTTTTTCTCAAAATCGGAGACCTGAGACTCGAGCGTTCGCGGTCTCGCAAAAGGCCGGATCGGGCCGAGGCCAAAGCTTTCCATCAGTGCGTCGTCGCTATTTTGCATCAACCAAAGCAGCCCCACCTCGCCCGACAACTTGTTGACCAGCTCGTAGCCTTGCGCATCAAAGCCGCTGTCGATCGACGTCAGTAGAGTCGACGTCGCCTCGCGGGACGCCTCATAACGAAGCATCCATGCCCCCCCGTTGCCCAACACGCGATCGGTGTGGAGGCTGACGATCACCCCCTCTGAACCCGACGGAAACGGCCAAAAGGTGGGCAGCGGCGTCAGGCGCCCAATCACGCCGTGGATGAGATACCGCTCCACAGTGTCCGCGACCGGAAATCTGTTGCCTGGGCCGTAGACGGCGAGGTCGGTCGTCGAGGGTGTGGTGCTCGCGAGCGAGAAGTCCTCCCGCGGCCGACCTTGCTGGGACGACACCATGAATTCGCCGAAATCGAAGTCGACCACGACGATCGAGCCCTCGCCGATTGGGACGGAGTAAACAACGGGCGCTCCGTCCACACTCAACCATGTGGTGGCGTTTTCTTTTGGGGTCGTCGACCCCACAAATTCAACGTCCACATCCGCGTCGAGGAGATTGGCGCGGGTGGGTTCTCCCAGATCTCGCACCCAGCTGAATTTTCGACCACGTTGAAGGCCTACGCGTCCGTTGGCACCGAATTTCTCGCGCAGCTCGCCGGCGGGACGCTCGGCGACAATCAGGAGTTTCCCGGCGAGCGCATAATCACGCAGGGTTTTGGTGATGCCGTCCGGGATATTTTGAGCGACGCTGGATGTCAGGATGATGACACGGGCCTCGTCGAGCACGCGGGCGGTCAACGTTGTGGGAGTCGCGATGGTGATGGGCCCGATCTCTTGCTCAAGCGTGTTGATCCACGCGGCGCTGAAATCACGTCCGGAAAATGTCGCTGGACTGTTGCGCACCGCCTGCCAGTCGA
This sequence comes from bacterium, assembly GCA_041390025.1. Taxonomy (GTDB): domain Bacteria; phylum Myxococcota_A; class Bradymonadia; order Bradymonadales; family Bradymonadaceae; genus JBFFMO01. The sequence continues at coordinate 18,109 of JAWKQR010000010.1, forward strand.
TCACGACCACCACATCCGACGGCGTGTCTCGCGTGAGCTCGACGGGCTCCTCGGCGGGTAGCTCGACGTCGACAGCCAACGGTGTGCGGTTGAGGAACACCAGCACGATCGCCAGGATGACGACGAACCACAGGGCTGTGCGCCAGGGAAGGTGCGAATTTTTGGAACGCCTGAAATTCATCTACGCCTCGGGCGCACACTCATAGCCGAAGGAAGGGATTCCCGCCAAGGGACGTGACAATCGAGCGGCAAGCGAGAATACTCCTGTTCGATGAAATTCGAGACCCACATTGAGCACAAGGTCCTGATCGTTCGGGCGTCCAAAGCAGGGCGGTTCGAACAGGCCGCAGCGCGCACGCTGACGATCCTTCCTTGGAGTGTTGGCATCACGGTCATCTTCTTTGCGATCGAATGGACCGGAGGCATGATCACGCAAACGGCCCAGCCGTCGTGGGTTTACGGCTTTCTGGGGGTCACGCTTGGCGTGCTTGTCGCGCTGATCTTTGGGATATCGCGTGGGTTACGCAACGACTTGTGGGCATTTGATCTCCAAGACAACGTCGTGGCCTGGGAATCGAGGATGCCCTGGGGCCAGCTTCGCACGGTGCAGGTTCCCCTGGCGGAACTTCGGCGGATTGAGCGTGTCCGAAACGGGACCGCGGTCGAGATGGTCTTCGAGGGCGATCACCGTGAGGAACTCTGCCGCACGAAAGACGCGGAATCGATCGCGAAGGTGTACGACGCGCTGAAGCGTCATTTGGGAAAAGCGGTGGAATGGAGCTGACGTGCCAACGCGTTAAGCGAGCGTCAGGGAGAGAAACATGAGAACTCGTTCAATGCTCTTGGCCGCACTGATTGGCCTAGCCGCTCCATCAATGGCGCACGCTCAGGATGATTGGGGCGTGTCGTCCGATCGTCAGCAGGAGATTGTGCGTCGGTACAAACAACTGCTGGAGCGAAACCCCACGGAGGGGTTGGCTTTCAACAAGTTGTTAGACTACGTGGGGAAAGGCAAAGGGCTCGACGCGCTCATTGAGGAGTATTCCGCGCGGGCAAAGAAGGCGCCTGACGATGCGAACATGCGCCTTATTCTGGGCCACCTGTATAAAGCGAAAGCCGAGTACGAGCTCGCGCTCGCGGAGTATGAAGTGGCGGTCAAACTTCAACCCGACAAACCGCTTGTGTGGCTTAGCCGCGGGTCCGTCCACCTGCTCCTGCAGCACGAGGCTGAGGCGACAGCGGACTTCGAGAAGGGGTTGAGTCTTGAGAAAGACAAATCCCAGAAACAAGAGATTCTTCGGAGGCTTGCCGATCTTGCGTTCAATCAACGCGACTGGGAGTCGGCTCAGAAATACTACGATCAACTTGTCGATCTCGACCCGCGCAACGAGTACCTCCGCATGGAGTATGCTCAGGTCCTGGTGCGCTACAAACGTTACGACAAGGCGGTCGAGCAGTACGAGGCGTTGCTGAAGTTGGCGGGCCGTGACGCCAAGGCGAAAGCGAACACGCTTCGCGACCTGGGCGACCTGTACGAGCAAATGGGCAAGGACGAAGAGGCCCTCAAGACCTACAACGAGGCCATGGCCCTCGTAAAAGCGGGAAACTGGCTGGAGAAGGAGCTTCGACAGCGCATTGTCGCGGTGTATCGGCGCACGGACCGGTTGGGCGAGCTCGTGGCGTCGTACGAGAAGAAGTGGCGCAGCCCCAACTACGATCAGGCCATGGAGCTTGGCGACTTGTTTGACGAGCTGGGCCAGGAGGATAAGGCGCTCAAATACTATAAAATCGCGTCCCAAAAGAGCGGTCGAAACGTCGATCCTCGCATGAAGATCATTCGGATCCTGGAGCGCGGCGGCAAGGACAAAGAGGTGATCGCGGCGTACAAAGAGATTGTGCGCATTGCCCCTCAGGCATACCGATACCAGTTCGATCTGGTGCGGCTCCATTTTCGGCTGGGCAACCGCAAAGAGGCGGAATCACTGCTCAAACAGATTGCATCACGATTTTCGCGCGACGCGGATGTGTGGGTGATGCTCGCCGACACCTACATGCGCTTTGAGATGCGCGACGACGCGCTCAAGGCCTACCAAAAACTCGTCAAAATGGACCCCAAGAATGACGCGTTCATTTTGGGGCTCGGCGAGTTCTATTTCCAAACGGGGGACCTCGATAAGGCGGTCGATGTGTGGGTCAAGCTGCTCGACAGTTCACTTGAACCCGCCGAGGCGTATGCCAAGCTCGGCCAAGTGCTCGCCGAACACGGGCTCATCGAGCGGGGCCTGAAGCACTACGAGAAAGCCGTCGAGATCGCGCCCAAGGATTTGAACGTGCGTCGCGGCCTCGCGTTGGCTTACGAGAATGCGCGGCAGTGGCAGAAGGCCATCGACACGTGGACGTTTGTCTTGGACAACGCCGACCAGCCATTTACCGCCAACGAGGCGCGCTCGCGTGTGATCAACATCTACCGTAAGCAAAACCGCTTGCGTTCGAAGATGCGCGACTTTCAGCAGGCGTTTGAAGCCCGGCCGCCGAGTATACAGGCAGGGTTCTTCTTGGCCGAGGCGTACGTCAAACTCGCCGAGTTTGACGAAGCCGAGCGGATATACAAACAACTGGCCAAACTGCCGAGCGGGGATTCCAACGACGTCGAGATCGACGCGTTGCTGTCGCTTGAGAAGCTCTACACCCAGACGAGCAATTACACCGCCGGTATTTCGGCCCTGCAGCGGCTTGCTGAGCTCATGCCGGCGCGTGCGCGCGAATATTACCATCGGATCGCAGAGCTCTCGCTCAAGGTCTACGAAGATGATCAGGCCGTGCAGTACGCCACTCTGGCGGTGCAAGCCAATCCAGACGACGCGGTCGCGCAAGCACGCTTGGGCGACATCTACCTTAAGATGGGGAATCTTGAGAGCGCCGCTTCGCAGTACCGTGCGGCGGTGGATTTAGATCCGCGCGCGTTTGAGATCTGGATGAAGTTGGCGACGATTCTTTCGGAGCTTGGTCAGTTTGACGAGGCTGAAAAGACGTACCGCACGATCGTCTCGAAGGCCGAGGATGAAGGTCTGATCATGGATGCCGGCCGACGTGCGCTCAATATGGCGGAGCTTGACGATCGTCTGCCGGAGCTTGAGACCGAGTTCTTCCCGCTCGTTTATCGCACCCCTACGAAGTCGGCATACCGAAAGCTCGTCCTCGAACTCTACGATCGCATGACCACACGCTGGGTGACTCAAGACCGCTACGGCGTGCAGTCCGAACGGGACCAAGCGGCCAACGAGTTGGCGTCGATTGGGCAGCGCGCGTTGCCGGTACTGGTCGACGCCCTGCAGAGCAACGATGTCAGTCAACGTGCAACGGCCGTACGGTTGCTTGGCGATGTGCGTCAGGGCAACGGCGCTGTCGCACTCGGACGCGTGGTTGAGGACCCGCAGGACCCCTGCGTGTCGTTGCAGCACTCGGGGTCGCGCAGCTTGGCGACGACCGCGCCGCGACGCCACTGTCGCGCGTGTTGAACGACTCGGACCCGATGATCCGGGAGCTCGCAATCTGGGCGCTCGGCGGCGTGGGCGGCGACGTGGCCGTGAAGTCCCTCTCCGAAACGTTACAAAACGGTCAGTCGTGGCGTGAACAGGCACTGGCGGCGGTGAGCCTAGGCCGCATCGGGACGGATCGCGCCGTTGCACGCCTTCTACAGTTCCACAAGGACCTCGAAGGCACGCAATACGCGGACTACATCGAGGTGGCCGTCATCTGGGCGCTGGGACGCAGCGGCAACGCCCAGGCCGCGCCTGTATTGGCGCAGGCTCTTGCCCATACGTCGGACGACGTCGCGGCGGTGGCGGCCTGGGGACTGGCGCAAGTGTCGACCCCTGCCGCGATTGCGTCGCTTTTCGATGGCTACTGGGGCAGCGATCCTCGGATTCGTCAACGCGCAGCGCGTGGTCTGGTCCAAGCCGCGATTCCGGCGAGCTCGTTGCCGCGCGACCGCCGCCGCATCGATGAGATCCGCAAGGAGATCAAGCTCGTCAACGAGCGGGACAAAGTGTTCGATGTGGAGGGCATCCTTAAGGGACTGTCGCAAGCCGCTTCAGTCGTGACGGTTCCGCGGGACGCCTCAGCGTTCATCCGTAAGCACGCCGAGACCATTGCAGCGGCGGCCAAGCGGGCGGTCATCGCGCGGCCCGAACGCGTGCTCTCGGACATCGTCAGTGCGGATGCACGGCTGCGGCTGGGGCACATTACCGGGGGCCGCGCGAACGACAACGAGGTTGAGGCGATGACGGCCATTGCTCGGGAGTTGCTGGCCGAGGTGCGTCCCGTCGCGGCGAACAAAGGCCCCGCACAAACTACGGCGCTGACGTTCTTGGCGGCCGCCGGAGAACAGGCCGACGCTGCCGCGATCGCAACGTTGCTTGGCGACTCCGATCGTGAAGTGAGGGCCGCAGCGGCACTTGCGGCGGGATATGTGGGAGACAGCACCATGACCAAACCCTTGCGCACCGCGTTGGCGGATGACTGGTATGGCGTCAGGGCCAACGCTGCGGCGTCGCTTGGCATCTTGCTCAAGGGGTCCAAGGATACGGGCGCCACGACACAGCTTTTGCCCCTTTTGGACGAGGACTTCGGGTCGGTTCAAGTGGCAGCAGCGCAGGCGCTTGGGCGCATCGGTTCGCCCTCGGCGGTCCAGCCGCTCCAAGAGCGCCTTTTGAGTGCAACCGTGCCCACGATGGTGGCGTGTGTCTACGCGCTGCGCCAAATCGGTGGCCCCCAGGCTGACAGCGTTCTCGAACGCATGCAGCGTCACCCTGACCCGCGTGTTCGTGAGGCTGCGACCTCGAAGTGAAGCTTGATCGCTTTGGGGTTCGCGCGTAACCTGCGCAAGATTATTGCTCATCGGGGAGTCATCGATGTCGACCGGTCGTGTATGTGGAGAGTGTGGAGCTGTGGTGCCCGATGGGCATCACTATTGCGGACGTTGCGGGGCGAGGTTCTCGGGAGAGGGCGGCGCGCGCGGCAACGAGACCATGTTCTTTGGCGCCATGCAGGCACCCGGGCGCGCCAAGCTTATCCTGATCAAAGGCGAGGGCCTCGAGGGGTTGAGCTACCACTTGAACGCCACGGAACACGTCGCCGGCCGCAAGCAAGGCGCAATCTTGTTCCCTGAAGACAACTACCTAAGCCCGCGGCACGCGACTTTCCTCTATCGCGAGAACGTGCTGTACCTGCGAGACGAGAACAGCCACAACGGCACTTACCTGCGTGTTCAGGAGCCTCGGGCGCTCAAACATGGCGATGAGGTGATGGTTGGCGAGCAATTGCTGCGCGTCGAGTTCCTCGACCTGCGTCGTGAGTACCCCATGCGCGAAGAGACGTTGATGTACATCTCGCCGCCTAAGGAGCACAAATTCCGGCTCGTTCAGATCATGCGTGGCGGGAAGCCGGGCAGCGCGTTCTGCTCGGTCAACAACGATGTGCTTGTGGGGCGCGAGGGGTGCGACATGAACTTCAGCGACGATCGGCACATCTCGCGTAAACACGCGCGCTTCACATGGAAAGACGACCACGTGGTTGTCCAAGACCACGAGTCGCGCAACGGCACGTTCGTGCGTATCAAACAGGAAGAGCGGCTGCGGCACGGTGACTATGTGGCCCTTGGCAGCGAGCTGATGCGCGTCGAGATCAACGTCTGAAGTCGACAAAGAGAACAAAAAAGGCGGCCAATGGCCGCCTTTTTTTATGGTGTCTGGTCGCGTTACGCCTCCAGCTCTTGGTCCCGTGTCACGTTTTCGGCGTGCAAGCCTTTGGCGCCGGTGCGCAGCTCAAAAAGAACTTCCTCACCTTGGCGAAGCGTCTTGAATCCGTCCCCTTGGATCTGGCTATAGTGCACGAAGATATCGTCGTGCGCCTCATCGTGTGTAATGAAGCCAAAGCCCTTCGCGTTGTTGAACCACTTTACAAACCCCTTGATCATACTGCTCCTCCCGAGACACAAATTGGTCAACGTTGCCCGAAACCGGGCAGTCGTCGCGCTCCCCGGCGCGACAGCACATGTGCTCTGTCTACCCACATTATAAGAAACCCGGGACCGGGCCGGTCAAGGGATTTTTGCTTTTATTTTCTGCGGTTAAAGTTCCAGCTAGGCTGAAACAACGTCAGGAGGGGTTTTCGAGCTTGGCGCGATACAGACGTAGGTGACCGTTGGCGCGTTTGACGTACGGGCCATCGGGGTCCTTTTGGAGGTACGTCTCCATCGCGTTGATGGCCTCTTGCCAGCGTCCCAGGGCGGCAAGCACCCAACTTTTGTTGAAGTAGGCCTGAGCGAAGTTGGGAGCCATGGCGTTGGCTTGCTCGTACATCGCCAACGCATCCACGTATCGGTTTTGCGCTTGCAACACGAGCCCAAGGCCGTGCAACGCGCGCGGGTCATCGGGCGCGATCGATCGCACATAGTCGTAGGTGGCGGTGGCGTTGTCGTACTCAAACGAGAACAGGTACGCCGCCCCGAGGTTGATGAGCGTGTCGAGGTCCTTGGCGTCGCCGACCGCCAATGCCGCTCGGTAAGCGCGCGTGGCCTCGGAGTACATGCCGCGCTCTTGATAGATGTTGCCCAAGTTGAAATACACGATGCTCTCTTTGTCGCCGCCACGCCGAAACGCCTGTTCAATCTCGCCGAGCGCTTCGTTGAACTTGGCGTCGCGTGAGTACGCGATGGCCATATTCATGTGGACATCCCAACGATCCGGGTCGCTTTTTGCAGACTGCTTGAAGTCTACAAGCGCTCCCGCGTAGTCTTGGGCGTCGAGTTTTTGGACCCCCTGAACGAAGTGCTCTTGCGAGACCATCCCGTTGGTCTTTCGGTCCGGCTTCTCGGGTGTGGAGGAGCACGCGGTGAGCGAAACGAGCGATACCATGATGAAGAAACGGTTCACTGAGAATCCCTTGGGTTCAACGACGTGGTGGCGACATTACTTCTGGTGTGGGTTGATCGCAACCTTGAGCCTTGCGACGTCAGCCTGTGGCGCTTCGGGAAACGAGATCCGTCAGCGCCAGCTTGAGCAGATGGACGAAGAAGGTCCGGCGGAAATTCTATACCGATGCATCGTGGAGGAAATGGCATCGCGCGCGTGGCCGACGGCGCTGACCTCGGAGCGCAATCTGCTGGTCGCCGGGGAGTTTCGGGAGCTGGGACCACAGATCCGACAACGGGTGGTGGCCCGCGTGGTGCGCTTTCCAAACGGGGTCGCCCTAAACGTTCAGTTCGAGTACCAGAGGCTCGTCCGAGAAGGTGCTGCGTCGGCGTGGACCGACGCGACGGACGACTTGACCGTCCAAAAGGCGAGGGCGGACGAAGCTGAGTTTGGGTCGGCCGTCCAATCGCGTTTTGCCGCGAAGCAATAGCGGGCTAGGATGCGTTCAATGCACAGAATTTGGGCCATGGCGTTCGCCGCACTCCTCTTGCCGGCGAACGGATTTGCTCAATCTCCCAATGCCGTTCAGGTGTTGTTTCACGGCGGGCAGTCGAGCCTTTATGGCATCGACCTGGTGGACGACGTCGCCGTTGAGCTTGGGCCCCGCGCAATCACCGTCGAGCCCGAAGCGTCGTTGGACATGAAGCTGTTGCCCGGGGGCGGTGTTCTGTTAGGGCAAGCGTCCGGCCGTGGTTTCGCGGTGTACGACGCGCAACAGGCGCTGGTGTCGCTCTTGGATCCCACGCGGCGCTACCGCGAGGTCAGCCGCGTGGCGGTGGCGAGTTATGCCGCGTTCGGCGTTCCCTCGCGCATGTTGATTGGCGATTCGTTCTCGTCGGTTGTCACGATCCGGGACCTGCAGACCAATCAAACCGTGTGGTACCGCAGCATTTTGAACGGAAACTCGTTTGGTAAGGTCGCTGCGGTCGCCGCGCTGCCCGACAACCAAGCGCTGGTCGCCGCGCGATGGGACGATCTGGGCATCTCCGTCATCGATATCTTCGATGTGTCCGTCATCGGTGACCCGCTCGAAATCGCGTCGCAGGACTACGCTGCGGCCCCGTTTGATACTGTGGTCGTCCCCGAGATCGCCCAAATTCGCGACGTATTCGCGCGCCCCGACGGCACGCTCTTGGTCGGCACAGCGAGCCGCGTGGTTCTGCTGAGTCCCGACCGACAACTGTTGAAACAGCTGCCGCTTGCGATGTTTGGAGTCAGTGGCGAGGTGGCGTCGGTGCGCTGGACCGAGAGCGGCTTGGTTGCGTTTGCGACGTATGAGCCCGGTGCATGGACTCGCCCGAGCGAAAGTCATCGCATCCACTGGTGGGATCCCCAAACGGATGCCGTTTATTCGTCGGGGTCTCTGACCGCAGCGCCAGCAGCGATCGATGCGTGGGCAGGGCACGGTGGGACCGGGACCGAGAACTTCCTCGCGGGCCTTGATGAACTCGCACTGGGCAACCTGAGCGACATCGAAGCGCAGGCCATCAGCCTGAATCAAACCACGTTTGTTCGTGGCGACGAGATTCGGGTGCGCGTGGTTGCGACGAACCGGGGGGCGTTTCCGGTACCCACGCAGGGTTTTCGTGTCGATGCCGCAAATCGACGTTGCGATGAGGCGGTTGATTTCACCGAAGACATCGGTCAGGGCACGCCGATTATCGTTTATCCAGCGGCAGTGCAGGAGTTCAACGCGGTGCGTGTCGTTGATTCGCGCATTCCCCCCGGCGACTGGTGCGTCAGGGCGACGGTTTCGGATGAGAGCGGGGCGTTGCTGGAGTTATCACCACGTTTGGATGTGTTGGTCTTGGACCAAGGGACCATGGGTACACCTTTGGAGTCGACCCCTCTCGATTTCAATGAGGCGCCGGACATGGGGGACGACATGGCGGATATGGGCCCGCAGCGCGAACCAGGCAACGACGACGGCTGTGGATGCTCAAGCGCCAACGGCCTCGACGCGAGTGTGCTCGCGTTGTTCGGACTTGTCCTGATGACCTTGCGCCGGCGGCGCTGAAGGTGCATCTTCTGCCCACTCCAACGAGGATTTACCATGGTTGAGCGCTCTCGCATCACAAGTGGCCCCCCGAGGTTTACGGCCGGTGGGCGTGAGATATTGTCGTTTCATTTGCATCGGTTTCTGGCCGCTTGGATGGCGCAGATTCGTGTCCCCCGTGTTTACGTCGCGGTTGGATTCCACGGTTCGTCGATGCCGCGCGGCTTGATCGAGGTCACACACAACGGCGCGGCGTTCGTTGAAAAACCGTGGGGGTTCGACGATGCAGTCGCCGCTTGGTCCGCAGGCGGGCACTGGCTCAACGTTGAGGGCGAAGAGAATTCGCTCACGCTCGTGCCCCTTACCGAGCTCGCGTACGGTGGAGACGACGTCACCTTGGGATTCGCCATGGTGGGGGCGGAGCTGAACACGGCTCAGCTCGAGGAGCTCCGCACCCACGCCACGAGCGCGATTCAAGCGTGCCGTCGAAACGCAGTCCGGTTGTATTTTGATGAAACGCCGCTTCACGACATCAAGGGGTTTATCTACGGGTTGCTGGATCACGTGCCTGAATGGACGGGATGTGACGGGTCCGCAGCCGTGATCTTGTCCAATTCGCTGGACGCGATGCGTCTGTCATCGTTGGATGCAAACTTCTACGTGATGGCCGAGCGCCTGTATGGACCCTCGGATGACCGGCTTGTTGGTATGGGGTTGCGCGCGGAGGCCGGCACGCTGCTCGGGGAGGCGTTGGCGGGCGCCCGGAGCACGACGAAGCGATCGTTCCAGCGATTTATTCGGCAAGACGACGGAGTGTGGGAAGGGGTGAACGTTCATCACGATCCGTTCCACGTCGCTGGACGCGACGAGCGCATGCTGGTGCTTGTGCCTTTGGTGGTCGTGGAAGGCGACGAACGCGAGCACCTCGGTTGGTTGGCGCTTTCTTGGCAAAAAGTCGTCGAGATGCCGACGTCCACCGCGGAGTGTTTGTCGGTCCTTGCAGACCGACTCGCCGAGGCGCTACGTCACTCGCCGCTTTACACACTTAGCGCCAGAAAGATGTGGATCTTGAAGGCGGTCCGGACCGCGTGCGAGCGGGCGATCTCGGCATCCGGGGACCAACATTCTCGCCGGATCCAATTGGTGCACGACGTGACTGCGCTCGTCAAAGCCCACACGGGTGTGCCGAGCTTCGCGCTCGGCCACGTGGTCCCCAAGACATCGCAGCGTCCACGAATTCTGCGTTTCGATGTGTCTTACGGGTGGTCCGCGTTTGAGGCGATCGACCTGCCGGTGGATGTGGAAGACTCGATCGACTCCGGCGTTTCGACATTGGCGGTGCGATTGAGGACATCGATGGTATTGGCCGGCCGTCACGGCACGACGGGCTTCAAGAACTATTTGTACGTGGACGAGTCCACGCGCCGCTTGGTGGATTCTCGCACTCCTGAGGGAGCGCAGGCCGTGGCCAGTGACGGGCATTGGCGTCGCTTGAGCGACTATTACAAACCGGCTCGCGACCAAGCCTATGCCACGTTGGCGCATCCCGTTGTTTTTGACGGGGTGGTCTTGGGGGTGATTGCGCTGGAGGTTGACCGCGAAACGCCGTGGTATTGGTGGTCGGGCTACGGCGGTCAATTGTTCTGGGAGCTGATGGCGGGCGACCTCGCGTTTGCCTTCAAGGCGCTGGGCTTGGACGAAACGAAGTTGGACGCGTGAGCAGCGAGCAAACACCCTTGGACGACCTGGATGGTTCAGGCCGCACGGGCACTGCAGTCCGCGCGAAACGTGGGGGTGTTTTTGGGCAGTGGGTTGTCGCTTGCGTCAGGAATACCCACGTACCGAGACGCCATGGGGGCGTACGTTGATCCCGAGGTGGCTCGGTTTTCCCAGTTGCGCACCTTCGATTCCGACCGACGCGCGATGTTGTACTGGTACGAAGAACAACGCCGAAAACTGCAGAGCATCCACCCCAATCTTGGTCACCACGCGCTTGCGCAGCTCGCCTGCCGGCAGCCGACGGTTTTTGTCACGCAGAATGTGGACGGTCTGCTGGACCGCGCTTTGAGCGAAGCAGGTGCAGATGCCGAGGTTTACCCGCTCCACGGGCGGCTGATGCAGACGCGCTGCCATGTCTGCCGCCGGTTGGAGCGAAGAGAGGTGGATCTCTGTGAAGAACCGCTGTGTCGCGTGTGCGGGGGATCGTTGCGGCCCGACGTCGTTTGGTTTGGCGAGGCGTTAGCCCGTGACGTATGGCAGGGCGCGATGGACGCGTTCCTAGAGATCCAAGCGTGTTTGATCATTGGAACTTCCGGAATGGTCTACCCCGCTACGGAGCTGCCCGAGCTCGCACAAGCGCGCGGTGTCACCTGATCGAAGTTAACCCACACGAGACCGCGCTCACGGAGTTGGTGCAGATTACATTGCGCGGGCCCGCTGAGGCCATCTTGCCGCGCCTGATCTCAGAAATCTGGCAATCTTCGGAACGCGTTTGGGGGTCCGGCCTCTCAGTTTTCTGATGGCGGCCGCCGCGAGTTTTCCCCAAGCCTCTGATAAACAATGGTTAATTTGTTTCTGTGTTTCGTGGCTTGCGATCTGCATAATGGAGGGGTGTCACAACAAAATGAGGTTCCCGATGAAATCACTTTTGACCCGATGTCTCGTTATCGCAGCATGCAGCATCAGCGCTTCGGCGATGGCCCAGGAGATGGCTCCTCCGGACGTGCAAGGCGAATGCGCCACGGATTCGGATTGTCCCACTGGCTTCACGTGTCAGGCCGAGGAAATCGGCGTCTGCAGTGCCTGTGCGGACGGTGAGGTGTGTGAGCCGAGCTGCACGTCCGAGACGTACTCGTATTGTAGCCCTCCACCTCCCGCGCCATGCTCATCCGACAGCGATTGCGGCGACGGCGACGTATGCGTGTCGTATACCTACGAAACGTGCTCTGGCGGAGGCGCAATCGGGGCCCCAGCGTGCGCCGGAGGAACCCTGCCCTGAGCCCATCATGCCTGAGCCCGCCGAGTGTGATTCGGTCACAGAGGCGTATTGTGTGCCGAAGTACTTCGCACCATGCCAGGTGGATGCCGATTGTGGCGGCGGCTTTACGTGCGAGCAGTCTGAGATTTGCGAGTGCTCGGGTGGCGTCCCGCGACCCGTCCGATCCTGACATGGGAACGGACGAGCCGAGTTGCAGCTGTGCGCCATCGGGGGACTCGTACTGTCGTCTGATCGAAGTGGAATGCACCACCGACACAGATTGTGCGAGCGGCTTGACCTGTCAGGACGTGTATGGCGAGACCACCGTCGTTGATCCCGATGGCAGCACAGGCACCGACCCAATGCCTGCGCCGGCGCCTGATCCCGTGTCGTACTGTGCGCCTGTCGGTTACGGATACTGGGGTGGACCAACGGGCAGCGACGTCATCGCGAACGAAGCCGGCGTGGCCGGTGATGCCGAGCTCGCGAGCGCTGACCGCATCTCGTGGGGCGAGAATGGCCCATCGGGCAGCGGCAGCAAGGGCTCGTCGTCGGCGTGTTCGACGACTGGTGGGGATGCATCGCTGACCCTGCTGGGGCTCATCGGCTTGGTCGGCTTCCTTCGTCGCCGATAAGCTCTTTCGCGTCGGACCCGAGCCCGCCGTTTGGCGGGCTTTTTTTTTCACCTTAAGAACAAGATCGCGACTCCGGCCACCGCCAGTACAGCACCAACAAGGGACCGCGGGGTCACCCTGTCTCCCGCGAAGAAGTGGGCCATGGGCAGGATCCAGATGGGTGACGTGGAATTGAGGGTCGCAGCAATCCCGGCGTATGTGTACTTCAGGCCCGTGTTCATCAGCCACACGCCTAGGTAGGTGCCAAAAAACAAGGCCACGAGGAGCGTCAGAAACTGGCGTCGGTTTTCAAAGGCCGACGCAACGTCGCGCCACTGGCTGCGTGTGCTGACCACAAATATCAGCCCGACGGATCCCGCGAAAAGTCGCACGATGCTGACCTCGAGGGAGCTCAGGTCGCCGGTTCCAAGTTTGGTCAGAATTGAGCCGCCCGCTTGGCACGATAGCGCCAACGCGGCGAACGCCGCGCCGGACTTCAATGCGGTGGTGGCCGTGGCGGTGCCCGAGCGTTCCAGAACCACCCAAAGCACCCCTGCGACCGTTAACACCATGCCTGCCAACATCACTGGAGTGATCGCCTCGGACAGGAAGAACGACCCCATCAACGCAGTGACAAAAGGCGTAAGCGCCGAGAACAACAACGTCTTTCGTGGTCCAAGCCGCGTCAGGGCCGCGAAGTACGCGGAGTCTCCAATGGTTAACCCAACGAGGCCGCTGACCACCAGATAACCCAACTGCGGCGTGCTCGGGAGGCTTCCAGACCACCCCACCACAAGCCACGTCAAGGCCATCAACACCAGCGCGATGGAACACTTCAGGAAGTTCAATGCGGTCGGTCGGATCGACCGCCCCAGCGTTGCAAAAAGTAGACTTGCTGCTGCCCAGAAAAAGGCTGCGCCAACCGACGCGAGTTCGCCCATGGATTACCTCCGGCGAACAGATGCGCCGAGCCCCACGAGGGTGCGTCTTAAAGGTGGCGTTGCAACAACTCACGCACCATGCGGGCGTCTGCCGTACCGCCGGTGGCCTTCATCGTTTGGCCCACGAAAAACCCGAGCAAGGATGTTTTGCCCTGACGGTAAGTCTCGACTTCGGACGCGTTGTCTTTGAGCACCTGCAGGATGATGGGCTCAAGCGCACCGGCATCGGAAACCTTGCGCAGACCCTCGCGGTCGACGATCTCCACAGGATCGCCCCCAGAGGCCAGCAAGGTGGCGAGAACGTCGCGCGCCGCGGCCGTGGACACCTCGTCATTGGCCACAAGGCCAATCAACGTGGAAAACGCCGCCGTAGTCATTTTGAGCGACGACAACGCATCGTCGTCCCCGACCAGTGGCAACAGCTCGTTGACCAGCCACACAGCCACCGTCTTTGCGTCCTGGCCGTGCGCGAGCACCGCCTCGAAGTAATCTCCTTTGGCGCGCTCCCCGCTGAGCAAGTCGGCATCGTCATCGGACAGCCCAAGTTTGGTGTACGCCTCCATACGTGCGGCGAGGTCAGGTTCTTCGGCCCTCGCTTTGTCGCGCTCGTAAGAGCGTGAGCGTTTCTGCGGCCGCTCTTTTGAGTCGTCGGTGTCCTTTTCGACCTTCGGCTTGGGCGGTTTGGGCGCGGGCTTTTCTTCAGTCTTTGCGACCGACTTTGCCCACCCGTCCTTCAGCGTCACGATGCGGTTGAACACCAGCGCGTCCTTCGTTGAGTCAGGGTCGCGGAAGAAGTAGCCCTGACGTTCGAACTGGTAGCGCTCGTTGTCGTCGGTGTTGACGCTGGGTTCGATCACGCCCTGCGAAATCGATAACGAATCCCGGTTCAAAAATTCGAGGAAATCGCCCTCGGCGTCTGGTCGCTCGACGGCAAAAAGCCGGTCGTACAGGCGAATCTCGCACGGTACACCGTGCGCAGCGCTGACCCAATGGATGGTGCCCTTGACCTTGCGGTTGTCCGGCGAGGTACCGCCGCGGGTTTCAGGATCGTAGGTGCAGTGGAGCTCAACCACGTTTCCATCGGCGTCCTTCACCGCATGCTGACACGTGATGTAGTACCCGTAGCGCAGACGCACTTCCGCACCCGGCGCGAGGCGGTAATAACCTTTTGGGGGATTCTCCTCGTAGTCGGACCGCTCGACATAGATTTCGCGGCCGAACGGAACGGCGCGGCTGCCTGTTTTGGGGACGTCGTGGGGCCAATAGTCAGCCTGAAGTTCTTCGGTCTGTCCTTCGGGGTAGTTCGTGATCACGACCTTGAGCGGGTCGAGCACACACATCACGCGCGGTGCCCGCTGGTTCAAGTCGTCGCGAATGCAGAATTCGAACAGGCTCACGTCGACCGTGCTGTTCGCCTTGGCGACCCCGATGACGTCGGCAAATGCCCGGATGGCCTCGGGTGTAATGCCACGGCGCCGCAAACCTGCGATGGTTGGCATGCGTGGGTCGTCCCAGCCGTTCACGTGGTTGTCCTTGACCAGCTGCAGCAGCTTACGCTTGGACATCACGGTGTAGGTCAGGCTCAGGCGGGCAAACTCAATCTGTTTGGGCTGGTGTGGCACGTCGGATTCTTTGATGACCCAATCGTACAGCTCACGGTTGTTCTCGAATTCGAGTGTGCAGATCGAATGCGTGATTCCCTCGAACGCGTCTTCGAGGCAGTGCGCATAGTCGTACATGGGGTAGATGCACCAATCGTCGCCGGTGCGGTGATGGTGCGCGTGTTTGATGCGGTAGAGCAGGGGGTCACGCATCAACATGTTGGGCGACGTCATGTCGATCTTCGCGCGAAGCACTGCCTCGCCGTCCTTGTACTCGCCAGCCCGCATTTTGCGCAGCTGCGTCAGATTCTCGTCCACCGATGTGTTGCGGTAAGGGCTCTCGGTGCCAGGCTCGGACAAGGTCCCGCGCTGTTCGCGGATCGCGTCCTGCGGCTGAAAATCGACATACGCCAAGCCTTTCATAACCAAGTGTTCGGCCAGCTCGTACATTCGCTCGAAGTAATCCGACGCAAAAAACAGATTTTCGCCCCAGTCGAAACCAAGCCAACGCACGTCGTCTTTGATCGATTCGACGTATTCGGTGTCTTCGGTCACGGGGTTGGTGTCGTCAAATCGAAGGTGACACCGCCCGGGATAGTCTTGCGCGAGGCCGAAGTTCAGGCAGATCGACTTGGCGTGGCCAATGTGCAGGTAACCATTGGGCTCGGGCGGGAAGCGGGTCGCGATGGCCTGGTGCTTCCCGGCGGCGAGGTCCTCGTCGATGATCTGGCGGATAAAGTTCGACTTCTTTTCGATGTCCTGCGACATGGGGTTCCTTCTGGGCACAAGAGACCGCGCGCTAGCGCGAGCTGGCTACATTAGTGCAATCGCGCGCCAACGCAACCTGCGCTGGTGCTGCTGACATTCGCTGACACTTCGGGGTGAACTGTACCCAAAGGTAGGTGAATTGGTGACACTTGTCTCCAGTTGAGTGCGGAGACTCGACGGATTTTCGAAGGTTCCGACCGCGATCCCGTTGGTCCGCGTTGTGCACAGTGTCTGACAGCCTTGAGAAGGAGTCTGTATGCGAATCGCGATGAGATGGATGGTCCTTGCCGGTGCCCTAGGTTGTGGCGATGCAGTCGACGTCGCGCCTCCGGCGCCTCAGGTCAACGATTCCCAAAGCCAGGACGCCACGGTCGACGCCGTTGAGGAACACATCGGCTTTGGCGGACATCCAGAACTTCCGGTCAGATACCTTCAGAACGTGGCGCCCGGTCCCGTTTACCACGTCGACGCGCCGTCCTTTGATCATGTGGACTTCCACGTGTCGCTTGGTGCGGCGGAATTCCGTGTGCTGGATCGCTTTGGGGCGCCGATTCTAAACTGGACGTCCACGGACGCATACATGGGTGAGATTGACGAACCCGTGGCGAACGAGGGTTTTGTTGTCCTTCCACGGCCAGGCGCACGGCTGGAATTTCGTGGTTTGAACCCCATCGAATTCGCGCGTTTTGAGTTCGGCCAAGGCACTCAACCCGTAAGCCACGACCTCGTCGAAACCCAAGGTGAAGTTTTCGAATTCTACGCTGCGATCGCGGGACGATGGATTCCCCGGCAGACGTGTTGGCGATCGCGAACACCCAATATTTGCCGTACACCGGCGCACCGTCTTCGTGCAGCGGCAACTTTAAGGCCGGCACACGTGAGATCGCCGAATTCTTGAAGCGTGAGTTCCCCGGCGCCGCGAGTTATGGCGGGTATGCGTGCCGGGCGAACACAGCCAACACGAGCCAACTCTCGGTGCACGCGTCTGGCCGCGCGATCGACCTCATGGTGCCGGTCTATGGCAACGACGCGGACAACGACAAGGGCGATCCCATCGCGCATTACCTCATCACCAACGCTCAGGCGTTGGGTATTGAATTCATCGTCTGGGACAAGACGAGTTGGGGCGCGCATCGCGAAGCCCCAAAACATCGTCAATATACGGGACCCATTCCACACATCGACCATCTGCACATCGAGGTGTCGCCGAGCTCCGCGGCGCTTACAGGCCGAACGTTTCCGCCAATCAATCGTGACCAAGCCCCGGTCGGCTATCTGGACAGTGCGACGTGCGATGCGATCGCTGGGTGGGCCCAAGACCCTGATGTCCCCGACCGCGACGTGCCCGTTCACATCTACATCGGCGGACCGGCGGGTTCGCCTAACGCGGTCGGCTACAACATCAAGGCAAAAAACCGACGCGAGGACCTCTGCGCGGCCATTGGCTCGTGCGATCACGGGTATGTGTTTCCCACGCCCCGCGGATTCTGGACGGGCAGCCGCACGAAGTCTACGCGTACGGGATCGACATCAGCGGCGGCCAAAATGCAATGCTTGTTGGCGGTCCCAAGACGATTCAGTGCGACCGCCCCGCGCTGCCGTTTTCGCCTTCCTATGGGGTGAAGCGCCATGTCACGAACCCGGAGTCCATGGCGGCGTGGGGCTTTGAATTCAGCGATGTCGCTGTGCTTGACGACGCGGTGTTGGCCAAGATGCCCGAAGGTTTGCCGTTGCCCGCGGTGCCTACATTGGCGGTCGTCGAAGGTGAACCGGCTGTTTACTTGGTCGAACCGGGTGTGAAACGTCACGTCCCGAACCCTACCGTCATGGATACGTGGAAGTTCGATTGGGCGACCATCGAAACTCGGACGGATCTGGAAGCTCACCTCAGTGGTGTGCCCGTGACCGACCGGCCTTTCCTTGCCCGTGGGACAGACGGACGCGTCTTCTTGGTTGAACCGCCACCGTCACTTTGGGCAGACGACCTGCAGTGGGCGGCGCCGACTGAGCTCGGCCGTGGGCAGCAAGCTCAGCTGAATCTGCAGGCACGCAATCGCGGCAGCGCTGAGTGGACACCTAACGATTTCCGGCTCGTGCCATCGCCGAGCGTGCGCTGCACCAATTGCGATGAGGCTTTGGACACCACAGTTGCCCCCGAAGGCCGAACAACGCTCTCAGTGACGGTTGTCGCGCCAGATACGGTCGGACCACACCGCATGTGTTTTGCTTTGGAGGCGTCCGGTTCCCTGTTTTCGGCGGTCGGCCAAGGCGGTCCCGCCGAGGAACAGTGTGTCACGGTCAATGTCGTGGACAATCCTGTCGACCTGCCAGCCGTGAACGTGCCTGGAACCCGTCCGACGGTCGCGAACGTGGACTCTGTGTCAACCGAACGCGGTTGCAGCTCGGCCGCTGGTGCGCCGGGAATCTTGGGGTTGTTCGTGTTCGGACTGCTTCGGCGGCGGAGCTAGAGGCGTTGAAAAGAGGCGTCGCACAGCGATTTCACCTCACAGACGCCTTTCCACAGCAGATTTGCACTGCGCCTTAGCATTCTCGACGACGTCGCCGTGGCATGGAATCAGCCGTTGAAACGGAAGGTCCAGCGCTTTGTTCACCGACTTCTTGAAGGCAACCTTGTCCTTGACGGTCGTCATGAGTAGGCGACTAACTCCAACTTGGTGAAGTGTTCCGGCGAGCCGGAAAACGAGTGCAGACGCAGTGTTTTTTGGCTGGTGGAGATTCTGGAAAAGGTCGGCGCAAATCAGTGAATTGTTCACCACAAAGACGTTCTCGTTGAGCGCGGGCATCCCATCGATTTGAACACGCTCGACGCCGTCGATTTCAGGGCACTCGCCCAAGACGCCGTCGAACGTGAGATCGGGCCGCTTCTTGGCCAGACCCCTTGCCCCGAGCTTCATCGCGCCCGGAAAGAGTTCGCATGCATTGCCAAACCAGAGGTGATGGAACGTCGATGGTGCGACGATGTAAGCCACCTCGCCCAAAGCGTTGATGGCATCGACGTCTTTGGCAGAGAACTTGGCGGGGGAGTGGAGCCACAGCCGCCCATCCGATAACCTCGCGATCGTCGACCGGAGCGGCAGGAACACCCCCGGTGCTACCTTTACCTCGGCGTCAATACCCCAGAGATTTTCCGCGATCTGTTCCATGGTCACCTTCCGATTGCATAATTCGGCGTTGTCCGAACGCCGAGCGTTTTGTGGGCTTTGAATCTGTGGGCCGGCAACCTACCGGTCGCCGGATTCGGCGTTGGCCGAACGTCGCGCCTCGCAGGCATTTAATGTGTCCGGACTGTTTTGAGCAAGGCGCTTGTTTTCCGCCTCTCGTTCGCACAATGCAGGCGGCAGACGTCATCAAATCGTGGTACGCAATCGCGGCAAATGACCCATGGAGATTTCATGATTTCGCCAATTTTTAGTTCCGAAAAGTGGGACCAAGTTCCCGGGTTTGAATTCGAAGACATCACGTATCATCGGGCCAAAGACCAAGGCACCGTGCGAATTGCCTTCAATCGGCCCGACGTGCGCAACGCGTTTCGACCCAAGACCGTTGATGAACTGTACATCGCCTTGGATCACGCGCGCATGACGTCGGACGTAGGCGTGATTTTGCTGACCGGAAATGGCCCTTCGAGCAAAGATGGCGGTTGGGCGTTTTGCTCCGGCGGGGACCAGCGGATTCGCGGAAAAGATGGCTACAAATATGAAGGCGAGGGTGGTGTCGACCGCGCACGCCTTGGGCGTTTGCACATTTTGGAGGTGCAGAGACTGATTCGGTTCATGCCCAAAGTCGTGATCTGCGTTTGCCCAGGTTGGGCCGTCGGTGGTGGTCACAGCCTTCACGTGGTCTGTGACATGACGATCGCCAGCAAAGAACACGCACAGTTCAAGCAGACCGACGCCGATGTCGCGAGCTTTGACGCGGGTTATGGTTCCGCGTATCTCGCGCGCCAGGTGGGTCAGAAACGTGCACGCGAGATTTTCTTTTTGGGGCGCACCTACTCGGCTCAGGAAGCGTTTGACATGGGCATGGTCAACGCCGTCGTTCCGCACGAAGAGCTCGAGGACGTGGCCCTAGAGTGGGCGGCGGAGTGCATGAAGAGCCCCACAGCCATTCGCATGCTGAAGTTCGCGTTCAACATGATCGACGATGGTTTGGTCGGTCAGCAACTGTTTGCCGGTGAGGCGACTCGACTTGCGTACGGCACCGACGAGGCACAAGAGGGGCGCGATGCGTTTTTGGAAAAACGAAAACAGGATTTTTCGGATTTCCCGTGGCATTATTAAGGTGTTGAAAAGAAAAGGGTCGTCCAACGTCTTTTGGGAAGACGTCGATTTTTTTTCAACGCTTCAGAAATGCTTAAGAAGCGTTTCGTAAAACTGGTTGTGAGGACGAAAGAACTCCTCCAAACACGAACCAGGAGAACCCAAATGAAACGATTCGGAAAAAAGATTGCTCTCGCGTTGGTTGTTGTCGGATTCGGTGTTGGAGCGGCCGGTGTCGCGCTCGCCAAAGGAAATCCGGAGCAGCGTATGGAACGGCTGGCCGAAAAGCTTGAACTCACGGCGCCGCAGAAGGCGAAGATCGGTGAAATCTTCAAGGCCCGTCGTGCGCAAGCCGAGAAGATCAAAGCTGACGATTCACTCAACGGCGACCAGAAGAAGGCGAAGCTCCGTGAGCTTCGTCAGGCAGGGAAGGGCGAGGTTGCCGCGGTGCTGACCCCTGCTCAAAAGCAGAAGTTTCAGGAGATGCGGGCCGAGCGAAAGGGTCGAAAGGGTGAGAAGGGTCACGAGGGTCGCCATGGAAAGCGTGGCGAGAAGATGGCCAAGGAGCTCGGTCTGAACGACGCCCAAAAGGCAAAGTTCAAGAGCATCATGAGCGACGCGAAGGAAGAACGTGCCGCGATTCTGGAAGCCAACAACGGCGACAGGGAAGCTGCACGGCCCGAGCTCAAGGCGCATCGCGAAAAGACCAAACTGAAGATGCGTGCCGTGCTCACCGCGGCTCAGCAGAAGAAGTTTGACGCGATGAAGGAAAAGCGTGGTGACAAGCGCGACAAGGAGCGCGGTCCTCGCGACATCTAAAGAACCCTGCACCTGGCAAAAGGCGGCTCCGGCCGCCTTTTTCTTTGTGAATTCGGGTAAACGCCCACCCGGTCGATAAATGGGAACGACTTCAGGATTGCTTAAGATTATGGTCGTAATGTGGTCGGAGTGAGGCACATTGGGTGCCCTTTGCCTTTATGGAGGAGCCTAGAATGTCCAGACTCTCGAGAATTTTTGCGACCGCCACGTTCGTCTTTTTGTCGTCGATGGTGACCCCGGCATTCGCGCAGCGTTCAGGAATGGAACGCATCGAAGAAGTCGCGGCAGAGATCGGAGTGACCGAGACTCAACGTGCCCAGATCAAGAGGGTGATCCAGGCTAAAAAGGCGAAAGCGGACGCGATCAAGGCCGACAAGAAACTCACGTACGACCAGAAGTCCGACAAGCTCAAGGCCCTTCGAAAAGAAGGTCGAGACGAGATCGGGAAAATCCTCACGCCCGAGCAACGCGAAGCGTTAAGAAACCGCATGGAAAAGCGACGCGATCGCTTCCAAGAGGTGGTCAAATCGTTGGAGCTTACGGACGCACAACGCGCGAAGGCGCGCGAAATTCTTGAGGATGCTGGCGACGAGCGAGACATGATTTTGGAGGCCACAAATGGCGACCGCCGGGCGGCGCGAAAAGAGCTAAAAGCGCACCGTGAGAAGACCGCTCAGAAGTTGCGCGCGATCCTGAATCCAGCTCAACAAAAGAAATTCGATGCGGCAAAGCGTGACATGCAGGACGGCCCCGGCCCACGGTAATGTCGCCCCCGTGAGAGGATAGAGGCAATGACGAATCATGTACTTGTGGTCGAGGACGACGTTCGACTGGGGCAGGAGATTGTCGAGACCCTGGAGCAGGCCGATTTCCAGGTGACCTGGCACAAGGACGGCACAGCCGCACGCCGCGTGGATATTGGGAGTTTCCAGCTGGTGGTCCTCGATCTGATGCTGCCTGGGGTGCACGGTTTTGACCTGCTCAAAGAATGGCGAAAGACAAGCGACTTGCCGGTGATTATTTTGACCGCGCGGTCCGAGACCCACGACAAGGTGCGCGGGTTCGCGCTTGGCGGTGACGATTACCTCACCAAACCATTTTGGCCCGAAGAGCTGGTCGCCCGTGTTCAAGCACGTTTGCGCCGCCCCACGATGAGCACGGCCGGGTTGGAATTCGGCGATGTGCTCGTCGACGTCGACCAACGGGAAGTGCGTGTTGGCGGTCAATCCGTTGATCTTACGAAAGTCGAATTCGACATCCTCGCGTACCTCGCGACGCGCCGCGACAAGGCGGTGTCCCGTCGCCAGCTCGTCGACAACACGTTGGACGAAGATCGCGAGGGCGGTGAGCGCACGTTGGATGTCCACATCTCGCGCATTCGAAAGAAGCTCGGAGAGTCCGGCAAGCATCTCGAGACCGTGTGGGGGATTGGGTACAGAATGGCGACCGAACCCAAGGAAAAGCGATGAAGCTACGCCTTCGGGTCATCATCACGCTGTTCTTGATGGTGATTCCCAGCGTTGTCTTCTTCACGGCCTGGCGGATTGGCGCCGAAAAACGCGAGTTCCAAAGTCGGCTGGGCGGTCAGATCGTGGCACGGTTTGCTGAACGCGTGCCTGAGCGTTGCCTGCGACGGCCGGAGCGATTTTCGATTGAGCGGCGCGGCATGCGGGCATTCGCTTACGACAACGCGCTTGTGTCTATGAACCCTGACGCGCCACCGTTTCCCAAGGAGCTCAAGGCGGTGCTTGGCTCCGAAGAGCCGATTTCAACGGTTTTCTGGTCCGGTGGGGTGGACGGAGCCACGGCAGGCCGTATTGCTCCCGACGGCCCGTGCGCGATTATTTTGGTGGGTTGGGGTCAGGCCCCTCCCACGGGCAAGTTTTTGCGCGCCTCGATTCTGCAAGCGCTCCTGTTTGCGGTCATTCTTGTGTTCACCGGTTTTGTCGTCAGCGGTCCCATCGTTCGCCGGATTCGCCGCATGCGCGACGCCATTGACGGCGCAGGCGAGGCCACGCCCGATTTGGGGTCGGAGCTCGAAAAGCGTGACGAGATTGGGGACCTTGCTCGCGCGCTCGATGCATCGGGCCGTCGTGTGCGCGACACCATCGATGACCTGAAGGCTCGCGACGAGAGCCTGTCGGCGTATGTGGCCAACACCACCCACGATTTGGCGATCCCGTTGACCGTTTTGCAGCATCGTTTGACACGCGCCCGCGACGAGATGCCTCGTGAATCCGCGGCCTGGCAGCACGTCGAGGTCGCGCTCGAAGAGTCGCATTACATCGGCGCTCTGATCCGCAACATGAGCCTCGCGACGAAGCTTGAGCGCGGCGATCTCGGTGTGACCTTTCATACAACGGACCTGCGCGAGATTGTCGAGCGTGTGCACACGCGTCACGTCCCCATCGCGGAAGGAAAGCGGATCGACCTCAATTTTGCTGTGCCTGATGAGGCCGTGGTCGTGGAATGCGACTCGGTCATGGTCGAGCAGTCAATGAGCAATCTGGTGCAAAACGCTGTCCAGTATACGCCCGAAGGCGGACATGTTTCGGTCGTGCTTGAACGTGAGGGTGCAGGGTTTGTGTTCTACGTCATCGATGACGGGCCTGGAATTCCTCCATCGGTGCTCGAGAGTGTCACGCAACGCGGTGTGCGCAACGATGCGCGAAACCGCAACGCCGGCGGTCAGGGGTTTGGGCTCAGCATCGCGCGGCAGGTCGCCGAGAAGCACGGGTGGAGGCTTGAGCTCGAAAGCCTGAACCCGGGGCTGCGCGCTGGCATCTCAAGCGCCGTGGAAGGTTGATTTAAGCCCGGGCAGACTGTAAGCAGGGCTGGCCTAAGACGGAGGTTGCGGTGAACACGCACTGGATTCCGCGAGAAATCGAAGGATGGGGACGCTACCCGGTCGTTGACGCGATGGTGGCGCGGCCTGAGCGTGTCTCGGAGCTGAAAGCTGCGCTCGACGACCGAGACGGTCATAGCGTGCTCGCGCACGGCCTTGGGCGCAGTTACGGCGACGCCGCGACCCTGCGTGACGGGCGTGTCGTCCTCACCCGACGTCTCAATCGCATGCTCGCCTTTGACCCAGCAACCGGGTGGTTGCGGTGCGAGGCTGGCGTTTCGCTCAAAGAGATCATCGACACGTTTCTACCACGCGGATTTTTCCCGCCCGTGGTCCCCGGCACGCAGTTTGTCACAGTTGGCGGCGCCTTGGGCTGCAACATCCACGGCAAGAATCACCACATCGATGGGTGTTGGGGCGACCACGTCCGAAACGTCGAGGTGTTGACCGCAGAAGGGCAAATCGTGGTGTGTGACCGCACACAAAACGCCGAGCTGTTCTGGGCAACCTGTGGCGGAATGGGCATGACAGGGTTGATCTTGAGCATGGAAGTCCAGCTGATTTCGGTCGCCAACGGCTCGATTCAGATGGAGTCCATTCGGGTCAACAACTTGGACGAGTTTTTCGACGTGTCGTCCGAGAGCGCGGACTTCACCCACACGGTCAGTTGGATCGATTGCGTGAAGACCGGCAAAAACATGGGTCGAGGGATCTTCATGCGCGGACGCCACGCGGACGCTGGCGTGAAGGCATCGCCCGGACCCTTGGACCGCATCGCGAACACGTTTCAGACGTTGGTCGACGGTCGTCCGTTTGAGTCGAATTTGCTGCTCAATCGTGCAACGATCACGCTGTTCAACGAGGCATTTTTCCGGAAAACACCTGCCGGCCTGACGCCGTCGGTTGTGGATTATGTGCCGTTTTTCTTCCCGCTCGATGCCGTGGACCACTGGAACTACGTGTACGGCAGCCGCGGCTTCTTGCAATACCAAATGGTGGTGCCGTCCCGCGAGGCCGTTCGCGAGATCCTAGAGATTATTTCAAACTCCGGCATGGCCAGTTTCTTGGCTGTGATCAAGGAGTTCGGTGACCAAGACCATGGCGGGCTGTCGTTCCCCAAAGAAGGCATCACCTCTGGCGCTCGATTTCGAACTTCGGTCCACCTCTGCTCGAGATGCTCGACCGCCTTGACGATGCTCCACCGTGTCTGTCGGCGGACGTTTGTCAAAGATCCAAACTATCGCGCGAGAACTTCCGCAAGATGTATCCGGAGTGGGAGAAGTGGAGCAGTGCGCGACGCTTGGGACCCTGAGCACGTGTTTCAATCCGATCTCGGGCGTCGGCTCGGGCTGTGCGGAGAATAAAATGTCCGTTCTTGATCTTAGGAGCCACATCACCGATTGCCCGCGCCGTGGGTGAGGTTTATGCCTGTGATGGACACGCCGCCTCGCAGCGCGCGACGGCGATGAGGCCGCCTGCATCGCCTCCGACCTCGGGGTGCGGTATCAGGTGAAGTCGGCAGCGCCGTGTTCGACGCCACACCGATGGTCACGCGGACTTTTGGAGGACCGCAGAGACACGGTGGGACCGCTCAGTATGGTGCTTGTGGCGTTCGGTGAGATGGGTCTGACCCCGAGGAAGCTGACTTGCGTCGTCCCATCGCGTCATTGACGTCAACTACACCGGAGCCGTTTCGGTCTGCGAAGCCGCGGCGGACCTGATGATCGCGCGAAAGTCTGGAGTGGTGATCGGAATCTCGTCGGTCGCGGGCGACCGCGGTCGGCAGAGCAACTACATTATGGAAGCGCCAAGGGCGCCTCTTCACACTGTACCTGCAAGGGCTTCGAAATCGTTGTTTTAAGCACAACGTCCACGTCATGACGGTCAAATTGGGATTTGTGGATACACGAATGACGTTTGGCATGGAGACTATGATTCCTGTTGCGTCGTCAGTAACAGGCCGCGGAGGCCATTCAACGCGCCGCGGATCGGCGCGAGAATGAGCTCTATTACCCGCGTTTTTGGCGCGGCATCATGGGTGTCATCAAGGCGATCCCCGAAAATGTGTTTAAGCGCCTGAGTCTGTAATTTCGAGCAATTATTGGGTTGCCTATCGTGAGGCTGTGCCTACCGTTGAGCCTTCAGGCCAGCCTGCGAAGGATTGAGGCGTCATGAGTAAACGAGACTACTACGAAGTATTGGGAGTCACCCGCGACGTGGATGAGCGCGGCCTTAAAAAGGCTTATCGCCAGCTCGCGATGGAGTTTCACCCCGACCGTAACCCTGACGACGAACAGGCCGAGGCAAAGTTCAAAGAAGCCGCGGAAGCTTACGAAGTCCTCAGCGACCCTGAGAAACGTCAGATCTACGACCGCTTTGGCCACGAAGGACTGTCGGGACGTATGGAGGGGGCGTGGCTCGGGCAGTGTTGAGGACATCTTCTCGCAGTTCGGAGATATTTTCGGAGACTTTAAGCCTAATAACAACGGTCACCTGATGCGCCACAGCGCGGTGCCGACATGCGGCTGGACATCGAGTCACGTTCGAAGAAGCCGTTCGGCGTCACGAAAGAGGTCGACGTTCCACGGCATGTTCCCTGTGAGACCTGCGATGGATCCGGAGCAAAACCGGGGACCGAACGTGCTACGCGGAACCTGCGGTGGGCGGGGACAAGTCCACCACTCACAAGGTTTCTTCACGCTGTCTTCGACATGCCCAACGTGCCGTGGTGCGGGCAAAGTCATCTCGGACCCATGCGACACCTGCCATGGGCATGGCGTGACAGAAGAGGTCAAGACCGTTTCGGTGAAGGTTCCGCCCGGTGTTGACGATGGCACGCGTCTACGTATCCGCGCGGAAGGCGAGGCGGGTCGCAAGGGTGGCCCACGTGGCGACCTCTACGTTTTCCTGCATGTCCAAGCCAGCGACGTCTTCCAGCGCGACGGTGCCGACCTCCACTTGAAGTTCGACCTCCCGTTTGTGCAAGCGGCGCTGGGATGCGAAGTCGAGATCCCCACCCTCGGTGAGCCCGTGAAGATCGTGGTCAAACCTGGAACTCAGTTCGGCGACACCCACGTGCTTCGCGGGGAAGGCATTCCCAGAATCAACCGTGGCGGCAAGGGCGATATCATCGTGCATTTCGCCATCACCATTCCGACGAAACTCACCGAGAAGCAGCGGGATGCGTTAGAGGAGTACGCCAAGGTGTCGGACATTCCTCACAAAGAGGCGTCGTTCTTCGAGCGCCTCAAAGAGAAGATCATTTAAGCGGGGCGAATCGCTCCGGAACCCCGCGCTTCAGGCGGTTTTCGCGCCGTTCGATCGCCTTGATGAGCGAGCGTGTGACGGCCCCGACAAACAGAACCGTCAGGACCATCGTCAAAAACGCAATCAGGTTGGGTGTGCGCATGAATTGCGCGAGCCAATACGCGACGCCGCTCAAGAAGACGAGGTTGGGCAGTACGCCCACGAGCGTTCCAACGATAAAGGTCCGCAGCGGCACGGCTGCGGCACCGGCAGCGAATCCAACCGTTGCAAAAGAACTGATGGGCAGGGCGCGCAGGGCGACCACACTAAAGAAGCCGCGTCCAAACAGTCGTTTTCGCACCTCTTGGACCCGAAATCCAAACAGCTTCGAGCCCGCGTTTCGCCCAAATCGTTGGCCGAATCGGTACGAGAATCCCGATGCGACGACCGAGCTCACCCACGTCATCAACATGCCCGGCACCACTCCAAACGCGAACGCACACGGCAGGAGCGCCACGAAGGTCGATACCCCGACGCTGAGCAGGGCGGTCGTCACGATCAACAGTACGCCGGCTGCACTCCAGGGATGCACGGATGTCCACTGGACAAACTCGGTGTGAAGGGGCATTTGGTCGGCCACAAACAGTCGCCACATCACCAAGGCGGCGGTGACCAATGAGATGGTCGCGAAGCCGGCTGGAGCGGTCTCCAAAAGGCGATGCCCGGCCTGACGTCCGACAAACACCTCCGCCAAGGAGGCGAGTTCAAAGGGTTCTTCCGGGTCGAAGAGTACATCCCCGTCCTGCGCGAACTGCCGGTCTGCCTTCTCGGGGCCGCGTCCGAGGGGAACGAGGGTGCGGTCAAAACGTCCAACCCACGGGTCGATGGTCTCACGAATGCTTCCTTGCACCTTGAGATCGGCGGGGGCGATGCCCAAATGCTCGCAGATCAGTCGATGGCGCAGCGCGCGCACCACGGCCTCATCGGGTTGCGCGATAACGTCCATTTCGGTGTCGATGCTCATGGATCGCCGGCTGACGTTCGCCGAACCGATGCGAACGACGCAATCGTCGATGATCGTGATCTTCGCATGTACGTACACATCCACGTCCTGCTTCACGCTCGCCATCGGGTAGTAGATACGAAGTCGATGATGGGTGTCTGCGGCCCGCAGGGCATCTACGACGCGCCAACGCAGGATGCCGACGGTGATCTCCTCCACCCAGCCCGCAGGCTGCCGCGGGCCGATCAAGATCACTTCGGGACCGTCGGGCTCTCGCAGACGGGCCGCGAGTGCTTCGCCGAGAATCGACGAGGTGAGGTACTGGTTCTCGATGTAGATGGACTTTTTCGCGTGGGCAAACAGGTCCAAGGAAATCTGTTCGATCTCTCGGATTGGGGGTGAGGCGACGGGGTCGGTGCGGGCGATCGCCAACGTCGCCGCCGTCCCTTCTTCTAGGCCGAAAAGCTCACCGCGCGGGCCGGGCGTCGTTGCTCCCCGCATCGACACCCTGCGCCATCGCACACGAAACTGCATCCCCAAGAATGACGCGCTACTGCCGCGCACTCGCGCCTGAATGTCGTGAAAAGGTCCGTGCGAGATGCCGTAGGAATCGATGCGCCGTGGATCGTCAGGGAGGTGTTCGGGTGTGTCCCATCGCCCAACCGTCAGGTCGATGCCGCCGCAGTAGGCGACTTTGTCGTCGATGACGATGAACTTCTGGTGCTGGCAGCCACCGAACGGGTAGTGATCGTCGTAGACCAGCCGGATGCGCCGGTGTGGAATCCAACTTTTGTGAAAGATGGACCAAGGGTTTCCCGAAAACCTGTAGGCCTCGGACATGTCCCAGATCAACAAGTAGATGTGCAATGCCGGCTTCGCGGCGACCAATCTTCTAAGAAATGTCTGAAGCGGCAGACGTTCGCCCATCGGCTTGTCCGCGCGCAACCACATCCGAGGGTCGATGGCCCACCCAGCGATGTAAATCGTGTGTTCCGCTTGCTCAAGCGCTCTGGCGAGGTCGTCAAAATACGCCGCACCATCAACAAACGCGGCGAAGTCGCCGTCGGATTCAAAGTGCGCACAGTTTTTCCCGACCTGAAATTTCATGGGTTCTGTCTAGCGCGTTTTGCGAAAACACCTCAAGTTGTGCGCGTGCAACCGTTGAGGCAACGCTGCATCTGACAGCCATGGAGGCCTGAGTGGAAGTACAAACAACAAGTCAGTCAGTATCTCGCGGCTGATGTCCTGGCTCGGCTCACGCCAAAGCCATCGCACTGGCGACCGTGGCATTGTTTATTGGGTCCGGTTTGTCGCTGGTCTACCCTCAAGCGGCGCGCCTAGGGGTCGACGATGTGCTCATGGGTGCATCGAAGTACGATTGGCGACTTCTCGGTCTGGGGATGATGGCGTTGTTCATCATCCAAGCGGTGTTTGTAAGCCTGCGCTATTACCTGTTTACCGTGGTGGGTGAACGCGTCGTGGCGGACCTTCGCATGACGTTGTTTCGCCGCATCTGGCGCAAGAGGTGGGGGTTTTTTGACAGCACAAAAACCGGGGAGCTTACGAGCCGTTTGACCAGTGACACGCAAGTGCTGCAGAACGCGGTGACGTCCAATCTTTCGATGGCACTTCGCTACGCGACACAAGCGTTGGGGGGCGTGGCCGTGCTGTTTGCGACGTCGTGGCAGCTCGCGCTGATCATGATCGTGTCTGTGCCCCCCATGGTCTGGTTTGCGCGGTATTACGGTCGCAAGGTCCGCGCATTGTCGGCCACGGTCCAGAACCGATTGGCCGATTCGACCGCCATTGCCGAAGAGTCGATCTCTGGGGTTCGCACGGTCCGTAGCTTCGCAGCCGAGACACAAAGCGTGGCTCGCTACACGGACGCCGTGGAAATCTCGTTTCAAGCGGCCAAACGGCGCGGTTTTGTCGGTGCGGTCTTCGGCGGGGCGATTTCGCTGTCTGGCTACGGCGTGGTCGCTTTGATCTGGTGTTTGGCAGTCGTTTGGTGATGGCAAAGGAGATGACGGTTGGTGAGCTCACGGCTTTCTTGCTCTACACATTGATGGTGGCGTTCGCGCTCGGCGTTCTGAGCGGCTTGTGGACGGACTTCATGAAGGCGACCGGGTCGGCCGAGCGCGTTTTTGAGCTGATCGATCGCGCCCCAATTCAGGTCGCCGACGGTGGTCTAAAGGTGCCCATTGAGGGCCACGTCGAGTTTGAGGGGGTCAACTTTGAGTACCCGACACGTCCGGGCGTCAATGCGATCTCGCAGGTCTCGTTCGAGATCCCGTCGGGGCGACGCGTCGCGATCATTGGGCCATCTGGCGCGGGCAAGTCGACGTTGGGTCAACTGCTGCCGAGGTTCTACGACCTCAAGAGGGCGCCATTCGTGTGGACGGCCATAACATCCAAGCGTTCGACGTAGACTGGCTTCGCGAGCAGATGGGTGTCGTGGCTCAGGAACCCGTCCTTTTCTCGGGGAGCGTGCGCGAGAACGTCAATTTTGCGCGACCGAACGCGACCGACGACGAGGTCATCGACGCGCTGATCGCTTCAAACGCATGGGATTTCGTGTCGGCGTTTCCGGAAGGCCTTGACACCGTCATCGGCGAGCGAGGCGTGCGGCTTTCGGGCGGGCAGAAACAACGCATCGCGATCGCGCGCGCATTGCTCAAAGATCCCGCGATTCTGATTTTAGATGAGGCGACGTCTGCCCTTGACGTCGAGAGCGAGGCTCTCGTGCAAAAAGCGCTCGACCGACTCATGGAAGGGCGGACCACTCTGATCATCGCGCATCGACTCTCAACCGTCGCAAGCGCCGACCAAGTGCTGGTCCTCGACCGTGGGCAACTTGTGGAGCAGGGCACACACCATGAACTCATGGGACAAGACGGCATGTACCATCGGCTCATCGAGAGCCAGCGCCTGCTGACCTGACCGCTTGACCGCGATGTCACGCGCAGGCAACCTTCGGCTCGACGCGCCAAACAAGCCAACTGAGGAGTCGTGGGATGCAACGTGGTGAAATTCGTAATCCAATCATGGTCTTGGTGCTCCCACTCCTGACCTGTGGAATCTATGGCATCATCTGGATGATCGGCTTATGTGATGACTCAACAAAGGGTTGGGGCGTTTGGGGAGTTCAGTGCCGCAAAAGAGATAGGACTGACGTTCATCACCTGCGGCTTTTGGGGTTACTACTTTCTGTGGCGCGTGTGAAGCTGTGGTCGAGGTGCAGCGTTCGTGGGGCGTGCGTAACCCAACATGGATGCACCCATCATGTTCGTGATGTCGCTGCTTGGCATCGGACCATTCTTCCTGCAGACGGGGTTGAACAACGCGGAGAACGGCACTCCAGGCGGTATGAATGCGCCCTACTGAGCGACGCGGTTACGTCATGTACTTGAGCCGGGGCTAAAGCGTGCTGAGCGACAACGAGCGACGCAGGGGATTTGTGGTTGCGGCTGCTTTTGTGGCGATGGTGGCGATCCTGCTGCTCGACGATGGTACTGCGATTGGCCGTTCTACACGTGTCCGTTTCGAGCCCTAACCCATTACAGCTGTTTTGGCTGCGGCATGACACGCGCCTGTCGCGAGGCGCTGCACGGTCATCTGATGCAGAGCATCTACTTCCACCCGCTTGGCATACCGTTCGTGCTGACGTTTTTTGCACTCGCGGTCCATGGTTTGGCGCAGTCGCTGATGAACAAGCGCTTTGACCAAGGCGTGTTCGGTGTGATCTCGCGTCATCAGAACCTGATCTGGGGTGCGGTGCTTGTGTTTGTGGTCGTTTTTGGGGTCGTACGCTTCGCCTTGGAAGTGGCCGGAATCTTGACACCTGTGTGACTTTGGAATACGGACAGGGCGGCTTATTGCAAGCGTTTTAGACCATCCAAACACGTGGAGCTGCGATGAAAATTCGCCGGCCCGTCCTAGCATCTCTCGCCGTTCTGTTGTTTCCCGCGCTTGCCAGCGCACAGACAGGGCTTCCTTCCGCCGACGCTCTTGAGGCACCGGTCGCCAACGAACAGCCGCAGCCGGTGGCGGAACCCGTCGCCGAAACCGCGACGGAACCTGCCGCGGAAGTTGCGGAACAAGCCGAAGGCGAGCAAGAATCGACCGAACGCGATCCTCGACTTGTGTCGCGCATGCTCAATCTCGAAGGCGGGGTGGGCCTGCAACACATGGCTGCGGCGTGGGGCGGCGAAGTCGGCACCTACCGCTTGGCGTTGCTTGGTCAGTTCTACAGCGGCAATGACGCGATTCGCTTCAACGACAAAGAGACCTTCTTCGGCGGCAACCTCTTGTTTGAGGCGAGCCCCGTGGATTACTTCAGCGCCAACATTCGTCTTCAGACGCGCAACAACGTCAATTCGTTTGGACGTCCCGAAGCGATGCTCTCGCAAGGCGACCTGTCGCTTGGGCTTAAGGGCTACTATCCGGTGACACCAGGGGTGACACTTGGCGCCGACCTGTCGTTCTTCGTGCCCACCGACTTTGGGGGAACGGGATTGACGTTCGACGGCATGTCCATTCGTCCTCGGTTCTTGGCTTCGTTTGCGTTTGCAGAACTGGCTGGGCCGGGTGTCGATCTGAACGCCCATTTTAACATCGGTTACCGCATTGACCGCACCGAGAACACGGTGCCCGACAACATCTTGCCCACACGGGTCGAGCGCTTCGCCTATGACCTCACCGCGTACGACGCGCTTGAGCTCGGGCTTGGGTTCGAGTACGAGTTCCCCTACGTCTCGCCGTTCTTGGCTTGGAATCTCGCGATTCCGGTCAATGGCGCTGACGGTGTGTGTGACCAGCCCAACCTGCCCTGTGTCGCCGACGCCGGATTCGCGTCGTACCCCAACGTCTTGGCGCTGGGCATCAAGGCCGAGCCCGTCGAAAACCTTGGGTTGCACGCGGGCGTCGACATCGGTCTGACGTCCGAAGATGCAGCCGCTCTGCCTGTCACGTTGCCGTGGCAGATGGTGTTCGGATTGCAATGGACCATCGACCCTCGACCCAAGATTGAATACGTCGAGAAAGAAGTCGAGAAGAAGGAGCCTACGCTGGCCCCCGAAGCCTTTGTGGTTGGCGTTGTGACCGACCGCGAGTCTGCACTTCCGATCGCAGGCGCGGTCGTGAACTACCCGATGGGCAACGAAACGGCCCAAGTCACCAACGACAAGGGGATGTTCAAGTCGTACGGCTACGCGCCGGGTTCGACGGTTCGATTCGCGATTTCGCATCCGGACTACGAGGCCATCGACGTGGACCGCACGCTTCCGAACGAAGCAGGTGAGCACGAACTGCGCGTTCAGATGAAAGCCGTGGCCAAGGCCGGTGAACTGACCGGCGGTGTTGAAGACGAACAAGGCAACGCGATCGCGGGTGCGACGATCTGGCTTTCGGGCCCCGAGGAAACCTCGGTGCAGCCCGATGCGTCTGGTCGTTTCAACGCGACTGTCAAACCCGGTCAGTACAGCGTCGCTGTGTCTGCGCCCGGTTATCTGACACGCGGACGCGACGTGCAGATCACCGCGGATAAGAAGACCGACCTGCAGTTTGTGCTTAAGCCCGAGCCCAAAGAGAGCCTTGTCGAGCTGAAGGGAGACAAGATCGAGATTCGCCAGACCATCTACTTCGAGACGGGCAAAGCGACCATCTTGCCGAAGTCGTTCCCGCTGCTCGAGCAGGTCACTGCAGTCATCGCCGAAAACCCACAGGTCAAGCAGGTGGTCATCGGCGGCCACACCGACGACGTCGGTTCCGACGAGTTCAACTTGGAACTTTCGCAGCAACGCGCGTCGTCGGTTCGACAGTTCCTCATTGACCAAGGCATCAGCGGCGACCGACTGGTGGCAAAGGGCTTCGGCGAGACACAGCCATTGCTGCCCAACACGTCAACACGCAACCGAAGCATCAATCGTCGCGTCGAGTTCAAGATCACCGATCGCTGAGGCGGTTCGGATGAAGTACAACCCCGGCTTGCCGGGGTTTTTTCGTTTCTGGAGGTCCGATGGCGCGCGCCAAATCCATTCATGTCTGTCAGTCCTGCGGTTACGAGTCCCCGCGCTGGTTGGGCAAATGCCCGGGTTGTGAGTCGTGGAACACGTTTGTCGAAGAGATTCGTGAGCCTGAACCGAAGGCCGGCACCGCGAAAGCCGGTTACGGTGCGGCGTCCGGAGCCCCGCCAACTCGACTCAAAGATGTCGAGTCGCAGGAGCAGTCGCGGTTCTTGAGCGACATCGGCGAGCTTGACCGTGTGTTGGGCGGGGGCTTTGTGCCCGGCGGCATTGTCATGCTGGGGGGCGACCCTGGAATTGGCAAATCGACGCTGTCGCTTCAAGTGGCTGCGGTGTTCGCGAGCAAGGGGCGAGAGGTCCTTTACATTACGGGCGAGGAGTCGCTGGGCCAGATTCGGATGCGGGCAGAGCGTTTGGGCGTGAACGCCGAGGACATCTGGGTCGTCTCGGAGACGAATCTGGAGCGCATTGAGCGACTGTTGGTCGACAAGAAGCCGGGCCTGACCATCATCGACTCGATCCAGACCACGGCGGCTGAAGGACTCACGTCGGTTCCCGGGAGTGTTGCGCAGCTTCGGGAGGTCACCGGTCGATTGACGCAAATCGGCAAGGCCCAAGGCATTCCAATCGTGTTGGTCGGCCACGTCACCAAAGACGGCGCAATTGCTGGTCCAAAGGTGCTTGAGCACATGGTCGACACGGTCCTGTACTTTGAAGGTCAGGCCGGCAGCAACTATCGGCTCTTGCGGGCGGTCAAGAACCGGTTCGGCTCGACAAACGAAGTGGGGGTCTTTGAGATGCGCGGTGACGGCCTGCACGAGGTCACCAACCCATCCGCCGCGTTCTTGGAGGGAAGGCCGTCTGGGGCATCTGGGAGCGCTGTGGTGCCCATTTTGGAAGGCACTAGGCCGTTGATGATCGAGGTTCAGGCCTTGGTCACCTCGCCGAGCTACGGCCCGCCCAGAGTGACGTCGGTGGGGGTGGACACCAACAGAGTCATCTTGATCCTGAACATCCTTGAGAAACGTACCGGCGTGAAAGTGGCTGGCATGGACGTGTTCATCAATGTCGCTGGCGGGATGCGTGTGAGCGAGCCGGCAGCAGACCTCGGGATCGCGCTCGCCCTGCTTTCAAGCCATCTCGACCGTCCGCTGCCTGTCAATCAGGCCGTCTTCGGCGAGCTTGGGTTGACCGGGGAGGTCAGAGCGGTGGCGATGGCAGATCGCCGCATGCAAGAGGCTCGCAAGCTTGGGTTTGACCAGGTCGTGATGCCTGCGTCCAACGCGCGTGTCTTGGAGAACGCCATCGCGATCGGCCACGTGGCGGAAGCGTTCCGAAAGTTCTTTGGCGATGCTAACCGCGGGAAGAACGAGAGCCGATGAAGCCGAAACCGGCGGCGAGCCATAGCCCGACCAAGGCGAACGCCAGCGTGTACCACGTCATCGCGTAACCCAGGTGCTTGTCGGAATTCATGTAGGGTTGCAGCACGAACTCCGCGCTTTCTAGAGGAGGGCCTTCGTCGCCCTCGGTCTGCACAACGACGACCTTGTTGCTCGGATGAGGGAGCTTCCAAAAGGCATATACTGCCTCCACATCAAACGTGTTCCACGCCAGAAACGACTCTTTGGGTGCCGGCGGCAGCGCAGCACGTGTCGCGTCGTCGGCGATGTTTCTGGGCAGCTCATAGACAAGACCTCGATACACACCGGAATCGGGGAGTTTTTGAGTTTTGGCGAGCTGTTCGGCTTCCTTGACGTCAACCCAACCACGCAGCAGCAGCACCACCTGCCCGTCCATCAACTGCAAGGGTGACGCGATCCACTCGCCGGATTTGCCGTCGAGGATTCGAAACTTGAATCGTACCGTGTAGTCTGTGAGTACCCGGCCGTGCACGTCAACGTGACGGTAGGCGGCTTCTGGTCCGACGAGTTGCGCAGATGTGGTCACGACTTCGGGCGGGAGCTCACTTCTGGCTGCCTGAGTGGCCTCTATTTCGAGTTTTTCGCCATAACGCGACCATTGCCATGTGCCGAGGGCCACCAAGAGCGCTAGGGCCACTACAGTGGCGACCGTTGGAATCGGAGAAACGCGAAAGGGCCGCAAAATCACCAACCGTAGTAGCGGGACACGACGATGAGGATCGACATGCCAAGGACGACCGCGACCACAGCCACACCGAAGCGAACCGCTCGCTTGCGCTGGGATGTGTCACCTTGCCATGGATCAGGTGTTTCGCTCATTTCACTGCGTGCTCGTCACGTTTGCGAACACTGCGTTCCATGGAGTTTTCCATGTTGAAGTACGTGTAGGCGATCGTGATTTCCTTGATGTCGTCAGGCATCTTGCTGTCGAACCAGAACCTCAGGGGGAGGTCCTTCTGCTCACTGGCACAAATCGTCTGCTCGTTAAAGCAGAAGCACTGAATCTTCTTGAGGTACCGCCCGGCCTCGGGGGGGTTGATGTCGTACACAGCCTTCGCGCGGTAGTCCCGCATGTTGTCCATGTTTCGAACCGTAAAGTGCGCAAGGTTCTTGTCTCCCGGGTGGATCGTCATGAACTCCTGGGCGCTCTTGAACTCAAAAGGGAGCTGACGCTCGACGCTCGTTGTGAAGCGAACACGAACGTTGCGCGACGTGTCTGCGGTGTCGTTGTAGATTTGAGCGTCGCCATTCTGTGCGGCCGAGCCACCCGGATCGAACCTCTTACACACGATGCGGTACATTGGGATCGAACCCAACGCAAATACGAAGCTCGCCGTGATGATCGCGTACAACCAGCGGTTGCTCAGCTGTTGTGGCTCGCCCCCTGTCTCGGGGTTTTCAGGGCGTGTTTCGTTCTGCATCGGTGATCTCCGTGCCTGGGATCTGGGGAGCTGAATCTTCGTTGTGAATCTTTTGCAACTCTTCGAGTGTTTGGCGCGAGCGAATTTTGTCCGCCTCGTGCTCGATGCTCATGATGTAGTTGCGTTCGGTGAAATGAAGCGTCGAAACAGAATCGAGCGACATCGCACCAAAGAGCAGGGCAAGATAAATGATGGAGTAGGCGAAGGTGCGTTTGGCCCAAGGCTGAGCCTCGGAGTCGTCGAACGCGGTCTTGACACAGAAGTAGACGAAACCCGCGCCCAAGATGACTGACGAAACGAAACAGTAGATGATGCCCATCACGCCACTGATCGTCAGCAGCGTCGTCGCAACGAGCAGCAGCATCAGGTACACGAGCATCTGAAACTTGGTCGAACATTGGCCCGCCGAGCAGGTTTATCATGTCCGGAATCTTCGCCTTCCCGTATTCGACGTCCTTGTAAAGCGCCAGCGCCCAAAAATGCAGGGGGCGTCAAAGGAAAATGATCGCGAAGATGAGCCACGCAGTGAAGGTCGAGGTTGTTCGTGACAGCTGCCCAGCCAATAAGGGGCGGGAACGCGCCAGCGGCACCACCGATGACGATGTTTTGAGGCGTGCGACGCTTGAGCCGCATCGTGTAAATCACGACATAAAACGCGTGGCCACAAACGCCCATCAGCGCGGCGAGCGGGTTTGCAAAATGGAGGTCAGCACCCAGGCATGGCTGCACCAATTCCGGCGGCAAAGACCAGAGCGTTTCGCGCCGACACGGCACCACGAACGATCGGCCGGTGTGCCGTGCGGCTCATGATGCCGTCGATATCTTGGTCCCACACCATGTTGATGGCATTTGCGCTGCCGGAAACCAGCGCCGTGCCAAGGACCGTCCAGAACATCAATGACAACGCCGGAACACCCTTTTCGGCAACCAGCATCGTGCAAACGGTCACGTGAGCACCAACAAACAGATGCCGGGCTTGGTCAACTCGTTGTAGCTACGAAGCGTTTCAAGCAGTGAAATGGGCTGTGAAGAAGAACGGCGTTCTTCATGACGATCCCGGAGTAAAGCGCCGCCGAACTAACCGGCGACCCGAACCGCAAATTTCAACAAAACGCCCGAATTTAGGCGGCGGCACCGTATTAAACGCGATCGACGATGTCAAAGGTCAGTGCGCGCAAAGACCGAAAATGGCGGCCGAAGCCGCCATACCGACAAACCGCAGGGGCTAATACGGGAAGAGTCCCACGGTCAAAGCACCAGATGAAGGCGCGGATGCAGCCAGCGATCATCGCAGGTTTTGTCGCCAATCAAGTGCATGTAATAGCCGCCGCAGAACCGTCTTCGTCAACGCGATCATGATGAGGAGATCACCACAAACGTACGCGGGAACATCTCCAGCCCGATCAACGTCGGCTCGGGGATGATGACCTCGATGAACGTCAACACGAGCAGCCTGGCCAGATCACCCAGTACTGCGTGTGGAGGAGGTCGTTAAAAAACCACTTTTCTTCTTTGTGCGCCATAACGAGTCCTCCCGCGTCAGATAAGGTAAACGAACGTGAATACGAGAATCCAGATGAGGTCGACGAAGTGCCAGTAAGGCCCGCGATCTCAACGAAGTCTCCGTGCTCCGCCGTCCAGTTTGCCGTTACCAGGTCAAAGATACAGCACAATGTTGTAGATGACCCCACGGACACGTGTCCGCCGTGGAAACCAGTGAGGGCAAAAAACGTCGCCGCAGAGTTTCTTGTTGTACGGCACGGTCTGCGCGCTGTCCCAAAGGTATGGCCACACGTCCAAAATCAGGTGTATCCACTCAAAGCCCTGAATCCCGAGAAGATCAGGCCTCCTACAATGGTCGCGAGCAACCAGTTCTTGGCGCGTCCGAGGTTTCCACGCAGCACTTCGGCGAGCGCGTGGACCATCGTCTCGGTGACGCACGAGGATGAACGTGTTGAAGGCGGTCAGCTGGACTCCGACGACACCGAAGGTGTGGTAAGGGTCTGGCCAGGCCGTCCCATCGATGATGGGGTCCTTCCATACCAGGCGAGCGTAGGCAGCGAGGAAGCCCGCGGGCACGCACGATCATGGCGTCCATGACGAGGAACGTCCACATACCTACTTTTCCATTTGAGACGCCGAGCGATTCCTCGCCGGGTCCGACAACAACATTGCCATAATCTCTATCCTGATAGGCTGTAACGCTAAGCGTGAGCTCTCAAGTTAATGGTTACTCGGCGGGTGCCGGGTGGTGTTCTACGCCGTGCCCGTGACTGCGATCGATTGCAGAAGTCCACACAGGCGGATGGTGGAACTGATGATGGTCTGGAGGCGGTCGACCGTCCACTCCAACGTGTGACCGTCAACCCAGGGGTTCTTCGAAGCCACCGCGCCACGCTTGAGGCTGTAAGAAGAAGAAGTTGTAGATGAACACGAGAGTTGGAAGGCGAACAAAGCGAACGCGCCAACGCCGAGATCATGTTCTCCGTCGCGAAGATGGGGTCGTAATCCGCGTAGCGTCGTGGCATGCCTTTGACGCCCAAGTAGTGCTGGATGAAGAAGGTCACGTTGATGAAGATGCTCGTGCCCCAGAAGTGAATGTGGCCGAGCTTCTCGTTGAGCATCTTGCCGGTCATCTTTGGGTACCAGTAATAGAGGCCTGCGAAGATCGTCATCACACTGCCTGCAACCAACACGTAGTGGATGTGAGCCACGACGTAGTACGTGTCATGCAGCTGAATGTCGACCGGCACCGCCGCGAGCACCACGCCCGAGAGACCACCAATGGTGAACATGGCGAGGAAGCCAAGCGCGAACAGCATGGATGTTGTGAAGCGGATGCTTCCGCCCCAAATCGTGCCGAGCCAGCTGAAGATTTTGATGCCCGTGGGCACCGCGATGAGCATCGTCAGGAACATAAACACTTTGCGGACGCCCAAGCCGATTCCCGACGTAAACATGTGGTGAGCCCAAACCACGAAACCAAGGAAGGCGATCGCGATCATCGACCACACCATGACCACGTAACCAAAGATTGGTTTGCGCGAGAAGGTCGGCAGAACTTCACTGATGATGCCAAATCCAGGCAGAATCATGATGTAGACCGCGGGGTGCGAGTAGAACCAGAACAAGTGCTGGTAAAGGATCGGGTCGCCACCGCCCGCAGGGTCGTAGAAGTAAAACGTCTCGGGGAACAAGCGCTCAAGGTTGAGCATGATGAGCGCGCTCGTCAAAACCGGCGTCGACGCCAGAATCAGGAAGCTCATCACGATCACAGACCACGTAAACAACGGAATCTGAAACAGCGTCATGCCTTTGCAGCGCATGTTGAAGGCGGTGGAGAGGAAGTTGACCGCACCCATCGTGGAGCTTGTCCCGACCAACACCAATCCGAGCAACCAGAAGTCCGCGCCAATTTGGGGCGAGTACACGTTGTTCGAAAGCGGAGGGTAACCCGTCCAGCCGAACTGTGGCGCACCCGTCAAAAAGTAACCTGCGAACGCGATGGCAGCCGCCGGCGGCAGCAGCCAGAATGCCGCGAGATTCAATCGTGGGAATGCCATGTCGGCCGCGCCCACTTGGATCGGAAGGATAAAGTTACCGACCCCAGTGAACATCGGGATGATGAAGAAGAAAATCATCGCCGTGGCGTGCATGCCGGGCAGCGTGATGTAGAAGTCATCGGTCATCAAGTCCAAGCCCGGCGTCGCCAGCTCAGCTCGAATCAAGAGTGATAGGAACGTACCCACCATCCCCATGAACGCTGCGAACACCATGTACATGATGCCGATGCGCTTGGCGTCAGTGGTTCCTCCCCACTGCAGAAGGTAGGTCAAAAGGCTCGATTCAGCCTTTTTGTTCAGTGGTGCCAAAAATCCAGGTGCGTTAATCCGCATGGCGTGCCTCTTTCTCGTGACCAAGTACGTTGGTCAAAACTACTTCGTTAAGCCCGGTCATTACTTCTGCACTTCACTGCGAAGGCGCCCGACCTCATCAGGTGTGACGACGCTTGCGGCGTTGCCCCACGACTTACGAACATATGTTAACAGCGCCGAGAGCTGTCGGTCTGTCATGGTGCGACCCATGGGGGAATGTGCACCTGGCCACTCAGGCTTGTCCTGCCCGTTGACCAGCGATGCAATCGTTCCCTTGACGTCGCTCAGCACGGTGGGGTTGCCCACAAGCGTGGGTACCGCTGTCAGGCCTTTGCCTTCGTTTCCATGGCAACCGGCGCAGCTCTCGTAGAGCGTCTTGCCTTCTCGCATCAAATCGCTCTCAGAAATCGGCTCGCCGCCGCCCGCAGGGTAGGGTGGCAAACCGAGCGCCGCACGAACGCGCGCGACATCTTCATCGGTGACCAGACCGCCATTGTTGCCCCAGCTTGTGCGCTCGTGGTTGACGACTGCTGCCACTTCGACGTCGTTGAGTTGGTCAGCCCAAGGCTGCATCACGCCGTTGTAGATCGTGCCGTTGACGTCCGTTGGCCCAGCCAAGGTGGAGGCCTTGCTGCCCGCGAGAACGACCTCGATGTGCGCGTCTTCTGCGTCTCGTCGTTGGTCCATTTCGTGCCAATCAGGGTGGGAAGTTGCGGCGATCCCTTTCCGTCGGCACCGATACGACGAACACTTGCCGCTGTAAATCACCGCGCCGTCAGCTTCCTTCGAGCCCGCGGACATGTCTTTGACCCACTGCTTGAACGAGGTCTCGGTCATCGCGACCGTGCGGAAGTACATGTTGTAGTGCCCCTTGCCGCAGATTTCCGTGCACATGCCACGGTACTCGATGGCGTCGTACTTCGCGTAAGGCGAGACGTCGCCGACCTTGCGTGACGCGGCGAGGTAGCTCACGCGTCCTTCGAGGCCGTAGACGCCCGTCAAACGGTTGTCGTCCTTCTTGAACATCTTGACGATGTCAGGACGGGTGGTGACCAAGTCTTCTCGCTCGACCGCCATGGGAACGGCGTCACGCGCGACCACTTGGTTGACAGGGCCGTCGGCATTGAACCACCAAAGGTTGAAGCGACCCGGCACAGCGTCCATCTTTACGCCGAGCTCAGGAATGAACAGCGAGTGGATGACGTCACGTGATGTGATTTCAAGCTTCACGTTTGTGTGTGCAGGCACGACCAAGTCGTCCGACACCATGCCGCCAAGGTCTGGGTAGCGGAACTGCCAACCCCATTGGTAGCCGATGGCTTCGACCGTCATGGTTGTCTGGGGGATCACTTCGACTTCGCTCATCACCTGCAGAGTCTTGACGCCGATGAAGACCTGTACGATGGCAGCAGCCAAAGTCCAGCCCACTTCGAGGCGCAAGTTGCCGTGCACAGCTGCCGGTTTGTCCGCGTCGCTTTTGCGCCGGAACTTAAAGATGGCGATGAGCAGCACACTCTCGACGAGGATCAAAATGCCGAGGCAGATCCAAGCGATGATGTTGTACAGGTCCGTCATCAAACGACCAGAGGGCGCTTGATTCGAGACGAAAGCTCCCGAACCGGGGACCGCCAGCGCGATCGTCGGAATGAGAATGAGCGCCAAGGCGATGATCACCTGGGTCGTTCGAGAAATTGTCTGATGTCGTTCTTTCATGGGCATCACTTGTACGTCCGTTACGCCTGAAACGTCCAATGCTCGGGAAAATTACTGTGCGTTCTCGGGAGCGGTTGCGGGCTCTTCGGCGGTCGCGCCACCCTCAGGTGCAGCACCGTCGGTTGGGGCCACTTCGGTCACGGGTGTCTCTACCAGCACGGTTCCTTCGCCCTCAAACGATGCGACGAAGGCTTGAAGGTTACGCCAATCTTGCTCCGAGAGCTGCGAGGGCGCGGTCATTCCGGGCAGCGTGGTGTGTACGCCCGCCGTGGAACGATTCGCAAACTCGTTGGTCGTGCCGCCAGCCATGGCGGGCACCAACCGATTGACGCGAATGTAAAGGTACGGAGGGAACGCGCCGAAGGGACCTTGGTCTGGTGTTCCCGCACCAAGGGTTCCGTGACACGAAGCACAGGTGGTGTTGTAGACGGACTCACCCGCCGCTTTATTGGACGATGGCGAGAGTCGAACTGGACCGTAGGCCATGAACTCCGACTGGCGCTTCTCGGGTGCGTCTGACACCAGCGCCTGCATGGCGATCTCCACCGGGATGGACGGAAGTTTTGGGGGTGTGCTGAGGGCACGACACACTTCCACCACTTGCTCCTCGGTGGATTCTTCTTTCTTGGATTCTGGGACCCACGACCGCACGTAGTGCACAAGCGACCAGCGCTCGTCCTCGGTCAGCGACGCGTACGACGCCATCGACGACCCGGCGATGCCGTTTGTCAACGTGTTGAAGATGGCCAGCGGGCTTGAACCATTGGTCCACTTCTCGTCAGCGGAGTGGAAGTTTCGAGGGTGAGGGTTAAGGGCGGCAGCGGCCGCTCCGTCACCCTTGCCTTCGGCACCGTGGCACGATGAGCACTGTGCTGCGTAGATCTCCGCTGCCTTCTTCAACTGCTCTTCACCGCCAGGCGTGACCTTGGCGGCGATGGTGCCCTTGATGTCCTCATTGACACGCCGTTTTCGGCCTGAAAACGGGCTTGCTCCACGAGGGCAGGGGGATCCCTTGAGGTCTTTGGTAGGACCCAACGTACGAACGTACGCCGCGACGGCCCACTGGTCTTGAAACGCCAAGTTTGTGAACACGCCGGGGTGTGTCGCGGTCGTGCCGTCTTCGGCGACCATCTTGCCGCTTGAGATGGCGTTGTAAATCGCGATGGGGCCACCACCAAAACGATACTCTGCGGTGGTGAAACCACGCGCCGGAGGGTCAAACTGCGCGCCAAGGGGAGCATTTCCCTTGCCCTCAGCCCCGTGACAGCTCGCGCACTGGTCCGCGTAAACCTTCTTGCCGCGTTCCACACGCGATGGGGTCGGCGTAAGCATCTCGTCGAGCTTTCGCAGCCCGATGCCCTGTGCGCTCAGCTGGACGCTCGGAAGTGCCAAACTTGCACCTCCGACAACGAGAGCGCCGAGAATCGCTTTTTTCGTGTTCGAATACTTCATCTTACCAATCCTCACGAGATCGTGATGTGTTCGCGCTTCGCCGGACGGACACCATGGTGGTGGTGTTCCACAGTCTCAGCGAGGAACGGATCTTTGGTCGGTACCAAGTTGGCTTTGGCGAGCGCATTGAGCGCGATGACTCCAAAGAGGCCAAAGAAGCCCAACGTTGTTATCAGTTCAAGCCATGGCAGAGCGGGCGCCGTAGCGAGCTCGCCTTTCACGTGGGGGGTCGGTGCGACCCACAACCACACTTCGTAAACTTGAAGCATCAACAACCATGCGGCCACGTAACCAAGGATGTTGTTTTTGTTCTTTTTGTGCTCTTGCGGCAGCAGGATGAGGAACGGCAGCACGAACTTCGCAAACGGAAGGATGATGCTGTAGACGTCCCAACCCGTGCTGATGTCCGTTGGGGTGCCGCGCGCGACAAACCAAATCGCTTCTTCAGGGA
Source organism: bacterium (assembly GCA_041390025.1). Lineage (GTDB taxonomy): Bacteria > Myxococcota_A > Bradymonadia > Bradymonadales > Bradymonadaceae > JBFFMO01. The sequence goes on from JAWKQR010000010.1 coordinate 62,529, forward strand.
TGTTGGCGTACCAAATCAGCATGAATTGGCTGAAGCCGATGTACGCGTAAAAGACCGTGAACCCGAACAAGAGTTTCCCGAGGTCGTGCACTTGCTTGGTGCCCGCGAAGTCGCCGAAGTACCCTTGGCCCTGAAGCCACAGGAGCACCAGCACCATGAGGGCGAGTCCGGACTGGAACATCCCTGCAAACGTGTAGACCGCCCACATCGTCGAGAACCAGTGGGGCTCCAGCGACATCAGGAGGTTCCAGGAGAGCATCGAAAACCCGATGACAAACGAGACCAAGTAGACGGTCGCTGCGATCTTCTGCTTATGGTAGATCGCCGCATCGCCCGTGGCGTCCATGTCGAGCGACAACTTTCGCATCCACATGGAGGCGCCGGTGACAGCGACAAGCGCCGCGCCACACGACCCCCAAAAGAATGTTGGGTTAAGCCAAGCTGCCTTCTTTGACAAAATGGGGTCAGCGGCCACGTAAGCTTGATCCCACCAATGGTAGAGCGTTGACACGCCGCCAATGGCAATTGGGATGAACAAGACGGCGGCCCATGGGATAAACGCCCCGAAGGCTTCCCCGATTCGGCGAACCGATACGCTCCAACCCGCGATGGCGAGAAACTGGGTCGCGTTGATGAACGGACCCGAGAGCGCCAAGGACAGGGTGAACCAGTACCCAATAAGGTACGCGTTCCACGCGGAGTGATTGTGCATCACGAGCGCAGCTGCGAATACCGTAAAGCCCACCACGGCCATGCCTGCGGCCATGTTACGAAGCTGCGAGGGGACCTCGAACTTCTGGGGTGCTTTCATATGGTGATTGTGTGCCATTTGTTATCACTCTTCACTGAAGCCAAACATCACTCGGTGATGCGCTCAAGGTCCTGAGGTTCAGGGTATTCTGCCCGCTGCAACGCGCGCACGTAATTGACAACCGCCCAACGCTCTTCAGGCTTGAGCTGACTCTTGTAGGACCACATTCGGCCTTGGCCGTGCGTAATCACATGAAAAATCTCGCCGTCAGTCCAGTTGCGCACACGCGAAGACGTCAGGTCCGGCGGCTGCGGATACTTCGGGACGATGTAGCCCATGCCTTTCCCGTCTGCGCCGTGGCAGACGATGCAAGTGGTTTGGTAGGCGAGTTTGCCGTACCGGAGGCTGCCGTCGGTGACAGGCACAGGATTCTTCACGGTCGACGCCAACGCCGCCTGGTCTGCCTTGAGAGGATAAGGGCGGAAGCCCTGCGGGATCGTGCCCGGCGGCAGGTACCGCATTCCTCTCTCTTGGTCCTTGATCGCGGGGGACGAGTGCATGTCCTGAATCGGGTTGAGTTCGCCCCAAGGTTTCGTCCCTGCAGGAATCCCAAATTCAGGCCACCAATCCATGCATCCGGTCAACGGAACAGCAAGGAGGGCGACGCACAGCAACATGGTTGATTGTAGCTTTTTCATGACTTAGTTCCCGTCCTTCTTGACGGTGCGAATTTCGGTCGGGTTCAACGATTTCATGAACTCCACCACTTGTTCGCGGTCGAACTTCTTGTCGTCCGCGGCGATCCACAGTGCAAATCGGTCGTTGGTGATGTCTTTATCGATGATGATGTTTTTTCGGAAGCATCCGGCCGCCACCAACATAACGAGGGCAGTCGTGACACCGGCGAACAGCACGGTGAGCTCGAACATGATCGGGACAAAAGACGGCCACGCAAAGAACGGCTTGCCACCGAAAACCATCGGCCAGTCGAATCCCATGATGCCAAACTGAAGGCTCGCGGCGGTCATTAGACCAGCGGCACCTGCCGAGAAGGTCACCCAAGGAATCCACGAACGACCGAGTCCCATGGCCTCATCCATCCCGTGGATAGGGAAGGGCGAGAAGGCATCAAACCGCTCGAACTTGGCGTCGCGCGCCTGAGTCGCCGCGTACATGAGGTGCTCAGGGTGGTCAAAGAACGCAGCGATCCCGGCGACATTGGACGCGTCGCCGGAAGCCGTCGGCTCCGACACGTGGTCTTGCGCACTTTCTTCGGAGGCCGATGGTTCGGAGGCTTCGTCGCCCGCGGCTTCGGCAGCTTCCTCGTCCTTTTCGTCGCTCGCCTCGTCCTTGGCAGCTTCGTCCTCTGCAGCGTCGTCTTCAGCAGCGTCGTCTTCAGCAGCGTCGTCTTCGGCGGCTGCCTCGTCTTCAGCAGCTGCAGCTTCGTCTTCAGCGGCAGCCTCGTCTTCGGCAGCGTCGTCTTCGGCAGGGCTCTCAGACGCGTCGGCGTTGTCGGCAGCATCCGCGCCGTTTTCAGTCGCAGCGTCGGATGTCTCCGGAGTTTCCGATTCTACTTCTTCGTTGCCAGCTTCCTGGTCTTTGATGTCCTCAGTCATCAATGACCTCCTTTCGTATCAATGCCGGTTGCTTTGTCAGCATCCATGACCGCCGTGACCTCGAACATACAGATCGTGGGGAGGACGCGCGCAAAGATCAGGAACATCGTCATGAACCAGCCGAACGACCCGATGGTCAGCGCCCAGTCCATGGCTTTGAAGTGGTAATCGCCCCAGCTGCTTGGCAGGAAATCGCGATGCAACGACGTCACAACGATGACGTAGCGCTCGTACCACATGCCAAGGTTGACAAAGAGCGAGATGACGAACAGTGCCCAGACGCTTCGGCGAACACGCTTGAACCAGAGGATTTGTGGGACTGCCATGTTGCAGATGTACAAAATCCAGCCGGACCAGCCGTAGGGTCCAAAGAGTCGGTTTGCAAAGTGGAAACGCTCGCCCTCGACACCCGAGTAGTAAGCAATGACGAACTCGGTGACGTAGGCCGTGCCCACAACCATTGACGTGGTCAGGACGACCTTCGCCATCGACTCAAGGTGGTTGAGCGTGATGTAGTCTTTCAGATTGAAGACCACGCGCATGATGATGGTCAGTGTGAGCACCATTCCAAAGCCCGAGAAGATGGCGCCAGCCACGAAGTAGGGCGGGAAGATGGTGGTGTGCCATCCTGGGATGACCGAAACAGCGAAGTCGAAAGAAACGATGGTGTGAACGGAGAGCACGAGCGGGGTCGCGAGGCCAGCCAACATCAAGTAGGCCGATTCGTAGTGACGCCAGCTGCGGTTGCCGCCGGTCCAGCCGATGCTCAATAGGCCGTAAATCATGCGGCGGATGGGGTGTTTGGCGCGGTCACGCAAGGTTGCGATGTCAGGCACCAAGCCCACATACCAAAAGACCGCCGAGATGGTTCCGTACGTCGAGACGGCGAAAACGTCCCAAAGCAACGGCGAGTTAAAGTTGACCCAGAGCGGGCCACGACCGTTTGGAAGTGGCAGCAACCAGTACGCCGCGAAGTAGGGGCGACCGGTGTGCAGCAGCGGAAAGACGAGTGCGGTTAACACCGCGAAGATCGTCATCGCCTCGGCCGATCGGTTGATCGCCGTGCGCCAGTTCTGGCGGAACAGGAACAAGATGGCTGAAATCAACGTGCCAGCGTGACCGATACCGATCCAGAACACGAAATTGATGATGAACACACCCCAACCGACCGGGTGGCTGATGCCGGTGGTACCGATACCCGTTCCAATCATCACACCGAGGCTCGTGACGAACAGTCCCGCGATCGACGCCGAAATCAAGAACGCCAACGCCCAGAGCTTGGTCGGGAAGATTTCGGTGTGACGAGCGACGTCGTTGCTGACGTCAGCGTAGGATTTGTTCCCGGTTACGAGGGGTTCGCGAACGCCCTCGATGCCGCCGAGCGGGCCGGCACCGGCCTTCAGCGTGGGGAGGCCAACAAGCCCGCCGTTTTCTATGGTTGCACTCATATTCTTCTCTAACTTCGTGTCAGAAGCCTAAAGGTCGCTTAGTGAGCGCCCTCTGCGTTAGTTTCATGGCCCTCACCGTGAGCAGCGTCGCCGTGCGCGGCGCTTGCGTGCTCCCCATGGTGGCCCGTATTCCAGTTTGTCACGTCGGTGTTCCACACGTTTGTGAGGTAGGCCACCGAGGACTTGACGTTGATCTCGCCGAGCGGGCTCAGTGCCCGCGCCTTCGCGTGCAGTTTGGCCACGCGGCTGTTCTCGTCGACAAGGTTGCCGAATTCGATGGCATCCGCTGGGCAGGACTGCTGACAGGCCGGCACAACATCACCGTCACGGAAAACGCTGCGGCCTTCCTCACGAATCTGCCAGTTGGCGCGACGGATGCGTTGCACGCAGAACGTGCACTTCTCCATCACACCGCGTGACCGAACCGTAACCTCTGGGTTGAAGCCCATCGGAAGTGGCTCCACGACGTTCAATCGTGCGTGGTCCTTGAGCTCTGGGTACAGGCGCGTCAGCAACGAGTCGCTGCGGTCCACGCTGTAGTTGAACCAGTTGTACCGTCGCACTTTGAACGGGCAGTTGTTCGAGCAGTATCGGGTACCCACACAGCGGTTGTACGCCATCTGGTTGAGGCCGTCGTGGCTGTGCATCGTCGCCGAGACCGGGCACACCGTTTCGCAGGGTGCGTTCTCGCAGTGCTGGCACATCATCGGTTGAATGACGACGCGGGGGTTCGACATGTGTTCGGAGAATGCGACGACCGGCTCGGCGTTGAGCATTGGGTCGGTGATCGGGCTCTCCTGAGCGTGTGCAGCTTCTTCGGGCAGCAGGTAGTAACGGTCGATGCGCATCCAGTGCATCTCACGTCCCTCCAAAATGCCGTGTCGGCCTACCACAGGGATGTTGTTCTCTTCCTGACACGCCGTGACACAAGCCGAGCAGCCGGTGCACTTGGACAGGTCGATGGCCATGCCCCATTTCGTGGTGTAGTTGTGTGCGTCCCACATGTCGTTGAGCGGAGGATGCTCATGGATGCCGGCGCCTTGGTTCTCTTGGTAGTCCTTCAATGTTGCGGTCGACAGAATGGGGCGACGCGCAATATCAAGAACCTGAGAGCCCTGCACAATGGCGATCTGCTCGCCTTCACGCTTGGCCGAGAGCTCCGCCTTGAGACCCGCCAACACGTGCCGTCCGTCCGTCGAGACTCCGGAAAAAACGAACCCGTTTGAGCCGATCTCATCCCCAACGATGCCCACGTGTGTACGACCGTACCCAAGCGGCATGCTGATGACGTCTTCGTGATGGCCAGGCTGCATGATCACAGGGAATGTGCGAGCTACGGGGCCATTCTTGACCTCAAGGTACTGTCCCTGCTTGAGGTTCAGAGCCTTGAAGGTCTTCGGACCGACCATCGCGTACGAGCCCCACACGTGTTTCGTGACGACGTCGGGCGTCTCTTGGAGATGGCCATTGTTCGCGTTCTCCCCGTCGTACAACGTGGCGCTCGCGAAGAACTGAATCTCCTTCGATGCCAAGTTGCCCGGTTCTGAGGCTGGAGCGACGGTGAGCGCCTTGGGAAGATTTGCAGACGCGTTGCCGCCATTGAAGCGTGGCTGTGCGTTGGCAGAGGACTGGTGGACGAAAACGCCTTTACGAAGCGTGTCGGTCCAGAAGTCGTCGAATGACGAGACGCCCTTTCCTTTGGGGTGGATCGTCTTTTCCCAGTGGTTTCGGAGGTAGCGGTACCATGCACCGGGGTCCTGGGGGACGCCGGGAGCGTGGTTGCCCGGAAGGGGCGCCGGAGCCGCAAGGAACCCGGCAAACTGATCCCCAACCGTTGATCCGAACCAACGCATCAGGCTCTCTTCAAAGCCACGTGTGTTGTGCAGGGGCGTCATCGCTGGCTGCTGAATGCTGTACACGTTTTCGTAGGGGTTTGAATCTCCCCATTGTTCCAACGCATGTCCGGCAGGCGCGAGGTAGTCGGCGAAGATCGACGTCTCATCTACGCGGTCAGACGTGCTGACGACGAACTTGACAGATTTGATGGCCTCTTCGACGCCGAGCGCAGCGGGCGCGGAGTAGACAGGGTTCGCGCGGTCGATGATCAGCGCGTCGACCTTGCCCGCTTTGATGTCGGCGACCAGACGTGTGAGGTCTTTAAGGCCGCCGTCCTGCTGGTGCGAGACGTTCGAACGGTCGACCGTGACACCCTCGTTGCCCAGTGATGCGTTCAACAGGTTGACCACGACCTCAAGGCCTAGGCCGTTTTCTGTAGCGCTCGCGAGCCCACCGGCAACAACGAGCGACTTCGTTCGTTTTTCGGCGAGTGCGTCGCCAACAGCCGTGATGGCCGCGGCATCAATGCCCAACGCACCAGCAACGGCCTCAGGCGTGAATGGCGCGAGCTGCGACGCGATCGGCGAGCCGGCGAAGGGTCCAACCTTTTTGGAGACGATGACCACGTGGGCGAGCGCCAAACCGACATACACGAGGTCGTTTGGACGGACCATATGCCGTTCGTCGGCGTTCATTCCGGTGAGGCTCATCGTGGACTCAAACGCGACCATCTTGGCCATGTTTGAATCCGGGTCACGTCGGCTCGAGAACTGCTTTGTGAACTCGACGGGTGACAGCCAGGTTCCCAGGAAGTCACTGCCCAAGGAGACGATGTAGTCCGCCTTGTCAAAGTGGTAGTGAGGCACGTGCCTCGACCCGAAACATACCTCGCTCGCCGCCATGACGGCTTCGGAGTTGAACGCTTCGTAAGTGTAGTGCTGAAGGCCTGGGAGCGCGCGACGCAGGTCGTCGATGAGTGCGCGACGTCCGCTTCCCGTGAAGTTCTTGGTCAGAATGGCGATGCCGCCGCCTGATTGAGCCTGTTCCACAACCGCGGTGACCGAGCGATCGACTTCGTCCCAAGAGACGGGTGTGTGTGCGCCGCTTTCGGCGACCTTGACGGGTTCCTTGGCACGGTCGGGGTCGTACAGATTCATGTACGACGCCTGTCCGCGCGAGCAGAGGCCGCCTCGGTTGACCGGGTGCTGAGGGTTCCCTTCGAGCTTGACGGGGCGCCCACCGCGCGACGTGATCAGGACACCGCATCCTGCGGCGCAACCGGAGCACACCGATGCGTAGTAGTTTGGCGTTCCGAGTCGAATCTCTTCGGGGCGGTCCACGTAGGGAACGATGTAGTCGACGTCGTTTCGGAATGCATCGCACCCTGAGCCGGCCATCGCGGCCGTCGCGGCAGCAACGCCGCCAATGCGCATGAAATCGCGACGCGAAACGTTCAGCGGCGCCGAGCCATCCCCGAAGGTGACAGTCACATCGCCAGATTCATTTCTTCGAATACGCGCTTCCACGCCGGGCAGCGCGTCGGGATTGTGCGTAAAACCAATCTCAGTACGGTTCTTCGTCATACCGGATACTCTTTTTTCGATGGCGCTATGGCGCCAGCCAAGAACTCAATCAGTTCATCAATAGTGGCATGTCACACAGTCAACCGAGGCGTTATGCCGCGGATCACGGTGACAATTGACGCACCAACCCATGTTGAATTTGTTCTGCGTCGACACGACATCCATCGTGTTGACCTGCCCGTGACAAGCGGAGCAATCGAACCCATTCGTGATGTGGGGCTGGTGGCTAAACCGAGCGTGGTCGGGCAAGTCGTGGACTTTGACCCACTCAATCGGTTTGCCTGTGTCCCACGCCTCTTTGATTTTTTGAATCTCAGGGCTCTGGGTCAGCACCAAAGAGTGGCAGTTCATGCACGTGTTTGCCCCAGGAACGGACGATACAGGTCCTTCCCCTGGGCTGACGTGACAGTACCTGCACGGAATCTGGTTGGTGCCAGCGTGTAGTTGATGACTGAACGCGATGGGTTGTACTGGCGCATAGCCTTTTCTCGGATTCACACAGGCGGAAAACGAGATCAGAACAGCGAGGGTCAGTAAACCCGCAATGGTGAGGTAGCGTGTACTCATTACGGCTACAGCTCCGACAAGAATCGGGGAATCGCCAGGGCGGCAAAAGCGGCCCCTCTATCCCACAACGTGAAAAGCGATGTCAACCATTTTGTCGTGCGAATGGACCGCAAATATTGCGGCGCTACGCGCACTCCTCGAGTTGATTTTCGCAACATGTTTTTTTTGATGGGGACCTTCTAGGGAACAACAGTATCTGCGACCAAAAGAGCCGCAGCGAAGGTCGGGGAGGAAACTAACAAACCCGAACCTTTCTTTCAATTATTTTTGAAAATAGTTGATATCCACCACGCGGTGGTCGAGAGCGCGAGGAACAACGCTGCGATTAGAAAGGAGCCGTGGGCGCGATCCACGCGAATGCGAGCCCCCGGCGCCCGCTCCAGCGATGCGCCCAAGGCTGCCCGAGCTCTGCACGAGGCCCAAGATTCGCCCAACGCTGGACACGTCGCCTTCGTTCGATCCCAACGTCAACAGGCCCGGATGGAGCCACGCACGTCCCATCGTCACCACGGCAGTGGCCGCGACGAATGTGCCCACGCTGGGGGCGCTCGACGTCAGCAATAGGCCCACGACGACGATGATCGCTCCGGCTTGTGTCATGGGCCTGACGCCAAAGCGATCGGAGACTCGCCCAACCGATCCCTGAACGCCGGCGAGCAAGAATCCTAACCCCGCGAAGATCGCGCCCACATGCTCTTCTTTGAGGGCAAATGTTTGCGCCGCGTAAAGGAAGTATGTCGCCTCAAGGACCGACGCCGCGAACGTATACGTGAAGAACATGCCCAAGATCGGCGCGATGCCAGGGCTAGCGGCGAGCTCCCGCAATGATCCACGCCGGGCGGCACGTCGCGCAGCACGCTCGCTCGGTGAGAGTTCGGGCTCCTCGATCAGGTACACACCGATCAGGGCCGTAAAGACGCTGAGCGCGGAGGCCACCACAAAGGGGAGGGCAACACCGTCCCAGCTCAGTGTGTCGGGCGCAAAGTGCGCGACCAACGCGCCGACGCCCGGACCGATCGTGAAACCCAGGCCGAAGCTGATCCCGACCATGGCCATGCCCCGACTTCTCGAGCTTGCGTCTGTGAGGTCACTTACGAGCGCCGATCCTGTCGCGATGTTGCCCGCGCACAATCCGACAAGCACCCGGGCCGCGTACAAGAGGGCCAGGGACGGCGCAAACGCAGTCAGGGCCTCGCCGACGGCGGCGAGGAGAAACGTCAGAATGAGGACACGTTTTCGACCGATGCGGTCCGACCACGCACCCCACGCCGGAGCCATGATGAACTGGCCGAGGGACTGCACCATGTACAAAAGACCCACGTCGACCGCATCACCGCCGTGGGCGAGCGCAAGCGCCGGCAGCACCGGCAACGCGATGCCGATCTCGATGACATTGAGGACGAGGACGGGGAAAAGGCGCAGTAGCGGACGGCGTTGCATATCAGGCCGGAACGGCTTCAGCTGCTGCCTGTGCGTCGAGAGGCTCCACGGCGATCGTGATGATGCGCTTGGCATCGGCCTCTACGACAGAGAAACGCAGACCAACGACTTCAAACACATCGCCGGCTTGGGGCACGTTGCCCGCTTGGGCGAGCAGGAATCCACCTAGAGACTCGTAATCAGGGCTTTCGGGGAGTTCGACGCCGTAATACTCCTCGATCTCATAGATGGGGATACGTGCGTCGGCGAGGAGACGGTCATCACCGAGCTCCGTGATTTGGGAGGGTTCGACGTCGTATTCGTCTTGGATGTCGCCAAAGATCTCCTCAACGATGTCCTCCAAGGTGATGATGCCGGATGTGCCGCCAAACTCATCCACGACGATCGCGATATGCATCCTCTGTTTCTGGAACTCGGCGAGCAGGTCGGCGATCCGTTTGGATTCGGGCACGAAGTAGGGCTCGCGGGCCGCGTCCATTGGATTGAATCCGTCGAACGTGCCATGTTCCGCATGGTAGCGCATCAAGTCTTTGGCGTAGAGCATCGCGACGATGTTGTCGATCGACGACTCGTACAGCGGTAGACGGCTGTGGCCGCACGTGACCAAGGTCGTGATGATCTCCTTGACGGGCATATCAACTGCGATTGCGATGATGTCAGTGCGGGGCACCATGACTTCGCGCACAACAGTATCGGGAAACTCGACGACCGACCGAAGCAGTCGCGTGTGGTCGCTCTCTTCGTGGTCCCCGTTCATTTCGAGCATGTATTCGATTTCGTCGAAGGTCAGCGGCCCCGGCGACATGTGGCCACCGCCGATGCTCCGCACGATCCCCTGCGTCAGTTGGCTGTAGAGCCAGGTGATCGGGTAAAACAGGTAGTAGGGGACCAGTAGGACGCGAATGAGCACACTTGCGACCGATTGGTACGAGCGTTTTGCAAACGCTTTGGGCACGATCTCGGCGAACGTGAGCAGCACGAAGGTCGTCAAACCGATCGCGAGCAAGAGCCCACCGGAGTGGAACTGGTCCTCGGACAGAAGACGGCGGGTCACATCCACCGCGAGCGCTGCTGCGACGACGTTTGCGAGGCTTTTGCCTACCAAGATGGCCGTGATCACCTTGGAGGGACTGTTGAGCCATAGCTTAAGCCAGGTCGCCTTTTCCTCCTCGATGAGTTGTTGCGTCTTGGCAGCACTGAGCGTTGTAAGCGCTGTTTCAGCCGCGGAGAGAATCGCCGAGGCGATCGTTGCGACAACAACGATGCCTAATTCAGCGTAAACAAGAGACCAATCGGGGTCCAAAAGCCAACCTGGGGAATGTTCACAAAGTTCCGAGCCGTTTCGGGGCGCAAGGTAGACCCCTTGCAGCAGCCGTCAAGCTTGAAGACTGTGTTGAATGTAACTACGCACGTTTTCGGTGTAAACACGACCCGAACATCAAATGAATTCCATTGGGACTAGTTGCAAGCCACCAGCGTCGTTCGATAGGTCACGCTTGGCGTATCGCCGCTGAGATTCGCGATGGTGACTTCGTACTCGACGTCGGTTGTCGCGTTTGGCACCTGCCAAGCGATCGCCGGGATTCCGTATCCTCCGCCCGGAAAATAAACGTCGTTGACGGGTACTTCTGCGCCAGTGTCCGTACGCGTCATCGATACTGTCGTGGTCGCGTTGAGGGGCAACTGAGAGCTGCTGAACGACCAGTATCCGATCAAGGCCGCGCGGGAAGAAGCCCGGAGATGGGTAGGCGACATACAGTGGATTGGCTGAACCCGACGCGTCGAACGCGTACATGCATCCGTAGCTGTCGCGTTGCCCAAACGCGGTTGAACCCATCCTGGGGTTGAGAACCCAGCGACGGTGTCCCAAGCTTCTGACCCCATTATCTCCGACGTACAAGTTCACCGAGTCAGCAGGTCGCGCCACGCCTTGGGCGAGGTTGCTCGAACCTGCCCCGGTCGCGGCGGCGGGCGTGAAGCAAGTGTAGGTGTCGTCCAACGCGTGCGACAGCCCGCGATTTGACGCGGCGAGTGTGGTCGCGCACGACTGGACGTTCTCCTGCTGTCCTGGGTTTGATGTGACCGCGGGAAGCCCTACAAGCCAGCGGAAAAGTGTGGTCCGACGTAGCGCATCGGTGATGGTGTCAGGATGCAGCGTTCCGAGATCACAAGAGGACGTTGGGTCGACTTGAAACACTTGTTGCGATTGGCTGACACGATCCGTGTTCCAGCGGTTGCAGACTTCAGCCTGCGTTCGAGCCGCGGTGTCCCCGGGCGATTGAGCCACGCAGGTGTCATTGGGCCCTGGGTCAAATCCCGCGTCGCACGCGCAAACGCCGGCGCGGCAGGTCGCCCCGTACGCGCATGTGACGCTCGCGCACGGGTCGGCCGCGGTACAGCCCGCATTCGCGTCTCCGATGAAGCCCGTATTGCACGCGCAAACGCCCGCGGTGCAGCTAGCGTTGGCCCCGCAGGGAACCGCAAAACAGGGGTCATCGGGTGGAACGTCGGCGACGGACAGCGTGTCTGTGCCGGCATCTGCGATCGGCGTCGGTGTGGTGCGTGCGTCGGTTCCAGAGTCTGCTACCGAGAGATCGAAGGGTGTGCCGTTGGTGGATTCCAAGTCTGCCGTTCCTTGGCAGCCCATCAAAAGTACGCTGAGGATGAGAATTCGCATGTGCTCAGGGTACGAGCAACTACTCGTCGCGTCCAGAGTTGCGAAGCGTTCCGCCTACGAGAAACGCCGCAATGATGACCACCATCACCGTCATGATAAACGTTGCATCCACACGTGGAGCATCGCTCAAGTGACCTGAATTGCAAAATCATGGACGCGTTGGGCGACGATTGCTCGCGCTTCGTCAAGCTCGGCTTGCGTGGTTACGTGCGTTCCAAGGCACAACAGCACCGCGTCCCATGGGCTTTGCGCAAACGCCAGGTCCGAGGCAGGGGATGTTCGGGCGGGTGTGTCCAAGCCCTCGCCGGCTCTCCAGTGCCCAAAGACGCCGTCGTGCGCCGCGAAACGCCAGTCCACTTTCAATGCGAAGTATGCTCGGGCGGCCGCGATCGCCTCGGCGCGAGTGAGCCGGTGCGGCAGGACCTCGGCCGCGTTGATTTCGGCCGTAAGATCAAAAAGCAACCGGACAAAGCGCACATCGAAGACGACGAGCCCGTAAGTGGTGCTGTCCTCGATGGCTTCCACGACGAGCCACTTCTCGTAGCCCTTGAGGAGGTCGTGCGCTGCGCACAAATACGACTCGCAGACGCTGGCGTCATACACCCCAAGTCTCGTCCATCCCGATCGATCCGGCTCGGATGGACCAAACAGCCGACTTTTTTGTGCCGGTCGTCGAGGAAGCCGACGAAGGGACAGGTCGGGAGGTCGGGTTGCAGTTTTTGATGTCGTTGGGGCGTGTTCTGCTTGGCGAAACGCTCAAGACCCCGGTCCGAGGTGTCGTCAAACGCCGCAAATCGAGCAGACCAAGTCTGTTCCAAGTCGGCGCGTCGAAAGTTCGGAGTGTTGTACGCGCCGCAGCACGCGCCGCAGCTCTTCGTGGTGTCAGGATGACACAGCGTGCCGTGCCAAGTCGGCACAGCGTCACTTGCAGGTCTTCTGGCCATTGATCTCGCGCGCGCCCTTGGGGGTTTTGAACTCGAACCCAGAATCGGGGAGCTTGCGGTTGACGAGTGCAGCGTCAAAAACAATTTCGTTTGTGTTGCCGTACGGGTCGAAGATCGTGGTCTTCAAGACTTGGAATGTGTCTTTGTTGACCAGAAACTCAATGGCCTTGTAGCGCGAAGTGGGTTCCTTGGGTGTCAACATGAGTTTTGGGTTGGCGGCCGTCGAAGTCTTCGAGAAGGCGACGTCGAAATCCTTGAGCAGTTCGCCCTCGCCGGAAAGGAAACGCAAGGAGGTCGGGAGCTGGCTCTCGGACAGACACTGCTTGAAGACCTGCTGAAACTCGGTCTCGTAAATCCAAAAGGCGTTGCCGTCGCTGACGTAGATTTTATCACGCTTCGTGGAGTCTTTGCTCTTGTGGTAGTCCCATCGCATTTTGCCGGGCTTCTTGAAGTACACGCGACCGTAGCTGACCTTTTTGTCCCCGGCGGCAACATCGGTGTACGTCTGGGTGAACTTCGCTTGGAAGTCGGTCGTGGCCCGGTAGAAATCCTGGATTTTCTGCGCCATTTGTGTGGGCGTCATGGCTTCCTGTGCCCACGCAAACGAAGGCACCATGAGCATCATTAAGAAACACAACCCAATCCATCTCATCTTCATAATCCACCTCGTGGGAGCGCTGCCACTCTAGTGCAATGATGGCGTGACCGCTACCTGCACGATGTCTTGGACGGACCAACCTCGAAGATCATGCAAAAAATCCCGTAGGCCTTGGCGCAACCATGTTTTGGGAGTAAACACCACCCCCGATGGAAGACACAACGAAGCAAAAAAACCGTCTCTGGCCGCTGTACGTTCTGGGCCTGTCCCTTACGGCATTCGGCTTCTATTTCGCGTTCTACCAGAGCGACCCACCCAAACCCACGGCGACCGCGAAGGTCGAGGGGGTCGGGGCGGGTATCGATGCGGTTCCGAAGGACTTGCGTCGCTCGGACCCGCAGCAGTTTGAGATCAAAGCATCGCCGCGCCGAGCGAAGATTTGGTTGGAGCAGTCTCAAGACTCTCGTGAGGGCGGCAGCGTCGACACGCAGCTTCGGTTTACGATGATCGACACGCCTGCGGGCGGGCTGACCTTTGAACGCACCTATGCGGACGTGTCGATCGAGTCTCAGTCGGATTCGAAGCCCCTAGGGGCAGAGATTCCCGACCATGTTGCTGAACTGATCGAAACGGTCAAACATCGCATCACATTGCAGAGCAATGGTCAGGTGGAAGGCTACGAGCTTGTGTCAAGTCAGTCGGGTCAGCTCGCGCCGCTTTTGGCCATGTTGAAAGACGCCATGCAGATGATGTCTCCGCAGTTTCCTCGCGAACCGGTCAACGTTGACGAGCCTTGGTCTTATCGGGCGCCGTATGACTTGTCGGCGGAGGACGGCAGCGTAACGGCGCAAGGGGATTACCAGGTTTCGTCGACCTACCGAGGTGTCACCACCTTGAACGGCGCGGATGTGGCGGTGGTCGAGCAGAACATCGCGGGGCGAGCCGCCGGCGCGTTCGTCAGCGGTGAGTCCAAGATGAAGTTCACGACAAACGGCGTGGGGCACGCTGTGTTTTACGTGGACGTCGCGTTGGGGCAGGTCGTGAAGGTCGGACTCGTCTACGAGCAGGTGACCTCGTTGGGCGACAAGTCGGGTGTGCAAAGCACGTCGCGTTTGACCCTCGAACCCGCCCCGTGAGCGAGTTTCGGTTCGAGTGCACCCTGTGCGGGCGATGTTGCCGCGAGCCTGGACTTGTCTTCTTTGACGAGACCGAGCAGCAACGTGTTGCGGCCCACTTTGGCAAAGACGTCGCGTGGTTTCGCCAAAACTACCTTGATGAATGGGAGGACGGATGGGCGCTCGAAGTCCGAGAGGGCCACGTCTGCGCGTTCCTGCTTGATGACGCATGCATGATCCAGGCGATCAAACCCCAGCAATGTCGCACGTATCCGTTCTGGCCCGAAATCAGCCGAGACTGGAATACTTGGTTGGACGAGAGAGCGCGTTGCCCAGGGATAGGCCGAGGACGGGTGTACAGCGCGCAGGAGCGTCGAGCGCTTGAGGCCGGCGCTCAGGACACCGACGAGAACTACTGACGCCGAGACTTCACCATCTTCGTGAGTTCTTTGCGATTCAGCACACGTGCGTCGACGAGCATGTCCACCAACGACGCGAGGACGTCCCGCTGGCCGGCGAGTTCCTGCTGAAGACGCTGAATGTGTGGCTTGTTCCTCAACAAGCTCCTGCAAGGTCATCTGCGCTTCGGACGGCTCAAAAAGGTCAAAGCCGTCGGCTGCGGGCGCTTCAGAGGGTTCCTCAAAATCGCCGAACACGGAACCCTTTCCCGGTGATCCGAGGCTGCTGTTGTTTGGCGGTGGCTCGATGTCGAAGCTGTTGCCAAAACCGCTGCCAAGATCTCCCCACACATTCTCCGCTGGGCTGGGCGTTGAGCTTGGTGGGCGAATGTCGGCTTGGTCCAAAAACGCGTCGAAGTCCTCGAGCGCTTGGGCCACATCAGCCTTCTTGGGTGGATCAGGAGTTACCCGTCTCGGGGGTGCAGAGGCAAGGGGTGCCGGCGTTGGTGGAGGAATCGTGGGTCTGCGATCGCGCTTGGGTTCTTCGACAACCGGGTCTTCGAGTACGAACTCGTCGGAGATTTCTTCCACGGCCGACATGGCGGACGGCATCGGGCGCTCGGGCCATGCCTCTCCGAAGTAGAAGTGGCGGATGGCCTTATTCACAAACCCTCGGGGGCCGACTTTGACAACGGGAGGTGTGCCGGTGGCCATCTTCAAGGTGTCGAGGACATCGTGCGTGGACTCGACGTCGTGCAAGACCACGGTGAGTTGGTCAGAGCTGGTGTTTAGCGCGATGGGGAGAATCCCCTTTTTGTCTGCGGTATTCGCGCTCAACATCTTCAGTGCGCGAGGGTCGGCTGTGAACGTTGAAAGGTCGAGCGTCTCGTATCCGTAACAGTGCGCGACTGCTGATGCGAGCTGGTCTTCGCTCAGGTCACCGGCGTCCACGAGCTCCTCACCCACGGACGTCTTGTTACGAGACGCGCGCAGGATGTGTCGTTGCAGTGTGGCTCGTGAGACGAGCGAGGAGTTCACAAGATGATCGACGAGTCGTCGGTCCATCGGTCACGACCTTCGTTGTTGAGGGAACGAGCATTCCATGCAGCTCACCATAAAGCAAAGAATCCCAAGCTCACAGTTTAATGGGCGTGGGTTTTATGTCCCAAATCTCGGCGGCATATTGCGCGATCGTACGATCGGAAGAGAACTTGCCAACGTTTGCCAGATTGTGGACGACCCGTTTCATCCATTCGTCGGGCGCTTGGTAAACATCCGCCACTTCGGCGTGGCAGCGCAGATAATCCTCGAAGTCCGCACAGATCATGTATTGGTCGTTGCGGCGAAGGTCCCACGCGACCGGTTGGAATCGCGCCGGGTCGTCGGGTGAGAAGAAACCTTGTTCGATGGCATGTATCGCGGCCTGAAGCCGTGGACTCTGTGCGATGAACGCCTCGGGGTGATATCCCGCGGACCGCAGCGCCTTGACCTCGGCGGTCTCCATGCCGAACAGAAAGAAGTTGTCCTCGCCGACCTCCTCCCGGATTTCTACATTGGCACCGTCAAGGGTTCCTACCGTCAGCGCGCCGTTCATCGCGAACTTCATGTTGCCTGTGCCCGACGCCTCCTTACCCGCCACGGAAATCTGTTCCGAGACGTCTGCGGCCGGGATGATGATCTCGGCCAGCGACACGTTGTAGTTGGCGAGGAAGACGACACGGATCCGTCCTCGGACGTCGGGATCTTGATTGACGATCGCTGCCACGTCGTTGATGAGCTTGATGTGAAGTTTAGCCATCGCATACCCAGGCGCGGCCTTGCCTCCAAAGATGTAGGTGCGGGGCACCACCTCCTTGTCAGGGTTGGCCTTGAGCTCAAGATACGACGACACGATCTGCAGACAGTTCAGAAGCTGTCGTTTGTACTCGTGCAATCGCTTGACCTGCACGTCAAAGATGGAGTCGAGATCGGGGGCGAACCCGTGCCGCTCGTGGATGATCCTGGCAAGTTTCGCCTTGTTTTCGAGCTTGATGGCCCGCAGCGCGGTGTGCAGCTCAGGGTCTTGCGCGAACGCCGTGAGGCCGCGCAACGCGTCAAGGTCGTGCTTCCAGGCCTCGCCGAGCCGCTCGGTAAACAGGGCACTCAGTTTGGGGTTGGCCTGCATCAACCAACGCCGGGGGGTGACCCCGTTGGTCTTGTTGTTGAACCGATCTGGCCATAACGCGAAGAACTCCGGCATGAGCTGTTCACGGATCAGTTGAGAGTGGAGCTCCGCGACGCCATTGACGCTGTGTGAACCCACAACGGCGAGGTGAGCCATCCGAACCCGTTTGGGCGTGGACTCTTGAATGATGGAGAGATCGCGTTTGACCTGATCGTTTCCTGGCCATTTGACGTGGACCTCAAGAAGGAAGCGACGGTTGATCTCAAAGATGATCTGCATGTGCCGCGGAAGGAGGCGCTCAAACAGTTGCAGGTCCCACGTCTCGAGCGCCTCGGGCAACAACGTATGATTGGTGTACGCGATCGTCGTTTGGGTGATGGTCCAGGCACGCTCCCACTGGAGTCCCTCTTGATCGACGAGGACACGCATCAGTTCGGCGACCGCCACCGCGGGATGCGTGTCGTTGAGCTGAATCGCGGCCTCCTCAGGCAGTCGGTCGAAGTCCCCGTGCCCGCGCTTGAAGCGGCGAATCACATCGGCGATCGAGCACGCGACGAAGAAATACTGCTGCTTGAGGCGTAGCTCGCGACCTTCGGCGGATTGGTCGTTGGGGTAAAGGACCTTCGAGATGCTCTCCGTGAGCGCTTTCTCTTCGACGGCATGGCGGTAGTCGCCGTCATTGAAGACCTGGAAGTTGAACTCTCGCGACGCGCGCGCCGACCAAAGTCGCAACGTGTTCACGGTGTTGTTTTCGTAACCGAGCACCGGCATGTCGTAGGGCACACCCAACACCGTTTGCGCGTCCACCCAGTGGGTCGTTTTGTGCCCCCGAGCATCGGTGCGGGTTTCCACCCGACCGAAGAACTGCACCGGCACCGTGTACTCGTGACGTGCGATCTCCCAGGGATTGCCGCGGCGAAGCCAGTCGTCCCCGCGTTCGACCTGCCAGCCGTCGGAGATCAGCTGGTCGAAAATCCCGAATTCGTAGCGAATTCCATACCCCATCGCTGGGAGTTCCAAGCTCGCCAGGGAATCCATGAAACACGCAGCGAGGCGCCCAAGGCCACCATTTCCGAGCCCGGGGTCGAGTTCTTCTTCGAGGACGTGTTCAAGGTCAATGTCGTATTGCTTGAGCTTTTCGGCAGCGAGGTCATAAAGCCCAAGGTTGATGAGGTTGTGGGCCAACAAGCGCCCGATCAGGAACTCGGCCGAGAAGTAGTAGACTCGCTTGGGGCTTTTCTCGATGTAGGTCTTTCGTGTGGCGAGCCAGCGCTGCACCATGCGATCCCGTGTTGCCGACGCGATGGCGCGAAAGACGTCCAAGGGGGTGGCGGTCGAGAGATCCTTGCAGCACGTGTAGTAGAGGTGGTCCAACACGGACTGCTCAATGTGCGACGGGTCCAGACTTGTGCGTTGGCTTGCAAGCTTATCGTTCATTCGTGCCTCCGACGGGCCGAGTAACCATTCGTTGATTTTGGGGGATTGTGGTCTTGCAACGGCCAACGTTCAAGGGCGAACTCACCCACCCGCCGACACGGCGATGCCGAGTTGCAGCCCAATGATGTCACCGGGGAAGGACACGATCGTCTGCCACACACCATCCAAGCGCACTTCAAGACCTGACCAGCGATACCGCAAGCCTGCCCCGAACGAAAACCCGTCGTAGCTCAATGCCGGACCGGTGATGCGAATCAAGCTGTTCGAATCGAGACCCATCCGCATGTATTCAGCGCTCAAGGCGAGCTCGATCGGGCCGACGGGAATGTAGCCCCTCGGCCCCACGAGGACGGCGACGGTCCGCAGATCGCGAGAAAAGGGCGGGCTGGGCTGGTTGGTCAGAAAGTAGCTCGTGTTGACGCCGAGTCCGACACCCAAATATTGCCATCGAAGCTCTTGCGACAACGACAGGCTCAAGCCTGCATCTGTAACGGTCCCCACATCCCCCGTGAACATCTGGGTGCCAACACCGACCCCGAGGCTCGCCACGGGTGGCGCTGCGTGCGCTGGCAGCGCGAGAAACGCGCAAAAGGTCAGCGTTGTGGCCGCGCCAGCGTATCGTCGTCGGAACCCCAAGACGAACAGAAGCCCCAACCACGCGACCAATCCGCCGCTCGCCGAGCACGAGGCTGCCGCGGGGGGTGTGCATCGCCCCCCCTGGATGTCGCACGTTTGACCGGACATGCAGTCATCGTCGGATAAGCACTCGACGCAGCGGCCGGGCGTGCGCGTGTCACAGAGCCAGCCCGAGCTGCAGTCGTCGTCGATCGAACACTCCAGCGGAACCGACGTCAAAACGTAGTCGGCAGTGACCTCACACGCTGAACAGTTGATCGAGAATTCTATCTCATTACGTGTTCCAAGGAGCTGAGGTGTCCACCGATTTCCAACGGATTCTGCGGGCGGTATGCGGTGTTCGCCTTGCGCGATAAGGATGCGCCCCGAGGTTTGTCCTGCGTCGTCGACGCTTGCGTCCCCACCCGCATCGACGTCCGACTCTGGAACGTACGCCACCGCCGTGACGTCGGCTTCCATGGTGCCAAGGTTCTGGATCGCGTAATCCAGCTGATTTCGACCCACGGCGTCGCGTGAAACGACCGTCTGCGATGGGCAATCCGCCGTGCTTGGTAGGCAAAGGGTACCGGTGTCGACAGGGTCGGACGGGGCAGGGACACAACCCGAGATCAAAAGCGCGAGGCAAACCGTGAGGAGTGCGCTCACTTGACCTCCAGATCTGGCCAAAGTCCAGTGAGCGCCGACAGCAGATTCGTCACCGTCAGGCCGCGTTGTCCGCTCAGCGTCGCTGCTTGGTCGCCGGCGTATCCGTGGAGGCAAACGCTGTGGCAGCACGCCTCGAACAGATCGTCTGACTCGCAAAGGCTCGCCCCGATGATCCCAGCGAGTGCATCGCCCATTCCACCTGTGGCCATCCCGGGGTTTCCGGTGCGGTTGATGGCGATGCGACCATCGTGCGACACCACAACCGTCGAGGCGCCCTTTAGCACGACCGTCGCCTGATGGGCGATCGCGAGGTCAACCGCCGCTTGAATGGGGTTGATGAGAACATCACGTATCTCGCATCCCAGCAGCCGTGCGGCTTCACCCGGGTGGGGAGTGATCACCGCATTCGGCGGGATTTGGATCCTCTGGTCGGCCAGGAGATTCAGGCCGTCTGCGTCCAAGACGAGTCTTCGGCACACGTTGAGCGCAGCTTGCAACGCGCCGATGGCGTCGTCGGACGTGCCCAACCCGGGGCCGGCGACAAGGACATCGGCTTGCGTCGTTGCGGGAACGAGCGCATCCGACGAGCGATCGAGGGCCATCAGCTCCGGGCAGTGAACAGCAACGGTCGCTAGGGAGGCCGAATCGGTCGCAACGGTGATCAGGCCCGCTCCGCGCGCAAGCGCGCCGCGTGCCGCGAGCAGCGCTGCTCCGGTGTGGCCAAGCGTGCCGCCAAGGACCACCACGCGACCTGCATCACCCTTGTGCATCTGGGCGGGGCGCAACGGGACATGCAAGTAGTCTTCGGTCAGCCAAACCGCCTCCCATCCAATGTCCTCGACGGTCTCGAATGGAATCCCGATGTCCACCACCCTCAGGGCGCCGCACAGGTCTCGGCCGGGCTCAAGCGCCACTCCCAGCTTGGGTAGACCAAATGTCGCCGTCGCTTGGGCTCGAACGGCAAGCCCGGCTGGTTGTCCTGAACGCCCATGTACCCCGCTTGGAATGTCGACCGAAAACACCCGGTCAGGGTGCTCCGAGAGGAACGAAATGGCCCGTCCCACCAGCGAGTCCGGGGTGACCATGCGGTCGATGCCTGTGCCCAGCACCGCGTCGACAAAGACGTCCACGAATTCCAGCTCTTCGAGCGCATCCACCGTGAAGAACTCGAAACCAAGCCGCGCGCAAATGTGTAGGTTGGCCTCAGCGTCGCCGGTGAACCGCTCAGGCTCCGCCGCCAAAACGATGTGCACGTCCAATCCATCGTGGGCCAACATGCGTGCCATCGCGAGGCCATCGCCGCCATTGTTCCCGGGGCCACAAATCACACAGACCGACTGCGCGGTGGGGAAGGTATCTCGCAGAAACGCGCATGCACCCAAGGCGGCACGCTCCATCAAGACCATCCCAGGGATGCCAATCTCTTCGATGGTTGCGGCGTCGATGGCCCGCATCTGGTCTGGCGAGACGAGAAGAACCTTAGCGTCCATACGCTCTTCCTTCATCAAGCGCAGCGCGCATTTCACGCACGGCCGCGTCTAACCCTACGAAGAGCGCGCGGGCCACGATCGAATGTCCGATATTGAACTCCTCGATTTGCGGGATCGCAGCGACAGGAAGCACGTTCTTGTAGTCCAGCCCATGCCCGGCGGCGACGACCAGACCAAGCGACGCTCCGAGCGCGGCCGCATTCCGCAAGCGATTGAGTTCCCGCGAGTTGTGCTCGTCATGCTCGGCGACGCGCGCGAACGTGTGCGCCTCTTGGCAAAAGTCCCCCGTGTGAAGCTCCACGATGTCTGCCCCCACTTCGAGGCTCGCCCGTATTTGGGCCTCGTCGGGATCGATAAACATGCTGACGAGGGCACCACTTGGTTTGAGCGACGCGACGTACCGCGACATGGCGTCACGATGCGCCGCAACGTCCAAACCACCCTCGGTCGTACGCTCCTCGCGACGTTCTGGAACCAACGTGATCATGTCGGGCCGTAGGGCGTTTGCGATCTCAGCCATCTCGGCCGTGGCCCCATCTCAAGATTCAGTCGGGTCTTGACCGTCTCGCGCAGGATGCGAACGTCGCGGTCTTGGATGTGACGGCGATCTTCGCGCAAATGCACGGTGATCTGGTCAGCCCCGGCGAACTCCGCCACGGCCGCAGCGGCCACAGGGTCGGGGTATCGGGTTCCCCGCGCTTGTCGCACCGTTGCGACGTGATCGACGTTGACCCCGAGTCGGGGACGATGGTTCGAAGTCATGACGGACCAATCTCTGCGATGAGTGTGTTCAGGATGCGTTCAGCGTGTTTGCGCACGGTGGTGTTGTCGGGTCCTTCCACCATGACCCTAACTTTCGCCTCGGTGCCCGAATAACGGACGACAACACGGCCGGATTCCCCAAGTTCGCGCTCGATTTCTGCGCGGACCTTCTGGTACTGCGGCAGGTCTTCAAGCGGCGGTTTGGATGCGACGACAGCGTTCAACAACAATTGCGGGAAAGGGGCCATGACGTCTGTGAACTCAGACAGACGTTTTTCGTCGCGTCGCATGATGGCGAGCACCTGAAGCGCGGCCAGCATTCCATCACCGGTGGTCGTGTGATCGAGGAAGATCAGATGCCCCGACTGCTCGCCTCCCAAATTGAAGCCACCGCTGCGCATCGCTTCAACCACGTAGCGGTCCCCGACCGCCGACCGGTGCAGGGCAATTCCTTGCCGTCGCAGCGCGACTTCAAGGCCGACGTTACTCATGATGGTCGTGACAACGGTGTCGCTCTTGAGCAACCCCTGCGCCTTTAAGCTCAAGGCGCACAGCGCGATGATTCGGTCGCCATCGACCACTTCACCGCGCTCGTCGATCAAGATGACGCGATCGGCGTCCCCATCGAGGCAGATGCCGATGTCTGCACGCGTCTCACGCACACGCGCAGCGACTGTTTCGGGATACATGCTGCCGCACTTGCGGTTGATGTTGAACCCGTCGGGCTCGATGCCTAACGTGAACACCTCGGCGCCGAGCTCGCGCAGCACAGCAGGTGCAACTTTGTAGGCGGCACCGTTCGCGCAATCCACCACCACCCGCAAACCCTCAAGCGTGAGATCTCGCGGGAAGGAGTTCTTGAGGAACACAATGTATCGGCCCGTGGCGTCGTCGATGCGGGTCGCACGCCCGATCTGAGAAGGGTCCACCGTGGGTGGCGCATCGGCGAACACGAGCGCCTCGATCTCCGCTTCCTCGTCGTCGGGCAGCTTGAAGCCATCTCGACCGAAAATCTTGATCCCGTTGTCCTGATAATCGTTGTGGCTCGCCGAGATCACGATGCCTGCATCGGCGCGCATGCCTGTCGTCAGAAACGAGATGCCTGGGGTGGGCAGGGGACCAACCAGCTGCACGTCTGCCCCCATGCTCGTGATGCCGGCGGCGAGGCCCGACTCGAACATGTAACCAGACAGCCGAGTGTCCTTGCCGATCAGAATGCGCGTTCGGTGCGAGGCGCTTCGTGAGTGCTTGCGGAAGTGCAGCGCGATGGCTTGTCCCAACCGCACTGCGATCTCCGCTGTCATCGGGTATTCATTGGCGATGCCCCGCACGCCGTCGGTACCAAATAGCTTTCGTTCGACCAAGGTAGGCCTCATTCATCAAGGGGATACACGTCAAGGGTCGCCGGACTCACGCGGACGCGCAATGGTCGAAACGATGACGTTCTTGGGGTGGTAGTCCACGAGAGTCACTCCGGTGGGCAGGTTCTTGACCACCGGCTGCTTTTCGTACGTGCCGGCACCACGGTGATCCTCTTGCTCAAGGTCCACTGTCGCGAGGAGTTCCCCGGGTGACAAGCTATCGATCGCAGCCTTAGGACCTCGCAGCGAAACGTTGAGGGTCGCCGGCGCGATCGTCGCGAGCCGTGTGGTGTTGACCGCCAAGAGGCGAACGCCATTGATCGAACGGGTCACCTCGGCCGTGTCGATGGGGATCTTAATCATCACGGTGGTGGCCGCGTCATAGCGGATCAGGGGATCGTCTACACGCAGTTGGACGCGGCGCTCGATGCTCTGGGAACGATCGGTGATGTCAACGAGCTCCGTATTCACAGCCTGCACCTTCGCGATGCTGCTCGCTGGGCCGGAGAGCTCGATGGTTGGAGGGGTGACTTCCACATGTCCAACGACGTAATCGGCCCGGGGCTCACCGCCGAGCCGCGGGGAGATGGGGACTTTCTTGCGAGCGATGGGCTCTAACCGCACGCGGGCGAACTCAGGCGTGATCTGCGCGACCTCAAGCCCTTGAGGCAGCTGCACCATGTCGGGCGTGAACGTCAACATTTGATCGGGTTCGTCGGAGGCCACGACACTCAGCGGTGGCACTTCGGTCGGGTCGAAGCGGTTGACGTCCGAGGACCGTCCACGCACGGTCAGGCGCACGCGTTCGATGGGTTGCGTCACAAGCACCATGTTGTCCGGGATCTCGATACGGATGGCTGCGTGCGCCACCACGGTTGCCTCGCGGTCGTTGCGCACCCAAATGGACAACCACAGGGTGATGAGCAGCGCCACCACCTTGACGGCGAAGTTCTCGGTGACCAAATCACGCATGGTTTGGACGGGATTGCTCATTCCTCGTCCTCTTGGCGAAATCGTTCCAGCAGGGTGTCGGAGTCTTCGACGTCTTCTGGACTGAAGATGCGCTGCAACAGGTCACGCATCGAGTTTGCGTCCAGCTCACGGTACAGGGCTTCTTTGTAGGCCACGGAGACGGTCCCCGTCTCCTCGCTCACCACGATGATCGCAGCGTCGGTGTCCTCGCTCAATCCAATCGCGGCGCGATGGCGGGTGCCCAGCGTCTTTTCGACCTTGAGGCTGTTGGTCAGCGGTAAGAAGCAGCCTGCCGCGGTGATCCGACCCTTCTGAATCACGACCGCGCCATCATGCAGCGGGTTTTGATGCTCCGGAAGAAACAACGAGAACAGGAGGTCTTTAGACACTGCGGCGTCGATGCGGATGCCTTCCTCCGTGATGTCATTCAGCGTGGCGTTGCGCTCGATCGCGATCAGACCTCCGATCTTGCGTTGGGACAACATCACACTGGCTTTGATCACCTCTTCAAGGACCGGAGCCTCTTCGATGGAACGTGTGGCTTGAAACCAAGACGTGCGACCAAACTGCGCGAGCGCGCGGCGTACATCGGCCTGGAACAGGATGACGACAATCACGATGAAATTGACGATGAACTTGTCGATGAGCCAGTGGGTGGTCGTCAACGTCATGAAGTCGTTCTTTGACAGAAGAAACACCCCCACCACGACCACGAGGCCGATGAGAATCTGCACCGCACGGGTGCCCTTGATGAGCAGCAACGTGCGGTGGATGACGTAGTAGACGATGGCAAAATCGATCAGATCGATGATGAGTTCTTTGCCATCGCGCCACTGCAGGATGTCCAAAGCTCCGACCATGGATGAGTCGACCGACGAGGGATGCTACAAAACGCTGTGTTCGATTGTAGTCAGGTGTCGTACCTGAGCAAGAAGGTCGTGCAAAACGAGCCTAAATAGATCCGCGCGCGGCGTCCGCCACACGCACGACATCGATCATCGCGGGTACATTGTGGACGCGGACTATGTTTGCACCCGCAGCGATTCCAAGGGCTACGGTCGCGGCCGTTCCAAACTCACGCTCAAGCGCAGGCTTGCCCGTCACGGCGCCAATCATGGACTTGCGGCTTGTGCCAAGGAGCAGTGGGCACCCTAAGTCACAAAAACGCGCCAAGTTCCAAAGCAGCGCGTAGTTGTGTTCGACCGTCTTTCCAAATCCAAATCCTGGGTCGAGGATCACACGCGATGGATGGATCCCCGCCTTAACGCACGCTTCGAGGCGCTGAACAAAAAAGGCATAAACTTCCTCGACGACGTCGCCGTAGGTCGGCGCGACCTGCATCGTTCGGGGCGTTCCCTGCATGTGCATCAACACAACCGGGACCCCGCGATCCGCCAGCAATGGCGCCATGTCAGGGTCCGCTTGCAGCGCCGAAACATCGTTGACCACGCACGCGCCATGGTCGAGCGCCGATTCGGCGACTCGGGCTTTCATCGTGTCAATCGAGACCATGCAGTGTTCCGCCAAACAACCCACGATGCCGGACGTTCGGGCGATTTCTTCGTCGACGCTGACGGCGTCAGCGCCCGGTCGCGTCGACTCGCCGCCCACGTCGATGATGTCGGCACCTGCGGCCAGCATGTTCATGGCGTGCGCGACAGCTACCTCGGTGTCGACGAACGCCCCTCCGTCGCTGAAACTATCAGGGGTGGCGTTCAGGATGCCCATCACCAAGGTCCGTTCCCACGACAAGGATTGGTCCCCGACACGCATCGCCTCGAGATCCGCGGTGGCACGTGGATGGAGAAGCGTTCGCACTATGTGGTGGGCGTCCAGTCGCCGATGGCCGACTGTTCCTTGAGCTTGGAGGTAAAACCGGTCTTGGGTGCGCGTTCTTTTTCGCCGCGTTCTTTCTCCCGTTCGGCTTCCTCATTGGCGCGTTTAAGGCGCACGCGATCGATGGAGTTGTCCTCGACCAACATCATGATCTCTTCGGCATCAAGCGCCTCGAACTCCATCAAAGCGTCACTCATCAGCTCAAGCAGGTGCGAGTTCTCTGAGAGCAACTGCTCAGCCTTCTCGTACTGTGTGGTCACGATACGGCGCACTTCGGAGTCGATCTCTTGCGCGACAGATTCACTGTAAGGACGGCTTGGGGCTCCCGAGCCCATATTGCCCAAAAACGGATTGGATCGACTCTCGCTGAAGGACAGCGGCCCAATCACGTCGCTCATGCCCCACTCACACACCATGCGGCGCGCGAGATCCGTCGCGACCTCGATGTCGTTTCCGGCTCCGGTGGTGAATTCGTCGAAGATGATCTTTTCCGCAGCACGGCCGCCCATCATGACCGCGATCCTCTTCAGGGCGTAGTCTCTTGAAAGTGTGTGCCGATCCTCGGTCGGGAGCTGCTGGGTCACGCCAAGCGCTCGCCCACGCGGGATAATCGTGACCTTGTGAACCGGATCGGTACCCTCTTGAAGAATCGCGACAAGCGCGTGACCGGCTTCGTGATAGGCGGTCACACGTTTTTCCTTTTCTCCGATGACGGCACTCTTTCGCTCCGACCCCATCAGGACTTTGTCCTTCGCGTGTTCAAAATCGCCGCCGTCGACGCGGTCTTTGCCAACGCGCGCGGCCTGGAGGGCGGCCTCATTGACCAGGTTTTCAAGGTCAGCGCCCGAAAATCCGGGGGTTCCACGTGCGATTTTTGTCAGATCAACGTCCTTCGACACCGGTGTTCGACGCGTGTGGATTTTCAAGATTTGCTCACGTCCACGGACATCGGGCAGGGACCATCACACGACGGTCGAAGCGACTCGACGCAAGAGTGATCCAAGACATCTGGACGGCTGGTACGCGATGAGGATGACGCCCTCGTTGGCCTCAAACCATCCATCTCGACCAGAAGTTGGTTGCTGTTCGTTCGCGCTCGTCTGCCCACCGCCCAGGCCCGGACCCACGGTGCCGTCCGACGGCGTCGATCTGTCGATGAAGACGATGCATGGCGCCTGCTTTTTTGCTTGCTCGCTAAACAGGTCCTGGACACGGCTTGCGCCGACGCCCACGAACATTTCCACGAAATCCGAGCCCGAAATGGAGAAGAAAGGCACACCCGCTTCGCCGGCCACCCTGCGGGCCAACAAGGTCTTCCCCGTTCCAGGTTGACCCATCAGCAGAACACCTTTGGGGATACGGCCGCCCAGGCGTGAATTTCTTTTTTTGGGGTTTTCAGAAACTCAACGATCTTCCTTTAAAGCTCCATCCTTGGCCTCGTCGATGCCGGCGATGTCGTTGAACGTGACTTTGTTGTTGTTCTCGTTGAGCAACTTCGCGCGCGACTTTCCAAACGTCATCGCCTTGCCGCTGCCGCTTTGGAACTGGCGCATCATGAAGAAGAGCACCACGATGATCAGCATCACCGGTACCCACCACAGGATCTGTTGCCATCCATCTTCGTCGCTCTTCTGGAACGAGAACGCGACGTCTTTAGCCGTCAACAAGTCCTGCAAGTCTTCGCCCACGGGTCCCGTCGTGCGGAACGCTGGGCGTTTCTTCGACTCCTTGGCGTACGCTTCGTCGTACTTGCCCGTGATGTCGAGGTCCGAAATCTCGACGGATTGCACGTGGCCTTTGGCCACGGCCTCTCGAAACTCACTGAATTTGATCACCGGAGTGTCCCGAGATGTATCGCTGAAGATGTTTACGATCACACCAAGCAACACCAGGATCATCGCCCCGAACAGAAAACTACGAAGGGGTACCTTATTCACTATCGCGCCTCATATGGCTGCCAGCGCTACCGCCGGAGCGAGAATTCCAAGATTTGAGCGTGTCTCTTGGCCCATTGTAAGCACCACCCCATCGAGTGGCCACCTTTTAAGATGCACACCACAACGAAGGGATGAAAAGAATGGCAAGAACGTCGTCAAAATTCCAAGGTGTCGACCTGCGACATCAAAATCCCGGCGGCGTCCTCATCAAGTAGATGAATCCGCCGCGGATCGGTTTCCGAAAGCCCTACGGGGCCATACACACGGTACCAACGACTTCGGCGTGCGGTGCGAAGCTTCTCGCGTACCAACTTCGAGGCCACACCGCGGTTGGACCACAATGCGTGGCTTCCCAGTTGGCCTCCCCAGCGCAGCGAGCCAACCAGGTTAATCGGACGCACGCAACCCAACGTGCGTTGGACCACGATATCGGCGCCGATCCAAATCTCTAGGCCGTGTGAATGGATCCGCTGCGACGTTTCCGCGTTGATCGCGGTCTGGACTGTATGGCTGGCGGCGGCCGACACGGCGCAGGTTGGGAATACCTGCCCGACGATCTCAGCGAGGCTTGAGGCGTCCTCGCGCTTGACCCGAATCGTGTCGGCTCCCACGCGCCTGTATTCAGGCAGCGGGCGGACGGAGTCGAGCTCGACCTTGGTCAGATCCTGCATCCGGAGTCGTGCGCGCAAGTACTTGGGATCCGCGTTGCTGGCGTCTTCGCGCCACAGGACACGGTGCTTTGCCGCGTACGCAAGAATGTCTTGTCGCCCAACATGGAGGAGGGGACGGTGGAGCGTGATGCCCCAGTGCTCCATGAATCGTGCAGGGCTGATTCCGGTCGTCTGGCGGTCGCTTTGACCGGCTCCGGCCGACGTCTCGACGGCATCGTCGCGATGATGGGCAGTGACCAAGTCTGTCAGGCCGGCTCGCAGGCTCGCCTGCACCATCGCACCATAACGCGCGGATCGCGCCTGCTGTTGGATCGAGTTGTTGCGACGCACATCGACGTCGAGGACTTGGTAAGGCAGCCCAAGGGCGCGGCACCGCTCGACGACAAGATCGCGATCCAAATCGGCCTCAGGTCGCAGGTGATGATGGACATGCAAAACGAGCGCGGGCGGGTGAAACCGTGCGAGCCAATCGAGCAGCGCCATCGAATCAACCCCTCCCGAGACGGCGACGCTGATGTGGGGCGGAGATCACTTTGGCGCGGCAACATCTTCGACTAACTTCGCTTGGTCGAGTCCCTGCGCGGTCCTGACGAACTTGAGAAGGATCAACGGGGGAATGATCAAGCTCTGGAGGGGCTCGGTGGGATGCATCATCGCCACGATGGACACCACCTCTCCTGGCGGGGCAGCTAGGGGGGCTCCGGGCGCGGCGAGGAAGTCCGAAGCAAGGTAATACAACAGGGCTTCGTTTGAGCGATCCGGTTCAACGATGCGGGCAATCTGTGGGCGGAATTGCGAGTACGGCGTCAACCCGTACAGGTAGCTGATCGCGCGCGTCTCAATGGGATAAATCAGCAACCCTTTGTCCGGCGCCGCTAGGTGCTCGGGATCGATCTCCAAGACGGCAAGATTGCGATCACGGTCGAGTACCCGCACGCTGGCTGGGACGAGGTCCGGGTCCGCCAGAAGCTTCGACGGTCCGTTCGTGCTGTATGCCTTGATGTCCGATCGCCCAACACTCAGTTGGTCAACGAGCAGATCAGGCTCGGGGGGGTGTACCCAGACCTTCGACGCGCCGTCCACCCAATGCGCGGGAGTCACGAGAATCGGATCCGCACCCTCCGGCTGCGCTGAAATCCATACAGCCTGTCCTTCCATCACGATGGGGGTCCGCTGCAGCGTCGAGAACGGCTTGGCCTCCACGATCACACGCACCGTCATTGAGGCGACCGTGCGTTGCATCGCCGAGATATCCGCCGCGGTCGGCATACGCGGCATGGACGCCTCCGACCCGAGCACGGTTGGGATCTTCGTTTCTTCGAGCGTGGGCAGATCAGACGGCCGAATGCGCTGCACGGTCACGTCGTTGATGCGTTCCTGGGCCATCGAAGTCGATGCCGACATCAAAAGGACGAGTGCGATGGAACTTCTTTTCATGGTGCGTGTCCTACAGTGCGTTGGGCCCAGCCCACCACGAGAGTAACGACTAGGCGTAAGGGCCGCAATGATTACACACCTACATGTCGTGATGTGTAGTCTGAGCGCTTGACGACCACTGGACCGATCAGTAAGGTGCGTGGTCTCTGTGGCCCGGGGCCTTCCCGGGAGCGGGCGCGAGAGCCTTCAGCCACGAGTGGAAAGGAGCCATAAGGTGAGTGCTAGCAATCACAATCTGAGAGTCGCATTGGTTTGGAACGCTACTGTTTTTCAGGAGCGGACCTTCACACAGACCAGTGACCACATCGTCACGGTCGGCGACGACCAGACCAATCTTTTTGTCGTTCCGGCAGATGGCATATCGACGTCGTTCGAGATGTTTCAACGCACGAACAGCGGGTACAAGCTCCGCGTCACCGATAAGTACCGGCACCTTCAACCTCAACGGCGAGGAGATGGATTTGATGAGTTCACCTCGTCAAAACGCGCCTCAAGTCGGGTTCAGTGGATCTGCGTCGGGCAACGCCTCGATTGTACAGTCGAACTCGCCGTCGGCGGTGGGGTGTGATTGACCTGGGCCAGGTTGGCATCTTCTTCCAGATGCTGGACAAGTCGGAGGTCGTACCGATCCGCGGGTTCGCCGAGCGTTTCGAGGCCCCGTTGTTGCTCGCGATCTTCGTGGGCGCCATCGGTCATATCGCGTTCCTAATGGTGGCATTCCTCATGTTCCAAGCCCCGGCTGAGCTCGAGGAAATGCAGAACCTTGACCGGTTCGTGAAGTTCATGGTCGACGATGTCGACGACCCCTTGGAAGAAGAGGAGACCGACGAGCCTGAAGAAGACACCACCGGCAAGAAAGCAGGCGGTGAGGAAGGCAAATTCGGCGATCCCGATGAGGAAATCCCAGAGTCGAAGATTCCGAAAGTCGACGGTGAAATGGTCAACGAGATCGACGTCAAAAACATCGGCGTGAACAAAGCGCTTAGCTCCGATCTGTTGGGCTCAGGCCCGTTGAAGAACATCTTCGGAAACCAAGACGGCTTCGACGCGAAGATGAACGTCGCGATGTCTGGCGAAGGCGGCGAGTTGGTCATCGGCCGTGGCGCTGGCGGCATGGGCATGCGTGGTGTTGGCAAAGGCGGCGGCGGAGAAGGCTTCGGCCGAATCGGCGGACTGGGCAAGGTTGACACCGGTGGTGGCAAGGGAACCGGCGCGAAGATCGGTCGCAAGGCCGCCAAGAAGGTTGGATCTCGCGTCCAGACCGGCACGCCGCAGCTTGGCGACTTCTGTGACAAGAACAACATCCGACGCGTCGTTGGTGCCCGTCAGAACGCCATCAAGTACTGCTTCGAGAAAGAACTTCAGACCAACCCAACACTTTCGGGTAAGGTCATGGCGCAGTGGAAGGTCGGTTTGGACGGTTCGGTTTCTGAGCCGTCGATTGCGAGCTCGTCGCTCAACAACAAAGAAGCCGAGGGCTGCATCACTCGTGTTATCGCCCGCATGCGCTTCGAAAAACCCAACGGGGGTATCTGCGTGATTCAGTACCCGTTTGTGTTCTCGGGCCTCGAAGAAGAGTAAGTGTTGGAAAACACATTTGGGTCACCCGGCAGGGTGGCCTTTTTTTTTGAGGTCCGCCTGAAACTTACGCAAGGTTCCAGCGTCTGAGTGGAGTCAATCAAGGAGGACCCGATGGCCGAAGTCATCATCTATCGCACAACCTATTGTCCCTACTGCGACCAAGCCAAACGTCTGTTCAAGAACCTTGGGGTCGCGTTTACGGAAGTTGACGTGACAAACGATCACGACATGCGCATCAAGCTCGTCGAGATGACCGGTGGTCGTCGCACGGTTCCCCAGGTCTTTATCGATGGGTTGTCGGTCGGTGGTTACACGGACGTTGTGGCCCTTCAAAAGTCCGGCAAGCTCGACGAACTGCTGAACCCGTAACCTACCAACGGTAAGATTGCGGCATGAGCGCCAACACCTCTTGGTGCTTCAATAGGGTCGCAACTACGGCGTCGTCTTCCACCGCCGACATTCCCTGCGCCACGACACGACCAAGAATAGAGGAACGAATCGCTGCCTTGAGCGAAGGCGACCGGTGACCAAACGTTCGAAACACGGTCTTGTCTTCGGACAATTCGCACAAAGCATGGATTCGGGCGACGGCCTCCTCGAATCCACCGATGCCGTCGACAAGATTTCGTGACAGCGCGGGTTCGCCCAAGTAGACGCGCCCTCGCGCGTACCGATGCAGACGCCGCGGCGCGATGTTGCGAGCCATACCCACACGCTCAAGGAAACGTGTGTAGAAGCGACGCGTGTCTTCGGTCAGCGTTGCCAGGCCCTTGCCAGCAAGTGGGTCGACCAGGCTCATCATCGACGTCGAATCGTCACCATGGACCTCAACGCGCACGTCCGCGTGTTCTGCGAGGCCGCGAACCGCGAATTTGCCCGCGATGACGCCGATGGACCCAACAATCGATTCAGGCGTGCAAACGATGGCATTTGCGCCGACGGCAATGTAGTAGCCCCCACTCGCGACGACGTTGGTGCACCAGGCGACCACGGGTTTCTCCTGCGTGAGGTTCGCGACGGAATGCCAGATCAGGTCACTTGCGAGCGCGCTGCCACCCGGACTGTCAATGTGGAGGATGACCCCGCGAATTCGTGGATTTTTGGCCAGACGTTCGAGCAGCGGCACCACGACGCCCGAATCGATGACGGGCCCGTTGGTGGGCACCTGCATGTCAGGCGTGACGATGAACCCCGTTAGGTCCACCAACGCGATCACTGCTGGGCGCCGAAACGGCAGAACCTCAAGTTTCAACACCGAATCAAGGTAATCGCGGTGGTCGGGATGTTCTGGAAAGTCGGTCGCAAAACCCTCGCCGTGGATGAAGTTTCGGTGTTTGGCCAACCCCGCGTCCACCGGCGCTTCGAAC
Source organism: bacterium (assembly GCA_041390025.1). Classification (GTDB taxonomy): domain Bacteria; phylum Myxococcota_A; class Bradymonadia; order Bradymonadales; family Bradymonadaceae; genus JBFFMO01. The sequence continues at coordinate 95,798 of JAWKQR010000010.1, forward strand.
AGACGGGCGACCTCGTCCGCGTTCAGACCCCGCGATTCTTGGATGTGCTCCGTCGTCAGGCGGCTCATGCCATCGAGCAATTCGTCGGTCATGCCACGTTGTGCTGTGGTGCCTTCGGAACGGATAAACCGATGAGATGCGGTCTTGAATGCGCCAATATGAAGGAACTGCGGGAGAATCCCGAGTCGCGTAAGGAGCTTGTTGGCGAAAATCTGCTCGGAACGTGGTCGAAATGTATACAGCCGTCCGGATGGAGGCATCACAATCTCGGTCGCGGTGGATGCAAGCGCATAGGTCGACGTTGAGAACGAGTCGCTGTAGGCGATCACCCGTTTTCCGCTGTCTCGGATGTTGCCGATCCACGACTTTACCTCACGCTGGACCGAGGGCCCCATCCCAGGGTCTCGAATGTCGATGAGAACCGTGTCGATGTCCTTGGAATCCGCGATCGCCTTGATATTCCGGCGCATTTGCAGGAAAGTCGGGGCGTTCTGGAACCAACGACCAAGGCCAGCCGGTCCCACGATAGGCAGTGCGCCGCTCAACCGTATCCGCACCCATTGTTCATCAGGCCTGAAGAAGCGTCGCTTCAAGACAAAGAACGGCAGCAACAGTACGTAAGAGAAGATGTTTAGAACGTTTCGAAACAGGACAAAGACCAGACGTAACATGCACACCTCAGCGGGTGACTGTATCCCCAGCACGCACAATTGCAAAACGTTCGCAGTCTTGGTCTGGGTGTTGGCCATGATGGTCATGCATGTGGCCTGTGTCGAGACCGCCGAGTGCGACGAAAGCGTTTCCTGTCCGGCTGGGCAAGCGTGCTACGAGCTCAAGTGTTTGCCGACGTGCAGTTCCAACGCATCGTGCTCGAAGGGGGCTTGCGTGCCGTGCCAAGAGGAACTTCCCGGCGGGGTCATTGACCATTGTTTCAGCGACACTGCGAAAGTCTGCCAACAGGAGTAGTTTGGAAACGCTCACTCGGTTTTTCTGGATAGGTCTTGGAGGCGCGTTGGGTGCGATATTGCGGGCGCAAACTGGGCTCGCGTTGGCGACGATTTGGCCCAAACATACGTGGATCGGTACCTTGGCGGCGAACATTCTCGGGTGTGCGGCGTTCGCGTTTCTGAAACAGTGGATGGACGTACACGAGGTCGGCACCGAGGTTTGGCGTCTGTTCGTGTTCACTGGCTTGCTCGGAGCGTTTACGACGTTCTCGACGTTCGAAAGTGACGCGTGGGGCACGTGGAGCTCAGGAAACCGTGCATTGGCCATCGGCTACCTCGCGGGGAGTGTCTCGGTTGGTTTTGGAGTCTTTGCGTTGGTATCTCAGCTGTTTCGTCCCGCGGTTCCATGAGTCGAACGCTCGACATTGACCTCGAGAGGCAGGTCATCATGGTCTCGTTTGGCTATGATCCCGACGTTGTCGCCGTGGTGAAATCCCTCCCGGAACGGTCGTTTGACCAGTCGTCAAAACAGTGGCTGGTGCCCGTGGAACACGTCCACGAGGTGCTCGTTGTTCTTGACGCATTTCAGTTTCACCTGACGCCGAGATTTCGCACCTGGCGCGGTGATTCGGAGGTGTCGGGTCCGGCAGACATGACCGTGGGCGCACTCAATCGAGAGGTTCAGCGCGTTCTTCGGGCGGCGTTCGACGCAGAGTTTTGGGTGGTAGGAGAACTCCAAGGATTTGACCGCAACACAAAAAAACACCTTTGGTTCGAGTTGGTCGAGCGTCGCAACGATGACGTCACCGCGCGGGTGGACGCTGTGATGTACGCCACGGACGCACAACGTGTGATGGCAAAGCTCTCATCGGAATCGCCCGACATCGCGTGGCGAGATGGGCTCGCGGTAAGAGTGCGTGTGAGCGCGGAGTTTTATCCTCCCTCGGGTCGGTTTCAGATTCTGATCAAAGACGTGGACCCCACGTACACAGCCGGCGCGATCTTGGCGCAGCGGGACAAGGTCCTTCGTGCGCTGGAAGCCGAGCGCATCGTGCGGCGCAACATCGACCTTGAGTTTCCCGCATGTCCGTTGCGCGTTGGGCTTATCACATCGGTGGGAAGTGACGCGTACAACGACATCCTCGATGAGCTGCGGGCATCACGTTTCGCGTTCGAGATCAGTGTGGCTCACGCCACCATGCAAGGACCAACGACCGAGGAGTCTGTCCTTCAGGCGCTGCGGTGGTTCTACCGTCGCGCAGACCAGTTCGACGTCCTGATCCTCGCCCGCGGAGGGGGGGCTCGTAGCGACCTCGCTTGGTTTGACTCGCACGCGATCGGTCGGGCGGTGTGTCTGACCCCGATTAAAATCATCGTTGGTGTTGGGCACCACCGGGACCGTTGTGTGGTCGACTTTGTGGCCGAGTCCCTCAAGACGCCAACCGCGGCGGCGCAGGCGGTGGTGGCGCGGGTGCGTGACTTCGATGCGAAACTCGAATCTTTGCAAACGCGAGCCCGCCGTATCACCGACCACGCCATGACACGGGTGAATCGCCGCCTGGAACAACTCGCGCACCGTCTGCGCGAGGGCGCTAGCGTCCGAGTCAACTCTGAGCGGATGCGGTGCGCCAAGCTGTCGCATCGAGTCGCGCAGGGGGCGGCCAACCGGGTGCAAGCGGATCGGCACACCCTCGAATCCCTCACACAGCGGCTGCCATCGGCCGCCAGCCGCGCGACGGAGGGCGCGCTCGGTCGACTGGAGCTTGCGCACCTTCGTGTTGAAATGTCGAATCCCGCAAGAATCCTGAGCAAAGGCTACGTGCGCGTGCGTCTCGATGGTCGGGTGGTGGGATCGGTTGGAGAACTACGCACCGGAGATTCCATCGAGATCGAGTCCAGGGACGGCAACGCCTCAGCCCTGATTACCGCGACTCATGCAAGAGAGATAAACGATGAGTGAAGAGACGATTTCCTACAAACACGCGATGGACGAACTCGAGGCCATCGTGTCGAGGATCGAAGGCGACGACGTCGATTTGGATAAACTGACGACCGACGTGGAACGCGCCGCTGAGCTGATTCGATTGTGCCGGCAGAAGATTCGCGCGACAGAAGCTCAGGTTCGAGAGGTCGTGACACAGCTGGATTCGGAACCATCGTGATAGCCAGAATTGGCGAACGCCTTGCTCGCCTCGCCGAGCGCTGGGTGCCAGACCCGTTTGTGCTCAGCTTGGTGCTGTCCGCCATCGTGGCATTCGTGGCCGTTGGCTTCGGCTCCGCGGTGTCGGCGCTGCCCGTGTCCGAGCGGGTCGGCGTTCTTGCAAAAGGCTGGTACGCGGAGCTTTGGAACGCGGGGCTGATGAAGTTCGCGCTCCAGATGTGCATTGTGCTGATTACCGGGCACGCGATCGCGACCACGAAATTCGTGCAATCCGCGTTGGCGCGTATCGCATCGATGGTGACATCGCCCGCGGTCGCTGCGTTTTCGGTGGCCGCGGTGGCCTGCATCGCAAGCCTGATCCAGTGGGGCCTTGGCGCCATCGTTGGCGCGTTGATGGCCCGCGAGATGGGCCGCGCATTTCATGCCGCCAAGCGGCCTGTGCATTACCCGTTGCTCGGGGCGGCGGGTTACGCGGGGTTTTTGGTGTGGCATGGGGGACTGTCTGGGTCGGCACCGCTAAAGGTCGCCGAACCCGGGCACTTCTTGGAAAACACGATTGGGGTCATTGATGTGTCGCGGACCTTGTTTGGTCCCCTAAACCTCGCGGTGACGTTGGGGCTCTTAGTGATCGTGCCAGTCGCGTTTTACTGGATGACACCCAAGGACGAGGCGCACATGCGGGGGTATCTCCCAAGCGATGGGGAATCCGGCATGGACGACGAGCCGGGCCCGGTTTGGGTCAGTCGCGCAGCGGCGGCGGTTCTCTTCGCCTTTTGTGGATGGTTGTTTTGGCGCGATGGCGTCGCCGCGTGGAACCTCGACAGCATCAACGTGCTGTTCTTTGCGACCGGACTAGCGATGCACGTCGGCCCCATGGCTTACATGGCGGCCGTTTCGCGCGGCATCCGAGGGTGCGCTGGGATCGTCGTTCAGTTTCCGATCTACTTCGGTATTTTGGGATTGCTGAAGTCCAGTGGGTTGATCCTCGACATCTCCGAGGCATTTTTGTCCATCGCAACACCGACGACCTACCCCGTTTGGACCTTTTTGTCGGCCGGTGTGGTCAACTTTTTCGTGCCAAGCGGGGGAGGGCAGTGGGCGGTGCAAGGGCCCGTTATGGTTCAGAATTTGGATGCGCTGGGAATCGAGCCTGAGCGCGTCGTGATGGCGATGGCGTATGGCGACGCATGGACCAATATGCTGCAGCCCTTTTGGGCGCTCCCGCTGCTTGGCATTATGGAACTGCGTGCGCGTGATATCATGGGCTACACCACGCTTATCTTGTGCCTAACCGGGCCGTTCATCATGGCAATGTTAGTCATGCTTTGACGTGGCGGGTCATTCGCGGTTACCGTGCAAAACGAGTTCGACTCGTAAGGCCGTTGCATAGGTGTTTCCTCAGATGGTTCAGGGTTCAGCCGCAATGAAGTTTTATTGCGAACAGTGCAATACCAAGTACTCCATCGCCGAAGAAAAGGTCCGAGGAAAGGTTCTCAAGGTTCGCTGTAAGAACTGTGGAAACATCATCACAGTGCGGGACCCTCAATCCCCAGCACCTGCGGACGCATCACGAAAGGCGTCGCCCGCTGCGCCGCCAAAACCGCCGGGCGTGCCTGCACGCGTGCCACAGACCAATTGGTATTATTCGGTCAACGGGCAGTCGAGCGCGCCGATGGACTTGGCCGTCTTGCAGTCCAAATACGAATCCGGCGAGCTCGGGGACGAGACATACGTGTGGCACGAAACGATCGTGCAGTGGAAACCTGTGCGGGACGTTGAGATCTTCGCGGAGTCGCTTGCGAAGGGTCAAGTCATCAAGCCGCGAGCCAAGACCGTTGGGTTCACGGGGCCGTTGGAGGCCATCAAGGCGGCCGATGCACCCAAAGGGCCACAGGCGGGAGTTGCGCCGACCGCCCAACGCACACCCGAAAGTCGGCCCAAGCTCGCCACCCCCGACCCCCGGCCCAAACCCGAACCCGAGCCGCGCGAAGACCGGCTAGAGAAACTTCGCGAAAAGCTTAAGAACGACGTGCCTGCAACGGCCAGCACCCCAGCCCCAGTGTTGCGCAACCTGCGCCCGAAGAACCCATGTTGGAAGCGACGTTGGACATGCCAAAACCGGCGGTTCAGCGCAAGTCCACGGCGGAACTCACATTCGCCCCCACCGTTAAACCGGCAGCTGTCGAACTTCCAACCTTTGACCCCAAGCCGGTGACATCGAGTACCTCCAATGTATTCGACGCCATCCCCGATGAGGAGGAGCGGTCAACCGCGGACGACTCCGGGTTGATCCCGTTCTTTCCGGACGCGCCCAAACTCACGTCGTCCATGAAGACAGCCCAGGCCGACGGACAAGACATGTCGGCGAGCTTGCTGATCAAGATCGATGAGCTGCGGGATAGCAATCGGCGTCAGAAGCGCATGTTTATCGCTCTGGGGGTGGTCGGACTTTCGGCGCTCGGTGGTCTGATTATCTTTGCGAGCACACGGCCAAGCAAACCCATCTTGACCCCCGAGGACCCCAAACCTGTTGTCGCGCGGCGCGCTCCCGTCGAAAAGTCTTATTCCAAGGACAAGTTAAAGCGGTTTGAAATGGAGCTCGGTGAGGAGGTCATTGGTGCTGATGAACGTGCCGAAGACCTAGCGCCTGAACAGCCAACACCACCCGATGTCGCCGCAGAGAAGTCCACGGTAGGTGCGGCAGCGTCCACGAAGGTCAAAGAAAAAGGTGGCAACACTTCATCGGGGTCCGTCGTCAAGCGCCCCGTCGAAGAGGCACAAAACCAGACGAAGAAACATCGGCCCTGGGAGCGAGCTGACCGGGCGCGCTGCTGTGGTAGCGTACGGCGGCCTGGCACGCCGCGACAGTGTTGCGACGATCAATCGTCCTGAGAGGACCAATTGACCGCTTCCGCGACGCGCCCAAGCTCCTCAGCAAGGAGGAAGCGCGCAAAGGCTTCCGAACCATCCGACAAAGCGTCACCGTTTGCCGAGCACATGCGACGGGAGCCACGTTCGCCGCCAAAGAAGATCCCAGTGGGCATTACCGTGCAGCCTGATGGACACGTCTCCGCGTATACGGTTGAGCCGGCCGAGATTCGATTGACTGAGTTTGACACATGCATGCAGTCACACATCGATCGGTGGAAATTCGCGCCGTGGGACGGCGCCGAGACTCAGATCAACTCGTCATTCGTGATTCAGTAGGTCTTCGCGAAGAATAAGGCAGTCCAAGCGCAGCGGCGAGTCCGCGCGTGAGGTCGTTTGGACCTGGTCGAGAAGCGTCAGCGCCTGGGGAATGCAGCCGAACGCCTTGAGATCTTCGACAAACTCAAACCACATTTCGACGTCCGGCACGCCCAGGACCAATGCCACGGCATCCTCGGGTTTCTCGGGCAACATAGCCCAACCACGGACCTGGAAACGCTGTGGCGAATCGGGAAACAGGTCGCTGTACCGCTGAGCCAGTATCGCAGCTTCGTCACCCACACCCCCCAACGCGAGTGTGTAAGTTGCGATCGAAAGCACTTCGCCGAAGTTGAGATAGGGGTCGTCGGGCAAACCCTCGCGCGCCAGAAGCATCGCGGTGGCCGCCGAAAAGGCCTCCAAGTCCTGACGCACCCGCGATGTGTAAGTCCACAACGCGCAATTGGTCAGCGTCGCAAGATCAAGCGCGTCCAGCTCATCTGCGGATGCGAACAAGACACGGCGCACGTCTGCACGTTCGTCGTCTGTCATCCGGTCAAATGCGTCCCAGTTCAGGCCGCCTCGGTCCGCCCAAAACTCGGGATAGTTGTCTTCGATATCACTGGGCGTTGACACTGCATCCTCCAAAAATCTCGGCAAACCGAGCGTTACCATCCACCCAAACAAGGCGTGGTTCACGGTCGCTGCCACGCAAGAAGTGAAGTCCGATGGATTCAAACAACGCCGCCGCCTCGAGATCTTGGCGCTGTGAGATGTTCAGCCACAACGAGGATCCGGCGGGGTAAACCTTCATCAGCGCCTCACGCAGCATCCGGGGTTCATACGCATCAGCACCCCGCGTGTCCAGAACCTGCTGCAACCAACGCTGACTGGTTTGGCCACGCGCTTGTGCGTCAAGCTTTACTCCGAGGATTGCCCCAAAATCATAGGGAAACCTTGCCGCGTCCAGCTCGGTGCCCGGTCCGCGCCGGCGCAATGGATTGCGCTCGTAGGCGTCAATGATCCGTGCCCACTCTTCCAGGAGGAACGTCGACGTGATCGCGTGGTGGTTGCAGGCTGCGACGGTCGCCAAGTAATGGGTCAGTCCTTCTTTGAACCAGCGCGTTTCGGCCTCTGAGCGGGGATCAGGAACGGCAAAATGGCCGTTCCAAAGATGCAGCGCCTCGTGCCAAACCAACAACGCCGTCGCGGAGTCCGCCGTGGCGTCAACCGGCAATTCGACGACAAATCCGCCACGGCGACCGAGTCCCCCAAGATTTCCCCGATCGGCCTCGGCGGTCGTGCGCACCAAAACCTTCACAGGGCCTAAATGGCCGTAGTCGCTGCGGTAGGCCGAGACGGCGTCCGCGATAACCTTGCCCACACGTTCGCGGTCGCCCCTGAACTCCGGGCCGTACGCGACGTCAAGGTCGTCTAACAGCCGATCCACACTCAATCGCCTGCCGCCGGCCAGAAAGGCATCTCGCAGTGCCTGGCCATCTGTGGCCTGAAAGGCACGAACCGTCATGTTGGGGTCAACGGACGAAACCTTCTGCGCGACCTGCGTCCAGGTCGACACGACGTTCCAATCGGTGGGTGTGTGCAGTTCGATTTGCACGTCCCGTGTGCGGTCGAGTACCTGTTGCGCCGGCAACACGAGAAACGCGGGGCCATAGCCGTACACAACCCCATCCTTGACCGTCGGCTGCAAAGCAGAGGTCGCATCTTCGAGATTGACGCGGTACTCGAGCTCCACCCAGTCGATGTCCTCGCTTTCCACCTCAACCTTGCCCTCGCCGCGATCAATCGACATGAATCTCAGCCACCGTTGGGCCGTACGCTCCCACCACGGAGATCCGCAAAGCAAAGTCGTCCAGCCACTCCAGGAGCTCGGCAGGAAGAATCGTGTGGTGGGCAGTGGCTTGAGGAGCGCACGCGCACGTTGAGATCGCCAGTAACCTGAATGCGATACCACAATGCACCCGAGTTCGTGCTCGGTGCCGTCTCGTAGTTGGGACGACCGACCAACTCAACATCGTTTATATATCGTCGCGCCGCAAGCGGACGACTGCGAGACATAGTATGGCGAAGGGAACGGTGCATGGCGCGTCGCGGGAGACCACTCCACCTTAGCCTGTAATCACGAACAGGTCAAAGTAATGCCGGTTCCACCTATGTGCGAAGGGCCGCCGCGTGCCTTGCGGAACAACCCAGAGTGTATATATAGTCACCCTTGTCACATTCCCTTGGCTTTCGGCGTACCATGTGCAAGATCTTGATCGTCGACGAGAGGAGCATCTGCTCTGGGCTCTCGAAAAGAACCTCTTCCCTGAACGCGACGACATCTCTGTCATGCGCGAACAGCGGAAAAGGTCTCGAAGTGCTCCAGTCTGGAGGTGTGCACCTGCCTCGTCTCGGATATCAAAATGCCTGGCCGTGTGGACGGCTTCCAGTTGATCCTGCGAGCCAAAGAGATCGCTCCAGAATCTCAGGTCATCATCCTTGACTGCATTTGGTACCGCCCGAATTCAAAATTTTGCCGACCGAATTGGCATCACGCACTACGTGAAAAACCTTTCAATGTCAGTGAGTGCGGGATGCTATCCTCGAAATCTTGGACGAAACAAAGGTTTAAGGGGTGCTGTCGGACCTCGAATTGACCGACATCATCCAGATGTCTGTTTGGCAAAAACGCACCGCATTACTTCACCTGAAATATCGCAGACACCGCGGAAAAATCGTCTTCAGCAAGGGCGACATCCGCACTCGAGTTCGACGACGTGGTGGGCGACGAAGCCGTGTTCCGGATGCTCGCGTTAAAGCAGGGCGATATCTTTATGCAATCGGACTTCCAGGTCGAGCACCACACGGTGACCATGAGCTGGCAGGACCTGCTCTTCGAGGGCATCAAGCGCGCGGACGAGAGCCGTTTGACCGGTGACGAAGAGCCCGACGACGATACCGACCTTGGGATGGGCATCGCGTCGGCGGTCGTCGTCGTCGAAAATGGCCGGGCGAATCTCTGCAGGAACGTTCCCGCCGCCTCCGGCGAAGAATGCGCCGAGATCGAGACCGCCGGCGGCAACGAGGAGGAAGACGAAGGTCTTCGCGCCGGCTGTGCTGACGGGCCAGGAGGTCGTCGGCCGCGGAGATATTGATGCCGCGTTTGTCGGCCCCGAGCCATCCACGTCCGACGGTTTTCACCGAGACGGACGATCCTGAGATTGAGTTCCGTACTCCGTTTCGGCTGAACGCGCATTCTGAAGTCAAACGCAACGCGACCGTGGCTGTCACGCAGCCGCCAGTCCATGTCGTTCCTGCGGCGCGCCGCCAACCCACGGCCCCAACATTGGGTCCATTCCGCCCGATGTTTTTCAGGCGTCTTGAGGACTTCTCGTGATTGTCCGGGGCTCATTGTGACCGGGATCGCCCATGAGGGCATCGCCCTGAACGCCGTCGCCAATCGGCAATCCGATTGGGACGCCGACTCGATCGCTGTGTTTTTCGCGGACGTGGTCGCGGCGGCCGGGCACGCCGTGCGAGTTTTGGGGACTGGGGACACGTTTTCCAAGAGCCAACTCGCCTTGGAACACCAGTTCGTGCTTTTTCGAAGATGGAAGAGCACGGCATACATCCATGTTGCCGTTGTTGAAAGCGCGGCGAGCCTTGGAGTAAGCGCTCGTGCTCATGCGTCGTTTTCAGAAGAACCTGCGCCGAGAAATCTGGGGGCGACATGAGTGTTTTTGATGTGTTGAACGCGTTGCGCGGCGAACTTCCCGGTTTTGTGTCTTCGAGCGTTGTTGGATTCCGAAAACGGACTTCCAGCTCGCCGATGTATCCGCCTGTGACAGCGATGACAGCGCCGCCGCCGACGCATTTCCACAGCAATGTGTCTCCGGGCAACCGCACGCGCCCTCGCCGAGATCGGCACCGGCGCCGAAAAGGCCGATGGGATTGTCATCCTGGGTGACCACCACGTGTTCCTCTCGGTTCCTTTGGACGACATGTTCTTCTGGCATGTCGTCACCGATTCCGAGACCACACTGGGTTTCACACAAGCGGTGGTTCGAAAACATCGAGACGCGATGCGCCAAGAAGTTCGCCACCTTTTTGCGGGCTGAGATAAAGCACTTTGACCAGTATTGAACGAAATTTACCGGGCGGCCTGCTTTTACTGGCGGCTGACGGGACCATCCTTGAACGCCCGGCGTTTCTGGAGGCGTGGTTCGGCACGGGCGTCGAGTCGGTGTATGAGCTCTTCGACCCGGAACGACCTTGCCGCCTCGCGCTTCGGCGCGTTGTCGCTGGGCCGCGTCATCGGATGGAGTTTCACGTTGAACTGGTGGAAGAAGGGGCGCGCCCCAAGTTTCTTCGATACTGGGATCTGACGCCCGCCGACGCTGAAGTGGCGACTTTTTTCCTCGTGGACGATACATCCGTGGTGGAGTCCTACTTCTGGCAAGAGCAACGCGTGCGGCGCGGCTTGCTTGAGGACATCCGTGGGCTCCTGGCGTCGCACATGCGGCCTGCGATTACGACGCTCGGAGCGTTGGCCGACGTGATCCATTCTCAACCTAAGGCACGGCGAGAGGCGATAACCCGGTACGGCGAGGTCGCCGACCTTCTCGCGAGCGCGGTGCGGGGTGTGGACAACGCAATCCATGCGCAGCACAGCGTCGACTCAGAGATTCCCTTCCGGGTCGTAGACCTCGCGTCGGTCTTGTCGAGCTACTCCGACAGTCAAACCGCAGTGGACTGTCAGGTCGTTGACATCCAGCGGGACGTCTTTGTGTCCTCATCAGCGGTAGAGCATGTCTTGATTCCGGTCCTGGAGAATGCCCTCGAGGCGCATCCCAAAGACGGCTGGGTGCACGTGACGGTGACGTTGTTGCCCAGCGGTAAAGTCTGCATCGAGGTGCAAGACTCCGGTCGCGGCATGACCAAGCACGAGCTGGAACGCGCGCAGGACCCATTCTTCACGACCAAACGAGGGCACTCGGGCTACGGGCTTGCGGGAGCCGGTCAAGTGCTCTCAAAGTTGGGCGGCTATTGGAATTTCTCGTCGGCGCGCCGAAAGGGCACCCGCGTGAGGATTTGTGTGCCAAGGCTCGACGCCGAGGGCGGCGTCGCTACGGATCAAACTTGAACGTTGTTCCGAAGCTGATGATCTGAAACGCCGCAGACCATTCCCCGTTGTTCTGAGGGTTTCCCGGGGGAGTTCCAGGAGTCTGGCAGGCGTCTGCTGTGAAATCCGGCCCAACACAGCCGCTAACAGGAATCTGTTGGAACACCTGACCGTTGGTGACGGTCCGGGAGCCCGAGTAGGTGTATGCGTAACCCAGACTGAGGTCTACCCAGTCTGTGGCGTGTACGGTCACTCCCGCGCTGCCTGTGATGCGCTCCCATGACACGAAATCGGTGTTGGTCGCCGCTTCGTCCTGCGCGGCGGTTTCGTAGCTGCCGCCGCCGTGAAGTGTCAGCCATTCGAGTGGTCCGTACGAGCCCCCAAGACGAAAACTGTACGTGTCCTGCCAGCGCTTCGGTTGATAGACGTCAAACAGTGGCTGGGGTGATCCCGCGATATCCAACGTGGCTTGCGGTGCGATGGTGAAGAAATCCACCCGAGACCAGTCTTCCCAAACCACGTTGAGCTCAACGTCGAAGAGCGGTTCCGTGGGGCGACCAGGATGCTCGCCGTATCCGTAGTCGACACCAGCACGTAGACTTCCGGCCGCGTTGGTCGAGAACGTTAACCCATTTCCGTTGCGGCTTACGAGGTCCTGATACCCCTCGGGGATCTCGATGTCGAGATCACCTTCATCCGTCCATGACAGCGGCGGACGGTAAGACAATCCGACCGTCCAAGGGCCGTTGAAATACGCGAGCCCGACAAACCCGGTGGGTTGGAAGTCTTGCAGGTCGGAGGCCGTGAGTGGTGCTTGGTTGGTCGGGTCTTCGTCGAACGGTGGGCCGACGAACAGCTCGTCGATCACGACGCGGAAGTTCGTGCGTTGCCACGCCAATGCCCCGGCCAAACCGACCACCAGAAGGGACCCTGAACCGAGGTTGAACTCGTACGACGCACCTGCAGTGAAGCACCGCTTGAAGAAGGTCCGACTCCAGCATCATCAGTCGCGCGCTGGCTGCCCGGATCGTCCTCGCACGCATCCGTGCGGCCGTAACATCATCGTTTTCCGTAGGCACTCGGACCAGGCGTGCAGCCGAGGCCATCGACCCCGAAGTCATAGCTTGCCGCAAAGAACGGTGCCGGGAAGAACCCGCCTGATTCGAGACGGGGTAGAATTCTCGGGTGGTGGAGCCCCAGCCGTCAACGGGTCGCGTGAAGTCCGGAAGGAGATCCACCAAGTTGACGTCGAGTAAGATCTGCAGCCCACTTGGCGCGGCTCAGCAGCGCCGGATTGAAGTAGATCAGCGCTCAGATCAGTTTCTTTGATGCACTTGCGTGCCTCCGCGCGCATACGGCTTCGGTGGTGTTTTCCAGGAATCCTCCAAATCCACCCGCAAGCGCCATAGAGGACGCTCCCATCAATAGGGCCGAAACGAAAAACCGTTTCCATTTCTCCTCCGACTCGGGCGCCTCAGCGGACGGCGAGTCTTCGACCTCAGGCTCATCGGTGGGTGGGTCGTTGGGCGCTTCAGCCGGCAGAAGCTCGCCGGCATCTTCGCGTGTTCGCCGGTTTCAGCTCATCTGCCGCTGAAACGCCTCAAACAGCGCCGCTTGCTGCGCGCGCAAGTTGCAGGCTCGGCCTCTAAAGCCTCAACACGATTGACGGGCGCAGGGCGAGCGCTTGCTCGACCTGTTTCGACATCTCGAAGCCGCACTGCTCCCAGGCGTGGATTCGGCTCCTGGGAGATGTGCAGTAACCATATCACAGATTGCGAGCTGCGGGTCGTTCGGCTGGGCGTCCAGAGAGTGTCCGGTCGCATCCGGATGCCCGGTAGGCTCGTCGTCCACGAAACCGCCTTGAACTCGTTGGTGGGGCGGCGTTCACGTTAATCATGTTCAATGACCTCATCGAACTTCCCAAATTCCCGCGTCACCGCTCTCGCGCATGGGCGCGGTTTGCAGATCGTTGTTGACCTGTCCCAGCCGCTCCACAAGGCTGTAGTACGGCTTAAATGGATCTCAGCCATCGGCGGTGGCGGTGCCTCCTCCTGCGAACAAGTGAAGAACAGGGCGTTGGCGCCGGTCTCCGTCTCGTTGGTGCACAATCGCATGTCCGAGCCGACCCGCGGCCCGTGTCCGCCCCAGGTGCCTCCTGAACCCAAACGCCGTTCTCGCCATCCTCATCAAACTTTCTGACCGCATCGCCTGGGTGGTTCTCAAGGTCGGCATCAAACACGAAGGACAGCATCGGGCGTTGGATCACCGACTGCACGTGAAGGCAAACTGAGATTTGAGTTCGCCCAACTGGGGGACCCGGGCGCTGGTACGGAACAGTCAATCTTCTCGCCGCTTTCTGCATAGCCGTAACGGGGCAAAGAGAGCGGATTCGATCCCAGGGATGGTCTTTCGTTCGAGCGAGCAAATATACTCGCCTGAAAGGGCTTCAGAATGCGCTTAACCTCCTGAAACGAGCTAAGGGTCTGTCACCGGCGAGGCGGGATCGAGACACAGCACCACATCGAACGTGTCGTCAGGAAAGTCGAGCTCCTGCAAACATCACGTGGAAATCAAGCCCGGTTTCAGCATGTTTCATCCGTCCGAGCTCAAGCACCGCTGGCGGTGGTCGGTCGCGTCGACCATTTCAGCGCCGAGCTCAAGCAGCAGCGACGAGCCGATGCCCGTGCCACAGCCGATGTCCAGGACACGACGGCCTTGAACGCGCTCTGCAAGTAGAACTGCCGGGCGGGCGCGTGCCCGCTCGCCGCTAGAGGTGCGAGACCGGTATCGATTCATAGGTTCGGCCGTTGTTTGTTAGGTCGCGCGGATTATAGGGGACGGCGTCCGACAGGCGCAACCCAATTGGACAGCATCGATGCGGAATACCGACCCGTTTGACTTTGCTTGTTTGGCGTATTGATTTAAAGGCCACCAGCTCACACGCCCATACGAACAATGAAAAGAACGGAATTGACCAAAAGAAACTGCTGCGAATAAAGGGTACGCCGCGCGCTGGGAGCGGCGGCTGTCACGGTGCTGTTCGCATGGTTGATGACACCATGGATCTTGGTGTTAGGCGCTCCCGTGACAGCGTGGATGACGTTTCGTTGGTTTCAGTACCGGGCTAAGTGGGGCTTGAGGTTTTAGAAGAATATGCTCGATCGCGCAAAACTCACTGCCCTGCAATTGTTGTAGCCTGATGAGCGGGCGTTGGGCGCCGTTTCGGACTATGCTTCCCAAAACTGTGCGTGGCGTGGTCAATCAGGTTCGCAAGTTTGGCCGGGATCAATACGGCATGAGGCTGAACAATCCCGGATTCCTACAACCAGCTTGAACGCCTTCTTCACACGCAAGCTCCAGGACGACGCCCGCGCGATTGCCGATACGTCGAGCCGCGCTTTGCTCGCCGTGCGACGGGAGGAGTTGTCTCACTGGTAAGATAACCAGGAAACGCTTGTTCAAAGCCAAGGGCCGCGACTACCGGTTGAGTGGATCTCTCTCGATTCCGGCCGCGAAGCAGCGGACTTCACCGACGGGCACTTTGCGACGATCTACCTCTCACCGGGACTATCACCAGGTTCTTTCCGATCTCGGGCCGAAAGCCACAGAGGTTTCGTACATTCCGGGACACCTTTTCCCCGTCAATCCCTTTACGCCGTCAGGCTGGACCAGCTGTTTGCCGTCAACGAACGCCTCATCACGCATACATGTCCAAAACGATGCCATTGGCCGTGTTGGAGTTGTCATGGTGGGAACCACATGTGTGGGCCGCATGAGCTTGGCATTTCACGAGCATGTCACGAACCGTAAGTTTCGACGCCGTGAGAGCTTCGAGCTCGCGGCTGGCGTCCCATGTCGGTGCGGCGATGAGCTCGGTATGTTCAACTTGGGTTCAACCGTCGTGATGGTGATCTCCAACCCAGAGTTCAAGTTTGAGGCCGGCTTGACCGCCGGGCAGCCATGCGGATGGGCGAGTTGCTCAGGCGCGTTTGAGGCCCGCGAGGATCGTCGAAGACTTGTGAGGTATCCTCGTGTGGTATAGACTCGCGATGCTGTAAACCGCTATCCATCCGGATGCTGCCGGTGTGAACGCTTTAGCGTCTGACAGCCGCCTGTACATCTGCGAAGAGGCCCTCATCGTGTCAACTCCGCTGATAATTCGCCGAGCCTAGAGCCGCATCTCGACGAAGACGGTGATGTGATAGAGCTGACCGAAGAGGTCGGTCACTTCCCGCGCCTGCTGTAGATGACCTCGCGTTCGCCATTCCCGAGTTTCGAATTCCGACGGGGCAATCCACGGCCATCACTGACTCCGAGGCAACGAGCGGGGACGACGAAGCCTTTGACCGCGAAGAGCTCGTGCGGACGCAGTTACGCATCGAACTTCGACCGGCATCAGCTCGAACTCCTCTCGATGCAGTCCGCAAGTGGACCATCAGTGCGCACTTGCGTGACCGGGTTCGCGCCGGATGTGCTCGTGTTGCCGCCGCGCGTTCTGACAAAGAAATGGCAGGGAGGCCCTCAGTCCTCCCTCACCGGTTGGTCCCGACAGCCGAGACGCTGTCGCTCAAACGAGTCCAAACCAAGACCATCACGGACGAGGACATCGCTCGTGCGACGCTCGCGGAACGCCCCTCGGAGCCCAGGTGGAGGCTCGCGTGCCCGAGCCGGTGCTGGAATCCCGAACCGTCGGTGGAATCGGGGGACATGCCCGAGCTTGAGCTCGACAGCGAGATTCTTGAGGATGCGACGCCACTTCCTCAGCCGCCGCCAAAGCCGGATCTGCGGATCCCCCGCAACGGGCCGAGCGTGCACGTCAAAACGGCTTCATCCGGCGCGTCGGCAGCGGCGGCGAAAGCTGAAGCCGACGGCGACGACGACGTCAGCAGCATCGTCAAAGACCATGGAGGGAGGAAGAAACCCAAACACGTACCAAACGCCGCCGAACTCAAGCGCTTCAACTGGTTCGTGGACGTGTTCACCGAAGAGTACCTTCGCACTGTCCCAAAGACCTCGCCAAACAAACCGAGGTGGAGGCAGCCTTCATTCTCGACTCGCTTGGATTTGAAGAAGGGGCGCCCGCGTTTCATTTGGCCTGCGGCCCCAGGCGTCCTCGAATCAATCTGGCGCAACGTGGTTTCGAAGTGGCTGGCCTCGACCTGTCGATGGCCATGCTGCAACGATGCTCTCGCAGAAGCGCAGCGCAGTCCTTGTCGATCAAGTTGTTCATGGCGACATGCGTGAAGCTCAACTTCAACGAGATTTTGACGCGTGTTTCTCTGGCAGACCTCCTTCGGATACTTCGACGATCGGATGAAACTTCAAGGTGCTCCAGGGAATCCATCGTGCGCTCAAGGCGGGCGACGTCCTCCTGCGACACCGTCAACCGTGACTACGTTGTGGCCGGAATGCCCTCCCGCGAACGCTGGTGGGGAAGGTGTCAGATGCGTGTTCCTTGAGGAGGTGGAGTTTGATTACAGGCCAGTGTGCTTCACACGAAGCGCTCGTTCATTTACGAGGATGGATCGCCACCGCAAGAGTTCAACAGCTACATCCGGCTTTATAGCCTTCATGAGCTCAATCATATTCTTAATGTCGCCGGCTTCGACCTGCTCGAGGTTTCTGGCGAGCTGTGCCACCGCGGCAGCTTCCTCGGGCCAAACAGCAGTCGTCTCATCCTGCTGGCCGAGAAACGCTGATCCTGAGGCCAAGAAAACGAAAAGGCACCCAGCGGGTGCCTTTTTTTGTGACGGGTCGAGACTTACTTGGGCTCGACGACGGCCATATCGTCGACATAGTCGAGCAGTAACAAGCCATCTTCGGTGGCCACGAAACCTTGTGCGACCTTCGAATAGGTCCCCTTGAAGACGTGTTCTTCGCCCTCGGCGAGCTTGGACTTCTTTACAAAGTCTTCGTCGTAGCCAACGACTCGCAACACCTTCTGGGCATCCGCGTCATCTTTGATGAACAGATTGGGCTCGGGACACGGGTCCCCAGTCTTTTTCGCCTTTTTGGGGTCACAGGGGGTCGACAACTTCACGATCAGCCCCTTTACGTCCACCTTCTGGTCGAGGAACTTCTCTTGATGGTGGATCAAACCCTCGACGCGCATGGTTCCGTCGCTGTTCTTCTCGGGGATCGTGAAACCGCTTGCCGGCGGCGGATCGGGAAGGTCGACGCGTGCTGGTGGCAGCTTGTCGTCAACCTTTTCATCCTCGACCTGTACGGTCGCGGGGGGATCACAGGCACCGAGCGACACAACGGCCGTAAGGATGGCACCGACGCGCAACAATGATTTCAACATAGGCTCTCCTGCAGGCTCAACACACGACCTATTTGCGCGCAGCTTCAGCCGCAATGGTCACGCCGTCGTATTCCTGTTGATTAACGGCTTGGAGAATATCGTAGAAGTAGTCTTCACGCACCTCCAAGTAGCTGAACGTCGACTCCAGCGAGACGCCGCCAAAGTCTTCAGGTTCCATCCCCGCGAGGAAGCAAACGATGTCGACGACTTCATCGGCCTTCTCGACTCGGTTCTTTCCGACGTTGATCCACATCTTCGTAAAGGTGCGAGGTGTTGGGGCGAGGGTCACCGGCTCGGCATCGGCCGGTCGCTGGCGACGATCGGGACGACGGCCACGGCCGCGACCTCGACCGCCACGGTCGTTTCGCCCCTCGGAGCGTTCATCTTTGCGTTCGCTTGATTCGGCGCGGGCGCGAGGTGCTTCTTCACGTGTGGGTCGTTCGTTACGTGCGGGACGTTCGTCACGTGCAGGGCGTTCCTCACGTGCAGGACGTTCGTCACGTGCAGGACGTTCGTCACGTGCGGGGCGTTCGTCACGCGCAGGTCGGTCTTCACGCGTGCCGTTTCGAGCCGAGCGGTTGTCACGGTCGGGGCGGTCTTCGCGTGCCTCGTTGGAATCGTGTCGGGCCTCGCGGCTGTCTGACGTGGCACCCGCGGTCAGCGAGTCGCCCGAGTCGGAGTCGCCACGGCGGCGGCGACGCCGGCGGCGACGCCCCTGTTCGATCGGGACTTCGTCCGCGTCGTCAATCGCGGCAACCGCCACGGCCGGCTCATCTTCCGATGCCGCCTCCGAGCGGGTGGGGCGTGGTGTTGGTGCCTGCTCAGCATCAGGTGCGGGCGCGTCAACGCGTGCCATGACCTGAGCCGGCAAAGAGACAGCTCGCCCCGTTGCCTTCGACACGCTGTCTGCGACAGCGAGCAACTTCGCCACGAAGCGGAGGCGGTCATTGTCTTCCGAGCCCACCAAAGCTTCCGCCACCCCGAGATGGGCGCCGTATGGGAGGTTCGGCATATCCTCGACTTTGCCAATCAGTGCATTGACGTGCGCCTTCTGCCGAGCCTCCAAAATCTCCTTCGCCGTGGGCAGGGGGCGTTGCGTCATCGGAAACTTGTAAAGCTTCTTGATGTTGAACAGCGTGCCCATCTCTCGAGGGGATACTAGGCTGAGTGCCTTCCCCTTCTTTCCTGCACGTCCGGTGCGTCCAGTACGGTGAATGTAAACTTCAGCGCTTTCAGGCAGCGTGTAGTTGATCACGTGTGAAAGATCCGAGATGTCGATCCCACGCGCTGCGACGTCGGTCGCAACCAAGAAGTCGATCTTGTTGTCACGAAGGGCCGCGAGCGTTCGCTCACGTTCCTTTTGAGGAAGATCGCCGTTCAGCACGTCGGCACGAAGGCCATGGCGCTTCAGGTAACGGGAAAGCGTGAACGTGTCGTCTTTGGTGTTCGCAAAAATGATGGCGTTCTCGGGCTGCTCGTATTGCAACAACGCAAGCATGTCGCGCGTGCGCCCGACACCACGCACTGGGATGTAACTGTGTTCGACGTCGACGGCAGCCACGGATCCGTCCGAGAGCGTCACGAACTCGGGGTAGTACAACATGGAGTTCGCGAGCGCTTTGATCTCCTGCGTGATTGTCGCCGAAAACAAGAGGCTTTGCCGCGCTTCGGGCAAGTACTTCAAGATCGCATTGAGATCTTCGGCAAACCCCATCGAGAGCATCTCGTCGGCCTCATCAAGGCACAAAACCCGAAGCTGTTTCAGCGACAGATTTCCGCGATTGAGAATGTCCAACAAACGGCCCGGCGTCGCGCACACGATGTTCGCGGTCGCGAGCTCTTCGTACTGCTTTTCGTAAGATGAGCCGCCGTAAATCACGGCGACCTTGATCTTCTTGTAAGCGCCCAGGCGCTCGAACTCTTCCGCCACTTGCTTGGCAAGTTCGCGTGTCGGTGCAAGCACCAAGGCATCGATTCGGCCGGGTTTCGGGTCGACCATCTCAAGGATCGGGATGCCAAACGCGGCTGTCTTCCCCGTTCCTGTCTGTGACTGCACGATGAGGTCGATTCCCGCCATCCCAAGAGGGATCGTGGAGGACTGGACCGGCGTGGGGGTCACGTAACCCACGTCCTTGAGAGCACGGAGCATCTCGTCGCTGAGGTAGAAATCTTCGAAACCTTTCTTATGCGGATCGACCATGTACTGTTTCTCTAGGCGGCCAACTTAAGGCCTGTTCACTAAATTTGGACGCGTTTCCATAACGAAATAGCGGCCTCAAAGCAAGCTCGCAGCGCTGTGCGAGCCGCGATTATTCGGATTCTTTGCGGATGTGCCACAGGATTTGCTCGGCGAGCTCACGCGTCCCATCCGGAAGTCCTTGTGTGCGCTCGTCGCGTGGAATCACTGGCGCGGAGACCTTTGCCACCGTTAACGCCGCAAAGTCGTCGCTGGCAATGATGTCAAGGGTCGGGGGCACAAACGGGAGTCGAGGTTCCATTCTCTTTCGAAGTTCGTCACTTCGCCGCGTGATTTCCGGCGCCCAGGACCGACGAACCTCCACCTGCAGCCGATCCCCAGCCAGCGACACAGGGCGCGTATGCTTGGCGAGCTCAGCCCCGACCAGAACCTCCCAGCAGCTGCGGTACAACGAAAGCGTTGGGGTTCGCCCCGATGACTCCCAGGCGTCCCGTAACAGATCATAAAAGGGCGAGCTCATCGATCCAAGGCGCCAGCGATCCGCGCCGTGACGTCGGCAGGGTCCCCCACGCCGTCGACCGTGACGAGAATCTCTTTGGCGGCATAAAAAGGTACAATGGGTGCCGTTTCGGAGTGGTACTTTCGAGCCGAGCTCGGCGCGCTTCTTCGGTGTCATCTTTGCGCTGCGTGACGCGGGAGGATGTCCGCGGGGGAGGTTGAAGGTCATGTGGTAGATTTCTCCCGTCTCAGGGTCCGATCGCCGGCCCGTGATGCGGTCGACGATGAGCGCGTCGGGGACCTCGATCAACACGACCGCGTCCAGTGAAACGTTGGCACCGTCCAACGCAGCGTCGAGGCCTCGGCCTGCGGTCGAGTGCGCGGGAACCCATCCAAAAGGAAGCCGTCTTTGCAGTCCGCCTTCTGAATCCGCTCAAGCACCATACCAATGACGACGGCGTCTGGCACCAGTTGGCCTGCCTTCATGAATGCATCAGCCTGCTTTCCAAGCGCGGTGCCTTCAGAGACTGCGGCCCTGAGCATATCGCCGGTCGATAGGTGAGGCACTGCGTAGCGTTCCACCAAAAACTTCGCCTGAGTTCCCTTTCCTGCGCCCGGAGGGCCCACAGTATCATCCGCATCTCTGCTCCTGCTCCGCGTGAGGACGCCGTGATAGCACTTTCGACCCCGGTTCGCCAGATGGGAGAAACTCATTGCCGCTTTGCAAACAAAACATGTTGACAGGGATGTGCACCGTTAGTATCTAAGCATCCCTCGCCACGGCAGAGCACAGAGGCACATAGCTCAGCGGGAGAGCACTACCCTGACACGGTAGGGGTCGGCGGTTCAAATCCGCCTGTGCCTATTTTGAAGGTTGATTGATCAACCACACTGCGGAGTCGACCAACGGTGATGCATCGAAATCCGAGTGAGAAGTCTCGGTAGAGAGCAGGGTCTTTGGTCCTGCTTTTTTTATGTCCGCAATTTCGAGGAGAAGTTCAGGTATATGGCAGAAAAAGAACCACGTGTTAATCGCCGAATCAGGGGGCCTGAGGTACGCGTCATCGATCCCGACGGCGAACAGCTGGGCGTCATGGAGATCGACGACGCGCTCGATCGCGCCGAAGAGGCAGGGCTTGACCTCGTTGAGGTTGCGCCCAATGCAAAACCGCCCGTCTGCCGAATCATGGACTACGGGAAGTACAAGTATCAGCAGAAGAAACGTTCCGCTGAGGCCAAAAAGAAATCGGCTCGCGTCGAGCTTAAAGAGGTCAAGCTTCGGCCCAAGACCGATGATCATGACTTCCTGACCAAGGTTCGTCACGCACGCAAGTTCCTTGAGGAAGGGAACAAGGTGAAGTTTACGATCATGTTCCGCGGTCGCGAGATCACTCACCCAGAGATCGCCGCCGAGATGCTTGTTCGCGCTGCCGAGCTGCTAAAAGACGCGGCAGAAGTCGAGCAGGACGGCCGGCTTGAGGGCCGCAACATGACGATGATGATGTCCCCTCGTGGGAACAAAGGTGAATGAAGAAAGGGCTTGACCTTCTCGTGTTGACACGCATATAGTGCGCGGCCTCGCTCAGCGGGGCAGAATTCATAATTGATTTGTTGTAGCCGGTATCTCGGCCAACCTATGACCCCTTCGGAGGCCGTGATGCCGAAGATGAAGACACATCGGGGCGCTGCCAAGCGCTTCAAAATTTCCAAGTCGGGACGCATCAAGTTTCGTCGTTCCTTCCGTAACCACATCCTCACGAAGAAGAGCGCGAAACGTATGCGTCATCTTCGCAAGGCTGGGTACATGAAACCCATGGACGGCAAGAAGATCCACGAACTTCTGCCATACCTTTAATTCTGAATGGATGCCGCTGACATAAGCGGCAGTAAAGTCGAGGTTTAGTCATGCCACGTGTAAAACGAGGCTTCAAAGCGCGTCGCCGTCGCAACAAATTTCTTAAGGCTGCAAAGGGCTTCCGAGGCTCGCGCAGTAAGTTGTACAAGCACGCCAAGCAGACGGTTCACCGCGCTTGGAAGTATGCTTACCGCGATCGTCGCCAAAAGAAGCGTGATTTCCGACGTCTTTGGATCGCCCGCATCAACGCGGCAGCTCGCCTTCATGGCCTGAGTTACAGCCGTCTGATTGGTGGTTTGAATCGTGCGAACATCGAGCTGGATCGCAAGATCCTGGCCGATCTCGCCGTCTTCGATGCTGCAGCCTTTGGCAAAGTCGCTGAGGCCGCCCGCGCAGCGAAGTAATTCGTTTTTGCATCGTGTAGTCGGCCCCGCGAACCTCTTTTGGATTGCGGGGTTTCTTTTTTTCTTGGTCCTTTCGAGGCGTCATGGAAACCCAAGATTTGATCGCGCAGCTTCAACAGCTGCAAGCCGAAGGCGTTGAAGCGCTCGCCGGTGTCACTCGTGCGGAAGATGCCATTCAGGTTAAGAACCGCTTCCTCGGCCGCAACGGAGGCGTTCAGGAGCTAATGAAGTTCCTGCGTGATTTGCCGCCGGAGGGGAAACGCGACGTGGGTCAGGTCTCTAACGCCTGCAAGAACGCGATCGAGGACGCTTACCGTGCACGCATGGAGGCGATCGAAGCTGCGGAATTGACGGCACGTCTTGCGTCCGAGCGTATCGACGTGACGATGCCCAGCCGCTCCCTCGTTCAGCACGGGGGGCACCCCATCGCGACCATTCAGTGGGAACTCATCGACCTGTTCACCGAGCTTGGCTTTGAAGTTGCGGATGGTCCCGAGATTGAGAGCGACTATTACAATTTCGAAGCCCTTAATTTCCCACACGATCATCCAGCACGCGACATGCAGGACACCTTCATGCTCGAAGATGGTCACTTGTTGCGGACGCACACATCGCCCGTCCAGGTGCGCACGATGCTGTCGTACGATCTGCCCATCATGGTCATCTCGCCGGGAAGGGTTTTCCGATGCGATAGCGACATCACGCACAGTCCGGTGTTCCACCAGGTTGAGGGGCTGCATATCGACGAAAACGTGACGATGCGCGATCTCTTGGGCACGCTGAACGCGTTTGCGGAGCGGTACTTCGGTGCCGGCACCAAAGTGCGCTTGCGCCCGAGTTTCTTCCCGTTCACCGAACCGAGCGCCGAAGTCGACATTGGCTGCGTGTTCTGCGGTCAGGCGGGATGCCGTGTCTGTAAACACACCGGATGGATCGAGATTCTGGGGTGCGGCATGGTAGATCCCAACGTCTTGGAAGAGGCTGGGGTAGATTCCACCAAGTACTCAGGCTACGCGTTTGGAATGGGCGTCGAGCGTATCGCAATGCTCAAACTGGCGGTCAACGATATCCGCCTCTTCTACGAAAACGACATCCGCTTTCTGCGACAGTTCTAAATCCGGGAGCCACGAACATGAAAGTCAGTTGGAATTGGCTGGAGGACTGGATCGACCTGTCCGACCTCAGCGTCACCCAGGTGGTCGACAAGCTCACACTTGCCGGTGTCGAAGTCGCTTCGGTCACAGAAATTTACGACCCGAAGATCGTCGTGGGGCGCATTGATGAGATTCAACCGCACCCCAAGGCGGACAAGTTGGTCATGTGTCGGGTCGATGTGGGCGAATCCGAGCTGAAGAATATCGCGTGCGGCGCCAAGAATATGGTCGCAGGAGACCTCGTGCCTGTCGCACTTGACGGCGCAAAACCGCCAGGCATCGACTTTGAAATCGTGTCGCGTCCGGTCGCGGGGGTGGTCTCGGAGGGGATGCTATGCGCCGAGGAAGAGCTCGGGCTCGCGCGAGAGAGCGCGGGGCTGTGGATCCTTCCCAAGGGCCTCACCGTGGGTCAAAACATCTTTGACGCGACGAAGACGCGAGACGTCGTGATCGAGGTGGAGCTGACTCCGAATCGATCGGACTGCTTGAGCCACCTTGGAATCGCGCGTGAATTGGCGGCGCTCTTCGAACGCGAGCTGCGATGCCCCGACGTCCCACCGTTAACTTCCAGCGCGCTGGCGATTGGCGAAGTGGCCAGCCTGGAAGTGCGAGATGCCCAAGGATGCCCACAGTACGGCATGGCGGTACTCGAAAACGTGAAGATGGGACCAAGTCCCGAATGGTTGCGCCACCGTTTGGCAAAAGTGGGCTCGCGCAGCATCAACAACGTTGTGGATGTCACAAATTACGTGCTCTTGCATGTGGGGCAGCCTCTCCACGCGTTCGACCTCGACAAAGTCGAGGGAGGAATCGTTGTTCGCCGCGCGCAACCGGGTGAATCGATGCAGGGCATCGACCATAAAACCCATACGCTCGACGAGAACGATCTCGTGATCGCCGATCATACCCGGGCGGTCGCGATCGCTGGGGTGATGGGCGGGGAGGGCACCGAGGTCACAGACACGACCACACGCGTGCTGATCGAATGCGCCCAGTTTCATCCAACGACCGTGCGCAAGACAGCAAAACGTCTGGGACTACACACCGAGTCGAGCCACCGCTTCGAACGTGGGATCGATGCCAAGGCGGTGATGTCAAATCTTGAGCTCGCGGTTGCGCTGATGGTTGGGGTGCAGGCGGGCGATGTGGCTCCGGTTGTGCGTAGCGGGCGCCTGACCCACGTCGCGGCCGAGCCTGTGAATCCAGTCGTTGACGTGTCGGCAGGTCGCGTAAACCAGATTTTAGGCACGAACCTGAGCACGGACGACGTTGCGTCATTGTTAGGTCGTTTGGGAATCCAATCGGTCGTTGACGGGGCCCAGGTCCGCGCAACCATTCCCTCGTGGCGTCCCGACCTGTCCCGGCCCATTGACCTTACAGAGGAGGTCGCGAGGATCTACGGCTACGACAAGTTGTTGCCGACGTCGCCTCGGATTCCGATGGGGCACATTCATCGGACGCGCGTTCAGCCGGGGCACGCGCCAACAATCATCACCCGCTCGCGCCTTGGACACGTGCGACGCATTCGAACAAGTCTGTTGAACCTCGGTTTTGCCGAGGCGATGAACTATTCGTTCTACGGCGAAGATGACCAACGTTTGTTGGGCCTCTCGGAGGATGACGTTCGTGCTCAGCCTCGTCGGGTCGCAAATCCTTTGGCGGCCGACCAAGCGCTGATGCGCACGACTCTGCTTCCGGGGCTTCTCAAGGCGCTCGCGACCAACGTTTCGCGTCGGCAGAAGAGGCTCGCGTTGTTCGAATCCGGGCGCGCTTACTTGGCGACCGGCGAACAGGAACACGTTTCAGGGGTCGCGTTTGGCTCGAGACTCGGACACATAGGCGAACCACGCGACTGGGACTTTTTTGACCTCAAGGGAGTGGTGGAAACACTGGCGGAGCCGTTCTCGGGAGCTATCCGTTGGTCTTCCCAATGCGACGAGCCGTTCCTTCACCCCGGTGTGAGGGCGGTTGCGTACAAGGGCGAGGTCGCCATCGCGACCGTCGGCCAGTTGCATCCCCAGATCACGCGCACGCTGGATGTTGAAAAGCCGGTGTTTTACTTCGACGTCGACGTGGATGCGCTGACCAAGTTGGGCGAGCAGGAACACAAGTACGTTGCGATGACCAAGTATCCAGCGGTCGAACGAGATTTCGCGTTTGTGGTGGGGCGAGACGTCCCGTTTGCGAAGCTCGACGCAGCGATTCGAAGCGCATCCGACTGGTTGGAGTCAGTGTCTTTGTTCGACGTCTACACGGGACCACAAGTTCCAGATGACAAGCAAAGTTGCGCCGTCGCGGTCGCTTATCGAGCACCAGACCGTACGCTGACCGATGTCGAGATCCAAGAGGTTGACGCGGCGATTGTGGAATCCGTGGCGAAAGCCACTGGCGCCGTGCTTCGATGATTTCGCAATTTCTCTGCAAATCGCAATGGACGCTTGAAGCAACGGTAACCACGGATTACAACACCGCTGGAAAAAAACATTAGAGCTGGTTTGAGTGACACGGAGAGTAGCCAAAATGACGATGACAAAAGCCGGTATCGTGATTTACGTTTACGAGAACGTAGGTGTGAACAAAAAAGACGCGACTGACTTTGTTGAGGCAGTTTTCGAGACGATGAAAGAAACGCTCGAAAACGGAGACTCGATTAAGATCAGTGGTTTTGGTAAGTTCGAAGTTCGTGAGAAAGGAAAACGCGTTGGTCGCAACCCGCGTACAGGGATCGAGATTGAGATTCCCGAGCGACGTGTGTTGCGATTCAAAATCAGCCAAGTCTTGAAGACTGAGCTGAACGACTAATCGGCACGCGGCAAGGAAGCCGCGCCGTAGAAGCCACGGAGGGTGAATGTCTGCGAACGAGATTCCAAACAAAGCGTCGTTTAAGATCGGCGAGGTCGCTGAATTTTTGTCGCTCGAAGCGTATGTCCTGCGCTACTGGGAGACAGAGTTTGAGCAGCTGAAGCCGAGGAAGACCCGATCCGGGCAGCGTGCGTACTCACGCGCAGACGTGGAACTGTTGGTTCGCATCAAAGCTCTCCTTTACGACGACATGTACACCATTGCAGGGGCTCGGAAGCAGTTGGACGAAGGGGTGCGGCGCGCAGCACCTTCCGTCGACGAGTCACTGGATGCCCAGAAGATGATGGCCGAACTGTCGGGTCTGCGCTCGCGTTCGCGGGAACTCGAGATGGCCAACCAGAGTTTGGAGGCGTTGCTGGAAGGTCACCGTGCGCGGATCGACGAGCTTGAGCGCATCGACGAGAGCCTCGTGTTCTTCCCATCGATGAACGCCACGGAGATCGAAACTTTGAAGGCTCGTGTAGCAGAGCTTGAAGCGGAGAACACGGAGCTTCGACAGAGTCGTGGCCCGCGTTCGCAGTTGCATCGTCATCATCTTGCCCTGGTTCGAAAAGAACTTGAGACGATGTCCCGCCTCGCCGCCGTCTGATCGGTGCGATCGGCCCCCTCTGATCGCGAAGTCGGCGGGAATTCCCATCCCTTTCCAGTTGTATGTTGAGACGTGACACGTCGCACCCACGAAAAACTGCATAGAGTTTTCGCGTGGGTGTGACAGCTATGTCATGATGCGTGTTGGAGCGTTTTTCCAAGGAGTGATGAAGCGCCCAGTTTTCAAGGGGATGGCAGCTTCGGACTCCAAGGAGGCCACGATGGCACAGAAAATGCTGCCTGCATTGCTCGGTGGGACAGGCTTCCGGCCGGTAACATGTACAAAAAAGTGATCCGTTTTTCAAATGGGATTATGAGGTACAACATTATTGGCGTGGCAGCTCGATTCAATGGCGACCGAAAAGACGAAAGGTGTAGTCGTGGGTGAAACAAGCAGGTCGGCAAAGGCAGGTGGAACTAAGACGCGCGTCAACTCTGAGGACGATTTACATCGGACTCAGGACTGCAGAGAGACGTCGGGCGAAGCTCGACGGAGAGGACGAGGTCGAGGAGTGGAAAGACGGGTTCGATCCCGTGAAGATGTACCTTCGACGCATCGGCCAAGTGAGCCTTCTGACCCGCGAAGGCGAGGTGTCCATCGCCAAAGAAATCGAGGCTGGTCGCGAGATCGTTTTCGATTGCATCGTGAGCTGCGATGCGGGCATCGACCTGATGCTCGCGCTCCCCGACCGGTTGCGTGCCGGGACTGCTCGGGCGCGCGAGGTGTTTGACGAGTACCAACCGAGTGATGAAGGCAGCGACAGTCCCGTCGCACCCGACGTGTTCAAGCGCTTTGACAAACTCAAGCGTGCTCACGTCGCCTACAAGGAGGCGATTGAGGCGCAGCAGTCGGCCGGCAAGAAGGCGACCGCAGAAGAGCTCGAAGAGTTTGAGAAAAACACGCAACGTACGAAGCGTCGCCTCGTGAAGGCCGTGCGGGAGTGTAAACTCTCGCAACGCTTCATCAACGAGGTCGTCGGTCACCTTAAGAAGGGCCTCGAGAAGATTGACCGCGCGGCGCGGCGCACGCGCGACCTGGCGAGAGGTTGCGGGTTGACAGCGAGTTGCTGGAAGCGGCGGCCAACACATACATGGCCGGTGATATTGTAGATTATGCGAAACTCGGGTGCCCAGAGGACGCACTTATCGACTACATCCAGTCGCGGGAGAGTGCGCGGGCCGTTCGCGACCGCATCGAGCGGGAGCTGGGTATTGACGCGGACATTCTGCGCGAGCTTGTGATTCAGATCACCATCGGTGAGCGTCGCGCGGAGCGCGGGAAGAGTGAGATGATCCGCGCCAACTTGCGGTTGGTCGTATCCATCGCGAAAAAGTACGTCAACCGGGGCATGCACTTCCTTGACCTCATTCAAGAGGGCAACATCGGCCTCATGCGCGCGGTCGAGAAGTTTGAGTACCAACGCGGCCACAAGTTTTCGACCTACGCGACGTGGTGGATTCGCCAAGCAATCACCCGCGCAATCGCGGATCAAGCCCGGACGATCCGAATTCCCGTGCACCTCATCGAGACCATCAACCGCATCGTGCGGACTTCTCGGCAGTTGGAGCAGGAGTTGGGGCGCGAGCCTGAGCCGGACGAGATCGCGTTGAAGCTCGACATGCCGGTTGAGGCCGTCCGTCGCGCTCTGCGAATCTCGCGCCAACCCGTCAGCCTGGAAACCCCTATCGGCGAGGACGACTCGCAGCTCGGGGATTTCATCGAAGACGAGAACTCGCCAAGCCCCATGGAAGAAGCGGTCGTCCAAGCATTGCGTGACCAAACGCAGAATCTGCTCTCAAGTTTGACACCACGCGAAGAGAAGATTCTTCGCATGCGATTTGGCATCGGCGAGAAGACCGACCATACGCTCGAAGAGGTAGGACAGGACTTCAACCTCACGCGAGAGCGCATTCGGCAAATCGAGGCGAAGGCCCTTCAGAAATTGCGTCAGCCCAATCGCGCGGATGCGCTTCGCCCTTTCTATGACGGGTCGCAGTAGGTTGAGCAGCTCAGGCGCCCACACCCACCCAAACCGACCCATCTGGGCCGGTTTCTTTTTTCCAAATGGGGACCTCGACTTTGAGGGCCTCGATGATCTCGCGGCATGCCGCGAAGGCCTCGGCGCGATGCGGCGAGCCCACAGCAATCAGGACCGCGCTCTCGCCGACGTGAAGTAACCCATGCCTGTGATGAATCGCGACGTCACACCCATGTGCAACCCGAGCACGCTCGGCGATCTCATTTATCTTTCGCAGCGCCATTTCCTCGTAGGTTTCGTATTCCAGCGTGAGCACGGACGATCCGTCGCGGTGGTCACGGACCTGGCCGTCAAACACCAGCACCGCGCCGTTTTGCGGCGCACAGACGTATCGGCGGACAGCATCGAAGCTCAGCGGGTCTGTCGTGAGTTGGATGGCTCCGCTTCCCCCTGACACGGGCGGCACAAACACGACCTCGTCACCGTCTTGAAGGATATGGTCAAAGTCCGAGAACGCTTGATTTACAGCGCATCGAAGCAGGTTCCGCAGCGGGGCAACATCGGGGTGTAGCGCGCAAACGGCATCAAACGCGTCGTGCACGTTTGCGTCGTCCGGCAATGTGATGGATTCCGCGCCCACACCCGTTTTCTCGCGCAACACTGCGAAATATCGAAGTTGAATCTTCATGGCCGACCTCGGGCGATTCCTACCGAATTTTTGACAAGGTTGGCAAGGCGGCGATGCTGTGTGTGCGCATGGATGCGCGCCAAGATCCCACGGAGGGACACGTGTCTTCAGTCATCAACCGCACACCAGATGCCGGACCTCGTCCGACGCTTCGATATGGCGATCGTCTTGGTCGGTACGTCATCAATGGGTTCGCCGGAACCGGCGCGACCAGTTTTGTTTATCGTGCACGTCGCGAAGACGCCTTTGAAGCCGTCGCGATCAAGGTTCTGCATCCGCATCTTTTGAATGACGCCGTGAAGCGCAAACGATTCCTGCGCGAGGCTCAGATGATGATGACGATGCGGCATGCGAACATCGTTCGATTCCACGAAATCATCGAGATGGAAGACGACGGCCTCGCGTTCGTCATGGAGTACATCGAAGGCGAGACGCTGGAGTCGTGGACACGCGCGGGTGCGGTGGACGAGGAGACGTTGGCCTGCCTGTTCGTTGATCTACTGCGTGGGCTTGGGCAGGCGCACCGTGCGGGCATCGTGCATCGCGACCTCAAGCCCGCCAACGTCATGATCACCGAGAATGGCGGCAGGTACGTGGCCAAAATCATCGACTTCGGCGTCGCACGTTTTGCCATGGCGCCTACGGAACCCGAAGACCGAAGCAAAATCGTCGGCACGGCGGCTTACATTTCCCTGAGGAAGTGCGCGACCTCACCGTATGCGAAGCGTCAGACATCTACAGCGTTGGCGTGATGATGTACGAGGCGGCGTGGTGACGCCGGCTCTTTGAAGGCATGCCCATTCGTGATCTTATGAAGGCCCATGTGGAGGTCGCACCGGACTCGCCGCGTCAGCACAATCCCAACCTCACGGCTGGTTTTGAGCGTGTGATCTTGCGCACACTGAGCAAGTCGCCCGAGGGTAGGTTTGTTCAGCGCGCGACCTGATTGTCGCGCTCGAGCAGGCCATCACAGGGCCCGAGGAGAGTTTTGATGTCGGATTGGCGCAGGAGGCCACGACGGGCGAGTGGGACGAAGCATTTGAAATGCTTCCAACGGACGAACACGAGCGTTCGCAGAGTCTCGCGTTCATCGATTTCCTGCGGAACTACTTGTTCTTCGCGCTGACGTTCATGATGAGCACGGGAGTGCGCGGGACCTCCTGCGGACCGGCACTATCTCTTTAACCGCGAGGACCTCGTTGCCGATGCACTAGCATCCGAAGTTGACCCCCCCGGATTTCATGTTTGCAGACGGCACGTTGAGTCGTATGCTCTTTCGTCCAACGCGGAACCTCTGGGGAACCATGCAGATTCGAACTCATTACGAAATACGGCGACCTGATGCTGGCTGGGGCGGTCGTGTCGATGATCGCCATGATGATCATCCCGCTGCCGACGATGCTTCTCGATGCGTTGTTGACCGTCAACGTCGCGACGGCCGTGACGTTGCTGATGGTGAGCCTTTACATCCCGAGCGATCCGGTCTTCGGCCTTTCCACAATCTTGTTGTTGACCACGCTTTTTCGGTTGGCGCTAAACGTGTCCTCGACGCGCTTGATTTTGCTGCAAGCGGACGCGGGCGAGGCTCACCGAAGCCTCGGCAATTTCAGTCGTTCAGGGAATTACGTGGTTGGCGGCGTGATCTTCCTCATTTTGACGATCATTCAGTTTGTGGTGATCGCAAAGGGCTCCGAGCGGGCGTCAGAAGTCGCGGCGCGTTTCACGCTGGACGCGATGCCTGGCAAGCAGATGTCGATCGATGCCGACTTGCGTGCGGGGGCTTTTGATCTCGCCGAGGCCCGTCGTAGGCGGCACTTGGTGCAGCAGGAGTCGCAGCTTTACGGGGCGATGGACGGCGCCATGAAGTTCATCAAGGGTGACGCGATCGCGGGCATCATCATCACTGGGATCAACATTGTCGCGGGGATGATCGTGGGCGTGGCGCAACTTGGCATGTCTGCGGTAGACGCGGCCGGTACGTATACGTTGCTGACGATCGGAGACGGGCTGGTCTCCCAGATTCCGGCCCTGCTGATTTCGTTGACGGCCGGCATCATCGTCACACGTGTCGCAGACGACGAGGACAGCGACCTCGGGACGGACATCGTTTCGCAGCTCATCGCGTTCCCCAAGGCCATCGCAATCGCGGCAGGGTTGATGCTGATCTTCGCCGTGATCCCCGGTTTGCCGGGCGTTCCGTTTCTGGCGTTGAGTGTTGCGCTTGGGCTGCTGGCGCGTGGACTTATGCGTGCAGATGTCGCCGTCGATGTCGTCGAAGAGGTGGAAAAGGACGCAGAAACGCAGGCGCAACAGACCCGGGTCTTGTTTCCGGCGGTTACGCCGGTGGTATTGGCGTTGGGGAGCGATCTCACGTCCAGTATTCCTGAGGAACGCCTCGTATGGTTGCGCGAGATGGTAGGCACCATGCGCGAGGGGGTCTTCTTTGAGACGGGGGTCAAACTGCCGGGGGTGCGCATACGTACAGATGCCGCAGCGGTGTCGCAGCGTGGTTTTGCCATCGAAATCGATGAGATCCCGATTCACCGGGCTGAGGTTCCCAGTGGCAAGATTTTTGTCATCGATCCGCCCACGAGTCTGGTTGCGCTTGGGGTCGAGGCGTCACCAACCAAACATCCTATAACGCGCAGACCCGCATCGTGGGTCGCCGCCTCTGACCGCGAGAAGCTTGAGCAGGCGGGGCATCGAACGTGGGACGAGGCGGGCTACCTCCTCATTGTGTTGACCGGGACAATGAAAGAACGGGCGTCAGAGTTTCTGGGCGTGCAGGAGGTACAGGCGCTGTTGGATCAGCTTGAGGGACCGTATCCAGCCGTGGTTCAAGAGGTGGTACCAAAACACGTGTCGCTGCCTCTGTTGACCGAAGTGCTTCGTAGGCTAGTCGAGGAGGGCGTGTCGATTCGCAACCTTCGGCTGATTTTGCAGACGCTCGCGGATCGTTGCCGGGGCGAGAAAGACGTGTTGGTTTTGACGGAGCGTGTTCGTGAGGGTCTTGGGCGTGCGATCACCCACACCTACGCAAGCCAAGGCCAAGTGTCGGCGTATCTCGTGGACCGTGGCATCGAAGACGTCATCAGCGCGGCGATTCGTCAGACCGCCGATGGGAGCTACCTCGCGCTTCCACCGGATCAATCTCGCCAGATTATCAACCAAGTGCGAGAGACCGTTCAACGTGATTTGGAAGTCGGTCGCACGGCCGTGTTGCTCACCGATCAGAGTGTGCGGCGCTATGTCCGACGGTTGGTCGCGACCGAATTGCCTGCGGTCGCCGTGCTGAGTTTCCAAGAGTTGGATCCGTCACAGCGTCTTCAACCGATGGGGCGCGTTGTTTTGGCCTAAGATTGAGCAGGCCTGTGGAGCTGCCCAATAACCAATTGACGGCCTGCTTGATGTTTGCACGCCGAAGGGTTGGGGTCGGTGCGTCGGATGTTTGCACGAACGCACGGTTGTGCCACACGATCCGGCCGCTCGATGTATCAATCAGTTTGGCTTCGAGGTGCGTTGTGACACACGGCGCGTCTGGGGTGTAGTCTGCCGCGGCATAGGGAGTGAAATCGGTTGGGTCTTGCCGGCAGACGGCGTCAGACTGGTACAAGACCTGAATCAGCAGAACGTTAGGTGCGTTCGGAATGTGGCGTGCCACACCGATCTCAACACCCTCGAATTCGGCAGCCCCAGGTTCAAAAAGACGTGCGAGAGGGGTGCCACGATACCAAGCATCTTCGATGCTTTCCCACTCGCCTTGCGCACGGAGCTCAGATTCAAGTCGGGACGCAGACGTCGTGCGAAAGCCCGCGCGGTCAAGCCATGCGCCGGCTTCGTAGTCGACGGCATCCTCAACCACGCGTCGCTCATTCTCGCTCACGCCAAAGGTGTCGGTCGTGAAGGAGGGGGCGATCGCGATGGCGCTCACCGTCGTTGCCTCAAAATCTTTACGAACACCGACGGGGGGCGCGCTCGCACATCCGGCCATCAACGTCAAAATCATCATCCAGTTTCGCATGTGCTACCCATACCCCGGTTGCGTGCAAGGGTACTCGATGATAAACCAACGTCCAACGCCTGTGACCACCGGAGGAACGCGTGATTACCTGCCCTAACTGCGGACGCGACAACGAGGACCACTACAAGTTTTGTCTTGGATGTGGAACCGTCCTGCCTCGAGCTGAGGCCAAACCCGTCGAGCAGGAAGTCAAGATGATTGCTTGCCCACACTGCGGCAGTCAGGTGCCAAGCAATTTCCGTTTTTGCGGTGCATGCGGCGGCCCGATTGCAGCCGCGCAGCAGCCCGTGCAATCGCAGTCCTCTCCACGCATTGAAGTGGAACCTCCCCAACCCACGACGCAGCCTACGCCGGTTGTGGCGCCGACGCCCAGCGTTGTGGCGCACCTCGTCGTCATCAAGCCCGATGGCAGCGAGGGAGCTCGCATCCCGCTCGCGCATGGTGAGGTCAGGCTCGGCCGTTCAAGCCAGCACGAGGTTTTGGCCAACGACCCGTTTCTTTCGCCCGAGCACGCTGCGGTGACGACAAATGGCACGCGGTTCTCGGTGCGAGACCTCGGGAGCCTTAATGGCGTCTTCTTGCGAATCCGCGGCGAACGTGAGCTTCAGGATGGCGATTACATCCGCGTGGGTCAGGAGTTGCTGCATTTCCAGCACATGAACAGCGTGGAACCGGTGATCAACAAGGCGGCCGAGACGTTAACCGCGGGCAGTCCAGATGCCGGTTACTGGGGGCGGTTGGCTCTGATCAGCGGTCCTGACCTTGAGAGTCGTGCGTTTGTGTTCGGCAGCGATGAGTTAACCATTGGTCGTGAAGTGGGTGACGTGTTGTTCCGTGACGATGGGTTCGTGTCGGGTCGTCACGCCCGCATCGCCAAGGTCGAGAATAAGGTGTTTATCAAGGATTTGGGGTCGAGCAACGGCACGTATCTTCGCATCCGCGACACGCATGACATCGAGCCCGGCGACCTCGTTCTGATGGGGCAACAGCTCTTCAAGCTGGTTCAGGGTTAATCAGCCCCACAAATCATTTTTCTGCAGAAACTTCTCGACGGCTGAATTGATCAGGTCTGGCAATTCAACCGGCGCGACATGTGTTCCCCCCGGGACAACGAGCAGCTCGCTGTGTGCGATCGCTTCGTTCATTT
Organism: bacterium; assembly: GCA_041390025.1. Taxonomy (GTDB): domain Bacteria; phylum Myxococcota_A; class Bradymonadia; order Bradymonadales; family Bradymonadaceae; genus JBFFMO01. The sequence continues at coordinate 130,914 of JAWKQR010000010.1, forward strand.
CGTAGGAACGCGAGGTCGGAGTGAAGGAATCGAACTCCCCGGCGATGATGAAGGTGGGGACGTTGATATGAGGCAAAATCGCCTCCGCGGAATGCTCCGAGAGTCCTTTCAGCATTCTCATAAAGACCCTGAGATCCATGTTGGCGACGTGCTCGAGGTAGGGCTGAAAGTCCTGTTTGCGCACAAACTTTGAGTTGATCTCGGACGTGCGAGCGGCGATGTGAAACGTCACCGGACTTGGTGTGAGCGTCTGCCAAAGGGTTTGCAAACGCTCCGGCGCGAAATCGACAACCTTGTCGAGGTAGGGGAGCAGCTGAGCAAGGCGGTCATGGTTGTGAAACGTGTCAAGTGGGCGCTTGTAGGTCCCGCAGATCGGGATAAGCGCTTTGACACGTTGCGGGTACAGGTCAAAAAATTGGAGGATCACCTGAACGCCCATCGAGTGCCCCGCTAAGACAGCGCTCTCGATGCCCAGGTGGTCGAGCACGTCGGCCAAGTCGTGGCAGAAGTCTTCGACGTGAACAATGCCTTTACGCCGGGGTTTTTCGCTGTTTCCGTGGCCACGATAATGCCAACGCACCAGCCGCAGGTGCTCATGGAAGTCGTCGATCACGTAGGGCCAGATGAACCCATCGCACGCGAATCCATCGCAAAGAATGACCGGAGGGCCAGATCCGACGCTGCCCCACCACAGCCTGGTTCCGTCACGCGTCGAACGAACAAATCCAGTCTTATCCACGGTGTTCTAACAATTCTGAGAGGGTGTGGAGGGCATGCAGTGTCACGCCTTGGGCTGCGAGCGCCTCGGCTCCGCCCGCTTCACGATCCACCACGCACACGGCGTGCGACACAACGAAGCCCGCCTCGCGCAACGCTTCGACCGCTTGGAGGGTCGAGCCGGCGGTGGTGATGACATCGTCGACCACAACGACTTCGCCGCCCGCACCTGCTGAACTCGGTGCCTCGATCCCGCGTTGCAAGCCGTGCTTCTTGGCGTCCTTACGCACGATAATGGCGTCTATCTTTGACCCCGAAAGATTGGCCGCGATCGACACCGCAGTGACTATCGGGTCGGCGCCAAGGGTCAATCCTCCACATGCGGTTGCATTGGGAGCAAACGTGCTGATCGTGTTGAGGACGGCGTAACCGATGGCAAGTGCGCCGTCACCGGTCAATGCGGTCTGGCGAACATCGATGTAGATGTTGGACGTTGCCCCAGAAGCAAGTGTGAATTCGCCAAACTGGACGCTGCGTTCAAGCAACAACGTCAACAGAGGAGGGTTCAACGGTCGGCCTCCGCCAAGCGCTCCATGAGCTCCTGCTTCGTTCCCGAGACGGGCAGGTCGTAGTCCTTGAGCCGGTCGCGCAGTTCCTTGACGGTCATGGCATCGTACTCGCTGAGGTCGGCCGTAGGCTCTGCCTCCTCCACAACCACGGTCGTGGTCGTAGCAGCAGCGTGCGTGGTCGCAGCTTGTGCGGGCGCCGGAGTAACAGCAGGAGCGACTTGCGGTGTTGGCTTGACCGGGGCTGGGGTTGCGACCGGTCGTGCAACGGGTGCCACGCGTGCAACGGGCTTGGACGCCACGCTACGCGTGACCGGGACTGGGCCGTCAACGTCCATCTCGATGTCGCCACGCAAGAGCGCGCCATCGTCCATGCGGATGATCGGCGCGGCGAGTTTCGCGCGCACCCGCGCCGACGCCGTGAGGTGGATGAACTCTGTGGCCGTGACGTCACCGTCCACGGTGCCGTCGATTCTTACCCCTTTGGCGTGAATGGTCCCGTCGACGGCACCATTTTGAGCGACAAAAAGGGTCTGCGTCAGGGCGACAGAACCGACCACGCGTCCCTCAATATTGAGGTCTTCGTCGCCTTCGATACGCCCTTCAACTGTTGTAAGTGGCCCAATGGTCGTCATAGAAAACCTCAGTCTACGTCCATATCAATGTGACCTTTGAATCCTGCGCCATCGGCGATGAGGATTCGGGGCGACTTGATGTCTCCAATCATTCGGCCATTGCTGGTGATTTCGACGCGCTCTGAAGCGACGATGTTACCGGTCACCTGACCACTGATCTCTATCAGTTGCGAATGCACGTCCGCTTCCACGACCGCTCCGGGCGCCACGCTGACCGTCGACGCGAGCTGGATCTTGCCTTTAACCGTACCCTCGACAACAACGGGTTCGGACCCCGAGATTTCACCATCGATGGTGATGCTCTTTCCAATGACAGTTTCTGACATGACTCACTCCGTGATTAGGCGTTGGGAACATCCATGTCGATGTTGCCCTTAAATCGAGCGCCCTCTTCAATGATAATTCGTGGTGCGCGCAGATTGCCGGTGACAGCGCATCCAGCGTGCAGGGTAATGACGTCGCGTACAACGATGTTGCCGCTCAGGGTTCCGTGGACCGCGAGCGATTGCGCGTCGACGTCTGCGACGACAACACCACCTTCTTCGACCCGGAGTCGATCCGACAACGAAACGGTGCCTTCGACCCGTCCAAAAACCGCAACTTCTTCATCACCGCTGATTCGTCCGTTGACGGTGATCCCGGCTCCAATCGTGGCCATGTGAGCGTTCCTCATATCGAGAGATGGGGGATTAAGAACGGCTGAAGTCTTAACACCGAAATCGGGGAGCGACAAGTTGATAGGGCGCTTGATCGCATGAGGGTTTGGTTTATGATGCGCCCACTAATTTCCGACGTTCGGGCCTTCCCGTCTCCTTCTCGCGAGGTCGCCCATGGCGAATTTTCGTGCCTTCGTCCCCTTGGCATTGCTCTGCGTTCATTCGGTGGCTTGTGTTGACGTCCCCGTCGACCCGGCTCCCGCTGACCGCGTTCAAGCGGTATTCGACCCTGATGCGGCGGTGATTCCGCTGCCCAACACGGCTGCGTTGGACGACGATGGCACATTGCCCGATCTCGGCGGCGAAGGTGCGCAGGGGGAGTTCCATAAATGGCTGTCGCGCAGCTACGGTTGGGATCCGGCCACGCCCATCACCATTCCGTTTGACGGCAAGCTGGACGCGTCCTCGTTGTCGGACGCGGTGACCTTGTATCGCGTTACGTCTTCGGGCGGCCTTGAGGAGCTTGATGCGACGGTATCCTATGCTGAGAACGTCGACGGTTCGCAGATCGTGTGTAACCCCACGGTGTGCGCCTCCGTTGTCATTGTGACGCCGAGCGCTCCATTGGTGGCCGGACAGACGTACGCTGCTGTAGCCACCGATAACATCAAGGGCAGCAACGGACTCCCGGTCCTCGCGTCGAGCGCGATGTTTTACGCGGCTTCTCCGACACCCCTTACGGACGCTTCGGGCCGAAGCCAGATCGCGTCCCTTGATGACGGGACCGCTCGGTCGCTTGATGGCCTTCGTGGTCTCCTCGGTCCCGTGTTTGAAGCTCTGCGCGCCGACGGCGTCGCGGCAGACCGCGTGGTCGCAGCAAATACCTGGACGACGTCGACCAACGCGTTCACGATCCTCGACCCTGCGACGGCGACGCTTCCCTTCCGAACACGCTCGCGCTGGATTCGGACGGAACATTTCCGCGTGCCGCGCTTGGCTACTGCGGCGCGGGCGACGATCCCAAGGCATGCGAAGCCGATTCGGATTGCGGCGCGGGCCTTTGCCAACGTGGGACATGCGTGACGACACGTTGCGCGCAGGGGACGTTCGACACCTACCTCGATGGCCTTCACGGTTGGCCCCCAACCACGCCGGTTACGTTGCCTGTTTCGGCGGCGCTTGACCCTGCCACCGTCAACGCGAACACGGTGAAGTTGTTCAAGATCACCGAGGAAGGGCTCGAAGAAGTGGCCGCGACGGTGAGCTATGCTGCGGGCGAGACCACGGTCAGTATCGAAACATCGATGGGACTCGACGAGCGGTACGTCGCCATCGCGACGACGTCGATTGCCACGGATGCGCAAGACGCCGGCGGTCGGCCGTTGCCCCTTCTGCCGGCCCCGGGCATCGCACTCGCGGTGCAACCTTTTGACGTGGTGAACGCGAGCGGCGAATCGTTGGTGTCGGAAGTACCCGACGAGGACGCGCAGTCCATCGCAGCAGCGCAAGGGCTGCTGAAGCCTTTGGTCGCTGCGATCGCACAGAAGACCGGGGTCGACTATTCGCGCATTGCCGCCATCTGGACGTGGGAAACGTGGACGGACAGCTTTGTCGTGTTTGACCCGTCGACCGGGCGGTTCCCATTTCCGACGGCTTTCGCCACGGTTGGCTGTCCCGAAGACCGTCCGGTGTGTGGGGTGTACGATGTTGAGAACCCACCCGCAGACCCGCTCCAGAACGCCATTTTTGACGAGGTGAGTCGTCGCGATGGGTTCTCGACGACGAGCACCAATTGGGTGCCCACGGAGGGACGCCCACTGGATCCCGAGTCTGTGAACTCTGACAACGTCATCATCGCCGAGGCTGAGAGTACAATTCCAACTCCTTGTTTCGCCCGATGACTACGCCGTCGGGTATGAATTCGACAACATCTTGTTGGAGCTCGGGCGTCCGCTGAAGCCGGCGACTCTGGTCGCTGGCGTGGCGACGACAGGCCTGAAGGGGCTCAATGGCTTTCCCGCGCAGCCGAGTGCGGCTTTTGTGTTCCTTCGGAGTGAGTTCCCGTTGGTGGACGCGTCGGGCACGTCCTCATCAACGTCCTGGACGACGCCACGGCCGCGACGTTGGAAGAAGCGCGCCAAGCCTATGCGCAGCTATGGCTCGCAGCGCAGATCTTTGGTTATGGGCGCAAGGATGTCGTCTCGGCTTGGGCTTACACCACAGAAACACCAACGAAGCCGTTGCAAGAGGTGCGAGCCAAAGCGTTGTCGAAGGTGGATGCCCGAATTGGTCTGGTTGCGGTGCGCGGGTGTGAGCCTGGCTGCAGTCCGGACGCGGGCCTTCAGGGGCCGCTAGCCGCTGATGCGACGATTGCGCACCCAGACGAGATGAACCGCCCGGTCGACATGTCCGCGGTGGACTTCATTCAGTTCGATGGCGCGATCTCATCGGTCAACATCACAAGCCCGATGGGGCGCGTGCTGGATTATGCGGACTTTTCGGAGCCGCAGATTGGGATTTCGGTGGCAACCCCGAAGGTCACGGCATCGTGCGCGCCTCCGTTTGATGTCGCCATCGTGCAGCACGGCTTGGGCGGCTACCGAACCGACATGATGCTGGCGATGGCCAACCACATGGCACAACGTTGCATCGCCACTGTAGCCATTGACCTGCCACTTCACGGCGGACGCGCGTCGGGTTCGACGACACTCAGTCCGAGCACGCGGCCGGCGAATTCCGGCGAAGGGTTCCTCGTTGGCGACTTGGCGACCTCCGCGAACAATCTGATGCAGGCCGTCGTCGACCTTTCAGTGGTCATCGAATACATCAAGGCCGGAGCCCTCGATGGACTGGTTGGCGTGCAGGTCTCGGATGCCACCAGCAAAATCGGCTACGTCGGAATCAGCATGGGTGGATTCGCTGGAACACTGGTGTCTGCGCTCTCGCCCGACATTCAAGCGTCGGTGTTGAATGTCACGGGCGGCAACTACAGCATCGTGTTGACACAGAGCGAGTCGTTCTCGTCGCTGTTGCTTGACGCCGGGATCATGCCCGGTGACTTCTCGTTTATCCAGACGTTGCACTTCCTGCAGTGGCTGGGTGAGAAGGTCGATCCATACGTGTTTTCGCCCTATCTCGTGACATCGCCGCTGAAGGACCTTTCGTACAACCCTGGGGACGATTCCTTTGTCTTGGGTGCAACCATGCCATCGCGAGACGTCATTATTCAGATGGCGACGGGCGACCCGACCGTGCCCAATACCTCGACGGAACTGCTTGCCAAGACGGCAGGGATCTCCTTGGACGAGACAACGTTTGACGGCACATTCCACGGGTTTCTCTCCAGCGGGACGACGGCACAGTCCACCTGTGCACGTGATCAAGCGGCGCAATGGCTGCGGACGTCGTTTGACGGCAACGCTCAGATTCCAACCGAACTTGTGGCAGCGACGTGTGTCGCGGCGAGGGGTAACCAATGAACACCAAATTCCTAGCCCATTTTGCGGTCGTTGCGATTGGCTGCGTGCTTCCTGGGGCGGCGATGGCGGCTGGTTTCGCCAACACCAACCAGAGTGCGACGGCAGCGGCTTTGGGCGGTGTGGGTGTCGCGAACCCGAACGAGGAAATCGCTCGTACTACAACGCAGCGTCGATGACCGACGCGAAGTTTGGCGTGTATGTCGGCGATGTCGCGATTATGCCCTCGACGTCGTACGAGTCGGGCGATGGCTCCCGGGTTGAGACCGAGAGCAACTTTCTGCCGCCACCTAACTTGCACGTGGGTTACCGGGTGTCCGACGATGTCGCGCTCGGCGTTGGGTTCACGATGCCGTATGGTCTGACGATCGAATGGCCATCGGATTGGCCGGGGCGAGAGATAGTCGTCCAGCAGACGCTGCGCACTTACAACATCAATCCCAACGTCGCGTACCGCTTCCCAAACACGTCGCTATCGGTCGCTCTGGGTGCGCAGCTCGTGCCTGCCGACGTCAACCTCAAGCGGAATGTCATCTTGCGTTCGGACAAGGAGGTCAACGTCGAGCTCGGCGGGACCGCGTTTGGTTACGGTGGTACTGCCGCGATGTATTGGCGGCCGACAAACAATCTCACCTTGGGCGCGTCGTACCGCAGTAGTGTCGATTTGGACTTTGAAGGGGACTCGCATTTCAAGGGGGCCGCAGGCACTCCGTTTGAGAGCACTTTTGTGGATCAGTCGGTGACCACGGCTGTGACGTTGCCCCACCTGGTCACCGCAGGGATTGGCTACCAAGCCGACAAGGTGTGGGTCGGATTCGACGTCGCCGTGACGTTCTGGCACTCCTACGACACATAGAAGCTCAACTTCTCTGAACCTTGCGAGCAAGGCGACGCGACGTGCGAGTTTGGTGTCGATACCACCAACCCTCCGAGCACGGTGATTCCTGGTGACTGGAACGACTCACCGACGTTTCGCCTTGGCTTTCAGTACGACGTGCTGGATTACCTCAACGTGCGTGCGGGCGCCGCGTGGGACCTTTCGCCGATTCCCGACTCGACAGTCTCCCCATCGCTGCCCGGGAATGACCGTGCGGTGTTCTCAGCCGGGCTTGGCTATCATCGTGCCGCGTGGCGCATGGATGTTGCGTATCAGTTGGTGAAGGCCACACGTACCATCACGAACGGCAATCAAGATGGTTTGTACCGGACGTCGGCCCAAATCTTTGGATTGAACGTCGGCTACGAACTTTGAGTCAGGGCGGCGCGCAGCCGTTCTCGATTAGGCCTCCATCGCAGCACCGGCCGGGGCTGAACAACGTCCCACAAACGGTGTGGGGTGTTGGGATCCCGGTGGGGTCCAACTCCGGTTGTCGCGTCCAAGACTCTGCCGGGCTTTCAGCATAAACAAACTCATCCAAAACCAAGCCGTCATGGACTAGGCGGATTTTACCCCCCGCATTGGCGAGCGACAGACGAGTCTGTGCCGCGACGACCGAAATGTCTGGCGCGAGATTCGGGGTGCCCCGCGCGAACACGACAAATGCACGACCTGCCTCAAGGCAGAACGGTTCGTCCGCCTTCCACTTCAAATCATCGCCGACGTAGAGTTCGGTGCCCTCCAGAGTCAGCGTGGCGGGCGACGGGTTGTAGAGCTCAATGAATTCGTCGCTGTAGGCGTCGCGTTGACCATCGTTGTTGGCGTCTCCCTCAATCCCGCTGGCAACGTTTGCATAGACCTCGTTGATGAACAGCGCTCCGATCGTCGGCGGCGTTGCAGACGCGCACGGATGTGGGGGCACAGGGTCGGGCTGATCGGTCGAGAGCACGGGCGATTGAACCTGCGCGGAGGCGTTGTCCGTGGGGTTCAACGAAGGCGCCACCGATGGTGTCGTCGTCGGAAACCGCACACAGTCTCCCTGGGCACAGTATTCACCGGTAGAGCACTGCGACGACTGCCGACACTCGGTCCAATCGCCGCATGCACACGCGAAAACGAATGCAACCACAGATATTTGCTTGATCATGGCTCCACCTCCGCCAGCGTGCGTGAGAACCACCCGCCGGTCAGGGCGTCGAGGGTGGCCTCTTGGAGGTCACGGGCATGAACGTGGCCGAGGCGCTGGTCAAAGGATGCTGACAGCGCCATGCGGGAGCTTTCAAGCCATCGGAAGTAGAGCTCAAGCACGCGTTCTGAGAGTTGCCCGCGCAGTTGGACATTGCGACGTTTGGTCTCGTCGGCGGCGAACTCGTCGCGACTGAACACCACACGTTCGAGGTCAAACTTGAGGTCGATGGAGACGCTCCACGTGGAGTCTCGGCCATCGAGCGTGTCCGTTTGACCGCTCTTGAAGGCGAAGGTGTCGTCGACTTGGCCGAATTGTTCGCGAAAACGGTCGTCGACGTTGAGGACCCTTCGGTAACCTGCTGAGACGGTGAATTGTGGCGCGAGTCCAGCGAGCCGGGATCGAGCGGACCAAGGATCGAGCTCGGAATCGAGTTCGGCATGTTGCAACGCGGCGTCGACCACCTCGTGCGGTGTTGGAACGCGTGCCCATGCAAACGCGGGCCAAAATGTCAGAAACACAAGAAAGGATTTCACGATAAACCTCCGTTGAAGACACGGGGTTATCGGTCAATGGCATCCAAATGTTGCGAATTGCCGCAGGTCAGCTTCTTACGCGGGGAAGCGCGCATGCAAGCGGTCGAGGATCTTGCGATGCAGTCCGCCAAAATTCGAGCCTGACAACCCGACGATGACGTCACCGGGTTTGGCGTGAGACGCGACGTAGTCGGCGATGTCGTCAACGTCTTCGATGAGCAAAGTCGGGGGGCCAAGGGCTTCAGTGTCGCGGACCAACTCATCGATATCGAGCAGCTCGTTGTCCGCGAGGCCTTCGTCCTTCCTCCAGGGTTTGGAGATGATCACGTGGTCAGCGATCGCCAAGCCGCGCGGATAATCAAACTGAAACACCCGTCGCCGGGACGTGTTGCTCTTGGCTTCAAACAGGGCCCAGATCTTACGTTCGCCGAAGCGGTCACGCATGGCACGCATGGTGGCTTCGACGGCCGTTGGGTGATGCGCGAAGTCGTCGAACACACGGATGTCGTTGACGGTCCCGACGAGCTCCTGGCGTTTCCGCGTGGGGATGAAGCCTGCGAATGCGCCACGAAGTTTTTCGAGATCCGCCCCTTCGTCGAGGCAAATGGCAAGGGCGCCTAACATGTTTCTGATGTTAAACTCGCCCATCGCGGGAATGCGGAATCGACCAAGCGTTTCCCCATCAAGCAAGACTTCGGCGGACGATACTTCGTCATATTCGATGTTGATGGCGCGCAGGTTGTTGTGGGCTTCGAGGCCAAACAGGCGGCGTTCACACGCAGCGTGTGAACTGACCTTCAACGCCCGCGTATCGTCGCCGTTGACCCACAGCGAACCCTCAGGCGGGATCAGAGCGACCATCCGTTCGAACACGTGTTCGACGGCGGCGATGTCTGGATAGATGTCGGCGTGGTCGTACTCGAGGTTGTTGATGGTCGCTCGGAACGGTGCGTAGTGCCAAAACTTGGGCACTTTGTCGAAGTAGGCGGTGTCGTACTCATCGCCTTCGACGACGAAGATCTTGCTGTCGCTGAGCCGGTAGTTGGAGTCGAAGTTTCCTGTGATGCCGCCCACCATGAAGCTTGGGTCCAGTCCTGCCTGGGTGAGGCACCAAGCCACCATGCTGGTCGTGGTGGTTTTCCCGTGGGTGCCGGTGATCACAAGGTTCGTGGAGTCCTTCATGAAAAAATGTCGCAGTGCTTCAGGGAACGAGAGGTAAGGAAATCCTCTCTCCCGCATTGCGACGGCGTCGGCATAATCCTTCCGAACAACGTTCCCAACGACCACCAAGTCCGGATTCCAGTCAAGGTTGTGGGCGTCGTAACCGACCATGATGTCGATGCCTTGGTCGCGCAGCCAATCGCTCATGGGAGGGTATGCCATCGCATCTGAACCTCGGACGTCAAACCCTCGCGCTTTCAGCATGGCCGCCAGACTGCCCATGCCGGTGCCGCAGATGCCGATGACGTGAATCTTGTGAATGTCGGTGGGGAGTTCAGGAAATGGGCGAGCGTTCGATGCTGTCACGATGACTCCGTGTCGACGTGCGCTTCCATGCGCGTGCGATTAGTTTCCGGCACTGAAATCAAGAAACTCGGCGGCCTTTTCTTCCGAGAAGGGCTCTAGAGCGATTTGCATCCCGCGGTGCCGGCGCCCACCCTCGATCACTTCCGCGACCTTCGCTTTCATCATGAAACGCTTGCCTGAGGATGGATGATGGACCTCAAGCATGACTTCGGCGTCCACGGGGTGCGGTTCGGGGCTCCGGTAGAACAATGACCCCGACGGAACGTCGCGTTCGACAAACTTGGCGAGGATCTTGTCGTCTTTGATATGAATCTTCAGCCGCGGGAGATTGTGATCATGCACGGCCTGGCGCAAGGCCGGGTCACGCTCAAGGTGTGCCGTCACAAAATCGCGCCACACGTCGTTGTTTGCCGACCCGACTGGGTGGATCTGCACCCCCATACCGGGCGGAATGCCACGCTCGGCCGCGTCCGCGGAGTTGATGCGGTGAGCGACCATCCCCAAGACGTCGATCTCTTCGGCGGTTTCAGTGACGACCGTAAGGCGCGCGAGCCGGCGCAACGGCAAAGGCTCGTCGGCAACGATGAAAATGCCGCGATACGAGATGTTTTTTGTGGTGTAGGTCGAGAAACCCTCCGGGGAGGACATCTTGACGGCCAACGCAATGTTGACGCGCGGGTCACGGCGATTGGATTTTCCCATATTCGGCGGCCTGACTGAGGTGTGACACAACTATATGGGGTGATTAGTCGAACGTGAAGTCGAGATCGAAGCGTGTACGTCTATCGCCTCGAGACGCCGGGAACTTCAGTTTTCGGATACGATCCACCATGCACTGTTCAACGGTTTGCGAGCGGAGCTTTGAGCGCGTCACGTGCACGCGTGAGGGTCGACCGTCTCCCTCGACCTGCACACGGAACGCCACGTCACCGCGCATTTGTGGGACTTTTCTCGCCACTTCGTCGTAGCACGGCATGAGCGTCCGCGCTGAGAGGGTTTGGCTGATTTGACCGGGAGTCAGCGGCGCAGAATCCCCTCCCGACATCGAAATCTCGACAACGTCTTGCGTTGATGCGCCTTTTGCGGACCAACTCGCGCGCGGCACGTACTTCCCGTTGGGTTGATACACCTCGGGAGGCGGGATGTACTCTGGCTCCGCGGGCTCCGTGGGCTCGGGAGCCTCAGTTGCCTCGTCGGGTTGGTCCGCGAAGATGTCTCCGATGACAAATCGGTCTTCGGGAACGTAGTCGTCCACGAAATCGGCCTCTTCGCCGGGTGGCGTACCCTGCGGATCACGTTTGTCCTTGCGTCGTTTTTTGGCGCGTTTTTTTGTCTTTTTTGTAGCGTCTGCAACGGCTTCGGGCTGCGCTTCCACCGCATCTTCGGTGGTGGGGAAGAAGCGCTCCCGCAGGTCGGGTCTGAGCCACAGAACCGCGGCCCCCATACCCGCGATCAGCACCAAAACCACCGCCCAAGTTTTCCACGAAGAACCTTCCATGTTCTCATCCTCGCCCAAAGCCGCCCAAGGTACAATCGTCCCAGTTGCGGCGAGCGCAGTGTTCTGCTTATGTTCGCACCTTTGACGGAGACTGCCATGCGTTTGTTGATGATAGGCCTCGCCATGGTGTTGGCGTCCTGCTCGGACGATTCTGCGAAGGACACGCCGCCGACAAACAACACCGTGCGCGATTCGGGCGCCGACATCGCGCTCTCCGGTGACGCGGGAGACAACGGCGACGCCGCTGTCGAGGCCGACGTGGGCACGCCGATGCCCGGTGCGTGCGCGGCGAACGTCACGGTAGGAAGCGCTTTCGCACTGGATCCGCTCGGTGAGGCCGGCCAGTTTTACTCGGTTGCGGCGTTCGATGGGGCATCAATCTGGGTGGTGTACAATCGGCCCCAATCCATGAACGTCCGAGACGAGGGGATTTTTGTCGTGCGGCTGGGATGCGACGGCGCGATTCTGACGCCGCCGACTTTGGTCAGTCCGGATGCAGACGCCCGCAACTACTCGCCCACACTTGCAGCTGCGGATGGCCGCGCCTACGTCCTTTGGGTCCACCAGCCAAACGGTGGCAACGCGAAGCAGCTGCTCTACGTCGGGTTTCGTTCAGACGGCTCGCGCATCACCCCTGAGCCTGTCGATGTAACGCCGAGTTTGGGCGAAATGCCTCTGTCGGAGACGATCTGGCAGCCAGATCTTGCAGCGACTTCCGACGGAGCGGTGCTGGTTGCCGAGGTTCTTGGGACCGAAACACAGGTCGTCGTCGAGCGGTTCACGCCCGCGGGAGAGGTGACCGCGACGTTCTTGGCCTTTGGCGAGAAGGGCGTCGATCAGCGGTCGCCGTCCGTGGGGGTCGAAGGGGACAAGACATGGGTCGTATGGACGCGGTATCAGCCGGCCGATCCGAACACGGGAACGCCTGAGGTGCCTGACAGCCCAGCATTTGTCTCGTTCACTGGGGATTCACAGGTGCCCGACCAAGGTGCGCCGACGGTGTTTCCTGCGGTGGGTGAGGAGATTCCGTTGACTTCAGTTTCGCCGCAAGCTGGGCCCAACGGCGAGATGTTCATGGCTTACAACTTCGTGGCGCCACGCCAGTCGTTGCTGACGGTGCGACAGCTCGGGGTCGCCGAGCAGATTACCACGGGCGCAGGCACTGCGGGGCAGTTGAATTTCCGCCAGACCGTCGTGTCAGCGGCTGGCGGAGGGGCCATCGGATGGTACCGCTACACCAGCTCGCCACAGAAGAGCTCGGTCGTGTTGCAGGCGTTTCGTGTGGACCAGGGCCGGTTGACGTTGGGGCCTGAAAACGTCGTGCTGCCCAGCTATGATGCGATTCAACCCTATGGTCCGGGACTTGCGCATCTGGAGGACGATCTCTACTTCGTGACGTACACTCAAGGCGCGAGCGCGCCGGAAGCCCGCGTCTATGGGCGTTTTGTTTCGGCGACGACACGCTGAGCATTTTGATTCTTTTCTGTCGCTGGAGTAGGCTCCTCGCATGTCCGACGAACAAAATCCTTGGAACCACCCGCCAAATTCACCGTTTGCGGACGATGAACAAACGCCTGTGCCCGCACCGACGGTGCCAGCCACGTTTGGCAATACGGGTTCCTTTGCGCGACCGGCCGCGCCGGGTCACGCAGGAGTCCCTAACCCGCCCACCGGTCAGATGAGTCCACCGAGCGGTCAGTACGGCGTTGGACAGACGCCGTTTCCCAATCAGGCGTCGGGCAGCTTTGCGACGGGTCAGTTTGGAAATCCGGTCACGGGTCAGCACCAAGCGATTGGCCAGCCCGGCTTCGGGAATCCGCCAACCGGGCAGTTCGGTGTTCCGCCGGCCGCGAATGCGTTTGGAAACCCACCCACGGGACAGTTTTCGACGGGCCAGTTCGGGCAGCCCAGTGCTTTTGGCAACCCGGCAACTGGGCAGTTTCCGACCCAACCCATTGGCAACCCGGCGACGGGGCAGTTTGCGACAAACCAGTTTGCCAATCCTGCTTCCGGGCAGTTTTCCACCGAGATGCCGGGCGAGCCGCTGCATCGCGCCCCGTCTGATCAGATGCCTGTCCAGCCCTACCATGACGCGACGGGGTCGTTTGCCCAGCCCTACGTCACAGGGCAGATGCCCGGCGTTGGACTGGTGGCACCGATTGCAACCCCGCCGCCGATGAAGGCCGTGCAGGTCGTCACGCCACGCATGCGCGCGATCTATGGTGCCGGCGGCGCGTTCTTCGGGCTCGTAGCCGGCGTGTTTTTGGGCATTTTGAACAGTGCCTTGGAAGGGGTGGGATTTGGAGCTGGCATTGGCGTCACCATCCAGATCTCCTGTGGTTTGGGCTCCTGTTTGGGATCGCCTGCGGCACGAAGCCCGAGCGCGTTGCGAACGTGTTGCGGTCCTACGGCGTCATTGACTGACGAATTCGGGGTCCACGCACCATGTAAAGGAGCGGTGCTCGGCCCCTTTTTCTGGCGGCCACACGTTACGAACGTAACAATTGTCCACGCCTGAAGGGATTCCGAGCGCGAGGTTGCCCACTGCTTCCCCAATCACGTCGCCGCGTGTGGTGCGAAGCTCTGCGCCCGCTCGGGCAAAAGGCGCAGTTGCGGGTGGGTCGGCTGCAGACAGCCGCATGGTTGCTCGCCGTCCGACAGGTTCGAGCAGAGATTCGTCTGCGTGCACGGTAAACGCCGCGCAGCGTGTCTGGGTGGTGGCGTAAAAGCGCTTTCCGATGGTCAGCGTTGCCGTGACATACGCGTCAATCCAAGGATTGAAAGGAAAAACCTGCTTGCGGTCGAAGCTCAAGAGCCCTTCTGCGAGGGCAACCTCGGAGAACGTCGTGTCCGTGTACGGGGCCTCAAACGTGTCTTTGGGAAAGTAGGTCTGGTCCACCGCGTCACTAGGAAAGTCGACGTCCACATGAAATCCGTCGACGACAACGGCCCCATCCTTTAGCACGACGCCGGCCGCGACTTCGACGGCGCTACCTTTCCAGACTTCAACCCGCTGTCGCCTGGTCGAGACACGCTCGACCTCATCTTTACGCACGAAAAACGTCAATCGCGCGCGTCCTAACCCGGCCAAACCTCGTCGGTAACAATGCGGAGTTTCCTCGTCACCGAGCAGGTTCTCGACCTTGAAAAACTCGCCGGATTCGCCGAGCACACGAAGTGCGATGAAGCGTGACGCGGGGTCGCCCTCGTTGAAACGCAGCGCCTTCTTCTCCATCGCCTTTAAATGCCGCCGCGCACGCGACTCACGACGGGCAGCGATGTACGCGTCGCGACGCTCCCGGTCCTTGATTTTTTTGATGCGTTTTTTTTCGCGCTCAATTTCTTTGGCGTATCGCTCTTGGCGCTTTTCCAAATACTCCGCCATGTCGCGTTGCATCTCGTCGTCGCGCTGACGCTGCATTTCAGGCGCGCGGTACTGCAGAAGCGGAGTAGGGTCGGTAGGTGATGCGTACAGCGCCGTATTGCGTGAGATAACCACGAACCCGCGTTCGGGGGACACGTCTTGCGGCACGGCCTCGACCGCGGGTTCTTCAACCGGTTGGACTACCGGCGTGGCGCAAGACGAGACCAGCAGTGCGAGGAACAGATGTTTCATGAACTCGGGAGGTCGAGAGGATCGATGTCAGTTCCTTGCTCCAAAAGCACACGTGCGACGCAACGTGACGTCACGGCGGCAAGTTCAGTGCAGAACGCGTGTCGCTCGGGACTCTGGAAACTCACGAAACGTGCCGTCAAATCGTTGCACACGATGGAAGAATCGCCCAGCCCCGTTTCGGCCTGCCACAGCTCGCGGTAACGGATGAGACCTTCGCGAAGCGCGGTCGTCACAGCGCCCGTCGGGTCGGGATCCCCAGAATCTCGCCGATGACGAGCTCGCCGGCCTTTATCGCCCCGCACTCGCCGCAGCCGGTGATGCCCCCACGACGAAGTGCCTGGTAGGCGGGCGTTGCGCGACCGAAGGTCTCGGCGATGGCGATGCCGCAGGACCGATGCCGTACTTGGACCCCGTCGTACAACTCTCGTGCATGGTCCTGCGCCCAAGCGATGAGTTCATCCATGGTTAGCTCACGCACTGTTGCTCCAATTGTGAGGCGAATCTCTCTTTGGTGGGGTGCGGCCACGCACCGCACAGCATGCTCGCCAATTCTAGGGATTCTCGTTGCCGTCGCTCGTCGCCGAGTCTTTGCCATGCGGTGGATGCATACCCTGCGTACCGTGCGAGGTCGAGAAGGCGGAAGCGCGTCGATTGTGCGCTGAGCTCAAGATAAAACCGGTCCCAACTCTGCGTATCACCCGCGATTGCTGCCGCGTAGAGCATTCCCATGCGCCCAACGTAAGCGAAAATCGGGGCTCGGCGTTCGGTCATTTCAATGGTTTCTCGAAACATCGAAACGGCCCTCGAGTCGTCGCCAAATCGAAGTTCCGCCAATCCCAGACAGGTGGACGCGATGTGCTGTGTGGCATTGCCCGAGACCCGCAACGCTTCGATGGACTGGATCAACATCATGCGTGCGTCTTGGATGCGGTCTTCCTCTTCGGCCAGCACGCCGGCAACGATCATGACCTCGCCCCACGGTCCGCGATGAACTTCCGGCGACACGAGTGACAAGGCCCGGTCAAGCCAATGGTGCGCCTCGTCGGATCGCCCCAGCAGTCGAAGCCCCTCGGAGGCGCCGCTTGCCGCAAGTCCTTGGTACTCGAAGAGATCGGCCTCGGCGTAGATGTCCGCCGCGCGCAACATCTCACGCACGGACTCCTCGAGATCACCTGCCCGCAGCGTGATCCACCCGAGCGCACGGTGAGCATGTCCACGCGCAAGTGGTGAGTCGACGTCGCGGGCCTCGTCGACAGCTCGCCTCGCCCACGTCATCGCATCGGTGGTTTGGGCACGTCGCAGGTATGCCAGCGCGGTCAGGCGCGCGGCTTGGGCGCGCAGCGACGCGGTGGGCCGTCGCTTAAAGACCTCGTTTGCCCCATCGAGCGCCTCACCAAGCCGGCCAGCGCCGTATGCCAGTTCGGTTCGGTGGCACCAAAGACGTGTCACCCGGGGGTCGTCTTGTTCTACCTCCGCTTCGCTGACCGCGGCACGGCACGTTTCGACCCATGCTTGGGCCTCGGCGAGACGTCGGTCTGAGATGAAACGTTCGATCACGTCCAACATCGGCTCAAGCGCCGGCTGGGTCGTGCGATAACAATCGGTGATGCGCCTCACGTTGGCGCGCGCTGCTTTCCGGCCTGGAAGCGTAAATGTCCGCGAGCGCGCGATGTGTGTTCGACACCGACGGGTCGGCCTGCGCGATGGTTACGAATGCATCGCGAATCAGCGAGCTCGCGAATCGAAATCCTTGAGGGTGAGGTTCAATCGCATCGGTGCGGTGCAGGGGCGAGGCGTAGCCCATGAGGTCCGAGAATGGCCGCCAGATCTCGGTTGGCACCACGATGCCGATCAGTGCGGCAGCGCAGAGCGCGCGACGTAGGCCGGGATCAGCCGCAAAGCGTCCCGCCAGGATGGAGGGAACATCTGCGGGGAAGTCGAAGTCCTGTGTGAGGGTTAGCCGTCCGTCGACGTTGGACAACGATCCCGAGTTCAACCAGGTCTTGAGCAATTCTATGGTATAGACCGGTTCACCCTTTGAGGCCGCGATCAGTTTGGCTTGGAGCTTGGGGTCGATGTTGACGAGCTCGGAGACGAGTGCGTTTTGTTCCGGATCCGTAAGTCGCTTCAACGCGATGTCACAGACGCTTTCGTCGTAGGCGAGGGCGTCGATTTGCGCCCGAACATGCTCGTCGACGTCGAAATCTTCGTCATTCACCGCCACCACAAGCAGCAGCGCAGCGGATTCCCTGGACTCGACAAGTGCTTGCGTGAGTTGAAGCGACTCGTACCCACGATGGGCGTCATCGATCAACAGAACGAACGGGCGCGTTGATGCGTGTGTTTTGACCAGTCGCAGCAGCCCGTTGAAGCGCTCAATGGGGCTCGAGAAGCGCGTGACCTTCGAGCCGAACATCAGCGCAGACAAGACCGCCGACTCGTACGGTACCTCTTGAGGCGGGACGAGGCCGTCGAGGGCCATCTGAAGCCGCTCACGTGCGCGCTCCTCGTTGAGCCCAGAACACCCGAGGTATCGCTGAAGTGTGCCCGAAAGCCCATTCTCGGTCGAATCGTCTGTGCCGTGCTGCATCCAGGCAACGGACGCTGCTCCTGTCTCGTGCGCGCGACGCTCGAACCACTGGAGGAGACTGGTTTTGCCGCCGCCAGAGGGCCCGCGCACCAAGACGATGTGGGGCGTCTGGCGCTGTGCACATCGCCGCAAGGTGTTCCAAAGCGCGTCCCGCTCGGTCTCACGTCCAACGAACGGCACCTCGCGGTATCCCAGCAGCTCTAGTCCGACGCCCAACCCTCCGTGTTTGGCAGGCGCGGGCTCGCGCCAATCCGCGGGAATCGGTGGGCCAATCGAGAACTCTTTGGTGGCTGCGTCGGGAAGAAAATGTTTGGGACTCGTTCCCTCAAGCTGTGTCGTGGATCGGACTGTGGGCTCGGTCTGAAGAATGTCGAAGGTCTCGAAGGCCTCGGGAGCGACAAACTCAAACGTCGGTGGCTCACTCTCGCCGTTGGTCTGAAGTTGGAGCAGCTCGTGTAGGGCGTCAGCGGCACGCTGATACCTGTAACGGAGCGGCTTCTCGAGCAAACGCCGCACCCATTTTTCGAACCCTGGCGGCAGATCAATCTGCGGGTGAAAGCCCGGCAGATCGTCTTGCAAGTGGGCGCGGGCGACCATCAACGCTTGGGTCCCGGTAAATGGCGTCGAACCGGTAGTCAGCTCCCAAACCAGACAGCCCAGCGCGTAGAGGTCCGTCCAAGGGCCGTAGTCACGCCAGCGCGATTCGATTTGTTCTGGGGCCATGTACCATGGCGTGCCCGCTGACGATGCGAAGACCTCGCGCGTGGTTTTTGACTCTCCGCGTGCATGGGCGATTCCGAAGTCGGTCAGTTTGTACGTAGTCCCTTGCGAAGACGGGAAGATCAGGATGTTGCCGGGCTTGATGTCACGGTGAACGATTCCCCGAGCGTGGCTGTGCGCGAGGGCACGTAGCACGTCGGCGCAGAGGTCCCGCAGGCGTGCAAACGACGTGATCCCCGAGTGTCCGACGAGCGAGCCTCCGAGCGCAAGCTCCATGGCCAGCCACGGAGTGTTCGCGTCAAGCCCTGCGGTGGGTGTCATCGAAACACCAAACCCGTACAACGCCACAATGTTGGGGTGAGAGAGTTGCGCGACGGCTCGGACTTCGCGACGAAAGATGTCCTGCTCGGCGTCGTCGCCCACGGCGAGGGTCTTGACGGCCGACAGGGTGCCAGACGGGCGATGAATCGCTCGCCACACCCGTCCCATACCTCCCTGTGCGATGGGATGCAGTAGATCAAACTCCCCAAGCTGTCCCAGCGGCTCAGGGTTTGACATCGCGATCGATTCGTTTGTCGTTGAGGCGGTTTCGCCCGTCTACCGTGTTTTGCATGGATTCGTTGGTCTCTTCGATGGAATCTTCCGCGCTGTCCGCGAGGGCGCCAACCGCGAACTTCAGACGCCAGATGGCCAAACCTGCCGTGTCTGGAACGTCGAGGGTGCCCTCGTAGGGATCGTGGCACACCGTGTATGCCGCCCAAAGCACAGCCAACGCAGCGAGCATGCCGCCGGCTTTTTGGGCGGTCGTTTTGGGGGCGCGGAGATCATTGCGAAGGCTCATGGGGCTCCATCAGGCGTTCGGAGGCACGAACGTAGTGCTCCAAGCTCGTATCATAGCGTCTTCTTTTGGCGTTTACGAAGCCTGAGAGCAGGTCAAAGAGCGCCGAGTTTGCGACAGGGTCATCCTTGGCTTCTAGCCCGTTAATTTGTTCGAGGGCATGTCGGTAATAGTTCCGTTTCGTCAGCACGTAGGCATAGAGCAGACCTTTCTCCCCGCTGAACCCGCCCCGTGGTGGCTCCCCGTCTTTCTCAAGCCACATCATCGCCTGCAACTGCTTCTCGCCGACGACTGCGTCCACTGCAACGTTGTGCATTTCGCTGCCGGGGTTCGGCCAAATCTGCAGGACGGCTTCGTCGAGGTCCAAGGAGGCCGCGTGGGCGGCAAGCTGAGCCCGTTGAATCTCGGTGTAGGGAGGTGTTGGGGCGTCCAACATCGGCGCGATCCCCGCATCCTCAAGCAGTTTTTGGCCGAGCGTTGGTTTTCCCGCGCGCCACATCGCGATCGCAAGTTGGCCGATGCGCGATGGGGGCCAGCGAGGCCAATCCTCGAGGTAGGCCGTCGGGTCGCCGTAATCGTCCCGCGAAAAGTAGTGCTCTTGAAAGAACGCCTGCCCGACGTCGTAGCGAATCAAATCCTTCGGAGCCTCGAACTCCAAAAGGCCGTTGTCGTCGGTGTTTAGCTCGCCGCCTTTCGCGAAATCCAACAGCTCGGCCTGATTCATGAACATCAACCCCAGAAAATCAGAGTCGCCGCTGAGCCCAGCGCGTTTCAGTTCCGCGCGGATGGTCGGGTGGCTCCAGGCGGTTTGGAAGGCGTCGTGACCAAACACAATGGGGTCGTTGGAGCCGATCAAGATGAGATCGGTGCCCTTGGGCATTGAGCTGAACGCCTGGACGTAGGGGAAGGCCGACGTGAAGGTCGCGACGATTCGCCGGACGTTATCGGGGTTCATCTCGTAGAGCTGAACCCACTGAGAGAACACACCGCCCGGGGCGAGTTTTCGACGCGCGCGCTGGAAATGCTCCACGGTGAAGAGCGACGCGACGCCGGCGATCCATGGGTTGGAGGGTTCCGAGACAATGATGTCGTACGTTTGGGGAACGAACTCGAGGAAGTTGCGACCGTCACTCTCGACGAGCCGTGTGCGAGGATCTTCAAGTGGACGATGGTTGACGTGATTAAAGAACGCCGACGCGCCGACCATCTCGCGCTCGATTTCGACGACGTCCATGCTCTTGAGCGGCCACTGCAGCGCGGCCCCCGCCGTGACACCGCTGCCGAACCCGATCATCGCCACGCGCTCGCCGCCCACGGGGTGGTTAAGGCTTCGGACAAGGAATGGCGCCAACGCGACCAAGATTTGGGTCGCCATATCGGCTCCATCAGACGCTTCTGGCTTGCCGTTGGACTTCAGGGTGACAAGCCGTCCGCGTTTTTCGACGCTAATCGTGGCCATGGGACCGTCGGCGTAAAAAACGAGCTCAGGTTTGTCCTTTGCGAGCTTGGCGGGGTCGAAGAGCTCTCGCGCCCAGTAGGTTCGGAACATGCCACGCGTCAGCTTCACGCGATCCATGGACGGGCCTGCGACCAGAAACGAAACGCAGACGACGCCCACAATCCCGGCGACGAGGTGATGTCGCCTGCGCGGACCCTGTTGGATACTCAGCGCGAGGAACACCGTGGCGACGGCGAGGTTGACCGCGACCACCCATGTGAGAGCGCCACGAAGGCCGAACGTGGGGAGCAGCACAAAACCGGAGACGAAACTGCCGACGATGGCTCCAACGGTGTTGAAGGTGTACACGTGGCCGACCTCCTTGCCCACAGCGTCATCGTTTGCCTTCAGCGCGCGAACGACCAAGGGAAACGCTGCGCCTTGAAGCGCCACCGGGACAAAAACCAGGAGACCCACCAGTCCAAACTGGTACATCCAAATGTCCTGAGGCGTGCGAAACTCCTCGCGGAAGCGATGGAACAGCATCTCGGGCAGCTCTTCGAGGTAGTGGAAGGCCAACAACGCGGACGTCGCGAACAGAAACTGCGTCAAAGCGAGCCACGCGAGCGGCCGATCGATCCGGTGGACAAGCGCCGCCGAAACCCAACTGCCCACAGACGTCGCGAGCAGGAAACACGCGAGGATCATGGTAAAGCTGTACGTCGAACTGCCGAGCACGATCACGTACGCCCGTGTCCACAACACTTGGTAGGACATCGCCACGAGGCCCGCGCCAAGGAAGCACGCGGCCACCCACGGTCGCGCCTGTCTGGACAGCGGCACGAGCGCCTTGTGCCCAAGGACCTCACGCAGTCCTGCGATCGGGGAGGGCGCAGCGGACTCCTGCTCCATCGACGGTGCCACCGCGAGAATCACCGCGCACAACACGAAATTCGAAATCGCGAACGCCAGGTTGGTCAGGTCCAATCCAAACGAGGGCAAAGCAGAATCCGGCCGCAAACGTACCTGCAAACGCACCGAACGTATTTGTCGCGTAGAGCCAGCCCACGCGACCTTCGTACGCACCGTGTTTCGAAATCCACTGGCTCACGATGGGCAGACTTGCGCCCATCATCGTCGTGGGTACCACAAGGATGGCAAATACGATGGCGAACCTAGCCACCGAAAAGGCCAGCAACGCGTCCGAAAGGTTCGTGAAGAGCACGCCATAGATGGTCTCGGCGCCTTGCAACAGCGCAGGGACGCATAGAGCCCAGATCCCCACCCCGCATTCAAGCAGGGCATACACGCGCAGCGGGTGTTTGAGGCGACCCGCCACGCGGCCGCCGATCCACGCTCCGATAGCAAGCCCACACATGAACGCCGTCAGCAGTGTGCTGATCGCGATGCTCGTGCTGCCAAAGACCTGCATGAGCATGCGCTCCCACAGGACCTCGAAAACCAGGGAGGTGAACCCCGAGAGGAAGAAAAACACGAACAGGAAACGGTACAACGTAGTGCCTCCGAGGAGTCGTCGTGCTCCTCATGGGTATTCCACATAACCTTCCATGGATGAATCGCGACGCCGAAGATGGTATTGGGTGGCGACGTTTCTCCTTGGATGGAAAAGGGCATGCAGAATGTAGCAATCATTGGGGCGGGTCCAGCCGCACTTTATGCCGCCGAAAAGCTTCTCAAGGCGGGTCGGCGCGTCACCATGTTTAACCGTGACATCAAACCCGGTGGCTTGGCCGAGTTCGGGATCTACCCCAACAAGTACAAGATGAAATCCGGCTTGCGCAAAGTGTTCACGCGGATCCTGTCGCATCCCAACCTGACATATTTTGGCAATGTGCATGTCGGCGAAGGCGGGAGTCTGACCCTGAACGAGATTCAGACGATGGGGTTTGACGCCATCATTGTCGCGGTCGGCGCGCAAGGGACCAAGTGGTTGGGGCTCAAGGGTGAAGACGCTCAGGGGGTCTATCACGCGAAGGACCTCGTGTATCACTACAACGCGTTGCCACCCTTCAGCGAACGTGACTTTGCAATCGGCGAGCGTGTTTGCGTGGTCGGCATCGGCAACGTCAGCATGGATATCGCCCACTGGCTTATCTACGAGCGTAAAGCCGCGTCGGTGATCATCGTTGCGCGACGTGGTCCGGGCGAGCGCGCTTACACGAACAAGGAGATGGAGATCGTGGCGGGTGCGCTGGATCTTGAGGCGTTACGCGACGAGTTTGCGCGGA
>JAWKQR010000011.1:0-151135 GCA_041390025.1 bacterium
TGCGTGACTTGGGCTCGACGAACGGCACCATATTGGGTGGTTGCCGCGTCAAGGAGGTCTACCTCGCCCCAAACGTCACATTCCGCGCCGGAAACACGACCCTTCGCTTGCAGCCCAGTGAGGAGGTCATCGAGATTCCTCTGTCCAAAGAGGAGCACTTCCAAGGTGTCATCGGTCGTTCGGTGGCGATGCGAGAGGTGTTTGCGACGCTGGCCAAGGTCGCCCCGTCGGAGCTGACGTGCTTGGTTGAGGGTGAGACCGGCACCGGCAAGGAGCGTATCGCTAGGGCCATTCACGATGCGTCTCGTCGGTCTTCCAAGCCGTACGTCGTGCTCGACTGTTCATCGATCCCCAAGGATCTGATCGAATCGTATGTCTTCGGCCACGAAAAAGGCGCGTTCACTGGGGCGGTCAGCCAAAGCAAGGGCGCGTTTGAACAGGCCAACGGTGGCACGCTGTTCATGGATGAGATCGGTGAGCTGGATATCTCGTTGCAGCCAAAGCTTCTTCGTGTGCTCGAGAACCGAGAGTTCAAGCGCGTCGGTGGCACACAGACCATCCGAACCGATGTACGTGTGATCGCGGCGACGAATCGAGATCTTCGTGAGATGGTCAACGAAGGGTCGTTCCGTGAGGACCTCTATTTCCGCCTCGGTGTCATCAACATTGGACTTCCGTCACTGCGCGAGCGCCGCGAGGACGTGCCGCTGCTCGTGGAGTCTTTCCTTGCCGACATGGCATCGAGGCGCCCCGATCTCCCCAAGATGCGATTGACCGCTGACGCGATGGACATGCTGATGTCACATGCATGGCCCGGAAACGTTCGCGAGCTGCGAAACGTGATCGAGCGGGCAGCCAGCTTGGCCAACGACACCACGATCGAGCGTTCAGACCTGCAGTTGTCGGGGTCGTTGTCCGTCGCGCCGATGCCGAGTCGAGCAGCGGTGTCCGACGATCCGAACACGTCGGTCATCACCGTCGACCTGAACCTTGGCTACAAGGACGGCAAGCAGGTTGTGCTGGACCAGTTTGAGCACGACTATCTCAAGAAACTCATCGCGGAGTTCGAAGGGAACATCTCGCAGGCCTCGAAACACGCGGGCCTGACACGCTTCCACTTGCGCGAGCTCTTGAAGAAACACGATCTGAAGTAGGCGAGTTATTGGCCGGTGCTGGGGATACCGGTGGTCCCCAAGATTGTCTTGAGGTCGTCGTCGTCGAATCGCAGCCCGATGCCCAGAAAGTAGTCGGTGCGTCGCTCGTTGAAGATGTCGTCCACACCAGCAGCCACATAGGCGCCGCCGAAAAATTGGTAGGTCGCGAATGCACGTGCGCGCGGATTGACGTCGAACGCGAAGTCGAACAGGTCTGCCTGAAACTCCAAAGACTTGTCTTCGAGGAACAGAAGGTTTGCGCCCAGTCCGCCCGCGCTCTCGATCAGACCAAACCTTCCCCCAATCGTAAACCATGGATTGACTTGGTAGAGCTGCGCGAACTGCAGGCTGAATTTGAACGTGTCCGTGGTGACCTCGCGGGTCTCGCGGTACAGCGCATCGGGATCATCGGCGTTGGTGGTGTTGACGTTTGTGGTCACCGTCTCGGTACGACCGCGATAGTCGTCGACCAGCTCAACGAGGTAGTATTTGTTCGGGTTGGGTTGGAGCCGCAGGCCGAGGATGTTCTTAAACTGACGCGCATTGAGGTGATACTCGTTGCGCAGCTCAATGATGGTGCGCAGCCGTGTGACACGCCCCAGATAGTCGCTCGCATCCGTCAGGATCGCTTCGGTCTTTTGCGCGATGGCAGGGTTATTGACCAGTTCACCGATCGTGCCCTCACCCTCGTTGATCTTGTCGGTAATGTCCTGGATGTTTTGGAGGCTGTAGTTGAGCGAATCCAAGGTGGATTGAAGCCGAGAGAGCGTGCCCTTGAGCGAACCCAAACCTGACTGAAGATCCGAGGACGACTGGCCGATCACGTATCGGATCTCGTGCACGATCGCTTCGGTATCTCGTAAGATGTTGGCGTTCGCCTTTGCCCGTCGAGGTCAGGTCTTCGACGTCGTACGTGATGTTCTCGATGTTTGAGACGATGCGGTCCGAACTTGGGGCGCGTTTGATCCACAAAGTCGTTCAGTCGTGTGGTCATCTCTTTGAGATCTTGAAGCAACGTTCGCAAGCTCTCTTTGCCTTCACCAGGTGCCGAACACGTCCGCGAGTGACTTGGTGACCTTCGCCACATCGCTGGCGATCTCGTTCATTCGCGACATGATTTGTTCGATGTCCGTACCCGAAATCACACATTCTTGTTTCGTCTCCGTCGCTCAATTGCCGCCCCTCAAGCCCGGGGGTGATTTCGAGGAAGTATTAGTCGCCGATGAACGACGCCTGTTTGGACTGAACGCTGGCGCCGTTTTGGCGGTACCGTCGGCTTGAAGCAGCCCCTCGTACACGGGAATGTCTGTGCAGATCGAGAAGTCGACCGAGCCTGGTCGCCGTCGAGGGATATTTTCCTGCGATCTGACCGACCGAGATCCCGGCGATGGTGACAAACGACTTCGGCAAGGCCCGCCGCGTTTTTGAACTTCGCGTGCAGAACGACCAGTCTTTGTTCGTATGATCGGTGCCGACCACCGACATCATGAACAGCGTCACGGCCACGCCCAGTACAACCAGTACCCACCGGAATGGAGTCGCGAAATCCAGGCGGTCATTACCAGAACACCAGGGTCAACACGTAATCAATAAACAGAATCGCGATGCTGCTGCTCGACGGACAAGTGGTTGCTTCGCCGACGCCCTTGGCGCCGCCTGAAGCGTAGAAGCCTTTGTAACAGCCAATCAGGGTCACGACTAGACCGAACGCCGCCCCCCCTTGATGGCCGTGCCGACGAGGTCATATCCATCGACGAAGTCTTTAATCTTCTGAACAAAAATGCCGGGATCAATCCCCATCACTTTGACCGAAAGGATGTAAGCCGCCCAGATGCCCACAAAGTTGAAGATGAGCGTGAGGAGCGGCACCGTCAGCACGCCGGCGACCACACGCGGGACCACGAGGTATTGCACAGGATTGACGGCCATAACGCTCATGGCGTCGATCTGCTCAGTCACGCGCATCGTCCCGATTTCCGTGGTCATTGCGCTGCCGGTGCGGCCGGCGACCATCAGACCAATCAGAACAGGTCCGAGCTCGCGGGCAAAGGACACGGCGGCAGTGCACTTCCTCCAACCAAGGTTTGCGTTCGAACATGCCAAAGGCGATGATCGACTGGTACGCAAGGACCAATCCCGTGAACAACCCCGTGAACACCACGATGAAGAGGCTTCCCACTCCGACCGAGTCGAGCGCTTGCACGAAGACCCGCACGCGGTAGAGGCGGAACAACCACGCAGCGGTCTGGCCGGCCATGATCGAAACCTGACCGATGTCCTCGACGACACGGATCGTCTGTTCTCCAATCCACTCGAACGGGGCTTTTGCAGCGCGTACCCGCGGACTGATGGCGATATTGTCTGGGCTTTCTTGCACGGAACCTGACTACCACATCCAAAAACCAAAAGGTATTCGGTTAGAGCCGAGATGTAGACGTCAGTTTCAGGAAAATCGTCATGCGCCAACTCCCGTTCTCGGTGACGCTGACCCGCGCGGACGCAAACGCGGCCATTTTTTCGGTGACGCACGTCGATACATCGCCGTCTTGCACAGAGTCCACCGCAACCCGAGCCGCGGAATCGCCGTCGTTCCACTCCACAACGAGCGCGCCCTGGAGGCGAGCGTTTTTCCGCAAACCCTTGAGATAACACAGGCTCAGCAGCTGTTTGAGTTGAGCCTTTTCCTCGGCCAGAGAAGCGACGCCTTCTCCGGGTGTTTTCGTCCGGTTCGCCGGGCTTCGCTCTCGCGCGGGCCGCCTCGTGCAGCTCAGCCTTTGGGATATAGCGTCTCAAAGGTATGCCGGCCAACCCAACCCGCGCCGGAGCTTCATCTCTAAGCCAAGCTCGGTGTCAAAACTCAGAAGCGTCTGTCGAGCCTCATCGACGATCGAAACCTCAAGGACCTCGACGCGCACCACCTGCGTTTCGTCTTTCTGCTCGCAGAAGGTGACGTCCGCGTTCCGCACCGCTGCCGGTACGACACGCAGCACAACATCGACCATGCCAAGCTTGGACTTCGAATCGAGTTCCTGGGCTTTGAGCCGATCAAACGGAACCACCAGAACCTCGGGTGTTTCGATCGAGAGAACGGTCTGGGAGTTTCGTTGCAGCGCGGGGGGGAGGCTAAGCTGCGCGAGCTCTGCCGGGGCGTCGTAGGTGTAGGAGACTTGCGAAAACTTCACGCGGACCGACAACCCCCGCTGCACAAGCGCCTTTCGGTCGGCCTCGTGGGCGTCGTCGTCTTGGGGGGCGGCGAGTCGGCACAGCGCGGCGACATCTTCGTGCGTCTCCAAGTCTTGGGCCCATGCAGACGAACCGCAGAACAGCGCAATGCAGGTCACTATGGCGTTGAGGCACTTCACGCGGGCTGAACCTTAAACCGGGGCGCGTTCATTCCGAACAACCTTCTCAAGTTTCGCGCCTGAGCGACAGTTTACAACCTTCGATTCGCCTGTGTAGTTTGCTCGGGTCTTGTTTGGGAGCTCTATGCGCCAGATTCTTTTTATGCTGCTCGTCGCCCTCGGCCCCGCCCATGCGTGGGCCCAAGACGCTGACGCGCCGGCGGATGCCGAGGAAGCCGGCGACGAAAGCGAGGAGGCTACCGCTGATGAGGGCGACGAAGCGCCCGAGGTGACCGCCGAAGGACGCGCGGAATTCAAAGACGTGGAGTCCCTCAACGCGCTGGAGGCGGCGTCACTGCAGCCGATACTTCTGGGCGACGGCGTGGTCGTGGGAAAACTCCTGGTGCCGTTTACAGGCACGTGGAACGCTGTGCTTCAGGACGCGGGAAAGGTCCCGGAGCTGCAGCAAGGCCACGTTCCAAGCGGATCGGAACTCCTATCGATCCCGTCGGTTCGTAAACGGTTCGAAGCGACCTCAATGCTTGGCCTGCGGGCGCATGACCAACCCTCAGTGCGCGCTTATCTCGATTTTTTCGACGGTCGTGGAAAGCCGATCCTAGCCAATTGGATCGCTCGAATGGGCCGCTTTGAGCCGCTCATTCGGGCGACCTTGGTCGAGGAGGGCCTTCCCGAAGACTTGATCTTTGTGGCGATGATTGAGAGCGGATTCAGCCCTAGAGCGACGTCACCCGCAGCGGCCGTGGGCGTTTGGCAGTTCATCCCCACGACGGGTTCAGAGATGGGCCTCGAGATCAACCGCTACGTCGACGAGCGTCGTGACCCGGTTAAGGCGACACGCGCCGCGGCCGCGTATCTCAAACGTTTGTTCGATCGCTTTGGAAGTTGGCCGTTGGCGCTCGCAAGCTACAACGGCGGTCCGGGGCTGATGTCGAACAACATCTCGCGCTTTAACAGCAACGATTTCTGGCACATTCAGCGCCATGGTGGACTGTACGACGAATCACGTCGCTACGTGCCCAAGATCATCGCGGCGGGTTTGGTGACCAAGAATGCCGACGTCTTTGGTCTGAACGGCATCAAGAAGGTCGCACCGTTTGATTTCGACATCGTGGAGGTGCCCGGAAACACCCGCCTGTCGCTCTTCGCCGACGCCGCAGGGGTGTCGATCGATCAGTTGCGTGAGCTCAATCCAGAGTTGTTGGTCGCACAAACCCCGCCTGGCGCGGACACCTACGAGCTGCGGATTCCCGCCGGGACCACGTCAAAATTCGTGGCGAACTACGATGGCGTCGTCAAACGCGAGGGCATTGAACACGACCTCCATGTCGTGCGCTTTGGGGAGACGCTCAAAGACGTCGCGCAGCGCACGAATTCCACCGCGCGTCCTCGCGTCGGTCAACAACCTCAACACGCGGGAACGTGTGCCATACGGCGAGTCTTTATCGTTCCAAAACAAGGCCGCGGAACATACAAAAGCTCGTCGAAGTCGCCGCAAGTGCTGGTGGTGCCACCGGCGACTGTCGTCATGCCGGGAAAAGTCCGGATGCTCTACCGCGTCAATGCCGGAGACACGATCGACGCGCTCGCGCATGCCGCGGGCGTCAAACCCTCGGACGTGTTGGTGTGGAACTTCCTCGATCCGCGCGCCAAGCTTCAGTCCGGCATGGTGCTTCAACTCTTTGTCGACAACAAAGAGACGTCCACCATTGCTCTGATTGACCCCGACCAGGTCAAAGTGGTCGTGGCGGGCTCAGCCGAAGCCCAGAAAATTCGCAAGAAGTCGTCGGGTAAAAAGCGCTACTACCACAAGGTGCGAGGCGGCGAATCGTTGTGGACCATCGCACGGAAATATCGCGTCACCGTGGGTGATTTGAAGAAATGGAACGCATCGGTTCGCAAGAAGAACATGCTGCAACCCGGGCAGAAACTCCTCGTGTACCCGGGATCGAGAAAACGATGATAGTGCCGCTCAAGTCGACGATCTCGGACAACTGGTTTTACCTGCTCCACGACGCAGGGGAGGGCGTCTTGATTGATCCCATCGACCCCGCGGTCGCATGCGAAGCCGTCGATGCGCTCGGCCTGGCGTTGACCTTGGTCATCAACACGCATTGGCATCCCGACCACGTTGCCGGCGATGATGCCGTCCTCGCCGCATACCCGGACGCGAAGCTCTGGGTCGCGCGGGGTGATGCCGACAAAATTGCGTCGCTGATCGCGTCGACGCCCGACGCATTGTTGAGTGCTGGGGACACCGTGCCGGTTGGCGCGCAGCGTTGGGACGTACTGGACATCCCTGGCCACACGCTCGGCCACATCGGGTTGAGATACGGCGACGAGTTTGTGGTCGGCGACACGGTTTTTGCCGCAGGCGCCGGGCACTGCCGGTCTGGCGACCCTCAAGTTCTATTCCGGACGTACCGCGACGTCTTCACAGGGCTGGACGGGAAAATCCGCATGTACCCGGGTCACGATTACGCGGTTCGCAATCTGGAGTTTTCGGCATCGATCCTTGCATCGCAGGCCGTGCAAGACGCGGCCGAACAGGCAAAACACCGATCTGAATACGTGCCGCTCTCGTTGCGGCAAGAGCGACTGACCAACCCATTCATGCGCGCATTTGAACCCGACTACCAAGCAATCGTTCGCGACCACGCGCCGGATGCATGGCGGTCTTGGGAGGAACGCGGTACATCAGGTGCAGAGTGCGCGTTTTGCGTGCTGCGGGAGTTGAGAAACGCATGGTGAATTTGACCAAACTCAAGGGTGCGATTCTGGCCGCGAGTGTTGTTGCCATGGTGGTGGCCACCGCTGCCCCATGGTCGCTGGACGAAGACCGCGCGGTCCTCAACGCGATCGCCGCGTTAGACGGCGAGTGGGTTGGGCGACCGGCGCCGGAGTTTGAGCTCCCCGATCGGGAAGGGAAGATGCATCGCCTCAGTGAATACCGCGGCCGCGTGGTTTTCTTAAACTTCTGGGCAAGCTTTTGCGTTCCATGCCGCGAAGAGATGCCGAGCATGGAATCGCTCGTCCGCCAATACAGCGGTCAGGGCATGGTCATGGTGGCCATCAGTCATGACCCTGAGCAACAAGACATGAACGCGTTCATGGACACCTTCTTGCCCGGTGAGCGAAGCTCGATGAACGTGCTGTGGGATCCCGAAGTGAACACTGCAAAACGGTACGGCACCGAGCTGATCCCGGAGACCTACATCATCGACCGAGAGGGGCGCATCGTCGCGAGGTTCGTCAACGCTTACGACTGGACCCGGCCCGAGGTCAAACAGCTGATCGAGAGCCTGTTGCGGGGCGAAGAGATCAAGTTTCTCTAGTCTTTGCGTGCGTCGACATACGCCTTGAAGTCGGTCACAGCGAGGTCCAACACGATCTGGTCGGTCACCGATTTGATACGCGAGGTTTCGACCAAGATTTTCAGTCCACCAAACAAGGGCGTCTTGAGCCCCATCTCTTTGGCCGTGTTCTTCTCGATGGTGACCTGAACGTCGGTCACTCGCCATCCCTGCGAATCCACAATCAGCTCGACCACGGAACCAATGACGTGGCCATCGGTGTTGGTCACGGTCTTTCCGATGAGGTCGCCGGTCTTATGCTGTTCCACGATGCAACTCCCTACTGGTGTGGGCTCACCCTTATCCGAGAAGTCACGTCGAGGCAACGTGTCGCACGAAGGGCGGCGACGAGCGGTTTGACCGCTGCACGTGGGACCCGGACATCGACTTCCCGCGCGGATTTGGCGAGCTCGACAAGGAATTCCGCGTCGTGAGGCATGATCTGGCTCAGCCCCACCAACCACTTTGAAACCGGGAGCCGTCGGCGTCGCACGAAGCGGCTTATCTCCAAGATTTCATGCGGCTCGCGGGTCGTCAGCCACAGTTCTGCTGCTCCATGAAGCGGCTCCGCATCCCGTAGTCCCGCCCCGACGGAGCAACCTGTTTTGACGAAAAAACGACGCAACACTGTCATGGTTTCCTCCATGGTTTCTGACCGGTTATCGGTCACGATCTCTAAAAGTTGCGAATGTTGGGGCGGTTGGGCAGCGAAGTTGCGCTGAGCAACTTCGTGGGTGTACGATGCAGGCAGCGAATTTAGCACTAAAGCCAAGGACCGACTGCGTGCGCAAGTTACCTGGCCTGAGTCTTTTACGGCTCAGCGGCTGCATGATCGTTCTCACTGCCTTCTCCGGGTGTGTGCTGGACTTTGAGCAATTTCCAACCGACCCGACGGTGACGCCACAAAACGACGTGGGCTCGACCGACCAAGGCGGGGACGCGACGTCCCCCGATGCGGGGCTAGACGCGGATGGCGATGCTTCCACAGACACTGGGCCCACGATCGTTGAACTCGGTTCGGCATGCACCGACGACCCGGCCTGTGGCGTTGACAAGGTCTGTCGCTCGTCATACCGCGTTATGTGACGCCACAACCAGCTGCGCCGAAGGCGCCTGCGTACCAGGTGGTGAGCTCGTTTGCGCGGCATCGTGCGAGGAACTGTGCGCAGCGTGAACGCGGCGTTGGGCTGCGTCTCGGGCGCGGGTCCCACCGGACGCATCTCAGCGTGCTTGCCCGACTTGATGGTGACGGCGCGGCCGACGACGTGGACAACTGCCCAGAGGGCAAATCCGTACCAACAGGATCGCGACGCCGATGGACTAGGGACGTTTGCGACCCCGAACCGCGTTGTGTCGCCGGCAGCACCGATGGGATCTTGGACGTGGCTCCCGTTGCGTTCGATGCGACGGGATTTAGTGTCGCTGCGTGGTCCGATACGCCCCGCATCCCGATCGTGGGCGGATTCAAGGCTGACGGTACCCCAAACACCGCGACGATGATTCTCGATCTTTCGCACGGGCACGTTCGAGCCCGGTCCAGAGTTCACGGCGTCGTGGAATCGAGCAAGCTGTCAGCTCGACACCGCAAGGTTTTGTCGCGACAAGCGGAGCGACCGTCACCGGCGGTCGTCAAACGAATGATTCGTGGTGTTGGGAGACGAACAGCAGTTTGGCGGGTCTTGCGATCGAAGTCTGTACGACCCTGTCGCCGTGACGTTTGCGGACGCTTCGTTGGTCATCGCTGCGCGGATCAACCCCGCCGACCCCGTCTGGCGATTGATGAACTACGATCCTGTCAACCAATCGCTGTCGGACATCACCGCCTTCACATTGCCCACCGACCGCGACTTCTCCTACTCAGATCGAAACCAACGTGGTTTCCAGGTACACGGCGTGAACTTCTGGCCCAACTTCGTCTCGCGGTTTTCAGTTCGCGGCGTGGACTTAACACCCTTCGAACGCCGTCAACATGCCGCAGGGCATCGCCGACCCTTCAAACCCTTCATGACACCCGGCGCCGGCGAGTCCTTTTATGTGGAACGCACAACGGGCACGGCGTTTTTGGCCGATGCCGAGAGCAATACGGTATATCCCCGACCCTCCATGGATCTGCTCTTGGACGGCACCGAGTTGACCGGGTTAGCCCCTGCCGATGGTCCGGGCCAGCTCGTCGGAAGAACGCAAACGGGCAGCGTCGCTCCCGGCAAGTTTAGGCCTGACGTGTTGAGTGCGGCGAACATCGAGACCCAGACGGACCTGTTCGATGTTCGACATTTCGTGCCCGTTTGTTGCCAACGAAGACCAAACCGACACCGACGGTGATGGTGTAGGCGACGCCTGTAGCTTTGATGCCGATGGTGACAGCGTTTTTGACGCCGACGACTTCGTCTTGGACAACGCTGGAAACACGGTCGACCTGCGCTACGACACCGACAACGATGGTGAAGACAACGCGGTGGACAGCGACGACGACGGCGACGGCATTGCGGACGTCTCGGATCGCTACCCTTACGACTACGACAACGACAGTTACGCGAACAAGTACGACAGCGACGACGACAACGATGGGTTTGCGGATGCCATTGAGCGGGTCCTCGACGGTCAGTCGATCAATCCGCTGTGGTTCCAGAATTCGGGCCGGCTCATCTGGGTTGATGGACGGAAGCATCGCGAAAGGTCCATGGTGGCGGCGGACTTGGGGCCTGACGCAGATCGATGACGAGCCGTCCGCGGACCTTCACTATCCGCAGGTGGTTCGGGCGAGACGATTTCGGGCTCGATGGCGAGCCGGTGTGACCACCAAGTGGGTCCGCTACGTGATGTGCCGAACGGCGCATTGGCCTCCACGACGCTGGCGGTCCGCTCGGTGGCGTGGACCTCGATCTCCGACGGCGTTGTGACGTCAGTGGCGGCATCGTTGTTCCGCGACGGTTTCTGAGCCTCGTGGTTGGCCGTTTCACCGGATTTCATGGTGATTGATCAGGAGGTCGGTCTTGAGTTTGACGGCGTGCCGGACGCAAACAACGGCCTCATCGCGTTTGCTGCAGGGCCGATTGGCTGTTCGCTGCGACCTCGCCTATTACGTATCGGGTGTCATCCCGATCTGGGTAGAGAGATCCGAAGTCTCCCTCGTCCGTTATGACAATCAGTTCCTGGTCGTGGGCGAAGGGAAGCCAGACCGAGACGGCGGTTTGGACGCAGGCGGGGCCGCTTGGTGAACTAGTGCCGCCGGGTATTGTGAAGGTCAATTCTGCGGTCGCGATGCAGCCTGTGCGCCATATTCTTGTCTCAGGCGTCACCGCCGATGGAACATGGCAGATCTGGTTGTACAATGCATCGGTTCGGAACTGGTCTCTGGTAACCTCGTCGAGCCCACTGGTGAACTCGATTGGACGCTCTAGAATGGCGATGAAGTTTCCTCAACAGTTTGGCCCCTATATGCTCCAAGAGCTTACTGCTCGGGGGAAATGGCCGAAGTGGTACCGTGCGACCATGCCGGGTGTAGGAGGTTTCGAAAGACTGTCGCGATTAAGAAGATCCTGCCTCATCTGGCCGAGAACGAAGAATTCATCGGAATGCTGGTGGATGAGGTCAGTGCATCATCGTGAGTTTGAACCACGCCAACATCGCGCAGGTTTACGACCTAGGGTGCCTTGAGGACACGTACTACATCGCGATGGAGTATGTGCAATGCGCGGTGGACTTGGCCGATCAAGGAGCTCAAGGGACGGGGTGAAACCGTTCCCATCCTATGCGTGCCATCGCGGGCTGCATCTGCGCCGGTTTGCATAAGTCGCCTACACCAAAACCGACCAGAACGGTCGACCGCTTCACATTGTTCACCGCGACGTCAGCCCACATAACGTGCTGGTCAGCTTCGGTGGCGACGTCAAGATCATCGACTTTGGCGTCGCGAAAGCGCGCGGCAAGGAGAACCACACCAAAGCGGGTGTGATCAAAGGAAAGCTCCTCTACATGGCGCCCGAACAGGCGATGGCAAAGGACATTGACGGACGCGCAGACCTTTTTGCCGCGGGCCTCATCCTTTACGGCATGCTCACAAATCACCTGCCGTTTGAGGGCGACAACGAGTTCCAGATCTACAACAACATCTTGCTCAAGGACGTCCCGCCGCGGGCCTTCAACCCAATGTACCCGGAGGATCTCAACCAAATCGTGATGATGCTGCTGCAGCGTGATCCCGACAAACGCTACCAAGACGGCCATAAGGCCGACCTCGACAGTGCCTGCATGCCATCGCGCCCGGGTACAGCGTGGCGAGGTTGGAGCGCGTGGATCGAGGATAACTTCACCCAGATCGCGATCGCGAAGCGCCAGCGCCGTGAGAATCCCAGCGGACGCAACCTGCCTGAGACTCCCGCGCACTTCAACCAGACCAGCCTGGGTGGCGCGCCTGAGCAAGCACCTGCGTACGCCCAGGCGGTTCGGTTCGATGCAGCAACAGGGATTTGGGTCGTGCTTTTCCCGGCACAACCAGCGTCGATCTCGTGGATCGCGGCGTCGGCCAGTGGGGCTTTTCCCACGCCGAGCGCGAGCGGGGCGTTTCCATCGCCGAGCGCGAGCGGGGCGTTTCCGGGCTACGGCGGGATTCCTACACCCTCAGGTGGGTTTCAGAATGTGGGTTTTGGTTCCGGACAGTTTCAGGCCGCGCCGAACCCATCCCAGTCAGGTATGTTCGCTGCGCCGCCGCAGGTCGCGCCCGAACCAGCCGAGAAGAGCGTTCCGATCGTTCTGGTTGGGGCCATCTTCATGGTGGTCGCGCTCATCGCGGTCATGGTGTTTGTGCTCGTGACCCGTGCTGAACAACAGCCTGTCGTGACCCCTGCGCCATCCCCCACGCCAGCAACCACCGCAGCACAGGCCGAGGCGGCCGTTGAGCCAGAGCCCGAACCCGAGCCCGAGCTCGAGCCTGAGCCTGAGGTTGTGCCTGTCGTCGAAGAAGAGCCGCTCGAGCGGGTGTCGGTCATGTTTGCGTCTGAGCCCGCCGGAGCGATGATCTACCTCAACGGAGAGGCGATTGGACCGACTCCGGTTTCCCTGCCGTATGCGAAGTCCGACGACGAAGTGACGTTTGAGGCGAAACTCGAGGGATACCAAGACGCTCAGCACGCGATTGTGCCAAACGAGGATGTTTCTTTTACATTCACGTTGGTTTCAAACGAGCCTGAGAAGGCCTGACCCGGCGCCACCCAAGAAAGACAACGCGCAAAGTCCGCAAGCCCGCATAGCTCGGCGAGACCGATCCTTCCCACATCCTGCTGCTCGACGATCCTGCTCCGAGCAAGAAGCCCGCGAAAAAGCCTGTCGACAAGCCGGTTGAAAAGAAGCCGGACGTCATCAATCCGTTTGAATAGAAGAGTTCGATGTACAACCTACGATCGATGCTGTTGATGTTGGCCTGTCAGGCGCCGCCGGTGACGCTTTTGCCGAACTGCGCACGCGCAAACGCGGGACTCCAGAGAAGGCAAAGGAATCCTACAGGTCGGCAAAGAAGCTTACGACGGCGTGACTTCCTGACCGCGCCGAAGAAGTTCGCACTTACGAATACTCGGCCGCGATTTAACGGTTAACGCAACATCGGCCAAGCGCATCGCCAATCCGCCGCCTCACGAGGCGGCTACTTCCAGCAGCACGTAAAGCTGAACCGACGTTGCCAATGTGACGATGTCGTGAACTACGTCATCGAGATTCAGCAGCAGATTGCCGCCGAATACGGAAGCGTGGAGTTCAAGGCTGCCGTCGCTGCCACGGTGACCGTTGACGACGAAACCTGCGCGGTTCCGCGCGCTGACGCTCGGGCCGGAAAACAATAGCTACACCGCCAGTGCCTTCGGACGCGCAGACATCAGGAGCTTTCAGCGTCGAATCTCGAAGTCGTTAGCGATTACCCTGATCTCAAACCCGCCGCGAAAAGGGTTTTGTGCGCCTTGAGTCTGATCGGGAAGCCACGCAGAGTGTTGATGGGAAGCGCGGGTGCACGCTGCCGCTTTCAGCGCCTCTTGAATTTGCCCTCCGGGACGCACACACGTTGACCTCCGGTGGAAAAGTCGACCTGGACGGTGATGTGTCGGCGCATTACAGGACGAGACTCTGAGGCTGATGGTCCTCTCAGTGCGTCGGGCGGTGGCCCATCATGGAAGTGTGTCGCTGCTACGCCCTTTGGGCGGCGTGGCGCTTGCCATCGGTGGTGTCGTGATGGGTACGGCGGCGTCAGACACCTGACACCCTGGAGCGCAGAAATCGCGTCGCGGGTACGTCGATCACACTCGTAAACCAGGGCGAAAGCCAAGCCTTTACAGCAAACATAAGCTCTACGTGGTTCCCGGCGTTGGCTGTGGTTCTGGGTGTAGGATTGTTCGTTTGGGATATGTACGGAAGCGACGGCGAGCCTGTTGCGGCCCCGTCCGAGGATGCTGCTCCCGAGCCGAGGGAGCCTGCCAAACCCGTCGATGACCAAGACGACCTGCTGCTCTAGAACACGTAGCGCACGCCGTGGACGTTGTTCAAGACCTCATACACATCCAGCACTTGTTCAGCCCGGTTCAGCGTCACGGTGACCGTTACGGATTGGTGGTTGCCTTGACCACTCTCGCGGGTCTGAATCTCGGGGGTCGCTTCAGGTCCAGCGATGTTGATCACGGCTTGGAGGACTGCAGCGACAAAATCCGGCGTGTTGGGACCGATGGCCTTGAACAGGTACGGGCCCGGAAAACTATGAACGTCGCGCAGGCGCTCTAGAACTGTTTCGCGATCTGACATAAGACCTCCATCCGATACTGCTAGACTAGATTCGAGCCATTCCAACGTAAAGCGCCCGAACATGAATGCGACCACACAACAGACGAACGCGCTGATACTCGCCACCGCGTCGAGCTACAAGCGTGAATTGCTCGCAAGGCTGGGTATTCGATTCGAGGCCCACGCTGCCGACGTCGACGAGTCGCGCCTGCCCGGCGAGGATGCGCAAACGATGTGCACACGTCTCGCTGTCGCCAAGGCAGATGCTGTGGCTGCGCAACATCCGAACGCGTGGGTGATTGGCGCCGACCAAGTCGTGTTCTACGACGACTCCATCCTCGGGAAGCCGGGCAGCCGAGAGCGCGCCGTTGAGCAGTTGATGACACTGCAGGGGAGGCAGCATTTCCTCATGTCCGCGGTGGCGTTGATCGGGCCAGCAGGGCAAACACACGTCGCAACGTCGTTGACGAAGATGACGATGCGACCTCGAACACGTGCTCAGATCGAGTCGTATGTCGACGCCGACCAGCCGTTCGATTGCGCGGGTGCGTACAAAGTGGAGCAGCGCGGCATCGCGCTGTTCGAGACCATGCACGGAGACGACTACACGAACATCATTGGGCTTCCGCTGACACGTGTGGTCGACCTCCTCGAAGCTGAGGGGCTGTTGTGAAGTATGATTCGCTCGAGAGGTATCGAGACATTGTCGACGACTACGCGGCGATGATCGACGCGTTGGAACGCCCGCTGCCTGTGACGGGCTGGGCAAACCCGCTCAAAACATCGATCGCGGAGCTCTTGGAGCGCTTCGACGCCGCCGGTGTTGCGTACCGCCCGTTGGTGTGGAAGCCGGACGGGTTCCGATTCACCGGTCCCGAAATGATGAACCCGGGGCGAAGAATTGAGTACCTGTTGGGGCACTACCAGATTCAGGAAGAAGCCGCGATGCTGCCCGTTGCGCTGCTTGGCCCCAAACCTGGGGACCGCATCGTCGACCTGTGCGCCGCTCCGGGAAACAAGACCGCACAAATCGCCGTGCTGGCCAACAACCGGGGTACGATCGTCGCGAACGACCGAAGCCCAACGCGGATGCGAGCGATAAGGAACACGTTGGATCGCTTAGGCATCGTCAACGTCGTCATGACCAACCACGATGCGGCGAATTTTCACACGCCTTCACAACGCTACGACAGCGTGCTCGCCGACGTCCCGTGCTCGTGTGAGGGGACGAGCCGAAAGAATGGCGATGCGCTGAACGACGCCGTTGAGGAAACCGTGGAACGCATCGGTCGGTCGCAGCGGGCCATTCTTGAGCGCGCATTTCGCATCTGCCGCCCGGGTGGCCGCGTGGTGTATTCGACGTGCACCTATGCTCCGGAGGAGAACGAAGAAGTCATCCAGGACGTGTTGGAGCGTATCCCGTTCGAGCCGATATGGGTCGACTGCAACGTTGAGGGCTTCGCGGCGTCGCCGGGGCTGACGACCTGGGGAGCGCGTGATTTCAACCCCTCAATGGCAAAGACCATCCGGGTCTGGCCGCATCAGAATGACACGGGCGGTTTCTTTGTCGCGGCGTGGGACAAACCGGAGCGATGGTGATGGCAAAAGAGCAGTTCGAAAAAGCACTGATCACGCTCACATGGGAGGACACACCCTCGGTCGTCGGTGTGATCGCGCAATGGTTTGGCATTCCGATGGCGTTTTTCGAGGACTACCGCATCCTTCGCGCGAATCCCAAGACGCTCAACATTGTCAACGCCGACACGTCACCCGAGCAACGCCCCGAGCCACAATCCATTGGGATGCCTTTCCTGCATACGGACATGGCAGTTCCAAAGCTGACGCAGCCCGCGAGCCTTTGGCTCGGGCCGTTGTGCACACGCAACATTGTCAATTTGGACCGTGCCCGAGCCGCGGCTTATCTCGCGCGGGCGACGGTTGCATTGGAGCCGGCGGATTTGGTGGAGTGCGACGGTACGGGTTACGTTATGGTACGGTGCGAAGGGCTCTCGCTTGGGCTTGCGTTTCGGCATCGCAATGCCGTGATGGACCTCGTGAGCATGGTGCCCAAGGCGTGGGCACTCAACGCCGATGTGGACCCTTTCTGAGGTCATCGTTGAGCGAACAAGACGACAAGCAGGTAGCATCCACGGCGCGGTTTCAGTTTGTGAACGAGCTCGGTCGCGGTGTGCTTGGCGAGGCTTACGAGGTCATCGACGAGGTCCGCAGCGAGCACGTCGTGCTCAAGGTGTTCCTCCGGTCCAAGCCCCGAAATCTCGAAGAGTTTCGACTCGAGTTTCAGTCCCTGGCGCGATTGAACCACCCCAACCTTGCGAAGTTCCACCACCTTGTCGACCCCGCCAGCGACACTCAGGAGTTGCTAAAGGACCGCATCGGCTCGCACGGACTGGCGATCACCGAGGAGTTTGTCGACGGATACGATGTGTTGTCGTACCTCAAACTGCCGCCCACGCCCGACGAGATCGACCGCTTGGACGTTCGCCGTCAGACCACCGGTGAGGTTCCGAGCGGTGAAGTGCTCAGCGGCGAAACACCGAGCGGCGAGGTTGCAGACGACCCTTCGACCCAGGTCCTCGACGAAGACGATCTGCCTGTTGATGAGTACGCGGAGTACGCAGCCATTCGTGTGAGCCAACAAGCGATCGCGACGGCGGAAATGGCCAGAGAAGATGCGCAGGCGGCTCAAGCCATCGTCGAGGAGTTTGCCCGCACCGATGCGCGCCACGGGGGCATCGATTTGGTCTTGATGCGGCTTGAGCGCATCGTCCCACAGATCGTGGCCGGGCTTGACCACCTGCACAAATTCCACAAGGTTCACGCGAGCCTCAGGCCGTCCAACATTCGCGTGACACGAGCCGGCGTGGTCAAGCTCACCGACTATGGCATCGTGCAACACCTTGTGTACGTGTCCGAAAAAGCGTCTCAGGCCACCACGCCATTGGTTCTGACGCCCGAAAACATTCCATTTCTTGCGCCAGAGGTGGTGCAAGGCGACGTGTCGCCGCTCAGCGACGCTTACGCATTGGGGTGCGTGCTCTTCGAAGCGATTGCGGGCCAATCCCCCTACGAGCGCATGGAGTGGACAGAGAGTGAACGTCCCACGTTGGCGCCGCCACCACTGGCCGATTGCGTTCCGGCGTGCCCAGCGTCCTGGGCAAGCGTGGTCGACGGATTGCTCGCGCGCAAACCCAGGACCGTCCATCATTGCGTCGGGTGGTTGAGGTTGTCAGCGGCGATGAGGCCCGCCCGTGTTGATCCCTGCCACGGTTGTGGAGGAACCCACGACCTTTGTCGGACGACGCGAAGTGTTGGAGCAGCTCAAGGAGGACGCGCTCGAAACGGCTTCGCAGCACATGATGCAGTACATTCAGCTCGAGGGTGAGGTTGGTATCGGGAAGTCCAACCTGCTCAAGGCGCTCGCGCACTGGTTGGGGCGACGAGGGTGGCTTGTATTGAAAGGTCGGTTCTTTGACCCCGAGCGCCGACCTTTTCAGGGCTGGGACGGCGTCATCACGGCGATTCGCGACCTTCTGGAGAATCTGCCTTCGGGCGTTTACGACGCGCTCAAACCCGACATCGACGCGGCGACGTGCATGTTTCCCGAGCTCGGTGGCGATCCATTGGGCGACGGGCCCCCGGTCGACTGACAGCCATCGCAGGTCTGCGCAACATCTTGGAACGGTTAGGGGAGGAGCGACCCATCCTGCTCATTCTGCACGATTTGCAGTGGTCGAGCTGGGACAGCGCGTCGCTTCTGCTCGAACTGTTGGCCGAAAGTAGCGTGCGCTGTCTGATCGTCGGGACCTGGCAGCGAGAATCCTTGTCGACCAAAGAACATCTGCTCAAGAGCGATCTCACGCTGACTCTGTTTCATGCCAAACGCATCGCGGCGCGGGGGTATGACGCGCGCGAAGCCGAGGATTTTGCACGGATTTCCGGCGGGGTGTTAAAGCCTGGTCCGGCGCAAGCGATTCTCAATCGCGACTACTTCAACCCGTTGCTGTTGCGTGAGCTGCGTCACGAATCGAACGACCTCAACAAGGCGTTGGACGACCTCTTGACCGCGTGCAAAGACGACCATCCGTCGACCTCGACGCTCATCAACACGTTGTACCAACAGCGTATGGCCGACGTCACCAAACCTGAGCGCGCCATCCTCGACATTTTGGCGGTGGCATCGTCTCCCATCGAACACGACGTGCTCTGCACGGTTGTTGAACAAGAGGTGGCCTCCAAGGTCGTGCCAAAACAGGGCGATGAGTCGGCCATCGAGGGCTCGCTGGCCCACCTGACAAAGCTGAGGCTCGTGCGTCCCGCAGGCGAACAGCGATTTGTGCTCAGCCAAGCACCCATCCGTGACTTGGTTCTGGAGACCCTCGAGCCGAGGTCGCGCGCGCGCATCGCAGGGCGAATTGCCGAACAATACCGCGCCGAGGGGTCGGCGAGTGCGGACGAACTTTTTGTGTTCCGAAAAGAGTCCGGACGAATCGCCGACGCCGTGGATGCCGCCGTGGAGGCAGCCGAAACCGCTGAATCGCGTTACGCTTACCACCGTGCAGCGAGCATCTGGCGTTGGCTGCTCGAAAACGAGAGCAGCATCCCGGACTGGGCGATGATTCGCCCGACGGAGGAGCTTGCCCGGGTGGAGCAACTGGCTGGTCGTCACGCGATGGCGGCGGAGTTGTTCCGGTCCTCCCTCGACGACATCAGCAATCCCGTTGAGCGTGCCCGCGTCTTGATCCGTGAGACCAACGCGTGGATGCAAGCATCGCGTCTTCCCGAGGCGTTCAAAACGCTGCGCGATGCGATGCGTGAGCTTGGCGTGACGTATGAGACCGGGGCGCTTGGGCGGCTTGCGCTGGCGCCGTCGCGTGTGTTTTCGGGGTCGGCGTACAGCGCTCTGCCGGGTCAGCGACGTCCCAAGGTCGGTGCCGCGACACCCGAGCAGATGGCCCGTGCCGAGGTTCTCTACTTTGCGATCGACTGGAACACCTGGTTTGATCCTCGCCAAGGACACCTGCTTGAGTCGCGGTTGGGCAAGCTCGCCGAGTCCACCGGCGATGCGGTGATTTTGGGGATGTCTCGCCTCAAGTCTGCAGAGCTTCATGCTTCGGGCGGACTCGCGAATCATAAGGAGCGTTGCCTCGAGTGGATCGCGGACGCACGCGCGTTCTTTGAGGCCGCAGAAGAGACCGAGTGGCTCGCCCAGGTGTGGGTGCACGAGGCGCTGGTTCGCATGTGGTATGACGAGTTCGGCAGTGCGTTAAAGGCGTTGGAGAAGGCCGAGTCGATGGGGGATGAGGTTGAAACGCACGACGTTTACGACCACCGCCGCGTGCTCTATCTGCGTGGATGGACGAACATCCGACGCGGGGAGCTCGACGTGGCCGAACATGAAGCCCGCCACATTCTTCACACGTATCGCAGCGACGGCGTCGGGCGCGTGTTCGCGTACCGACTGCTCTCCGAGCTCGCCCTGCTGCGGGGTGATACCGGTCGCGCCGAACGGGTGATCGACGGGCTCTTCGCGGCCCTGAAAGACGCGAAGGGGACGTTCATCCAGGTTGACGCGCACCGACTGCTCGCACGGCTCGACATTGCGCGTGGGCGGCCCGAGGTGGCGGTTGGCCAACTTGATGTGTTGTTGGCATCAAGCGAAGGCCAACATTGGACCAATTTCGAGCCGACTCATGTCGTCTTGCAGCTGTCGCTTGGACAAGCGCTGGCCGCGGAAGCCACGCGGCAAAAGGCGCTCGGTGAGACGCTGCTCGTCCATACCTTGCGCCGGTTGCGGGGCGTGTGTTCGTTCTTGGAGCGCATGACATCGCGGGTCGAGCCACGGATCGCGAGCGAAATCTTCCGATTGGTGGCCCGATACGAACTGCTTCGTTCGCAGCCCAAACGCGCCATCAAGGTCGCCGAGCGCGCCATTGACGCGGTCGGTGCGCACACCGATCCGTTGACGGCCGCGCGCTGCGCGGAGGTGCGTGGAACCATTTTGCAACGCCTCGACCGCGGAGAGTCCAAACACAGTGTCGAACAGGCCTGGGCCGTGTATTCGGCCCAACATGCCACGTTTCCCCTCGTGTTGGAGGGTTGGCCGGTTCCGCGCCCGATTTCGGCGCTAAAAGATGACTAGAGGGAACGAAATGCCTGCACTCTGGGTTGTGTGACCATGCGTCGAATCATCGTCATTGCCAGCGTTGCGCTCACGTCTTTGCTCGTCGTGGCTCAAGAGCGTGTAGACGGCGCCCATGTGCTCCACGAGTTCTTCACGGGACGTTTGACCACGGCAGGGAAAGCCGAGCCCAACAAACCCGCGGAAATGGTTGAAGTGGCAGACTCGGCTGCCCCTCCGGCGCTCAGCGCAGAGCCGCGTAACGGCGAGTTGGTGTATGGGCCCGACGGTCCCCTCAACGACGGTCGGCTAAAGGAA
This sequence comes from bacterium, assembly GCA_041390025.1. Lineage (GTDB taxonomy): Bacteria > Myxococcota_A > Bradymonadia > Bradymonadales > Bradymonadaceae > JBFFMO01. The sequence goes on from JAWKQR010000011.1 coordinate 21,083, forward strand.
CCCTACGGGGACCTGAGTCCGTTTGGCGGGCCGAACACCCTGGACGAAAACACAGATCGTGTAGACTCACTGACCTATTTCGCGAACTTCGACCCGAGCGTGATTCCATTTAAGCGCGTGGTGTCTCAAAACTCGGTTTTTCTCAACGAGAACGGTGAGTACGTCGTTCGCCGGGTCGGCAACCCGGCCCCGAGCGCGTTTCAGGGCGACCTGCCCGCCGATTCCCAAGTGTTTTGGGGCTCGTTTATGCTGCAGATGGAGAGCGGCAAACTTCAGCCAATCGCCAGTGTGGCGCCCAACCAGATTCTGCTTGAGATTCAGACCGAGCCCGAGGTGCCGACGTCGATATTTGTCGATCCGGCGGGGAACTTCATGCTTCGGGCAAACTACGAAGGCCCCTTGCGGGTCAACATGCGCTTGGCCGTGCCGACGACCTATTTTACGGGTGAATTCGCGCCTACCACGTGGGCGGAGATCGACCGCCTGCGCGCTGAACGGCTCGAGCCTAGGATCATGGCTGCTGCGCAACAAACGCTGGCGGAGCTCGCCATCGGGCGAGACCTGCGACCCGAAGAAGCGATCATTGAGCTCATCACGTACTTCCGTAACTTTGAGGCGCGACCGTTTCCCGACGAGCTTCGGGGCGACGACCTGTACGTCAGCATTGTGGAGAACCAGATCGGCGTGTGTCGCCACCGCAGCCTCGCGTTCATTGTGACCGCCCTCGCGCTCGGCATCCCAACGCACTACGTCTACAACGAGGCTCACGCCTTTGTGGAGGTTCAATGGCCGGGCATTGGTTGGCGTCGCGTCGACCTGGGCGGGGCCGCGAACGAGTTGAACGCCTCCAGCCGGGAGGACCGCACTGTACATACGCCCCCGGATTCGTTGCCAAAGCCCCGTCGATTTGTCGAAGACCAAGAACGCATGGTGCAAAATGGGCTCCTGCCCAACTCACAAGCCTCCCAAAACGGCACGGCGAATTCTTCGAGCCAGACAAACGGTGGCTCCGCGACCAACGGCGGAGCGGGTCAGAACGTGGACGGCCCTGTTGACGCACCGGTGGATGCGCTTGAGGCCACAGAGGTCGACAACCGACAGGCCGCCGTGGTGGTGCTTGACGACGTCATCGGTGAGGCACGTCGGGGCCAAAAGGTGATTGTGAGCGGGCGACTGACGTCGCAAAACCGACCGCTGGGCGGGCGCATCGTCGAGGTGCATCTCGGCCCTCCGGGCACCACCCAGGGTTCGAAAGCGACGCTCGTAACGTCGCTGACCACGGGGGACGACGGCGCGATTGCCGGCGAAGTGGTGATCCCGTCGAACCAACCCGTGGGCAGATGGTCGTTGTTCTTGGTTTTTCGGGGCGACGCGTCTTACAAACCCGCCTTCGCCGAGTAGGGCCGTGTCGGTTGAGTGCACTGGATTTCTGAGATAAAATAACGCATCAACGAAACGACCGGGGGGCCGCCTTGGACACAGATACCGACCTCAAGGGTCTTTTAGGGAGCACGCTCGCGGGCCGCTTTGAGTTGCGCTCGCTCCTTGGGCAGGGCGGATATGGCGCGGTGTTTGAGGCGGAGCAGACGTCCATGGGGCGCCGATGTGCTGTGAAGGTCTTGGCGCCTCGTGATGGCGTGGATCGCAAGACGACGGCGCGCTTCGAGATGGAGGCTCGTGCGACCTCAAAGCTGTCGCATCCCAACACCATCACCATTTACGACTTTGGCGAGGACGAGACGCTTGGCGTCTTCTTCATCGCCATGGAGTACGTCGAAGGGACTGACCTCGCGTCGATCCTGAAGGACGGGCCGATGCCGGTGCACGATGTGCTTCACGTACTGAAGCAGGCGGCCGGTAGCCTTGATGATGCGCATCTGCAGGGGATCATTCATCGCGACGTTAAGCCCCAGAACATGATGGTCTGCCCTCGACCCAACGACCCGCTGGCACTCAAGGTCATCGACTTCGGCATCGCAAAAGCAATGGGGAAAGCGGGCCTCGCGCCGGTCACCGAACTGACGATTACTGGGACCATCGTCGGCACCCCGCAATACATGTCGCCCGAGCAGGTCAGAGATGTCGCGCTGGACGGGCGGAGCGACCAATATTCTTTGGCGGTGTGTGCCTACACGATGCTGACCGGGCGGCCGCCGTTCTTTGGAACCTCTCCCATCGACATTGCGACGAAACACCTGACGGACCAGCCGCTGCCCATTTCGGTCGTCCAGCCCGATCTCAACATAAGCCCAAGTTTTGACGATGCGCTTCTCAAGGCGCTGGCGAAACAGCCCGACGACCGATACCCGACGTGCACCGACTTTGTGGACGCGCTGAGTCGCGCGCTCAGCGCCAACCCGGTCGCACCCGTGCGAAAGGCACCGGCAGAGCCGGCGGCACTTGAACCCACGACGGAGTCCCTGATGGCCGAGGTCGTCACAGAGCCACAGGCTGCACAGACCGTGACTGCGACCGCAGCGCTGCGCCCGATGCCTGAGGCACCTGACACGGACGAGCCCGGGCATACGGTCGCGGTCGTGGCTCCAGCGGCATCGGCTCCCCATCCTGGAACGCTGGCGTTGGTGAGAGAACCCACCGAGCACACACGCAGAGCCGGTCGTTTGTGGTGGGGTGGACTCGCCTTGGTCACCGTTTGTGCGCTGGCTCTGGGTTGGTGGTTGACCCGTGATGCCCAACCGCAGGACGCCCGGTCCAACGCATCGTCTGCGGTTGATGAAGCGGGCGGGGCGCAAACAACCAACACGGCCGTCGAAGCGACCCCCGTCGAGCAAGCGCCCGACGAAGACAAGCCCACCATGGTCGCCGTCACCAACGGTTCCCCAAACGTGGCGCCGAGCGTCGAGAGTGCTCCCACGCCCGAACCCGCGCCAGACGCTGAGCCCGAGTTGAATGCCGACGCGAAACCTGATCGCAAGCCCAAACCAAAGCCCACGTCAGGCCCGTCCCAGACCGTAAGCGTTGAACCAAAAGTGGAGGAGCGGCGCATGGTGGACGTGCAGGTGACGATGCGGCCGTGGGGCACATTGTACATCGACGGGAAGTCGAACGGGGAAGTTCCCAGGCAGACGATTTCTTTGACCGAAGGACGCCACACGTTCGAGCTGCGCCAAGACGGGCAATCAAAGGTGCGTCGTGTGGTCGAGGTTTCACCGTCCTTCAAGACGGTTCACTTGGTTGTGGGCGAATAGCGCTGCTGGTTGACGGGTTGCCCGACAAGTCTACAATGGTGCTTCATCGTAGATTCAGTTGTATCGAGCCGCGGTTCGCGGCGTTCCATCTCAGAGCGGTCTTGTCATGACGGAAGTCGACGGCGTCCAAGAACAGGCAGGCGATTCGGCGGGCCTTGAGCTAGTAGATTTGAGCAAGGTCAAAGATAAGCTCGACCAATTGGTGGCCGCGGGGCAGCTCGACCACGGCGTCATGCTGTTGGACCAGATCTCGCGATGGCCTGACTCCACGCGGTATTTGGACGATAATCTGTGGCTCTACACCAAGATCGGCGACTTGAACCGCGCGATCGACCGAGATGACGACGCGATGACCGCGTATTCACGCAGTTTCGAGCTCGATCCTCGCAACCTCGCCGTGCTCAAGCCCTATTCGGAATTGCTGTTTCATCACAATCGCAACGAAGAAGGTTTGCGCGTGGTGCAGTCGCTGCTGCTGCATCACAAGCGCGGGCTGGGCAAGTCCGAGCTCGTCGCCATCTACCGACAGCTGGGGACCTTTTACGAAGGGATGGGCCAGCACGCCAAGGCACAGGCGTCGTTCGAGAAGGCCCTTGAGCAAGAGCCGGACGACACGGTTTCGCTCTCGGGCCTGCTCCGGGTGGTGGCCGAGCATGGCGAACCCCTTGACGTCGTGCGGGTGCGGCAGAAGCTCATTCGTTCGCTGGAAGAGGGGCCCGCTCGCTCACACGCGCTCGTGGCGTTGGGTGACGACTGGGCGTCCTCGTTCAATGACCCTGGACGCGCCTTGGATGTGTATGAGCAGGCCGTCGTGGAATGGCGTGAGAACAAAGTCGCCGTCCAGCGGCTTGCACAAGTCGGCGCCGAGATTGGCGACTGGCGTCGTGTCTCGCGCGCCTATTTCACTCTGAGCCAGCTCGCCACAGACAAAAAGGAGCAGGCGGAGTGGATCATCAAGTCGGCGCAGGTGGCTCGCGACGAGCTCTGGGAGGCCGACAAGGCGCTGTCGGGTTACAAACGGGCGCTGGAGCTCGATCCCACGCGCTTGGATGCGTTCAAGGCCGTGACGTCGATCTTGGTCGACGGAAAGAACTGGGAGGGGCTAGAGGCCGCGTATCTTCAGCTGATCTCGGCCAACATGGAAGCCGGCAACCCCGATCCGAAGCTGCTCTTTGTCCTGTGGCAGAAGCTTGGCGAGTTGTACAAAAACCATCTCTCCAAGACCGCAGACGCGATCTTTGCTTTCGAGCAAGCTTCGGCGCTTCAGCCCACCAACCTTGAGCTGCACCTGCTCATCGCAGACATCGCCGAAGCCGAGAAATCCGGTGAGTTTTTGGATGCGGCGGTCACCCATTTGCGGGCCATGTACGACGCCGACCCTGCTCAGCTGGAAGCGCTCGACCGTCTGGGGCGTAACTTGTTGCGAAAGAAGGATGCGGACGCGGCTTGGTGCGTGTTTCGGGCGCTCAAGGCCCGCGGCGCCGACCTTGACGAGAAAGCGGAGCAGTTCGTGGCCCGCTTCAATACGGCCCTGTTTCGACCGATCTCGGCCCCGTTTACAGCCAGCATTTTGAACAACCACGTCTTCAGTCGCGATTTGGACGCGGGCTTGTCCGACGTGTTCCGTATTTTGAAACCTGCGCTCGAAGAGTGGACCGGCGAGGCGACTTCGAAGTGGGGGCTCAAACGCAACAACCGCGTGAAGATCGACGAGCCCTTGGCCTTCAATCGCGTCTACAAGAGCATCGGGGCAACGCTTGGCTACCGCACGCTGCCTGAGCTTTGGCATAAGAGCGAGCAGACCGGCTTGGTCAACGGTGCCTTGGTGCCCGAGGGAATGATCGCAGGGGACGATATTCTTGGGAGTGGCCGCGAAGAATACACGGCGTTTGTCGTTGGCAAGCAGCTCTTCCTGTTCCTCGCGCCATTCTATTTGGCGGCGATTCGTCCGTTGGGCGACCTGCAGGTGTTCCTCATTCTGGCGGCCGCGGCGACACGGCCCAACGTGCAGGTGGAGCTGACCAAAGACATGGAACAGGTCCTCAAACACATCAAAAAGAAGGTCAAGGGCCCACAGCTGACCGAGCTCGCGAACGCCATCGAAAAGGTGTCACAGCGTGAGGCAGATGTTGCGAAGTGGGTTGAAGCCGTTGAGGATACGGCAAACCGCGTAGGCTTGATCTTCTGCGACGATCTCGAAGCTGCCCGGGAGTATTTGACCACGGAGCCACAGCCGTTGGGCTCACGTACGGTCGATCAGAAGATGGAAGCTCTCATCGAGTACTCGATCAGCGCGCCGTACCTTCAGTTGCGCCAGAACCTCGGCATTGCCCTGGGTTAGGCGGCGTACGAGACAGACTGCATCCGTGACATCGTCTGAAGCTTTGAGAGGAACGCTTCGAGCCAGATTCGGTCTTCGTCGCACACGCGCACGCGGTACGCCCAAACGCGTCCCGCCACACCGTTGGAGTCGTCGACGGCCATGGCGACGCGATCAACCGCGTGCATCCGCAGTCGGACGCGTTCGCGCATGTCCGAAATCATCAGCGTCACGAAGACTTCGCGACCAAGCGACATGCGAAAGTCCGCCAAAAAGCTCAGGTCGTTTTTGTTGTCGATGTGGCTAAAAAGATCTGCTTCATCCTTGAAGCGGCAGATAACCGAACGCATGCACACTCCTCTTGCCAATCCGTGGCGCTGGTGCAGGGGTCTAATAAGTTGTAGACGGTGCTTGTCCTTGTCAGGTATGATCCCGGTTGGATCGGCGCAAAAAAACCACCTGAAAGTTGCAAATGAGCTCCCACCATTGGCTGGTCTACATTTTGCTCTGTGCCGGCGCGGTGGCGGGAGCGATCAACACTTTGGCCGGCAGTGGGTCAACATCACACTGCCCATGTTGATCTTCCAGCAGGTTGCCAGCCGACATCGCCAGCGGGACCAACGCGTGGGGTTCTGCTTCAAAACATCGTGGGCATGGTCTGTTGCGGCGGGGCGGAAACTCCCCGCGCCGGTTGGGATGTCGTGACGCCCAGCGCTCCCATCGGTCGCAGGGGGTGTTCGACGCGTCCTTGGCGACGGACTTGGGTTCTGACCGGATGAACCTCGTCATCGGCCAGGGGCAATGGTCTTCGATGGCAGGTTTGCTGTTCTTCAGCCCTTCGTGCGGTCAACAAGAGCGACGGCTGCCGTGGTGGTTGTTCCCGGCCATGTTTGCGGTCGGATTTTACAGAGGGTTTATTGCAGGCCGGCGTGGGCGTATTGCTCATTGCTGCGCTCGTCGGAGGTGCCCACTACGACCCCGTCGCAGCAAATGGCGTCAAGCTGCTGCTTACGTTGTTGTTTACGCTGGTCGCGCTGCCCATCTTCGCCACGAACGGTCAGGTTGATTGGGCATTGGGTGGCTTGATGGCGGCGGGACAGGGAGCCGGTGCGTTCTTGGCGGCCCGCTACGCGACGCACGCTCCCAGAACGCGCGCGCACGATTCGGGTGCTGCTGGTGGTGGTAATTCCTCGCCGCCACCTTGGTCAAGCTCGCGTGGCCGTACGTGTCACGGTGACTCACCGAACTGCTGCAAGAGAAAGTCATCGGTGAATCCGCTGCGTCCTGTCCAGGTGCATATTCGGTCGGCTGCGTTCCGTTGATACTCCTCGATCCCTCCATCGCGAGCCAATTTGCCCGGTCGCGGGGTCGATCTGAGAGCCGGCACGACACCGAGCGGCAGCGGTCGAATTCTTCAACGGGCAAGCCATCGAGCGCCGCTTTCATGTAACCAGCCGAATCGGGGCCAGCGGCACCCGGCGGCGCCGCGTATTCCCTTGTTGCCCAGCGACCGGTTGTCGCTGAATCCCACCAAACCCCGGTGACCAGCTGGGGTGCTTTAAAGCCGATGAACCACGCATCACGCGCCTCGTTGGTTGTGCCGGTCTTGCCGGCGACCGGAGCCGTTGATCTCGGCCAAACTTAGTGCGGTGCCGGCCCGACGCTTGCCCTTGGAATCGGTGTAGCCTTCGACAGCGCTGCGCATCGCGCTCGTGGCCCATTGGCCGACGTCTTCACCAATGACCGTTGGGTGTGGCGCGGCTCGAAAGATCCTTTTCGCCAGTCCGGTCACCACACGCGTGATGAAGATGGGGTTTGCCGCCCATCCGCCGGTCGCGAAGGTGGCGTACGCGTTTGCAGCGTTTCGAGCGGCGTCAGCTCGCTGCTGCCCATGACCATCGTGAAGTTATCGACGAGTTTACTCTCGATGCCCGCGCTCTGGCGAAGTCCATCGCCGCTTATCGATGCCAGCTCCACTCGAGCACCTGCACCGCGGTGACATTGCGCCAGGCGCCCAATCCCTCTCGGACGCGGATCGGACCGCCAATCTCCATCGGAATTCTGAGGTGACCACGTCTTACCATCAGGCCTGCCGGGAGCTGTCAAAAAATGGTGGCCGGTGTCACCGCCTTTGATTCGAGCGCTGCGGCGCGACAAGCAGTTTGAAGAGTTGACCGGTTTGCCGATGGGCCTGTGTCGCATGGTCGTACTGATTGAACTCGAAATCCAGGAACCACCCACCAAAGGCGACAACACCCCGCGTTTAGGGGTCAATCGATACCAAGGCAGCCTCTGGCCCCGGCGAGAATCGACCGCTGGGAGCGTCAGCTTTGCGTCGATGACTTCGACGTGGACGACGACTCCACGTTTGAGCACGTCGCCGACCTGTTTTTCGTCGCAGTCCTGGCCGAACACGCGCACCTTTACCGGGACCAGCTGAAGAATCGCATTTTGGTCGCCCACCCGAACCGACACCTGCCGTTTCGACTCGTCGATCGCGGTGACGATGGCATCAAACCGACGCCCATTCTTGAACCCGTCCTTGGACACTTTTTCCGCGACTTTGGCGCTGAACGTCGAATTCGTTGTCTCTTCAAGGGTCTTAATCGGCCAGTAAGTTTCGCAGCTCGTGTAGATCCTCAGACCGTTTACTGCAACGCTTTGTTGGCTTCGACTTGGCGCTTTGCGTCGAGCGTGGTTTACCGTGGCGCGATGCACCCTCGCGACGCGCTCGGCGCCGTACTTTTCGGCGAGCTCGCGACGCACGTACTCCACGGGTGCGCGCAATCCCACATCAAGGGTCGGTGGCCTGACGGTCCGCAACACACAATATAGTTTCAGATGCACTGTGGTACGCCGCCTCGCTGATAAACCCCTTGTCACGCAGTTGTTTGAAAGTACGTAAGCACGATGTCGTTTCATGGCCTTGTCGGGGTGCCTTAACAGGTCAACCTTCAGGCGACTGCGTCAATCCACGCCAGGAGCGCGCCTTCGGGCGGTCAGCTCGGACACGTGTTTGCCATCAGCCGCGAGGCTTCTTCTTCGACGCGTTGACGCGCCAAGGTAAATCATCATTCAGATACAAATACAGGATGTCATCTTTGGACAGGTTCTTCTCGAGCTCCCTCGCCAAAGCCGATCTCTTTGACCTTTCTCGAGAGGCTCTTCTCGGGTGACAGGATGAGGTTCTTGACCACCTGTTGTGTGATGGTTGACGTGCCTTTCACGCCGACGTCGTAGCGCACGGCGTAGTAAAACGCGCGCACCATGCCGAGGTAGTCGATGCCCTGATGGGTCATGAAGTCGGCATCCTCCGCCGCCATGAACGCTTCTTTGACGTGCTTGGGAATCTTGTCTTCGGGCACCACGGTGCGCTTGCTACCGGGCGTGAAGAATTCCCCGATCACAAACCCATCGGCCGAGTAGATGCGTGTCATCTGCGGCGGGTTGTAGTCGTCGCGCTTTAGGATCTGAGGCAGGTCCTGACCAAAATACCAAAACACGCCGGCGAGGCCGACCGCCCCACAAACAGCGGCGATGGACGTCAGGATAAAGAGCCACTTTAAGAATTTCTTCATGCGTCACTTGAGGTTTCAACGGGCGGAAGTCCGCTTGGCACATGGCACAGAACCCCGTCGCCTCGTCAGGACATTCCACAGAACTATGGCGTGACGCAACTCGATTATGACATCAGGTCGGGACCGGGATTCGGCTCGCGATTTCTTCCATCGTTGCTTCGGCGGTCTCACGGTCTTCTCCGAGCGAGCCCGTCAGGCTCAAACGGTGCGATAGACAGGGTACAATGAGTTTCCGCGCGTCGTCGGGCGTGACGAAGTCCCGCCCTCTCATCAGCGCCCATGCGCGGCAGGCCTGACCGATGGCGAGCACGCCACGTGTGGAGACGCCCATACGAACCCTCGCATCACGGCGTGTCGCGGTCACGACATCGAGCAGATACCCTGCGACCTCGGGGCCGAGGTGCACGGTGTCCACCTGTGCTTGGAGCCGTTTGAAACTCTGGGCATCGGTGACAGCGGGCAACTGGTCGACGGGCGCCTCGGTACGTCGGTCCGTCAGAAGGGTCAGTTCCACATCGCGGACGGGGTAACCAACCGAGAGACGCATCAAAAAGCGGTCAAGTTGGCTTTCTGGGAGCGGGTATGTGCCGTGGTGCTCAAGCGGATTTTGCGTGGCGATGACCAAGAATGGGTCGGGCAGGGCATGCGTCGTGTCGTCCACGCTCACCCGTCGCTCACTCATGGCCTCAAGCAGAGCGGACTGAGTCCTCGGCGTCGTGCGGTTGATCTCGTCGGCGAGCACGACATTCGAGAACACTGGCCCCGGGCGAAACGAGAATTCGCTCTTGTCCGCGACCCAAACCGAGACACCCAAGATGTCCGCCGGCAGCAGGTCCGACGTGAACTGTACCCTGCGAAACTCCAGACCCAGCGCGCGGGCCAAGGCCAGTGCCAGCGTGGTTTTCCCCACCCCAGGCACGTCCTCCAACAAGATGTGTCCGTTGGCCAGCAAAGCCGCCAAGGTGAGCTCCACGAGGTCGGACTTTCCGTGAAACACGCTCTCGATATGGGCGACGATTTTGGCGATCTCTTGTGCTGCCATCTAACGATGTCCTTTGACTTGCTTTAATGTTTTGGCCACCTGATGGGCCGACTCGACCAGCTCGGGTGGTGTAGGACCATTTCCAAAGCGGCTGCGGAGGTAAGCGTTTCGGAACGCGTTTAACACGGTAGTGTCTGTTACGAACGGGCGAAGGCGCTCTAGGAATGCCTCGGGTCCCTCGTCGCTCGCCCGTGTGACCCCGACGGCGCCCGCAGCCTCTTCGATGACGCGCCAAGCGCGTTCCTCCACAGAACCAACGCGGGCGGCGAATCCAAACCAGCGCGAATCCCAGGGCACTCGCGGCGGCAGCGGATGCCGCCCAGTCCAGTTCAAAACCTGGCTCACGGCCCCAAACGTTGCACCCATCTGCACGACTGCCACGGCGAAAAACCGCGGCGTATTGTCTCGCCGCGCGTCAGGAATCCGCCCACAAAAAGGCCAGCCCGAATCCAAGAACAACGGTCAATGGAGGGCCCCACGCGAGGGAGGGCCCGTCGTCCTCTTCCTGTTCGCGCACGGAATCGGACGCTGACCGAGGATTGAAGGAATTTGAGACGCGGCGCAACACGTCGAGCTGTGCGTTTAGGTCGTATTCGATGATCCACTTGGACCAAAACAACTTCAGCGCGTCGGAGTACTCGCGCAGGCTGCGGCAGCGGCGTTGGGGGCCTCGATCGCGGAGGCGGGCGTGGGGTCAAGCATTCTCCATTCGCCTTCCAGTGTGAGGTATTCGACCCACGTGTGCGCGTCTCCTTGCCGCACGGCGAGGTAGTTTCCGACTGAATTCCAAGACCCCCCAGAAAGCCGTTGACGATGCGTGCGGGCACTCCGTTTTGACGCAGCAACAAGGTTGCGGTCGTGGCGAAGTATTCGCAGTGGCCGCGTTTGGTCTCGAAGAGGAACGATTCGACGGGGTTGGTGCCGACCGAGCAAGTCGGTGGTGTACTGGTAGTTGCTCTGGAGATGCGCGGCGACCCGCTGCGCGATCTCAACGGGTCCGCGAACCCGCCGCGATCGAATCCGCGAGCTGGGCGAAACGAGGCGACAAGTTAGGCAGCTGCAGGTAAGCGCTTCGATCGCGCCGGTTTCGCTGCGAGCCGCCTGCTTCCCATGCCCAAAGCTGGTAGATCATCCCGACTTGGTCGGCCACGGTGTGGTGTAGGTCACCGTATGCATCCGCTTGCACCCAGCCAGAGCGCGGACCAAAGGGCACCGAGACCGTGTCGCTGCCCAGTCGCACGAACTTCGAAGGCCACAGCGTTGGCAGGTGCGTGGTGCCCAAGGGTTCCATGTAGATCTGCATGTGCAGGACATCGCCAACACCTGACGACAGGCCCTCGATCGATTGCAGCTGCTGGCGTGTCGCCAAGCCCCATGACCCGCTTGCGGTCGTCGTCGGAAACGGAGGGAAGGGTGTTACGCCGCTCGACCAAACTGCGGGACCAAGCGCGTCCGTCGTAGCGGTCAAACGCCATCATGCGCCAATGCATCGTGTCTGTGTTTGCGGGTTTCCTGTCAAACTCCACACGCAAGACGACGGAGGGGTTGTCGCGGATGACCCCATGATTGCCGAGCTCTACAGACTCCGAAAACCCCGTCATTTGGACGCCGTCGCGGTCTTTTGGGGCAAAAAAGCCGAGGCCGACGCGGGGAAACGCGAAGAAGATCCCAAGGCTAGCGGCTAGCACGATGCCGCTCATCCCACCCAAGACTGCTGCGTAGGGACGGTTGAGCGTCTGAATCCCGCGAAAGCTGATTTTTGGGCGGACGCGCACCTCGTTCCGCAAGTGGAATACCGCGAGCGCGAACGTACCGAGCAGGACGTACGCCGAGAACGCGATGCCGAAGGCCAGCTGGTCCGTCAATGTGGTCGCGGCGGCGAGGGTGACCAGGCTCAGCACGAAGATCTGAAGCTCGTCACGAACCGATTGGCGCCCCACGAGCCGGATCAACGTCAGAATAAGCAGCAGCTGCATCACGGTGTCCAACGCATCCGCGTCGGTGATGAAGACTCGGGCAACGCTGAAGACCACAAAGCCCACAACGACCACGTTCCAAAGCCGTTCTGGGATGGCCTGCCCGAACCCACTGCGGTGGACAAACCAAGACGCGACCACGAGGACAAAAAACGCCAGCGCGCCCAACACGGGGAGGGCGCTGGACCCGATGATGGGTAGGACCGGAAGCACCACGATCGCGTACAGGCTCCACGTGTGCACGGCTTCCAGACGCTCAGCGTTCATGGATTTCTCCGAAGCTGAGGATCAAGTCCGCGTCGCGATGCTGAGCGACCGCGCGTGCGGGGCCAACCAGAACTCGCCCAGCGCGTTTTGTGGCATCGGGGAGGGTGTCTACGCCGGTGTCGAGCGTGACGCTCGCTAGCGTGGCCATGACGCGCTCTCGGGCGCGTTCTTCGCCTAGGTCAACCACGACGTCATCGCACACGAACCGCACGGCGTTCCCAGTTCGAAACAACCGCTCGAGCAGACCGGCAAGCCGTTCGATGCCGAGCTCGAATTGCAGCATTTCGCTTGGAAGCGGGCGGTCTACCCGGTGCAACAGCACAATCTCGATCGCTTCATGCAGCCGAAGTTCGGTCTCACGCACCACCGGTTTGCCGCGTCGCGCCGCGGATTTCCAATGGATGCGTCTCGCGTCCTCGCCATCCCGAAAGTCTCGCAGGCCGAAGAACTCGTCGCCTTGCCCCACCTTGTTGGAGCTTACATCGCCAAATCGGGCAAAGATGCTCGCGTGCCATTGGGCGTCGTCGCTCATCCGCGGAAACACGGTGATATCGAGCCCGCCGCTGAGGTGTCGCGACTTTTCGAACAGTCCAAACGGAAAGCGCGTCACCACGCTGAAGTCCCACAGACGGTAAACGCCGCGTGTTGCAAATGCGTATGCGGTGTCGAGATCCACAGTGTCACCGGCGTCGATCCGGATCGTATAGGCGCTGCCGATGGGGTTGCCTTCGACCTGTGCCTTCTTCCAAACCTTCCACCATGGATGGCGTGTGATTCCGACGACTTGACCCTTGAGCGGACCCGCGATGGCGATGGCCTCAAGATCGGACAATTCAACGCTCAGCGCTGCGTGATTGCTGGCGTTTGTGGCCGATATCATCGCAGTGGTGGGTTGGCCGGCGACGCCTGACGACACCCGGCGAGATGCCTTGATGCCCTTGATGACCGCTTCGCTGAGAATGCCGCTGACCGTGATCAGCGAGAGCATCATGCCCAACAGCAAAAAGAGAAGGTTGTTACCCGTGTTGATCGCGGCAAAGCCAACAGCCAACGTTAGCCCGAGGAAGAATTTCCCCGGAGTCGTCAGCGTGAGCCGCCGTGGTGGATCAAACCACGAACGCGGCTTTTCGAGGGCGAATGGATCGTTCATGAACTGCTGGAAACGGGGTGACGTTCTCTAAGAAGATGTTGCGCAGGCCGAATGAGATTCATTCCGCGTGTCACTCCACCTCGTTCATGAGCTCCTCAAGCGTTTTGACCTTTTGGGGTTCTTCGCTCGCGGGGTCGGACTCGGGTTCTTCGTCGTCCACTTCGCCCATCAACTCGTCAAGTGACTTGACGCCAGAGGGCGCCTCAACCTTGTCTGGTGTCGGCGCGTCGTCGGGTTCGGGCGAGGTCGTCTCGGGTGTGGCTGCCGTTTCGGCCGTGGTCGTGTCCGCCCATGGCACGTAAAGAGAACCGCCGCGCGAAAGACTGACCAGCCCAAGCGAGATCGAAGGCACGTAGGTGATCAGCAGAAGGCACGCCGCCATCAGCGCGACGAACGGCGCGACCGACTTGACGATCTCGCCGATGCCCTTCTTGAACAACGAGCTCGCCACGAACAGGTTGAGCCCGATGGGGGGCGTCAGGTAGCCGATCTCGAGGTTGACGATGAAGATGATTGCCATGTGCAGCGGGTGGATCCCAAGGCCGAATGCCACCGGGGCCAGCAGGGGCACCAAGATCAGGATCGCGGACAGGATGTCCATGAAGAACCCGACGATGATCAGCAGGATGTTGACGATCAAGAGGAACGCCAGAACGCTGAGGTCCATCGACAAAATGAAGTCTACCGCTTGCTCTGGGATCTTTGCGCGATCGAGGTAGAGATTGAACCCGAGCGCCAGCGCCATGATGATGAGCAGGCTGCCCATCAAGATCGCGGATTCACTGAAGATTCGTGGCACATCGGGAAGTTTGATGCTGCGATGGATGAAAAACTCCACGAGCGCAGCGTAAACCACGGAAACGGCGGCGGCTTGGGTGGGTGTAAACACGCCGGAGTAGATGCCGCCGAGGATGATGATCGGCAGGTTCAGCGCCCAAAAGCCGTCAACAAACGTTGTGCCGACCTTCTTGAGGTTAAAGGGCGTCGTCTGCACTTTGTGCGCGAGACCGGTCTTGAAGGACCACGCCGCGAACACCAACCCAATCAACAACCCGGGGCCAAGTCCCGCGATGAAGAGATCCTTGACGCCAGCGTCGCCACCGCCGGTGGAAGCCAGGGAATACCCAAGAGGGTCTTTGAGTCCGGTTGGGTCGACGATCGCGTAAACAATCATCGGAATACTCGGCGGAATCAGGATGCCAAGGCTGCCTCCCGACGTCACCAACCCTGAGCTGAACCGTTCTGGATAGCCCGCCGTAACAAGCGCTGGATACATGATGCTGCCGATCGCGATGACGGTGACGGGGGATGACCCCGAGATGGCCGCAAAGAACACGCACGCAAACACCGCAGAAATCGCGAGTCCGCCGGGCATCCAGCCAAACAAAGCCTCCGCAAAAGCGATGAGTCGACGGGCAATGTCGCCCTCGGTCATGATGGCGCCAGACATGACGAAAAACGGGATCGCGAGCAACACGGGCTGGTCAGCCAAGCCGCGCGTTTGCTCAATGATCGCGGTCAACAGTCGGAACTCGGTGAACACACCGCCCACAAAAAGCAGGTACGCCGAGATCGACCCAATCAAGACGTAAAGCGGGACGCCGAGCAGGATCAGACCTACGATGAGGACGATGAGTCCAATCCAGAACATCGCGCCCAAACCGGGGGCCTCTTGGGCTTCGGCATGCTGGTCGTCTGGGCTTTCGACCACGTCGTCTTTGACCTCGGGCGCGGCGATGGCCTCGAAGGTGTCGCCGTCTTGGGCCACTTCGCCCATCAACTCCTCAAGGGTTTTGACTTGAGCTGCTGTGGCGCCGTTGGTGGCCGTGGCTTCGACGTCTTCGTCGACCTCTTCCATCAGTTCTTCGAGGGTCTTCGCCTGCGCGAAACCCGTGGCGGGGAGCGAAAACAGAATCAGGGCGAACACAATCCAAAGGAAGCGATTCATCAGTGGGCCTCCATGGATTCGACAAACTCTTCTTTGGCAGCGGCCATGCGCGCGAAGACGAAGGCATGACCCAAGAAGCGTGCGGTGATCAGGAAAAACGACACCGGTATCGCGAGCACTTTCAGCCAGTCGGGCACCTCACCGGGTTCTCCCGGCGAGAAGATCACCTGCATGAACCGACGCGTAAACGGGGCGTCGTCGGGCAAAGGGAACCCGGACATGAGCTCGGTGCGGAGGCCTTCTGGCAACCAGTGCGGCGCGTCCCAAATTGGTGTCAAATAGGTCGAATCCGACCCAAACATGTAAATGTAGGACAGGTAAAACACGATGCCGCTGAACACGGCTGCCGCGAGGTACGAACACGCGTTGAACAGTGGCACCTTCGCGGGCGCCAGTAACTTCCGCGCCAAGTCGATCTTGAGGTGGCGCCGCTGGCGCGCGGCCATGCTCGCGCCCAAAAAGCCGACCCAGAGCAGCAACAAAAGGGAGTAGGACTGTGACCACGAATACCCTGTGGGAAGGCTGCCGCATGCGACCAGTGCCAGCACCGTCGCCACGGCGAAGAGCCCAAGCTCCTTGCGTTTCCCCAGCGACCACATCGTCTTCGCGACGGGGATGGCCATCGCGATAACGACCAGTCGATACACAGAAGAACTGTCCCAAATCACAAGCAGCTCCGCGCAGCCCGCGATGGCCACCACGGAGCCGACCGTGATGCCTGCCCGAGCTGGCATGGACTTCACGGGCGCAGTCCCAGACCAGGCCATGGCCCCAATGAAGGCAAGCAGGATAACGATGAGCGTCCATGCTTGCCCGGGGTTGTTGGTCAAGTCTTGGTCGATCTTGACCATCAATTGGAACACGACATCGGTGAACACGACCACGCTCATGATGATGAGCGCCGTGACCACGAGGACGGTCTCAACGCGAAACACCACGCGGTCAATCTTCCCAAACACGCCCAAACGGTCGGCAAGCTCCGGCTTGTCAGCCATCGACATGTCAAACTCCTGATACAAAAGAAGCGCCGTCTTTTGGGACGACGCTTCGAGATTACTCTAAGCGCTTCTCAGCGATTTTTTTCGACGATGTCGAGCAATTTCGCGCCCTTCTTGCCGACGCGTTTGCGGAACATGTCGTGCACTTTCTTGGATTTCGCGGCGAAGGTCTTCTTTTGCTCCGGCGTCATCTCGCACACGGTGATCTTGGCCGCTTTCAGGTTTTCGATGAGTTTTGGCTCAAGCTTACGCACCAAATCGCGGCCGCTCTTCGTTTCCCCCTCGCGATTGGCAAGCAGGATGGTCTGAAGGTCTTTGGGCAGTTTGTCGAACCACTCTTTATTGTAGACGATGACCGCAGGTTGGTAGATGTGGTCGCTCAACGTCCAGTGGTCGATGCCTTGGGTCCAGCTTGCCGCGAACGCGAACAGCGGCGTGTTGTCGAACCCTTGGACATTTCCGGACTGAATTGCGCTCAGTGTTTCGGGCACCGCGATTCGAACAGGGTTACCACCCAGCGCGCGGTACATTTCCTCGTGAACCCAGCTTTCTTGCGCACGCATCTTGATGTCCGCCAAATCTTCGGGTTTGGCGATGCACTTGCCTTTGACGCCGAAGTTACGGAAACCGTTTTCGGCGAACAAGTAGAGCTCGAACCCGTAATCACGCAGCAGTTCTTGGACCGGAGTGAAGAGGGCGTTGTCGATGATCTTGTCGGCTTCGGCGTTGTCCTTGAAGAGGTAGGGAAGCTCGAAAACGTTCATCTCGGGGACGAGGCTTGCGACGGCGCCCGTGGACACACCCGCTGCCTGTAGCTCACCGCGTTTGGTTTGGCGAACGATCGAGACCTCGCCACCAGCAGTGCCCATGAAGAGTTTGACCTTGATGCGGCCGTTGGAGTCCGCCTCGATGCGTTTCTTCATCGATTTGAGCTGCTTGGCCCAAGGTGTGTTCGGAGGTGCAACGGTTCCCAAGTTCAGGGTGTAAACCTCTGCGTCTTGGGCCGAAGCCACCGTGGTCCAGCCAAGGGTCAAAAGAACCAGAAGAATCCAAGAAAGTCGTCGCATCACTTCACCGTAATAAGAGTTTGCAAGGGGCCACGCGCGCGCATGGCTCAGTAGAAGAACTCGTCCGCATCGGCGAGCATTCGTTTCGCCTTGCGTTTTTCGAGCTCATTCTCGGGCGCGATTTCAGGTGCAAGGCTCAGATCGGCGTTCAAAACCTCGTTGAGAAGGCTCTCGTAAAGGTCGCGGTCGCCGATAAGGACCGCATATTGTTCGGCTTTGAGGACCTTGGTCGCCAAGTAGTTTGGCGCGATCTCGATGCTTTTGTCGAACGCTTCGAGGCTGGCCTTGGGGTTGCCGCCGCCGATTGGCACTTTGGTGTGGAACGCGCCGAAGTAGCGGTACGGAGCCGCGTAGAAGTACGTAGCGTCGTTGGCGACAACCCAGTCCATCGTGGCTTTGATGTCGTCTTTGCGCGACAAGATGGTCGCGATGCCTTCGAGCAGGGCCCACTTTCCAAGGTTGGTCGAGTACCAGTAGAGGGCCGGCAGGGCTTCCTTCTTTGCTGTGCTGACCGCGCTCTTCCAGTTGTTTCGGTCTGCAGCAACCTTTGCCGCGAAGTCAGGATCCCGCAGTGCAATGGCTTTCTCGGACGCTGTGACGCCTTTTTCGAACGTCGCCATCATCGCGTCGTTCATCTCGTCGTCTTTGCCTTCAAGGCGGATGTGGGAGTCGCCCAAGAAGTAGTAAGCGCGCGAGAGGGTCTCAAAGATTTCAGCCAACTTGGCGGCGCGTTGTTCGGGCGTCAGATCGGGGGTTGCCGTCTTGGCGGCCGCTTCCCATTTGTCGATCGCCAGCTGCAATTGCGCTTTGTCGAGACGGTTCGCCCACGCAGCATCGGCCTCTGCCATCAGCGCGTTGAAGTCACCCTGTTCGGTCGCGGCGGTCAACTTGCCCTGGTCTGCAACGATCGACGACTGGCGTTCGGCACCGCCGCATGCAGCGAGGGAGGAAGCGACGAGTGCGGAGAGTACAATCTTGGCAAAACGATGACGAATGTTCATCGAGCGCTCCTAGGCAATAAATCAATAGGTTGTGTTAAGCCTGCGCAACATAGTCGAAGCCCCAAACGGTGTAAAGCGACCCATAACCGTGCCAAATCCACGAAATACGGTTGATTTTGCGGGCGCGAACGCCTTAGAAGGAGCGGGCAGGTCCCCTATGCGCGCAAGGAGTCGGCATGGCGGTCAATCAGACACAAATTGAGCTTCTCCGAAAGCTGCTGCGGCACGGCGCGAAAGACCGCGTGGTCAAAACGCTCGAGAAGTTTCGTGCCGTGGACATGGCGGAGTTCTTTGTCCATCTCAGCCCGAGCGAGCAGAAGGCGTTTATCGACATTCTGTACACCCAGAAACGTGCCGCCCAGACCCTGATTGAGCTTCCCGAGGGCATTCTTGAGGAGATTCTGAGTATCCTTGATGATTCTCGCGTCGCCGACTTGATCAACCGCCTTCCACCCGATGAGGGTGTGTTTTTTGTCTCATTGCTTGATCACGACCGCATCGACGAAGTGCTGGCGTACGTCGACGAGGTCCGCCGCACGCGCATCGACCACCTGCGAACCTATCCCGCGGAGTCGGCCGGTACGTTGATGTCTGGGGACATGCTGACCCTGCGCGAAGACATGACGGTGGAGCAGGCGATTGAAGCCATTCGCGAGCGTGCCGAACGCAGCGAGTTCATCTTCTACGTTTACGTGGTCAACGAATCGAAGACGTTTCTCGGTGTTGTGCCCATCCGTCGGCTGATTGCGGCACGCCCGGAGCGACGTTTGTCGGAGATCATGGTTACAAATCCAGTCGCCGTGAAGGCGACAGACGACCAAGAGGTCGTGGCGGAGCTTACCGCGCGATACAACCTGCTGGCTGTACCGGTGGTGGACGAGAAGTTCTCGTTGCTCGGCGTGATTACGGTGGACGACGTCATCGACGTGTTGACCGCGGAAGCGACCGAAGACATGTACCGCATGCAGCTTCTGTCCGACGAGGACCGTGTCTACTCGCCGGTGTCACGGTCGATCGCCCGCCGTTTTCCATGGATGGTGCTCAACCTGGGCACGGCGTTCCTGGCATCGTCGGTGGTGGGCATGTTCGAAAAGAGCATCGCTGAGGTCGTCGTCTTGGCAACGTTTATGCCCGTGGTGGCGGGCATGGGTGGAAACGGTGGGACACAAACGCTGACGGTTATTACGCGCGGCATCGCGCTGGGTGAGCTTGAGTACTCGCAAGGGCTCAATGCGATCGGCAAGCAGGTGGTGATTGGGCTCACGGTAGGCAGCGGAATCGGTATCATCGCTGGGTTGATCGCATGGTTGTGGAAGGGGAGCCCGTATCTTGGGCTCGTGCTCTTTTTCGCGATGCTTATCAACATGTCGATCGCAGGGCTGGCCGGCGCTGCCGTGCCGATCATGCTTAAGGCGTTGAATCAAGACCCTGCGCTTGGCGGTGGCGTGATCGTCACGACGTTCACCGACATCTTTGGCTTTATGGCCTTCTTGGGCCTTGCGACTGCTTTCATTTCGTATCTGTGAGTTACCCCATGCAGTTTCCCACACGTGCACGCCTCGAAATCGACGTGCCCCCGCTGTTGCCAGGGATTTCAGGGTTGGTCCAAGCGATCGCGAACTCCGCGACGGTGCAGGGCGCCGAGGTCGATCTCGACGAGTGGATATGTGCTTCGTCCGCCCCGTTTGCGACGTACGCCTTCGACCAAGCGCTGAACCTGTATCACGACGGCAAACGCGCCTCGGCCGAGGCCGAATGGTTTACGAGTTACGGCGTGTTTGAGGGGATTGGATACTTCACCGGATGGCACGCCAAGGACTTCAATCATTTGAGCATCGATGACCTGTGGAAGGTCGTGCAGTTCGAGATCGTCTCGGGTCGTCCGCTGGTCTCGATTGGGTTTGGGGGAGAGGGCGTTGTGCAGGTCGTCGGATTTGAGGCGTCTGCGAGTGCGTATCGAGTCGACGTGACCGATGGGGTGAACGAGTGGCAGTTCGATGTGCTCAACTCCCGGCCGCAACACGACTCCGAAACGTTTGTGAATTTTGTCGTCGGCGTGCGCGCGGGTGACGTCGGTTTGATGTCAAAAGAACGGCAAATCGCTGCGGTGCTTCGCTGGGGCGCCGAACATCTGCACGCGCTCAAAGAGTTTGTGCACGAAACGCGGGAAAACTATGCGCCGGGCTTGGCCGGGGCCGAGGTGATGCTGCGCTTGGCGCAAGATGGGGTCGAGCCACAAATCTTTAAACGGCACGTCGCCTCACGTCGTCGGAGTCGCGAAGCGGCAGCACGGGTTCTGCCGCGCTGGGCCGAGCTCATCGGCGAGCCCGCGCTCGTGCAGGTTGGCGCGGAGTACGAGAAGATTGCCCAGACGCTCGGCCCCGATCCGCACGCATACGAAGCGGCGCTCCACCATGAGCGCGTTGCTGCACAGCTGCTCGCGAGCGTGGCGAGTCGGCTGCCCTCGGCGTTTGGTTAGTCCGGGGCGGTCAGCTCAAGCCACCATCGCATGTCTGCCGCGGTGCCGTGTTGCGTGACATACGACACGGCATGCTCCAAGACGCGCTCATACTGATCTTGAGGCGTCTTGTCCGACGCGGACACCGCGCGTTTCAGGGTCGCGATGCCTGCCTCTTGGGCTTTGACCACGAAGAGGCGCTCGGCGACCGTGAGCCACCCGCACTCGGGCCGTCGTGCATCCGCGAGCCACGCCAAATAGCGTTTCTCGAGGTCGTCTGTGAAGTGCTCAAGGCCAAGCCAGACCGCGATAAGGAATGCCTGCTCGTGCACCGGGAGCTCAAGCATGGCGTCGAGCAACTGCAAATCGAGCGAGCCCTCGCGCGCTCCGGTCACCAAGGACGCGGCGACACCCGACGTCGCTTCGCCCTGAAACGCAGCCAAAATATGGTCGGCCTCGACCACGTCGTCTTGGCCTGAGTGGGGATCCACAAGGTCGAGTCGCTAGTTCAGGGCGTGTGTCGCGCTGGCCTGCTCAAGCGGGTCGAGCAAGCCTACCAAGTCCGAGAGCCGCTCGTGTTCGATCGCCGTCAAGGTCAGGGGGAGTTGTTCGATCACGGCAGCAAGCAGGTCACGCAGTTGCGCCAACGATCGAGGCGCATTGGGTTCAGCCCGTTGATCCGCAGCGAAGGCATCAGCGAGCATGTCATACGCGCGGAGGCGGTCCGTCCAGAACCTGCTAGACGCCCAGCCCAAGACCACCCAGTCGAACACCTCTGGTCCAATCGCAGCGTCGCGCAACATGGCGCGTCCGGTGTGGGCGTCGCCGGCACGCAAGGATGCGATGCCCGCGCGAATGCGGGCCCGCGAACCCAGGTCGGCTTGTGCAAACGTCCACGACTTCGCGGCCTCCGACCACGCTTGGCGCTGCTCTTGGATTTCCGCTTGCGCAGCCCACCCAAAGCCAAAGCCCGGAGCCTTCGCGGTGACCTGCTTGGCCACCACCAGCGCCGCCTGATTTTTCGCCGTGACGGCCTCGGCCATGACGCCGCGCAGCAGGGCGGTGGAGGGACCCGGAGTCCAGCGGTTGAGGGCGACGTCGACGCGACCCGGTAAGTTGCCGCGCAGACAGCACGTGAGCTCCAACGCCAACAGCGCCGTCTGCGCGTCGGCGTGGTCGCGCAAGACGTCCGACAAACGCGCAAGGCGGTCGAGCGCGGTGGGCCAGTCTTCGGCGTCAATCGCGAGCCGAGCCGTGCGCGCCCACCACTCGAAGCTAACGAGCGCAGCTCCGCTCAGCGCGGCTCGGGTTTCCTGGAATAGGGCGTCAATGTCGATCATGGTCTGCCCGGGTGAGAACCACCCGAGTGTAATACCGAGCGAGGCAAAGGACACCCCGTTTCTTGGTAATCGTCGAGACCGATTACTGAATCAGGCACAAGCCGCTGCCACAAATCAGTCCGGCGCAACAATCCGCGGATGATGTGCAGCCTTGGAGCTGTCCGCCGCACATGTTGGGGCGGTCGCCGCAGATCAGCGTGGTTGGGTTGCAATACTTCCCACAGCAATCCGCGTTCTGTGCACACGCCTCGCCGTCGCGCGTGCACGCGGGACAGCCTTCGTCGATCTGCCCGTCGCAGTCGTTGTCGACGCCGTCACATGCCTCGGCTTTGGGGACACACATCGCGCAGCCTTCGTCGATTTGACCGTCACAGTCGTTATCGACGCCGTCGCATGTTTCGGCGGTTGGCGCGCACATCATGCAGTCTTCGTCGACGATGCCGTCACAGTCGTCGTCGACCATGTTGCAAAGCTCGGGACCGGGGACGCACACGGGGCATCCTTCATCGATCTGGCCGTCACAGTCGTTGTCCACGCCGTCGCACGCCTCTGGCGTAGGCACACACGTGGGGCAACCTTCGTCGACCATCATGTCGCAGTCGTTGTCGATGCCGTCGCAGATCTCAAGGGTGCAGTTGCCACATCCTTCGTCGATTTGGCCGTCGCAGTCGTTGTCCTTTCCGTCGCAGATTTCGAGCAATGGAATGCACGCAGGGGTGCAGACTTCGTCGACCTGCCCGTCGCAGTTATTGTCCACGCCGTCGCATTCTTCGGCGCAGGCTTGGCAGAAGTCGATGCCGCACTCGCAGGTTCCGCCGCGAACGTTGTCCCCGGGGTTCGGGTCACCCTTGCAGTCGCCACCACGGTCGGCTCCAGCGATGAAACAATCCGCGTCCACGTCGCAGCTGCGCACCGAAAGGTTCACGCACACACCGCAGCCGGTGTTGATGCAGTCGAGGTTCTTCTTGCAGGAGCTTCCGTCGAGCAGGAACGTGCCGCAATCGCTGTCATTGGTGCAGGCGAGCAGGGCACAGGTGTCGTTGCCGCCCACACCATCGGCGTTGACGGTGCATGCCGAACCGCTTGGGCAGTCGTTGTTGGTGGTGCACGCAGGCGCACACGTGTCTGGGGTGTTGTCCCCGTTGGAGTCGACACAGTTGGCGTTCGCGCCGCAATCCGCGGAGGTCGAGCACGATTGCCCCAAACACACATTGTTTGAGCAGCTTCCAGCACCGCAGCAACCGTAGCAGTCGCAACCCGGGGGTGGACTGCAGTCGGCTTCGTCGTTTCCGCTCCCCGAGTTGCCGTCGAACAAACACTCCGTGCGGCAGCGTGGGTTCGTATCAAAACACGAGTTGTCCCCTGAAATGCACGTTGGAGTGTTGCCGCTGATGCCGTCGGTTTCGCTGGTGTCGCACGGGCTCAGACAGCCGGGATCTTGCTGGTCGACAAGCCCATCGTTGTCGTTGTCGAGTCCGTCGTTGCACTGCGTGTTGCAGTTCGACGCCGAGAACGTCCCATCCGCGCATTTGTCCCAGAAGTCCAGACGACCCGACGGAGCTGGTGAGTTGAAGCCCTCGCACACATCGCCGGTGCCGTTGTTGTCGGTGTCGAGCTGCGCTTGGTTCGAGACCGTGGGACAGTTATCACACACATCGCCCACACCGTCGCCATCCGCGTCGAGCTGGTCGGCGTTGGACAGGCCCGGACAGTTGTCGATCGCGTCCGTGTAGCCATCGCCGTCCCCGTCTGGACCTTCACATGCGTCACCGACGTTGTTGTTGTCGGCATCGGCCTGGTCGATGTTGGGGATGAAGCGGCAGTTGTCGCACGCGTCCCCAACGCGATCGAGGTCACGGTCGGTTTGGTCCGCGTTTGCGATCGTAGGGCAATTGTCCT
Source organism: bacterium (assembly GCA_041390025.1). GTDB lineage: Bacteria > Myxococcota_A > Bradymonadia > Bradymonadales > Bradymonadaceae > JBFFMO01. The sequence continues at coordinate 45,336 of JAWKQR010000011.1, forward strand.
GGTTGTCTGGGACGCCGTCGCCATCCGTGTCGGCGTTACTGCACGCGTCGCCGGTGCCGTCGTTGTTGGCGTCAGCTTGGTCGAAGTTCGCCACGAATCCGCAGTTGTCGCAGGCGTCGCCGATGGTATCGGAGTCGACGTCGGCTTGGTCCGTGTTGGCGGCTAGGCGACAGTTGTCGAGGCGGTCTGGGATGGTGTCGCCGTCCGTGTCGCTGTCGGAGCACTCGTCGCCAACGCCGTCTTGGTTCGTGTCGGCTTGGTCGAAGTTGGCAATGTTGGGGCAGTTGTCACAGACGTCCCCAATGGTATCGCCGTCGGACTCAAGCTGGTCTGGATTGGCGACCACGACGCAGTTGTCGATGCCATTGAGGACGCCGTCTCCGTCTGCATCACCGGTGGGGTCAACCTCGCCCAAACATGCGTCACCGATGCCATCTGCGTCTGCATCGGCTTGGTCGACGTTTGCCACGCTCGGACAGTTGTCGCAGGCATCGCCGATGGTGTCGCGATCACTGTCCTCTTGGTTGGGATTGGCTGCCGCTGGACAATTGTCGTCGGCATTTGCGATGCCGTCCCCATCGGGATCACCCATCGGGTCGACGACGTTGTTTGTCGCGTCGTTGGTGTCCGCGCTGTCCACGCCCGCGTCTGAGCCATTGGTCTGGCACGCGTCGCCGGTGCACGCAGGTGTGCCCGTTTCCGAGTCGCTACAAGCCGACAACGCGAGCATAAGGAACACAAGGATTTGAATTCGCACGGAGTGTCCTCACTTCGATGGTGTTTGAAGCGAGTCTACGGCACAGGGCGTTGTGCGTAACGGGAGCCGACGTAGAAAGCGTAGTCCGGTCGAATACGGCTAGTCGTTCGGGCAGCCCCAGCCCGTAAGGGTTGATGCATCGGGTGTGGGACAGAAACCAAACCCAACCAACTGCTGTGGACACACGCCCGTGGTTGGCGGATTTGGCGGGATTTCGCAGTCGTTTGCGGCCACGGTGCACCAGGGGTTGGCTGGGATCGAGAAGTTCCAACGGAAGTCCTGGACGATATGGTGGTGTTGGCCCCACTGATATTGCGACGTCGGGCGGTTGCACTTGTGGTACCCGATTCCGACCTCGGTGGCGCGTTTCTGCAAGATGTTGCCGCGATGCCCGCGGCACGTCGGCTCTTCCATGAAGCCGTACTGGGAGGCTTGCGGATCCAGATTGACCGAGATGTTCTCGGCCAGCCCATACGACAGGCCGGCCGCAGCTGCCCGGCCCGATGGGTCAACGCCTTCGGGGGTGTTGTGGGCAAAGTATCCCCGGGTACACATGTCGACCGCGTGCGCCTTGGCGACGGCCCAAATCGGCTCAGACCACTGCACGGGGGTTCCACCTCCGGACTCCTGTGTGAACAGCGCGCGGTCTTGATTGATCAATGTGAACATCACGCACGCCTCCAACCGGTAGGGGTCGCCGGCCGCATTTGCGCCGTTCATGCAAGCGTAGTCGAGGGGCAGTTCGCACATCCCGTCCATGTCGACGTCGTATCCATCGTTTGCCGTCGATTTGGTGCCCTCGACCGAGCAGTCGTCGCAACCGTCCGCGTCGGCATCCCCACAGCGGGTGTTGTCGTTGGGGAAGGGGTCTTGGTTGTCCGGCACCGCGTCGTTGTCAGCATCCGTTGGGCTGGGGACGACGCAGGCCGACGTGTCGAATTGGCAGGTGCTGCTGCACTTCAACATTCCAGCGGGTTTCGCGGGGACCTGCGTCGCACACGTCTGGTTGTTCAGGGCTGCGCCGTCGCACTGTTCGGTGCCGTTGATCACGTTGTCACCGCATGCGAAACAGCCCGACGTGTCGTACGCGCACGCGGACGTGCATCCCAACGTGCCTCCGGCAAACCCAAGGCCGGCGCAGGTTTGGTTATTGAGTGCTGCTCCGTCGCATGATTCACCCGCGTTCACCGCGCCGTCCCCGCACGAAAAACACGCGGTTGTGTTGAACTCGCACGTCGCCAAACACGATAGGTTGCCTCCATCAAACCCGAGGCTTCCACAAGACGCGCCTGCAAGCGCGGCCCCATCGCACGCTTCTCCGCTGTCGAGGTTGCCGTCGCCACATCGAAAGCACGCGGTCTCGTCGAACGAACAGTTGCTCTGGCAGCCAAGGGTCCCGCCGTCAAAGCCCTGTTCCTCGCACGAGCTCGATACCATGGTGCCTTCGCAGTCCTCGCCGTCGTCAATCAAGCCGTTGCCGCACGACACGCGGGTGCACCCAGTGGTGTCAAACCGGCAGGTCGAGCCACACGCAAGGGTTCCTCCGTCAAAGCCGAGCGCTTCACAGGTGGTGTCGACCGTGTTTTCACAGTCCTCCTGACCATTGACCTCACCGTCTCCACAAAATGGCGCGATTACCGCGTCCATGTCCATCGAGTCAGCATCTGGCGTGGCGGCGTCGTGGGTGACGTCGGCATCCGTCTGGCTCGCGCTGTCGACGGAGGTGTCTGCGTTTTCGTCGGTGAGATCGACGTTGCCGTTGCAGCTCACGACGAGCGCGAGGCCGAGAAAAGACAGAAGTTTTGGGGTTTTCATACCCGAAGTGTAACAACTTTTTCCCGGCGAACCAGATCCCGATCAACGGCTGACGAGTCCCAAAGTCGGCAGGCGGTCGAACTGACGTCGCAGATGGGCCGAGATCTCGAACAGCCGATCCAGTTCGGGTTTGAGTCGTGTCAGAGCGGTGTTCTCGATGTCGAGCTCACTGAATGGACCCTCGAGCTTTTCTGCGAGTTGGAACTCAAGCTTTCGAAGCTCGACCTGTTGCAATTCGGCCGTTTCTGGATTGGGTGAGAGCGCAAAGCCATGGATGGATGACCGCAGATCATCGATCACTTCACTCAGTGTGGCGGCCAGCGTCCGCACATGGCTCGCAGGATCGGACGCCGCGGCGAAGCGAAACTCGTCCTGCGCCAGACTCTCCCAGATGGCCTGAATCTGGTTGAACACAGACGTCCATGTTGCCTGGTCGAGCCGGTCATAGGCCTCGCGACCCTGCGACTCGATGTCGGTCAGCTTCGCCTGCCATTCCTGAGTGCTCAGACCAAGTTGGCGCTGACCGTCCCCACGAAAAACCACCCGCTTCACGGCGTTGAGCAAGAGCTCGAAACGGTGCCAAGCCGGCGTTAGGTGGGATTCACGGTTTCGGTAGGAGTCCATCACCGTTTCCAAGCGCGACACCAACGCCTGAAGTTTGTCGGGATCGGTGCGGACCGTCTCTCGAATCCCCGCGACCAACGCTTCGGTGGCGGCGCGGTAATGGTTAAGTTCCCGGCCCCAAAGCTGGGTGGCGACACGCTCTACCTCGGCGAGCAGTTCTTCGATCTCGCTCCAATCCTTGAGCTCGCGCGGAGGAGGCGGTTCGATCTGCGCCCAGAACTTCTGACCAGCGACCTCACCCTCGGCGACCATGGCCATCGACTCGTCGACCTGCACGCGAAGGTGGACTGGTGTGCCGGTTGGAGTGCCCTCCGGCAAGGCGAGATGAATGGCGCGAATGGGAAAGCGCGACTGATACAACCTCAGGATCACCGCGCCGGAGCGGTCGGCAGTGAAGAAACGGAACTCGCCGTCGGCTGGCAGGCTGGTGCCGGTCACGAGCAGTGGCTGGAGCTCGCTTCGCCCGTCGCGCACCACCTCCAACATGATGTCTTTGGCCAGCACGGACGGGCTTGAGAGCGCGCTTCCGGTAGGCCTGTTCGCGGATGGATCGCCGCGGTGCATGAAAAGCGGAACGGTGACCACGGGCTCGCCATCGGCATCCGAGAAGTCGATCGTGAAGGCGTAAGTGCCTACGTCGGGAAGGCGCACGCCCTCGAATTCAAACGAGATGTCGTCGCGTTTGGAGGTACGCACCACGGACGCCACATCGCCGGCTTGGTTGATAAGGGCCGCGGTCTTGATTCGTTCGTCGAAGACTGTTCCCGAGATGTCGACTTCGTCCTCGTGGGTATAGGTCGATGAGCGGATCACAACCGTCATGGCGTCCTCGACGATTTCGAGCCCCCCAAGGGTCGACGCACGAAGGGCGGCACCGAGGGCTACGCAGGTGTCGGGCTCATCGACACGCAAATCTGTGGCGCGTGTCTGCCCATGACAAAACTCGCGCTTCACGGCTTCGCGAACCAGCGGCACGCGGGTCGAGCCGCCGACCATGAGAATGTGGTCGATGGCGTCCGCACCCACTTGGGCCTGTTGCACCGCACGTGAGATCGCCCCGTGACAACACGTCAGGGTTTGTTCGACGAGGTCTTGAATGAGCGCCTCGAACTCAACCCGTGAGTATTCCAGCTCAAGGGTCACGGGATTTCCCGCTTGATCGATGAGCAGGTCGCGACGCCCCACGTACTGAACTTCGCTGGTGCTCAATGCCTCCTTGACCTCCTGCGCGACCCGCATCAACAACGTAAAACGCGCCGCATCGGCGGACACGTTTAGGTCCAAGTCGAGCGCGTAGCCTTGCTCGACGAGCACACCGCGGAAGTGTTCGGCGAGCCGGCGGTCGAAGTCGTCACCCCCTAGGAAGTTGTCGCCGTCGATGCCCAAGACTTGGTACTCGCCGTGAATGCTGCGGATGACCGACACGTCGAACGTGCCGCCGCCCAGGTCATAGACCAAGAATACGCCGTCCTCGATGCCATGTTTCCACGCGTGGTACATCGCCGCGGCAGTAGGTTCCTGCAGCAGGCTTAACACGCGCAGGTTTGCGAGCTCGCCGGCACGTCGGGTCTCCTCGATCTGCGGGGCGTCAAAGTATGCAGGCACCGTGATGACCGCGGCATCAAACACCGTGGAATGCCCCGCCACTTGAGGCTCAAAGCTCGCGCGCGATCCCGCACAAATGGCCTCCAAAATGCGTCCAGAGACCTCAGCGGGCGTCAAGGTGTGGTCCGCGATCTCGAGCTTTTGCCCCGACCCCATCTTTCGTTTGACCGATGCGATAGGCTGCGGATCGAGCCCGCGCCGGTTCCATGCCTCCCAGCCCGTGACCCAGTCCTGTTTGCCATCGTCCCAGCCGACCAGCGACGGGAACGTCTTGCGCTTGAATCGGTCTTGCCAAAGAACCACGTCCTCGCCAGTAGGGCTGAGCATGGCGATCGCAGAGTTGGTGGTGCCGAGGTCGATGCCGACCGCGCGTTTGAAGGTTGCCATTTTTATGTCTCGTCAAAAACGGGTCGAAAGGGGTCTAGCCGCACAACGCGCCGCTCGCGCGCGATAACATCCACGCGAGTCAGCACGACGGGCTCGCGCGACAACGGCGACGTTGCGGGAGGAATCGCCTCGGCCAACGTCGCGATGCCTCGGGAATCAGCGGTCTGAGGGCGAGGGTGCGCAAGCAGCGCGAAACGCACGCGTTCGTCGTCGTGCATCGTCAGGCGCTGCCAATGGGCCTGAATTTTTGCGCGCTCGCCGTCCGGCGCGCGCTCGATGATCTTTCGGATGCGCCGCGTGAGCTCTTTGCCCGACAGCTTTGGGTCGATCTCGAGGGCATCGAATGGGTTTTCAGTCATGTTCGAACTCCCGTGGATCGATCCCGGCCTTGAAGCACGCCTCCGCGAAACGCTCGCGATACTTTTCGATGTCTTCGTTCAGCGCAAACGCGAGCTCAGCTTCACGCAGTTTCTGATGCGCTTTGGCGAGGATCTTCTTTCGGCCTGCCGTGAACAACGCGTTCTTGGCGTTAAAAAGTTCCAGCTGCATTTCGTGCAGCAGCACGTAAGACAGCAGCATCGAGGCGTTGCGATGCCCCGGGCAAACGTCGAGCGCCTTCCGCAGAAACGGGCGCCGGTCCGCGCCACGCTCGCGTTCGGCGCGAAACACAAACAGGTCCGCACAACGGGCATTCTGTCCGAGGGCAGCTCCCGACGCGATCGCCGTGATCAGGGCGTCCGACATGCTGATCCCTTCGTCCACAAGCTCCCTGAACGCCTTGGTTTCATCGCGCCCTGCACGGCGTAACGACCAAAGCGTTGGGATCATACGCGTCAGAATCTCAGAAAACACAGCATCGGGGTCACCGAGCGCTTTGGTCCGCAGGCGCGCGGTCCGAAACGGCGAGACCACATCGGAATCCGCCGAGGAGAGGTCCACGTGTTGCAGCTCCGCATCGAGTTGTGCGCCGATCGCACGGGTTGCGACGCCCACAAACGAGACAGGCCTCGCCAGCGCGTCGAACCCACCCCACACATCGAACCACTGCCGAAGATACACGAGCGCGGTCTCGTCGAGCTGTTGTGACGGCTCGCTAAGCCGCTCGCGCAGCTCGGCAACCTTTGCATCAAAACGCGGTTGCAGCAGCGTCTCGATAAGGCGTTTTCGGTCGTCTGCGGAAGAACTCGGCTCCACCGCGAGCGCCAACCTGTCAAGGTATCCTGACGCGGCGATCTGTTGCCACGATGTTTTGCTCCAGCTCTCGCAGCGCAGGGCATCGTCGTACTGTCGGGCCTCCGCGAGCCGCCGCGCCAAATCACCCAACAGCAGTGCATGGTGGTGCGCCGCCCGGTCGGGCATGGTTGCGGCAATGGCGGCCTCGAATCGGTCGGAAAATTGCGGCGCGTCCAAGTGCTGAATCAGCTCTGGCCAACTCGAGGACTCCTTTAGCGCGTGTGGCCAATCTCGCAAACGACGCACGTCGTCTTGCGTCGCGGTCACGTGTCCGCCGCTCAAGCGCAGAATCAGCCTTGGGACGATGTCCTCGGCCGTAAGCGCATTCAAGAGCGCTCGGTGCGCCGGCGACCACCATTTCATTCGTCGTCACCATCAAGGGGCGGTCGCCACTCACCTTCGGCGACCCATCTGCCGTTGGCGTACAAATGGTCACGTCGCGCACGACTGTAGATGTATGTGGCGCATGGGACGCTCTTTTGATCCGCTCGGCGAAGCCTCAATGCGTTGATGTTGTGCCGCTCGTAGAGGCCAAGATCGAGTCCCTCGATGTCGTCCATGATCCGCTGCGCTTCCGCTTCGTCGCCCGAACGGATGTAGAGCAGGTCGCCGAAGACGCGGCCGTCGCCCGGCTCAATGCATGGGTAGCCTTCGGGCAGATCCCAAAGCACGAAGCCCTCGATCCACGCCGGCTCGTAATCGACAACGAAGCGGCGCACGGCGCGCCAGTAACGTCCTCCCGGTCTGAGCGTTCCGTACACAAAATACGTGCGCGTCACACGACCTCCTGACGGCGAAAACAGATGGTATGGAGCAGGTCCTCCATCAAAACGCGGTCACTGATGCGACTCGATTTCAAAGCGATATCAGCCTCCAGCAAAGCCTCGCGGATGCCTTCAAGCTCTCGCCGCGAAAAGCGCCCGGCATCCTGCTGATAGCGGCCAAGGAAAAAAACGACCACGCCCACGGCGCGTGCTTTCTGATTCCGGTCACTCATGGCCCGAATCTCGGGGTCATGGAGCTTGGCCAGGATCCTGAAGTGGCGGGCGATCATACGCATCAACCCCAACGCGGATTCACCAGATTCGAGCATGGTGGCGAGCACTTGGAGGGCGCGTTCGAAGTCGCGCCCGCCCAACGCGTCAGTCAGCGTGAACACACTGTGGACACGCGTGTGGGCGACCACGTTTCGCACCGTATCGACATCAACCTCACGCGGCGCAGCGCCCACACCGAGGTACAAATCGACACGTTCGAGGGCATCCACGAGCGGTGAAAGATCGGTGCCACACGCTTCGATGAGGTGCGCCATTGCTTCGTCGGAGAGACGCAGACCTTTTTCATGGGCCTTGCGTCGAAGGAAGTCGGTGATCTCGTTTTCATAAAACGACTTGAACTCATACTCTTTTGCGGCTTTGCGCATCTTCTTGACCGCCGACGAGCGGCCATCGAGCGACTTGTTCGCCGTGATCGAGTGCACAACCATGACGGTCGTGTCTGAGGGGTTTTCAAAGTAGTCGGCGAGTGCGTCGAATTCTTTGGTCGGCATCTCCTCGACGTTGCGCAAGATCACAATGCGACGCGGGACCATAAACGGAAGCTGCTCCGCCGCGGCCCGGACTCTCTCGCCCGAGGCATCTTTGCCGCGGAATTTATCGTGGTTGAAGGCATTGAGCCCCTCGGGCGCCGCCGCCTGCACGATGGCATCCACGGCAGAGTCGAGCATGAAGGGATCGGGGCCATGAATGTAGTAGACGGTCGCGAGGTTCCCAGCTTTGAGTTGTTTAAACAGCTCGCGACGGTCGTCGGCTCGACTCATTTCGGGTCCTGTAGCGCAGTATCAATCCGGGCGGCGATGTCCGGGAGTCCTTGGGCTGCCGCGGCAAACGCGGCGCTCGAGAAAGTCTCGGCGTCCGCATTTGAGAACACAACGCCTGCCGTGTCCACCGACAACGCCGCGCCTTTGCGGCTGACTTCACAAAGCCATTGCATGCGAAACAACACCGCGTTTTGCGCTTCGACGCCCCAAGGTTCAACGGAACAGCGCACGTTTTGGGACCCTTGTCCCCACCGGGCATCATACCCTTGGGATTGCAGGTTGGCGACGAGCTGGCGTGTCAGTGCGGCCTCGTCCATGTCCATGTGAGGAGGCGTCACAACCGTGTTCACGTGCACGATCGGGCCGCTGCCAGCAAGACTGTAGTGCGCGCAACCGGTGGGCGTGAGGAACGCTATGAACAGACATCTTTTCATGGTGGACGATTTACCAGTTTTCTTGGTCACGAACCATGGTGACGTGAGGCGCTCGGCCGCGATAGGATGATGTCATGAGATTTCGAACGCCCATAGTGATCCTGCTCCTGGCGACGTCCGCGTGCACAGACGACTCGTTCGCACGATTTGAGGTCTCCGACGTCGAGCAGTACCCCGGATGCTTGGACAAGGTGTTCCCTTTCGAACCCTATTTCCTGACCGCGAGGCCGCGTCAGGAGTCGGTGGGATTGTTAATGCAGTCCGAAGGGGGAGGCTTTGAGAGCTCCGACGTCGTGTACATCGAAGTGTTCGACACAGCCGGTGCACGCAACGGTGAGACGCTTGAGCTGTCGATACCCGGCACGGTGGATGCGCGGGCGATCGGCGAGGTCGAGGTCGCGCACTCGTGCCCGAACTTCATCGAACCCATGTACATCACTGGGAGTGTACGATTTGATGAGTTTTCACTCGGACAAGACGAGTATGTGGACGGAGAGCTGATCGACGCGTCCATCCGGAACAGACGCAACGAAACCTTGATCGCCGGCACACTCACGGGGAGTTGGCGAATCAAGGTCGTAAAAGGGCAGCCCTACGAAGAGTTCTACCAAGACTAGCGTTCTAGAAACGTCCGCTTGATTCGGCGAACGTTCGCTTAATTAAGCGAGGGCAGCGCTCAGGCGGATGGCCAAGCGTGACTTCTTACGGGAGGCGCGTGCTTGGGGAATGATGCCCTTGATCGCAGCGCGGTCGAGCGCCGAAGCGGCTTCTTTGTAAGCGGCTTCGAACGTCGTTTTGTCGCCATTGGCGAGCAGTTCTTCAAAGTTTTTGCAAATGGTGCGAACTTTCGAGCGTTGCTCTTTGTTACGCACTCGGCGCTTTTCGTTTTGGCGGATGCGCTTTTCGGCGGATGGGTTGTTAGCCACGGGTGTCTCCTTGCGGTGACTCAATACGTCTTAAACATTGATTGGCACGTGGCGGGCACCCCGTCACGAGGGGCGTGTAATTAGCACCGCCCATAGACGGTGTCAACAGGGTGCCCTTGAAATTGACCATTCAGAGCGCACTTTGTCTACTGCTTGGCCATCTGTCGTGATAGGCCTTTGCGAGCCAAGAAGAGGAACACATGAGTGAATCAAAAAAGCCCAACACCCCGGAAGAGGGAGAGGGCGTTATCAGTAAATGGCGCGGATGGCTCGTTCTGGGGCTTGTCCTGATCGTCGTCTTGCTTTTTCAGGTCATGAACAGCTCGTTGGTCAATGGGCAAAAGCCACTGATTTACAGCGAGTTTAAGCAGAAAGTCGCCGACGGTGATGTGGCTGCTGTGACGTTGTACGACCGCTACGCTGTGGCGAGGCCCACCGATAAGGGGCTTGAGCTGATCAACAAGGACGCCAAAGACGGTGACCTCAAGTTCAATTCATGGCGCGTGCAGACGGTCAAAGACGATCCTTCGTTGATCACGCTGTTGGAGTCCAACAAGGTCAAATACGAAGCGCAGTAGCAAACGGGTGCGACGGCGAAAGCCTTGCCGCGTGGATATTCCCCTCGTGATGTTGTTGCTGCTGTGGAATCTGTGTTCCGACGCATGAACCTCAGCGGCGGTGGCGCCAACCCCGCCATGGGGTTTGGCAAGAGCAACGCCAAGCTGAATCTCGAAAAAGCGACCGGTGTCACGTTTGAGGATGTCGCGGGATGCGACGAGGCGAAGGATGAACTCGTCGAGATCGTGCAGTTTCTGCGCGAACCCGATCGTTACACCCGTTTGGGCGGCAAGGTTCCCAAAGGCGTACTTTTGGTCGGCCCTCCCGGGACCGGAAAGACCCTGTTGGCACGCGCCGTCGCCGGCGAGGCGGACGTCCCGTTTTTCAACTTGAGCGGCTCAGACTTCGTCGAGATGTTCGTCGGTGTTGGCGCCGCGCGCGTACGCGACCTGTTCGCGCAGGCGAAGACCCACGCGCCATGCATCATCTTTGTCGACGAGCTCGACGCCATCGGCAAGTCGCGTACAAACGCCATCCAGAGCAACGAAGAGCGTGAACAAACCCTCAACGCGATGCTGGTCGAGATGGACGGCTTCGACGGCAACGCAAACGTCATCGTGCTCGCCGCGACCAACCGCCCTGAGGTCCTCGACCCGGCGCTCTTGCGTCCTGGACGGTTCGACCGCCAAGTCGTCGTCGACCGACCTGACGTCAAGGGGCGCCACCAAATTCTGAAAGTGCACGCCCGTCACGTGGTGATGTCCGAAGACCTCAACCTTGAGGAGATCGCGAAAAAGACCCCAGGGTTTGTGGGGGCGGATTTGGCCAACATCTGCAACGAAGCGGCGCTTCTCGCCGCGCGCAAGGGAAAGAGCTCGGTCGAAACCGCGGACTTCAACGAGGCCATTGAGCGCGTCATTGCTGGCCTCGAGAAAAAGAGCAGGCGTCTGAACGACAAAGAAAAGGACATTGTCGCGTACCACGAATCGGGCCACGCCATCGTCTCCAAAGCGATCGAGGGGTCCGACCGTGTGCAGAAGGTCAGCATCGTCTCGCGCGGAATCGCTGCCTTGGGGTACACGCTGCAGGTTCCCGAGGAGGATCGCTACCTCATGACCAAGTCCGAGCTGCATGCCAAGATCTGCGGTCTGCTCGGAGGACGCGCTGCTGAGGAGATCGTGTTTCAGGACATCTCCACCGGAGCCGCCAACGACTTGCAGCGGGTGACAGACATGGCACGCCGGATCGTGGCGGACTTCGGGATGAGTGACATTCTGGGCAACGTCTCGTACGGCGACGGCGAGAATTACTTGGGCAATATGGGGGTTTCCAGCCGAAGGTTCAGCGAAAAGACCGCTGAAACCATCGACGACGAAATCACGAAGATTGTCTTCGCGATGTACACCCGCACGCTGGCGATTTTGAGGGACAATCACGACCTGCTTGTCGAGATGAGCGAACGCCTCAAGGACATCGAGGTCTTGGAGGGCGCTGAGCTTGAGGAGATTCTGGCGCGCGTGAAGCCCTACCGCGAGATGGGCTTCGATGGGAGCATGGCCTAAATGGCCCTCGACGTGACGGCCCTCGCCGTGTTTCTCATGCTGGCGTTCCTTGGATACCGCTCCGGTTTGACCAGCCAGGTGATCCGGTTGGGGGCACTCGTCGCCGTCGTCGCGGCGAGTCCGACGGTCGCGGCGATCATTCGCGAATCGTTTTTCGGTGAAGTCAGGGTTGGAGAGCCGGTGGTTGAGGGCCTGAGCGTATTCGTCGCGGGCCTGGTCATCTACTTCGGCATTTCACTGGCAGGTTGGTTGGCGGTTCGCACGATGCGCAAGGCGAGTCCATCGCTGTCAAAAGCGGACCGAGCGGCTGGTGGCTTGGTCGGAGCCGTGAAAGCGGGCGTGATTGTCTACCTCCTCGTGTTTGTCGCTATTTTCGTCGAGAAGGGGCTCGAGAAAACTGACCCCGACGATCACCTTAAGATTCGGAACTCGGAGCTCACAACCTGGGTCAAGGGTCACAATCTGCTGGCCCCGTGGCACCTTCCTGAATTGCAGCGGGTTCAGGAAATGGTGCGCGTGGCAGATGTGGCCGCGGCCGAAGGCAAGATGAGCAAGATCCGCGAGAACGCAGTCGCCTCCGACGTTTTACGACGGGAGCGCGTGCAGGCCATCTTGAAGGACGAGCGCCTCAAGGACACGATCCTCAACGGAGGGTTTGCCGAGATGCTCGGAGACGGACGCGTTCGTGACCTGATGCGCGACGATGACGTCATGCGCGCCGCAGATGCTGTTGATTGGGATGAGCTGCTGGAAGCCTTGCAGTCGTCGGGTGACAAATCGTCTCTGGACTCTTGACGCGCGCGTCACAAATTCCTAGAAAACGCGCGCCGGCTCGGCCGGTTGTTTGAAAAACCTGCGAGTTTCGCAGCCAACAAGGAGCAGTATCATGGGGTTATCCGGCTTGTTGGGCGCATGTGCGGTCGGGTTCTGATTGGACCGACACCCGAGACCACAACGGTGGTTTTCGAAGGGCGAAGTCGAGCGGAATCAAAACGCGAGATGTTGAAGTATTGGTCCCAGAACGAGCGCGAGCTCGGCATTGGACTCAATGAGTTTCAGCAACGATGCGCGCAGAAGGGTGAACGCAAGTTTGTGTTCACGTATCAAGGACACTAACGAGGGCAAAACATGGACGGTAGCAGACAAAAGGCTCACCGACATTCGGTGAGCCTTTTGCGTTTCTTGTGCTGCATTCGTCCCGTCAGAGCGGTTCGACGAACTCGAAATCGTCCACCGGTCCTTTGCCTTGGCGGATGATCGTCGGATAGTCGGTCGTGAAGTCGATCACGGTGGAAGGCGCGGGGAACAAGTAACCGCCATCGATGACCGCGTCCACCGCGTGTCCAAAGAGGTTCTCGATCGTCCAGGGGTCAGGAATCAACTCGCCGTCGCCTAGCGTCGCGCTCGTGGTCGTGATGGGATTCCCAAGGGCCTCCACGATGGCGGTCGTGATTTCACTGGCGGGCACTCGAATCCCGACCGTCTTGCGTTTGGCCAACATGATCTTGGGTACCAACTTGGTGGCCTCCAAGACAAATGTGTATGGCCCCGGAAGAAGGCGTCGCATGATGCGGTAGGCGTGGTCATTGATGAACGCGTAATCGGCGATGCTCGAAAGGTCCTTGCAGATGAACGACAGCGGGCTGTGCTCAGGCTGGTTCTTGATGTCGCTGACAAGCTTGTGCAGACGCGTCACCGCCTCGCGATTCATAATGTCGCAGCCGATGCCGTACACCGTGTCCGTGGGGTACGCGACCAATCCCCCACGCTGCAGGATCTCCACAACTTGTTGAATTTTGCGCGGTTGCGGGTGCTCGCCGTTCATTTCGATGATCATGGTTTGCTCTTTGGCAGCACGATCTCGGGCTTCTGTGGATGAGCCTTGTAGAATAACAACGTCTTGCCGATGTGTTGTACCAGCTGTCCCTTGGTCCCTTCGTGAAGGGCCTCGGCGCACGGCTCGGCTTCGTCCGCGTCGTGCACCTTTACTTTGACCAACTCGTGAGCGAGTAATGCCGCCGCCAGATTATCAACCACGCCCTCGGTCACGCCCTTTTGCCCAATCAAAACGATTGGTTTGAGGTCATGGGCAAGGCTTCGCAGGAACTGGCGTTGTTTGGGGGTCAAATGCGGGCTAAGCCGCTTCACAAGGTTTGTGTTGTCGTCTTCAGTCATGGTCTGGCTCTCCGAGGGGGCCGATTTATCACGCCAAACAGTGCTTAACAACGTTCAATCGGTTCGCTATGCTGCCGCGTCGATCGGCCGGTCGCATTTGAATGGATTGTTGGAATGTGTAGGAGTTGTCGGTGAAAGTTTGTCCGACATGTAAGTCCGAGTTTTCGGGTCCCGAGGCGTTTTGCCCCAACGACGGCTCGCGTCTTGAGGAGCAAACCGCGCGCGGCGCGCTCGCTGCCGCTACGCTTGGCGGCATGGTCAAGCTCGAGCGTCTTGAGCACGCGGACAGCATGGGCGAGCGCTACAGCGGCCGCATGGTCGAGGGCAAGCGCGCCTGTCTCGTCACGGTGTTTAACGCCGCTTTTTCGCCGTCGCAGAATGCGCCGCGTCTCGTCGAAACCGCGCGTGCGAAGGTTGGTTCACCCGTCCCGCGGCAGTTAACGACGCTCCTCAAGGTCGACTTTACGCACTACCCACCGTTTGTCATTGAGACAGCGCCACGCGGCCCAAGTCTTCGCAACTTGCTGGACGAACGGCGACAGCTTGACTGGAAGACGGCCGTGCGGCTGACGGCCAACGTCGCTCGACTCGTGGAATGGCTGTCCGAACGCGGGGTTGCCCATCATGGTCTTCACCCGTCGTCAATCTATGTTACGGACTTGCTGCATGGGCGCGTGCAGCTCGGCGAGTGGTACAGCGAGGATCGCGCAGTGGGTCGCAAGACAATCCGATGCAGACCCTTGCGAGCACGTGCCGGGGCAGTTGTCGGTTACGTGTCGTACATGGGGCCCGAGCTCGCCATGAAGGGGAGGGCAGGGATTTGCGGAGCGCCGTCTACGCGCTGGGTATCCTGCTTTATGAACTGGTGGTCGGTCGGCCGCCGTTTACCGATCCCAACCCCGCGGAGGTGTTGCGTCGTCATATCACCGAGCATCCAATGCGGCTCTCCATCGCACGTGGAGTCGGCGAGGTCCACTGAGGACCTGATGTCATCGTGACAATGATGCTCGAAAAGATCCCGCGAAGCGTTTTCAAGCGCCGTCCGCGATCATTGGTGCGTTCGCCAATCTACTGCACCTCGATCCTGAAATAGTTCCCAAGATCGAGCGGGGCAACGAACAAGAGTGTTAAAGACTACTACTCGACGATCGAGATGAGCTCCGTGGACCGTGACGCGCTTGCCGGGCTTTCGCCGGACAATATCACGAGCACGTCGGTGCTTCGAAAAGTAGAGACCGTGCACACAGCGGCGGCACTCGCGGCGTCATCATCTCCTGAGGAGGACGAGGAACCGCCCGCGAAAACGCTGATGATGGGAAGCGCGCCAACGAACGCCGATGGGCCCGACGAGTCTTCGCAGAAGACCATGATGCTTGGGAACATTGGGAAAGCCATCGAAGAGGAAGCCGCGCGCATCGCCGAGGAGCAGCGCGCGCAGTCGGAGCCATCGGTGTCCACGGGCACGTTGCGCATGGGCGTTCCAGACTTTGAGGATGTGGCTGCCCAGATGAAGCGCGAGGCCGATGAAAGGCCGGCGTCCGACGACACCGTCGATCACGCAGAACGCGACGAACAGACACCTACCCTTCAGATGACGGGGTCGTCCACCGACCCGATGCCGCTGGCCAAAGAATCGGACGATGAGCCTGCGCCCCAAGCGGAAGCTGCTGAGGCGACGTCGGAAACAGCGCCGGACGCCGTCGTGTTGCCGGCGACTTCAGCGAGCGTGGAGCCTGCGGACGTCTCGGCAGAGGAGGTGCCCGCGGAAACGACCGCGGAGTCCAAGCGAGACCGCCCATCGGTGGAGATCGACGTCTCGTTGCTCCAAGAGGCAAAGGCCGCCGACGACGCCAAAACTGAGCCTCCCGCGCAAAAGCCCGACAATGGGGTGGAAGATGTTTCGGCGCCCAGCTTTGAGATGGGATTTGTTCAGGTTGCGCGGTCTGACGTGTCGGACGAGTGGTTTGCGGGCGGCGAACCCGCCTGGGAGGCCCAGCTTGACCAAGAGTCGGTGCGTCAGAGCGAACAGAAGAATCGCCGAGTTCAGATTGTCCTTGCAGTGGTTCTTGTGGCTGTGGCGCTGGGCTTTTATCTGTGGATGGAGTTCGGGAAGTTCGAGGAGGAGTCAAAACCTCAGGTCGAGACCGCCCAAACCAATCAAGCCCCCGCCAAAGCGTTTGACGTTGCGGCCCAGGTCGTTGCCTTTGACAACGCGGTCGCGGCAGGCCGGTTGATCGCCCCGTTTGGCAATTGCGCGCTGTCTACTCTTGAAGCGGTCAAGCGTGAGGCGCCGCAAAGCCCCGAGTTCGAGACCATGCGCAAGGCTTTTGTCGAGCGCGCGTCGGCGGGCGCGAAGGTTGCGGACGAGGCCGGCGACCTCAACCTGGCGAGGACGCTAGCGGGATACGCGAGCCAGTGGTCGCCGGACGATGCGGCGTTGAAGGCCGCTGCAGCGGAGTATCAGGCTCGTTATGTTGGATCGATCAGCGTGCCCGGCCAGCTGGATGCGGGTTCGGTGGACGCAGCGGGGTCCGCCGACGCGGGTCCCGCGGAGGTTGTCGAGCCTACCGAAAGCGAAACTGTTGAAGTCGTCGAGAAGGTCGACACCGTCGAGAAGGTGGAGAAGGTCGAGAAGGTGGAGAAGGTCGAGAAGGTGGAGAAGGTCGACAAGGTCGAGAAGGTCGAGAAGGTCGAGAAGGTCGTCCCTCAGCCAAGTGCCGATACCAAAGAAATGCTCAAGGATGCACGCGCCGCGTACGCGCGCGGAGACGTCGGCCGCGCCAAGGAATTGTTCGAAAGCCTGGTCAAGGTTGATGGCGGAAACCACCTCGTGCAATCAGGCTTGGGGCAGGTGTATTTCGACCAAGCCCAATACAACGAGGCCGTGTTGCATCAGTTGCAGGCGGTGAAGCTCAAACCCGGTCGCACCGAGTACCGAATCAATCTGGGGCAGTCGTACTATCGCCTTGGACGCTTCAAAGAAGCGATTGCCGCGTGGGAGGAGGTGCTCAAAACAGACCCCAACAACGCGAACGCCAAGCAGTACATCGAGCTCGCGAAACGTAAACTCAACTAAGTCTTTTCGATCACCATTAAAGCGTTGGAATCCGGCAGATCGACGGCCTGAAAAGCGCCGTCGTATAGCCGAATTTTGGGCGCCAGCCCGTCAATGTATCCCTGCTGCAGGTACGAGAACTCACCCGGCGGAAGTTTGACCGCACGCGGAGGATGCTCGCCGTCGCTGAGCCACGCCAAGATCGTGCTCAGGTAGTCTTCGTAAGGCAAGACGCCGTATTGCTCTCGGACCTCGTAGGGGAAGCTCGATGGTCCCCACGTGTAGCAGTACAAAAATTCCATCGCGTCGGCCGCACCGAGGCGAACACGCTTCTCGTCGAGCCATTCTCCACAGATGGGGCGACCTTCAAACTGGTCTTGAAACAGTCGAAAGAACTCCGGTCCGTCGGGATCGATGAACTCGATGATCCGCGCGTCATCGACCGGCATGATGCCATCTCGGATCACGATTCTGCCGCCTGGTGCCAGTGTCGCGTAACATGCGCGCAGCAGGTCGCGCACCGACTCCAGTCGAAACCGCCGCATCACACCATCAATCTCGCGCTCGACGTAGCTGTAGATTTCGTGCAGCACCGAACACAGAATGACGGTGTTTACGCTGTTTGGCGGCAGATGTTTAGGCAAGTCAAACGCGTCGGCTTCAATGACCCGCCAGCCGCACTTCTCGGCCTCGCCCCGGAGGCGCAGAGACTCGACAACCAGCTTGGAGACATCCACGCCCACGATGTCTGAATCGGGAAATCGCATCTCAAGCAGGTCCAACACCACCCCGCCTCCGGGGCCTATCTCAACGATGCACCCAGGTACGACATAGTCCAACATGCGTTCCTTGTCGGACCGCGCCGCATTCATGTGGTCGAGGTAGGTATCCTCGTTCGCAAGCCGGTCGAACTCGTCCTTTCGCAGCCCGTAGAGGTCACACAGGGTCTTGAGCGTGGCGTGAAACGCCGCGCTCGACTTCTTCTCGTAGGCCGGAAGCAGCGTTAAAAGTGCTTGCGCCTCGACCGAGGCTTCAAACCGGACGGCATGCGACTGACGGCCCCCTAGCTCTACCTCAAAGCTTCCCAATACGTCGTCGGGCAGCGCTGGCGCGCCCTCGGCAATGGCGACGATGTCCACACGCCGCAGCAGAGCTTCGATCAACCGGACGCGGTAGGGGGCTGCCGGTTGGTCGCTGCGGTCGAGATCGCGCACGAGGGGCAGGAAGGTAATGTGAAACATCGTTGAAGTGTCGACCGCGGGGTCGCGCTCAGCGTTGATCAACGCGCTGTAGAGAATTCGAAGTTGAGACTGAGGGCTTAGCGCTGAGGTCGCCGCTTCCACATACCAAAACTGGCAGCGAGCCATCAGGTCGACCATCTTTCGCACCACCGCGATCGGCATGCTCCGCACGGCCGCTGACGTCAGCTCCGAGGGTTCGCCCGCGTTGATTCGCCCCTTGCGAAGCCGCAACAAGCGGTGAGTCAACCACACGATTTCGCGCTCACCGATCAGTGCATCGTTCTCGGTCGATTGATAGCGCTCGAAGTGGAGAAGCTCCTGTGTGATGTCGCGATCACTGCGTGCGACCCGACGAAGCAACATCTCGAGCGAGATGAAGTCAATGCGGAGCATGTCGTCGTAGAGCCCTTCGCGAACGCCCGCGGTGTCGCACAAGTTGACGAGGTGCAACAGGTCGATGACAGCGTCTATGGCACCGCTTTCGTCCATACCGAGTGCATGCGCCATGACGGGGGCCGACCGTCGCAGCCATCGCAGAAAGTGCTCAAACACCATCAACGAACACTCCCCTCGGATCGCCTGCCCGGTCAATCCGTGTGCACGCACGAGCTCGATAATGAGGTCCTCGAGGCTCGACGATCCGCGGAAACGAGGAAAGCGTCGCAGGATGCCGTGGCGCTGCAGAATTGTGGCGGATGCTTCATTGTGGACGCTGAGATCGATGCCATCAGCGATCCAACTTGCTCTGGCCGTATCAGAGCCACCTTTGGAAAAATCGAGGAACATCAACGTGGTCCGAAGCGCAGGCAACAACCCCATTTGCCGGATGTTGTCGAACACCGTCAGCTCGGCATCAAACGCGAGCTGGGTGAGGGTCGGTTCGCGCTGAAAAACCTCGATGTCTTCAAGTTCCAAACCGCGCAGTTTTCGGCCCAACACGCGGTCAACCACATGCTCCAAGATGGGCAACGACTTGGTGGAGTTCGACGGTTCGTGCTCCGAAGTGATGTGATCCGCCCGATGGAATGTTAATGCTTCGAGCTCTGGCACGAGCTCAAGCAGCTTGATCGCATGGGGGCACCGTCGCGTGTCCCGCAAACACGAGAGCGTGGCGACCAAGACGTCTGCAGACGAAATCAAGTGGTTGGCGAAGAGGTCTTCAGTCTTGGTGCTGAGAGAATCAAGGGCTCGTTCCCGCCAATATAGCTCTTCGAGGAATCTCTCGGGTGCATCATCGGGAGTCTGTGAGCACACGTGCTCTAGAAGCTCCAGCGATTGGTGCTCGATCAAGCCCGCTGCGATGACGATGTCTTTCCAGTTTTCCGCGGGCTCATAGACCAAAGACTCGGACACGCGCGCCCACGTGAACGCCTGCGCGAGATCGGTAATCTGTGTGTGGTCCTCAAGCAGCAGGGCTGCTTCCAACCAAGCTCGCAGATGTGGAGCGGGTTCCGTCCGCAGCAGGCGAAAGAAGATCTCGGATGTCGAATGATCCACGGCAACGTCTCGGCACGGTGAGCTCCTAGTTTCGAGCCTATCCACGCTTCTGGCAAAGCGAGACGTCAAAGCGGGGAAAAAAAAAGCTCGCCGATTGGCGAGCTTGAACGCGCTGGGGCCGCATTAGGCCTTAGGCGCGAACGCCGTGCAGCCGCCCTGTGGATTGATGGGGCCCTTGACGACCGAGCAGCCGCCACAGGATTTGCCCTCCGCCGGAGCGACGTACAGCGCGCATTTGTTGCAGGGTTTCGTGGGGTCGGTTGCCTTGTCGACATACTGAAGTCCCGAACGTGTTGCTTTGTCAGCGTCGCTGAGTCCGCTCACGTCCGTGCAGTCCTCGGCTTTCGCCTCAGCGGCTGGAGCGGCGGCACCACCGCCGCCCTCCTTGGGCTGACAGCCTGCCAATAGGTAGCCCATGGTCAGTGTTCCCACCGAACCAGCAGCTACGTTCAAGAATCCACGACGTGTTAGTTTGTCTGTGCTCACAATACTCTCCTTGTTTTCCGAACCAACGGTGCGACTGCACCACTTTCGTCTCTTACCCAGATTTCGCAAAAAATTCGTCCGTGCGTGCCTTTTCGCACGGCCCGCCGTCAACTTTGCATAGCTTGTGCCATGGTTGACGGAATTCGTTCTAGCAGGCCGTCCCCGAAGACCTCGTAAAGTCCAAGTTCGGGCATGTGGACGTAGCCGATATGGCAACCGCACGTGTCGTTGACACAGTTTTGGCGGCTAAGGCGCGTCACGATGTCGTGTTGGTAGATGTTGCCCAAGACGTCTTTGATGAAGTGGCAGCGTCTCACATCGCCCTCACCATCTACCGTGAACGACGAAAATCCCGCCTCGCACGGCCGGCCCCTCGCGGGGTGGTAGCGCGTGTTGAAACGAAACAGGGGGTCGATTTCTTCCCACGCAGTAATGTCGTCATCGGAATAGTAGTTCGGGTCTCGCTTGTAGGCGTTCGCCCAAAGGTACACATGGTCAGGGAGTTTGGCGCGAAGTTCACGTGCGAGCGGCAGCGCATCACCGAAGCCAACCACACCCACGCTATAACGCACGGCCAACGCGTCGAGCTCTGCGCACTTTCGTAGAAATTTTGGCAACGTCGTTTGGGTGGGATGGAACGTAGTCCAGAAGGCGATCCGTTCGCGGTTGCACTCGGCGATCCACTGCGTTGGAAACGTAAGATTGGTCTGTATAGCCACCTTGGCAACGTGCTCCATCCGCGACAATTCCACGAACGCGCGTTGGTAGTGACGACGAATCATGGCCTCGCCCCATGGCGTAAACAAGATGCCGATTTCGGCGTCTTGTTGAGCGACCCAATCGACAAATCGTTGGAGCTTTCGGGCGTCGTCTTGGAGTTCGGCGCGCGAGTTCTTCGTCTTGGCAAATGGGCAATAGTTGCAACCGTAGTTGCAACTCGACAGGGGGCCCCGGTAGAGGATGTTCCATCTCATCGCAGCTCAAACTCCTGGCAGGCGTCCCGAACGGTCGCCGAGTAGAGCCATGGGCCGATGGCGTCCGACCAGCCAACGCCCTCTGAGGTAAGTCGAAGGACGCTGTTCGTCTTCGTAGCGAGGTTCGCCGCCACGAGTTCGACCAGTTCAGGGAAATCATCCATGGGCTGCGCCTTGAACCGCGCCGCGTAGTCAGCGTCGCTAAGGCCTTCGTGTGAGAGAATCGACAGGATCACAAACCGCCGGCGCTGCTCCTCGGTGTTAAGGCGCATGCCGTAGTCAATCTGCGCGAGTTGCGCGTCGCTGCGCGCGACGAAGTCCTCTAGGATCGAGACCACCCCTCGCCGGCCCACCGCGTAATCGGTGCAGTAGTGCAGATCAGACGTGTATGACCGCGCGCCGGCGCCAAGTCCCACCATCCCATCGGACTGGCAGCAGTAAATGGGACCGTCGACGCCTTCCCCCGGACGCCGAAACATCCGCATCGACACTTGTTCATAACCCGCGTCGAGAAGCTCGTCGCGACCACGTAGATACAGCGCGAACCGCATGTCTTCCCATGCGCGGGGTGAGTTCCCAAGCCCTGTTAGCGGCCTTACGTACAGCGGATAAAGGTAGATCTCTTCCGGCGAAAATTTGAGCGCTTGATGGATGGAATGGGCGAAGGTGTCCGGGGTCTGGCCTTCGATGCCGTAGATCAGGTCGATATTCATCGCGGCAAAGTCGGCCGATCGCATCATGTCCAGCGCGCGATGAGCAACCTTGGGGTCTTGTGGAGGCACCGAACCGCGCGTGTTTCTGCCTCGACAAAGCTCTGGATACCGATGCTGGCGCGGTCGGTGCCAGGCTCGCGCTGGCAAGCGGATCTTCTCGGGGGTCAGCGTCTCGGGGGACATCTCGACCGACGTGGGAATGGTGCGGGCGTCTGCGCCCATCGTGCGATTCACCACCGCAAAAGGGGCGCACAAGGTCAGTCTCATCAAGTGCGTAGGCGTGCCGCCGCCAATGGCCAACCGCGCGAACTTCGCATCGGGGAGCGCCGCACGTGTCAGGCGCGCTTGGCGCTCAAGCACGTCCATGTAACTCTGTTCAAACTCGAGCTTGGGTTTTGCCATCGTGAACAAGTTGCAGCTGCATCATCTGCGGGCTGGTTCGGTCGCTGAAGCAATCTGTGCCAGTCTTCGTTCAGCTGCGCGCAATTCGAGCGAGGATCCGGGCGTCAGCGAGGCGGCCGCCATCTGTGCCCGGATGGCATGGCTGTATGCCGTGGCATTCACCTTCGCGCGTCAGTCGAACATGCGTTCTCGTTGCGTGAACAGCTCGGCGCCGGGGCCTGGATGCGCCCTCGTGGACCGGCCGACCTCGATCGAGCTTCTGCTGCCGAGCGCGTAATCTGGCGCGGGCGTCGGCGCTGTTCGTCGCGGCAGGGCGCGTGGGCGCGGTAACGGCCTTATCGACGCTGCGGCTCTGGCGTGACTGTCCGGGTTATCACTGGGTCGATTGATCATCATCGACAGTCGGGATCTGATCTGCGATCACGGGATGATCGATGAAGAAGGGCCACGCTGGGCTCGCGCAAAGAATATCGGCTGGTCACAACACCAGTGAGGCTGACCAGGTCGGTCAGGATGTCCGCAACTCAGTCGCCATTGCGTCATCGAAGCGATCGGACTCAACTCTGAAGCGTGGATCTCGTGACAAAAGCCCACACTCATGCGACTCTGACGACGCGGGCTGAAAGTCCTTTCGGCGACTGTTGCCCGGTCCAAAGCGGCGATGTTTTCGACTGTGTTTCGACCACCAATGCGCGACAGCAGTCGAAGTGTTGCCAGATCAGGCTTGGGCGCATAGACAACAACAGCATGTAGTGGCCTTTCGTGAACATGCTAACCTGAAAACAACGTCTTCCCGGAACACCGCCGATCACGCAGGTGGGGTTTCTGACGCCCGCTAATCGGCTCGGCGTCGTGGCAGCGCCGGCGTCTGGAAGTTTGATTATCGTTGCGGTTCGCTGGCTGTCATCGTGTCGTTTCACGCAGTTTGGTGGCTGCAATCAGCCTCGATAACGGCGACGGCGACCGTTTCGACTCGACGGCGTGTGGTTGCGATCTGCGACGTGGATTTCTTACACAAGAACCGAGGGTG
Organism: bacterium; assembly: GCA_041390025.1. GTDB lineage: Bacteria > Myxococcota_A > Bradymonadia > Bradymonadales > Bradymonadaceae > JBFFMO01. The sequence goes on from JAWKQR010000011.1 coordinate 68,629, forward strand.
ACGGCGCGCGACGAGCCGCTGCTTGAGCTTGATGCACGTGGGTACTCGGACCGATTGCCGTTCTGCGAAGCGGTCGTAGGCGTGCTGGGGTTGTCGTGCAGGCCGAGGATCTCTGGCGCCACATGCAGGGCACCCTTGGCTTACATTGCGTGCCGGATCCGGGATCGTAGCGTTCGTTGAATCGTTGCGGATCGATCATCGTATCGTCGTGCTGACCAATGGCACCGCGGAAAACCAACGATTGAAACTGCGTTACTCCCGCTTTGACGAATGCGCAGACACCATCGTGGTTGCGAGCGAAATCGATGCTTGGAAACCCAGCCTGCGAGGCGTTTCGCGCGTGTGAGCGATGGGAAGGTGAGTCGTACGTGATGATCGGCGACCATCCCATACACGATGTCCTCAGGGCCAAAAGGAGCAGGGTGGCGAACGATCTGGATGGCACTGGATCGGCCATGGACGTTTGGTGATCCGCCCGATGAAGTGTGCGGTGGGTTTGGGCAGCTAGGGCAGGCCATCGAGCGTGCTTCAGTGACGCTTGATAGGTGTCCATGTCCCCAAAGAGCACGTTTGGCAGCAGGTCGCCAAACGCGTTGATCTCAAGCACGTACGCTGTCTTCATCGTTGCATCCAACGCGACATCCACACCGCACTACATCGCATCAAAGGCTCGCGCACACGACCGGGCCGCGTCGCGAACGCGCTGAAACGCGACGGGATGGCGGTTCGCAAACTCCACAAGGTCGCCGCGCCGGTTGCCGAGGTGAAGATTGGTCAGCGGCGACGACGAGACCCGCATCACGGTGTGGCACGGCTCGCCACCAATCACGACGACCCGAAAGTCGAACGCACCGCCAAGGCACGCTTTGGGAATCCACGACTCAGCGAACAGGCCGTCCGCTGCCAGAACGTCCACGATATGACGTTGTGCGGACTCGTCGACGTACTGGCGAATCTTTAGGGAGTTGTACAATGCGTTGCCATCGAGCTCGACACTGGTGGTCATCGTGCGCGCAGGCCGTGCACGAAAGGCGAGCACCCCTGAAGCGGACGAGCCGTATCGCGGTTTGACGAACATGCGAGCATTCGATTCGCCGTATTCTAGGAGCCGTTCGTAGTCGGTGATCGTCCCGAGGAGCCTCGGGGTTCGTACCTCATTGGCGTATCGACCTCGGGATGCGACCTTATCAAACATGGTCGTGATTTCGGCGGGCGGAATCATGAAGGTGCCATTGCACGCGCCAAGCTGTGCAAGGACGTCGGCGAAGCCATCAAACCACAGCGACTGGTCGCGAATGCGCCCATGATCACGGGCAGGATCGGTGGTCCAGCCGGGCGGTTCGCTGCCGCGAAGTCGCGCCCCGCGCTGAACGAGGAGCGATTCCACCAAAGGGTTCTCCCCCGGAGATTCGATGCGAATCAGCGGCGCGTCCACGAGCGCGCTTGGCTCAGGGTGCGCGAGCACATCGAGCCAAGCAATCACGCGGGGTGGCGCCGCGCCTAGCGCTTTGCACGCTTGAACGAAGTACTCGACGCGTCGGTTTTCGGGGTTACCGACGACAACGATCATTCCGCGACGGCGACGTAGCGATCCTCAGGGTCGGCATCCGGGTCCTGCTGGTCCGAGACATCGACTTGGATCGGCAGTCCCTTGAGCTTCTCCATCATCTCGTCGCTGATGTAGTGGTAGTGCAGATCGAGCTTGTCGAGGTTGGTGATCTTGGGGTTTTCGAGCAGCGCCTTTGCACCCTCGTCTCCCAGCGTACCCATCGACAGATCGAGGACTTTGAGTTGGTCCAAAATGCTGCCCGTCACATCACTGGTGTTGCTTGTGTCGCCGCCTAAAAGCTTCATCAAATCCGCTTCGGACAACACGGGCACACCCAAGGATTTTGCCTTCTCCATCTTGCTGCCCGCCTTCTCACCCGCGACCAGATAGTCGGTGGTCTTGGTGACCGAGCCGCCCGTTTTTGCGCCGCGTTTTTCGAGCTCTTTCTCGGCGTCGCTGCGCTTCATTTGATGCAATGTGCCGGTCAGCACGAATGTCTTGCCTTCGATCTGAACACTGCTGACGTCGGCTTGATCAGCAACCGAGAGCGCTTTCGCGATCGCATCGGCAATCTGAGAGTCGCGCAGGCCGAGATGACGAAGCTTGGGCCACTTCTTGCCGTCGAGGATGGGGCGTAGATCGTGAATCTTCGCCTCAAATCCGTAGTCCTCGGTGCCAAGCCAAAGTTCCAGATGCTCAAGATTGGGCAGTTCGGCCTTGATCACATCGCGGATCACCTCCGAGGGCATGCCGCCGGTTTCGATGATGAGGGTTTTGAGCTTGTCGTGTTTGACGTTCTTGAGCGCAAGGCTGTTGCCGCCTCGGCATTGGAAATGGACCAGATTCGGGAATGCATTGATGACAGGCCCGAGGTTGGACTGCTCAATCCACGAAATCTCGTTCTCCTCGTAAGTGATGTCGCCAAACATGATCGCTTCGAGCCCGCTGAGCTGCTGCTTGTGCTCAAGCAATGCTTCGACGACTTCTTCGGAACCGCCCTGTTCGTAGTCCCAGATTCCGATGACCAACGCTTTGACCTCGCCGACGTTTGGGTCAGCGGCAAACTTGGCGATCATTTCGGGCACAGATTTTTCGTCGTCGTACTCCGTGCGGAGACGATAGACGACGCCGGTGGGCTTGGCGATGCCAACCGCCATGTCGAAATCTTCAACGGTTTTGCCGTAAAACTCTTCTAGATTGTCCCCGATCGTCATTGGATGCCTCCCGTATGAATGAGTGAGGCGATGCTAGGTGCGCCGTTCGCGTGGGTCAACGCTGCGCGAGTGAACAGAGCCCATGGTTCGAATCTTTCGTATTGCGTTGGCGCACTGGTGAGTGCGCCGTTGGCGTTGTGGGTTATGCGCCAACGGTGTATTTCCGTTGGCGCCGAGGTGCCGATGAGAACTACTTGATGATGAACTCGACCCGTCGGTTCTGCTCACGGCCTTCAGGTGTATCGTTGTCCGCGATAGGTCGATCGGGTCCGAAGCCTTGCGCGCGAAGCCGGTCCGGCGACACGCCCTGTCCGATCAGATACTTCATCACCGCATCGGCGCGTCGCTGTGAGAGCGCTTGGTTCTTGTCGGCGTTGCCGCGCCCGTCGGTGTGCCCCTCGATGCTCACGACACGGATCTGCGGGTTGTCGTTGATGGTCTTCGCGACGCTGTTCAGCACGTCAAAGCTGCGCGATTCGATCCGATCGGAGTTGTTGCCAAAATAGACCTTCTCGGTCACGAGCCTACCGTTTGACACCTTGACCTTGGGGGCTTGCTCCTCGGGACAGCCGTCTTCATCGTCGACGCCATTCATGTTTTCAGCGACATCGGGGCACTGGTCCACAACGTCTGCGATGCCGTCTTTGTCGTTGTCCTCATCAGGGCAACCGTCGGTGTCTTGGAAGCCGTCCTTGTCTTCGGCTTTGAACGGACAACGGTCGTCTTTGTCGAGCACGCCGTCGAAGTCGTTGTCCTCGTCAGGGCACCCGTCGTCGTCGTCGAATCCGTCTTTGTCTTCGGCGACCTCGGGACATCGGTCGACGTCGTCGCGGATACCGTCATTGTCCGCATCGCCGTTGGGGCAGCCATCCTTTGTGCCTCTACCGTCGACGAGCGGGCAACGGTCGACCTCGTCTTTGATGCCATCGCCGTCGTTGTCGTCCTCGGGGCAACCGTCAGAGTCCTGGAAACCGTCGTAGTCTTCTCGGATTTCAGGACACGCGTCGACGTCGTCCTTGATCTGGTCCCCATCGCGGTCGTCATCGGGACATCCGTCGTTGTCGCGGTCGCCATCGACGTCTTCGGGTTCGATCGGGCACATGTCCAGGCGATCGATGATGCCGTCACGGTCCTTGTCGTTGTCTGGGGGAGAAAACCCAAACGCGGCGACGACTCGGTAAAGTGGGGCGCCCGCACCATCGGTCAGCCCCGGACCGCCGCCCAAGTTGAGGGTCACCCCTTGTTTTGTCGTCCATTGAATCCCGCCGAGCACCTCGGCGGCTTCCCCTGGACCCTTTCCGAATTGCGGGCCGTCTCCAACGGTGTCGAGCTCACCGGTCAACGTGCCATAGAACCGCAATCCGTCAGCGCCCGACGGTGTCGTAAGGCCAAGCCCGTATCGAATGCGGTCATCGCTTGTGAAGCCAAACTGTGTGCGCTCGGGGCGCACGGTATAACCGACGTTCGTGTAGACTCCAAACCCAAGCGGATGCGTCAATCGAGCGCCAATCGGGGCTCGAAGCGAAAGGCGCCATCGGAATTGAACGTCGTCTCGTCACCGATCGGAAAGTACACGGTACCCAGCAACGCCGCGCCAAACCCTGCCGCCCATGCGGGCTTGATGAACTGAGCTTTCACAGTCGCCCGCAGGTCGCCTACGGTCGCGATTGTCGCGTCTTTGTCGTCGGCTGCGGCCTCGACGTCGCCACCCTCTTGCAGGAACGTGACGGGCAACATCAGACCCACGTCCACGTAGTCGAGCAAACCAAGCCCAAACCAAATCTCGCCGATCGCCTGATATTCGATCAGCGGCGAGGTGTTGGCACCCTGCGTCACGGTCAATGGATCGCGTGAGTAGTGAAACAACAACCCAGCCGACAGGTCGAGGTGCGAGAGCACACCCGACCCCGCAACGTTCAGAAGGTTGTTCTCAAGGTTCGGGAACGGGTCAAACGTGTTCGCAGCAAATGTGGGCGCTTGTTGCGCATACGCGACGCTTGGGAGCGCCAACAGGGCGCAAACGAGGGCAGCTTTCATGGATGTCTTCTCGGCGTAGGCCTACTCAGCGAACTGCTGTCGGTACGTGAAGAATACGCCCGAGTCGTTGGGGATGACCTCCATCTGGACAGGCCCCAGGAACATCTTTGACATTCCTTCCAATTCTGGCGCACCGCCAAGGGCGTCGATGAGTCGCACCGCGTCGTAGCTAAACGTGATCCAAGGTGTCTCGGTAGGCGCAGCGTTCGCGAGCTCGACCACGTCATCGGCTGCCGTCTGACCCGCTGCGATGCCGATTTGGTTGGGGGTCATCGACAAGAAGTAGTTGCCCGGAGGCACGCCCATCGACGCAAGGTCTGGAATGGCCACTGCGACACTGTCTGGCTGGACCGCGAGGTTCGCCAGCTCAGGAGCGGTCATCTTGAGGAAATCCATCAACCCCACAGCGTTCGAACTGCGGATCACCACCGCCGCGGTGTATTCGCCTGTCGGCGCGACTGCGAGGTCGCCTTGAGGGGCCTGAGGCCCATTTGCGGGGGCTTTAATGTCCTTCAAGATGACGTTGACGCCTTGCAATTGGCTAACCACCGGCGGAATCATCATCGAGAGCGCGCCAAACTGCTCAGCGGCTTGATTGAACTCGGCGAGTTCTTCGCACTGGAACGGTGTTTCGCGGTGGGCATTCGCCATTTCCACGGCCACTTGCACGAGCGCCCCCATGTCGATGCCCGCACCGAATGCTGCCATCGCGTCGTTGGCGTATGTCGAGTTTGAGGCGGGGATCGACGTGCGGGTCTTCGCGAGTTTCGCGCCCAGTCCGTTCGTCATTTCCAGTCCGCCACGGGCCGAGAATTGCGTCGACGTCCACTCGTCGTAGCCCATCACCATGCGCGGATACTTCGCCGCGAGCGACCGAATCTCGGTTTGGCACACAGGCGACATGCTGAGGTCACGCTCGGGCGAAAGGCGCGCCGCGATGTCTTCGTTGAGTCCGGGCTGGGGCGAGACCAACATCTGTACGATGCGCTCGATGTCGACAAAACCAAGGAAGTAGGGCTTGAACCCATATTTTTCGGTCAGCAGCTCCAGCGCGCGCGACTTCAGAATGTTGTCCTCTGGTTTCTTCTCGCCGACCAAGTAGGGCAGGTAGAGCTCTGCGGTCGATGTGGGGGTGAAGCCCATCACAAGCTCGTTGCCTTGGAACGACAAGGCGAACACGCCGTCGTCGTTGGCGTACGCTTTGTAAGTGTACTCGCCGATCTTCTGTTCGGTCGACGTCAATCCCGCACGTGTTTCGATGCGCTGGATCAGGCCTTTCATGGCCTCTGGGTCTTTGGTCTCGTAACGGAACACCGGCAACCACGAGATCCCGTAAACGGCAGTGCGTGGCGACATCGAAAAGCCGAGCGACTCAAGGCCTTCACGGTTCCACTTGCCGCGGAACTCCTCGAGGTACGCGACGGCAAAACGCTCGGCGGTCGTGGACTGCGGCGTGAGCATCGCGGCCATCTGCCCTGACAGCGCGTCCATGGCGGTGCCCAACTGACCGAGCATGTCGACCATTTCGCCCATGGGCATCGGCTCGAGCGAGGCGAGCGCGTATGGCGTTTCGGCAGGGATCGCGGCCAAATGGGGCGATTTCTGCGCCAGCTCAAGTTCGGAGTCTGCTTTGGGCGTGCTGGAGCAGCCGGCCATGAGGGTTGCGGCAAAGAGAGCGGTCGTGAACTTGCGCATGCGATCCTACCTAGTGGTGTGAAATGAACGCGCAAGGTCTAACCGACATACACGACGTGTGCAAGCGGGGCCGCCGGCACGTCCCCGTTATGCGTCGCGTTTATTTGGGAAACTCCTGAACCCATCGGGCGAACATGCCGTACGTGTTGGGCGCCGCCTCGACATGCAACCTACCCACGAAGATGCGCAGAAGGCTCCTAAGCCACGACTGTGGCATGGCTTCGATCATGTCCGCCGGGTCCAAGCTTAAGTTCGCCCAACCGGATTTCGTCGGCTCCGAACGCGCCAATTCCGTCGCAGCCTCGGCCCCTCTTTCGTCGGTCATGATCACGAATTGTTGCTTGGACGCCGCGGCGAAGTAACCGGTGTGCTCGGCGAGTTTCAAACCCGGGAGCGCTACCGCAACGCCGTCGGTTTTCATCTCGAGCTTTGCAAATCCAGGGTCTGCATTTTCCAAGAGTGTGATGATGTTGCCCGTATCGCGCGTCCGCACGATGATGGCATGATTGATGTCGCTACGTTCGGTGTCGGCATCGCCAGCGTCGGGGGGCTGCAGGCCGGTGTCGGTTGGTTTGACGACGTAGAGGGCCACACCCTGAATATCGCCAAACAGCGGAGGTAACAGTGCGGCACTGCGCGCGAATTTCTCGGCCCCAGCATTGTAGGGGAGGAGCAAGTCGCAACGATAAGGGGTCTTGAGGTGGTCTGTGGACATTTCAGCGATGAGCCCCACCAACTTTCCCACTTCGACGCCCAGACCCGCAGCCAAGCGTGGGTCCTGGGCATAGCGGGATCCTGTGCCAGGGATGGGGCCTTGTGTATCGGCGAGCCGCGCGCCCAGTCCGTTCTCCATTTCCAAGCCCGCATCGAGCGTGAACTCGGTTTCGGTCCACGAATTCAACGCAAAAACCACACGAGGATAGTTCGCAAACATGGATGTCAGCTCGGCTTTGCAGTCCGCAGACTCGTCGTCCTTCAAAAAGTCGACGCGTTGGGCGATCTCTGCGTCTAGCCCCGTGGGTGCAAGGACCAAAGTGACCATTCGTTCGAAATCCAGGAACCCCAACAGCTGCCCGGAAAACCCGTACTTCTGAGTGAGAACGGTCAGGGATTGGCTGTTCGCAATGCTCACGTCAGGTTTCTGTTCCCCCAGAAAGTAGGGCAACCAAAGATCCACGGCCTCGTTGAGCGCGGCCCCGATCACAAGATCATTTCCTTCAAATTTCCACGTGACGATAGCGCCCGGGGACCCGTAAACGTTGTACGTTTGGTCCCCCTCGGTTGCGGTGGTCAAAATCACACCTGACCTCGTTTCGGCGCGTTGAATCAGCGCGCGCACACGTTCTGGATCGTTGGTTTCGATGCGAAAAACCGGAAACCAGGAAACAGCGTAGAATGCAAGGTGGGGGCTTGTTGACAGACCAAGCGCCTCGAAGCCTTCGCGATTCCACGAGCCGTCAAATTCTCGCATCATCGCCGCGAACAGCTTGGAGGCGCCGATGGGCGATGATCCAAACGCGTCGACAAGAAAATCGGTGAGGTCCAAAAGGTCGCTCTCGTTGCGACTAAGCGTGTCCAGGATTGGCCCGGCGGGCAGCGGTTCAAGCGAAGCCAGCAGAAAGAACGTGTCGGCGGGGATCGACGCGAGGCGATCGGGCGTCTGAATCGCCTCGATGCTGGCCTCTTTGGTGGGCGCACTGGAACAACCGCTTAGCGCGATAAATGATAAGAATGCGAACGCGACCACTGGGCGAACCATGAATCCCTCGAGAGAAAAGTGACGAAGACCAAGGTTTAGTCGACACATAGCCATCGCGCAACCGTTCCCGAACCGCTCGGCGTTGACGGCCAATGGGGGAGGGTGCGACCTTACAGCAGTCTTTACGTGAGCAGTGCCGTGGCGATGTTGATCGACGACGAAATCATGGACAGGGTGCGGCGCATCGAGCTGCCGTTTAACCGTTACGGGATCGACCCCTACGGGATTTCTCAGGAGAATTTGGGGGTCTTCTTTTCGGCCCTCGGGTTCCTGTACAAGCACTATTTTGACGTCAAATGCTACGGCATCGACCACGTGCCCAAACGCGGTCGCGGCATGCTTGTGGGCAACCATAGCGGCGGCGTTGCGGTCGATGGCGCGATGGTGTTGACCTCGATGTTGCTCGAGATGGAACCCCCGCGCTTGGGGCAGGGCATGGCCGAAAAGTTCCTCAACCGCATTCCTTTTGTGTCTCAGTGGACCAACCGCGTGGGCCAGTTTACCGGATTGCCTGAGCACGCTGCGCGCCTGCTTGAGGACGAGCGGCTCTTGATGGTGTTTCCTGAGGGTGCGCGCGGGACCGCCAAGCTCTACCCCGATCGAAATTCGCTGGTGCGCTTTGGAACCGGGTTTGTTCGCTTGGCGCTCTCGACCAAGACGCCGATCATCCCGTTTGCGTTTATCGGTGGCGGGGAGGCAATCCCTACGATTTACAACTCCGAGTGGCTGGGAAAGCTCGTCGGCGCGCCGTACGTGCCTTTTACCCCCTACGTTCTCCCCGTCCCGCGGCCGGTGCCGTGTGAGGTCTATTACGGACAGCCGATGATCTTCGAGGGAACAGGGAACGAAGACGACGACGTCATCAATGGTTATGTGGAAGAAGTCCAGACGCGGATCGCCTCCTTGATCGCCCTTGGCCTTGAGCGCCGCGACCACCGCGATCAACCCTTTGAGTTTCCGGGGGCACCATGAAGGTTCTGATCACCGGCATTTCGGGAAAACTCGGTCGCCTCGTGGCCAAACGTCTGCTCGAGGAAGGCCACCGCGTCATCGGCGTGGACCAGCGGCCGTGGCCTGATGCCCCCAAAGGCATCAAGATCGTTTCGGCGGACATTCGTAAGCGGCCTGCCGAAGAGGTGTTTCGCACGCAACGGCCCAACTGCGTCATTCACATGGCCACGGTGACCCACCTCACGACGCGCATGAGCGAGGACCGCCAGCGGATCAACCTCGGTGGGACGCGCGCGGTGTTCGAGAACTGTCATAATTACGGTGTCGAGAGCATCATCTTTGTCGGTCGCCACACGTATTATGGGGCCGGACCGGATGCGCCGCTCTATCACACCGAGGACGAGCCACCGACGGGCATGATGCAGTATCCCGAGCTGTCCGACTTGGTCGCGGCGGACCTGTACGCGGGGTCGGCGCTGTGGCGCTACCCCAACCTCAAGACGGCCGTGCTGCGTATGGTCTACACGCTTGGGCCGTCGCGGCACGGCACGTTCGCGAGCTTTTTGCGTGGTCCACGAGTTCCCACCGTCCTGGGCTACGACCCGCTGTTCCAGTTTATGCATGAGTTTGATGTGGCGACGGCCATCGCCATGGCTCAAAAAGCGCAGCTCAACGGCGTTTACAACGTCGCAGGACCACAACCGGTACCCCTGTCGCTCGCGATCGAGGTCACCGGGCGTACGCGTGTTCCGCTGCCCGAACCCTTGTTGCTTTCGATGTTGGGTCGATTCGGGTTGCCCGCGTTGCCCAAGGGCGCGGTGTCACACGTCAAGTACCCCATTGTGGTCGATTCCGGTCGTTTCAAAGACGCGACAGGATTTAGCCCAACCTACGACGAAGTTCAGACCATGGAATCGTTCCGCTGGTCGTAACCCTCAGAAGGAATCGTCGAATTCGGCATCAATCCATTCCTGCCCGTTGCGCAGCCGAAGCAACGCAGCCGCCGCCGTCTTCTTGACCTCGTTGTCGTCGGACTGAGCCAGCTCGCTCAGCGCCCCCCGCGCGCGTTCCGTGCCGATGCGTTCGAGCAACGGGATCACCCCAGAGACGATCACCTCGGCTTCCTCGTAAACGAGTTTCATGACTGACGCGGTCAAGCTGTCGTTCCCGAAGCCGCGCCGCGAACCAAAAGCCGCAGAGCGCGTTGTTGCACCTCACGGTCATCGACGCCAAGCACCATCGCGAGGTCGCGCACCATCTCGGCAGGCCATCTCAGGTCCGCCGTAAGGCCCTCGTCGGGCGTGGATTGTTCCAGCAGTTCGAGTCCAGTGATCAGCACCGGGCGGTGGTGTTCGGCGTCAAAGAGCGCGCGCAGCGCCATCCGCTGGACCTCCGAGGTGCCACGCGATCCCGAGGTCGCATGTCCCACGGCCCGCAGCAGGTATGCCTCCGTGTACACGAACGTCTCGTCGTTTGACGCGAGGCGCCGACGATGCACACGCTCGAACGCCGCCTCCAAAGCCGGGAACAGGTGCCGATCGCTTTGGCCAAGGCCAGCCGACAGTCCCTTCGCCGCCGCGAGGGCCACTTCGCCTTCGGTGATATCGACCGCGGCGATGGCGCGACGGGCAAGATCCTCGTCCCCAGAAGCTCCGGCGCACATTGCTGCTGCTGCCCTCACAAAAACGTCGGTGTCGTAAAGTCCGCCACGAACGACCTCACATTCGTCGGTGTCGGCATCGGCGTGGAGGTGCATCGCGAGTAGTCGAAACGCGATCGCGCGGTTCGCGTTCGTGCCTTCGCGCAGCAGCAGATTCAGCGCGATGGGACGGCCGATAGGGTCACCTGACTCCAACAGAAAGTTTAGCCCAAACACCTGCGCCTTTGCCGCCCTCGCGCACCATGCGTGCAGCCAGCTCAAGGGCGTTTGGACGCGCCTTGAGCTCGTTGAACCAATACGCTTGGTGTGCGCCCGTCGCGGTGCGAAGTTTGGCGAGCAATTCCGTGTCGTCGACCTGCGAGATCAGCGCATCCGATGTGCCGTCCAGCAGTTGCTCCAGCCCGGCTTGGGCGCGCTCGCGCACGATCTCCGACTCGTCGTTTAGCATCTGCTTGAGGAACGCCCGTGCGCGCGGATCCCCGAGGGCAGCCAGAGTCTGTGCCGTCCACGCACGAACGAACGGGTCGTGGTCCTCGGCAACATCCATCAGGAAGCTCAAGACGCGCGCACCGTCCTCCGGCCGCGCGAGCTTTGCAATGCCCTTCATCGCCAGTCCGCGCGCGTCGGAGTCCTCGATCGATCCTCGTCGATCCCACACAAATCGCATCAGATTGATCATGGCCGCAGGGGTGCCGATGCGCGCGATGACACCGATCAACGCCCGACGCGCCCGCGGCGTGGCAAATGCGATGTTCGCCACAATCGCGTCAAGATGCTCGGCGCCGAGCGCGACAAGCGCGTCCGCTGCCTCTTGCTGCGTGGGCACGTCCGGGTGGTCGAGTTGAAACGTCAGTTGGGCGATGTCAGGCATTCGGGCTCCTCGTTGCACCGAGGATTGACGAGCAGGAGGCGTTCGTCAACGTCGTAGGAATTGACACTGCTTGGCGTCGGGGCTGATACTCGTCTGGTCATCCTACATTTGGACACCATGGCTGGACACGAAGACGACGACTTCCCGGTTCAGGGGTTTGTGACCGATCCGCCTACTTCGAGCCGTTACTCAGACGGCTTGGACGAGGGGACCGAATCTGAAGCCCACAACGAACCCGATTGGAGCGAGATCGCGCGATTTGTTGGCGAAACGGCCTCCCACATTTTGGAGGAGTTCTTCGACGTCGACGACGTGCCGGTCAACCTTGACGCGTCCACGCAACACGACATTCGAGACGCCGTGTCACCGGCAGCGCCGGTGCCGCCGCCGCCGCCCAAACTCCCGCCGTCAGCCAGCGACACGACCGAGATCGAGATCGCCGAGCTCAGCGCGGATTGGGCGCCTGACAGCGTGTTCGACCAAACCGGGATTCAGTTTGTCGACCCCGACACCGGGGACGTGATCTCGGTCGCAGACGTGGACGCCGCAAAAAAGAAGGGTGCGAACACAAAGCCGCAGAAGTTTGGCATTCGCCTGCCCGGGGTCGATCCGCTGAAGCTTCCGGGCATCTGGGGCGCCTTCTTGACCGAGCTCAAGGAAGAGATCGAAGCCGAGCCCGACCCCCGGCACCGTGCCGCGTACGTCTACGTGTTCGCGAACGTTGTTCGCGCGCTGACCGGCGTGCAGACCCCCCCGGAGGTGTTCGAAAGTTTGGCCGACGACGCCGGGGCGGTGTTGCGCTCGAACCTGTTGGAACGTTTGGCGTTCCATTGGCAGTCGGCCGACGAACCGTTCTTCAAGCTCATGGCGCGACTCGAACGGCTCGACGAATCAGCGGAAGGCGCGTTGGGTACCATCCGTCGCTCTTCGATTGCGTTTGAGCGGTTGCTCGACGGCGAGGCCTCGGAGGCGACGCGGCAGCGCCTTCGTGAGCGTATGATCCCACCCGAGACGTTTCCCGCGTTGGTAGTCAAGGCGGTGGAGGGCCACGCGAGCCATAACCTCGGAAACTCGATCAACGCATGGCGTCGGCTGGGTAAACACGCACACGGCGAGCTCAAACGCGCCGCGACCGTGATGGTGCCGTGGTTGCTGCACGGCAACCCGGCGTTTTTCGAGGTCATCGACGCGATGGCCGCCGACGGCGCCGCGTCACGCGCGCAGATGTTTTTTGTGCAGCGAGAAGCCCATCAGACCGGCAACTGGTGGCACGAAGCGCGCGCGCTCAAGCGGCTGGTGTCGCAGGATGGGCGCATCGGCCAACGCGCCAAGAACGAAACCGAGCCCGCGAAAAAGCGGTTGCTGCGTGAATCCGCCGCACGATTGTTCCGGTTGGCGACGATTCTTGAACGGCTGCAGTCCACCGACCTGACCGGAAGTGACCTAGAGGGCCTTACGTCGTACCGCGTGTTGCGTGATGCCGTGTCCCTCAACGCCACCAATTTCGTCATGCTCCGACAATTGGAGCGCTGGGCTCGGGCGCGGGGCGACTCCGCCACGGTCGAGCAGGCCTTGGTCTCGCAGGCCGAACTCGTGGACGATGACGAGGTCAAAGCACTGATCTGGGAGCGCTTGGCCGCGCTGCACGAGCAGACAACTCACGAAATCCGCATCATGGCGGATTATCTGCAACTTTCGTTGGAGGCCGACGCCGATTGCTTGCCCACGTTGATTTCGCTTGGGCAACAGATCATCTTGCACGGCGCCTTTGCAGACATGTTGGAGCTCAAAGGAGTGCCCGCGGGCGAGGAACTGCGCGCTGTGCAGAGTGCATGGCGCCGTGCGGAATTGCTGGAGCGAACCGGCGGTGACCCGCGCGAGATTCTGAGCTTGTACCGATCTGCACGTGACGAAAATCCTGAGAGCATCCATCTGTTCTTCTGCGTCGAGCGTTCATTGGCACGCATCGCAGACTGGCGCGGCCTGCGCACCCTCTACGATGTGACCCTCGAAGATGAAGACCTGTGCGAGAAGCTTGACCGAACGGGCGTCGTGCGAGATTGCCGGCTGGCCGTGGAAGCCTTCCTCGAGGACGTCCAAGAGGATTTGACCCATGAATGGGTCGAGCATCTGGCGATTCCCGGCATGGTTGATGACGGGGCTTACTGGCGCGTTGTATCAGCGCGCGTGGAAGCCGGCGAGGCCGACGCCGTGTTGCGCGAACTCGAGACGCTGGAGTTTGACACACGCGGTGAGTCGACGCCGCACCGCGCTCGGACCCTGTTGTGGTACACGTGGCTTGCCGAGGCCCTGGGCCGCGATGCACGCGGGACCGTGGATGCATACCGCGAGCTTTTCCTGACCGCGACGGGGATTTTCCAACGCCGCTACGCCTTGTTGGGTCTCCTGCGTTTGCGCGATTTCTCGTGGGTCGCCGATTCGGTTGCTGCGGGCGACCTGAGTGGTTTTGCCATCACGATCGAATCGCCATCACAATCTTATCGCATGCAGATTGCGGGCGAGCTGTATGCCCTTGGGGGCGATTACGAGGCCGCGCTCGATCAGTTCGGCAATGCGCTGGACCAGACCGAAGAGCCCGTGGAGCGTGCGGAAGCTGCGGAGCGTGCGCTTCACCACGCCATTCGATCACGAAAGTGGCCGCTCGCGTTCCGCTTTTTGCCCCATTGTTTTGACGGGGAAGAGCCGCGTTCCGTGGCGGAGTTCGCGCGTCATTTGGCCGCGTGTACGGTCGACCCGACCGAAGTGCTCGAACGCTTAGACGCCGCCAATTTGCAGCCCGTGCACTCGCCGACCACCATCTTGGATGAGCTTGAGCTCGCGTACCGCGGCCGCGATTGGAAACGTGGGAGTCGTCTCATCGGGCAGGGCTTATCCACGGCCGAGGCGGGGAGCATCGACTTCCGAGCGTTCCTGCTTGAGCAGGCGATCCTCGTGGGCGGTTGGGGTTGGGATGCCCCCGAGGAAACCGTCGCGTGCCTCGACGATCTGTGGTCGTTGGACGCGTCGCTGCCAAACGCGTCGCCGTTTTTCGCGGTGGCAGCATACCTTCGCACATACGCGCGGCTTGGCCGCAAAGAGAAGGTTGAAGAATGGTCGACCTTTGCGCGAAACAACTTCACGCAACAGGTCTCTGATGCGCTGCTCAAGGAAGCCGACGTCTATGTTCAGGCACGCAGTGGCACGGAGGCCGCGAAGTGGTATCGAAGCCGCGTCGAGACCGCTCCGGGGCCGTTGCAGCCGTATTACCGATGGATGGCGGCCACCCTCGCTTGGATGTTCGAGAAGCGCTCGCCAGCGGTGGCCCAAGAGTTGGTGGCCGCGACCGCGGCCGGAGACCCCACACACCGCGTGGGCGCATTTCTCGTGGCGATCGCGCTTGTTGACCACGACAACGAAGGGACCGCGCGGCAGTTGCGCATGCTGCGTCGCGCAGGAAACGCCCGTGCGGTTCAGCAGTGGGCGATGATTCGCAACCTCTTCCACCTCGCCACCGCCCAGAATTCGCCGGATCGCGCGATCGAGCTGATGGAGGAGGAATCGGGCTTGATGGCCTTTGATTGGTCCGCCATGGCCGTCGAGGTGTTCAGTCGCTCCATGCGGCGAACCCAAGCCGTGGAACGTCTGCGCGAACGCGCACGGTCCGCCCGGGGAGCGCGCGCGCTTGGCCTCGAGATCGCCCAGATTCTGGGTGACGTCGGCATGTTCCCTCGCCTGGCGTCCTCCGGTCTGCCTGGTGCGCATGTGCTGGTCGAAGTCTTGACCGCCCAAGACGAATTGGCCCATGCACCCGGATGGCGAGTGGAGGCGCGGCTCGAAGACTTGCAGCGTTCCATCAGTGAAGAGTCCCAAGAGCAAGTGCGTCGTCGGTTGATGGCTTATCTGCTCGAGATCGATGAGGTGGTCTTTGGGTCACCTTGGTGTCCCGTACGTCTGGTCCACGCCGATCTGACACGCTTTGGCCTGTCCATCGACGAGCTCACTGCCCTGCAGCGCCGTGTCTCGACCTTCGGGCATGACGACATCGCCGCGGAAGCGAGGCTGATGGTTGCGCGGCAGTTTCAACGCATGGGGCAGCGCGAGACCGCGTTGTCGCTGATGCCTTCGCAGATTACGGACTCGTGCGTATCTCAGGCGTGGGCGCTGTTTGCCAACGCGATCGACCCCTACCTGCGAACCGCGCGCGTGGCACATTGGGCGCTTGGATTCTGGTCGGGGCGCCGCGATCGGATGCACGGCGTCGACGCCGAGATCGCGTACGAGCTTGGCCATTACTCCGAGATTGTTGGGGATGACGAGGCTGCCTTGGCGTCGTTCGTCGAGAGTTTGAACGCCCGCCCAACATTCCTCGCCTCGCAGGTGGCGGCGGGGCGGTTGCTTATCCGCCGTCGTGATTTCCTAGGTTTGGCGAAGATCCTTGAACAGGAGTACCACGCTGCGAAACGGCCCGAGGCGCAGGCATCGCTCGCATTTCGACTCGGTTACGTGTGGGACCGACGGCTGCGTGGACAGCCTGAAGCAAACGCCTCGGCCGAGGCATGGTTTCTCAAAGTCTTGCGTGTTCGCCCGCAGCACCTCCCCACACTTGAAGCTTTGCTCGAAATCGCCTTCCGAACTCAAAACTGGGAGGCCGCAACACAGTACCTTTCGCGCCTCGCCGATTTGGCGAAAAGCCCAACCGTTCAAGCGGGTTATTTAACTGAACTTGGCTCCATTTTGGAGCATCAGGTGAACGACGACGAGGCGGCTCTGGATGCCTACGATCGTGCGTTGATGATTGACCCCGACGACGTGCTCGCGTTTTTGGGGGTCTTGCGTACGAGCCAGAAGGGGGACCGCGGGTTGGCGGCGATCCTCAAGCGTCTCGATGGATCACGCTCGCCCCGTGAAATCGAGGACTTGTCGCATCAACTCTTTGTGCTCGCACGCACCAACACCCGAGCCCGCGAGGCCGTGAAGTCTCGGTTCCCCAACTACTACGCGATTCACTTGGCATCGTTGGCCGAGTCTCTGGAGAAGCGCGTTTTCGACGTCGGCTCGGCGGTTGTGCTGGAGCGGGGCCACCACGACGCCCAAACGCGCCTGCTCATCATGGCCTTTGAGCGTCTGGGCAACCCGAAGCCGTTGGCCGGCAACGAGCTGTTGGCGGCCTCTCGCGTGGGTGCGGATCCGTTCAGCGAGGGACGCCTGATTCGGGCCATGCACCATGCGTGGCGACAAATGGACCTAGAAGCGTTGGGACTGCTCGCGACATCGCGGGCGAGGCGGTCGTCGAGCCCCGTTGTACGGTCGTCCGAGCTGACGTGGATGGTGGCGACCCAATACCTGCGCGGCGACCGTGAAGGTGCGCTGGAGGTCATTGAGCGGCTTCTCGGCCAGTACATGGACTTCCTGCCGGCCGTGAAGATCGCAAAGCTACTCGCCGAAGAGCTCGGTGAGTGGGAGAGCGTCGTGCGCTGGTTCAAGCGCGACGCGCATCTGACACGGGTCGGTCAGATCTCGAACGCCAACCGTTTGCACGCGTCACAGGTCCAGAAAGACCATTTGGGTGACCTTGATGCGGCGGTCGAGCAATTACGCAAAGTCATCGCTGCCAACCCGCGCCACCCCGAGGCTTTTGTGCGCCTCAAAGAGCTCTTGTGGACGCGTCGTGACTTCGACGACCTGCTGGATGCTTATGAAGAGCAGATCCGACACTCGAAGAGCGACGACGAGATCGTGGGTTGGCTTAACGAGATGGCAGACCTTGCGCTGGCCGAACAGTCCAACAGGGCCAAGACCATCGGCTACCTCACGCGGTCGCTCGAGCGCAACGGCTCGCAAACGCGCCGTTTGCGCATGCTCGGGGACCTCTACGAGCAGGTGCAGAACTACGCCATGGCCGTGCGGTGTTTTGGTGCGTTGACGAAGCTTTTGCCCGCAGGACCCGAACTGCAGAAGCTGTTTGCACACATTGGCCATCTGCTCGAAACGCAGCTCTCGCGGTCGAATGACGCCAAGGGAGCCTACATTCAAGCGCTGCGCTTGGATCCCCAGGACACGCGTGTGTTGGCTGCTTTGGCGCGCGTGTGCGAGGAGCGCGTGGAGCTTCAGGAATCGTTGCACTACTTGGCCAAGATTCTGGAGGTTTCGAGCGACAGCAATGTGCTGCGCGCCGCCCGCGTCTCCACGTTCCGCGTTCAGGGGAAAGCCAACGTCGCGCTTGAGGAACTCCTAGCCACCGGCGGGACCCTGCTGCTGCACCATCCCGAGCAGCTCGATGCCGTCGACGAGCTAAGAAAACGCATGACCGCTGCCGGCCGTGGCGAGGATGTTGAGGCATTTTTCCGAAATCTGGCCATCGAGCAACTTGCGGCAGGTCAGGCCAACGGGCTTCAATCCCACTTCGAGATCGCGCACCGACTTGGGCACGCGGACCGCGCGTTCCGGCTCGCCTCATTGGGTCATTTCTCGGGCGTGGCGAAGGAAAATGCGAAGTCGTACTACATCGCGCATGCCGAGCCACGGCGGTGGCCAAAACGTCCGATTCCAAACGAAGCCACGTCGGGATTGCTGCCAACCGAGCTCGTCGCTCCATTCATCGAGCTTCTCCGACTGAGTCGCGAGGCGGTCGAGGAGGCGATAGAAGGCAAGGGGGCAGACGAGTACATCAAACGCAACGCGCGCGTGAAGGAGCCCAAAGGCTTGGCGATGCAGCTGGCATGGCAGTGGCCCCAACTCTACGGGTTGGAGCTGCGAGACGTCTACCAGACCGACAAGACGCTGCCCGGTCACTGTGACCTGACCTTTGACGGGGGTGTGCGCTTGGTCTTGGACGCGTCATGGTCCAAGGTCGCCGACCCCACGGAACAGCTTGTAGGGCTGGGCCGACGCCTCGCTGCATTGTCCATGGGCATTGGAGGTTGGAGTCGACTCAAACCCGAGGAGCAGATTGCGGTGTTTGTTGCCGTGGTGTCGCAGTTTGCTTCCGGCTGGACGATGTCGAGCCACGTTATGCCTGACCACTTTAGCTCGGCGAAACTCGCACGGTGGCTCGAGAAAAAGGGACAGCGTGTGGCGCCCTATGCGTTGGAAATCTCAGGGCGGTTTGGGGCACAGGCGATCGAACGGCAATGCCGGCTGCTTCAGGTGGCCATTGAGCGCCTCGCCTGCGTGGTGATTGATGATCCCGGGCGCGCCATCAAATTCTCCGAGCTCGATCTCGAACCCGCGGGCGTCACCGAGGCATCCTACGCATTCCTGCTCGACGTACCGGCCGAGCGGATACGTAACGCCATCGGCATTCAACTCAAAGACGCATGAGCACCTTCTACAAGACGTGGGGCAGCGGTCAACGGGTGTACCTGGGCATCCACGGCTGGGGCGGAGGATGGCAAACGTTTGAACCCTTGCTGCCTTACCTGCCCGCGAACGTGACGCTCCACGCGGTGGACCTCCCCGGGTACGGCAGCACGTCCGCCCCGCAGGCGTGGACGCTTGATGCCATGGCCGATGCGGTCTGTGAGGTGATTGACCGGGTGCAGGGCGACATCACGCTTGTTGGGAACTGCAGCGGCGCGATCTTCGGAATGCTCGGTGTGCTCAAGCGTCCACAGCGTTTCGAGAGGCTGGTGCTCATCGACCCATTTGCTTATTTTCCTTGGTACTTTCGCATCATGACCATCCCGGCGCTCGGGCGGCTGTTCTATGCGTCAGCGTTCCAGAACCCGCTTGGACGCATCGCGACCAACCTCTCGTTGGCGAATCATCGGACCGACGAGTCTGACCTGACTCAGTCGTTCGAAGCGCTCAATCACGATGCTGTTTTCGCGCACCTGCAGCTGTTGGACGCCGTGGGGGACTATCACCGATTCGAACCCATCACGACGCCCATCGATTTGGTCAACGGCGAGAAGACGTTTGATGCCATTCGCCGCTCGGCAACGCTTTGGCAGGGGATCTGGCCACAAGCCCGCGTCCACGTTCTGGCCGGGGCGGCGCATTTGCCGTTGGAGGAGGCCCCAAGCGATCTGGCAAAAATTGTCTTCAGGCCGAAAAAACGACGCGTAGGGTGATGTAGGTGATGAAATTAGTTACGAAAGCGCCGCCAAACATTAACGCATCGCGTCAATGTGCAATTCGTGCGTCTTTATTGACGAATAGAGTGGTGCGTCAAAATGAATGATCGTTCAGCGCGAGGATTCATGCGGGCGGCGGGCAATTCTGTGTTGAAAATCATTTGTCTGACCTAATCCGCTCGGTTATGCTTTGAGCATACAAGGTATGACGGGATGTGGGGCAACCTGCCTCGACCCTCTGAAAAGAGGGTCGGTGAGGCGTTCTTGCGCAACTTCAACTCCATTGACGTGCCGTGTGCAATTGCCGACACTGGCGGGCACGGAGAGCGATGATGTTTGCGAAGCACACACGATGGATGCGGTCTCAGCGGGGTTCTGCCACCACGGAAAAACTGGTCATGATGCTTCTCGGCATCATGATTATTGTTCCCGCGTTGCTGATCTTCGGCCCCATCGTCGAGGCAAAGTTTGCGTTTGTCGTCGAGGCGCTGGGCGGTCCGGCAGCCAACTCCATTCAAGCGCGGGAAGCCCGCGCCCCCGGCTCCGACAAGTGGCTTTACGTCGTCTTGTTCACGGCGATTTCTGCAGTGTTTTCCATCGTTTTTGTGTTCCCGTTGTTGTTTAAGCGGGCGAGGGTCCGCCGCCAAGTCATCATCAACGACCTCGCCGAGCGATTTCCGTTTCTGGAGCCGCTCGCCGATCGTTCGCATGAATTCGAAGCCAACATGCGCGAGCTCAAGATGTTGGCCGACGAGGTGCGTGACATCGAACCACCCCGGGCGACGTCCCTACAGGTCGCTGCGCCGGACCTTGGTCGTTCGGCGAGTCCTGCCGATGTCACAATGACCAACGACATGATGATTGTCCGCGACGATTCCCCCGAAGAGACCATTCCGGGCACGTTGGTGGCGCCGAACATTCGTGCAACGCCAATGGCCGGCATGCCAAGCATTCAGGGCACGCCAATGCACGGAACCGCTGCTGTGCGTTCAACGCCGATGTATGGGGCGCCTGCGGTGCCAACTGCACCTGACCCACAGGCAGTGCAAGACGCTTGGGCGCCAAAGCCCGCGGAATTTCCTGCTCCGGCGGCCGCGGCGCACCAGCCACATCCCAGCCCGCAGCCACAGCCGCAAAAGCCCAGTCCAGGGCCACGGACCTTCAACGTTCCCGACCTTGGGTCTCTGGCGTTCGACGAGGACAACATTGCCACGGTGGATGTGCGCGACCCATCACTGCTCACAAGCCTTCCCATGTCCGAGTTCCGCGATCGCATCAAGCCCGCGGCACCTGCGGACCCTGACGAGACCATCATGCCGTCGGGGCTGGAACTTGAGGGAACCCTTCCCAAGCCTCGTCGTCCGACCCCACGCATGTCTGATGAGATTACGATGGATTGGGGTCACGACCCGACCGACGAATAGCCTCGTCGCGCAACGCCTTTTTCAAGACCTTTCCGGTCGCGTTCCGCGGTAAAGTCTCGACGTGGTGCCACGCACGAGGCAACTTGGGGCCCGACAGCGTGTTCCGCAACTGCGACTGAAGTGCCTCCACGTCGACGTCGCCAACCACGAACGCAACAACCCGCTCACCCCATTTCTCGTCAGGGACACCCACCACGGCGGCTTCAATCACGCCGGGTATGGTGTGAAGCGCCTCTTCCACTTCGACGGGGTAAACGTTGACACCACCCGAGATGACCATGTCGCGGTCCCGGCCGGACAGGTACAGGAATCCGTCTGGGTCGAGATACCCTAGGTCGTCGACGGTGGACCACTGTAGGTCTGCTGAATCGTCGTGGAGGTATCCGCTCATGACCTGTCCCGTCGAGACCCAGATGGGGCCAATCTCGTAAGGCTTGGAGGCAGACTCGGGGCTGCCCACACGGAGCTTTTGGCCTGACAGCGCGCGCCCAACGCTGCCGGGATGGCTCATCATCTCGTGACCATTGATCAAGGTGACCCAGCCAAGCTCGGTCGCCCCATAAAAGTCGTACAGACATCCCACGCCAAAATACTGCGCCGCTTGGATGCGCAAGGCGTGCGGAAACGGCGCCGCGCCAGAGACAAGGCAGCGCAGCGGTGGAGCAACGCCGCGTTCGTGCTGTGGAAGATCAAGGATTTGTCGAATCATCGTCGGGACGAGAAACGTCGTGGTGATCCTGAGACGACGCATCCGCGAAAGAGACAGCGCCGGGTCGAAGTGGCGCTCAAGCACGACCGTCGCGCCCAGCGCCGCGTTCAGCAGGACAAACGCCTGTGCTGCGCTGTGGTACAGGGGGCAGACCACGAGGTGACGATCGGTTGCTTGGAGTGGCAGTCGTTCGAGCAGACGCGAGAGTTCCAGAACACCAAAAGACGTGAACTTGCGCACAGCGCCCTTGGGCTGGCCGGTGGTGCCCGAGGTGTAAACAATGCTGTCGCCGTCTGCGCCTGTCGGACCGCTAAATGGTGTGGTTGGATATTGCCTCAACGCCCAAAAACTCATCGCGCCAGACGTGTCGTCGCCGCAAATCCAACGCTCAAAACCCGCGTGCTCTACGTTTGGCGCCGTCAGACCTGAGCCAACCACAAGGCGTGCCCCGCTGTGCTCCCTCAAGTACGTGAGCTCGGCAGGTGTCGACCGGTAGCTCGCATGAACCGCGGTCGCGCCCAACCGAAACAGCGCAAACCATGTCAACAGATACTCAAGGCGGTTCTCCATACAGATCAAGACACGGTCTTTGGGCCGGACGTTGTGCTTCGCCAGCATGTGAACGGTCTGGTTGATCAGGCGTTCGAGCTCAACGGCTGTGACCCATCGTTCCCCGTCGATCACCGCCAGCCGGTGTGGATGCGAGACAGCGTGCAAGGTGTGAAGGCTGCGAACATCCAATCCACGCGTCGCGGCAACGCCGGCGAGCTGGGGCAGCTTGAAGAACGCGCCATCGTCCGCGAGCCCCGAGCGTAGAAGCGTTCGCCCGACACGTAGAGCCGCGCGAAGCGGCGACTCGCCGCGAAGATCGTACCTACTCATGGGGCGCCTCGTACTTTTTGCCGAGCAACCTTGCGTTGGTGGCGGCCTCGACGTTGCCCATTTGGTCAAACGCTCCCGCCAAGGTGGCCCACGTGCCGGCGTAGGGCGCTCGGACGGTCTCGGCCCATGGACCCGTGTGACCGGCGGGACCTTGATACCCAAACGCCTCGAACAGCGTCGCGTTTTGCGCCGCGACCTCCATGATGGATGGCGGGCGTTCGCCCGGCTTTAGAATGGCAATCGTCAAGCCCAGCGGATACGAAGGGAACGTGCGCGCCAAGTTTGGATTGAGGATCGACGTCATGAAAACAGGTCGACCGGTGGCCTGGACTGCGCGAATGACTTCCTCCAAGTCCACGCTTGCGCCGCGGTCGACCGTTTCGATGCCGAGCGACGCATTGACTTGCCTGCGATACCAACCGTGGGCGAGGAGGTCGGCCGCAATGGTGAAGCCAGCGCTTCCGCGTTGCGCGTTGTACGCCCACGAACCCGCGGTCGCGTGGTCCCCCGTCGCGATCAACACCGCGTTGTCCGGCAACGGATGCCATAGGTCGGCGACGTAGTTCGCCGGTGCGGAATCTTGAAGCTCCTTCGTGTGAACGACAGCGGTGACCGCAAGCAGCCCACACCACACACCACACAGAATCTGGCGGCCGCGAACGTGCGTCCAATTGTGAATCGCCAACGCTGCAGCGCCGCAAGGTGCCAAAGAACAAGACGTGAAACTTCTGAACCAATAACGTGTCCAGCCCCTGGGTGGCCGATGCAGCATCGCCGCAAACACGGGGCCGCTCAGGATCGCACCCGCCAACAAACAGACCGTCAGCGCACGTTCGCCGCAGGCCTGTGGAGACGCCCCAAATCGCCACCAACACGCCCAAACCCACAAGGTTCAAGACCGTGGATGTGAGCAAGAATGACCATTGTTCGACCGGGCCTGCCACAGGTTCGTCCGCGACCACGGTCATGGTGAACGTCCCGAAATCACGCCGAAGAAACAGGTCCAGCAGTCCGGAAACGGTTGATGGGTCGCCCCAATGGAACGCGTTGGTGTGGGATGCGACCCACGGCAAATAAAGGTACGGAAGCAGCCCGACTGCCAGCCCTCCCACACCCGCCGCAACAGCTGTGAACCGGTTTGGAGCGGCGAGGACGCGTGTCGTCGCGGCCCAAAGGCCCAAAGGTGCCAGGAAAATCGCGGTGTGGTGGTGCGAGAGCGCAAGTCCGGCGAGCAGACCCAGTAGACCGACCCCGCGAGGCGAGTTTGCCCAAGAGGTGGGCGCGGACGCCAGAATATTGCGCTGACGAACAGGTGGTTGAGGGCGAACACCTCGGCCTGAGTGTGCAGAAACACCACATGCGGAATCAGTCCAAACGCGACTGCACCGGCGGTGCTCGCGAGTTCGTCCAGACCCCACGCTCGAAGCCCTCGAAAGAACACCGCGATCGGGAAGTGCACCCAGAGCAGCGGTTCCGATGCTTGTGGCGAGGTACGCATTGGTCCCAAACCACGCAAAGATACGGCAAAACAACGAGAAGATCGGATAGCCCGGTGCATGAGCGAACCAGTAAGTCCGACGTAGGTGAAAAGGGTACGTGGTCGCCACCGATGTAACCCGCCGCCGCCAACGCTCCGTAGAAACACAAGAGCCCACAAACAGGGCAAGGGCGGTACGTTGGGTGATGTTTGGCATGACGTCACCGAAGAGTTGGATGCGTCAGCCTACTACGGAACGATGGCTCAGGCGACGTGTGCCTGAACGTGAGCTTCTTCAATGTCGAACTCGACCTCGATCTGAGCCTCGGCAAGGGCCTGCTGCAGTCGGCGGTCGAAGTCGCGCATCGCTTGGCGGTCGTTGCTCGGTTCAAAATGAATCGCGCGGGCAGCTACGGTTTGTTTCTGCTGTTGTTTCTCTTGCGCGTCACCCAAGCCTAACGTCGCATAACCCAAACCAGCCATTGCGGTTGAAGCGAGCACCACCAGTCCTGCCATCGCAGCCGCAGGAACGAAGAATCCAAAGACGTTGAATGAGCTGATGCCAACAACCGACGCCATCACTGCGGTGATGCCCAGCGCAAGCGCCGCGAAGCGAAGCGCGGACTTAACGGGCAGGGCGGGTGGACGGTCGGTGTTTAATGCAAACTGCGCGGCGACGGCGGCGGGCACCAGCGATGCCAGCAACATGACAATGCCCGGGTCAAGTCGGATATGCGTTCCCGCGCCCCATGCCAGAAATCCCGTGGTAAGAAATGCGCCAAGAACCGCAGTGGTTCCCGCGAGTGCCTGATTCCATGATGCTTCTTGTTTCGAAATTGCAGTTGCCATGTTCGTCTCCTCTTCGGTGTTAAAGAGAGACTAGAGGCCGCGCGTGTCGTTCAGATTACCCGCAAGTGAAAGGTCGGGAAGATTCGTGTGAAAACCGTGTGAACGGTTACTCGATGATCCGTGGCCCTGAGGCGGTAACTTCCAGCGCCTGCGGCTTGCCACCGTAATAAGCTGACATCCCAGTATCGATGCGCCACACGCGGTCATCGCATTCGCGCGTGATGCCCTCTTTTTGAACGGTGTGCCCGACGACCATGCGCTTGGCCCCCAGCGCGTCAAGCACTTGACCTAACGCTTGGCAGTCTTCGGGCTTCGTGTTCAGCGAAAATCGTCGCGTCCACACCGGGCTCTCGGGCGTGACCACGATTTTTTCAGGCACGCGGCTCTCCTCGCCAAGCAACCACCGTTTTGTCAGCAGGTTGAGCGCACCGATGTCCTGTTGCACATGTTCGGGCGTTACGCCCCCGTGTACAAACACGCTGTCGCCCACTTGCGCGATGATGCCGTCCTGCGCCAGCCGAAGCGCATAGGGGCCCGCGGGCATGAACGCGGCGACGCGCCCTCGCATCGGCGCAGGGACGCGCTCGGGGACCCGGTCCGCGGGGATGTCCGCAAATCCCGCGAAACCCTCGGGGGTGACGTAACGCAGATCACCAGCGGCGTTCATCAGCTCGTGGTTTCCGTTGAGTTGGATGACACGGCCCCCCGCGTTTTGGGCTTCGTCGCGCAGACGCAGCATCAAGTCGATGACTTCGCGCTCTTTGGGGCCACGGTCAAGCAGGTCGCCCGTTTGAACCAACCACGTTGATCCACCCGTCCATTTCAGTGAATCGTCGACGAGCCCGGCACGCGTCAGGATCGTTTTGAGCGCCTCGAAATCTCCGTGAACATCGCCGATTCCGACAAGGCGCTCGGGCTGAGGATGACGCCACTCAAACGTCGGCGCAGCCACCGGAGATGGGGCGGCCTCGGCAGATGAAACTGGTTGCACATCAATGGGTTGGGGGTGCGTGCCGGGGCTCGATGGCTGACACCCAATGGCCAGTAGGAGAAGCAGAAACGTTGTCTTCACACCCAAACTCCGACGAGGACGGTCTCAAAGTAACATGTGTGCACGACACTACCCAACGGACACAAACGTTGCACGGAAGATGAGATTTGGTATCCTTAGGTCAATGATTCGCTCACCAAGCCTAGAAGGGTCCGCATGACACGATGTTCTGCGTTGGTTTTTGCGTGTTTGGCGATTGTTGGTTCCTCCACCGCGTCAGCGGAGCCGCCAACCACATCGCAACCCGAGATGCGCACACCTTCGGCGCCGGCGGTGCACTCGTCGAACTCACCCGACGTCGTGCTCCCCATGTTGGTCCGGCAGGCGACCGACAAAATCCACGATCAACTGCAGGTCGTGCTGTTCAAGGATGACCAGACCGGAGAGTCCGCGGCACTTCAGTGACCCCGACACTGCCTGGATGCAAACTCGGTCTGACCTACCGTTTCTAGACGTCACGCGGGCTCGCCTCGAATCCGGCCTTCGCCAATGCAGCGACGATGGGCAGATCTGAGCCTCGTCTGCCTGAAACTCAGCAATCTTTGTCTCAAGGGACACCGAAACCGTTGCCTCGTCCGCTTGCGTTTGTTTTGCGATGACCTTGGTGACGGACTTCACGCACCCTTGGCAGGTCATTCCCTCAACTTTCAACTTCATGCCGACTCCTGTGACACACATGCCTCAACTCGGGGCTGAATCTCCCCGGTGTGTGTGCGAAACTTACCTCACCCTTCATCCTCACGCACTGCACAACCCGCCCAGCACCTTGAGATGCGCGAAAGACCCGTGGGTTTCAAAAGCTGGCACCTTTGTTGCTCTTCTGGTCTACGTTCGGCAATCCCACGCAAGGATGGACATGAAGTTCGAGAAAGTCTCATGGATGATCGGCGTTATTCTCATCGCACTCCCGGTCTCAGCCTTTGCAGACGAACCCCCTCGAAACATCGCCGATATTGCCGTTGCAGCGGTCACTGAGGTCCCTATCAAGGTCTCAAATCCTTTGAGCATGCAGGTCTTTGAAAATGCCGAGACAGGTTCGAAAGCGACCGTGTCCATCGAGCCGGATTTTCATCCCGGGTGCCGCCTGAAGCTCACGCTGCGTTTCTGATTCTGGGTGCGGTGAGATAGACTCCAAGGTCACTCCACGCGGCTTGGCGATGACCTGGACTCTGGGACCCTACGACATTGGGAAAAAAATTGGGCAGGGCGGAATGGCGTCGGTGTTTTTGGGCCGTCATCGCGTCCGTGGGACGCATGTCGCCGTGAAGGTCATGGCGGGAGCGCTTTCGACTCGGCACCACCACCGCGAGGCGTTCTGGCGCGAAGCGCAATCGGTTGCGCGCCTTGCTCACCCCAACATCACACACGTCTACGACATGGGGACCATCCCCGACGATGTCGTTGGACCGTCGGGACTCTCGCCGGAAACCCCATACATTGTGATGGAGCTCGCCGCAGGCGGCCGACTCGACGACCCACGCGAGATCTCGTGGCCAGAGGTCCGTCGAACGCTCGCCCAAATCTTGGACGCGCTCGCGCACGCTCACGCCCGCCATGTCATCCACCGTGACCTGAAGCCGTCGAACGTGCTGCGTGCGACCGATGGCAGCGTGAAGATCAGCGATTTTGGAATCGCACATCTGATCGACCGTGTGGACCACACCGTCGACGATCGCATCACCGGCACACCCAAATACATGGCTCCTGAGCAGATCCTCGGGCACGTGCGCCAGCAGGGCCCTTGGACCGACCTGTACTCGCTCGGTGTGATCGCGTGGCGGCTCATCTGCGGCGAAGCGCCGTTCGTTGGGGCCTCAAGTGATATCCTCAACGGGCATCTCGCGATGCCGTTGCCCGACTTCGCGCCCGCCGTAGGGGTTCCAGACGGGTTTCGAGACTGGCTGGGTGTGCTGCTCGAGAAACGCCCTCACGACCGATTCACGTGTGCCGCAGACGCGCACTACGCGTTGATGAATCTGCCAGATCCTGCGCAACCCGAGCGGACGTGGTTGGGGAATGAGGCCGACGTGACGACGCTGTTGGCCTTGGATTCGGAGGTGGAGGCGCCCGCGCTGTCCACGCCTAGGCGTCCCAAGACCGCGGCGCCTCCCATCCCCGCGCGGTGGGAGTCCCAAACCATTCGAAGCCGATACGAGGGCATGGGCCTGAACGCCCTTGCCGTGCGTGAACCCCGGTTCGTGGGTCGCGCGCATGAGCGAAACGTGTTGTGGGACCAGCTTCGCGCCGCGCAATCTGCACTGCGCATGGCCACCATCTCGGGTCCAGCGGGCGTGGGAAAGACCCAACTGTGCAGGTGGATGGCCCAACGCGCCTCGGAGCTTGGCAGCGCACGTTACCTCGAGATCGACTCTGCCGTCGGGGTGCGGGCGATTCCCCATGGTATCGCGCAATACCTGCGGGCGATGGGCAGCACAAAGGCCACCCTCGAAGACATCTTGAGAGACCAGACCGAACTGGATCGGTTCGACCGAGAGGCGTTGGCAGGCATTGTGTCGATGTCGTCCGAGCTTCCGATGACCCTTCGTGATCGGCTCGCCGCGATCGCTCAATTCTTGGCAGACCAGACGCAGCGTCGGCCCTTGATCGTCGTCTTGGACAACGCGGATGCCTCGGCGGAGAGCCTTGCGCTGGCCAGGTACCTGCGTGAACAAAGGCCCGAGCTCCACGTGTTGGTTTTGGTTGTGGCGCCGCCGGACCGACTGCCCATGGCCGACGTCCACGTTCGGGTCAAAAGCTTGAACGCGTCAGAAATCCTCGACCTCTCGCGGGAGTTTCTGCCGGTGTCCGACGAACTAGGGGCCGTCATCGTCGAGCGTTCCAACGGGATGCCAGACGTCGCGATCCAGCTGATTCGCATGTGGGCGCTCCAAGGGATCTTGGTCGAGGGCGCGTCTGGATACCGACTCCACGAGGGAACCGAAATCTTGGCCGACGTCGATTCCTTGTGGTCCGAGCGCGTGAAGATGTTCCTGCAAGAGGACACCACGGGGGAGCGACGACTCGCGCTCATGTGTGCGAGCACCCTTGGCATGAGCGTGAACTCAAGGGAATTGGCCCAGATGCTCACGCGCGCATCTGGCAAAGTTCCCGGCGATTTTGCCGCGCATCTCGTGGCGCTCGGGATGGCCGAGTACGAGGGCGAGGGTTGGCGGTTTGCGAGCCCCAACCTGCGGGATGTAGTGATGCGGTTGGCGTCCGAGGGCACGTGGCGGCGTCTGAGTTCCTACGCTGCGGACATCTTGGGCGAGTCCGAGAGGTTGGGTACGCACGCGGCGGTGATCCCGCACCTGATCGCAGCGGCGCGCACCACGGAAGCCATTGACCGATACCTCGAAGCTGCCGAGGAGGCCATCTTTGGGGCGGATCCTGGCGCGGCGCTTGCGATTTTAGCCGAACGTGATGCCGCGATGACACGCATGGGGCTGGCGCCAAGCGATGAGCGTCGTGGTGCGGGATTTCGACTCAAGATCAAAGCCACTCGCGGGCACAAGCGAGAGTCTTACAAAGACGTCGCTCAGGCATGTCTTCAGGTGGCCGAGGACTTTGGTTGGGAAAAGACACGCGCGGAGGTGGTCGCGCAGATTTGCGAAGCCGAGGCATTGGACTCCGATCTTCCACGGCTCATCGCGCAGCTCAAAGACGCCATTCGTACGCTTGAGCGCACGAACTCGTCGATGCTCGTGGAGGCCCACAAGACACTGTGCACACTGTATGTGCTCACTGGGAGTTTCCCCGAGGCAAAGGCAGCGATCGCGACCGCGCTGCACCTCGCTTCGGAGGACGCGAAGCCGTGGCGATATGCGGACTGCGTATGGGAGCAGGGCGACATGCTACGGGTCTGTGGTGACCTTGACGGTGCGAAGGCGGCGTTTGAATACAGCCTAGCGTTCAACGAGAGCATTGGCTCGCGTTCGGGCACGGGGTGGTCCCTCAATGCGCTTGGCGATCTGTGCCGCTCCCGCGGCGAGTTGACCGAAGCGCGCGCGCATCTTGAACGTGCCCGTGTCTTGTTCGCGTCGATTGGAGTTCCGGACGTGTTATCCGCGGACCTCAACCTCGCGATGGTGGACATGTGTCTTGGGAATTTCCAATCCGCGGCTGCGGCGTTGGTTGCGGACAGCTCATTGGAAGGGCAGAGCGGGTTCTATCGCGCGCTCGTGCACTTGGTGCGAGCCACCTGTCAAACCCACCTCGGCGATTTTGAGGCCGCGGCAGCGACAGTGGGTCGATTCGAGGCGGCCTTCGCTGCTCAAGTGGAGCCCGACTTTGGAGCGGTGGCACGCTTGGCGTTGGCGTGCCCCACGGCACCCGAGCACTTGCGCGCACGCTTTCAGGCTGTCGTTGACTTTCAAGAGGCTCACTGCCCCGGGCTTTGACGGCGTTGCGGGTGCGCTGTACATTTGTTGTATGTACAACCTTTTGCTCATCCTCATCTCCTTAGCTTTGTGTGGCTGCATTGAGGCCGTCGACGGTCCACGCGGGACCGCAGCCGACGACGATTCCACGTCGATCGAAGTGGCGGATCTGGGAGCTGAGCCGGATGTGAGTGAGCTGGTCGATGCGGACGGTCGCACAGAGGATCCCCTACCACCGGCGCTACCCGGTCCCGAGAATCCACATCCCGACGGTCGTGACCCGGACGCTGGCTTTGTGCCGCCCACGGATGTCGGTGTCCAAGACACCGGCGAGGACGACAACGGACGCCCACTTTAAGGGGCAAAGAGTCCGTCGCCAAAGCTTACCGAGAAGTCAAAACACCACACGCTCAAGCCGTCGATGTCATCGAGCGAGCGACCGTCCGGGATCGTGATGGTGAGCTGGTCATTCGTAAAGCGCGTGCCAACGAGGTCGTCCGTCATGGGGAATCCGTTGACATAGTTTCCGCCCAAACCCCCATAGAACCGGACATCCACGCCACCGCCGTCGTAGTTGAACCCCTCGACTTCGATGGTGCAGTCGTCGATCACGGTCGCGGTGCCCGAGACGCCGTGTGAGCGCGTGCTCAGCACCAGCGATTGACCCACGCGAGGATGCGATGTGCCACACTCCGGCCACGTTGTTCGTGTTGCCGTTTGAGTTGTTGTTTGTGTTCGGTGTTGTTTGGTTGTTCGTCGACTGATTGTTCGTCGCCGTTTGGTTGTTCGTCGACGTTTGGTTATTCGACGTGTCGTTGTTGGTGGCTGCTTGGTTGGTCGAGACCCCGGTCGTCTGAGCGGAATCTGGGCCACCGTTCAACCCGTCTTCGTCACCACACGCCGCCAAAAACAATACCAAGACAAACCACTTCTTCATCACAAACTCCTCGCAAAAGAGGCGGCAAGTGTGACAACGCAGAGTCTTGCGCTCCATTGAATAATTCTTTGGAGAACATTGATTTTGAGTGAATGACGTTCGGCGGGGTGGTTCGTCGTCGTGATCGACGAATGCGAGCGCTACTTCTATTTACCCCAACAAAAAACGCGGACTTAGCATCAAAGCTAAGTCCGCGTTTTCTTTAGTCGGGGCGACAGGATTTGAACCTGCGACCCCTTGCACCCCATGCAAGTGCGCTACCAGGCTGCGCCACGCCCCGACATCGTGTCAGTGACACGAGGACGCGTTAGGTACCGAACCTGAGCGCCTGTGTCAAGCAACAGTGAAGTTCAGACCGCGATTTCGACAATGACCGGCGCATGGTCGGAAGCCCGTTCGAGGCTTCTCCACTTTCTACCCACGCGACTTGATTGGATAGCGACCGCGTCGGTATGCAGCGTGAGGTCGATGCGAAGCCCGTTGTCCTGCTCAAAACCCGCGCCGCGGTAATCCCACCACGTAAACGGGGATTCGTTTTCAGGGATACAATCCCGCAAACCCCATTCCAAGAGGTTGTTGAGGTGCTGGCGGACGCGAGGCTCACAAAGCACCGAGCCTGCCCACAAGCGGGTGTCCCAGACGTCCTCGTCGCGCGGGGCGATGTTGAAGTCGCCCAAGACCACCAACGGCTCGTCGTCGTAATATCGAGAATCAATGGTGTCGGTCAGCGCTTCGAGCCATTTGAGCTTGTACGCGAACTTGTCGGAGCTGACCTCGGCACCGTTTGGCACGTAGACGTTGAGGAAACTGATGCCCCCAACCTTCGCGGAGATCGCGCGCGCCTCCGGCACGCGGCCTGGGTCGCCATTCAGGCCGTCTCTGACCTCGGCAGGCGTCTCTTTGGTCAACAACGCGACCCCGTTGTAGGATTTTTGGCCTAGCGCCACGCTCGTGTAACCCGCCGCGCGAAACTCCATCGTCGGCAGGTCGTGCACCTCGCATTTGATCTCTTGCAGCGCGAGGACGTCCGGTTGCTCTTCGGCCAGAAACGCCAAGACATGGTCAAGCCGAGCACGCACGGAGTTGACGTTCCACGTCACGACCTTCATCAGATGAGCTCGTCGGTAGCCGCGAAACGCAGGGCCCCGTGTTGCCACGTCCCCAGCACCCGCCCGCGGAAAGAGTGTCCAAGGAACGACGAGTTTGTCTGCTTTCCGTGCAGGTCGTCTTGGGTCACCGTCCACTCAAACGTCGGGTCAATCAAAGCAGCGTCGCCCCGCGCAAAACTCCCGACCTCGCCGGTCATGTCCAACACGCGCGCTGGTCCGGCTGTCATTAACTCAACCGCACGAGACCTCGAGATCACACCCTCGTGAAAGAAGTGAAGGACCGTCGCAAACGCAGTCTCCAGGCCGATGACACCAAATGGAGCATCCGAAAAGCCGCGCGCCTTTTCGTCCGCCGCATGCGGCGCGTGGTCGGTGGCGACGGCGTCGATCGTGCCATCAGCCAACCCTTCGACCATCGCAAGTCGATCGGACTCTGCGCGCAGCGGCGGATTCATCTTGAAGTTCGTGTTCGCGTCGGCGCACGCCTCGTCGGTCAACATCAAGTGGTGCGGCGAGGTCTCACAGGTGACGCGACCTCCACGCTCTCGGGCGGCTTTTACGGCGCGCAGACTGCGCGCGGTGGACATGTGCAGCACGTGGTAGCGCGCGCCGGTTTCGACCGCCAGCGCGACGTCTCGCTCGACCATCACACCTTCGGCGTCTGCGGATTGACCTGGAACACCGAGCTTTTCACTGACCACGCCAGCCGTCATCACGCCGTGATTGCTCAGCGTCGGGTCCTCTGCATGTTGCATGAACAACAAATTGTTCTGCGCGCAGGCTTCCAAGGCGCGGCGCATCACGCCCGAATCCGCCAAAGGAAAGCCGTCGTCCGTGATCGCCACCGCTCCCGCAGCCTTGAGGGACGCGATGTCGGTGAGATCATGACCCGCGATGTCCCGGGTGGCAGCTGCCGCGACCAGGATGTTCACGCCATGACACTGCTTGCCCAACTCCATTTGTTGAGTGACGGCCGCCGCTGTGTCCAGGGTCGGCCGAGTGTTTGGCATCACAACAACAGACGTGACACCACCCGCAAAAGCAGCACGACTTCCGGTCGCGATGGTCTCTTTATGTTCGAAACCGGGCTCGCGAAAGTGAACCTGCAGATCAACCAGACCCGGCGTTAACCACTTGCCACGCCCGTCGATTTCTCGCGTGCCCGCCGCCACTGTCGCAGGATTAAAGACAACCTTGTCTTCCAAAATCAGAACGTCGCCGATGGCGTCGATGTTGTCGGCGGGGCTGACCGCTCGGACGTTCTTGACCAACACAGGTTGTTGTTTTGGATCGAAAAAGTGACTCATGTCGCTCTCCAAGTGGCCGCATTGACCATCGTCTCTTGCACGTGGATCTCGCGCACTCGCACGCCGGGCGCGTGATCCAATGTGGCCAAAATCTCGGCGGCATTGTCGTACAAGAACCGGGCAAGGTTCTCGGTGGATGGGTCAAAGGGCAGCTCCAAGATGCGCGCCTCGGGCTGAACCCCCCGAATCGCCGCAGCGACGATGTCTCCCTCGCGCACAACGAGATGATGGTCCAATTGACCATCCAAGAACGCTCGCCACGCCCGCTTGAAGTCACCGAACTCCACAAGCATTCCGTTCGCGTCGAGCTCGGGGCCTTCGATATGGACGGTGACCCACCACGAATGCCCGTGAATGGACTGACACTTCACCGGCGAGTCTGGGGACGAAAGCCGGTGGGCGGTCTCGAAGTTGTGGCGAATCTCGACGCTGTACATCTCAGTCCCGGGTCCACTCAATTTCGGCAAAAGCGTTGTGGTTGTGAATGCTCTCTTCATTCTCGCAAAACACGCGGAACCACTTCACGCGCGTGTCGTTCATCAATTCATCTGCCACATTTCGGGCGATGTCCTCGACAAAAGCCGGGTTGTCGTAGGCTTGCATGGTCACGAAGCGCTCGTCGGGTCGCTTCAGCAGCGGATAGAGCGGGGCGGACGCACAACGTTCGGCGACGTCGATGAGCTCCTCCATCCACACAAAATGCTCCGGTTTGTCCGAGGCCATCCGGATTTCGATCGACACGAAACTACGCTGGCTGTGTGCCCCGTAGTCGCTGATCTCTTTGCTGCACGGGCACAAGCTTGTGACCGGCGCTTTGATGCCCAACACAAAATCGTCGCCGTCTGCCGTCGATGAGCCACGAAAATGCCCCTCATAGTCCAACAACGACTTCGCACCCGTCGCTGGCGCAGACTTCTCCATGAAGTAGGGGAACGTCGCTTCCATCTGGGCGGATTCGGAGTCGAGCCGCTTCTTGAGGTCGTGCAGCACCTCGGGCAGCGTTCGAATCGTCAATTCGCCGCGATGCGCGTTCAGAATCTCAAGGAAACGGCTCATGTGCGTGCCCTTGAAATGATGGGGCAGGCTGACCGAAAGGCTGAGCACCGCTACGGTGCTTTGTTTCTCGTGGTCGCGGTCCCACACGATGATCGGGTAGCGCAAGTTGCGTACTCCCACGCGGTCGATGGGGATCTCACGGTGGTCGCGGCGATTTTGTACGTCTTCCATGTTCGTCTCCAGGCGTGCCAGGGGGCTTCTGGGCGAGCTTTCTTTAGCCGCTCTCAACGTCCTGATCAAAGACAATCGGGTCTACTGGGCCAGACCCGCGATCAGGATGAGCATGAACAGCCCCATGAACATCAGAAATCCCGCAAACAACACAATCAGAAACAGCGTTGCCCCGCTTGACGACTTTTTGCGGGCGGGCGGAGGCGCGACGGTCCGTTTTGCGGTCGCTATCTGCGCGGGCGTGATGAGCTCAGGCGTCCCGAGCAGAGTGGGCTGCACGGTGGGAGTCGAGCGTGACGCGGACCAAGCCATCAAGGCGTCACGAAGCTCTCCAGCGTTCGCAAAACGTTGGGTCGGCTCCACGGCAATCGCGCGTACCAAAATCTCGCCGAGCTTGGACGTTCGAAGCTCCGAGGGCACGTCGTGTTCGCCCTGCACGTGCTTCATCAAGTACGCCACGGCGGAGTTGGCCGAGACCACAGGCCGCCCGATCAACGCTTCGATGATGATGAGCCCCATCTGATAAACGTCGACCGTCGGTGTGACCGATTGGTCCTTGATGTATTCGGGCGCAAGGTAAGCAGGGGTTCCAGCAAATGTGCCCGCCTGGGTGTACTGTGTGCGAGCATCCATCACCCGCGCGATGCCAAAGTCGAGCACAACCATACGCTCGTCGATGGTGCCGGGCTGAAGAATGAACAGGTTCGATGGCTTGAGATCTTTGTGGACCACGCCACGGGCGTGCGCGCCAGCCAAGGCGTCCAAAACCGGGACAAACAAACGGCTCATGCGGTCGACGTTCATCGCGCCGTTGAGCTTGATCTCTTGTTCGAGGTCGTGGCCCGAGAGACGCTCCATCGCGATGTAGGGCGCGCCGTCGTCAAGCTCCCCGAAATCGAAGATCCGTACGACGTTGGGGTGCTCAAGCTGCGCCGCAACCTTCGCTTCACGGTGGAAGCGTTGCAGGAATGCGTCGTCGACGGCATGGCTGTGGATGTCGAGCACCTTGAGCGCAGCCGGGCGATCCAAACCTTCGTGGTGTGCCGCGTAGACCGTCGCAAATCCGCCCGCGCCAAGCTTTCGCTCGATGCGGTAGCGTTTCTCAATCAATGTGCCGGGCTGTAACTCTGCCATCGCTGGATTCTACGCCGTCTTGTCGATTACGCCACTTGTACGTTTGATCAGCCAACCAACCCCGAGGATCGTCAATGCCGCCGCAGGCAGCATCAGGACCAAGTTGGCTTCGAAGGTCAGATCCGCCACACCAAGTTCCCA
This sequence comes from bacterium, assembly GCA_041390025.1. Classification (GTDB taxonomy): domain Bacteria; phylum Myxococcota_A; class Bradymonadia; order Bradymonadales; family Bradymonadaceae; genus JBFFMO01. Next base: position 105,063 of record JAWKQR010000011.1, read on the forward strand.
CAGACGTTCGGTTTGGAAGGCCTGACCCGCCAGAATTTGAAGGACCAAGACCAGCATCTCGAAAAAGCCGAGCACAATGCTTCCAAAAACCACCGTCATGAATCGTCGCGGTCCGAGCAGCAACCACAGCGCGGTGCACATCATCACCGCAGGCATACCATATTTGAGGCTCGCCGCTGCCTGAGTGAGCGCGAAAACGATCGCTTCGTTGTTGATCGCCCCAAACCAATCGAGCGCGAATGAAAAGTCGACGTTGTTCAGGCGGTAACCATCGATGAGCATCCAGCCCATGAACAGCTGGGCGCCCAACAACACCACGCTAAGCCCCCAGCTGCGCGCGCGTTCCGAGATGTCCGAACGAAACCGCTCGCTGGTCGCCGTCCATGCGACCAAAAACATCACGACCACCGACGCCGTGGTGAAGCGTTCGGCCGGCAGTTCTCCGATCACCACCGCGTAGACAAAGGCGATGACCGTCACGGCCGCAAACGCCAATCTGGCCCGTCTGGCCGGAAGGTAGATCGCCGTGATCGACGCGATAACAGCGGAGAGCGCCGCGTTTCCTGCCAGGCCGAGCGGCGCGAGCCAGCGATGAGGGAAGAACTTCCATTCCCATCCTCCCGACTCCTGCAACATGAAGAATGCTAACCCGGCGACCACAGGTAGGAAGCCCAAAGCCTGCGCACGTGTTGGCCGAGCGCCTCGAACGAGGGCGACCCCACCGAGGACGACCGCGCCAAACACCGCGCCTGTCATGAAGTTTTGCCCCGCTTGGTAGTAGTAGACACCGCTAGGCAGCACAAAGATGCCCGCCAACATGGCGAATTCCGGGGCGAAGCGAATCGAGCGGTGCGCGGCGCGGCTGGCCACAAGACCGGAAACGATCACGCCCGCGTAAAAGACGAACCACGCTGCGTGCACGCCACCCCGTGTGTGGAAGAAGTCACGCCAAGGCTCCGCGAACGCCGACGAAAGTGCGGCGGCGGCGAGCACGGCGAGCACACCGGCCCAAAGTCGTCTGTCTGCGCTGTCGCGTCGCCACGCGAAGACCACGGGAACCGCCCCGACGCCCAGCACAACGCCCCCGACAGACGATGGCATCGCGACACTTCCGACCGCCACGACCGAGGCCGCAATCAAGTAAAGCCAGCCGTTACGCGCGATCGGCTGGTGGTATCGCCGTACCGCAAACGCGAAACCCGCGGCGCCAAAGAGAATCGCTCCCAAGAACTCCAGCGGGTGGAGCTTTGCGCGCTCAGCTCGCGAAATCCTAGTTTGCTCGAATGCCTTGGCGACCGATGTGCCTTGTGTCCCTAACGCTGTTTGTTGTCGGGCAGCGAAGGCAGCGATCGGCGGTGCGTTCGATTCCCAAAACTTCCCCTCGTAGTCCGCAGGCAGGGTCACACCGGACGCGAACGATAAAAAATACAGAAGATCGGTTTGCTCCAAGGGCTCGCCGACGGTGAGCGCTGAAAACAACGCGTCGAATCGCGGTCCTGTGAACAATGCGTAGGAATCGCGCGTGTGATGCCCAATATCCCCGTGGCCGTGGTCGCCCGTGATCATGACGTTGTCGGCCGGACTGAGCGTCGTGAGAAACTCGCTCAACCCCGCGTCAACCGCCGTCCAATGGTCGTTGTACGTCTTTGAACCCGGTTGTTGGTGGTGGGCCACTTTGTCCGTTCCAACGACGTGGACGATGATCGATGCGTTTCTCGCGGTCCTCGCGCGCCCATTTGCCCGCGAGTTTGAACGCCGCGAGATCGTGTTCTGGCGCCCGCCGGACCACTTTTCGACGTTGACCGACTCGTCAGCGAGGTCGCCATACAGTGAATCGAGTGTGTGGTCGCTGATCATGCGAAACGGTATGCCCACGCTCTTCCACGCCGCAGGCAAGCTCGTGGCTTGACCCTTCTCGCCGGTGAAATTCGACAACCCGGCCGAGAACGGGCTCTGTTTGCCTTCCAGCAAAGTCTGGATGCAAGGCAGCGTGAAGTTCGCGCTGCACGTGTGGATGTGGCGGCGGTGCGCCTGCAAGGCTGCGAGGTGAGGCATCAATTCTGGCGTGACGTTTTGTGGGCGTAACGAATCCACGATCACGATCACCGTTCGGCCACCGCCGGAAACGTGTTCGACCGGCCCGGTCTTGGAAGCCGTGTTCGGTGCGGGTAGTGCGATGCAAAACACGGCTACGGCGAATGCCCACGCCGTGGCCACGACCCAAGTCCAATGGGGCGAATCGTTTGATGGTGCTTCACGTGACGTGAAATTCATGGCAATCAACGTTTTTTTTCGCGACCGAACGCTGTTTTCCGCATTGAATAATGTGGAACCGCTGACGTCTCAGAAGGCATTAGCGGACGAACCATTTCGCAGGAAAGGCGATGATTTTCAACCAGACGATGTTCCAACGCGCAGTTCTAATGTGGACGAGTGCGCTTCTGTTTACGTTTGTGGGGGCGACAGCCTTCGCACAGAGCTGGGGCGGGGGAACAGGCCGTCCCGCCATGAAAGATATCATCCCAGAAATGAGCGAAAGCGAGGCTTACTCGGAACGCTACGGCTTCGCGGTCGACCTCGACGGCGGCGGGCACATCGGGGTGGACTTCACGATTTCCAACCTTGGATGGGGCAACGGCCACGGCGCGGTTGAAGTCCGGGTCATCGACGCGAACAAGAAAAAATACAAGTTTTCGAAGAAGTTGGACGACGACAGCTGGACCTACGACAAAGGCAAGTTTGTCATCGACATCGCGGGCACACGCGTGCAGCAGGAAGGGAAGGACTCGTTCCGACTCATTCACAAGGGCGCGACATCGTTTGACGTGGTGTTCGAAAACCGCATGCCGATGTGGCGACCAGGTCGCGGCAAGATCAAGGTCGGCGACGACGGCTACTACGAGTTCAACCTGATCGCGCCGCGCGCCGACGTCAAAGGCACGGTCAACGGCAAACCTGTTACGGGCACCCGCAACGGCTACGCCGATCACGTCGCGACGAACGTCGAGCCGTATAACCTCGCAACCCGCTTCACGCGCATGCGTAACTACAACGGCGACGTGTTCGTAATCTGGCGCGAGATCACCTTGACCAAGGACGCCGGCGGGAAGTCGCTGACATGGGTGATGGTGGGATACAAGGACGACATCGTGTTCTCCGACACGAACGCTCGGCTCAAGGAGGGACGTATCAAGGTTGACCCTGTGTCCAACTACCGCATCCCGCTGAGTGTGCAGATCGATGCGAAGAACGGTCAGGATTCGATCAAGCTCGTCATGCGGGGCAAGACATACAAACGCACCGATCTGCTGGATAGCTACGGGGACGCTGCAAAGCTCGTCGCGTCGGCTTTTGCCAAACCCGTTCGGTACACCGTCGACTGCGACTACCAGCTCCAAATGACCATTGCGGGAGCCACCGCCACCATCTCCGGTGAGACGCACTACGTCGTCGACCAGATCAACTGAGCTGGGTCTGTGGTTGAACTTTTGGCGCATTCGGGACATAGTCCCGCCCCTGGACTCGCCCGCGCGACCAGGAAGGTTCGTCCATGAGTACTCGCGCCAACAAAGTTGTTGCCGTTGCAAATCAAAAGGGTGGAGTGGGTAAGACCACAACCGCCGTTAATCTTGCGGCCTGTCTGGCCGACACGGGATGTCATGTCCTGCTGTTGGACATGGACCCCCAAGGCAACGCGACAAGCGGGCTGGGGATCGACCGCTCGGCCGTCAAAGCGTCCACGTACCATGTTCTGACCGGCGCCGTCAGCGTCGCAGACGCCGCGATTACCACCCGTTACGAGAACCTGTGGTTGCTCCCGAGCAACACAGATCTGGCAGGGGCCGAGGTTGAGCTCGTCGATCACGAGACACGCGAGTTTCGACTTCGCGAGGCGTTGGACGCCAGCGAGCTCGACGTGGACTTCATCATCCTCGATTGTCCCCCAAGCCTTGGTTTGTTGACCTTGAACGCGCTCGTGGCGTCCTCGACCGTGCTGATGCCGGTTCAGACCGAGTACTACGCGCTTGAAGGCATGGGGCAGCTGCTCCATACCGTCGAACTTGTGCACGAGCACCTGAACCCACGGCTGGCCGTCGAGGGGATCTTGCTGACGATGTACGACTCACGCACAAATCTTAGTGAGCAGGTCGCCGATGAGGTGACGTCGCACTTTGGGAGTCTGGTGTTCAACACCGTCATCCCTCGCAACGTCCGCCTGAGCGAGGCGCCCTCGTACGGGCACGCGATCATCACGTACGACGATGCCTCGCGCGGTGCGCGTCAGTATCGCACGCTGGCTCGCGAGTTCCGTGACCGCAACCGGATGAGCGCCTGACATGACCGACGAAAAACTCGTGAAACGCAAGGCACTCGGCAAGGGGCTTGGTGCACTGATTCCATCGTCTGCCCGGGGTGAGCGACGCGACTTCTTCATGTGTCGCATCGAAGACATTCATCCCAATGCGTCGCAGCCTCGGCGGCATTTCGACGAAGCCGCGCTCAATGAGCTCGCTCAGAGCATCAACGAGTCCGGGCTGATTCAGCCGTTGGTGGTGCGCCAAGTCGGTGGGGTGTACGAGCTCATCGCGGGAGAACGTCGTTGGCGAGCCTCCAAGCTCGCCGGGGTGACCGAGGTGCCGGTCGTCGTTCGGGAGCTCGCCGACTCGGCGGCGTTTCTGCTGGCCCTTGTCGAGAACATTCAGCGCGAAGACCTCAACCCCATCGAGGAGGCGTCGGCGTTCCAACGGTTGGTCGACGAATTTGCAATGACGCAGCAGGAGGTGGCAGACAAGGTCGGGAAGTCCCGACCCGCGGTCGCCAACGCCTTGCGGTTGTTGAATCTCCCTGCGACGGTGCGCGATCTTTTGGCGAGTGGCCAGCTCACGACTGGCCATGCAAAGATTCTGGTGACGTTGTCGGCCGAGGAGGCCGAAGAGCTTGCGGACATCATCGTCCGACACGAGCTGTCGGTGCGCGAAGCCGAAGAGCTTGCGCGGCAAGCCCGCACGGGCGCCAAACCCAAAGATGCGACAAAGTCCCCGTTCCGTGACGATGTGCACGTCCGAGACATTGCCGACAAGCTGCAGTCGTTGCTCGGGACGAAGGTCAAGCTCAAGGATCGCAAAGGCAAGGGCCGTATCGAGATCCACTACGAGAACTACGACGTACTTCAGTCGGTTCTCGAGCGCCTGATCGATGTGGAATCCTAGACCCGGTGGAACTTTCGTAACTTCTTGAGATCCGAACATCATCCCGTCCGTTAGCAGGATGGAGTTGGAGGTCCCTTGAAGAAATTTTCAAAATTCGTTTTTCGCACCATCAAGGGGATCTACGACATTCTGGCAACGTACTTGTTGCTGTTTCTCGTGCCATTCTGCGCCGCGTCGGTGGTCATCTGGCTGTTGACCGGCCAGGCCGCGACGTTCTTTGAGTTCGAGAGCCGCGATGCGATGTGGTCGCTGGTCTCGGGCAAACTCGGGCTGCCTGACACGTGGATTCGATTGGCTGCGGTGCTGCCCATTCACCTGTCGATCTGGTGGTTGTTGCGCCGCCCGGTCGCGTTGGCTCAACCGTTCCTGGAAGCGGGCTTCGATAAGGTCGTTTCGGCCTTCAAGTGGGCAACTTCGCGGGCCGTTTGGATTCGAACGGCGGTCGAGATCCTGTTCAGCATCGTGGTCACCGCGGTGCTGATCCCGTTTGTGATCCAGCCCACGCTCGTGCCCGGGTTTGGACCGCGGTCGTGGGTTGAACGTGCGGCCAACTTCACCGATGGCACCGCCTCCGCCGAGATCGCGGACTCTGTGGTCGGGCTGTACCGCACGTGGTTCGCCGAACCCGTCGTAGGCCCGGCGGTGACCCGAGACGCGGTGGACGCCGTGGTCGATGCCCAGAACAACGACCCCATCATTCCTCCGAGCCCTAATGGGCGCGATCCTCTCATGGATCGATGGAACAGCTACATTGCGCCGATCGCGGCGGGTGACTTGGATCGATTCGCAACGATCAAAGCCTTCATGTGGGTCGAGTCGGCAGGACGCCAGTACGCGGTGAGCAACACTGGCTGCGCGGGCCTCATGCAGTTTTGTGCGGGTACAGCGCGAAACGCACCGTTCGAAGAAATCTTTGGCACCGGCCAGGTCTACGTGTGCGCGTGTCGTGATGGAAACTGCCGCATTCCCAAGGACGTTCAGGCCGATCTTGAATCTGGCGATGAGCAAGCCTTGTTGCGGCACGCGTCCGACTTCCCGTGTCGCCTGACCGACGCACGCTTTGACCCGAATAAAATCCTCAAAGCCGGGGACCGTTACATCGACCGGCTGTCCCAGGCGTTTGGCGGGAACATCTACCTGATGTACATCGGCTACAACTCCGGGCCGATGGTGGCTGAGCGGGTGTGGCGCAAGTTGGGCCGCAATCCCGAGGCGACGTTGGAACAGATCGACGCCGAGCTCGTCGAGGCCATGCGGCCGACGTATGGGGCGGGGGCCGAGGCGAGGGCGCGCTCGCTTGTCCGAACGCACCTGCCAAAGATCAAGCGGGCCAAAGACCGCTACATGGCCGACGGACTCCCGACCGAGCTCGCAGCTGTTCCCTAGACTGGGCGAACGCCATCCTTGCGGTAAGGACGCTCGACCTTTTTGTTTCGAGCGAGCTCAAGGCCTGCACGGATGTAGTCACGCGTCTCACGTGGGTCGATGACTTCGTCGATGTAACCCTTGCCGGCGACCTTGTAGATGTCGATGAACGGACGAATTCCATCCACCATCTGCTGTTTGATGTCTTCGGCGTCGGGATTTCCTTCGAGCATGCGGCGCGCAAAGATGGACACCATTCCTTCTGGTCCCATCACCGAAATCTCGGCCGTCGGCCAGGCGACGATCAGGTCGGGTTCGTAGGCGCGACCGCACATCACGTAATACCCAGCGCCGTAACATTTGCGCACCAAGACGGTGATCTTGGGCACCGATGCCTTGGCGACCTCGTAAAGCATCTTTGCGCCGTGCCGAATGATGCCTTGCCGCTCAACCTTGCTGCCAATGATGAAGCCGGGCACGTCTTGGAAAAACACCAGCGGGATGTTGAACGAGTCGCACAGGTTGACGAAGCGAGCCGCTTTGTCCGCCGAGTCCACGTCGAGGATGCCGCCAAAATGCATCGGGTTGTTGGCGACAATACCGACGGCACGGCCACCAATGCGCGCAAACGCGGTGACAAGATTCTGCGCGAACAACGGCTTCATTTCGAAAAGGGTTCCGTCGTCCACGATGTACTTCAACAGTTTCTTCATGTCGTAGGCGCGACGCGCGCTTTCTGGAAGGACATCAAGGAGTTTCTCGCGGTATTTGCCGCCTTCGTCGTCGCGCTCGGTGTCGTGGTCAAACTCACGGTCGATCGGCTTTTCTTCGCAGTTGCTAGGGAAATAGCTCAAGTATTGCTTGATGGCGTCGAGGCACTCTTCGTCGGAGTCGTAGACTTGGTCGGCCACACCCGACTCTTTGTTGTGCACGTCGGCCCCGCCCAAGGATTCCTCGTCGATGTCCTCGCCGACCGCTGCCTTGACCAACGGCGGTCCGCCGAGCGCCATGCTGCTGGTTCCCCGTACCATGGGTACAAAATCTGCGAGTCCCGGAATGTAGGCGGTTCCAGCGGCTCCGGGGCCGACCATCGCGGCGACCTGCGGCACCACGCCTGACATCGTGACCTGTTCGCGAAACAGAAACCCAGACAACGCAAAATTGCTGATTTGCTCGCCGTCGATGCCGCCGCCACCGTGAACGCGTGCGCCCGCAGAGTCGATCAACCAGACGATCGGGACCCGGTTCTTGAGCGCGAACTCTCGCGCGCGTGTGACCTTGCGTTCGCTGACGTCTCCGATTGAGCCCCCGAGCACGGTGAAGTCGTAAGCCGCGCAGACAACGACGCGGCCGTCGATCTTGCCAAAGCCCGTGACCACGCCGTCTGCTGGGCTTGCTACCTCGTGTTGCGGGACGGGATTGTTGTTGACGTGAAAAAAAGCATGGGTGCCGAACTCGGTAAACGTCCCGTCATCAAACAGGTAGTTCACGCGTTGGCGGACATCGAGCTTTCCGCGCTCATGCTGGCGCTGAACCCGCGATTCTCCGCCCATTTTTGCGGCTTCTTCACGACGACGTTGAAGGTCCGCCACCAAAGTTCGCATGCGTTCGTTTTCTGCCATTGCTGTCTCCCAAAATAAGTGAGTGAACACTTACTTGAGAGGCGCAGGATTGGCAACTGGAGTGTGGTTGAAACGAACCCGCAGCGCGTCTCCCGGGGCGAGGCGGACGACGGCCCCAGCCTCGACGGGCTCACCGTTGATGGTGGCTTGGTCGGCTGAAACCCCCTCAGCGGCATTTATCTGTGTGGGGGTTGTCAGGACGCCCTGACGATTCACGAGAGCCACCTCGACGCGTTCAGGCAGCTTGGCGGCGACGGTAAGGTACAGTGCGCACGACAACCCCTTGTTCGCCTCACGTTTGCAATTGGCTTCCACCGCACTGTTGTTTGCCACCTCACCATCGACGGTGATGCGAATCCCCATAAAGGCGCGCTCTGCCAATTCCGGGGTCGCCAGCGGCAACTCTTTGCCCGTCAGACGGCCGTCCCGATTGAGATCGTAGAGCGCGAGCAGGCGTTCGGTGCGGACCCCGGGAGGCTCCGAGTATATGGCCAAAACCTCAAGCTTGTCGGCGTGAGCTGTGACCATCAGGGTGCGCTCGATGGGGATCACGTGCGCACTGGCGACCGCCGACGCGAGACCGATGCACGCCAATGCCGCTGCAATGTGCGTTGCTTTGCCCATCAGTGAATATGACCAAAGCTCTCGAACAGCATGCGAAGGTCGTTGCTCTTTTCGCCTTTTTGGCGTGCGAGCGGGTTCGCGTGCCGATGCGGTACCGGGGACGCGCCAGTCTTGAGGCGCCGTGTGTTGAAGCGCTGGATCGACTCAAGGTCGGTCAAGCCAGCTGGCAAGTATTGGCCTTCTTGGCAACGGTAAACCGGTGGATTGGGGGGCGTGAAGGTCCCGTCTCCGTCGGCGATCACCCAGATTGGGTTGGTGAAGGCAAATGCTGTCAACGGGAAGACCAACGACGGCTCTAACCCAACGACACCTCCGCCAAATCCGAACGCACCTGCCAAGCTTCCGATCACCGCGTCGAAGTTAAACGGCGGGATGTCTTGAGGAGTGAGCACGGGGAACATGTTGGTATCGCCTTCAACCTCGAGCACAAACCACGTGTCCTTGGCGACGGTGGTCTTGAACTCGGCCTCGTAAACGCCGTTTGTCAGCGTGAATGGCACCCAACCCCAAGCGTCCTCCGTCTGATTGGGAAGACCTCGCAGCGTCTCACCGTTGGCCACGATTCGGAGGCGATCCGCACCCACCCACTCGGCTGCCCGAACTGTGACGTTGATGGTCACCTCACCGCTGGCCACGACGTCGCTGCCGAGCGGCTCTCCGTTGATCGTCATGTTGATGAACGGGCCGTTGGTCACGATGTTGTGGTGTTGAAGCACGTTCTGAACAAAGTTCTTCTCGTCGAGGTTGGTGGGTGAGTCCGTGCCCACGAACGTGAAGTTCCGCGGGTAACCGCCCTCGTCGATGCGTGATTTGTGCGTGTCCGAGTTCCCCGTGGCCGTGTACTTGCGGTACGAGCCATCAGGTCGCGCGTAGTTCAACAGGTTGTAATAATCGTCGAGCCCACCTGGGTAGACGACGTCGTCGCCGTCGCACAGGATCGTGTCTTTCTCGGGAATCCGAGCAAAGACCCACGCGTCCACGCCGGCCTCGATCTCAACGTCTGTGAGTGCGTCGATCTCGGCGGCTGACTTGTCGGGGAACACTTCTGCGAGGAACGTAGGTTTGTAGGCCCCAGCGGCGGTCTTTTGGTCGGTCGTCAGCTGTTCACGCAGGCCAGCGAACACGGTGGCAGGCAGCGCGTCCGGCGTCCCGGCCGCCGCACTCTTGTCGAAAGGCATGCGGAAGTGGCGCAGCTCCTCAAGGTGCTTGCCGTTAAACACTTCGATCGCGTCAAAGTCCCAAGAGAACGTTGATTTGTAAGCTTTTTGTCCGGTCGACGTGACGGTTTCCTCGATGAACGCGGGTCCTGTCGGGGAGGTCAGCGTGGTGATGGGGCCCGGAGTGGTGTTGATGGCGAGGTCAACGGTCGACGAGAACGGGTCCATGTTGTGCTGGTAGAAGTAGCCCAAGATCGGCGTTCGCGGGTGATTGACCTGCACAACGTTTCCGTACTCAGGCGCCATGTCTTTGAGCGTCGCAAAGATGGTCGCAGGCGGCACGTCCTGCCATTTGATGGACCCGCGGGACATCGAGTCGATCTCGCGTGTCACGGGGAACGCGTTGAAGTGGCCCGCCTCGAACGTCGTGAGTTCAAGCCCCACAATCGATGACATCCATGGCGTCATCCCTTCATGCTCGATGAAGGGTCGGTAGTCGGTGACATAGTTGTGGTCCGTCGAAACCGCGATTTCCACACCTTCCCAGCGAGCGTTCGGATGCGTTTGCCGTTGTCGAGCCCCGAGTCAATCGATCCAGCCGCGTGGATGTGGAAGTCGCCGCTGAGATAGCCCGTGGTATCCACCGAGCGTTTCAGCACCGCTTGCACACGCTCGATCTTGCCGGCCCGGAGGTCGATGGGGGCTTCGAAAAGGTCATACTCGGGTCCTCGGCTGACCACGACCGTGTATTTGCCTGGTCGCGCGTGAAGATTGATGCGTCCCTGTGAATCACCGTACGCGGTGTCCTCGACAAACTTTCGCGTCTGCGGATCTTCGGTGTCGGGGACCAAATCTGTTGGTCGCCACGGTTCGCCTGCGCGCAGGTCGAACAAAAAGCGTCGGTACTCGGTGTCAGGCACGAGGTCATGGACGCCCACCAGCGTGACCTTCGCCGGAAGGGGCACACCGTCAGCGTCTGTGACATTGACCTGAACCTCACCCCCTGAGCTTGCGACCAAGTTTACGAACGGCGTCTGCCCACTGACCGCCACGGGCGTGAGGGCTCCAAGCGGTCGGCCGGGTCCCTTCGAGCGGAAGCAGTACTGACCGTCCGCCAACTTCAGGTCAAAAAAGCCGTCGCCGTTGACGAAAACTTGATTCACGATCGTCGACTCAGCGCACGAGGCGTCCCGCGCGGTGTAAATGAGCACCTCGTTGCCTATCCCGACAGGCTGCCGGGTGACCTCGTCAAACAGGCGACCCTGTACCGTGGGCGCCTTGATGCCGCGGATGCGGTAAAGCTCTTCATAGATGCTCGCAACGTCCCCATCACCGATGATGAAGTAGTTCGTGAACGTGTAGGAGCTTGGCATGGTCTCGCGGTCAGCCTCGCAATTGGCTTTCTGAGCCGCCGAGAGCGACTCGCCGCAGGCGACGGGCGAGAGTTTTGTGGGCACCTGAGACGAGAAAACCCCTCCGAATCCGCTGGCGTAAAACAAGAACAACATGTCGTCGTCTTGGGCGCGACCGTCGTACAGGCCGTCCTTGTCGCGCTGAAAAACGAAGTTGTTTTCAGGGTCTGCAACCGTTGCAAAACCGTAGTTGACACCCAGATTTGTGGACGAGGCCACGATGTTGGTCAGAAGCCCGGGGAAGCCGGGCAGGGGGACCGCCGTTTGGTAAGCATCGTCGAGGCCAAACCTCAAGTCGTAACCCACACCGGGCACGAAAATGCTGCTAAGCGCGCCAAACCCGAGCACGTGGCCCGTTGGGATGCGAAATCCGTCAAGCTGCAGCCCGATTGCACCCGCCAGCAATGCCGTAATCGACGACGAAGGGAACTCTAGGGTCTGTCCGGCAATGTTGGTCAGCGAACTTTCGATGCGGATGTGTCGGGCGCCGGGTTCCAGAATGTACCGCGTCGCAAACTCGATCTGCGGCTCACCGTCCGAATTTGCGGGCGTGCCTTTGAGCAGATCCGGAAAATTCACGGCGTAACTGTTGAGCATGATCTGATTGAGGTAACGCAACATCGTGATGAACTCGCCACCACGCCCCTTGACCTCGATGATCGCGGCTTTTCCGTCCTTTCCGTCGTTGATCACATTGATCGCCTCTGGGTCGATCATCTCGAGGAAGAACACCGGAAACAGCTCGCCGAATGTGTCTCGGCCGTTGCCGCCCAGTCCATCACCTTGCTGGTCGTACCGTTTCAGATCGGCGTCAATGAGCGAGCCGCCGAAGATCCCCGACCCGCGGTTGTAAGTGAGATCTTGGATCACGACGCGCACTTGGTCGTTTTCCAGCAAGTAGTCGCCCACCTCACCAAGGGCGGTGGGACCCCCAATCAGCTGGGTGCGATCCGCGACGCGCTGGGCGCGTGAGACCGTTTCGGGCGACTTATCACACGACACGGCTGAGGCCAGCACAACAGCGGCGGAAAGTAGGGTCAGGAGTTGGCGTTTCATCATGTCACCACATCAACTGCAGCAGGGCGTCCAATCGGTCGTTGTCGAGCTCGATCGCCTTGCCCTCATTGGTGATCGTGTAGTTGACCATCACACGAATCGGGTACTTCGGATTGTAGTTCAAACCCACGGTGTAATACGTGCGATCGTCCTCTTCGAAGATCAGGTTGTTGCCCTGACCGGACGTCGACGAGGACGGATCGTAGGAAGCGTAGCGAAACGTTGGTTGAATTCCAAAGAACGGCTCTTGGTATGCGATTGAGGCCTGGTAGCCCAACGCCGTGACTTCGGGCTGCACCGCGAGCGAATCGTAGGTGTACTTCGTCGAGATAACACTTCCGAGCAGTGTGACGCCCGCCGCCTGAACCGTCACGTCGGCGGTCCAGCCAAATGCGTCGCGGTCGATCTGATCGGCCGCTTCGGGGCGCAGGGTTTCTTTGTTGGTGAAGCCTGCTCCACCAATGCGCGCCAGCTTGCCGTACATCAATTCAAGTCGGCCGTAGAGTGCCAAGCTCTGGTTGTCGTTGAGCGCAAGATTGGCGGGGCTGCCGTTGGTTGCGGCCAACGCATATCGCGCGCCAAAACCATCCTCGCCAGCAAAGAAGATCGGGTCGGCATCAAGCATGGCACCGGCCTCGCGATCACGCGACAGCCCCTGAACGTTAAAGCCATCCACACCACCCACGCCAATACTCGCCACGGAGTTCTGGATGAAGAGTTGTTCGGCCCGTGAGTAGGCCTCTTCGGCGTCGAAGGGGGCTTGAACTGGCCTGCGGTCACGCGCACGTACTCCACAGGTTTCCACCAAACGACGGCGTCGCGTAACCGCGTATCAACTTCGGATACTGGGCGAACCGAACCGCTGATGTCGCGATCAACGGCCCCATCAAACTGAATCCGGAAGCCCATGGCCTTTCGCATGTCGCCCGAGATTGACAGGCGTGCATTGGCGAGGACGAATCCGTCGTTACGCCCGTAAAGATCGTTGTCCGGGTCGTCTTGAATCCATGTGTAGCCCGTTCGGATGTAACCGCCGACTTTCAGACGCCATTGGAAGCGGTTCTCGAAGTCCTTCAAGCCCGCGTTCCACGCGTTGCTCACATCCGCCGACGCGGGTGTTTCGACGGTTGGGTTTGGAAGCTCGGGGACAAGCGCTTCGACGGTCTGTTCACCTGTCGGTGCGGGTTCCGCATCAACCTGCGCGGCATCGTCTTGAACGGTCACCTCGGGCGTGGCGACCTGGGTTGTATCGGGTGTCGTTGTTGTCGGGGGCGTCGCTTCCTCGGTTGGACCCTCTTGGGCCGCCGCGGTGGACGAGAAAGCGAGCAGGGCGATACACGTCGCCGCGTGTTTGCGAATCCGCATCATGACAGAACCTCTAAGCAGTTGAACTGCTCAGCGGTATACACGACAGGAATGCCCCCGAAAAGGCTAGGCGTAGGCAAAAAAAAGACTCGGCCCCGAAGTGGCCAGCACACACCACATCGCACGGTCCGCTGCTCCCTCCCGGGCCTGACGGGGTGCCGTACTAATGGTCGCACTGGCCACTTCGAGGCCGAGTAAGCGGAGAGGAGGGATTCGAACCCTCGGTACGGTGTGACCCGTACACACGGATTCCAGCCGTGCGCCTTCAGCCACTCGGCCACCTCCCCGCAGATGCTCTCGCAGGAGAGCTATTCAGAAGCAACCAGCACGCGGGTTCGCTCGGTTGCAATTTAAGGAGGGTGGGATTCGAACCCACGTTACGGGGTTACCGTAAATCTGATTTCGAATCAGACGCCTTCGACCGCTCGGCCATCCCTCCACTATCCTGGCTTTTTCACTCGCCCCAACCGAATCGAGCGAAAAAACTCAGACAAGATTTCACCACACTCGTCGGCGAGGACTCCCTCGACGACTTCCACGCGATGGTTCAAACGTTCATCCTCAAGCAGGGTGAACAGCGAACGCACCGCACCGGCTTTCGGGTCTCTTGCACCAAACACGACCCGATCGAGTCGCGCATTCACCATGGTCCCAGCACACATGGGGCAGGGTTCCAAGGTGACGTAGGTGGTGCAATCCACCAGCCGCCAGCTCTGAAGAGTCTGAGCGGCATCTCTCATGGCGAGAAGCTCCGCGTGAGCGGTTGGGTCTTTCGACGTCTCGCGTCGGTTAAAACCCGAACCGACGACTTCCCTTCATGAACCACAACAGCACCGACGGGGACTTCCCAGCTGTGCTGCGTGTTGCGCCTGTAACAGCGCGAGTTCCATGAATTTGTAGTCGTCTTCGGCCATGATTCGCCGGACAAAACCACCGAGGTGGTCTTAATGCACTCGAGAAGGCTCGAACTTCTAACCTACGGTTCCGTAGACCGTTGCTCTATCCAATTGAGCTACGAGTGCAAGGGTTGGGCTATGTAGCATCGAGATTTTTGTCTCGCAAGAGGTTTTTTTCCTCATTGCTACCGCTTTTCCCACGGAGAGCAGGGATTCGAACCCTGGATACAGTTTGACCCGTATACTCCCTTAGCAGGGGAGCGCCTTCAGCCACTCGGCCACTTCTCCATTCACATCCAACTGTCAAAGAGTGGGTCTGAAAACCCACCTCACGGAGGGGGTGGGATTCGAACCCACGGAGGGGTTACCTCGCTGGTTTTCAAGACCAGTGCCATCAACCACTCGGCCACCCCTCCTCGGCGCACAACGCCGCGGGAAGAGGGAGGTTACTCATGGGACCAGATTAGTCAAGCCGCCTGTTCCCAAAAAATCAGTAACCTCGCTCGGCCATCTCCGTTGCTTCCTCATCTTCTTCGACTTCTGCCAATTCAGATTTGAAGACTTTCACATCGAGGGCGCGGGTTTGGATGCGCTCGACGATCTCGTCGATGAGCTGTTGTGCCGGCATCACACCACGTTGCCCGTCCGTATAAGACCGCACCGCGACCGAGCCAGCTTCGGCTTCTTTTCCGCCGACCACCAACATGTATGGGATCTTGCGTGTCTCGGCCTCGCGGATCTTGTAACCCGTCTTTCGCTGCGGTCGTCGACCTCGACACGCACGCCCTGAGCCTTGAGCTTCGCTGCAAGCTCCCACGCATAGTCGTTTTGATCGTCGGTGATCGGCAAGATGATGGCCTGCGTTGGTGCAAGCCACGTGGGGAACGCACCGGCGAAGTGCTCCAACAAGATCGCGTAAAATCGTTCGAGAGACCCGGCGATCGCGCGGTGGATCACGACGGGCGTACGTTCCGTGTTGTCGGCGGCTGCGTAGGTCAGTTCGAATCGCAGCGGGAGCTGGAAGTCCAGCTGGATCGTCGCGCATTGCCATGACCGACCGAGGCAATCACGCAATTGAATGTCGATCTTAGGCCCGTAGAAGGCACCGTCGCCTTCATTGAGCCGGTAGGTCTTGCCATTGGCTTCAACCGCAGCCTTGAGGGCGGCCTCGGCCCGATCCCACAGCTCGGGCTCACCCATGAAGGACTCGGGACGCGTCGCGACGTCGATGTCGTATTCCAAACCGAGCATCTGGTAGGTCTCGTCGATCATGCCAATGAGGTTGCTGATCTCGGCTTGGATCTGCTCCTCCATGACAAATATGTGCGCGTCGTCCTGACAGAACTGACGCACACGTGTCGCGCCTGACAGTGCGCCCTGAAGTTCGTTGCGGTGCAGGAGTCCGAACTCCGCGACGCGCAGCGGCAGTTCACGGTACGAGCGACGCTTGCTCTTGAAGTAGAGCATCGTGTCGGGGCAGTTCATGGGCTTGAGGCAGTACGTCTGCTCGTGCGCGTGCACGATGAACATGTTCTCTTGGTAGTGTCCCCAGTGCCCCGACGTCTCGAAGAGTTCTTTGTTGTACAACACGGGGTTGCAGATCTCTTCGTAGCCGTTGCGTGCCTCCAGCTCACGGTAATAATCCTGCAGTGCACGGTAGCTTGCCCAGCCAAGCGGGCGCCAAAAGATCGAGCCTGGGGCGAGGCGGTCGAAGCCAAACAGCTCGAGCTCTTTGGCCAGCTTACGATGGTCGCGGCGCTTGGCTTCTTCCAGCAGATGCAGGTGGTTTGCCAGCTCGTCCTTGGATTGCCACGCGGTGCCGTAGACACGCTGAAGCATCGGCTTGTTCTCGTCACCACGCCAGTATGCGCCAGCGACCTTGAGCAGCTTAAAGTTTTTGCACTTCTTGGTGTAGTTGACGTGAGGGCCCGCACACAGGTCCGTAAATGGACCGTTCTTGTAGATCGACACGGTGTCGCCGGCGATCCCGTCGATGAGCTCAAGCTTGTAAGGTTGGTCAGCGAAGAACTCCCGGGCCTGATCCTTTGGCCATTCCTCGTTGATAAACTTTTGATTGCCCTCGACCACCGCAGCCATGCGTGCTTCGATCTCCTCGAAGTCCTCCGTGCTCAGTGGCCGAGGCAGCTCGAAGTCGTAGTAGAAGCCGTCCTTGATCGGTGGGCCGATCGCGAACTTGGCTTCGGGAAACATCTCTTGAATGGCGGTGGCGAGGATGTGCGAGCACGAGTGCCGCACACGGTAAAGTTGTTCCGCTTTGCTCAATTCGCCAGCTGGGGCTGCTTCAGACATCGTCGTCTCCCTTGTTCGTGACACACGCGTGCCCACACGTCGCATCCGACGCCAACACAAGGCCACGTCGGTGCGAAGCTATTTACTTGGTAGTCTCGGCGGATTCCAGTGCGGAATCGATCGCGGCGCTGATTGCCTCCACGCTGCGCTCGCCTTGGTAGCGAACTCCGTTGAGGAAAATGGTCGGCGTTCCGGTTAGGTTCGCTTTCTCGCCCTCCGCGCGGTCAGCTTCCACGCGCCCGATGGTCTCGGGGTTGACCATGTCCTTTTTGAACTTTTCAAAGTTCAACCCGATTTGGCGGGCGAAGGAGTCGATCTTTTCTTTCGAGAGCGTCATCTGATTCTCGAAAATCAGGTCGTGCATCGGCCAGAATTTGCCTTGATTGTGCGCCGCGACGGCCGCCTCGGCGGCGTAACGCGCTTCGGGGTGTGCACCGAGTGGGAAGTGTTTGTAGTACACGGCGATCTTGCTGCCGTATTTCTCTTCGATTTCCGAGAACACCTTTCCAGCCTCGCGGCAGTGCGGACATTGGAAGTCGGCGAACTCCACAAAGACCACCTTCGCGTTTGGAGAGCCACGGAAAGGCGCCGATTTGAGGTCAAACTCGTAAGTTTTTTTCGACTCTTCGATGAAGTCAGCGACCTGTCCCATCACGTCGGATTGGGTCAGTCCTTGTTTGATCCCCATCGCGACGATGGTCGCGACCTGTTCGGCCGACGAACAACGCGCTTTCTCGTTCTGAAGGCAATCGTGAAGGCTTGAGGCTGAGCTTGGACATGGACAAAGCTCGGCTTTGGCGATGTCCACAAAGCGTGTTCGCTCGGTGGCGTTGAGCACACCGAAGTTGAAGCCCGGGTAGATGTCTGGGCCAGGCGCGTTGGGATCCTCGGCGGCCTGTGCAGCGGGCTTGGGCTCGCCGTTCGTGGCGCCAACCGCCTGAGCGCTTGCCTGAGTTTTTGCGTCCGCGCTCGTGGCGTCGGAATTTGACCCCTTGCACCCCAACGATGCAACGACCACAAGCGTCGCAAACCAAACCATCATTCGCTTCATGAAATCTTCCTCAAATTCTGTGCGGCTTACACATGCCCACAGGGTGCGCTATTCAATGTCAGTCGTCTCGATCCGTCAAGGGCACACCGGACTTCTCATTGGAGGTCGCGCGACGTAGAGTCGGTGCATGAGAAAAGTCGCGGCAATGTTGGTCCTGATGCAACTGGGTTGCGGTTCGATCGAAACCGAACCGCGCCTTGACGCGAACGGGACCCCGATTCCCGAACCTCCAGCCGGCGAAGACTGGTTGGTCGTTCGTTCAATGGCGCCAGACGGCGATGTTATTCCCGGCCGCCCCGAGCTCATCATCACACTGAGCGATTATGTATCGCCGCAATCGCTCTTGGGTTTTGATGCGGTCGTGCTGACGTCTGGGGGCAAGCGGATGGGTGGGCTTGTGACCTGGTCCAACGCGGAGAAGGCGCTCAGATGGCGCCCGAATGGGACGCTGATCGATGGCCTCGACTACACGTTGCAGCTCAACGATTCACGGCTGCAATCGGTGGTTGGATCGCCGCTGTTTCCGCCGTTGCGACGGACATGGCGAGTCGACACGTCGCTCCCCAACGCCCCAGAGGGGACCGTGGAACATGTGCGGTACGCAGACGTTGAGAGGCTGCTTGACCGTCAGTGCTGGAGCTGCCATCAGGACCCGCAATGGCGTCTCAATCCGCTGACGCGCACATCGATGGTCGGACAGCGCGCGGCCGAAGTGGAAACGTTTCTGGTCGTCCCGTTTGCGCCAAGTGAGTCCTACTTGCTTCAGAAGGTGTTGCCCGACCACCCGTTGATCCGGTGGGACCAACAACCTCCGGCGTGGTCAGGTGCGGCGCCGCTCACGACGGCTCAAATTCAATTGATCGAGCAGTGGATTGCGCAGGGCGCGCTCTAGACTTCGATACGCTTCCACGAGCCTTCCCAAAACTTCCACGCCATCGCCGACGCCAGCGCGAGCACGTAGACCGTGGCCGAGAGCCACACGCCCAAGAAGCCGAGGTCAAAGATCACGCCGAAAACGTAGGTCAGCGGTGCTAAACATGTGATGTGGAGCAGCAGCTCGACGTACATGACGAATTTGGTGTTGCCCGCCCCGAACAGGGCCTGCGTGAGGATCAGCGCCATGGCGATGAAGACTTCGAGCGCTGCCATGATGCGCAAGCCCGGTATCGCCGCGTGGATCACCGCAGCGTCGTCGCTTAGGAGGTCGAGGAAGAATGCAGGTTGTAAGATGATGACCAATCCGATGACGCCGAACACGTAGGAGCCGATCCGGACGGCGTCCCACCCATACGCTTCTGCGAGGTCGTAGCGTTTTTCACCCATCGATCGCGACACTAGGGTCGCTGCGGCCGTCCCGAACGCGATGCACATCACGAACCCAATGCTTAACAGGTCGATGATGAGCTTCGCGGCGGTCGTGTAAATAGGGGGGCGCGACGAGGTGACGAGGTAATGCCAGTCGCTCGTGAAAACCAACCCCGAGTGGTCCGTCAATGTTCGCAAGCCACTTTGAAACGCAGTCCAATCGCTTGTGCTGTGCAGCGGGGATGGTCCAAGCGCCGCGAGCACGGCGCGCTCGTCGAGGATCCCGATGATCTTGAGGAACATCAGCACACCCGCCATAACAAACAACTGTGCTGCGCCGCTTGGAACACTGAGTTTGACGATTTCCCACATCTGACCGGCGCGAATCGTTTTGGGGCGGTAATAACGGTGAGGTTGTCGGTACTTGGCGCGAAGCGACCAAATCACCATCACCCCTAGGCCTACGAAGACGGAAATGACACTCGCGATCGCAGCACCGGTTACGTAGTACGCCGGGATCGGACCAGCGCCGAAGATGAACACGTAGTTCAACACGATGTTCGCGAGGTTCATCGTGATGGCGGCATACATGTGCACCCGCGTGCTGCCCAAGCCGTCGAAGAACCCCTTGTAGCTCGTCGTCATGACCATGGGCAATATGCCCAAGATCCGAAACCGCGCGTATGGAATTCCCAAGCCGATGACGCTCTCGTTCGTGGTCAAGAACTTGAAGAGGTAAGGAATGACCGCCCAACCCACCCATGTAAAAACGATGGAGCTCAGCGCGGCGACAATCAGACTGTTGGTGAGCACGGCACCGGCTTCTTCGGGCGCGTTGGCACCGAGTCGCCGGGCGGTCATCGCTTGGGTTCCAATCCCGATCGCGGCGAGGAATCCGCCGATGCTCCACAGAATCGGCAGCGAGAACCCCAACGCGGCTTGCCCCGGGATGGAATACGTTGGATCGAGCTTGCCCACGAAGATGGTGTCCACGACGTTGATAAACGTTTGAGTGAACATTGCGATGACGATGGGCGCGGCAAGCACCGAGATGGTCTTTGCGCGGGTCTTATCGATTCCGAATGCCATGCGTCGCCGTACTTCGAGAAAGGCACGTGGTTCTAGACCACGGTTATCCTAGAACGCAAGCGCGTTCCTATGATGTAGGGCAAAGTAGGGGAATATAAGGTCATGAGGGATGCTTGACGCCAATTGAGGGGGTCCTGTAGGGTCTCGCCGGTTCTAAATGACAATGACGTTGACACGATGAAGGAGAGCAGCATGAAGCTCACAAGGGTAATGGGATGGGTTTTCTTGTCGATCGCGGCACTGATGCTCACGGCTTGCGGGCCCGACTACCCCAAGTGCGATAACGACGATCACTGCGCCGAAAAAGGCAAGGCAGACGGGCGTTTGATGTGTGTCAATGGTTTGTGTCAGCAATGTCGTGAGAACTCAGATTGCGGCGATGCAGCCATGGAATGCAACGCAGGTGTCTGTGAGCAGATCCCCGGATACTGCACCGCGACCACCGATTGTCCCGGCAATCAGAAATGCCGCGGGAACCGTTGCGGCGCTGAGTGCGAATCGAACGACGAATGCGGGGAAGGCACGGTGTCAGGGTGGAGCCTGTGTCGCCAAGGCCGAGTGCTCCGCGGATGCAGATTGTTCGGATGGAAAGGTCTGCGAAGGCGGACGTTGTGTTGCGCCGGGTCAATGCTCACTCGAAAAGGTTTACTTTGGATACGACGACGCGAGCGTCGACGGTGATGCGAAGAGCACACTTCAGCGAAACGCAGAGTGCATCAAAGAGCGCGCACTGTCGGTCACGGTCACTGGGTACTGCGATGAGCGCGGCACTTCCGAATACAACATCGCGCTCGGCGAGCGCCGTGCGAACAATGTGTCGAAATATTTGCAGTCGCTTGGCGTACCGAAGAAGTCGCTCAACACGCTCTCGTACGGAGAAGAGCGCTTGATTAAGGAGTGCGGCGAAGAGGGACCTGAGAGCTGCCATCGCATGAATCGACGCACCGAATTCGACGTTCGCTAAGGCCGACGTTTAGGACCTGCAAGCCCGTCGACCTCGGCGGGCTTTCTGTTGTGGGAAGAACCATGAATCGAGTTTTTGCGCAGTTGATCTTGACGTCCATCGTGATGCTCACCGGTTGCGTTCCGTTGTGGACAGGCAGCGCGATGCAAGACGACATCGACACGCTTAAGCGCCAACAGGCGTCGATCAACGAGGATTTGGGCGTAAAGCAGAAAGAACTCTCGACGATGGTGGACGGCGCACGTGCCGATGTCGCCGAGTTGAAGGGAGTGCTTCAAGAGGCGACCGACCTGCTCAAGCGCAACAACGCTGACTTCGGGCTCGAAATCGACTCGCTTCGGCAAGAGGTTCAGCGCCTTCGTGGCCAACTTGAGGAGTCGGACTTCCGACTTCAGAAGTTGCAGCAGGATCTTCAGCTGTTCAAAGAGGACGTTGACATTCGCTTCTCTGACGGCGGCGGCGCTGCGATGCCTGAAGGAGCCAACGAATTGTTCAAGTTTGCTGCGGAGAAGTTCGAAAAGAACGACTACCGGTTGGCGCGCAAAGGTTTTGAGGCTTTTGTCGCAAAGTATCCTCGGGACAAGCGTGTCGCCGACGCCTACTTCTTTACCGGCGAGACGTACTTCGCGCAGTCGCAGTGGGTCAGCGCCGCCCTGGAGTACCAGAAGGTGCTGCAAGACCACTCGCGTTCTCCAAGGGCCGGCGACGCCGCGTATCGCACGGGTGAAGCCTTCGCGCGCATGGGCCGATGCAAAGAGGCGCGTCTCTTTTTTGACACTGTCGTTAAGGATTTTCCCAGTTCCAAGTTTGCGGGCCAGGCCCGTGAACGCTTGAAGACAATGAAAGATGATTCGTGCGGCTAAAATCGTTGGCCTGATGGCCGTGGTGTTCGCCGGATGCGACAAAGAACCCGCTGCACCCGCAGAGACCGCGGTAGTTCGACAGGCGCGTCCGCAGGATGTCATCGCACATGCGATGGCGACCGATGCGGTCGTTCGGGGCATCAGCAATGCGGTCGGGCAAGCGTACCGTCGTTCAGACTTAGTTGCCGAACGCACACCCACCGAACCTCCTGACACGATCACGCACAGCGCGAAGGTCGTCACGGTGGTCGCAGCGAGCAATCAACACGGAGAAGTTGACGACTGTGGCTGCAAGGCGAATCCGCTTGGCGGGATTGGGCGCCGTCTCATGTTGGTCGACGACGTGGGCACCGAGAACATTTGGGCGAAGCGCAGTTGGAGCGCTCAGGCGGTCATTCCCGTGGATGCGGGCGACTTGCTTTTCAAAGGGCCTACACTCGATCGCTCAGGCGAGGACGAGCAGGACAAGTCTCGTTATGAGGCTCAAACGCTCATCGAGGCGCTGTCACTGCAGCCGCCCAAGGCCATTTTGGCCGGAGAGCTCGACTTTGCCCTGGGGCCGGATGTGTTTTCGCAGCTCAACCAAGGCAAAGCGCTGCCGTGGATCTCGGCGAACCTACGCAAAGATGGCACCGCACTGCTGCCCGGGCATGTCGTTGTCGAGGCAGCTGGGCAAAACGTTGCGATCGTTGGACTGAGCAAGGCGGAGCCCGCGCGAAAGGGTTACTGGGAGGAGCGGGGAATGGCGGTCGATCCACCGCTTGAAGCCTACCGTCGCGAACGAAAATTGGCGGCGTCAGCGGACTGGGTTTTGATGCTGTCGAACCTTGGCGTGCGTGACACGGAGGCGCTTGTTCGGCAAATGGAGCCCGCAGAACGACCGGCATTGGTCGTTGTTTCGGGGTCGAATTCCCTTACCCGCGAGCCTCTGTGGGTCGATGGAGTGCCGTTGGTCGAACCGCATAGCCAAGGGAAGATGGTGGCTCGGGTTGATCTGCTGCTCAATGGGGATGGCGCGCCAACTTGGCGAAACCAGCGCGCGGATCTTCGTACCCTGACCCAAGGATACCGTCGCGCGTGGTCTACCTATGCGGCGGCAAGGCAGCGGCGCAGCGATGTTGTTCGAAATCGTGCCGAAAACGAGTTGGCGCTCTCGCGCCTCGAGCCCACGCAATCGGCCGACAAGGCGCGTTTGGAGAAGAACCAAGATTTTCTCTCGAAGGAATTGGAGCGCGTCGAAACACGGGTGAGGATTGTCTCTTCGGAGTTGATGGACGCGACACGCAAGCTCAACGCCGCCACCTTAGCTGCGTCAACACCGCCACAAGGCGACGATTGGCTCGACCTGCAGGTTGCCGAGGTCAAGCTCAACATCGAGTCTCCCAAGGCGGTTCAAACGCTCATCGATCGGCGCGCAAAGAAGCGTCCGGATGCGGGCAAGGGCGCCAAGGGACCTTGACGCGTGGAACCGCCCGATAAACAATCGCCGCCCACGCTAGAGACCGACCAATGACAGATTTCAACTTAGAGCTTCGGGTGGCCGAGGCGATCGCGCGCGAGGCTGGCAAGCTGATGCTCGTTGAGCGCGGGAAGGGCTTTGAGGTTGACTTCAAAGCTGCGCACGACGTCGTGACGCGCGTGGACCGTCTGGTGGAAGATTTCATCCGCGGCGAGCTCAAGCGGGCGTTCCCTTCGGATACCGTTCATGGCGAAGAGCACGGGGTGTCTGGGTCGGCGGACCGGATCTGGTATGTGGATCCCATCGACGGAACGCTGAATTTTACGCAGGGAATCCCCATGTACTGTGTGTCCATAGGGCTTGAGGTCGCCGGGCAGATGGTGATCGGGGTGATCTACGAGCCAAACCGCGATGAGCTGTTCAGCGGCGCACGAGGGTCAGGGGTCAAGCTGAACGGCCAGCGCGTTCAGTGCTCCGCCACCGAGAAGTTGGCGGATGCCGTGCTGGCAACAGGATTTCCGCCCCCCCGCGAAGGAGACGTCGACAACATCTCGATCTTCGCGCGCGTGGCACGAAAAACGAGAAATGTGCGTCGCCTGGGGTCGGCTGCGATCGACCTGGCTTACGTCGCGTGTGGGCGGCTCGATGGTTTTTGGGAGTTCAACCTGAGCCCCTGGGACACGGCAGCGGGCTTTCTGCTTGTGGAAGAGGCGGGTGGTCGGGTCACCGATGAGCGGGGTGGTGCCTACCAGGTCAACGCGAAGGGTATCGTCGCGGTCACGAATGGGTTACACGGGCAACTCATGGGCCTGATCGAGCAGGAAGAACAATGAAGACCGTTTGGCTGTTTGTGTTGATGGTGTGTTTGGGATGCGACGAAACGATCGACGTCGACAACAGTCCCGCACAGGTCACCGCCGTGGGGGGCATCACGTCCGTCGGTTCGCCGCCAACGGCGGTCGATGTCGAGTACACGCTGCGCGACCTTGAGGGGGATGACACCGACGTTTTGGTCCAAATCTGTGATGAATCTGACGTCTGTGGCGCAGCATGGCAGAGCGCCGGAGGAGACGGAACCGCTCGCGTGACCACGGTGCCGTTTGATACCGACGTACCGCATATCTTCCGATGGAATCCTTCGTGCGGCCGCGTGGTCGGCTCATCTGTACAGGCCAGCGGTTTGGACGACAGCCTTCGTTTTCGCATCCAAGTCGCGGAGTCGACGTCGAGCTTGGAATCGGTTCCATTTACCCTTCGCGAACTCGGCTTTGCGGCCCTAGCGGATTGCACCGAGGCGCTATGAATTGTCCCCAATGCGCTGCTGCTGTGGCCGCAGGTGCGCGATTCTGCGCATTCTGTGGCACTCCTCTGCGCATTTGCGGGACCTGCAACACCGTGTGGAAGGCCGACGCGATTTTTTGTGGCGTCTGCGGTTCGTCGTTGCTCTCACAACAGCCGTCAAAAACCGACGAGCCCGAACCCATTACCGAGGTTGGGATACGGCTGGACGACGTTGATGACGTGGTGCTGGAGGTTGATGCCGACGATCTTGCCGAAGATGTCGTGGGCTTTGTCTTCCTCGTGGAGCAACCTGACCGTAGGTTCCCATTGTCGATCGGTGAACTGACGGTGGGTGCCGGCGACAAGAATAATGTCGTCATCGCGCAACCTGCGGTCTCTTGGAATCATGCGCTCCTCCTCGTTCGCCCGGATCGTGTGCGCCTGCAGGACTCGGCGAGCACCAACGGGACGTTCATCAACGGCATGCGGATCACGAGACCGCAAGAGGTCGCGCACGGCGACGTGATAAAGTTCGGGAATGTTGAATTGAAAGTGTGGTTAAGGCCGCAGATTCGGGAGTGAATGGTATGGAAGTTTCGCAGTGGCAGGGTAAGCAGGTCGAGGCAGCGCGCGCGCTGACGCAGCAGGGAAGTCAGGCGCTGCGTCAGAACAATCTCAATGTTGCGGAGAGCGCTCTGACGGAGGCGTCGGTGATTCTTGACATGATTGAGACGCCCGACGTCGAGGTGACAAAGATCCGTGCACAAGTTTTCAACGAGGTTGGCTTCATTCGCCAGAGACAGAACAACCTCGACGAGGCGGAATCACTGCACTCACGTGCTGTGAAGATGTGTGACGAGCTGCTCGCTGCCGGCGTGGACTTCCGGGGCAACGCCGCCGCGACATCGATCAACCTCGCTGGGATCTTGGCCCAGAAAGGTGACTTCGCCGCTGCGAAGCTCGTCAATCAAAAGGCGACCGATCTGGCGGAAGCGCTGCTCGAAGAGGGAGAAAACAAGGCACAGGCGACCAACCTCGCCTTTGGGGCGAACCAGAACCTTGCGGTCATCGCTGGCCGCGCCGAGGACTATGAAACCGCCAACAAAGCGATGGCGCGGGCCCTTGAAGTGGTCGAGATGTTGCCCGCAGAGGCTCAAAAACAGATCGCCGTGCAAGCAGCGCAGGGTGCGCAGCAGCTCAGCGTGATGCTCTACCAAAGCAAGCGGTTTGAAGACGCGCTTACGTGGGGGAAGGCCGCGGAATCGCAATCCGAAAAGGCCTACGAGGCTGCGGGCGAACAAGTGTTGCCGGTGTACGTCACCAGCCAGATCAACCTGATCTCCTTCTTTGAGGCCGTCGGTTCGTACGCGCTTGCCGAGAACGCACTGTTTAAGGCCCTCGATGTGGTGGGCGAACACCCACAGATTCTTGAGCGCGGGGTGGCGTTCTACGAAGAGCTCAAGAAGCTCACGGATGAGAAACTTGAAGCCGGTGACCTGCCACGCGAGGAGGTCAATGAGAGTTACGAGGAAGTGCTCAAACGGTTCGAAGCGGTCAAGGATCAGTTGCCCAAGGGCGACAACACCGCTTCGTGAAAACGGATGCGGGTGTCCTTGATGCGCGGATTTTCGCGCGTCGGGAACACGCGGTTGGTCATCAACGCCGCCACCACACGTTTTGACACATCAATCCACAATGACGTCCCGGTGAAGCCAAGATGCCCATACGTGGCATCGCGGGCGAAACCCCGCCCCACGCTCGTCGATGCTCCGCTGGGAGTGTCCCACCCCGCAACGTGGTGGCCATTCGGTGCACGCGATGCGCCAGACCACGCATTCCGCAGGGTCTTTGTGGAGACGATACCGACCTCGCCCTCGAAAATACGGAGCATCGCGCAGCCGAACGCCGCCACGTCGTGGGCCGTTGAAAACAGCCCCGCGTGCCCGGCTACACCGCCCTGGATGAAGCAGTTCTCATCATGCACCACGCCTTGCACCGGCATGGGGCGCCCTTGGGTTTCTTCGGTCATGACAGCGGCGAGCGGGTGATCTCCGCGCAACTGATTGACGTATCGGGTCTTGCGCAGTTCAAGAGGTTCGCAAATGTGAGCGTACATCAACACATCAAGGTCGTCGTCGAAGAGGCGCTCCACCAAGCGCCCAAGCAGAATGTAACCGAGGTCTGAGTAGACGTGGGCGACACCCGGTTCGCCACGCGGCACAGCGAGTATCTCGGCGAGGACCGATTCACGGGTGCGTTTGGCCTGTTCGACGGTCGGCACCAACGGGTATCGGAGGTAGTACTTGTCCCATGCGGGCAAGCCAGAGCTGTGGTTGAGCAGTTGGAGCAGCGATGGGGCAGGGGCAGCGAGCTCAAAAAAACGTTGCAGTGGGGTCTCAAGATCGATCCGCTTTTGGTCGACCGC
The DNA here is from genome assembly GCA_041390025.1 of bacterium. GTDB lineage: Bacteria > Myxococcota_A > Bradymonadia > Bradymonadales > Bradymonadaceae > JBFFMO01. The sequence continues at coordinate 132,517 of JAWKQR010000011.1, forward strand.
GATCAGCGCAAGAGTGGCGGTGAAAAGCTTGGTCACGCTGGCAATGTCGAAGACGCTCGTGGAGGTCACAGGGGTGTGGTCCAAGTCCGCGAACCCCAGGGCTACTTCGGTCCACACATCGTCTTTGAGCACGCACGCCTGCAAGGCGGTGCATACGCGCTTAGAGGGCACGTCATCCCGCGACTGAGCGACGTCTTGCGACATCACCGCGTAGAGGTCTTCTTCAAGCGCCATGGAGGGTCACCACACCTGTGCTGCCGTTGACGGATGCTTGAGCGCCCATCAACACGGGGAAATTGCGGTCCAAGTGGCCGCTCGGAAAGCCTGATACGACGGGGATCTCGAATTCGGTGGCCAGCCGCAAGACGTGCGCGGGGATCCGGTCCTCAGCCACATAGACCCCGCCGCACGCGTTGAAGTCGCCCAACACGAGCGCGCGCAGGCCCCGGGCGCGCCGTGACCGTCTCAGCGCGGTCATCAATCGGTCGAGTCGGTAATCGGCCTCACCGACGTCTTCGAGGACGAGCACATGATCACGAAGGTTCGGAAACCAATCTGCGTCCAAGCAGTCGACGATGACGGACAAATTGCCGGCGAGCACCGGTCCAGCGGCAGTTCCCCCGGCACCTGGAACGCACAGGATTTCTTGGGATATCGGCCCATCGAAGAGCAGGCCGCGAAGTGCGGCGGTTGCTTCTGGCTGAGTCGGCATGCTCTTGACGACGGGACCGTGAACACACGGAAGGTCTTTGAAGAAACGCAGGAGGAGGGTGGTGATGTCGCTGAACCCGATCAACCAAGGTCGCCCGCGCGGGACGATGGCGTCCACGATGCGCATCGCGCCGTAACCACCGCGGGCGCAAAACACCGCCTCAAACTCACCGCTAAGCGCACGATTGAGCGCGGCCGCGCGATGCGCATCGGGTCCGGCCAGATAGCCGTCATGACGCTCGTAAACACCGAGCAGCGTCACGTCCAGCCCCCACCCGCGAAGTGTCGTCAGGCCTGCCTCAAGGTTCTCAGGCGTGACGGGTCCCGACGGGCTGACGACCGCCACCCGACTTCCAGCGTGTAACGTCGGTGGTGTCACGGTTTCGAGAGCTTCAGTTTGATGAGGATCGCCTCGCCTTGGCCAAGCGGGGTGTCCACCGCGAGCTTGATGGGGAGTCGGTTTTGGTCACGGCTCACCCAAAGGGTGGCCTTGGATTGGGCCTTATCTCGAACTTTCAAGATGGGCTCTTTGTTGCGCTGAGACCTCGAATTCATGACGTCTCGCTGCATCTCGATGCGCCAAGCTTTGAACCACCCCACAGGGGTCAACACGTCTTCCTTTCCGACGACCTTCCCGTGGATATGGCTGAGCTTCCAACCGTCGTAGACGTAAAACGACACGTCGGTTCCGGTCTCAAACACAGGCATCGTTCTGAGTTCGTAAAACCATGAAATCATGTCATGGGTCTGCCCAGGAATGGCGGCGCTGAAGGTTCGGGTACGGGTGTCTTTGTTTTTTTCGACCCTGGCACGGTAGGCATCCGGCGAGAAATCGACCTTGTACGAGCGTACGTCTCCGTTTTCGTCGAAGTATTTTTCGGATCGAAGTGGGCGGTAGGTGTCGGGATGGACGAACGTGTGTGCCTTGTCGTTGACCGTGTAAATGGTGTCAAAAAAGCCCGTGGACTGGGCGGTTCCGGCAATTGCAACGTAGGGCTGACCCTTTTTGTACTTCACATCTCCCGCGCGAACACCCACGCATGGCCTCAACCCCGTTGAGGCGAAGCGAATAATAAAACTCCTCGCCAGCGAACTTAAACTGAGCGGGCTCCGACTCGGCCATCGCTGTGGTGTTCGCGAAAGCGAAGGTCACGAGGGCGAGTGCGCCAATCACGCGTTTCATCCTGTTGAGCACGTTCTTGTTCATTGCTTCCTCTGCTGAAACCTCGTCCGGTTCGCACGGTGCCGAACAGTAAGACGTGGTTCCCCGCTCATTTGTTCATACTGCCACTGATGCCGTGTTTGTGGCAAAGGTTGCGGTAGGTTTTGCGCACTCCCCGGTGTTTGTGTTAGCTAACCGAGCTTCGGCAATTGGAGCGGTCTTTGTCCTACTCTGGCGAACATTTTGAGCGATGGGTGGCTTACCTCGAATCGTTGTCGAACGACGATCGGTTGCGGTTGGCCACGCTGTATGACGCCGCAGGCTCAGAACCAAGGACGCTTGCGGCTCACATGTGCGATGCGCACGAGTTCGTTTGCAGCGTGGTCGCACGTGAGGTGGGGCAGTCTGAGGCGCACACGCTACTGCTCGAGATCGCGATGGATCACGATCTGGAAGTGCCTGTACTGCCGTCACCGATTGCCGCTCGGCGCGTGCTCGTCAAGTTGGGGCTGCTGCGGGACACCAAATCGTCCCATATCACTGTGCCTGGTGTTTGGGCGGCCATCCTGGCACCGATGCTGGTTGGAACCCGGACGTCTCTGCTGACGTTGCTTGGAACGCGCAGCGACGAGCAGCTCGCTCACATGGCCCGTGCTTGGGGTGTTTCGGGGCCTCGACGGATGCAGATGATTCTGGGCATCGCCGAGTGTTTAGGCGGCGAAAACGCGATGAGTGAGATCGTGGAACGTTTGCCGGACCTCGATTACATGGGCGCGGCCATGGTCGCGATCGAGCTCGGCGGAATCTGTTATTGGCAGGAGGTCTTTGGGTATGACCTTGAGCCCGCGCTAAGCGACGCAAAAGTGCTTCCGTTCATGCGCCGTGATGACCGTGCGATGGAGCGTGACATCGCCCAGACGCTGGAGACGCTCGGCGTGGTTTTTCGCATCGACGAGGGTGAATTGTCGATGTTGGTGGTGCCCGAAGAGCTTTGGCAAGGTTTGTGGGAGCTCGGCCGGTCGTGGTTGCTCGATTGGTTGGCTGACAGCTACGAGGGCGTCAGCCTTACCGCGCACCGTAAGGACGAGACTGAGCGTCACGACTTGCAGTCCACCCTAAAGTGGCTTGCGCTCGAGGCCGATGCAGGCGCGCTCGGTTGGCATGTTGACGGGATGGACGCAGCCACGTTTGAGCGGCTCGCTCGTGTCGGTGGTCACGACGCTGCCTACTGGGAATCAAAAGTGAATTTGGGCATTCAGCTGGGTGCGTTGATCGTCGATGGTCCGCGTCTGGTGAGTAACCCCGCCTTCGAGACGACCCTCGATTTGGCGCGGCCGGCGTTTGTCCGACATGTTCTGTTGGAGTGGTGTACTGGCTTTGTGGGGGCCGGTGTGGACGCGTCGCTCCCCAAGGCTGTTGGGCTCGAAGATCACTGGCGCAAACAATTGCTCATGGTGCTCGCCCGCGCAAAAGATTTCATTCCCGTTTGGATGACCCATGAGGGCGTCGAGCCGATGTTGACCGGGTCAGGGTGCCTGCGGGATGTCGATGATAGCCCTGAAGAGTTGCTGATCGCAGAGTTGGGCATCGCCAACGCGGCCATTTGGACGACAAAACTTGTCTGGCTGGACATGATCAGCATGCTCGGCAACGACTACTGGTATTCTCCGGGCGCGTTGTCAGAGTTGCTCCAGATCGTTGGGGCGTTTTCGACGTTCAGTCACGTGCTCCAGGTGTTGGAGCAGCCTGAACTCGGCTACTACATTCCGCTGCAGCGCGCGTCTTTCATGACCGACCCTTACCACGCGGCCGAGTTCGAGAGCTGGTTGTCCGACATCGTTGAACACCTGCTGGAGCCGCTTGGTGTGGCGCATCGCCACTCTGAAACGGGCTCGATCTGGCTCGACACAGGGTTGCTGCGCATTCAGACCCCCCCTGGGTTAATGGACATGCATCGACAGTCGTTGATGCAAGACATCTTCAACGACGAACGGCTGACGTTCGAGATTCCCGGGCCGAGTATCCTCCACCTGCATCGTGTTCCCGCGCTTCGGGATCCCGCGCGCGCCGATCTGGACGTTCCGCTGGCGGTGTTGCGTGATTGGCTGTCTGGCCGCCAGGTCACTAGCTTCGATGGGCAACGCCTGCACGTTGACTAGGTTCGCTCGGCGCGGCCTGAGGCCTTCAACGCGTCCACAACTTTGCGAACGTCCTGTGCTTTTGAACGTGGGATGACGAGCGTGGCGTCTTCGGTGTCGGCGACGACCACACCCGTCATGCCGACGACTGCGACGATGCGGTGAGGTTGGTTTGAGAACACGATCGAGTCGCTGGTGTCGATCACGATGGTGTTTTGCGAGGCGACGTTGCCTTGTGTATCGGCGGTTTGGACTTCGTCCAACGCCGCCCAATGACCCACGTCGGACCAACCAAATCGCCCGGGGATGACCGCCATGTTGCGCGCGTTCTCCATCACGGCGTAGTCCACCGAGATGCTCTCCATCTTGGGAAACTCGTCTGGGATGGTCTGAGGCGAAACTCGCATCCGTGCGGCTGATGCGGCCATTTCGGGTTTTTGCCTTTCCAGCTCTTCAAGGAACGTTCCGACCCGGAAGACAAAGATGCCAGCGTTCCACAAGTAGTCCCCTTGAGCGAGGTACTCGATGGCGCGGTCAAGCGTAGGTTTTTCAACGAACTGACGTACGCGGCTTCCGCCGTCGACGGCCTCGCCGACTCGGATGTAACCAAAACCGGTCTCGGGGCGTGTAGGTTCGATGCCGATCGTGACGATAAACCCTGCGCGAGCGAGCGGCTCGGCGGACGCGAGCGCGGCACGAAAGCCGGCGTCGTCCCGGACAAAGTGATCCGACGGCATGACCGCGACGATGTCGTCGTCGTCCAGATGAACGCAACCAAGGACGATCGCAGCACAAGTATTGCGAGCGGTGGGCTCGAAGAAGTGTTGTGCGTCTGGCAAACCAGACGCAGCGATCGTCGCATCCCGCAGGGATTCGCCGGCTATCACAAACACATTCTCGCGGCCCCACGAGGCGACCCGTTCGATGGTGTGTGCCAGCATCGACTTGTCGCCCCAAAGGCTGACCAGTTGTTTGGGGTGTGAGCTCCGGGATACCGGCCAGAAGCGAGTGCCGGATCCACCCGCCAAGATAAGTGCACGCATCAGATTCTCCGCAAGACTTCGGGGGGGCGAACTTAGTCGCAACGTGCAGACGTCGCAATGGCCCAAATCCGTTGCGGTGGAGCGGGACTCTGCGATACTGTGGGCAGCCTTGATAACTCTAGGAGCGACCATTGAAGGGTGAACGGCGCAAAATATTTGCTGGGCGATACGCTTACGTCAAACCCTTGGGACGCGGAGCCGGGGGAGCGGTCTACCTGTGCGAGGATATCGAGGTCGCCGGACGCGAGGTTGCCGTCAAAGTGCTCTCCGCCGAAGCCTTCGCAACCGTGCAGGGCAAGATGCTTAAACGGGAGTTTGAGATCCTATCGAAGCTCAATCACCCAAACTTGGTGAGGGTTTACGACTATGGCTCGCTTCCAGATGGGGGCGTTTTCCTCGCCGAGGAGTACATCGACGGGTTCAGCCTTCAGGACGCGCGGGCGCTCATACAACCCGAGGGACTCGTCGACATCACCCTTCAGTTGTTGCATGCCCTGAGCTACCTGCACGGGATGGGCATGATCCATCGCGACATCAAGCCCGCGAATGTGATGTTGCTGTGGCTCGATGACGCGAGCGCGCGACCCATGGCAAAACTCGTTGACTTTGGGCTCTCGAGCGCCGATCCCACGCGCGACACGCTCCGCGGCGGCACGCGCTCGTACATGGCCCCCGAGATCATTCGGGGCGAAAAGGGCGAGTTCCAATCGGACCTCTACAGCTTGGGGGTTACGCTTTATTACGCCATGTGTGGCGTGCTGCCGTTTGGTCCGCGGACCAAAGAAGATCCGCCCACGAGCGAGGAGGATTTTCGGCCCCCCGATCCGCACCGCCTCAACCCCGAAGTGCCGCTTAACTTGAGCCGGTTCACGATGGTGTTGCTGCGTCAGGTCGCCAATCTGACCTACCTCGATGCGGGGGAGGCGCTTCAGGCACTGGCGGGTGACTCCGGGTCGTTCGAGTGGGTGACGACGGGGCAGCTTGCCAACAGTTTAGACATCGCCGCACCCCCGGTGCTGCGTGGATACTTCGAGCGCGGGATCATCGAAGACGAAACGCGTAAGTGCGAACAGATCGTCGACGCGATGCGCGACGAGGCACGGGGCCGGATTCGGCTGGTGATGGGAAACGCTGGCATCGGAAAAACGCGGCTTCTACGTGAGGTGGCCGCCGCCGTGAAACTCGCCGGGCTGGTTGTCATTGAGCTGCAGTGCCGGCCCAACATGGTTCGCTTTGAGCTCGCGTTGAACATGCTGCGGGCGATGAGCGATCTGGCAGAGGCCCGCGGGTTGGCGATTGGAGACCGGCTCAAACCCAACATGGTTTTGTTGCAGCGGTTGGCTGAATGGTTGGGCAGCTCGGTCGAGACCGACGACACATCCGATCTGGAGTGGCTGCGCGAGTCACTCGACGATCTGACGGTCGTCATGCAACCGGATCGTGTCGCGTTTTTCATTGAGGACGCGCATCACTGTGACACCGCCACCCTGCGATTGCTCGGGGACTGGTACTCCAGCTCGACCGGCTGTCAACGTCCCACCATGTTGGTCAGCGCCGAGCCAGAGGAGCGTGTCCAGAACCTGCTCGCGGTGCCGGAGGTCCTTGAGGTCACGCTCGCGGGCCTCCAGAAACACGATGTCAATTACTTCTTTAGCACCCGTCTGGGAGTTCAGGGGCTGTCGGACGCGTGGATGGACTCGGTCTGTGAGAACGCGAAGGGCAACCCGTCGTATGTTGAAGAGCTGTCGCGGCACCTCATCGATGATGGGATCTTGTCGCGACGATCTTCGATCCAATGGCAGATTTCGCGCGACGAGCTCGTGGCGTTTGGCCTGCCAAAATCAAAACGTGAGTCGTTGCGTCGTAGACTGTCGGGTTTTGGTCACGCAGGACGCGAGCTGCTGGAGATTCTCGCCATCGTCAACCGCCCCCTGGAGTGGGCAACTCTGCGCAAGATTGCGCTGACACAAGGCGGCGAGGCGGCCGAAATCGACCGCAACATCGAGATGCTCCGGTGGCGCCAGTTTGTGCACCTCGATTTGGACGAGCGCGGCCGGCACCTTCGTCTCATCGATGACGACCTGTGTGACGTGATCTTGGCGCCGATGAATCCCGAATGGCTTCGCTCCCTGGAGCGGCGTATCGGCGAGCGGTTCTCACGCGACTGGAAACGCAACGGCGGCGAAGCCGCAGAGATTGCAAGACACCTCGAGGCGGCCGGGCACGAATCGGCTGCAACGTGGCTTCAGATGGCAGGCGACATCGTGGCTTCCGACGTGCCAACCGCTTCAGATTTTTGGCAGCGTGCGGCGTTGCATCAGGTCGGTCCGGAGAAGGCGCAGACGCAGCTGAAGCTCGTCGAGGCTTATCTGCGTTTGAACAAGGTGGACGAGGCTCAGTCGGCGCTCGACGATGCTTGGCAGATCGCCGAACGCACCACGCTTGATTGGCTTGTCTTCCGTGTCTGCATGGTCGGCGCGGACGTCGGTTTTGCGCAAGGGTCTGCGGAGTTGGTCGATGTGTGGCTTGGACGCCTGCGCGACGTGCTGCCTGTGTTCGCGCAGCAGCCTCACGTGCGCCTTGTGGAAGCACGACAACTGATCATGAGGGGGCGACTCGCTGACGCCGAGCGGCGATTGACCGCATGTCTGGCTCAGTTCGAACACTTCGGCAGTTCGTCTGGAGAAGTGACGGTGCGCGCATACCTCGCCAAGATTCGCTACTGGCGCGATGAATTGGATGCATGCGGACGACTCTATGAAGAAGCAGTATCTGCAGCGCGCGAGCAGGGTGCGGTGGACGCGCTCGCGCGAGCTCTTACGGGCCACGGCGCATTCCTGAGGGTCACCGGCGAGTTCGAGGCATCACGCCGGGCTCTGGCAGAGGCATTCGACGTGGCGACGCGGTTTGGAACACCCGAGCAGTGCGTCGAGGTCTTACTCGAACTTGGGGAAACACACATGATGTGTGGCGAACTCGACAGCGCCTCAGCCCGCGCGCACGAGGCCGTGCGTTTGGCGATTGGATTGTCCAACGACGTCTACGCTGCCTGGGGCAACTTGCTCGTGTCGGAACTCGCGGTGCGCGAAGTCGAAGGTGTTGCTGCTGCGATCGCCTCGATGGAACGCAACGTCGAACGGCTCGCACAGATCGACGGTGCACAGACCATTCATGTTGAGGGGCTTGCACGTCTTGGGCGCGCGCTATACAAGGCCGGCGACAAGGAAAGGAGTCGTGAAGTCACGACCGATGCACTTCGTCGAGCCAAAGACATGGGAATGGCCCTGTCGCACATGGGCTAGCGATGTCAGAACGATTACAGCGCCTTCGCGTCAACGGAATTGTCAGGGATTTGGCCGAAAACGAATCCGTACTGCGCCAGCGGGCTGCATCCAAGCTCGGGGTTCGCGCAGAGGATTTGGTCAGCGTGGAGCTCGTCAAGCGAAGTCTTGACGCGCGGAAGAGGCCCCAGTTCGTCTGCAACGTGGACGTGGTGCTGCGTACACCGCTCAAGAAGCTGCCCTCCGACACCTTCGAAACGCCGGATCCAGAGACATTGGCGCCGCGCGTGTTTCATCCACGTCGTCAGGAGCGCGTTGTGGTTATCGGGGCTGGACCCGCTGGCCTGTTCTGCGCCCATCGGCTCGCAGCCGCAGGCCTAAAGCCCGTGCTCATCGACCGTGGAGAGCCCGTCGAGGTTCGCGGGCGGCACGTCTCGGCGCTGATGCACAAGGGCGAGCTCCGCGAAGATTCGAACATTTGTTTCGGCGAGGGTGGGGCGGGCACGTGGTCCGACGGTAAACTCTACACGCGCGTCAACGACCCCCGAGTGCGTCACGTGCTTGAGACCATCGTCGAGCTTGGCGGCCCCGAGGATATCCTCGTGGAAGGCAAACCCCACCTTGGTACGGACCGGTTGGTGGCGCTTTGCAAGTCGTTTCGCGCCCGGCTTATCGCCGAAGGCTGCGAAGTGCGCTTCGGCGCGTTTGTGTCTGATTTTAGAATACTTAAGGGCGCCGAGGATCGCGTTACGGGTGTCGTCTTGCGCGATGGCGAGGTGGTGGATTGTGATCGCGTCGTCATGGCGGTGGGCCACTCGGCGAGGGAGATGTACCGTTGGATGGCGGGCCGCAACGTCGCGATGGTTCAAAAACCGTTCGCGGTTGGGTTTCGCGTTGAGCACGAGCAACAACTCATCAACGACATCCAGTACGGCAAGTGGTCAAAGACCGATGGACTGCCGACCGCCGACTACCGAGTCGCCGCGAATTTCGGCGAGGGCAAAAGTCGCAAAGGAGTCTACAGCTTTTGCATGTGCCCCGGTGGCCAAGTTGTCCCGTCCCCGACCGTTCCAGGGCGCATATGTGTCAACGGCATGAGCCACGCGAGCCGCAAGGGACATTGGGCCAACTCGGCGCTCGTGGTCACGGTCGAGCCTACGGATTTTGGCAAGTTTGGCCCCATCGACTTCTTGGGGGATTACGACGGCATTCTGGACGGCATGGCGTTCCAGCTTGAGGCCGAGCGCCGCGCATACGAACTCGGCGGCGGTGGGTTCATCGCGCCGGCGCAACGGGTGCCGGACTTTCTGGCCGGGCGCGCGAGCACTGAGGTGCGGAAGTCCACCTACAAGCCAGGGGTCGCTCCCGCGGACTTGACGACGTGTTACCCCGAGTTTGTCATCGATCTGTTGAAGGCGGGGATCAAACGCTTTGAACGAACGATGCCCGGATTTGTCTCAGAGTCCGCCTTACTGATTGGCGTGGAGACACGCACGAGTGCACCGATTCAGGTCGATCGCGACAAGGACACACTTCGTTCGGCCTCGATCGCGAATCTCTACCCAGCCGGCGAAGGGGCTGGCTACGGCGGCGGAATCGTCAGTGCGGCCATCGACGGTCTGCGCGTCGCCGAGACCATCTTGGCGGAACTGGAGTGACTTGAACCGTGAACGGTGTAGACTTGGCGTCGTTCACTCTGAAGAGGTTGGTATGTCTGGAGAATGGAAGTGGGATTGGTGGAGCGAAAATCCCATCGAGCTCGTGATTTTTGTGCTGTTTGTGGTGTTCTTTTTTGCTTTTCCTTGGACGGGTATGGGCATCACACCGACGGCTGACCCGAACGCACCCGTGAACTCCACCGCGAAGTGACCGGGCTGGAAAGTTGCAAAAATGCCGCGTATGGCGGACCATACCGCAGACAACTTTCGTTTTAGTTTCAATTGCGCTGAATGCGCTGGAGGATGCGGATGTCGAGACTTCTTTCCGCAGGATTTGTTCGTGCAGCGTGCGCCGTCATTTTGTGCAGCGTAGCTGCAAGTGTGGTCGCGCCCACGGATGCATTCGCTCAGAGCGACGAGGCCTCGAAAGCCAAGCGCGTGCTTTCCCTCATCGGTGGCGCGAACGAGAAGTTTGACGCCGAGGACTTCGCTGGGGCGCTCGCCGATTACAAAGAAGCGTACGAGCTGTACCCCGATCCATCGTTGTTGTACCGAATCGGACTGTCGTCGGAAAAGTTGGGCGACAACTTTGAAGCCGTCGAGTACTACGCGAAGTTCATCGATGCGGTGCCAGACGACAAGACCGCGAAGAAGGTGCGCGCGCGAATCGATGAGCTGCGCGCGGCGCTGCCCGCGCGATACCAAGTCGAGTCCTCGCCTGCGGAAGCGGCGGTGCGACTTGATGACCTCAACAATCCCATCATCTGCACCACCCCGTGCGAAATCGATGTGCCGGCCGGGCGCGCGACGATCATTGTCTCGAAGGCGGGTTATGACGACGGACGTCGGGTCGTGACGGCGGAGAGCGGCGCGCGGTCTCGGGCAGAGTTTGAGCTCTCGGAGACCATCGAGCTCGCGTCCACCGATCCGGGTCCAACGGCCACGTCGGAGGGATCTGGCCTCGCGATGTGGGGCTGGATCGCGACGGGTGTTGGTGTGGCTGCGCTTGGTACCGGGGCTGCATTCACGGTTTTGTCCCAGTCGGCGGCCGACGATGTCAACAGCTACGACAAGCGAGGGCCCGGCGCGTCACCCGGCGAACTTCAGGGTCTCAAGGACGATGCAACCTCCTATTACGACACATCTGTGATCATGTACGTCGTGGGCGGCGTCCTGACCGCAACGGGCGTCACGCTCGTCGTTGTCGACTCCGTGAGCAGTGATGGCTCCGCCTCACTGCGCGTATCTCCGACCGCTGGCGGTGCGCTCGTTGGTGTTGGCGGTCGTTTCTAGCGTCGCTGAAGTGAGGGTCGCTTGCGACTATTTGATACGCTTCAATACTGGTCCATTCGGACGCAGGTGGGTCCCCACATCGACATCGCAGACGGTGGAGACACAGGCATCCACTGGGGCGGTGTCCTCTCGGGTGCCCTCACCGTCATCGGGGTGATCGTCCTATTCGTGCTGGTTTTCGCCGGCCTGCGATGGTTGAAAGCCAATCGTGGTGCCGCCCCGACACCTTCCGTGGGGTTGGACAAGGCCTCTCGGGCCCGGATTCAAAAAGCACTCGACAGCAACGACTTTGACTCCGCGGGTGAAATTCTCCTCAAAGCGGGGCAGATTGATGAAGCGGCTGAGGTCTTCGCGCAAGGCAGGGTGTTCGCCAAAGCCGCACGCGCGTACCAACAGACGGGCAACGTCGCGCAAGCGATTCATTACTTCAAGCAGGCCGGCGACGTTCGCCAGGCGGCGAGATTGTATGCCGATCAAGGGCAACACATGGCCGCCGCCGCAGAGTATTTCACCGCTTCCGAGTTTGGGCTTTCAGCGGAACAGTATGAACTGGCGGGGGACTTTAAGCGCGCGGCCGAGCTCCACGAAAAGGCCAAATCGTGGCTGCGCGCCGGGAAGCTCTACGAAAAGGCTGGTGACCGCGTACGTGCCGCCGAAAACTACATCAATCATTTTCAAGATGCCCTCAGTCGTGCCAGCGGGGATCTAGAAGCCGTCGCGAACGAGCGCGAAGTTGCCAGACGTGCGGGCGATATCCTCAAGGAAGCGGGTGACCTCCATCGTGCAAGCCAGATCTTCCAGGAAGGCGGTTTCTTCGAAGAAGCCGCTGCGTGTCTGAGAAGCACCGGAGACCTCACTAAGGCGGCGCAACTCCTGCTCAAGGCCCAGCAACCCCTCAAGGCTGCACAGGTACTTGAGGAAGCCGGGGAGGGGGTGCAGGCAGCCAAAATGCGGGCGGAGGCCGCACTTCGGGATCGTGACTTCGAGACGGCAGCGAAGATGTTCGCGACAGCGGGCGACTTCGAGAAGGCCGCAAAACTTTATGAGCGACTTGAGGATTTCCCCAACGCCGCAGAATTGTTTGAAAAACTCGGGGACTTAAACAAAGCCCTTGAGTATTACATCAAGGCGGACAAGCCAGGACACGCGGCCCAGTGCGCGGAGGTCATCGGGCGTTTGGATGACGCCGTGGAGATGTTTCGGAAAGCCGGAGATATCGACGGCGAGATCCGTGTGCTGCAAGCGCAAGGAGACTACTTCCGCGCCGGTCGACTGCAGTTTGAGCATCGCCGGTACGGGGATTCGCTCAACACGCTATCGAACATCGATTCACGTGACCCGATTTATCACCGAGCGCTCGAGCTACAGGGCGATGTGCTTCGGTCCCAAGGACGCTTTGAAAAGGCCTACAGCAAGTATCGGGCGGCGGTCAGCGACCGCGAGTGCAGCACCGGCACGCTGCCCCTTTACTACAAAATGGCCCGCGTGCTTGAGGAAGAACAAGATCGCAACGGCGCGCTTGAGCACTACAATTCGATCCTCGCCGTTGATCGCAACTACGAAGACGTGTCGCTTCGGGTAAAAGCACTGCTTGGACGGGGGCGCCGCACGACCATTCCCGGTACCACGTCGAGCGGGATTTTTGCCGCACCCGAAGGCGAAAATGGCCGGCGTTACGAAGTGATCGAAGAGATTGCACGTGGCGGAATGGGCATCGTCTACCAAGCTCGGGACACGGTCCTAGGCCGTATCGTTGCCTTCAAGATCTTGGGCGAGAACCTCCGAGACAATGAAACGGCGGTAAAGTACTTCCTGCGGGAGGCGCGCGCCGCGGCGGCACTCTCCCATCCCAACATCGTCACCATTTTTGACGCGGGCGAGCAGGACGGCGAGTACTACATGGCCATGGAGTTCGTTGAGGGCACGACGCTCAAGGAACTGATCAAGCGCAAGGGGGCGCTCGCCGAAGATCAGGTGCGATACATTCTGATCCACTGCTGCAAAGCCCTCCAGTACGCCCACAGCAAAGGGGTCATTCATCGCGACATCAAGAGCGGAAATGTGATGATTACACGCGATAAGGCCTTGAAGATCATGGACTTCGGGCTCGCGAAGTTTATGAAGGAGTACCAGAAGGACCACACTCAGCAGGTGGGTACACCCTTCTACATGTCTCCCGAACAGGTCATCGGCAAACACATCGACTTCCGCAGCGACTTGTACAGTTTGGGCTGCACGATCTTCGAATGCGCGACGGGGACAGTGCCGTTCTTCAAGGGCGACCTGAGCTATCACCACGTGCACACAAAGCCGCCGTCACCACGTTCGATCAATCCAGCCCTGTCTCGCGACCTGGAACGCGTGATCCTGAAAATGCTCGAAAAGGATCCCAACGACCGCTACCAGTCTGCCAAAGACATCATCGAAGATGCTGTCACGGATTAGCGAAGTTTGCGCATCTTTCGCCGTTTGACACCCGGCAACTCGCCTTGAGCAGCCTCCCGTGCGCGCTCAGCCTCGTCGGGTCTCCCTGCCTGCTCAAGAAAATCCGCCCAACGATAGAGCACCATCGGATTGGTGGGATACTTCTTCTTGAGGGTGAGCACGACCCGTTCGGCTTCGTCCATTCGATTCAGAGCCACCAAGGCATCGATTCGCCCGAGCGCGGCTTGGACGTTGTCGGGATCGCGCTCAAGGATTCGACCAAACACAGCCGCTGCATCGGAGTGCCTGCTGAGCTGTGCGTAGAGGGCTCCCAGCCGCGAAGCGATCTTGAGGTCACTAGGATTGGCGTCCCACAGCCAAAGATAGTGGGGGATCGCTTGCGCCGAGTTGCCTGCCTCATCATGTGCTGCGGCAGCCGCCTGACGCGCGCTGAGATAGGCTGGATTCGCCTCGACGGCGATGTCCACCATGCGCAATTGAGTCGCAACGTCCTGTGTAGCAGCCGCGAACTGCGCGGCGGTTAAGGCGTCCTCGGCGCGAAGTGCACGGGATGGCTCCGCTTGAATCGCTGTTTCCAAGTGACCTACCGCGCTTGCGAACTCGCCGCGATCTGCGTCTTGGCTCGCCAACTCGCGCTCGGCTTGGCGAGGACTTTTCGTGCGGCGTATTGGTCGGGAGACTCCTCGACAGCCAGTGCTGCCTCGGCGGCCGCGGTGGTTGCATCGCCCGAATCTAACGCAGCTCGGGCGCTTGCGACATGGTCTGGGGTTGCGCAGCCCGCCAACGACAAAAGTAGAATGCACGTGATACAGTTCGATCGCATGTAAACACGCATACCGTTGCGCTGGATGATTGCAAAGGAGCTTTTGACCATGACCAAACTAACCCATGTGCAAGACTCAGGCGACGTGAGCATGGTCGACGTGTCGGAGAAGTCGGTCACCGGTCGGGAAGCGACCGCCCGGGGAGTCGTACGGATGACCGCTGAGACGCGGGCTGCGATTCTTGAGCATCGCGTTGCAAAGGGAGCCGTCCTGACAACGGCTCGACTCGCCGGCATCATGGCGGCCAAACGCACAGCTGAGCTGATTCCGTTGTGTCATGGCGTTTCGCTGGATCATGTGGAGGTACGCTTTGCGCCAACCGAAGACGGGTTGGCGGTGGAGTCTACCGCACGATGCGCGGCGCGGACCGGCGTTGAAATGGAGGCGTTGGTCGCGGTGACGCACGCGTGTTTGACCGTTTACGACATGGCCAAAGCCATCGACAAAGGAATGGTGATCACGGACGTCCAACTCATAAAGAAGACGGGCGGGAAGTCCGGGGATTGGCACACACCGAATCACACGCGCGCGTGGCCGACGGAGTGGATCTAAAGTGCACTTCTTTGACGCCCAGATTCGAAGCGACACGCGATCCGACGATGACCTGCGAAACCTCGCGTACTTTGACACCACCCACGTGGTGACGACCCCTAATCCGCGGCGGACCAGTGAAACTGCCGACGACCTGTGCGACTACCTGAGCACGCTGGTGACCGAGGAGCCACGCCGCCTAGCGCGGTTGGGGATCGCGCCGTATGTGGCGCTGGTCTGCTGCCGGTGGCCCGCCCGCGAAGGACACATCACGAGGTGTGGGGTCGACTTCCGACGCTGTTGCAGAAGGACCACGTTGTGGCGCTTGGGGAGATCGGAGCCTGGGAAGATACCCACGCGCACTGGGAGATCTTCGAGCGGCAGGTCGCGATCGGCATGGAGCTTGGGCTCCCGTTGATCGTCACGCCGCCGACCGACCTACGGGTCAACATGACCTTTAAGATGATGCAGCGATTGCAGGCCATGGGGATGCCGCCATCGCGGGTTGTGTTTAATCACGCCGAGGAGCGCACCCTAGAGGCGATCCTGTCGGATGGTTTCTACGCCAGTCTGACCGTCGGGGCTTACTTCATGGAGGCGCGCACTGCGTGCACGCTGTTGGAAGGTCAAAAGGGCGGGTTTGACCGCATCATGCTGAACTCAGCCTTGCGTGAGGGATTGGCGGACATCTTGGGGATTCCCAAGACTGTCGTCGCACTGAAGGAAGCGGGGGCGTCGTTGGCGACGATTGAAGCAGTCACGTTTGGAACCGCGCAGACATTTTTTCTGGGGGCTACCACGTCGAGCTGAGCCCGACTCCCGTCACGTACGCGGATTGGCCTCGGATCAACACAGGTGACAGCGCGAGGCCCTGGGGCTCGCCGGTGTGACCAAAGTGGGAGGCGTGCGCCAGGTTCCCTGCCAGTGTGCCCACAACTGCTGCGACGAGGACGTCGGAGAGGTATGCCTCTTGTTGGTAGACTTGGCCCAGACCAACGAGGGTTGAGACGCCGTAGAGCGTTCCGTAAGACACCAAGTCTGCAACCAACGGGCTGAACTCGTTGGCGACCATCCAGTCGGATACATCACGCGAGGTGTACGCCGCAGACGCGAATGTAAACGCCGTCAAAGCGCTCACAAAGCTGTCATTGGCTTCGCTATCGATATCCCCATAACCGCTGCGAAGGAATGCCTTGTAGGGACGTTCACGGGCGAACATGGCCTTCATCACGCCCGTCGCGGCGGCGGTGTAGGCCATCGCTTCCATGTATCCAAGAAACGCGTAGTCCGCGTACTCAGAACTGTCCAGAAACGCTGAGCCCGTGAAGATGGTCTTCAGCCCAGACGCCGTGTACCAAAGTGCAGGCAGGCCGATCGTCGCGTAGCCAAGCACATCGCCCGCGCCAAACAAAAACGGTGAGCCCTCCTCAAGGTCGCCGTGGAACTTGATCGACGTATCGTAGTCAAAGCTGTCACGTGTTGGAGACGAGAACGACACAGCCTCTTGGCCAAGCGTGGATGGGCTCGCGACCAGAAGAAGCCCGCCGCCCAGCAGAACAGCGTCCACTCCGATACGAATGACCGAAAACTCAGAGGTCAGTGTGCTTTCGACCGATGTGGGTTCTTCCACCTGCGTGTCCGCGATGCTCTCTTGGAAGAGCACCTGAGCTTCCGGCTCGGGCTCGGGTTCAGGCTCGGGTTCCGCCTCGGGCTCGGGCTCGGGTTCGGGTTCCGCCTCGGGCTCGGGCTCGGGCTCGGGCTCTTTGGCCTTTTTCTTCTTTTTCTTCTTCTTTTTGACGGTCTCGGCTGGAGGGTCGTCTTGCGCGAAGACGGATGTCGGCGCGTGACTGACGAAGAAACCGCAGAGAACGAACAGAATCAGGAACTTTCTAGACGTCATGGTCTCGTCACAGGAAGTAGGAGCAAGCATCAACGGTGGCGCCACGCCCTTGTGCGGCGGTCTCAAGTGCATCGTCGCACGTCCAATCCGAAAGCGCATCCGAGCAGACCTGGATGTCTGCTTTGGGATCCTGCAAAGTGCTGGATTGGTTTCGCAGCGAGACGTCAACGTTTCGACACAGTCGGCAACAGACGTAAGCCCGCACGCTTTGGTCAGGTCGACCCCAGCTGGTACAAATCTCACATTGGGTGGCTGCGATGTCCGCGCACGTTTCCTCGATCGGCGGATAACAGCCCGACAGGAGGATGAACACGGCAACCGAAAACAAACGACTCATCATGACCCTTGGATTGACGGCCACAGGTTACGACAGGTCTTCGGAATATGCACCCCGTTGTTGGTGGAAATTGGCGTTGCGGTGACTATCATCCCGTCGGACCCACAGGGAGAAACCATGAACCGCATCGATATCAACGCGATTTTGCTCGCAACCGATTTCAGCGACCGCAGCGAAGCGGCTGAAAAATATGCTGTAACGCTCGCAAGTCAGGCCAATGCGGCGCTCCACGTCGTCACCGCGATCGAGCCTATCATGGGCATCGAGGATGGCGATGAGGATGCCGCCGAGTTTGAAGAGTTCTACGCCAAGCTGATTCGCCGAGCAGAACGCGAGCTGGAAAAGCGCTTGCACCTCTGGACGGAGATGCAGATGATCGTCAAACACCACATTCAGCTCGGCCATCGGTGGCGGGTCATCGTCGAGACTGCCGAGGCGGAGAATGTCGACCTACTGGTGCTCGGCCGAAGACACACAAGCTCTCCTACCGTGCTTGGTACGACGTCGCAGAAAGTCTTTTTGGGCAGCCAACGCCCGGTTCTGTTTGTTCCGGAAGCCACGTGATTCCCGCGCCACACGAGCTGCTGTCACGCTATGAACATCACGCGAAGAAGCGTTTTGGTCAGCACTTCCTCTCGGACCCCAGCATTTTGGGACGGATTTGCGACGTCGCCGGAATCGTCGCTGGTCAACCTGTGTTGGAGATCGGTCCTGGGCCAGGCGGGCTGACTTCCGTCCTGATGGAGCGGGGCGCTGAGGTCACCGCCGTTGAGCTCGACCGTGACGCCTTGGCGTTCTTGGAGCAGGAGTTGGTGCCGCTCGGTCTGAAGGTTGTTTCGGGCGATGCGCGCAAGCTCGACTACGCGTTTGTGGACGAACGCTGGCGCTGCGTCGCCAATCTGCCTTACAACGTGGCGAACGAGATCACATTCGAGCTGCTCGAACACCCGTTCGCAAAATTGGCGCTCATGTACCAGCGCGAGGTTGCGGACCGCATCTGCGCAACCGTGGGCGAGGACGGCTACAGCGCGCTGTCGGTGGCCATGCAGCTTCGGGCTAAGGTTCGTCGGGCTTTTGTGCTGCCGCCGGGGGCCTTTCGACCCCCTCCAAAGGTGCACAGTGCGGTGGTCGTGTTTGAGCCAATCCAAGGGACGCGCATTCCCGACGTGGCTGAGCGCAAACGGTTCGAGCGGATCGTGCGGGGGTCGTTCAGCGTTCGAAGGAAGATGCTCATCAACGGACTGAGAACCCTCGGCTTGGACCGAGATGTCGCGGTTGAGGCCGTCGTTGCCGCAG
>JAWKQR010000012.1:0-149518 GCA_041390025.1 bacterium
CAAGCCACCGACAGATTCCGACACGCTGAACGCTGAGCTTTTACGTGAGATTCGGCGTATTCATGCCGCATCGAACCAGCGCTACGGCCAGCGTCGAGTTTGGCACGAGCTTGCCAAACATCGGCCAGGTCTTGGACGTCGTCGTGTGGCACGTCTCATGCGCGACAACAGTCTTCAAGCCAAGCAACGGCGACGCTTTCGTGCCACCACGGACTCGCGTGATTCGCATCCAATCGAGCCAAACGTGTTGGAGCGTGACTTCACCGCGGACGCGCCCAATCGTCGATGGGTGGGTGACATTACGTATGTTCGGACCCGTGCAGGATGGCTTTATCTGGCGGTAATACTCGACCTATTTTCGAGACGGGTTGTCGGATGGGCAATGAGTAAACGCATTGACAAAGAATTGGTCCTCGAAGCGCTGCAAATGGCCGTGGGTCAACGCCAACCCGAGACGGGGCTGCTCCATCACACCGACCGCGGCTCGCAGTACACGTCGCGCGCATATCGCAAGGCCCTCAATGGGTGTCGAGCCGTCGTGAGCATGAGTCGAAAGGGCGATTGTTGGGATAACGCGGTCAGCGAGAGCTTTTTCGCGACCATGAAGAAAGAGGCAATATTCGGCGAGAAATTCAACACTCGAGAACAAGCAAAGCTAGCAATATTGCGCTATCTGAGGTGGTGCAACGCCGACCGGCTGCACTCGAATTTGGGATATTTATCGCCGTGTGAATTTGAAAATGAAGCCGCGGAATTGATGTCACGTCAGGCCGCATGAACTATGACAAATGTGTCCAAGAAAGCGGAGCCACTCCAATTTGTTCGATTGCCACAAAAGTGGGTTGTAGCCCCGAGACGTTGCGGAATTGGGTTCGCCAATCCAATGGTCCAGGCGAAGGGAAAGAGTGTTGAAGCCGACGCCGAGCGCATAAAGCTTCTTGAGCGTGAGGTTTTTGAACTTCGGCGCGCCAACGAGATTCTTCTCAAAGCATCAGCGTTTTTCGCCCAGGCGGAGCTCGCACCCCAAGGGTATTCGGTCGCGGACGAGGTCCGCGACCAGCACCGCCCACTGAAGAAACGGTGAGGTTCATTGACCTTCACCGCAGCGAATATGTGGTCGAGCCGATTTGCGACGTACTGCCAATCGCCCCTTCAACCTATTATCGGCATGTTCAATTGCGCGAACATCCCGAACTGCGCAGCGCTCGCGCCAAAGACGACGAGTTGTTACGCGATGAAGTTCGTCGTGTATGGAAAGAATCGTTCCAAGCCTACGGAATTCAGACGGTTTGGCGACAACTAAAAGCGGACGGCATCGAGGTCGCGCGTTGCACCGTCGAGCGACTTATGAAAGAGATGGGATCGCAGGGTGTGCGCCGCGGCAAGAAGCCGAAAACGACGACCCCGTCATCACGCCCATGCCCACTGGACCTCGTTCAGCGCAACTTTCGCGCACCAGCGCCCAATCGCCTTTGGGTGGCAGATATCACTTATGTTCCCACGTTCAGCGGTTTCGTTTACGTCGCTTTTGTCGCCGAAGTTTTCACCAGGAAAATCGTGGGCTGGAACGTGTCATCGACCTTGCACACCAACGTCGCGCTGGACGGGCTCAACCAGGCGATAAGCGAACGTCAGACCGATGATGGTCTCATTCACCACAGCGACCGCGGAGCACAGTATCTATCCGTTCGATACTCCGAAGGATTGAAAGAATCTGGTTTGACCCCATCGGTGGGTTCAGTCGGCGACAGCTACGACAACGCCTTGGCCGAGACGCTCAATGGCCTGTACAAGGCTGAATTGATTCATCATCAAGGGCCGTGGAAGGGCGTCCAAGATGTCGAGCAACAATGGTGTGGGTTCATTGGTTCAACACAAAACGGCTCTACGGGGCGGCTTTGTTTCGCCTCAGAAACACGAGGAGCAATTTTATCACCATCATGCCACATCGATATCGCGGCATGATTTACTAAAACCAGTCTCCGATGAACCCGGGACGATTCAAAACGACGAATGGCAAGTCGGTCGACGCTACTTCAGCTTAGAATCCATGGCCGAGATAAACGCTATGAACACTCAACAACTCCAGGTGGCATGAAACAAATCACAGCAGGAGCTTCGTACACCACTTGACGGGACGTGACCGTCACCGGACGAGCACTGCCCCTCTTGGCGAACATCCCAATGGTCGCCGACCCCGTGCCGGTGGTCGTGTTTTCGCATGGTGGATCGCTGAACAACGACGGCCACAACCTCAACAAACAGTGGGGTGCGTTGCTCGCGCGAAACGGGTTTGCCGTGATTCATGTGGGCCACTCGGAGGCCACCGGCGCGAACGGGATGACCTTGTGTGACGCCGCCGGCGTTCCAACTGCGGAGTGCACGCTTACCGAAGATGAAAACGGCATGCTCGCCATGTTTCGTTCTTACGACCTCACAGCTGTGCTCGACGACTTGCCCCGTTTGTCGCAGGTGAGTCAGAACAACAACGGACCTGAGCTCGACCTGACACGTGTGGTTGTCGCCGGTTGGTCCGCGGGATCGCGAGGGCCTTCCGTTCTGATGGGCGCCAAGATCCGTCCGACGGCGAGCGCACCATTGTTCAAGCTCGCACATACGTTGCCCAAGGCGGCGATGATGTTGAGTCCGACAGGTGCAGGCTTCGGCGGCTACTTTGACGATGGCGCCGAAAACTCGTGGGACGAGATGCGGGGGCCCATCTTCTTCGCAACCGGAACGAACGATCAGAAACCATCCAACGCGCTGTCAGGGGCGATCCGCCGCCAGGCATTTGATCTGCAACCCGCCGAGGGCAATCGCTACATGTTGTTCTCCAATCTCGAGGTGGGTGTAGGGGGCCACGGCACCTATGACCTCAATGACCTTAACTCCCCGGCCCCACTTCCTGGATTGACGATGGCGATTGGTTCCGCTGCGTTGGCCTTCCTTGATGCGGAGGTCAATGGCAACGCGGCCGCCCGAGAGTGGTTGGCTTCGGACAAGGCGCTGAGCTCGCCGGCGACGCTGAGTGGCTGAATAAGTAGAGCTGCGCTAGACGGCGATGCGCGTGACGTTCGAGACCGGATCGCGCTCGCGCCACCAATCCGAAATCAGGGGCCACAGGCCAGTTGCGGCCTTGGTCGACACCACCGCGCCCACGTGTCCGCCGCCAAGGCGATGGAGCGTCTTGTCTGTGCTGGAGATGAGGTCGTTGAGGATGGCAGCGCTCTCGACCGGCACGATGTTGTCGTGCTTGAATGCGATGTTCAAAACCGGCATCTCGATCGACGCGAGGTCAAGCAATTGGCCACCCAACGCAAACTCGCCTTTGACCAAGCGGTTTTCGCGATAGAGTTCTTGGATGTAGCGCACAAACGCCCGGCCTGGGAACGAGACGTTGTCGTTGCCCCATGTCTCGAGCGCAAAGAACCCGTCCAAGAACTCATCGTCCTCGGAGCGGTCCATCACGTAGACGGCCTTGCTCAGATTCATGGTTGGTCGCAGCAGGTGGAAACCGAACTGCATCAACGGCCACGGAACGTTGCCAAACGCCTGATTCAATATCTCGAGATCGAGCGTCTTGATGTTGCTAAATGCCGCCAAAAGCCCGCCGTCTTCAAACGAAATCGGCGCCGCCAAATTGGTCAGGGAGGCGATGTGTTCAGGATGTTTCGCCGCGTGAATCGTGGTCAGAGTGCCGCCAAGGCAATAGCCCAAAACGTGAGCCTGTTCGACGCCTGCAATTTTGCACGTTTTTCGTAGCGCGCGTCCAAGATACGCCTCAGCGAAATCGTCGAATTCAAGATAGCGATCTTCTGGACCGGGAGTCCCCCAGTCGATGATGAAAACGTCGTGTCCGCGGGCGACCAGATACTCAACAAAACTCTTGCCGGGTTTGAGATCCAGCACGTAATGACGATTGATGAGCGAAGGCACCAACAGGATCGGAAGACCCGATGTTTGCTCGCTGCGATAACGCAGGAGCTTCCACTTGTTTTCCTGAAAAACGACGTCCGACGGCGTCATTCCGACGGTTGGTTTGCGCGTGAAATGGCGCACGAGATTCATAATGCGACTGGCCATAATTAACCTCGGTACAAGGGCATCACACGTTCGGAAAACGTGGCGTAGACTTGTTTGCGTTTGACCTTCAGGGTGGGCGTCAAATAACCCGCTTCGACCGAAAGCGGTTCACGGATCACCACGAATTTTTTGATGGTTTCGTAGCGCGCCAATTCGCTGTTGATTTTCTCGATCCGCGGCGCCAAAAACGCATGCAATTCGGCTTCGGATGGGTCACCCAATTTCGCCGAAATCGCAGCTTCGTTTGGCCACACGCCAGCGACTAGGTAGCTCTCTCCGTCGCCCCACACCACGACATGCGCGAAGTAGGGATCGTCCATGAAGCGCTCTTCGATGTTGACCGGCGAAATGTTCTTGCCGCCTGCGGTCACGAGGATTTCTTTCTTTCGACCGATGATCTGAAGAAATCCATCGTCCGTAAACTTGCCAAGATCGCCCGTACGCAACCAGCCGTCCTCGGTCAGTGCTTCTTTCGAGGCTGCCGGGTCCTTGTGATAACCCGAGAAAATGCTCTCACCGCGTGCCAAAATTTCACCGTCTTCGGCGAGCTTGACCTCGACGGACGGAAGCGGTTTGCCGACCGTATCGAATCGGAAAGCGTCGGGTCGGTTGAGGGTAATCGTCGGGCTGGCCTCGGTCAGGCCGTAACCTTCGATGATCAGCACGCCGTTGTCCCAGAAGAACTCTTTGACTTCGCGCTTGAGCCCGGCACCGCCAGACAAGCAAAATTTGAAGCGTCCACCGGTAATTTCGGCGAGCTTCTTGCGACGTTTGTCGGCGTCTTTTTCACCCATGGCCATCTGCGCGATTTTTTCGAAATAGCGCGGCACACTCATGAAAATATTGGGACGAACTTCGGGAAGTTTTTGCAACACGGCCATCGGATCCGACAAATACGTCGTAAATCCCAAGGTGTTTCCAAGACATGCTTCGCCAAAACCAAAGATGTGGCTCATCGGCAGCCACAGAAGGTCTACCGAGTTTTCGTCCACGAGCGACGCGTTGTTTTGCAGCCAATCGCGTCCATTCACGCCCACGTTTTTGTGGGTCAACGGCACGCCCTTTGGCGGGCCAGTGGTGCCGCTTGTGTAAAGCATCACCCCAAACTGATCGAGCGACACCGAATTCATCAGATTGTCGAACAGGTCCGGTTCTTCGGCATCAAGCGCCCCGCCAATCTCCTGCGCCGCGTGCCACGAAATCACGCGAGGTTCGACCTCGGCGTAACTTGGCACCTTTTGACCGGAAGACCCTCAATTCGTGCAGGACTTTGACCGGGTCAAGGTCGTCGCTGAACAGCACGATTTTTTGACGCCGTCGAGAGTCGCCCCACGCTTCGTACAAACGCGCCAGCAACGCAGGCGTGTCGACAAAGAGCACGCGCGCATCGCTGTGTTTGACGATGTAACCGATCTGGTCCGCGGTGCTCGTCCGGGTAGATGAACCATCACGCCACCAACCGCTTGGATGCCCAGCGCGGCCGAAATCCTCCACCCGGTTGGGCGAGAGGATCGTGGCACGGTCTCCGCTTTTGAGGCCGGCACTGACCATAAATAGGCCAATCTGCCGAATCTGGGTCGCGTACGCGCCCAGTTACAGCTTCCCAATCGTCGCCTTTTGGTACCATGAATCGGACACGCGAGCGACGCTCAGGCAACAGATCAAAGACAGCACACGGGGCGATGCGAAGGTCTAAAAAAGCGGAGACATCCATGGTTCAACTCATTTTTTGCATCGAATCGAGTTTCTCTTCGAGGTCAAGCAAACGGCTCTGCAGCTGGTTGAGCGCGTGCAGGGTGCGCTCTTGGTCACCTTTTTCAGATCTCGGGTGACCGGCGCGGCTCCATGCTTGTTGCACCATATCATCGGATTTGGCTTTTCGCCTTCATCACCGAGGTCATCATCTGACCCGAGGGCGACAAAATCAGGGCTGGCCAAAACTTCCTCAAGAAGCTTCGCGGTGCTGCCTTCCGCACGTTAAATCCCTTCTTCCAAAGTTCCCACATCATGTCTTTCTCCTTGTTAGAAGCCAATTCGCCGCACTTCTGCGGCAGTCGTGAAAGTTATCTTCTGTGACGCCATCTGCGCTGACCGCGCGTGCGACTTCACCAAAACACTCCAAAGAACCGAAGACCTGGTACGCGTGGCCGACTGGCCGACTGAGGGCTCCGAGGTCACGTTTGTCGCCACCTTGAGGCTGTGTTCAAACCGCACGTCAGAGAGCCACAGTTCGCCTTCTCGTCGGGCACGTTGCCCTCGTAGACATCGCGGCCAGCGTAGGGCAGGCCGCGGAATGTCGCGATTGCGCACTTCCCCGACGCTGATCCATGAGTCGCCCTTGGTCAAAGGCAACGGATTGACCAACACCGGTTCGGTGTACTTGATAAGCGTCTTGCCTGACGCGGGGTTCTCTTCGGCGGACGCCAGCCGGAAAGCAACCAAAGCCCGTTGGCATCCAAGCGGTAGACCGCGTCGTTGACTCCGTCGGCGTCGAGCGGGGTCGTAAACTGAGCCGTCGCGAATTCCGAGGCGTACCACTTTTTCGAGACGTCGGTGGCGGTGACCTCAAGCGAGGTGTCGCCGACATTGGGAGCATCCTCCCAAACCCGCACGCCTGCTTGGTCCTTGAGGCCAGAGTAGGTCGACGTCGACGTTTTTATTTGAAGCGATATCGAACGGCCACACCGGTAGCGACCGAGAGCTCGTCAACGGTCAGCTGGCCGTCTAGGTTCGGCACACAATCCAACACCGGCTGCGGAACCGCCTGATAGGGCTCAAGCTCTTCGACCGGGGTCGTTTTTCCGAGCACGCGGCGAGCAAAATCACGAAGGGAAGTATGTGTCTCATCAAAACTCCATCCACACGCTTACCCGGCCAAGTTGGGCGGCCTTGGCCGACAAACCGTCCGTGATGTTGTCAAAACCGGCGCCGGGAAAAAGACCGCGTAGTCAAACGCCATCGAAAATCCCGGCGATTCCCAAACCAAAGATGGGTCAACTTCGACACCAAAACGATTCGCCGCTGGAGGTGTCGACGACTGTTCAACCGCCTGAGAAACCACCGACGCGAGCGTAAATTGCAGACGTCGTTCGTTCCATTGGGCCAACGTCCAAGCGACGTGCGGTCGCAGATACACGGCGTCGGTGACCGTTCCGATGATTTGGAAAACAGAATTTTGTCGGCCGGTAGTCGGGGTGAAATCTGAAGTTGTTGACCGTTGTGTCGCCGGGGATTGAGGACTGAAGTCCGTCCAAATCCCGAAACTGCCGGATCGCCATAGGGATCCGGGCGTGCGCCAAATCCAGGGGCACTGTCGCCGCTCATACACCGAGGTCCACGCCCACGGTCAGCGGTGCAATGACAGATGTATGGCTCTCACGAGCGCGCCGCCCCACTGCAACGAGGTCAATTCCTGTGGAATCACGACGCCAGGATGAGCGAGCTTTGGGCGATGGACCCCACAGCGCACGGCTTCCGCTTCGAAACGGGCCGAGGGCGGGTCGAGGCGCAGCCAAGCGTCAGTGGCAATGGCCTTTGAGCCACGTGCGACCACTTGTTGTGCGTCGATCTCGACCGGCCAGAGCCGTTGGTGCGTAGGAGGCCGGCACGTCGTTCATCCTGCCAGCGGTAGGACACAAACGCCGCCATAGTTGAAGGTGGGTTTGCCGGCGTTCCCGCGGCGTTCCCGAGCCATTTCGGTGTTGTAACGAAGAAACGCGAACGTCAGACCGCGCGTCGTCAAACGTCGCGAGGTCAATGCCCGTGTTGTTGGCGCTCGGCCATTGGGCCTAGAAGCCGATGTCATAGGCGACGGCAAGAATGTGTCCGATCATCGGCGACACAAACGCCACGCGGTCCGCCGCATCGCCGGAATCGCACTGACGGCAATCTCCAGCGTTGGTCAGTATACCCAAACCCAATCACTCCCCATGCGTCCAACCGACAACAGACCAAACGGCGTCAGGACTTCTCCCCACGCGCGTTTGACAGTGGCGTTCCCCCCAGTTGGCTGGTCACGGTTTGGTGGACCGTCGGGCATCGAGCCAAATCCCACATTGTCAGGCGTCGACCCGAGCTTTGACGGCGACGTCGCCGACCGGCGAATAGGCCGCAATGTCAGTGCGCAGTCGCATGTCCGCCCACGTCAGCAGCTGGCCATCGGGGTCGTCGATGGGGACCGAAACAACGCTTCACCGGACGGGGTCAGGCCCCAGTCCGAGATCGAGATTGTAAAATCCTGTCCCACGTGCCCGAAAACCACCGTGAACTTCGATCACCCGAAGTCCGGTATGTTTCGAAGTCGTCGCCAACCTGCTTGAAATCGCCCGCAGTGGCGACGCGAGCACCGACGCGCGCAGGCGCCCACGATGAGCTGCGCGAGTCTCATGGAGACTCCTGTGGCGCGAGGAACTCAACGAGCGCACAGGTGGACTGCGCAGCCGCCTCGATCATCGAAGTGCCGCATTGCGGATAGACGACAAGCGTCGCGTTGGGCATCGCGCACCAGTCGTTCGCCGAATCGCGAGTTGCGTGACGGCGTCTTCGCGGCTTAAAGCAACAGCGTCGGTTGTTTGATTTTTCGGTATTCGGACTGCCATTCCTCGAAGCGCTGGCCTCGCACTGCGGCAAGGGCCGCTGCGCGTGTTCGAGGGCGCGCGAACGACGATTCCACGTGCTCGACAAACGCTTCGTCGATGATGCTTGGATCGTAGAAAGCGTTGGCCATCTTCTCGTCGGGTCGCTCGTTGTAAAACAACGCGAACATCAACTCGCCGAGCCCGGAAGCGCGCGACCAAAGGAAAAACGTCCGGCATCTGTTCGGCGTACACCCATACGTCGCCACAGCACGATGCGATCGACGGCGTCGGGCGCCATCAATGCCCTTGCAGCGCCACCGAAGAACCCGAGGAGTGGCCCACGATCGAGAACTTCTCGACCCCACGTTGCTTCAGCAGATCAAGGACCAGACGCGCTTGGACTTGCGGCGAATAGTCGCCTTCGGGGCGTGAGGTCCAGCCAAAGCCTTTCATGTCGACGGCGATCACACGGTGATTTTCGGCCAACACCGGTCGCACGCCATCCCATGTGTCCAGCGAAGCCGCAAACCATGCAACAACACCACAGCGGGACCTTCGCCTTGGTCAACAAAGCGCATGCGCGTGTCTTGGACCGTCGCAAACGTTGCATCCTTGGGCGCCCCAGGGGGTGTCGTTGGGTGAAATGCGAGACAACCGCTCATCAAGACCGCGGTCAACACCGCGGGGATGGTGCGCCAAAGACTCACGGTGCGAGCCTTCGAATTTCGGCGGCGCTGGTGAATTCGACGTCGGTCTCGTTGTCCGTGGAGCGGATCGTCGCGACCGTCCCGAAGCACTCAGCGACGAATGTGTACGTGCGAATTTTTGTCGTGAAGACGCCCACGGTGCGGGTCAGATCCGTGCGCAAGCGAATGACCTTGAACTCGCCATATGGCGTCTTCAGGGTGCCGGTTCCCGCAGCGACCGTCGTGTAATCTTCCAGGAAGTAAAAGCTCAGGACGCCGTTGACGGTTCCGTTGATCGAGCTCTCGGTCGACCAGGTGGAATCCGCGTCGATTGGAAAACGCAAAACATCGACCACGGGCTCGTAATCGACCTCGGTCTTGGTAAATCCGTCGTCTGGAGAAACCACGCCCACAAACTCAGCGCTGATTCGGAGGCCTGGAATACACCGAGCAAATCACTATCTGCGGCGAGTTTGGAGTAGTACGTCGCGCCGGGGAACACGGTTTCGAACCACTGCCCTGCAGGGTCCTTCAGTTCTACGATTTGCAAACCGTCGTTTTCGATATCTCCCGACAGGTCCCACCGTTTCGCCGTTGATCACCTCACCGGCGGTGTCGAACGTTGCATCTGTCGCGATTTTGAAGGGTCGCGCGAAGCCCAGCCTGCACCGGAACCTCGGCGCGTGTGATCGTTCCGTCGTTGTTCGGCCGGCGGACAGTTTGGGTCGGCGTCCGGGCACGTCAACGTCTTCGGTGCCCATGTCGACGTCGGAACCGCCCTCGTCGACGCCGGTATCCATGGTCACGGCCACGTCACTGTCGGATCCTGCGTCCTCACGCACGAGCGTGCGCTCGTCGTCTGTGCCACATGCGACAAGGCCGAAGGGAAGTACGAGAATGATTTTTTCGCGGTGCAACATAGCGTTCATGGTCGGGGAAGTTAGGGAATCGATCCGTGGGTGTCGGGGTGCGGCCCCAAAAATGTGCACCTGCAAAATATAGACAGGGCTAGCGACATTTGAGCACGGTTGTGTAGTGTGGCCTAAACCCTGTTTCGCAGATGCGCAAAATGCCTACAAAACTCGTCAAAAAATACAGCAATCGCCGACTCTACGACACCGACGAGAGCCGCTACATCACACTGGATGAGCTCGCGGAGTCCGTAAAAAAGGGCGCCAACGTCAGGTTGTGGACGCGACCGAAGGGACGGATTTGACCCAGGCGACGCTGGCGCAGATCGTCATCGAGTCTCGCGGGGCCGCTAAATTGCTGCCCGTGCCGCTGCTCATCCAGATGATCCGGATGGAGGACAAAGCGCTGACGGAGTTCATGAGCCTCTACATGACGTGGGCGCTCGACATGTACAATCGTGTCACAGGGACTGGAGCACAAACGGAAAACCTTGGGAGCGATGCTTTTGCACCGCTATGGCGATGGCGTCCTTCCCGTTTGACCTTACACATCCAAGGCCTTGGGATGTTTAGGAATGCCGTCAACAAGCGCGAAGAGCCCTCGGATGTCGATGCGCTGCGGGACGAAATTGATGAGCTTAAGACGCTGATTAAGAACATGAATCCTGAAAAGACCTGATCTTTTTTGCTGCACTGCAAAAATAATCTCTTGACGAGATGGGTGGGGATGCTTAGCTTGGCCTGGTGAAACACACGCCGCGCAAATGTTGCGGCACAACACGGAGTATTCCCATGGCAGCAGCAGAAAAGAAGACAGCTGAATTCTTCCACAAAAACATGCAGGACTCGGTGGACCGCATGCAGAGCGCTTTCGGCGAAGTCGAGCGCATGCAGAAGAAGGCCATTGAGCAGACACACACGTCGATCGACGAAGTGACACGTCTGATGAAGTCGAGCGTGGATTACAGCTTTGAACTTCAGGGCCACATGCGTGACCTGATGATCGAAGCGACCAAGCGCTCGATGGATTGGATGGCTCCTCGTAACTGATCGCCACAGCTCAAGGGGTCAGCCCGCGCAAAGCGACTTCAGCGGACACCGAAGTCACCAAGCGGGTTGGCCCCTTTTGTCTTTTTCTTCCGGAGAAACAGATGTCCATTGCACCTACCCCCCGCGACACCATCTACCGCGATGGCATCGCTTCGCTGCTGCATTTCCGCAGCGCACAATCGACTCCCGGACGTCCGGTGTTGTTGGTCCCTTCGATGATCAACCGCTGGTACGTCATGGACCTCCACGAAAAGGCGAGCGTCGCCAAATCGTTCGTGGATGCGGGCTTTGACACGTATTTGTTGGACTGGGGCGTGCCTCGTGACGAAGACCGATACCTGACCTGGGACGACGTCATTTCGCGCCTGAATCGGTTCGTCAAACGGGTTGTCCGTGTTACGGGTGAAGACAAGATCGGCCTGCTTGGTTACTGCATGGGTGCCACGGTTTCGGGCATCTACACTGCGCTGTACCCCGAGCACATCGCCGCGTTTGTAAATCTGGCGGGTCCGTTTGATTTCTCGGAAGCGGGTCGCCTTGGAAACATGACGAATCCGGCATGGTTTGACGCCTCGGCGATCTCGGCTGCGGGCAATGTTGCACCCGCACAAATGCAGAGTGGATTTGTCTCGATGCGGCCGACGAGCCAGATCGGGAAGTGGGTCACGTGGCTCGACAAGCTGCACAAGCCCGACGCGCGAGCAGCGTTTGACGCACTGAATACGTGGGCAGACGACAACATTCCGTTCCCAGCGTCAGCGTACGAGACGTACATCACCGAGCTGTACCAGAAGAACAACTTGGTGAAGGGCAAACACTACGCGCACGGCCGTCGTGTGGACCTGCAGAACATCACCTGTCCGGTGATGACGATCGCCACGTCCGCCGATCACATCTGTCCTTCGCTCGCCGCCAAGGGGCTTCACGACCACGTCGGCACCAAGACCAAAGAAATGGTTGTGGTGCGCGGCGGTCACGTCGGAGCGGTCGTTGGCAGCCGCGCCGCAACAGACCTGTACCCACAGATGACTTCGTGGTTCGACAAGCACTTGGCGGCTCGCACCGTGACACCGCGTGTGCGTGTTGTCTCTGAGCCACCCGCTGAGGCCCCAAAGAAGGTCGACGCACCTGTGGAGACGGTTAAGACCGTGGACGCGACGCCGACCGCACCCGCAAACAAAACGACAAAAACACCGCGCCGCTCAACTCGCAGCGCAAAGAAGTAAGGAGTACCGATGGATCTCAAACAAACTCAAGTCATCGTGACCGGCGCTGCAAGCGGCCTTGGTCGTTGTTTCGCACTCAATTTTGCACAGGCTGGCGCTTCGGTCCTCGCGTTCGACATGAACGAGGAAGGCCTCCACGCGTTGGTGGCTGAGCAGCCCGCCATCAAGACGTTCAAGGGCAGCGTTGCCAACGAGAACGACGTCAAATCAGCGGTTGCTGCATGCAAGGGCATTTCGGCGGCGTCAACTGCGTCATCAACAACGCCGGAATCTTCGTGATGGTCTGTTGGTGCGCGAAAACCGCGAAACAGGCGAAGTCTCGACGATGTCGTTGGAAGACTGGCAGGCCGTCATCGACGTCGACCTGACCGGACCGTTCCTGTTCGCACGTGAAGTTGCCGCACAGATGGTCCGCGACAAGGTGCAAGGCTGCATCATCAACATTTCGTCATGTTCACGGCACGGCAACCGTGGCCAGGGCAACTACTCGGCGGCTAAGGCTGGCCTTGTTGCTGACACGAAGCTGTGGGGCGAAGAATTGTCGCGTCATGGCATCCGCGTGGGTGCTATTGCTCCGGGTTTCGTCGCGACGCCCTTGCTTGAAGGCATGCGCCCCGAAATGCTCGACAAGATGCTGTCGAAGGTTCCGCTGCGTCGCCTGGCCAAGCCCGAAGAAATCTTCTTGGCCGCCAAATTCATCGTCGAGTGCGATTACTTCACCGGTCGCTGCATCGACGTCGACGGCGGCATCGTGATGTAATTCCGTGAATGAATGATTCCAGGAAAGGCCGTCATTGACGGCCTTTTTTGGTTTCTTGGAGGGTCTGATTGCGCCGCAATGCCAAGGCAGGCTAAATACCGGTCAGACGTCCGAGCGAATTTTGACGACCAAGATTTGACTCAAATTCCCAGCGGCTCGGATCGGCCGAAATCCTAAGAACACGGTTCGATGCATGAGAACTTTGATGGCTGGTCTCCTCTTGGTGAGCATTGGATGCGATTCCGCGCCGGTCCAAGTCACACCTACGGTGCCTGCCCCAGCCCAGCAGGCCGCGCCCATCCAGCAGCCCGCGCCCGTGGCGACCAAGCCGCAACTGACCAAAGAAAAGCTTCGTGCCGAGTACGGCTCGCATCAGAATTTGAGTTATCTGGAGGCGCGTCGGCATTTGTTCTCCAGCGTCGATAACGTCAATGGAAAGGTCACTGGGGTCTACACCGGGCTTGAGATTACGACCTCAAAAATTCCTGATCCCAAAGTGATGAACACCGAGCATTCATGGCCGCAGTCACGTTTGCCCGAGGCGGCGGTTTCGGATTTGCACCATCTTTTTCCAGCCAAAGCCTCGGCCAACATGAAGCGTTCGAACGTGTATTTTGGGAACGTCTTGATGGTCGATTGGCAGGAAGGCGGTTCGAAGTTTGGAGACAACAAAAATCGCAAAAAGGCGTTTGAAGTTCGTCCGCAACAGCGCGGCGACACTGCGCGAGCGATGTTTTACATTTCGACCATCTACAATCTGGAGATTCCTCCGTGGGAGGAGGAATTCCTGCGAATGTGGCACGTCGAAGATCCTGTTGACGCGCGCGAGAAAACCCGCAACGACGCCGTCGAACGAATCCAGGGAAATCGCAATCCGTTTGTCGACCACCCCGAATTCGTCGCTGAAATTCCAGACTTTTAGAGGCGCCAGTGATGTCGTCGTGCCAAAGAACAAAACCATGCCATGGGCCGGCTTTTTGGGAAGTTGCGACTTAGTTTGCGTAGGTAATCGTGCCCGAGAATTCCGTCAATTGGTTGAGGAAGTCGTCGAGTGCGGCACCGTTAAACGTACGTGGGATGCGGATGTTTCCACCGATCGACGTCAGTTTCTTGGGCCCATCCAGCGTACGCATGCCGCCCGAAATCTGAAGCGTGCCTTCGATGTGCGTCAGCTTGTTCATCCGGTCAGGTTTGCGGCGGTTGCGTCGAATGTCACGGACCCGTCGTTCGATGTCCAACACGGGGAACGGGTCGGTGGCCCCATAGAGACTCTGCACGCGGATGCCGCCGCCGACGCTGACGAGGCTTTTGAAGGAAATGTTGTCGGTCATGGAGCTGCCGGTGATGGTCAAGGAACCTTCGATGTTCTCGAGGTTTTGAACGTTTCCCCGACCGTCGTTGTGTTTCCATGTCGATCAACAAGGTGGTGACGTTGGTCAGGCGATAAACCCCAGGCGTCGCGCCGGTGGAGCGTCCCGGATAGAGGCTGATGCTTGCGCCAATGGTCTCGAGGGCGTTAGAGCCTTGGATGTCTGTGCGTGAATTCGCCGAGATGACGGTGTCGACGTGCTTCAACTTGTTGTACCCGTTGATGTCCGTCCCACCGGCGATCCGGATCGAACCGGCCGTCGTCAAGACTGCGGGCCCAGCGTTCGAGCCGGCCGAAAACACGTCGTTGTTGGAGGACAACGCGCCGACGTTTTTAAGCTTCGTCATGCCCGTGTAGGGGTCCGTTGAAGTCGTGGTGACGAGCGATCCCGGGACGTCGGTGAGGGCCGGGAATGCAAGTCCCGCGTACTTGCCGTAGTTCATCGTAATGTTCGTCGCCGTCGCCAGCTTGCCAAAGGAGCCTTGGTAGACCACGTCGTAGGATGTGTAGCTGGGGCGTGAGTAATTGAAGGTCAAGTTATCGACGGTCTTCAGGGCTGGGAAGTCGACCACGACGTCGCCTGTGATCGTGCGATTGAGCTCCAGCAGCGAGGTCGTTTGCAGCGCCGTGAAGCCAGTGGCGTCGGTGTCGTACAACCGAATCTCAGGGGCGGTCTCGAGCGCGTCGAACGTGGTCGACTGCATGCGGGTCAGGAAGATCTTGTTGACGTTCTTGAGTGCTGGGAACTTGAGGGTGTGTTTCGCGGACGTGTTGTAGGTGGCCGCCAGATCCTTGCCGATCGTCTCGAGGCTCTTGAAGTTGAGGCTGTTCCAGATCGAGCTGCCGGTAATGTTGACGTTTCCGGTCACGGTGACCAGATGCTGCAGCGACTCAATCTCGCGGGCCGACGGAGGCAGGATGTCTGTGCCGGTGATCTGGATGTACAGGTCGCCGTTGATGGTGGTGCAGCGCGAGTTGCCAACTTCGAGAAGGTCGGCGTAGCTGCGTAGGTAGTAGCGGTTGCTGCTGTCGTGCGCGAGGTAGTCTGCGCAATCGAGCGAGGCGCGCGTGAAGTAGCCGTTGGCTTCGGCGAGCTCGAACAACTGCATCATCGTGGATCGGCCAACGTAAGGGACGCGGTCGAGCGCGGTGAGGTCCGCGAAGGTCTTGTCGTCGCCCGTGCCAAACGTCCCGTCCGTGCCGGCGCGGAACTTCGCGATGTTCTTGGCGGCGGTTGCGTGAATGCGCGTGTCGATGAGGTCGCGGAATGCCACGCCTGCTGCGTCATCAGCGATGGGCTGGTTGACGAACTTCACTACGGCTTCGGCTTCCGGCGAGCCAGGGCGAATCGAGAACGAGTCATCTTTGCCGTCAAGCGTTTCAAGGCCGAACTCGGCATCAAGCGGGGCGTCTTCCATCGCTTCGCTGCAACCAGCGAACATGGAACCAGCGAGAAACAGGGGCAGTAGGTTGAGTGCTTTCATTTGGGACCTCGAAAAGTTGTGTGTCGTTAACGAGGTGAAAACTATCGACCGCCCCTCTGAAACTGAACTGAAAGAACCTGAAAGATGTAGGTGCGAGTCGCACAATGTAGGCAGAGGTAGGTTCGGGGGCGCAAGCGCGCGAAGACGCAAGGGTGTGCGCGCGGAGTGCCGATTTAGAAATCGGCGATCTGGCCGACGAGTGAGGCATCGTCGACAAAAGGATTGCGGTTGCCCTGCACCGCTTCGACCGCGTCATTGCGGTTGAGCTCACGCGCGTCGACAGGGTCTTGGTCGTTCCAGCTTCGCAGCGTGGCCTCTTGCGCGTCGTCGATGGGATAGCCGTAGACCGCGGCCACGTAGAACATGGCACGCGCCGTGTCGCCGCGTTGTTCGGGGCGGACTTCAAACACAATGTTGCCGATGTGGTCTTTGCCGAGCTTCGAGCCGCCGCGTTCCCATGTGACCGTTACGACGTCACCAAACGGGAAGTTGGACCGCTTGGAGTTCGCATCCGATGCCGTTGGAAACAAATGATGCAGGTCTGTCGCGGCGGCGCCACTGAGTTTGGAGCGCGGCCAGGTATGTTCGGTGTTCATGATGTTGCCGTTTGGGATCACCGAGGTCTGGAGCTGAAACGCTGTGTAGACGCCCTCGACCCAGCCATCACGGTTGTCGATGGTCCCAAAAATGTGCTGCCGCGCCACGCGGTAATCGAGCTCGGTGTGAGCGGCGACGGCGGCACCGATGTCGGCAGCGGTCAGGCCGGCTTGGGTGTCGTCGAAGCCGTGCTCGACAGCGAGTTCCAGCAGTTGCTGCAGGGCGGCCGGTCCGACGTAGGGGACGGCATCGAGCGCGAGCAGCGTTGGAAACGTGGTGTCGTCAGGCGTTCCGAACGTTCCGTCAGCGCCGCTGCGTGCGTCCAAGATGTTTCGGACAGCGATGACGTTCATTTTGGTGTCAAGCAGCTCAAAAAACGCGTCGGCGTCTTGGGCCCCTTGGACATTTTGGTTGATGAACGTCAGCACACACGCTGCATCGGTTGATCCCTCGACGATGCCGAGTGCATCACCTTTTCCGGTGGTCTCAAGGGCGTTCTTCGCATCGAGTGGGGGCTCGAGGGACTCGTCTTGGGCACACGCCGAAAGCGCAAGGGAGAGCAGCAAAAACAGGTGAAACGGGCGCATAGGGTCTCCTTACCGGTTGGTTGGAAACTACCCGTCGTCGGCCTGAACATCCCCTGAAACGTTCTGAAGATTCAGCCCAGATTCGTGTAAATCTGGGAGTGGTGGACGCCTCGCGCCAGCAGAACCTCGGCCACATCGCGCATCATGCGCGGCGACCCGCACAGCAGAATGGCGTGATCCTCAACGTTTGTTGGGTTCGATGCCGCGTGGTGCGTCATGTCTTGCAGGGCGATCAAATGGAATTCGCCGCTGAGTTTGGAAACCGCGGAGTGCGTGCGTTCCAAGGTTTGGGGCGCGCTGTCGTCCAACGCATAAAAGAGTTCGACGTGGTCGACCTCTGGCGTGGCCTTGAGCCATGGCAGGACGCTCGCGATCCCGCTGCCCGACACGAACACCGTGGCTGCCGAGGCCTCGAATTTGGTGGGATAGCCGTGACCTTCGGCCAACGACATCGGGATGCTTGTTCCGGGCGCAAACTGGCTGAGATCCCACTCGGGTTTGGGTTCGAACAGGAACTCCCAAGACGCCGCGCCTGGGTTGCCGTAAAGCGCGACAAACCGGGGCTGTCCATCGGCGAACCGGGCCACGACATATTGCCCGGGAACCACGTAGGATAGCTGCTGCGCGGGTGTAGGACGCACGGTCAGGTTAACGAAACGGCCGTCGTAGATGACCGATTCGACCTGCGTCGCGAACATTTCGCGCGGGGCGTGTCGATCGAGTGTCACCTGAGAAATTCGATCGACATGATGGGAGTAGGAGTCCACGCTCAATCCTTACGACTACTGGAAGCAGGGTTCCTGACTACCAATATGCGCAAAGACGCGATTAGGTGCCACTTTCGAGTTCGCGCACCTCAGCGAGCGTGTCAAACGCGTGCCGCAGATGAGGGATCACGATGCTCCCGCCCACCACCAACGCGACGTTGAAGGCGTCGTGAAGCTCTTCGTCGCTCCACCCGAGCTCGACGCAGCGGTCCACGTGGTAGTCGATGCAGTCGTTGCAGCGCAGCACCATGGACCCCACGAGCCCTAACAATTCCTTGGTTTTTTCATCCAAGGCGCCGTCGCGGTAAGCCGCCGTGTCCAAATTGAAAAAACGCTTGATGCCCAAGTGGTCGGCATCCATCACCCGTTCGTTTTGAGCCTTTCGTCGGGCTCGGAATTCTTGAATCGACATGGTTTGCCTATCTCAAAACTGGAAATTCGCGCCGATGCCGCCGGCCATGTACGTCTGGGAATATGTCCCGTTGGCGACAACATTGGTCAGGCGGTTCTGATCGTCGGTTGGGTTGATCTGGCGGACTTCGGAATTGGTGATGGTACGATCGAACATCAGGTAGTACCCGTAGCCCGCGTCCAATGACCACGACCCAAAATCGAGCGTCGCGCCGACAGCGAGTAGATGCTTGTTCGCGTCCGCGAGGAACACGCTGTAGTTCTTGTCGGGGATGGCCGACGAGTCGAACGCGTACCCGGCGCGAAGCGTCAGGGATTGTGACACGTCAAAATCCCCGCCGAGCCGCACGCTGAACGTATCTTGCCAGTTTTGTGGGATCGACAGCGCACCTACGGGGATCGAACCCAAGCCGGGCACGCCGACGACCGCGACTTCGTTTGGGGTGGCCTCGATCTTGTCGAACACCGACCAGTTTTCCCAAACCAGCGCCAATTCGACGTCAAACGTCTGCGCGACGTACCGAATGCCCCCACGCACGACGAGTGGGAACTTGATCGATCCCGACAGCGAATCTCCGTCGAGCTCGGCGTTGTTGAAAGCCGGACTCGACGGAAGTCGCACGCGCAGTTTTGCGTCGTCGTCGCTGAAGATAACGGGCAATTGCAAACTGATCGCGGCTTCCACGTTGGTCGAGAGCCGTGCCCAGTACCCAAGATTGCCCGAAATGTTCAGGACGCTCGCGAGCGTAATTTCGCTCAAGATGTCCAAGTCGGGGTCCTCGGGTCGACCGTAGAGCCCCGTGTAACCCGACGAAACCGTCACGAGCTTGAAGCTCGCCGGGACCAGCTGAATGCCCGCGCCGAGCCGCATGTTTTTTCCCATCGCGTAGGCGAGCGCGAAGTGGAAAAAACCCGCCAAAGAAGCGTCGTTGTCCACCAGAACATAACGCTGTGCGCCTGTCTCTGGGAACGTGTGGCCCGAAAGATACGGCGCGTAAATCCCAAATGCCCACGTCGTGTTGGGCAGCGGAAACTTGCCGCCCATAAGAATCTGCGGGTCGACTTTGGGCGGGGCTTCGTTGGATACCGGCGAATAGGTTGTGATGTCCCCGTTGAGCTCGGTCTGTTGGGCGCGCTGAAACTCGAACGACAGGTTGATCAGCGCCGCATCGATCGTCAGGTTGAACCCTTCCATACCGGCCAAGTTAGCGGGGTTGTGCCACAGACTGTTCAGGTTCTGTCCGCCGCTCGCCACGTAAGCGCCCGCGCGCCCCAAAGGCCGGATGCCGTGGCCAGGCAAATAGAAGCCGGATGCGAACGCATCGGCAGACACAAGTGCCGCGATGCCCAAGACGAGCGCGGCGATACGAGGATGTTGGACCATGATTATTTTCGACGTTTGCTGACGAGATCGTAAAGGCGCTCGATGCCGTGGAGGTCATCGGCCATGTATTCTTCAAACGCGTTGAGGAACGCTTGGTAGTCTTGGGGTGTCTCCAACTTCGAGACCAGCGGTGTTGGGCTAAAATAGGCCGCGATGATCTCGATCAACACGCCAAACGGCAACTGCCTCCATTGACAGGCCGACGTTGAGGCCTTTACGGATCAGGAAAACCGGTGTTCGTGGGTCGTATTCCAACGTCCCAGCCAGCAGCATCGCGCCGAGTGTCACGACCGGCACATCCGCATAGGGCTCGGTCGTCCACGCGCGGTCGGGGTCAATGGCGGAGGCCAGGAACTGTCCCACCGGCAACCAAACGTCGTCGTTGACCGATTTCACCATCAACTGATGCACACCGAGGATCGCGTTGCTGCGACCCTCGCGTGAGCTCAGCAGGTAGTTGATGAAATCGTCGATCAAAGCCTTGTCGGCGTCGTCTTTGAGGGTGTTGTCGGCCAGATCAACAAAAGCTGCCAACCCGCGCGAGGTCCACAAATCCGCGAGCGTGGGTACGATGTCGTTGTTGATCCAGGTCGAGAATGTGCCGTCGGCGATCTTCGCTTTGGCGCGTGCCGAGGCATAGCGGAACAGGTGAACGGCGAGGGCCGGCGACCCTGGGCGGACAAATTGTGGTCGTCCGTTGGTGTCCTTTTCGGCGCCGACCGCGACGTCGATCACGTTGCCCAAACTGCTGCGCAGGCGTTGGCGGCTCTCTGGAACGCCGTCGAGGCGAATCTGTGCGTCACCAAGCGCAGCCAACATAAACGCCATGCGCGATGGGTTGGACAGCGTGCGGGTGTCTTCCATCACGATGTAATCGTCACCCTTGAAGTTGCGGAAGCCGTCTTGTTTGAGCGCATGGACTAGGAATTGGCGCAGGTTGTCTTTGACGGGTCGGCCGGTCGCGTTTTCAGTGTCTTCAAGTGCGATGGCAAAGTCGTTGAGGGCCGCGAAAAGCTCGCCGTTGGAGAACACCTGTTCGAGCGCGGCCTCGTAACTGCGCATGTTGGCGGCTTTCATCTCGGAGGGTGAGCCAGACTTGGTCTTGTAGACCTCGGGATTGCCTGCGTAGTGGTCGTGCAGCACACCCAAGATGTTGCCCAACAAATCCTCGCGCCCGTGGTCACTGAACGCTTTTGCGATGGGGTAGATCGTGTCGATCACGCCGGCAGCTTCGCCGACGTAAAGCCCATAGGCGAGGTGGTGTGACATCACGTAGCCGTCTTTGCAGACCGGGTCTGCGATGTCGAGGACCACGCGGTCGGTTTCCCAGCGCATGTCCTGTTGGTTGAACAGACGTGTGATCTGGTCGGGAGAGGGCACGCGGTCAAGCTGCGCGCCAAACAATGGGCTGAGCGTGCTCAGCAGCGCGGCCACGTTGCCGCTGTCGACGCCAAGGAAGTCGAGGATTTCTCCGAGGTCGCTCTGCCAAAGGCTATCCGGCACGAAGTTGGCGAGGTCGAGGTTGCCCGCGATCGACGCCAAAAATGCTTCACCTGCGCCGGGCAGAACAAGCAAGGGCGGCAACGACGGCAGCGGCGAGCCATCGAACGAAGCCTCGACAATGTCCATGCTGTAGCGGGTGCCGTTGGCGTCGCGAATCAAGTGCAGGAACTTCTGGAAGAGGCTCGCACCCTGCGCTGTCTCGGGGGCGCTGAAATCCATCGGCTCCGAGAAAATCTCGCCGTTTGGACACGCGCGAATGCACTCGAAGCGCTGCACGGTGCCGATGTTATGACGGTCACGACAGCCCATGAAACAAGCGTCGTAGGGTCCACCGGGTGCAGGAATCGTGTCGTTGTCTTTGTAGCGCAGCAAGGTTGCGAGCGAATCGCCGGTGCGTCGCGTGATGGGCGAGCGCAAGGCATCCATGACATCGGCAAATAGGGCTGGATCCGCAGTCAGCTCCTGCAGAAGCGGCAACAGATCGTACATCATGGTCTGGTTGTCGCTCATCTCGGCTTCAGGATGGGCGGACAGGATGTCCACCGTCTGATCGAGTGCGTACACTAGGCCGGCAAGGGCTTCGGGATGGCGCTCAGTCAGTGCGGCCATGTCCTCCATGACTTCGGGCATGGCTGGTGTATCGAGCATGTGGGCCGTCGCGTACGACAGCTCCATGAGCGGTTGATCGGTCGAGTAGCCCTCGTATCCGCCGTTCGCGTCGCTGAACACGGTTTTGGGGCCGAGCATCGCCTTAAATGCCGACAACATGTCGGACATCGTGTCCTTGTTCGACAGGCCCCGGAACTCACGCACCAAGAAGCCAAGGCCGGTGGCATGCAGGTTGACGTACTGGAACGCAAACTGGTTGTTGGGCAGCGTGGCTCTGCCGATATCGTCGCGGACCACCGGCTCGTCGGCCGACTCCATGAGCGAGAACGGCGGCAGCTCCCCAGACGTACCATTTTGAAACACAAACTCGCCGGCGGCGTTGATGTCCGCGAGTCCGTCGCCATCGGCGTCGACGAAGGGGTATGCGACGGTGTCACCGTCCATGGACGCCAACGGGTAACCACGGTCGTCGTAGAGCACGACCCAAAGCGGTGCGATGTCCTCGTCAGAGACGTAATCATCGTCCTGCACCATCGCCAGGTCTCGGAACGTGACCGCAAGCGGCTCATCGTCGGTTGGTGTGGCCTCGCGTAGCTGTTGCACGAGCACGCGGGTCAAATCGGTGACCGACGACGGTTCGTCAAACGTGCGCACGCCCGCCGCGGTGTAGCCGTCGTTTTCGAGTCCCACGTCGGCGATCAATTTCAAGAGCTCTGGAAGGCGCGGGTACGCCGTGACGTAACCGAGCAGGTTCGGCTGTTGGAATGGGTCGACGTAGGTGTCGGCGTCGGGGCCGGTGGGTTCGACCAGTGCCGCGAGCAGGGCCATGTCTTGTGCTGCCTCCTGCAAGACCACCCGAATCTTACGGGTCAGCGCGGGCAGGACACCTTCATCCACGAGCTTCAAAAGGTTTTGGAGGAACTCGTCAACGGCGGTCAGCTCGCTCTCGGGCGCGATGGTGTTCACCGCAGCGACGAATTGCGGATAATTCTGGTCGAGCATCTGCGCCTTTTCGGCGGCATTCTCTTGGGCGCGCTCGGCGTCTTTTTTCCAGATCACAAAAAGTTCGTGCCCCAGTGTCAGCGTGGGCGTGTCTTGCCGATCATAGTTGTACTCTTTGTGACAGGCGCTGAGCACGGTGGTGCACGCGACGAGCACAGAAACACAGGCCTTGAGGCGGTTCGACATGGCGGAACTCTTGGGCAGTTATACTGATGCGACACGTTACCAGAATCCAAGCGATTTTCAGAAGCCCAGAACGCGTTTTGTCGCAGCGGCCCTAAACGCCCACGTCTCGATGAAGACGATGCAGCCACTCGCTCGCCAAAACGTCGCGTTCGGGCGAGTCTCGCATCAGTTGCAGCGCGGGAGGGGCCTGAAAGTGAAGCCCGTCCGCAAACGACAACGCGATGATCTGCCGCGTTGCGCTGGGTTCGGCGCAGGGTGGGTCGACCTCAAGATAGATGGTGAGATCCAGCGTGTACAGCGGACGTCGAAACGTCATGCCTTCGTCATCGCCGAGCCATCCCATGCCCTCGAGCAGCGGCCGAACATCGGACACCGTCGCCAGCGGCAAAGGGGTCGATTCGAACATGAATTGTTCGAAGGGTGAGATCAGCTGATAGTCGCTGAACACCTCCGACCATGCTTCGGACTCGTGGCGTGTGAGCTCGTCGGGGTGAACCAAGCCGATCGTGTGAAAGCCCGGAATGTCAAAGGTATCGTCGTTGACGTCGACGAGCTCACCGGCCTCGTCGATACGAAACACACGCACGAGCTCATCGTAACCGTTGTAGACCCCCAGCAAACACCGGGCGGAACCGCACCACATGGCGGGTTGTGCCCATGTCGAGCGGAATTCGTTGGGTGTGATCCTTCGGCGCGACAGCCACGAAAGCTCCAAATGGCGCAGAATCAGGGCCTCGGGCACACCGGGCAGGCTAAGCTCGCGGTCAAGCAGCGCGGGGATCGTGCTCGCAGACTTGTTGGCGTGTTCTTCGAGGAAACGCGCTGCGTTGCCGCGCTCTTTTGGGGTGCCGAACTCCAACGCTTGGAAGGCGTCTTGGACGTTTCGGTCCTCGACCGGCAAGCGCTTTGGCGTGCGTTGCACGTAGTCGGCCTCGACCCCCATGATCAAGTGTTGCCACACCTCACCGTCATCGTTCCAGCCCGTCTGCACCAACGCATCCCACGCCGCATTGGGCGGGCTTACGCAACCGGCGCTGGCGGTTGAACCACGCGCCAAGCAAGGCGGCCCACGCCAGGTCGGTAAGCTTGAATGGTGCCGGCAAGACCTGCGCTTTGGCAGGACGCGCAATCAAATGCGGTCAACGTTGCGACGACCAACACGACCATGTGAACCAGACCAAAGGCAGTGTCCCAACCGCGCGGAAAACACCCCTGGCGGCCAGCGCTTGGCGCTCAGGCGGATAATAATCCCTGCCACGCCGAGACCCCACGAGCCGAAACTGGGACCAAACGCGCGGTCCCAAAGGCTCATCGTTCGCCCGTTCAGCGCCACGAAGACGTCCTCACGGCGGGCGTCGAGCATATCGAGTACGTGCTCGGACAACGCCATGTCTTTCATGTTTAGGGCGATTTGGATGGTCTCGAGCGGGGTCGCAAAACGCGCCGCAAACGCCAACGGTTCGGGTTGGCTCCAAGGTAAGGTGGCCAGGGTGTGTGCAAACATGCGCCCCACCTCGGGGGTTGGTGCGGTCGCCATCCACTCGCGGGCAAACGTGGATGTCTCGCTCCAACTGTTGACCAGCGCCGCCGAAATGGCTTGGGCGTCTTCCTCGCTGAGGTCGGCAGGCGACAAAAACCCGCGCCGCACAAGCGCAAATGAAAATGCCTGCCGAATCTTGGGCGAAAGGTCTTTGACGTCGATCAGCAGTGTCTCTCGGCCAAGCTTCTCGACCATCGACTCCAGCGCGTGGTTCCAGATCAGGTGATGGGTACC
This sequence comes from bacterium, assembly GCA_041390025.1. Classification (GTDB taxonomy): domain Bacteria; phylum Myxococcota_A; class Bradymonadia; order Bradymonadales; family Bradymonadaceae; genus JBFFMO01. The sequence goes on from JAWKQR010000012.1 coordinate 24,967, forward strand.
CACGTGCCCGTGGTCTTCGCGTCCGCCCAAATCCACGAGCAGTCGCTGGAAGTCTCCCACGGTGTAGGAACCGGTTCGTGTCTGGCCTAACCATGTGATGATCGGAGCGATCGCGGTGCGCGGATCGTGGGTCGAACCCCGCACGGCCCACATGACTTCGCCGAGCACGCGCTCGTCGTGATGCAGGTCGGCCAGCGCGCTCAACGTGTCCGGATCGATGTCGGATCGGTCGGACAGGATGTCGCTTGCGCGCCGCTCAAGGTGTTGAAGTTCTTCCCGGTTCACATGGCCCTCGTTGGGAAGTGACGCACATTTGATGCATCACGACAAGGGCTTGGTTTTAGGGAATGACAATGCGCCCCGGCGCGCCCTGCGACCCCGTCGCGCCGTGACACGTGTTGCAATCGGTGTTCGTCTGGGGGGTCAACATGGGACGTTCGGACCCGTCTGGGCCGCGTACGAGCGCGGTGTAGGGGCCGACGATCGTCCCGCTGGATTTGAAGAAGTTGCCGGCTCCGTTGGATTTGGCGGTGTGGACCGTTCCGTTGGCGTCGGTGAGCTCGATGGTGTAGCCGTCGATGCCGAAACAATTGTCCTTCTGGGTGTAATCTTCGTAGATCGTCCCCGCGAATTTGTAGTTTGGACCTCCGTTGCCACGATGGCATTGGATGCACGCCTGACCGGGATTCATTTGGCTATCGCCGCTGTTTCCACCGGTCCATTTTTCGGTCGAGAGGCACTCGTCGGCCGAGACACTCTGCACGTCGTTAACACAGCCGGCCGTTAATCCGACGAGCACCATCGCAACTATTGGATACCGCATGTCGCCTCCTGTTGGGACGATTCCATTATACTCGGTTGGAACCCCGAAAATCGATGCATCCAAAAAGACGCAAACTTCTCATGTTGTCTTAATGGAAAAGGTGAGTGGGGAGGTCCGCCGTCACGAAACCGTGATGAAAATCACCACGGCCGCCACGATGGCCAAAATGATGATGATGGCCGGAAAGATAGGGAACTGCGCACGACTGTCTTGGGTAGTCAAACTCCCTCGATTTCGAATTCGAGGCTCTCGGCAGCCTCATCTCGACTTGAAGAAGGAGATCGGCCTGATCTTGCTCGACACCCCTCGAATGCGGCGCTGCGAATGATCTCGTGCTCGCATCGGGTTGGGTACCTTCGCCGGGTGTGTTGTGACGGATGTGCGCAGCATCGGAGAGCTCAACCTTTGAGCTCGATCGTCCTGAACCGTGGGGCGTTTGAGCTCGACGGATTGGCTCCAGTCTGAAATCGGCTTACGTCCAGCGAGGCCCGCGATGGGAGAATCAGGGTTGCTCTTCGGAACGGAGGGCGGTGGGACCAAGTTAGGCGGTGCCCGGTTTGACGAAACTCAAGTTGGGTGGCGGACCCAGCGGGCCGCTCGGGCGCAGCGAGCTCCTCGACGGGTGCCGGCACGAATTTCAGGGGTCTCGGAGTGTGCCTCGGGCCGGGTCTGCGTGCACCGCTTCATCGGCGCTTGCCGCCTCGTCTTGGGAGCGCGGTGCAGCGTCACTCGGTGGCAACGACGGCATGAACATGTTTGGCAGGTTGGGCAGGAAGCCACCACTTCGTCGAGCCCATCAGCGAGGTTCAATTCCTCGACCGAAGGATCCGAGGGGGCGTCGAGTTGGTCGTGTGTCGTGGGTTCGACGACCGCGGGCACCACAATTTCGTGCTCTCCGGCGTTTTGCACCAGCACCCAAGAATCGAGCAAGGTCGGACGACTCGTCGTTGTCGATGCGCACGGGATGGGTGTTTGCAGGTCGGCGCTCATCCGGCCGACGAGCGGAACCTGCGGGTTTGGGGACGCTTACTTCGTCGCTCATCCCCGCCTTTCTGAATGTGGTAACGTCGAGGGCGCCTTGCCGGGGTTGCTCGCTTTTCTCTGGCGCTTGCGGTCAAAGATACGGGCTTGAGGAATGATCGTCCGGAGCAGTTCGGCCGCCGGTCGCAGGCGCTTGGCGATTTCGACGACGTGTCGGACGTTTGCAGGTCCGCCTCGGTGTAAGTGCTTAGGTCGATGGGGGACTTGCACTTGGGGCACGGCACGCTGGTCAGGATCCGGCCACGTTTGAGCTTCATCTTAAACGATGTGTTGCAGCTTGTACGGCGCACCGCAAACCAGAAGCGTTTCAGGTCATCGATGTCGTCCGGGGAAAAGCGAGCCAGGACGATAACGGTGAAATCAGGTCGAGACAGACTCGACAGTTTGTAGCGTGTCTACTGGCGCTGCCCGTTGGCTTGGCACGTGCGTGACGAGGTTCTGGTTGCTGCATCGGCGCCCGAGGCAGTCTTGTCAACGCAGTCTTCCTTGCCGTCGTTGTCGTTGTCGTTGTTGTCGCGGCAAGTTCTCGATGCACATACCGCCCGGGCACACGCGGTGCGCAAGAAGTTGACAATTGCCGCAGTCGTATCGCGTTGTTCCCCCCCAGTTGTCGGTCAGCCGGGCGGCGCCGCGTTGGTCGACTACTTGCGCGGCATGAAACGTCCTCGTTGGAGGCCGGGACACGCGTCAGGTGTCATAACGTCCATGTCGGGCGCGGTCATGTCTTCAACGTCGGTGTCGGGCGTACCGGTGTCTTGGGTGACTGTGGCGTCGCCACTCACGCTCAACATGTCGGCATGTATTGCCAGATCCATGGTCGAAGCGTCTGTCGTGGACGAGGACCCGCCGAACTTTTGGGAATCCCCCGAAGGGATGCATCCAGCCGACACCACCAAAAACACAACCAAGAGACTGCGCATCAAAAGCTCCCTGAGAAGGTCACGCCCGCGCTCGTAGGCGCAGCCGGTGTGGTGGCGGTGTCTTCCCGACCAAAAACAAAGTAAGCGCCGACCCCCGTCGTCGCCAGACCCACCGCGTACAACGTCGGGACCAACCAGCGCGCGGTGTCCAGCGAGCTCGCCAGCTCGTTGTAGCGGGCTTTGTCGCGCCCGGCGGCCGCAACGTCTTCGTATTCGCTTGCCGTCGATGTGAGCGAAACCACGTGGTAGATCGCCGCGGTGAGGACGATCGCGGCGCCTGTTCCTGCCACGACGTAGGGCCAAACAGGCTGCGTGGGTTCGGCGTTGGCAGTGACCACGGTCGGCGTGGCCTCGACCGGCGCCTCGACCTCGCTGCGCGCCTTCGCGAGCTCCAATCGTGCTTGGCGAATGTTCTCTTTGGTCACGTCCGCCGTCGCCAAATTTTCGGCCTGGGCCAGAAAGTCCTCGGCGAGCTTGAAATCCTTAAATCGCATCGCTTCGCGCGCGTACTCGACGCGGCAATTCGCGAGCACGGAGTTGATCTCGCCGCGGGCTTCTGGGTCCGTGTCAGCCGCGTCCAAAAAGCTGGTCGCGGCTTCGCTCGCTTCTTTGCAGTTGTTCGCTTTGAACCAAGCGATGGCCTCGTTTTTGCGCAGCGTCGGGTCAGGATGGATCTTCCACGCCTCACGAAAGCTGGCGGCGGCATCGGCAAATCGGCCCTCTTGAAACGCAGTGATGCCCGCCTCATTGAGCGCTTTGATTTGTTTCTTCTCGGCCCGAGTCTGCGCGACCGCTGGACTGGCGAGGCCGCACAAGAGCAGGAGGATGATCCACGTACGCATGGCCGGTTTTCCTAGAGCGAGAGTTTCAGCTCCCTTAGTTTGGACGTTTTCTTGGGCTTTTTCGAGTCGCTTTTCGTGGAAGTGGATTTTGTGTTTTTGCCCGTCGGCGCGTCTTTGACCGCGTTGCTTGCGGTCAGCCCAATCGCCGCCGCACGTTCGACATGTTCGATGGCCACTCTTTGGGCCTCCGTGATGTTGATCCTCGGCTCGGCGGCAGCCGTCTGTGTGGCCGTTTGGTGGGCGGTTTGATTCCCGGCAACGTTGGACTCTGGTGCGTCGCCGCGGGTTGCCGCGAAGACCACAGCAATGAGCGCCAACAGCGCCACGGCCGCGACGACGACAAACACCCGTCGATTGGATGGGCTCGGGATCTCGACGAGCTCGAACGGTTCGGATTCCTCGTCGCCCACTTCCTCAAAGACAAAATCTTCGTTCTCCCAGCCGTCCCGCGCCATCTCCATCGACACTTGGCTACGAAGTTCGTCGATGACCTCGCGGGCCGAGGGTCGGCGCAGCGGATCCTTCGCGAGCATCGATTCCACAAGCGCCGACACGTTGGCGGGCACGTCCGGATTCGAAATCGGCGGAGCAGGTCAGGATGTGCTTGCCGAACAACTTCTTCAGCCGAGGCCCCGGTCAAACGGGACGCGGCCTTCCAACAGTTCGAATGCCAACACGCCCAACGAATAAATATCGGTCGCTGCGGTCAGCTCGGCGACCTGGTTGCATTGCTCTGGGCTCATGTAAATGGGCGTTCCGTGGACCACGCGAGGCGTGTCCGCATTCGCCACCGGCAACCCGCCGATGGGCGTCAGCCGCATGTTGCCTGAGTCCAGGATGTGCGCGAGGCCGAAGTCCAAAACCTTCGCGTTCTCCCAGCGTTGGTCGGTCTTACTCAGCATGATGTTTTCGGGCTTCAAATCGCGGTGCAGGATGTTGTTCCCGTGCGCGTGATTGAGCGCTTGCGCCACATCGAGCAGCAAGTGGATCACAAAATCGACCGGCATGAAGTCCATCATCCGGTCTGCGAGCCCCTCGCCGCCGATGTATTCGGTGACCATGTAGTAGGTCTCGCCGTCCACCCAGTGGCCAAAGTCGTGCAATGTGATGCAGTTTTTGTGGTTCAGCCGAGCAATGGCGCGGGCTTCGACCTCGAACCGCGCTTGGAACTCAGGGTCATCGGATTCGTGCAAAAGCTTGACCGCGACCTGCCGATCGACGGCGAGTTGGGTGGCCAAATAGACGACTCCGGACGCACCGCTGCCGAGCACCCTATCAAGGCGATATCGTCCTTCGACAATGGCACCCAGAAGCTCCTCCCCGACCTGTTCTACCCCAACGGCTTCCATGGCACTCTTCGACAACTGACTGTGTCCCGCAATCGGTGTGTATCATGCCGCGAAGTAGGCACGCTTGGCAAATAACTGGGGGAGTCACTCGTCGAGCCCATAGGCGGCGATCTTGCGGATGAGTGTTGTGCGGCCGATCCCCATGATTTTCGCGCATTCCGTGCGGTTGCCAGCGTTTTGTCGCAACAGATAGGTGATGTAGCGTCGTTCAAGCTCGTCCATCGTTGGCTGGTCTGCAAACGCGTTCGAACGCGCGGCAGATTGCCCAGACTGCCCAAATCGCAAGTCTTCGGTGCCGATGAGCTCGTCTTCGCAAAAGATGACCGCCGACTCGATCATGTGTTCGAGCTCGCGGACGTTGCCGGGCCACGTGTGGTGGCGGAGCGCGTCGCGTGCTTGCGGGGTCAGGCCCGACACGCTGCGACCGTGACGTTTGCTCATGGTCCGCACGAAGTGATCGGTCAACGCGTCGAGGTCTTCGCGCTCGCGCAACGGCGGCATCTCCAACACCACGACTTTAAGGCGCCAGTACAGGTCTTCGCGAAACTGTCCATTGGTGACGAGCTCCTCGAGTTTTCGGTGTGTTGCCGCGATCACACGAATGTCGGCCTCGTGTGTCTTGGTCGACCCCACCGGAGAGTAGGTTCGGTTTTGCAACAACGTCAGCAGCTTGCCCTGCAACGCCAAAGGCAGGTCGCCGACCTCGTCAAAAAACAGCGTGCCTTTCTCGGCTGCGGCGACTTTTCCGGTCACACGTCGGTCGGCACCTGTGAAGGCCCCCTTTTCATGGCCGAACAATTCGTTTTCGATGAGCGCGTCAGGCAGCGTCGTGCAGTCGACGACCACAAACGGCTGTTGGGCTCGCCGCGAGTTATGATGGACCGCTCGCGCCAGCAGGGTCTTTCCGGTGCCCGACTCGCCTTGCAGCAGAACGGACGCTTGCGTGGGCGCGACGCGCCGAACGGCCCGAAACAGCTGACGCATGGTTTCGCCGGACCCTACGATCCGATTGAAATGCTCGCCCAAAGCCAGATCAGGCTCGGTGGCTGTTTGGCGTTGAAGGGTCGTCTCCTTGAGCAGCAACGCGGCTTGGGCGGCAAGCTGCGTCATCGAGAACTCGTCTTCGGCGCTGAAGAAACCGCCCGTTTTATTCAGGAACTGCACGACACCGATGACGTCGTCGCCGTCAAGCAGTGGTCCGGCCAACATCGTGCGGGTTTGGTAGCCGGTGGTGTTGTCCACGCTGCGCCAGATGTCCACGTGCTCTTGCGAGAACGGCACGTTGACGGTCGCCCCCGTGCGCGCCACGTAGCCCGCGACGCCTTCGCCAAGCGGCACGCGAATCTGTGCGACTTCGGGGAAGTGCCCGGCCACGCTGATAAGCTCGCCGGCGGCTTTATCGACCCAAAACACGGTCGCGCGGTCGGCGCCTAAGGCTTTGGCCATCGCGTCGATGATGCGCGAGAGCAGCAGCTCGGCGCTGACTTCCTTGCGCACGAGCTCGCCGAGCGTTGCCAGGAGCACATCGTTCATGGCCAGCCGTGCCGCAGAAGGGAGATGGAGTTCAATGGCATGGTTCATCGTACGAACCCTGAGCTTGGACGCAAGTTAGACCGCCAATCCGGTGACATTCGCGAGGTCGATGACCATGCCGTCAAAGCCGTTCTCGACCCAAATACGTCGACCTGCCACGCGCCGCGCGATGGCTAGTTTCTCGTCCAGTCGCGCGTCGTTGTGGGCGGGGTCATGATGGGTGAGCACCAATTGCCCCACGCCGGCTTCGATGGCCACCTCGACCGCATCGACGGCGGTCGAGTGCCCCCAGCCGCGCCGAGTCTCGTACTCGTCGGGGAAGTACTGCGCGTCCATGACCAGCACGTCTGCACCCTTGGCGAGCGAAATCAAGGCTTCGCGGCCACCGGCCTGAACCTCGCAGTCGCCCGAAAACACAAAGCCGTAGCCACGGTGGTCTAGTCGCCACGCCGTGCTGCCGCTGGGATGGCTCATCTCTGCTGCGGATGCCCGCAGGTCGCCCAGCTGCACACAAGCATCGGGTCGCACATCGTGAAACGTCCGCCCACAGGGCAGGGCGTTCAAGCCGATGGGAAAAGTCGGCGAGGTCATCTGTTGTTCGAGTACATCGCGCAGGGAGTGGCCTTCGCGAGGCACGGCGAAGAAATCGAGGTGGTTCTTCGGGTTGAACAGGCCCGCAAAAAACGGAAACCCTTGGATGTGGTCCCAGTGCAGGTGCGTTTGAAATACGGCCGTCCGGCCTAAGTCGAAGTGTGCGCGTCCAAGGCCAACGACACCCGTGCCAAGGTCGAAGATGACCCGTTCTGGGGTCTGTGGGTTGGCATTTGCGCCGAGCTCGACCTCGATGCAGGTCGTGGCGCCGCCGTGTCGTGCGACGTCGGCGTGGCTGACTGCGATGCTTCCTCGTGTACCCCAAAGCTTGATTCTCATGGTTGCTCCTTGCTGTGATGCGGGATCAAAGAGCAACGTCGATGCCATCGCCGGCTCGGGGCCAAGTTGTTGAAATCAAAGGGGGGCGGTGGGTGGGCGCTTTGGGCGCCTGTGTCGAAATGAAACAGCGGCGTATCAGTTTTGCACAGCGCGGTTCGCGGATCGGCGGGAACGTCTCACATCGGCGCTTTGAGTGTACGGCGCGTGGAACCGCGCGCTTGCTCACGACCGGTCTTGGTGGCAGAACACGACGGGCTTCGCGCAGGCAGTAATTTGAACCCACATGATATTGATATCGACGCCCTGGAGGCGGACCTGAACGCGCTTCGAGACGAACTCAAAGCGAGCGCAGGACCGGCAGATGTGGTGCATCTGAAAAAGATGGTGCGATGGGGCCGCATCCTGACGGTGCTCGGTTACGGCACGGCTTGGATCGCGCCAAACCCGATCTCGGCGTTGCTGATCAGCACGGCGATCTTTGGACGATGGGCCATGGTCGCCCATCACGTGATCCATCGCGGCTACGATAAGGTCGCTGGCGTGCCCGAGCACCTGACGTCCAAGGCGTTCGCCAAAGGTTGGCGTCGCTGGCTGGACTGGTCGGACTGGATCGACCCCGAGGCGTGGCGCCACGAACACAACACCCTGCATCACTACAAGCTCGGCGAGATTCACGACCCGGACCAGCCCGAACACAACCTCGAATGGTTGCGTGACTCCGCCTTGCCCCGATTTCTGCGCTATCTGGTTGTGCTATGGGGCGCAGTGACGTGGAAACCGATGTACTACGCGCCAAACACCATGCGTACGCTGTACGAAGCGCAGCAGCGCCGTCAGGGCGATGCCGTGGAGCCCGGTTCGCTGATGGACTGGCGGAACTTTGTGCCGTTTGCTCAGCCTGGGGTGCAATTGTGGTTGAGGAGCTACGTGCCGTACATCGTGCTCCACTACGTCTTGGTGCCCTTGCCGTTCCTCTTGATTGGGCAGTGGGCGTATTTCAGCGTGCTGGCCAATCGCCTGATGGCCGAGATTCTAACGAACCTGCACGCCTTCATCGTGATCGTCCCGAATCATGCCGGCGAGGACCTCTATCGCTTTGACACGCCCATCGAAGGCCGCGGCGACTTTTACCTGCGCCAGATCGTGGGGTCGACGAATTACCGAACCGGTGGTGACCTCAACGACGCGCTGCACGGATTCCTGAATTACCAAATCGAGCACCATATCTGGCCGGATATGACGATGCTGCAATACCGACGGGCCCAGCCACGCGTCGCTGAAATCTGCCGACGGCACGGCGTTCCCTACGTGCAAGAGTCGGTTTGGATTCGGGTCAAGAGGCTGGTCGATGTGTTGGTTGGCCAGACCACCATGCGGCACTGGCCCGTGCGGGCCGGCAGTCACTGACTTCCGGATGTCGGCGTAGCCGAAGTCGCCCATTTGGGGCGGCAGTCTCGACTGCCGGATTCGGCGCAGCCGATCCCATCCGACCTACCGCCGCAACGCCGCCGGTTTGACAACTGAAGCGCCAGTCACTAAACACAAAAGCGTTCAACACGCCGGGATGCGTCCCGGGCATTGCCCGAGCGAACATGGATCTGAGCAAGGCGAAATACCTCGTGCCCAACTCGTTGACCCTTGGCAGCATTTACTGCGGGATCAACAGTGTTTACCTATCCACCACAGCACAATCCCCCAAAGAAATGATGCTCGCCGCGTGGTTCATCGTGATTGCGATGGTCTGCGACGGGATGGATGGGCGCGTCGCACGCATGACAAAGGCCGAAAGCGAGCTTGGCGTCCAGTTGGACAGCCTTGCTGACATGGTCAGCTTTGGCATCGCACCGGCATTCTTGTTGTTCAACTGGGGCATGCAGCCGATGGGACGTTGGGGCCTGTTCTTTGCGTTCCTGTTCGCGGGTTCGACGGCGCTTCGTCTGGCGCGTTTCAACGTCATGGCGTCGCACCACACAGGCGTCATGAAGTACTTCATGGGCTTGCCGTCGCCACTCGCCGCGGGAGCAGTGGTTTCCGTGGTTCTGGCGCATGTGTCGATGACGGGTGAAATGACGACGTTGGCCTCGCGAAGCGTGGCTGCGCTCGGTGCGCTGCTTGGCGCGTTGATGATCAGCAATATTCGCTACCGCACGTTCAAAGACGTCAACTTCCGGGGCCGCGCGGGCATCGTATTGTTGGCGGTTGCCGCTGTCAGTGCCGGCGTTGCCATGGCTTTTAAGCCCGGCGTGGCGTTTTTCCTGTTGATGATGCTCTACATCGCCATCGGAATCATTGGCGGCGTCGTTAGCTGGAGCCGTGCCATCCTCGGCGAGGATGAGCCGGAATTTGAAGAAACCGAAGAGTTCGTCGAAGAAGACTGAGCTCTACCTCCCTGCAAAAATCAATGGACATCTGGCAGAAGCAGTACCGCCGTATTTTGGTGCTCACCGCATTGTCCGCCGCCGTGTTCAGCATGTGTCTGATCGTGGGGGTGGTGGGCGTGTTGACGCAGAACGAACCCATTGCGTTTTGGCTTCCGGTGCCGGCGATCATTGCAATTTTGATGGTCCCGCGCGATACCGTTCCGCGTGGGCAAACGCCGTCCCAGGAGCTCGAACGTGAGCTCTACACCCGGCTGTCGCGCATGAAACTGTGGCTTTCTTACGTTCGCGTCAGCTATCTGTTCGCGACCATCTTTGTCCTGTTTGGACTCCCGAAATTGGTCTTTCCATGAAAAATCTTGTCTGGTTGTTGGCCCTCATGTTTTCGGTCGGATGCGCGTCCGACGGGCCATCGAAGCCTGATTGCACCGCTCCCGAAACGCTGCGCACCTTGACGCTTTGTGCGTCACCACAATCGGCGGACCTGTCGGTCTACAACGCCGAAGCGCGCAAGGCGAATCGCCAAGGCGACGAGTCCTACAACCCTGTGCCGCTCGCGGATTCGCCCACCCAGGGCCCCGATGATGCTGTGGTTACGATCGTGATGTTCACCGACCTGCAGTGTCCGTTTTGTTCCAAGGCGCATGAGCAAGTCAAAGGCATCTTGGCCGCAAATCCCGACGTGCGCTTGGTCTTCAAGCACTACCCCTTGCCGTTCCATGAAGCGGCCATTCCCATGGGCATTGCGGCCATCGATGCGGGCGAACAAGGCAAGTTTTGGGAGTACGTCGACGCGGCCTACGCAGGTCAGCAGGACGTCAATCCGGCTCGATTGAAGGCGTTCGCCGAAGAGGTCGGGCTCGATATCCAGAAGTTTACGGAATCGTTTGGCTCCGAAGACCAAATCGCCGTGATTCAACGCGACGTCGACCTTGGCCGCCAAGTGGGCGTCACCGGCACCCCAACGTTTTTTGTCAACGGTGTGCGCATCGAGGGCATGGGAAGCTCCGAAGACTTCCAAGCGGTCGTCGATGAGCAGCGTGAGCTCGTCAAACGTCTGCGAGACGCGGGTGTCGACAAAGAAGACATCTACTGGCGCACCGTTGCCCTGAACTTCGAAGCGCCGCCCGAACCCGAGGAAATGCCCGAAGTCGCGGAACCTCAAGCTCCACCGGTGATTGTCTCGATGGTCCCCATCGAAGGCACCCCGGTGCGCGGAGCGGCGACGTACGACGCGTTGATCACCGTAGTTGTGTTCTCGGATTTCGAATGTCCCTTCTGCGGCCGCGCCGAGGCCACGATGGCCGCCCTGCGCGAAAAGTACCCCCAAGCACGATTCGCGTTTCGTCACTTCCCGTTGCCGTTCCACAAGAACGCCATGCCGGCGGCCTCGGCCAGCTTGGCGGCGGTGGAAGCCGGGAAGTTCTGGGAGTTTCATGACCTTCTTTTTGCCAACCAAGATGCACTCACGGTCGATGACTTGGTCAACTATGGGAAGCAAGTCGGCGTCAAAGAAGCCAAAATCCGCGAGGCCGCAGGTGAAACACCGGCGCAGGTTTTGGCGGACATGAAGCTCGCCACGCAGGTGGGTGTTTCGGGTACGCCGTCGTTTTTCATCAACGGCATCAACATCAGCGGCGCACGCCCATTTGAGGATTTCGCGGCCGTGATGGACGATCAGCTCAAGCTCGCCCAGCAGCTGCAAACGGATTCGCCGTCGCTCAAGGGCGAGGCGTTGTACGAGGCGCTGGTGCAGGCCAACACGGCCATTCAGAACGCGCCCGAAGAGTGATGCGTTACCTCGCCTGCGCCATGCTGCTGGCGGGGTGCGTCAGTGTCCCGAGCGCCAATCGCGAACCCACCCCAGAGGCCGAGCGTGAGTTCGGGCCGTGGCAGCCGATGACCCGCAGTGAACATAGGTCAGTGTTGGCGAACGGCCCAGGATCTGCGACCGCGTGGATCTTCCTTCAAGCCTATCAAAACACGTTGAGCCGTCATGACGGCCACACGTGTCGGTTCCATCCGACGTGTTCGGGTTTTGCGTTTGATGCGTTGACCGAACTTGGACCGCTCGGCGCGCCGTTTGCGTTTGGGCGCTTGATGCGCGACCACACCGACGAAGACTTCTATCCGGCGTCGCCCGACGGCGTTCATTTGGACGACCCGCTGGAGGCATATTTGTTCTTCTTGCGTGACGACGAACCCGAGGCCATGCGCACCGACGATCGGTTTGGTTGGTACCATCATGTGCACGCGATGGAGGCCCGATGAAGTGGCTGATCGCCATGATGTTTTTGTGGTCATCGACGGGCTTCGCCCAGTCGTCGGAGCTGTCGTCGCAGCTGCCATCACAACCCGACGTCCAAGAAGCAGCGCCGGTGCAGCCGTCGGTTTCACCAAGCGAACTCGGTGCCTACGAGGCGCAGATAGGGCTTAAACTGTTTGACGAGGGCGACGACTATCGTGCGGTGACGGCCCTGAAGCGCTTTCGGATTTTGGACCCTCGTGGAGAGTTCATCGCGTCGCTGATCATCGGAGAAATCTACCGGCGCAATGTGAAGCCAGAACAGGCCGTGGGCGAGTTCGGACGGGCTGAAAGCGCGGCGCCCGACCAGGAGTCCAGGCTCTGGAGCGGCATCGTGAAAAACGCCACGATGTGCGTGCCCCTATCGTACTACTTGGTCTGTGCGCGTGGCCTGCGCGAGCTCGCCAAACAGCCTTTGTCGGCGCGTCAACGCGACCTTGTGGCCTACCAACAGCTCTACACGGACGTGGTGTTGCGGCAGCCCATCGATGGCACCCGCGCAAACGTCTTGAGCGACGCCGAGCTGAAGAAACATGCGCTGGCGGTCATCGCCGCGGATGCGGCCTTTGATGAGCTTGGGACCAAATCCCCAGCACTCGCGGGAGTGTTATCGGGTGTGTTGCCCGGCGCAGGCCAGCTCTACAACGGTCGCCCCATCGATGCGGTGATTGGCTTTGTGCTGGTCGGTCTTTCCGCCGCCGGAACCTGGTACGCGTGGGAAGAGCTCGACTCCATCCCCGTCACTGTGCTCGGCGGCGCCATCACGCTCGGGTTCTACTCGGGCACGATCGTCAACGCGGTCGTGGATGCGCACCGCATCAACGCCGAGCTCTACCGGCAGTTCTTCAAAGACTTGCAGGCCGAACACTGGCCCAAGACCGGCTTTGATGTGCGCGGCAACAAGGTCGAGTTCGGTTGGACCTTCGCGTTCTGATCTTACCGCGTGATGACGATCATCGTTCGTCATCGGGCAGTTCTGGTTTAGTTTGGTGGTCGACTGCAGCACCGTTTGGACGATGAAAAGTCAGACCCAAAACTCCATGGCATTTGGCACCACGCTCACCGAAGGGAGGTCTCTGGCGAATCGGTATCAAATCCGCGAGAAGATTGGCGAAGGCGGATTTGCGCAAGTGTTTGAGGCCGTTGACCAAACGTTGGGCCGAAAGGTCGCGATCAAACTCCTGAAGTCGTTCAGCGATGACGCCGCGGCGGAGTCTCGTTTCATGCGTGAGGCGAAGTTTGCCGCGCAGATCGCCCATCCCGATGTGGTCACTATTTTTGATGTCGGGCAGGCCGACGAGCGCCCCTACATCGTGATGGAGTTCGTGCAGGGCCTGCCATTGGACAAGGAACTGTGGCTGCACGGACCGATGAATCCCCAGCGTGCGCACCGTCTGTTTGTCCGGATGCTTCATGCAATGTCGGTCGCCCACGAAAACGGCGTGATTCATCGCGACCTGAAACCCTCGAATCTGATGTTGGCCTACCCCAATCAGACCGTGGAGAGTCTTCGGATCCTCGATTTTGGAATCGCTTTTTATTTCGGCGAGGCCATGACACGCCTGACGAAAGAAGGGCATTTCATCGGCACCCCAGAGTACCTCGCGCCGGAATACATCCAGCAAAACCAAGTCTCGCCGGCGCTGGACGTCTACCAACTCGGTCTGATTTTTGTCGAGATGTTGCTCGGACGTCCCTTGGTAGCTTTGGATACACCGTTGCAGTGCATGTACGCGCATTGTTCCGGCAAAGTTCAAGTGCCCGACTACCTGAAGTCGTCGCCCATCGGGGCCGTCCTTGAGCGATCGCTGGCCATCGAAACGCATAACCGTTACCAGAACGCGGGCGCGTTCCTGAAGGCCATGCAAGAGGTTGACCCCGAAGGCATCCCGTCATTGCCTCAGGATTTGGCACCAGACGCGATGGTCGTGCACGACAACGCGCCCAACGACGAAGTCGAGAGCTGGAGTCGCGCGCTGGAACGCTCGGATTTGGAGCTGACCGCACCACCCGTGCCCCGGCGCGCGGACACCCCAAACCAGAAGGGACTTTGGTTTGGTGCACTGGCCGCGGTTTTGTTGCTCTCGGCCGTCGCGTTTACACGAGTCAACAATCAGACCGAGCCCAAAGCGATCGTTGTAAAACCCACCGCAGAGGTTGCCGGCGCGATGCCTGATACCAAAGCTGTAGTGGTGCCAAACGAGGAATCCCCAGCCGTGGCGTCTGAGTCGGGCAAGACGGTCACGATTCATGCGAATCCTCCGGAAGCGAGCATTTTTGTTGATGATGTGTTTGTCGACAAATCCACAACGCAAGTGGGCATCAAGGCCGACGGACGCTACCGAGTTCGTGTCAGTCATCCCGGCTTCGAATCCCGTGAGTTTTGGATTGCGGCGTCCACAGCGTCGCGTGTCGACGTCGACCTCGTGAGAAAGGTGCTCCGCCCGACCAAAGTCGACAAGCCCGCGGCTCAACCCGTGGGGGAGAACCCCAAACTCGTTCCGTTCGACTAAGGCGTCAGGGCCCGAAGTGCCGCGGACATCTCGCTGTGGGTGGCCGTCAGAAGCACGGCCCCAGTCGACGGCGTCAAAAAAATCATGCGTTCTTCGATGGTTTCGGGCGTGGCTCGACGGCCGAACACCAAATCCCCCGAAGCGCCCTGGTAGTTCGGGCTCGCGCCTTGATCGATGGCGTCAAAACAGGCGATGACATTTGCGGCCGAGCAGTCTTGGCTGGAAGCCGCCCCACCGTTGATGGAACGAAAGCCCGTACGGATGTCGGCGCGGGTCGGTGTTGCCCGCTTTAGCGCGTAGTAGCTGGCCAACATCGTCAACACGGATTGGTCATAAGCGAACGCGGCATAGAGTTCGTTTTGGACCAGCTCCGGCGACGACAGGCGAGGCGCACATGTGTCGTCGTAGCAGGTTGGTTCTGTGAGCTGATAAAATCCACGCAGGTCCTGAGCGACGTCGTTGCCCAGATCGCCGCCAACTTCGTAGCTGACGGCGACCGCGTTCAGCAGTTTCGCCGCGGCCGAGGGCGATAGGTTCAAGGCGAGCTGGTCGTATCGGTTGATGTTGGTAAAGAGCCACTTCTGCTCGGGTGATTTGGCCAAGAAACCATCGAATGTTGCGGCCGGATCGCCGGTTAATGGCAGCGCAAACGCGCAGTCCGAGCCGAGTTGCTCGAAGGCAGCCAAGTCCGACGTGTTGCCGCTGAGCTTGAGTGCACCGCTGAACGTCAGCCCAGCGGCCTCTATGAAGGATGAGGCAAACCGCACGTAGGTCAGATCGTCGTTGGACACATAGACTGCGCTGACACGGGTGCAATCGGTGTGTTGCGACAGGAACGTCGCCCACATCGCGAAGTCGGCGTCCGGCGGTGGGATCAATGCGAACGACGTCCGGAGCTCGGCGGGTTCGAGCGCCTCGAAGGTGAGTTCATCGGTAAACAGCCCAAGAACAAACACCCCGATGGGGTAGAAATAGCGCTGCGCACCTAGTGTCGTTGTTGCGTCGAGCGTCACTACGACGTCGGCGTCCATGGCGGCCGCGCGTTCGAACGCCGCGGTTTGACTGTTGGCACTTTCCGACGCCAACAGGTGTTTGAACTCGATCGAACGTCCCGTTCCCCGGGTGTATCGGTCGGCGTAGTTCGACCACGCCATTTCGATGGCAGCATTCTGCACATTCGCAGCCGCTGCCAATGGCCCTGAAATGGCGTCGTTAATCACCGCCACCCTCAGAGCACGCGCCACGCAGACCCGATTCTCGCATACCTCGGCGACCCCGCATGTTTGGATTTCACACGACCGCAACGAGTCCGCGACACGGCAGCTGTTGATCGCGCTGTCGCAGATCTGGCCCGCGTCGCACTCAATGTCGGCGCTGCACCCCTCGCCGACGACTGCGAAGACGTTGCATCCACTCAGCCACGCGACGCTCGCGAACAGCAACAATGCTTCAGTTAACCGCGTCATAAGCCTCGTTCATCTCGGCATGGGTGAAGGAACCCATCAATTGGAACGTCCCATCCACAATGAGCGACAGGTCCATGATCTCGTCGTAGGTCTTTGACCGCCCATCGTCGCCGATAAGAAGTTCGCTGGAGTAACCTAGGTAGTGAACACTGCGCCCCGTCGCGATCACATCCATGCATTGGCTCAGGCGCTCCGCCAAGTCGGTTTCGGTGCCGCACGTGACGTAGCCCTCGCCATCCGACACCAAGGAAACAAACGCGTCGCGAATGTTCTGGCGCGTTGGGCGCGGTCCGTGGTCGCGCTCGGCGACCACAATGGCAAGGACCCCCAGCGCGACTTGGTCCGCCGCCACGTTGACGCGCTCCGACAAGCTCAAGAAGTTCGTTGCCGGCAGAACATCGCACTTTGCAACATCTGGGTCATCGCATTGATTGCTCGCCCAGATCGCGTATTTGTCTGCGAGGTCCAGACTGAGTTGCTTGGCATTGGGGTTCGCGATGCGGTAGTCGACGGTCAGAACTCCGTTTAATTCCGCTTCTTCGCCCGTCCCAACGAGGGATTCAGCGACCGTCGCGAAGCCGCTGAAAGTGGGAATCCATCGCACACGTTTGGCCCCGGTCGACTCCCTGAAGCTCCGATGGTTTTCGAGCAAATTGGCGGTATCGGCGCTGCTGGTGAACATGACGGCGCAGTCGATCTGCCGCGACTCCAAGTTTTGATAGATTTCGTTGCGGGCGAGGTCGATGGCGCCCGTCACGTCGTATCGATAGCCCCATGATAAACCGGGGTACTTGACGAACTGTTCGTTTGCCAGTTCCGCGATGAGCCCCAGATTTCCCGAATCGACCAGGAGCGCCAAGTTCCGGCAATTGGGCAGGCCCGATGGGTCGCTGGTTGCATCCCACGTGCTCAAGAACTTCGACCACATCGCGAAGTCCGCACGTGGTGTGGGTACCAACCCAAAAGCAAAGCGGTTCCAGAACTGCTCGTTGCGGCTGAATTCGAGCGTGTTTGTGAACTGTCCGATCGACAAGAACTTCGCGTTGGTCGTCAGCGCTTGGATGGATGTTGCCGTGACGGGAGAATACGTCAGGGCTCCGACGACGTTGGATTGATTCAGGTTTGGGATGTCGTCGCTGGCAGGGTCGTTCGAGACGGTAACGCGTCGGACCTCCAAGGGTTTGGTTGTCCATCCGCGTTGGTTGACGATGCCGACCACTTCTTGAGCCATGAACAAGACCAAATTCGTTCGCTGGTTTCGCACCGCCGAATCTTCTTGGCTACTGGCGATCAACCAGACGTAGTGGTCATCGACGCACAACGAGCCTTGGCAGATCTCTCCGGCGGAACACGACAGCGCTCCATCGCACGTGGCGGTGGCCTCGGGCGCAACGCAGCGCTGAAACGCGCTGCAAATCAATCCCGCTTCGCAGTCCGCATCCGCTGCGCAGTCGTCCTGCGAAACCAGCGCATTGCATGACGTCACGAGCAGCATGGCGATCGTCAGTAGGGTCCGCCCGATCGTCACCATCGTTGTGTCCAATGAACCGAACCGCCGTCTGCGCGGACTTCAACGCCGGCCGCGGGCGAGTCGAGAAGCCACAAGACAATGCCCGTGCCGATGGCCCCCACCCCTGCGACATAGCCCGTCGCGACGACCGCTTTTGACGTGCTGATCCGCTGGTCGAGTTTGGAGAGTTCGGAGCCGTCCGAGGGTCGCAGTCGCAGGTCTTCAAACTGCTCGATCGAGGGTCCAAGCCAGAAGACGTCGACGAAAACCGAAGACAACACGAGCGCGGCACCGGTGCTGACCAAAGTGACTGGCAGCCACGGGGTGGAGGCGGCGGTGCGGTACGTCACGCGTTCGATCGCGGGCGGAGCGATGTCGAACGAGACTTCCGACGTTTCGATGGCCTTGACCTCGACGCTCACGGATCTGGATTCGGCGCCAATCGTCGCCGAAACCTCGTAAGTCCCCGGGGTCACGGTGATCGTGTCGCCGCAACTGAACGGTGGCTGGTCTGTGATGGAGACCTTCGTCTCGCGGTACAGGCACGAGACATGGATGGTCCCGGGGCACTGTTTTTCGAGCTCGGCTAGCGCCATCGAGACCCGCTCGTTCATGGGCTCTGTGGCGCGCTCGTATTCCGGTGCTTCCAGCGCGTTCAAGTAGGCCGCCCGGGCTTCGACACAGCGTCCTCGCCGGAAATGCGCACGTCCCAAACTGAAGTAGAACAGGTCGAAAGGTTTGATCGTGGTCGCCGCATTCAGCAGCGTGATCGACTCATCGAATCGATTGAGTCGGTAGGCGTCAAATGCTTCTTCGTAAAGGCTCTTTTGGACCGCGGTGGGGCCCGGCTCGGCGCCGGCCGCAAAACTGGGCCAAAGAAGTGCGATCAAGACTATTATCCGGCTCATCTGTCCCCTTGAGGTTGCCGAAGACCGTTCTGATACCACAGGCGCCCATTTTGCGAACTTTCAAACAACCGCGCTGCACCGAACCCCCACGAGATCTGCCCCTTCTGGGCTATGATGGCGGCCGTCTTCGCGAAGAGATACGCCAGCCGCGTGCGTGTTTGTCACGGGTGTGGTACGCACGGTTTTTGCCCGGAAAGGAGCCTGACAATGAGTGAAGACGTATCGTTGTTGGATGTTCAGCTGGCCGAAAAGAACGCCCTGGTCGAGAAGGGCGGTCCCGAGAAATACCACGCCAAAAATAGCGAGAACGGCAAGCTCTTCTGCCGCGAACGTCTGAACCTGTTGTTCGACAACGGCCTGGAGATCGAAGACGGCAAGTTCGCGAACCTCAACGCGGGCGACCTGCCTGCAGACGGCGTCGTCACAGGCGTTGGAAGCATCAACGGCCGCAAAGTTGCCGTGATGGCCAACGACTCGACCATCAAGGCCGGTTCGTGGGGATGGCGCACGGTCGAAAAGATCATCCGCATCCAAGAAACCGCCGAACGCCTTAAGATTCCGTTGGTGTATCTGGTGGACTCGGCCGGCGCGCGCATCACCGACCAGATCGAGATGTTTCCGGGCCGTCGCGGTGCGGGCAAGATCTTCTACAACATGGTCCGGATGAGCGGCTACGTGCCGCAGGTGTGCTTGCTGTTTGGTCCGTCGGCGGCTGGCGGGGCCTACATTCCGGCATTTTGCGACGTGGTGGTCATGGTCAAGGGCAACGCGTCGATGTACCTCGGCTCGCCGCGTATGGCCGAGATGGTCATCGGCGAAAAAGTCACGCTCGACGAGATGGGTGGCGCCGATATGCACTGTCGCGTCTCGGGCTGCGGTGACGTGCTCGCCGAGTCTGAAGAAGAGGCGATTCAGTGGTGCAAAACCTACCTGTCGTTCTTTCCGTCGAACTGCCACGACGAGGTGCCGACACGCGAGCCCGTGGCGCCGCAGGCCCAGAAGAAGACGCTCGACGAGCTCATCCCGACCAACCAGAACAAGCCCTTCAACATGAAGAAGGTCATTGCGCATCTGGTCGATGATTCGGAGCTTGTGGAGATCAAACAACTGTTCGCACAGGAGCTCATCACGGGGCTCGCCCGCATGAACGGTAAGCCTGTTGGCATCATCGCGAGCCAGCCAAACTACAAGGGTGGCGTGCTGTTCGTGGACTCGGCCGACAAGGCGACGCGGTTTATCAATCTGTGCGACGCCTTCAACATCCCCATCGTTTTTCTGGCGGACGTGCCCGGCTTCATGATCGGGACCAAGGTCGAGCGCGAGGGCATCATCCGCCACGGTGCGAAGATGATTTCGGCCGTCAGCGAGGCGACCGTGCCCAAAATTTCGGTTGTCGTCCGCAAGGCCTACGGCGCCGGGTTGTACGCGATGTGCGGGCCTGGATTTGAGCCCGACGCGTCGATCGCGTTGCCCGAGGCGATGATCGCCGTGATGGGACCCGAAGCCGCCGTCAATGCGGTGTACGCGAACAAGATCGAGGCGTTGCCCGAAGAGCAGCGTCCCGACTACATCGAAAAGCTCCGCGCGGAGTTCAAAGAAGACATCGACATCTACCGGCTCGCGAGTGAGCTCATCGTGGACCACGTTGTGGCGAAGGACGGTCTGCGCGACGAGCTGATCGCGCGGCTTGAGATCTATGCGAGCAAAGTAAAGGATTGGCCGGTCAAGAAGCGCGCCGTGACTCCGGTCTAAATCCGCGACCACTGACGCGGACGGCGGGGTTGTCAAAATCGACGAAGGCCTGCAAACTACAGGCACTTCTGGAGGCAGTTCATATGCAGAATTCGCAGGGTTCCCAACAGCCCGAAGCGTCGGTGCTCGATTATGTTGCGGTAATGATTCTTATCCCATTGACACTGTTTGGGATTTACTCGTCGTTCATTGTGTTTGGCGGCCTGTTCGGGACGGTCTTGCAGACCGAGGGGCAGCTGCGAT
The DNA here is from genome assembly GCA_041390025.1 of bacterium. Classification (GTDB taxonomy): domain Bacteria; phylum Myxococcota_A; class Bradymonadia; order Bradymonadales; family Bradymonadaceae; genus JBFFMO01. The sequence continues at coordinate 45,480 of JAWKQR010000012.1, forward strand.
GGCTTGGGTCCATCGGTCTGTCTGCGGTGTTGCCATTCGTGGTCGCGGCGAGCGCGTTTACGCAGCACAGTGCGCCCATATTTTCGCAGCGCATTCAACGGCTTCTCTCGATCATCTTGGCGCTCAGTGTGGGCTCGGCCATGCTTGTGGGGTTGATCTTAACCTCCAAAACGGTTGAACCCATGTACACCAATCCCAACTGGTTCTTGGCCAAGCGCGACGCGGTAACGGGTTTTCCCGCGACCAACCGAAAGTACTCGGCGTCTTTGGCCAACGGCATCGAGACGATGGCCGACAAAGCGGGTCTGTACCACAAGCCATCGCGAATGGCCCCCGTTGCCCCCAACGCGCCCGCCCCCACACCGACCCGTACGCGCTAATCTGGGTTGCGACCCAACGAGGAAAACATGCCTAGCCAACGTGCTCTGACCATCATCGCCTCGGCTGGAGTTGCGGCCATCTTCTGCATCGGGCTTTTGTTCTTGATCGGAAGTTCGTCGATTCCCGACGCCGTCAAACAGGTGTTTTTCATCATGCTGGGCATGGGGATTGCGTTTGGTTTTTCGGAGCTACAAAAGCTCACGGCGACGGAATCCCACGCACCGCTGCGCGCGATCGATACCCAGGCTCCGGTGGCGCGTGTCGAGACATCAGCGCCCGTGGCTCGGTCGGTGGCTGTGCCGCCCTCCACCCCAGCGCCCACGCCCAGCCGTTCCGCCACCATGGCACGCGCGCAGATGGCCGGCGTCACGCTTGCGGGGGTGAAGCTTCAAAACATCACGCTCGACGAAGTGAACTTTGAGGGCGCTGACCTTTCGACGAGCAACCTCTCGGAATCCAGCCTTCGTGGGGCAAACCTTGAGGAGGCAAAACTTTCCGAGGCCATCCTCAGCCAGTCCTCGCTCGTGGGTGCCAACCTTGGGTCGGCGTTGTTGAACGCCGTCGAAGCCGACGGCGCAGACTTTTCGGGCGCCTCGATGAGCGATGCGGTGCTTAAGGACGCCAATCTGCGCGGCGCGAAGTTTGAGGGCGCAAAGCTCGACAATGCGGTGTTGGTGGGGGCTGAGTTGCGTGACGCTTCCTTTGTGGGCGCGCGGCTAAAAGACATCAACGCCGCCGGCGTTTCGGCGTATGGGGCGAACTTTGACAAGATCATCGCCTCCAACGCGAACTTCGAGCGCGTGCAGGCCGAGAAGTCCACGTGGCGCGGCGCCCGGCTAGAAGAGGCAAATCTCAAGAACGCGGGGTTGGTCGAGGCCGATCTCAGCGAAGCGATGCTCAAGAACGCAGGCATGGCGGAAGCCAATCTGTTGGGTGGTAAGGCCCGTGGAGCAGACTTTTCTCACGCCGACCTCACGGGACTGGTGGCGACTCGCGCGGACATGTCGGAGGCCAACTTCACAGGCGCGAAACTCCAACGCGCGGATTTCGAAGAGGCTAACCTGACACGGGCCAACCTCACGTCGCAGGACCTGCGGGAGACCGTGCTGGCGCACGCGAACCTGACGCGTGTGGTCCTGAAGGATGCAAACCTGTTTGGGCTGAAGCTCTCGGGGGCGATCCTAAACGAAGCCGACCTGCGCGGTGCCGCGCTCGGTGGGGCTGACCTGACAGAGGCCAAGCTGGAAAAAGCGCTGATGGAGCGCGCTCAACTCGACAACACCGTCCTGCGGGGCGCGTTGATGCGTGGTGTGGATTTGCGGCAGGCTCAGATGGCCGGCAGTCAATTGGAGCAGGCGAAGCTCTCGGGCGCCGACTTCTCGGGCGCGAAGCTGGTCAAGACCACGCTGCAACAGGCCGATCTCCAAAAGGCCACGTTTGACGGCGTTCGGTTCGAAGACGCCAGCCTCAAGGAAGCCGCAGTGGCACAGGCTTCGTTTCGAAACGCCGTCTTTGTGCGCGTCAACCTTCGCGATGTGGACTTCACAAACGCCCGTTTGGACGGCGCGAAGTTCGAAAACTGCGAATACGACCTGCTCACGCGTTGGCCTGAAAACTATACCGCCCCGCGTAACGCGGCCGAAGACGAACCCGACGCGCTGCCGCGAACGAGCTACAACGAGCAGTCCTCGCTGACCGACATCACCGAGCTCGCGGCCATGTCCGGACTTGACCTCGCCTCGAAAAAGGCCAACTCCGCGATGGAAGGGGCGACCAGTGTGCACAGCAGCGAAGGCAAGAACGACGGGGCAAAGACCGATCCGCCCAAGACGGAGCTGCCAAAACCTTTGCCCGCCGGGAAACGCACCGAGCTTGGCATCGGGAAGCCCCCCGTGTCGCTGGCCAATCTCAAGATTCCCAAGCCTGGGGATTCTGAAGCCGAAGTCGACGATGCCCCCAAGACGTCGCCGGGAGACCTCGCTGTCAAACAAGTGCCGTCCCGCAAAAAGGAGAGCACCGTCGAACTCTCGTCCGAGGACCTCTCGATCGTGGCCCCGCCCGCTGAAACGCCGGAGCACGAAGAGCGGACCATGGAGATGTCGAGCCCGACCGTTGAGGCCAACGAAGAAGACGCAACGTAACTGCCAAACCACGATTCAAGGAGGTTCGGATGGGAATGCAAGAGGTCAAACAAGCAGATCCCGAGGAACTCCGGCAGTTTATGAAGTTGTTGCTGCGGGATGTTCGTGCGCTCGAAAAAATGCTCGAAGACGGTCTGCTTGAGTCTGGCATCCGACGCATCGGGGCCGAGCAGGAGCTTTTCCTCGTCGATGAAGCGTTTCAAGCCGCCCCCACCGCGCTCGAAGTGCTCGTGCGCCTTAAGGGTGACGACCACTTCACCACCGAGCTCGGGCTGTTCAACATCGAGCTCAATTTGGATGCTCAGGTGTTTGGTGGAAAGTGCCTCAGCACCCTTGAAAACCAGCTCAATGCGTTGGTGGGGAAGGCCCGCGAGGCGGCCGCCGAGGCCGGGTCGCACATCGTCATGACGGGGATCTTGCCCACGCTCAAACACTCCGACCTGCATTTGGGCAACATGACGCCGAATCCGCGGTATTACGCGCTCAACGATGCGTTGAATCGCCTGCGGGGTGGGAATTATTCGTTCCACATCAAAGGCGCGGACGAGTTCATCGGGCAGCACGACAACGTGATGTTGGAGGCCTGCAACACGAGCTTTCAGGTCCACTTCCAGGCCGGCCCCGAAGAGTTTGCGCCGCTGTATAACGTGGCCCAAGCCGTGGCTGCTCCAGCGTTGGCGGTGGCCTGCAACAGCCCGATGTTGTTTGGAAAACGTCTGTGGCGCGAGACGCGCATCGCCCTGTTTGAGCAGTCGGTGGACACACGAGCAAGCGGGACTCAGGTTCGCGAGCGACACCCACGTGTCAGCTTTGGGCACCGTTGGTTGGACAACTCGGTCCTCGAGATTTTCCAAGACGACATCGCGCGATTCCGGGTGCTCATCAACACCGACGTCGACGAGGACCCGTTCGAAGCGTTGGCTCAGGGGCGCGCACCAAGTTTGAAAGCGCTGCGGCTGCACAACGGCACCATCTACCGATGGAACCGCGCCTGTTATGGGATTTCGGATGGTGTCGCTCACCTGCGCATCGAGAACCGGGTGATGCCTTCTGGCCCAACGACCATCGACGAAGTGGCGAATGCGGCATTCTGGTTTGGGTTGATGACGTCGGTGTCCAAGGAGTTCCCCGACATTCGCAAGACCATGGACTTCGACGACGCGAAGGCAAACTTTCTGGCCGTGGCGCGTCAGGGGCTCTCGGCGCCCATCAAGTGGACCGACGGCATCACCGCGTCGGCAGGCGACATCATCGAGCACAGGCTGTTGCCCGCGGCGCGTGAGGCGTTGCTCGACCGCGGGATCGACCCCGAGGATGTTTCGCGCTATCTGGACGTCGTTGAAGAACGTGTCAAGACACGGCGCACGGGCGCGATGTGGATGATTGACTCGTTCCAAGCGATGAAATCCAAACGTTCGGTCCCCGAGCGGCTCTCGGCGTTGACGGCTGCGACCATCACGCGACAGCGACAAGGGGATCCCGTTCACACCTGGCCGTTGGTTGAACCCGGTGAGGGCGCGTCGTGGCGTGATAACTTTGGGCGAGTTGAGCAGTTCATGACGACGGACATCATCACCGTCAACAAAGACGAGCCCATCGAGCTTGTGGTCTCGGTCATGGATTGGCAGCAAGTGCGCCACATCCCGATCGAAGACAACGACGAGAACCTTGTGGGACTCGTCACGTACCTAACGGTCGTGCGTTATCTGAACCGAAACGAAGGCTCCACCGACGCACCGGTGTCGCAGATCATGACCCGTCAGGTCATCACCATCGGACCCGAGACCTCAACCATCGAGGCCGTTCGCCTCATGCGTGAGCGAAAGATCAGTTGTTTGCCGGTGGTGCGCGACGGGAAGCTTGTCGGGCTCATCACAGAACGTGACTTCTTGAAGATCTGCGAAGAGCTGATGGAAGAGAAGCTCGCTTAGAGCGTGCCTTCGACGTAGCGCTCAAGCGTGGCGCGCATGTGGAGACGTGCGCGGTGCAGTCGGCTTTTGACCGCTGGCACCGACAGGCTCATCGACTCACCGATTTCTTCGAGGCTCAAACCTTCGAATTCCTTGAGCACAAACACGTTTTGGTACTTGGGCTCAAGCTCTTCGACGGCTTCCATGATCTTCTCGCGAAGCTCGTTCTTCTCGACGGCCTCGTCGCCGCGAAGCGGGCGAGCGGAGCGCGCGTCATCAAACGTGGCCATCGGCAGCTCTCCGGCCACCGTCATGGCTTCCATCGAGACCTCGCTGCGGCGCTTCTTCTTGCGAAGTCGCATGAGCGAGGTGTTGACCCCGATGCGGTACAACCAGCTGCCCAACGCCGCATCGCCTTTGAAAGAATCGAGCTTTCGGAACGCGTTCATGAATGTATCTTGAACCACATCGTCGGCCTCGGAATCATTCTTAACGAAGCGCATCGCCACACGGTAAACCGTGTCTCGCTGCTCTCGCACGATGACATCAAAAGCGTCGAGGTCACCCGCAAGCGTTCGTCGAACGAGTTCGGCGTCACGGGCGTAGAGTTCGGCTTTGTCTTGGATCTGCGTGTTCATGTTCAATCCTTCCGTTGTATTCGGGACTGAGTACTACACGTTCCATGCCAACCGACGCCAGTATGGTTTAAGTGTTTGGTAATGTAGGGTTTTTGGTTTAAAGCTCACAAACGTTTCAGTTCGAGTCATCCTTTGAGCTTGGAAAAATTGAAAGCTCACATCCAAAACATCCAAAACGGAAGTGATGCCCGCATCGCTTTGGATGTGTTTGGATATGTTTGGATGAGTTTGGATATGTTTGGATGGGCAACGTGGTTTGGATCGTGCACGGTCACTCAGCGCCGTCGAGCAATGCCTTCAGCGCCTTCGCGCGCGCCTTAAAGGCGTCGCGCTCGTTGCCTTTGAGCGGCTCTCCTCGCGTGAAATCGACGGTTAGTGGGTTTACCGGCGCTCCGTTCTTGGTCATGCCGTAGTGCAAATGAGGACCTGTCGAACGCCCGGTATTGCCCGACTTTGCGATGATATCGCGTTGATTGACACGTTTCCCCACCACGATGCCCGGCTGAATCTTGGACAAGTGCGCGTAGTGGGTGACGTAACCCCCAGAATGGCGGATCGACACGAGGTTTCCGTTGGCGCCCTTGCGGCCTGCGTACACGACCGTGCCGTCGGCAGCCGCAAAAACGGTCGTGCCGATGGGCGCCGCATAGTCCACACCTGCGTGCATTTTCATGGTCTTCAGGACCGGGTGAAACCGGCGACCAAACTTGGATGTGACACGTGTGACAGGCAGCGGGCTCTTGAGGAATTGGCGTTTTAGACTGTCGCCGTCGGCGTCGTAGTAGGACACCGAGCCGTCTTTGGCCTTGTGCGCAAACGCGTAGAACGTGCCCGCCTGACCCTGATACTTCGCGGCGAGTAGGTCTCCATCCTTGAGTTTCTCGCCGTCGAGGTAGACGGCTTCGGATACGGCGGCAAACGTGTCGCCGGATTGCGTGTCCTCGTTGAAATCGAGCGTGTACATGAACGTGTCGATGAACGTCTGGGACAGATTCGGACTGGCACCGGCCGCGTCAAACGCGCCCCAAAGGCTGCTTTGGATTGTGCCTCGCAGCGTCTGCCGCTCGGTCTTTGTATCGACTTCGACCCGCGAAACCTTGTAGCTGCCCGTCGCGTCGCGTTGAGCGACGACGATGTCCAATGGCCCCGTCTTGTACAAAATTCGGTCGATTTCACCGTGGCCGTTGACATCGACTTCCCACGCATCGCCAGGTCGCGAGCGCCGGAAGTCCACCTGCTTGGACAACGCGGTGACGGCGGCATGGATCGACGCTGCGGGCACATTCTTACGTTGCAGCGCGAGGAACATGGACTCGCTAGGCGCGAGCTCGCCGGCGAACGACACTGCGAGCCCGTCGGACCACTGCTCGGGCACTGCGGGCGCCTGCGGTACCGATTCCGGCGCGGATGGGGCAGCGGGCGCCTCGGCCTGCACACCCAACGGCTCTGATGGAATCTCGGCGGCGTCGGCGGTGGGGGCCACCATGCGCGCTGCTGAGAGCGCGGGAGCCGGACCATCTTGCATCTGCGAGTACGTCAGCACGGCCGCAGAAGCCAAACCAATCACAACAAAAACGGGGAGAAACGACCCGCGCTTGCGCTTTCGGCGCAGCAGGTCGCTGTGCGACTTACTTCTGAACATCCTGTCCCTTGGGAAACATCCGTGTTTCTTCTGGAGCGCCCACGTTCCCCCGAAAAGGACAAAGGGTCAAGGTTTCTGTCCGATTCCTTTAGACGAAGGGCGCCTCAATCGTGCTCGGCTCACCCAACCAAGACGGCACCGGGAACCCTTTCTCGGCGCGGAACGCCGGGTCCCAAAGTTGGCTTTGGTACCTGCTGCCGTGGTCGCACAAGATGGTCGCGATCGTGTGCCCCGGCCCCAAGTCTTTGGCGAGCCGGATGGCCCCCGCGATGTTGATGCCGGCCGAACCGCCAAGCACGATGCCTTCGGTGGCCGCGAGCTCGTCGAGCACTGCGACGGCTTCGGCGTCAGGAATTCGGTAGGCGCGGTCGACGGGCGTGCCGTCGACGTTTCCGGTCACACGTCCTTGTCCGATGCCTTGCGTGATGCTGCCGCCTTCGACGTCGAGCTCAAGTTCGCCGCGTGTGAAATAGGCGAACATGCGTGCGCCGTAAGGGTCTGCGAGCGCGACCTCAATGTTGGGGTTCTTGGACTTAAGAAAAATGCCCGTACCCGAAAGCGTTCCGCCCGTGCCGATCGAGGCCACAAATCCGTCGAGTTTGCCGTCGGTCTGCCGCCAAATCTCGGGACCCGTTCCCACGATGTGCGCTTGCCGATTGGCCAGATTGTCCCATTGATTGGCGTAAAATGCGCCGTTGGGCTCGCTTGCGTTCAACTGCTCGGCGAGTCGTTGCGCGACGTGCACATAATTGTTTGGGTTGGCCGCGGGCACGGCTGGGACTTCGACGAGCTCCGCGCCAAAGAGCCGCAGCATGTCCTTCTTTTCTTGGCTCTGGGTGTTTGGGATAACGATCACCACGCGATAACCGCGCGCTTTACCCACCATCGCTAACCCAATGCCGGTGTTGCCCGCGGTGCCCTCTACAATCGTGCCGCCCGGTTTGAGGGCACCACGTGCCTCGGCGTCGAGGATCATGTATTTGGCCGCACGGTCCTTGACGGACATCCCGGGATTGAGCCACTCCGCTTTGCCCACAATTTCGCAACCCGTGGCCTCTGAGGCCGCACGAAGTCGAATCAAAGGCGTGTTGCCGATGGCATCGACGATGTCAGCGCGAATCTCCACGTGTCCTCCTAGTCCTCTGTTTGTCGTCGATAGATCTTGGAACCCGGTGGCACGCTTGAGGTCAACCAGACATTGCCGCCGATGATGGAATCGTCGCCCACGACCGTATCGCCGCCCAAGATCGTGGAGCCCGCATACACGGTCACCCGGTTTCCAAGCGTGGGATGCCGTTTTTTGGGTGCGATGCGATTGGATTCGGGCCTGACGGACAGCGCGCCCAGCGTCACGCCCTGGTAAATCTTACAGTCGTCGCCGATGTCCGAGGTCGCCCCGATGACCACGCCGGTGCCGTGGTCAACAAAACAACGCTCGCCGATGTTGGCGCCGGGGTGGATGTCGATGCCGGTGCGTGTGTGCGCGAACTCGGTCAGAATTCGAGGGATGAGCGGAACACCCTCGACGAAGAGTCGGTGCGCCACGCGATAGGCGGACAATGCCAAGATCCCCGGGTACGAGAACACGATCTCCTCGACGCTCTGCGCGGCAGGGTCGTTGGCGAATGCGGCCACGACGTCTCCATGCAGCTGCCGTCGTATCTGCGGCAAGTCCTCGAGCAGTCGCTGCACGACGTCTTGGCACCATCCCTCGGGTCGGCAATTGTCGGGACCTTTGTCGCGATCTTGCCACATCGTCGCGCGATGGATCTGTTCGCAAAGAATCTCCTGAGCCGGCATCAGATGCTCGGCCAGCGCCATGCGAAGGTTCTGCGGTCCGAGGCGCCGTGTGCTGAAGTAACCCAGAAAAAAAAGATGCTGCAGATGCGAAAACGCATCGATCACGGCGCGGCGGTTGGGAAGGGCCCATGTCTCAAGACTGTTGATTTCCTCGGGGCCGCCGTAGCTCTCGACCAAACGGTCCAAAACGGCTTCAAGGGATTGTGAACGATCATCCATGGCTAACTTTCCGTATCGAGGGAGGCTCACCAAGATGGTTGTACGCTGCCATGAGATTCATTGAAAGTGCGTCGTTGTCGCGCGTTCGCCGGCAGTGCAACCCTTTGCTAGACTGCCCAACGCGAGTATATCGAAAAGGCTAACCCGATGAGAGTGCGTGTATCATGAAACAAGAAAACGCCAACATTCGTGGCCGCGACGCGTTGATCGCGTGGCAGCAGTCTCAACCGAGCAACGTGTATACCTCGGACGCTCACTTTCGAAAGGTTCTGAAGAAACACGCAGGTGGGCGTCTTGAGCGCATCGAGCGGGACCTGATCCGCTTTGGCGAAGAGGTCGCCGGGCCAGTGGATGCGCTGGTGCGTGAGAACAACCTGCACACCAACCTGCCGCGTCTGGAGCGCTACAATGGCGTGGGCGTGCGCACCGAGCAGATCGTCCACCATCCCACCTACCATGACGCTGGCCGCTACATCTATGGGTCCGGCGTGATGGAGGCGTACGCGGAGCATCCCAATCACCTCGGTGCGTTGGCCCGCTTTTACGTGTCATCGTACAACGGTGAAGCTGGCCACAATTGCCCGTTGGCTTGCACCGCTGGCGTGATCCGGGTGATTCAGGAGCTGGGCTCCGATGAACTTCGCCAGCGTTTTCTTCAGCGTTTGCTCGACCGCGATTACGACCGCCACTACGAAGGCGCGCAGTTCCTGACCGAGGTTCAAGGCGGAAGTGACGTCGGCGCAAACGCAACCCGCGCGGTGCAGGCTGCGGACGGCACGTGGCGCATCTTTGGCGAAAAATGGTTCTGCTCGAACATCGACGCAGACCTGTTCCTGATGACCGCGCGCCCTGAAGTCGAGGGTCAGTCCGACGAGGGTACACGCGGGCTGGGGCTCTTTTTGGTGCCGCGAAATCTTGAAGACGGGCGCGTCAACGAGTTCAAGGTCCGGCGTCTGAAAGACAAACTAGGAACCCGCTCCATGGCCAGTGGCGAGGCGGACTTCGAGGGCGCCGTTGCCTTCCACATGGGCGAGCTCGGCGAGGGCTTCCGAAACATGATGGAGCTCGTGATCAACACGTCGCGCATTTACAACGCAGTGGGTTGTGCGGGCGTGTCGCGCAGGGCGTTTGTCACGGCGCAGACGTACGCGAAACACCGTGCCGCGTTCGGGACCGCCATCGTCGATTATCCCCTTGTGCAAGAGCACCTCGCGGACATGAGGGCCAAGCTCGAAGCGATGACGTCGGGGACCTTCCACATCGTCGCGCTGCAAGACCAAATCGAGGCCGGGGAGGCCGACGAAGCGCAGAGCGGGTTTCAACGGCTTGCGGTTAACCTCAACAAGATGGCGACCGCGAAGATGAGTCGCGCCATGGTGGTCGACGCGATCGAGGTGCTCGGCGGCAACGGCGCGATCGAGTCGTTTTCGGTGCTGCCTCGGCTCTTGCGCGACGCGATCGTGTACGAGAACTGGGAAGGCACGCACAACACCTTGCTGATGCAGATGTACCGCGACATGGCCAAATACCGTGTGCACGAGGCATTTTTTGGCGAGCTCCTGCGTATGGCCTCGGCCGAGCACGTGTGCAAACGCCGCGGGCCCGAGTTGCGCGGGCAGCTCGAAGAACTCTCGGTCCGGGTCAATTCGATCCTGGCGATGCCCAGTGCCGTGGCCCCGGTCCACCTTCGCCCGGTGATGGATGAAGTCGCCCAAGCGATGTATGCGGCGGTGCGACTTTTTGAATCCGACGCGATGACGCCGAACGATGACGACTCCATCGAGCATTTTTTCGATGTGGAAATACGCCATCGGCGCACACGTGACGAGGCCTATTTTCAACGCATCGAGCGGTTTGCCAGGGGCTAATGTGCGCCGTTGCATCCTCATCCTTACCTTGGTGCTGTCGGCGTGTACCGACGATCCAGACACCGCCGTGCCCCAGCAATCGCTGACCGACGACGCCGACGGCGACGGCGTCAAGGATGCAGCGGAAGCGGCGCTAGGCACCGATCCGAACAATCCAGACACCGACGGAGACGGGCGCTTAGACGGGGTTGAAGTGGCGTTGGGAACCTCTCCACTTGCGGCCGATCCTGTGTGTGTTGAAGATGCCTACTCCGCCGATTTGAGGACCCGCCCGGTGGACGTGATTTTTGTGCTCGATAATTCGGGCTCAATGCGCGAAGAAATTGAGAGTGTTGAGCGCAACATCAATCAAAATTTCGCCGCAATTATGGACCAAGCGGGGCTTGATTACCGTGTTGTGATGCTGTCGAAACACGGCGAGGGAACACCGTTTGATTCCGACATTTGTGTTTCGGCGCCGCTGTCCAATTCCACGTGCGATCCCGTCCCCGCGCAGCCTGCAAATTCCGAACGATTCTTTCATTATGACCGCGAAATTTCGTCGGGTGATTCGTTCCGCGAGGTCCTGTCGACCTACAACCAAAGAGACCCCAACGGGTTTGCGCCTTCGGGTTGGTCGGCTTGGCTACGCGACGACGCGTTCAAGGTTTTCATCGAAATCTCGGACGATGAACCGGATTCCCCCAGCGCAGAATCCTTTGATTCATCCTTGCTTTCGCTCACACCGCCGAAGTTCGGAACGCCTGGAAATCGCAACTACGTTTGGCACAGTATTGTGGGGATTTATCCCAAAGAAACGACCACGTCGGCGTACACAGCCAACGAGCCTTTGCAGCCGCTGCAGTGCCAAACGGCCGAAAAGCCAGGGCTGGAATATCAAAAGCTGAGCGTTGTGACCGGCGGTTTGCGCTATCCCGTGTGCAGCTTCGAAACCTACGATTCGGTGTTCAACGCGGCAGCGGTTCGAACGATCGAAGATGCCGACATCGATTGTTCACTGCGCTTGCCCATTGCACCCTCGGGCAAACGGCTGAATTTGGAAAAATCGGCGCTGCAATTGCGTGACGATTCGGGAATTCAGCGCACCATTACGCGCGTTCCCGACGCTGGAGGATGCGCGCCGGATGCATTTTTTGTCACGTCCGAATCGATCGAACTGTGTCCCCAGCTTTGCCGTACGGTAGAAGGATTGGAAAAGGGAAGTTTGACGGTATTCTCAGACTGCGCCACACAGACATGCGACAACCCACAGCCCGAACGTTGTGACGATGGCATCGACAACGACTGCGACGGTTACGTGGATCGCGCCGATTTCAAGTGTTTTTTGTAGCTGAGTTTCTCGACGTGGCACGATGCGTGCCGCGCGATGCGCCATAAGGTGAGCATGGGAATTTGGGGTTCACTCGACATTCGGATTGATCCGTGGGACGCGGACTACGGCGCTTCGACCGGGTTCGAGGCGTTCGAGGACGACGAAACCAACCTCGACCTGCACCTGGAATCCACGCTGTGGAAACCAATGTGCGACCCGTCGGTGCGCACCCCAGACCAATGGTTGTTTGTGGACGGGGTTCGACGCATCGAGGCCCGGTTGGTCGCGATGACGGCCTCGGGAGAGCTCGTTTACGGTGCGTTTGGCAGCTTTGGAGTTGGGGCGGTCCGTATTGGCGCAGGTCAGGCGTCCATCGTGGTCGAGGAGATTGGCCGTGTCGTTGTCGCGGGATCTGGAACGCCAGCAGGGGACGCGGTGGAGGTGATGAAGAACCTGACGTATCGCCCCATCTCGACCCCACGAACCGATGCCGACGGACCTGTGATTAAGATTCAGGCCGAGATGCGACTCGCCGAGGCCCGTGTGGCGGCTTCCTTGATGGAGCCCGGGGTGCTTGTTGTTGCCGATGGACCGCTGGCACACCGAGAGCTCGGCGCTGGAGTGGTGGGTTACGTTAAACGTATCTTTGATCCCTATTTGCCCAGAGAACACGCGCCATTTCTGGCGTCGTTGCCGGCCGCGACACGCACGCCGGTGTTCGCGATTCACGGCAAGTCCCATTCACGGTTCGCGTGGTTCTTGAGGCTCGCGCCGCCCGCAAAAGGACATTCACCGCTCGCGGGTATCGTGCGCATGGAGGTCGATGGCAGCGTGGGTCTGGACACCGCCGTGGAGTTGGCCAATCAAACAACCGTGCGGCTGCCGCAACTTGCGTCAAGCCGCACCTTTGACCCGCGTGCGCCGCAGAACTTGATTCCGGTGGGTGCCCTTGAAACCCATCTGCGCCACCTGCTGGGGGACGCAGCGCTCATTCGCCGGGCCATCGAAGCCCGAATCGCCGAGGATTCCAATGGTTGATGTCACAGAAGAAACAAGGTCTTGCGTTGGCGTAGTGCTCGGCACCAAAGATGCTACGCCATTGGAGTTCTGGGTCGGCGTCGCCGAGGGGCACCAGGTCGAGCTCGACGACGTGGTGCGTGTGGACTCACACACCACCGACGGAGAGGTGTTGTCGTTTTATGGCACCGTGGATGAGGTGCGCAAACGCTACGAAGGCGCGACATTTGACACCGACGCTTTCCGCCACGCGGCGGGACAGCTCCCGACCGAGATTTCCTACGCGGCGCACGTCCAAGTCACGCGGATTGAACCCGAGTTCTTCGTGCCTCCGACACCCGGCGAACCCGTCATTTTGGTGCGCGGACAGGATTACCAACAGGCTCTGTTCTTCGACCAGATGGAATCCAAGCTGCCGATTGGACTGACGCGCAATCAGGAGCCTGTCTACGCGAACCTAGAGTTTGTGGATGGGACACGCGGCGCGCACGCTTCGATCAGTGGTGTTTCCGGGGTGGCGACCAAGACGTCGTTCGCGACGTTCTTGTTGTACTCGCTGTTTCACTCCAACATTTTAGGGACGCGCGCGGTCAACTCGAAAGCGATCATCTTCAATGTTAAGGGAGAAGATTTATTATGGCTGGACAAGGCAAACAATCGCTTGTCCGAAAAGTCGCGGCAGCAATACGCGCTGCTGGGACTGCCTGTGGGGCCATTTTCGAGCGTAAAGATTGTTGCGCCCCCAAGAACCGCTGAAACCCTTGTGCCGTCGAGTTCGAGGCTCGAAGGTGTGGATGCGTTCTGCTGGACCCTACGCGATTTTGCGCGCGACGGGTTGCTGAAGTTCTGTTTCACACAAGAGGACGAGCGCGCCCAACTCTCGTTTGTGGTGCAGATTGTCGAGCGTTATCTGGTCGAGTGCGCCAAGGAGGGCGACAAGAACCTGCCGTACATTTACGTGGAGAATCGGCAAATCAGAACGTTCGAAGAGCTTGTTGATGAGCTCGAAGCCAACATCGACGGGATACTCGCCAAGCGCGGAGGACGCATCGCATCGGGCACGGTGGATGCGTTTTTACGTCGGTTGCGCGCGGCTGGCGCGAGAATGGGGCAGCTTGTTCGGGGCGACGACGCGGCCAAAGGGCGTTCTGTGGATACGGGGCATGCTCAGGTGACGGTCGTGGATATCCACGGGCTGCACGCGACCGCGCAAATGTTTGTCGTGGGTGTGGTGCTCAAGCGCATCATGGAAGCCAAAGAGCGTGCGGGTTCGCAGAATCTGGTGTTTGTGGTGCTCGACGAGCTTAACAAGTACGCGCCACGTTCGGGATCGAGCCCAATCAGCGAAACGATTTTGGACATCGCCGAGCGCGGGCGATCGCTTGGCGTGTCGTTGCTCGGCGCGCAGCAGACCGCGAGCGAGGTGGAGCGTCGTGTGGTCGCGAACGCGGCGCTGCGGGTGGTGGGGCGCCTCGATCCCGCCGAATCCGGCCGCCAAGAGTATGGCTTTTTGAAAGGTGCGGCGCGAATCCGATCGACGATGATTCGCCCCGGGACAATGATCGTATCGCAGCCCGAGATTCCAACCCCGTTGTTGGTGCAGTTCCCGTTCCCATCGTGGGCGACGCGTCAAAGCGAAGTGGTCGACACACCGTTTGACCCCAGCGACGACGGCATCGGCACTTTTGGACGACCCCAAGGATAACCGTGAGATTTTTACACACGAGCGATTGGCATGCCGGCCGCATTTGGAAGCGGGTGGACCGCCTCGACGAATTGCGCGCAACGCTTGAGCACATGGTGGCTTACGTCGCCGAACATCAGGTCGATGTGGTGTTGATCAGCGGCGACGTGTTTGACAGCCGCAGCCCGTCGGGGCGCGCCGAGCGACTGGTCGCCGAGATCTTTCGTGCGATCGACCGAGCCGGGGCCAAGACGGTCGTGATCGCGGGCAACCACGACAGCGCCACGCGCATGGACGCTTGGCGCATACTCGCCGAGCTCGCGAACGTGACGATCGTCGCGACACCTCGGTCTGCGAGTCAGGGTGGCGTGGTGACGGTTTCGTCCCGCGATGGCCGCGAGTCCGCGACGATCGCATGCATCCCGTTTGCCTCGAGCGCGATCTTCTTGCGCGCGAGCGAGATGGCCGAGGACGAGACCAAGAGCCACATGAAATATGCGCAGGCGTTTGGCGGCATGGTCAAGGCGCTGCAGACGTCGTTTCGTCCGGATACCGTCAACATTTTGATGGCGCACACGCACTTAGAGGGCGCGATCTTGGCCAATTCGGAGCGTCAGGTTCACGTGGGCGAAAACTGGGCGGCCGATGTCAGTGTCTTGCCGCACGATGCGCACTACGTCGCGCTTGGCCACATCCACAAGCCTCAGGCGCTCGACGCCGCGTGTCCCGCGTATTATGCCGGGTCGCCCTTCCAGCTCGATTTTGGCGAGGTCGGTGAGCTCAAGACATTTAACGTGTTCGACGCGCGTGCGGGTGGAGCTGGGCCGAAGCCAAAGCTTGTGCCGTATCAAGGCGCGAAGCCGCTCAAAGAGATGCAAGGGACGTTGACCGAGATTTTGGATGCCGCGCCCGATTACCAAGACGCTTGGGTGCGCGTGACCGTCGATTTGCAGGCGCCAGACCCAGATGTCGCTCGGCGCGTGCGTGCGGCGATCCCCGGGGCGGTTGTCGTCCACGCCAACTTGCCCAAGAAGGAAGCCCCGAAGTCGCACACCGCGGGCCTGACCCACGTTGAGATGTATCGGGAGTGGGTGAGCGGGCAGAACCACGCATTTCCAGACGACATGATTCGTGAATTCGAACGGCTGTACGTCGAGGTCAAAGGATGAGGCCGCTGCGCTTAAAAATTGAGGGTTTTACGGCCTTCAAAGAGCCCCAAGAGATCGATTTTTCGGACATCGACTTGTTTGCGATTGCCGGACCGACCGGCGCTGGAAAGACCAGCATCTTGGACGCGATGCAGTGGGCCTTGTTTGGCAAGGTTCCGCGCATGTCACAAAACGTGGGTGACCTGATTTCACTGGGCAGTGACACCGCGAGCGTGACGTTCGAATTCAGTCTGCAAGGCGTCCAATATCAAGTGTCGCGTGTGATGCGCCGCAATCGCAACGGAAATGCGCAGCTCGATGAGTTGGAGCCGACCCGAAGCCTTGCCGCGGGCATCAACAACGTCAATGCCGAGGTCATCAAGCTGATCGGATTGCAGGCCGATACGTTTGCGATGTCCGTGGTGCTGCCGCAAGGGAAATTTGCGCGTTATTTTGAAGCCTCTCCTGCGGAGCGTCGCGCGCTGCTTCGGGAAATTTACAACCTTAATTTCTTTGAAGAGATGCGCTCGCGCGCGTGGAACGAATCCCAAGAATTGGCGCGCAGAGTCTCCGTGCTTGAACAGAGTATGGGTGACTTGTCGGCCACGCCCGAAGCGCTTGAGGCCGTCTTGGCAGAGCTGACGAGTTCGGAAGAAAGGCGCGCACAATTACAGGTGGAGCGTGAGGTCGCGTCCGCGAAGTTTCACGAGCTGCAAGAGGTGATGCGACTGCTCGAAAAGCGGGTCGTATTGGAATCACAGCTCGCCGAATTCGCGACGTCCGAAGCGGTGATGCAGGGCAAACGCGATTCGTTGCAATGGAATCGTAAGGCACAGGTGGTCTGGCCCAAGGCCGAGGAATTCACACGTGCCCAGACCACATGCGCCGAGGTCACCAAACGCCTTGACGTGGCGTGCAAAGAACAAGAGAGCCTCGCGTCGGCCAGGTCGGACCTCCTCAAAAAAATGGAGGTTTGCGATGCAGAAATGCAGACGATCGCCTCGATGGAAACGCGCGTCGCGCAGTTAAATCAATTGCAGAAATTGATCGCGGATTACGAGGCGCGACAGGAAAAATTGGACGAAGTTGAGCGGGATCTTTTGGCGTGGTCGACGTCGCGCAAGGTGAAGTCTGATGCGCTCTTAAAGCGCGAAGAGGAACTTAGTTCGGCCTCGGAATTTGTGGGTGAACTCGAACAAAAGATTCAGCAGTTGACGCCAAATGTGAAGCGTTTGGCGTTCTTGGATTCCCTGAAAAATGCCGCCGAAGATTGGCAGGTAATCATTCAAAAGGACCTCGAATCCAAGGGGCGGTTGGACGCACTTGAGCGAGAAGCTGCGCAGTTGCGCGAGGAGCACGAACAGCGCGAGAAACAGCGCGCAGATGCCGACGAGGCGGCCGCCAACGCTCGTGCAGACGCCAACCGACTCGCCGCGGAACTTGAGCATGCCAGAACTCGCGACATGGCATCGGCTCTGCGGGCGCACGTGCACGTAGGCCAAGCATGCCCCGTGTGCGAGCAGGTCGTGCAGTCGATGCCAACCACGTCGCCGCTCGACCTCGGCGCGTTGACGGATGCTGCGGCCGCGGCCGCGCAGTTGGAACGCGAGCTTGTGGCGACCACGGTCAAACATGAGGCGGCGTTGGGGCAGCTGCAGGCACGATTGAACGTGGTCGTATCACAGATGGAGGAGCTCGCTGTGGCGCAGGCGCAACGTCGAAACGACGCCGTGCAGCGCAGCGCGGATTACCTTGCGCAATTCGGCGAGCGCGCTGAGGATTTCGAGCGGTTTCAATCGGAGTGGTCGCAGGCGCGTGCCGACGCCGAGCTCGCCCAGAAACTGTCGACGGACCTCGAGAATCGCAAGACGCGGGTGCTTGAGCTGCGGGCGTCCATCGCCGACCTGCAATCGGAGCTAAAAGAGAGCCGCGCCCGAGGCTCTGAACTCGAGGAACGCCGAACCGCCGCTGCAGCGGCGCGCGACGCGGCGCAGCAGGTATTGCCTCAAGAGCGGGTTGAATCTCCGTTGCATGAAGTTCAGACGTTGCAGTCTGAAATCGAGCGCATTCGTAAAAGTCGCCAAGAGGTCGCCGAAGCGATCGCGGCCAACGCCGCCCGAATCGAGTCATTCGCGGTGGCGATCGTGGCGCTGCAGCAGGACCAAACGCGCGCCGAAATGGCACGTGAGGCGGCTCGCGAGGACCTAGAGCGGCTCATGCATGAACACGGGTTTCAGGGTGAGCAGGAGCTGCGGTCTCGGTTGTTGACCCCGAGCCAGGTGGATGAATTCGAACGCGAGCTCAAAGCGTTTGATGGCGCGAAAGAAGGCGCCGCGCGTGAACTTCAGTCCGTGGACAACGACATCCGTGGGCGGACTGCGACGGCGCTGGACCTTGAGGCGGCCCGCGCAACCAAACACGGCCTCGATCAGGCCTACGAGGAGCTCTTGGGACGCATCGGCGAGCTGAAGAGTCAGCGTGGGTACTTAACCGCCGAGCTCGCGAAAATCGCCGAGCAGACCCAGGAGCTCGAGACCACGCGCCGGCGCAGCCAAACCATGTCGGCCCTAGCGGACGATTTGCGCACGAACAATTTTCAGAATTACGTCTTCCAAGACCTTTTTAGCGAATTGGTCGTCGGCGCATCCGAGCGTCTGTTGCGGCTCTCACAGCGTTACGCGCTTGAGGTCGACAGCGACGCGAAGTTTTTTGTCGTGGATCAGGACAACGCCGGTGAGCGCCGCAGCATCGAGACGCTGAGCGGCGGCGAGACATTCTTGGCGTCGTTGGCGCTCGCGCTTCAGTTGAGCCAACAGGTGCAAGACGCCGCGGGCGCGCTGTCGTTGGACAGTTTGTTCATCGACGAAGGGTTTGGAACGCTCGATCCCGAGACACTCGAAACCGTCGCCGAGGCCGTCGAAGCACTTCGTGACACCGGAAGGGTGGTTGGGATCATCACACATATTGCGGAGCTGACAAATCGACTCCCCGTGCGTTTGCGGGTAAACAAGTCGGTCGAGGGATCGCAAGTGGTGATCGAGCGGGACTAAGGAGCGCGTGTGGACGATATTTTGAAGGGTGTGCCAGCGGCGGTGATGCCGTTGATCGAGGATGTGCATCACGCCGAGTGGCCGGCTGTGCTCGCGGCATTGAAAGCCGGCAGCGCCGACGCCTTCGTGGGCCGGGTTTTTGAGCAGTACGGTCCCAAAGCGTTCATCGAGCTGCTCCGAAGCGTCGTGGGCACCCAAGAACTCCCCGTGGTGGCAAAACGAGACCTGCGGCTGAACAGCTATGAAGCCATCGCCCAGGCCGCTGTGCGGTTGTATGGGGCCGACGATTCGCGAACGCTTGGCATCCGTGTGGCCGTGCTCGAGCAGACGTGGACGACCTACGAAAATCCCGTCGTCGCGGCATCGGCTCTGTTTAAGCGGGTGGTCCAGAACACCCCAGAACACAAAGCCCAAGTCGCGCGAATCCTAGGCCACGCCTACCTGATGGAACGGCACTACGACCGCGCGCTGGAGTCCTATACGCAAGCTTTGGCCGACGCTGACGCCGGCTTAAAGGGAGCGATTGAGCGTCGTCGCATCGCATGTTTTTTCTATCTCGGCAGATACAGCGACGCGCGTGAGGCCGCCAAGGACGTGTTGAAGGTGCGCGGGGCCTTGTTTGCAGGCGGGGACGTGGTGATGTCCGCGCCTTCGCCGGTGGAGGCCGCCTGCGACGAGTTGAAGTCGATCCTGGACTGGTGTGACGCGACCAAACCCGAGTGGATCCGGGGTCTTGGCGTTTTGGCCGAAGCCGTCGACAAGCAAGGGGCGCCCTCAGTGTCTCTTTGGTCTTGGTTCGAGTCGGCGTTGACCGCCCTTGAGGGCCGGGACCATTCGCACGAGGACATGGAGGTCGTCCTTCGGCAGCTCATGGAGCGAGACGCAAAGAAGGCGGCGCTGTCGCCGGCCAAGTGGATCGCCGACCACGCGGGCGACGACGTGCGCGGCCAGTGGGCGCGGTTCAACTACGGCGTCTTGGTTGCGCAGTCCCATGGGTTCGAGGTGGCGTTTGAAATGCAGCACACGGCTGCTGAAGCGCTGCGTGCGTTGTCGCCTGAAGATGGTTCACGCGCATACATGTCCCACGCACGGATGCTGCTCGAAAATGGGCGCGCCGAAGAAGCGCTGTCCGCGCTTGAGCACGTGATTGAAACCGACGAAACGCGCTCACTCATCATGCTCGTCCGTGACTGTGCGAAGCTCGAGCTGGGGGACGACAACGCCCGCGCCTCGCTCATGAAGGGCTTGGACAACCTCGAAAAACACGACCGGCTTGCTTCGCCCGAAGGGGAGTTTTTGGTCGGGGTCTTGGTGGGTGACGCGCTGCAACGCGGCGACGCGATCGCGTTGGACATTCAGAAGCGTTTTGCCGAGGCCGTCAATGATCGATTCGATGGCGGACCTCCATCGTGGATGGAGCTTGTGAACCTGGCAGGCGTGCACGCACAGCTTGGCCAAATGAGCGAGGCGTCGGCCATCTTGCACCATGTGATTTTGGCCCAAGAGGCGGCCTTTGGACCACGTTACGACATGGCGCTTCAAACGCGCGCAATGCTCGCTGAGGTGCTAGACTCGGCGGGCGACGCCGCGGGTGCGGCTGAACAACGCGCGGCCATCGCGTCCGCGGGTGCGCCGATGTCGTGGGAGCCGGTTAAACTGTAGTTTCGGAGTAACGATGATTCGGACAGTCGGTTTTGTGGTCCTTGCACTCTTGGTGACCGAGACCCACGCGTTTGCGCGAAGTTTTCGGGTCAACCAGTTTCCGCACGGTGCGGCATTTGGGTGCACGAGCTGCCACGGCACAGCGGCAGGGGGTGGGACGTTTACGCCCTTTGGCACGTCCACCGTGGGTGCGCTCGTTGGAGCCGGCGCGACATCGGGACAAGACATATCTTGGGCCCTAATTTATGACCAAGATTCCGACGCGGATGGCTTCACAAACGGTGAGGAACTCGGTGATCCCGAGGGAAAATGGGTGATCGGTGATCCCGACCCTCCAGGCCCATTTTTTCACCCTGGCGACGACTCCAAACACCCGGCGAGCGCGTGCGGAGATGGGCGCGTGACGCCGCCCGAAGAATGCGACGGCACGAACCTCCGCAACCGAACCTGCATCAATCTTGGGCTAGATCCGGGGCCGTTGAGCTGCGACGCTGATTGTCAGTACGTCACGGACCAGTGCGGACTGGTGGAGGCCGCGGATGCGGGATCGGATGCCAGCGACGCGGGGACCGACGTGCCCGTCGACGCACCGACGTCGTCGGACGACTCGGGGTGTTCGTCGGCCGGTGGCGGCACCGCCGCGCTTTTCGCGCTGTTCGCGGTGCTCGGCTTGCGTCGCCGCGACAAATAGCCGCATTGGTCAGCGTTGCGAAGCGGTGGTCAATCCGGCAACGTGACTTGGTCTGAACGGACGGATTGCCATGCGTTATTCACTCATTCTGTTGTTTCTTCTCGCCGCTTGCGGACAGGATGAAAGCCCGTCTGAGCCCGATCCCACCGAGTGGTCTTGGGACATCCCCCAAGGTTTCCCTACCCCTCGAGTTCCCGAAGACAATCCGATGTCGGTGGCAAAGGTCGAGCTTGGGCGCCGGTTGTTTTACGACGTGCGCCTGTCGGGCAACGAGACGCAATCGTGTGGTTCCTGCCACGACCAATCGTTGGCGTTTACAGACGGGAAGGCCGTCAGCGAGGGGGCCACGGGCGAGTTTACGTCGCGTGGGGCGATGGCGCTTGGAAACGTCGTGTACGCCTCGGTGTTGACGTGGGGCAATCCGCTGATGCGCACCCTCGAAAAACAACAATTGACCCCGCTATTCGCCGACACGCCGGTGGAGCTTGGGCTGACGAGCAACACCCAAGTTTTGGACCGTTTGCTCGCCGATGAACTTTATCCCGAATTGTTCGCCAATGCGTTTCCTGATGAGCCTGAGCCGGTGTCAATCGACACCATGACCAAGGCGATTTCGGCCTTTCAGCGCTCGATTTTGTCCACCGACACGCCCTACGATCGCGTGGTCTACAAGGGGCAACCCGACGCGATGTCCGCCGCCGCAAAACGCGGCAAAGACCTGTTCTTTTCGGAGCGGCTGGAGTGTTTTCACTGCCATGGGGAATTTAATTTCTCGGATTCTGTCGAACACAACGGGACCGTTTTTGACGAGGTCAAATTCCACAACAACGGGCTCTACAACATCGGTGGCAGCGGCGCGTATCCCACGGGCAATCAGGGCATTTTTGAGATTTCGGGTGTCTTGGAGGATTCGGGTCGATTCAAGGCGCCAAGCCTAAGAAACATTGCCGTGACCGCGCCGTACATGCACGACGGAAGCATCCAAACGTTGGAAGAGGTCATCGACCACTACGCGAGGGGTGGCCGACTGATCGAAGAAGGCCCCAACGCGGGTGACGGCAAGTTCAATCCATTCAAGAGCGAGCTCATCACGGGATTTGTCATCACCGAGGCCGAAAAGGCCGATTTGATCGAGTTTCTCAAAGCTTTGACCGACGAGACGATGCTGACCAACCCCGCCTACTCGGACCCATTTTCGACAAATCCATGAATTTCGAGATCCCAATCTCGGGGTCTGCGTTATGATGGGGGAACTTGAATCGGAGCAGGACATGAAGAAATGGATGATTTGTGCGGTTGTGTGCCTTGCTGGCGCGTGTGCGAAACAGGCCGAGCCTGGTGCCCCACTGCAGTTTGCGCCCGCGCCGCCTCCAGGCGTCCAAGAGGAAGCTCCCGCCACGCCCACGCCCGAGTCTGCAGAGCAAGAGGACGAAGCCGCCGCAGAGGAACCTCGCCCGTCTGAGATTCGCCCCGACCAGGAAGTCGATTCACGGGGCGGCAATGCAGCGCAACCGTCCGACGGCGCGAAGGCCGAGGAGCGTGCTGAGCCTGCCAAGAGAGCCCCGAGCAAACCTAACGCCAAGCCATCCGCTGCAGCGTGCGACGCGACGTGCACCAAGCTTTGCGCCTCAGCCAAAGACAAAACCAAGTGTGCCGAGGCCTACGGGAAAGGGTGTTTCGACGGCAGTGCACCGGCCGCCTTTGACTGCGAAGGATTCGGAAAGAAGCCGGCGGAAGGCGGCGATGGCGTGGAGGCCCAAGATACGCCTACGGTTGGCTTCTAGATTTTTGCACGGCGACCAGCCATCGAATGTCGTCATTCGAGCCGTCTTCGCGAATGGGACGGCCGTGACGTAAGTCCTCAATCGCGTCGATTGTTTGGATAAATTTGAGGTTTGACCGGCTGGCGAACACATCTCGCAGCCGCTGGACATCACCGTCTTCTGTCGTCCGTTTTGGATCGGCCGCATCGACCATCATCAAATTGAGTTCCACAACTTCCGTCGCCGCTTTGCCGCATATTCGAAGCCATTTCAGCGCTTCGAGGTACGCAATTCGGGCAGGTCCGAGGTCGAATCGCTGGCGGGCCAGCTCGCCGAGTACCAGATGCAACTCGCTGATCGAGTTCGAAAAACCTAAACGCTCGGCGATTCCCAAGGCAGCGCGCGCGACAGCCTCGGCCTCGTCAAACCGCCCCTGTGATGTCAACTGATTCGAGATATACGATTGCACCATCGTATAGAGCGCCATTTGCCCGAGTGATTTGTAAGTTGTTGCCGCCTCTTCGTAGGCGCGTGTCGATTCATCGGGTCGGTTCAATTGCTGCAAACAGAACCCCAGCAGGAACAGCGCCGAACCTAGGCTCCGGCTGTCGTTCAAACCCCTGAAAATATTGGCGCACTGCTCCGCGCGGGTCGCGGCCGCTTCGAAATCGCCGCGGTCTGACTCGCGGACCACCAAGAACATGTTGCAGCGCGCAACCATCAGCAGGATGCCTTGCGCACGCGCATCCTTTTCGGTTTCCAGCACAATTCGCATCGCCTCGTCGGCTTCGCCGCGTGAATGCGCGAGTACACCCGTCAACAACCGGAGATCTAGCTTTGCCAAAACATCGTTGGCCTGCGCGGTCAGGGCGTTTGCGGTCTGCGCGAGCCGAGACGCCAAGCGGAAATTGGTGGTGTAATAATCGCGGATGCCCGCGACGTAGACACGAAGCCGCTCGTCGGGGTCCGAAATCTCGTCGGCGTGATGGGCGAGGCGTGCGCTTGAGACGCCCAGCGATTCAAGCGTGTGCAAACATGCCAGATTCCAATCCTCCCACGTGCCCCGGACTTTCATGCGTGCGATGACCGCACGTCGCACGCGGGGATGCGAGAATCGAACGCGCGTGCCCTCACGCACGATGAGTCCAGCGTCAAGCAGGGCTCCGTCGAGGCCGCTAGGCATCTCAAAACCGGCCTCAGCGAGCGTAAGAGCGATTTCTTGATGGGTGCCGGTGCCAAGCGCTGCCATGACTTCCAGATACGCCTGTGCGGCCAACTGGTCGCTGCTGCTTGCGGCGATCTCGTCCAAGCGGCGCAAAAAGACGTGTTCGGCGTCAGACAACACGACGGTCATCTCGAAACGTTCGCCTTTGTCGACCACGCCATTTCGCCGAATGACGTCATCGAGCAGCATTTGAGCGACCTCGATATCGCCGTGTGCCTGCGCAATGATCTGTTCTCGGCCCGCCGAATTGAGCGGCAGCAATCGGTCGATCCACCGCTCCATTTCGCCGGCGTGAAACGGGCGGACCTCAAGATTTGGGATCGACTGCGATAATTCCTCCAAAACGAGGCTCATTTCCGAGAGCGCGTCGACCTGTTGGGTGTGGACCGTCAGAAGAATCAACGCATGCAACGAGGCGTGGTTGGCGCGAAGATAATCCACAAAATGAACGGCATCGTCGCCCCACTGTGCGTTTTCCACCCAAACGATGATGGGGCGTCCAGCGGCGCGAACGACCAGTAAATCTGCAAGCGCGCGGTAGCGCTCGTTGCGCGTGTAGCCGATGTCGGTCGCGCTCATGGACTCCGCACACAGGGTGCGCACGTCGAGCTCAAGGACGTCGTCGCTGACCTTGCCGTCGAGTGCGTTTCGGATGCGTTTTTGCCGTGCCTCTTCGGGAAGGTCCCAAAGGCCAAAGGCAACATCCACAAGACCTGAAAGGCCTTCGCCGGCGAGCAAGGAGTCCGAATGGCTGCACATCAAGAAGTCGGCGGTGCCAAGCTCGTGGGCGCGTCGGACGAGCCACCGGGCCAAGACCTCGACGGGCGCGTTCTCGGAGCCCTGGACCAGCGCCATCCGAAGCCCAACGTGGCTCGCGAGCAGCTCCGTCCACAACGCGTCGCGGGCGTCTTCAAGACCCACAAGTCCTGGGTTTCGCATGCCAAAAATGCCAAGGCCCGACCACAATGAAGGCGCTGCGTCGGGCCGCCAGTCTGCCGCCAGCGCCGCACGTGGCGCGCTCGACCGCTTGGCGGGCACCGATGCGATGGGGCCCGGAGCGACCGGGTGGGTGTCGCTGAGGCCGTCGATCAACGTCTCCGCGATCTCGATCGACATCGGCTCGGCGGCGCGCTCGTCTTGTACATCGGGCAAACGTTCGAGCTCGGCCAGGGCGTCGGCCGCGAGCTCAAAACGCGAGCGTGCATCCACACGGACCAAGTCGTCGAGCCAAGCCTGGACACCGTGGGGGACATCGAAGCGCGGAGCGAGCGGTGGAAACTCACCGCTGACGTGTTTGACCGCGATTTCGACCATCGTTCTGCCTTCGATCGGACGTTTGCCGCAAAGGACCTCGTAAGCCATGCACCCAAATGCGTACAAATCGGTCCACGGCCCAAAATCGCGCCAGTGCGCGTGGATTTGCTCGGGCGCCATGTAGTAGGGCGTGCCTGCCCCAGCGGTCTGCTCGGCTTTCAGGGTTGAATCCCCAACTTTGGATTCGGAAAATGCCTGAGCAATTCCAAAATCTGAGAGTTTTAATTCCTGCCCTGTGACCAGAATATTTTCTGGTTTCAGATCGCGATGAACGACCCCGTTTGCATGTGCGTAGGCCAAGGCGCTGAGGACTTTGCGAAACGCCTGTTTTGCAGCGTTCCACGAATTTGGCATGAATTCACGCAGTGATCCGTCCGCAACTTCCATGACCAGATAGGGCAGCCCAATTCGCGCATTGTGAGGTGGGTGGTCACGTTCGGTGATGCGTCCGTAGTCGTAAATCGCGGCGATGTTTGGGTGCGTCAGGCGGGCGTGTTCACGAACCTCATCGTAAAATGCGTCCAGAAATGTTTCGTTCGCCGCGCGTTCGATCTGAATGATTTTGACCGCGACCAGACGCCGAACACTGACGTGTGTCGCGAGCCAAACTTCAGCCATCCCGCCATGGCCAAGCGGGCGAACCAGTTCGTAATTTCCGACCCGTGGGATCATGGTTCGCTGAGCGCGCGAAGCACTGCCTGCGCCAATCCAGAAGGAAGTGCGGTGACCAACGAGGGGTCCAAGGCTGTGTAATAGTCTTGGAATCCCTGACGCGCTCGCTCGCCGTCGCCGACCTCGAGCGCATCCAAAATTTCGTAATGAACGGCGAGATAATTTTCGGGAACGACAAAATCACCGGCGAACAGTGTGATGACGTGTTCGTAGGTGACCTCGATTTCGTTGATCAGCATATGCGTCGCAGCGAGCCCGGCTTCCTCAAGGATGGAAGTATGGTAGCGGTCGTCGGCGGGCAGAAAACGTTGCGCGGAGTGTCGCAGTTCCCACGCTGCATCGCATGCAGCCCGTGCCGTGTTAAGTTTTTTGCCTTTTGTGCGCGGTGCGGCCCGCATGATGAAATCCATCACCAAACCGCGGCGCATCCCGAGCGCGTCCACGAGCAGGGGTACCAATTCGTCCCACTTTTCCGAGCGAATCAACGACGAGACGAGGTAGGGAAACACACCCACACGCCAATGCGACCGAGGAACGGCGACCGTTCCTGAGCCCTGACGTGACACCAACATGTTCCACCCCGAAAGGCGGTCGATGGCCGAACGCAACGTTGCCCGGCTGACCCCGAATTCCTCGGTAAGGCGGCGTTCCGTGGGTATACGCTCATTTTCACGCCACTGTGCGGCGATCAAACGATCCACCAGACGCACCACCACGTCGTCTACGAGCGTGTCATTCATGGTCTTGACTTTAACTTTAGCGGAGCAGAACTCGCCCCTAGACTGCACCGAATCGTCCCACCGCTCAACTTCCAACCGATTTTGTGCGCGAAAAATTCGTTTTTTGGAAACTGAGGTTTGTACATCGCATCTCACCCCCATTCCCCGTTGCGAGGGGTCTCAACTATGTGGAGTAGACGCCGTCCAGCTTGGAGTAAGTCTGCTCCACTAGTGAGAAAAATCGCATTGGGTCTTGGAAAATGGGTTTCAATCGTATAAACGACCCGCTGCCGCGGTGGCGCGTCGTAGAAGGGCGAAGAACACTTTCCGTGGTGTGTGAGAAAAGAAATTGTTGAACGGAACGCAGTTTGCATTTGCCGCTGGCCGTTCACCTAGACGTCGCGGACTCACTCGAGTCCCGGTCGGTGACCCCGTCACCTAGGAGCTTGGATGTTGCGAACGAATTCTGAAAAGCCGTCTCCCCTGCCACTGGCAAACTTGCAGTCTTGATGCCCGGACTTGGGGCGGTCGCCACCACGTTTATCGCCGGTGTTGACGCGATCCTCAACGGACGCACAGCGCCCATCGGTAGCTATGCGTTGATGGGGCACTTGCCAGACGGCGAGAATTCGGTACCTGTCCGAGAAGCCGTGCCACTGGCCGGTTTGGAGAATTTGGTATTCGGCGGTTGGGACATCTACGAAGGCAACTGCTACGACGCAGCTCGACAGGCTGGTGTTTTGAATTATCAAGACCTCGAAGCCGCGAAGGGCGCGCTGGAGTCGGTTCGCCCCATGCCCGCCGTGTTTGACGTCGAGTACGTTCGAAACATCGACGGTCCCAACAAGAAGTCGACCGGCACGAAGTGGGATTTCGCTCACGCCATCGTCGACGACATCAAGAATTTCATGGCCGCTAATGGTTGCGACCGCGCATCCGGCGTTTGGTGTGCATCGACCGAGCGCTACATCGAGGTCGGCCCCGTTCACCGCACGATCGAAGCGTTCGAAGCTGGATTGAAGGAAAACCACCCAGATATCGCACCGTCGATGATTTACGCCTACGCGTTCATCAAAGCCGGTGTGCCTCTGGCCAACGGCGCTCCAAACCTTGCGCTCGACCTTCCTTGCATCGTCGAATACGCCAAAGAGCAAAACGTTCCGATCGCTGGAAAGGACTTCAAGACGGGCCAGACCCTCATGAAGACCATGATTTCGCCCGGAATTGCAGCACGCATGATTGGTGTGGCTGGATGGTACTCCACCAACATTTTGGGCAACACGGACGGCGCTGTGCTCGACGATCCAGGTTCATTCAAGACCAAAGAGCAGAGCAAAGCTTTCGGTGATCGAGTCGATCCTCGAGAAAGACGTCTATCCCGAGCTGTACAGCAACATGACGCACCGCGTGCGCATCGATTATTACCCACCACGTGGGGACAACAAGGAAGGCTGGGACAACATCGACATCTTCGGATGGATGGGCTACCCGATGCAGATCAAGATCAACTTCCTTTGCCGTGACTCCATCCTCGCAGCGCCGCTGGTCCTTGACCTGGCGTTGTTCATGGACTTGGCGGCTCGCTCGGGCATGGGCGGCGTTCAGGACTGGTTGTCGTTCTACTTCAAGAGCCCGCAGCGCAACGGAGACTTCATGCCTCCGCACGATTTGTTCAAACAGCGCGACAATATTCAGGAAACCTTGCGCGAGATCTCGCATCGAACCACATGGAAGAACGCGGAAGGAAAAGTCGCTTCCGCTTCCTAGTGGAGCACTAACATGAACATCGCGACCGACATTCTGTTCGGAGTCCTACCAGCCTTTGCTTTGGTCGGGTTTATGAGTGTCGCGCTGATGTACTGGGCCGCCTTTCGGGCGGCTCATCGCCCGCGCAAGCGGGCTTTTTTGATTGAGTACTTCTATTGGCTGACTGACCCCATCATCAACCTTTTGGTGGCGATGGGCGTCACGCCGAACATGGTTACGGGAAGCTCACTCATCTTCAGCATCGGTGCCGCGATCGCGGCATCTCAGGGGCTGTTTTTCACGACGCTCTTCATCATGTTGATCGGCGCGAGCTGCGATGTGTTTGACGGCCAGGTGGCGCGTCGGAGTAACGCGCAGTCGCAATCCGGTGCGTTCCTTGATTCGTTTATGGATCGCCTCTCCGAAGGGGCGCTGTTCGCGGGAATCGCGTGGTTTGGCGGCGGTGGCCTGTTGAGCCTGATCGCGTTTTTGGCCATGGTCTCGTCGTTTTCGGTCAGCTACGCAAGAGCCCGCGGTGAGTCGCTGGGCGTCGTGGCGAACTTTGGAATCATGCAGCGGCCGACGCGGATGGTGATGATGCTCTTCTTGCTGCTCTTCGCCGGTACTGCGACGGCGTTGGAGTTCGTGACCATTACGCCTGAGGTGCTCTTGAGCGTGGGAATCGGCATCTTGGCGGTCCTTTCTGCCGGCACGGCCGTTCACCGCGTGCGGTTCATCATGAAAGCCCTGTCACAACCGGTTCGTCCTCCGATCGAACTTCATTCTCCTCCTCCCACCAAATCCGCGGCCTAAGATGTCTGTAAAGACGCATGTGCTCGACTTTTCCGGAGTCGCGGTCGCGAGCATTGTTGCGACCGCGCTGGACGGTCTTGTGTTTGGGACACTGCTCGCCGTCGGGTGGACCAATGGTTGGGCGGCGCTCATCGCCGCTGTCTTTGGGGGGATCGTGCATTATTCGGCATGCCGATTCATCGTGTTCCGCCGTTTTGATGCGCCGGTCGCACAGTCGCTGCCCCGTTACGTCGCGATGAGCGGTTCGGCGGCACTCATCCATGCCGGGGTCGTGTCGTTGTTGGGCACGCTGCTCGCCGCTGGCGTGGCGTGGGGCGTATCGAAGGCGCTGGTGTACGTGGCGTGGACGTACCCGCTGAGCCGCTACTTCGTGTTTGACGCCCCAACGTCGCAGGAGGCCTAGTGTTTTCTGTGTACGAACGGCTCGTGCGAGCCATCGCCCGGCGGCCAATCGCGTTCCTGCTGTTGTTTGCGGTCGTAAGCGTCGGGTTGTTTTTCGGCGCTTCGCACGTCCGGCTTGACGGCGACTTGGCGCGGCTGTTGCCCGACTCCTCTCCCACGGTCATCGGGTTACGAAAGCTTGAGCGTGTGTACGGCGACGAGATTGGCCGGATTACGGTGGTTCTTAGCGGTCCTGACGCGCAGCGCAACCGTGATGCCGCCGACGCGCTGACCGTCGACCTCGCTGCATTGGAGGGTGTCGATCGCATCGAGGACAAAGACCCTCGCGCGGATTTGCGGCCACTTCGCCTTCTTTACATGGACACCGAAGACCTGCGGGTCATTGACGAACGGCTGTCCAAGCGGATTCGTTGGGAGAAACAACACGCCAATCCGTTGTTCGCGGATTTGGGCAATCGTCCTCGCCCCGAGGTCGATCTGTCGGATATCGAGGCCAAGTATGAAGGGCGCACAGGCGAACGTACTTACTACGTCGGCCCCAAGGGCGAAGTGTTGGTGTTCGTTCACCCGAACTTCCCGGCGTCCAAGCTCGATGAATCTCGGCGCTTGGTCAGCGCGGTTGAGGCGCAGGTACAGAAAACCTTGGCCAAACACGAGGGGGTTCAAGGCGCGTTGACCGGGCGTTATGTCAAGCGCATCGAACAACAGGACATCCTGACAAGCGACATCACACGCGCGACGCCGCTCGCGCTGCTGCTGTTGGCGCTGTTTCTGGTGGCGTATTTCCGCAGCATTGTCAGCGCCGTGTACGTGGTTGTGCCGTTGGCGATCGGGACGGCGGCAGGGCTGACGTTTGCGATGCTCGTGTTTGGCAATCTGAACATCCTTACGGGATTTCTGGGAGCCATCTTGATGGGGCTCGGCGTCGATTACGGCATTCACCTAATCTCACGGTACCTGGAAGTTCGTCGCAGCGTCGCTGACCCCGCAACCGCGTGGTTGACCGGGTTTCAGACTGCCGGCCGCGCAAGCATTTATGCGGCCGCGACGACGATGATCGCGCTTGGAAGTCTGGCGGTGTCGACATTTCGCGCGTTTTTCGAGTTCGGCGTGATCGCCATGGGCGGGATCTTTTTGATCTTGCTGACCTATGCCTTGGTTTTGCCTGCGTTGTTGTTTCTGTCGCCCAACCGAAACCTTAGGCCGTCGCTCGCGGGTGTTTTTGGCACCTTCTTGGCGAATCGCCTCAAGGCGTTTCCAGCCCAAGAGCGTCCTTTGCATCTCAAAGCGATGATCGCGGCATCGGCCGTAGTGCTGGTGCTCGCCGGCACTTTGGGGGCATGGGGACTGCCGGACGTGCGTTTTGACCGCACATTCGCGAGCCTCGCGATGACCGAGGGCCAGACATGGCAGTTGGATCAGATGGTCAACGAGATTCTTGGGGAATCGCAGACGCCAGCGGTGGTGATGGTGGACAACGACGCCCACATGCGCGCGGTTGTCGGCGAGCTCAAACGTCGGCAGGGTGAGCCGGGAGGCAACGCCATCGGAGGTGTCTTGTCGCTGCAAGACGTCATCCCCGCTGACCAACCTGCGAAGCTCGAGATTTTGCAGGGACTACGCGACCGCATCGAAAATGTGCCAGCCAGCGCGCGGTCCGAACAGCTCAAGGACTTCTTGGCCGAGATGCAGACCGTCACGGAGCATGGGGCGTTGACCAAGGCGAACTTGCCCAAGAACATCTACGTCCCGTTCAGCCGTCGCGACGATCCCAACGCCGGCATCGTCCTTGTGATGCCGGGGTCGACCTGAACACGGCCGAGGGCAGTTTTCTGTTCACCAAGATGATCCGCGGTCTGCCGAGTGCCGATGGAAAGATGACCATCGATGCGGTTGCCGATTCGGTGCTGCTCGTCGACATCATGACGTACGTGGTGCGTGACACCGAATGGATGGTGGGTTTGACCCTTTTGGGTTTGCTCGCGGTGGCGTTTGCCGCGTTTCGGTTCTCGTTAGACACCCTCAAGTTGCTTGGCTTTCTGACGTTTTCGTTCCTCGCGGCCGGCGGCGCCGTGGCGGCGAGCGGGCACGACTTTAACTTCATCAACGTCTTGGTCTTGCCGATTTGGCTGGGCTTGGGGGTCGACGCATCGTTCCACCTGCTGGTGCATTTGCGTGCCCATCCCGACGACTTCGGCGAGTTGATTTCGACCACCATGTCCGTGGGTGCCGCCTTCCTGACGAGCGTGATCGGCTTTGCGACGCTGACGATGTCGCATCACCAAGGCCTTTACTCGCTGGGTTGGGTGGCAGCGTGTGGATTGCTGGTTATCCTAGGCTGTAGCGCCGCGATCGCACTCATCATGGGTGCGCGGGCTCAACTGCGGCTGCTGCGATGAGCCAGGTTGCAAAAGCGTGGCGCACCGCGCCTTTTTCGATGTTCATGGCCACCTGCGCGGGCATTGGGCACCTGCCCGGAGGGCCCGGAACGTACGCTGCGGCCGCCGCGTTGCCGTCGATCTGGTACATGTCGCATCACCTGCCGGTGTGGGCGCACGCCGTTGTCGTGGCGGTCGTGACGGTGTTTTCGGTGATCTGGTGCGATCGAGCCGGCAAGGCGCTGCAGGAGGACGACAGCCGCAAGATCGTGCTCGATGAATGGGTTGGCGTATGGATCGCCTTGGTCCCGTTTGCTCAGCTGACGTTTGCCGAGTTGGTGGTTGGGTTTGTGGCGTTTCGGGTGCTGGACGTGCGCAAGCCCTTTGGCATCCGCAAGATCGACCAACATGTTCACGGCGGGTTTGGGGTGATGCTCGACGACGTGGCGGCTGGGCTTTTTGCCATCGTCCCTGTTTTGGCTTGGCGAGCCTTCGTCGGCTGACGGCTTTGGTTCGTGGGGCGGCAATCTCCGATTGCCGCATCGCCAGCTTGGATGCTGCCGGTCCAGCCAGTCACTTCAAGAAGGTCTCGTTCAGCACGCCTTGCAGGGTCCGAAGCTTATCGATGGTCGATGATGCGTCGTGCTCGGATTCGCTCAGCTCGTCTTCCAAGCCACTCATGACCTCGAAGGTTGTGTCGCGGATCTTGAGGATGCCGGCCGCGACAAGGATTTCCAGCAAGTCGTCGTCCGTCCCAAAGGTGATCAACGCGTCGGGGGCATGACGCAAGGCCTTTGGAACCCCTTGGACGACGCTGAGCTCGAGAGCCTCCGCGAAGGTTTGAAGCACCGCTGTCGGGGAGCCGATCTCGCGGTCGTTCGCCCAAAACTTCACCCCGTACATGTCTTGTGTCACACGCACGACAGGGCGTTTGGCCGCATCGCGCCACGTCAACAGGGCGGTCGCCAGACCAACATACGGTGCGCAGTGGATCAGTAGTTTTCTTAAGTCCCGACCTCGGCGTTCGGCGACATCGACCGTGGACTCGTTGACCGGCACGCTGCCAAACCACGTCGCCTTGCCGTCGCTGCTGTCGTACGACGCGCGCTGCCACGTTGAGGCACTGAGTCGGTGGCCGTGGTCGCGCACAAACATGACCACCTGGCGTGGAAAGCCGATTCGCACTTCTTTGGACGACACAAACTGGCGCGCAGCCATGGCGGTCAGAAACGTGCGGCCGGGGAAATCGAGCACGAGATGTCGGTAAGGGGCCGCAGGTTGACCGGTCTTCCAGTCGATGCGCGACGCTTTGTAAGCGGCCTCAAGCATGTGTGCCACGCCCGACGCCCGACGTTCGACCGTCGTTGTGGCGAGGTCTGACATCGCCTCAATGGCTCGCTCCGCAGCTTCTCGGGTCGAGAGCGACTCGACCCCATTTTCGTCCAAACTATCGCGCTTGAGGGCGCTGATGGCCTGTACGAGCTTTTGGCGGAACATCGCCTGCGAGAACAATCGCCCGCGTGCAGGGACACTGTGTGCAAACGCGGAACCGGTTTCGGTGAATACGTGGGTGCCCGATTGTATCTGCAAAAACCCAAGCCATCGGCCAAAATCCAGGTAGTAGGAAACCGTGCGGGGCTCGACTTCGAGCTTCTCGGCCAGCACCTCAACCTGCGTCGTGCCTCGCTGAAACTCCTCCATCAGACGCACGAAGAGCGGCAGGCTGTTCGCTTGAGGGACGTCCGTGATCGCGGACGTGAGATCCAGCTGGAAAGATTCTTCCGTCATTCAATAACTTTAACAGGTGATCAACGCGTGGTAATCCACAACGAACGAATGACCTTGAGGAACTCATGAAAACTATTTTGATTGCTCTGCTGGTACTTGTGGCTGCGTGTGGAGACGACACGTCGGACACCAAGAAAAACAACACGACCAACACCAACAACACCACCAACAACACGACGGGCAACAACAACACCAACCAAGCCGTCGAGTGGTCGATGACCGGTGATGTCGAGGCGAGTGGCTCGCTGACCACGGTCAGTACAGTCGGGGGTGGTGTGACGGTGCAGCTCGGGGCCACAGGTGTGACGCTGCAACTGAGCGCGGTAGGGACTGACATCACATCCGGGACGTTCACGACCACGACCGACGCGACGGTGCAATTGACGACTCCAGAGCTGTCGTGTGGGAACACACCGGGCGGCAACACGGACGTCGAGTTCACGCTGGTCCTCGACAGTTATGACACCACGACGAACAACGCCAAGGGGTCGTTCAATGGCACTCTGCCTTGCTCGCGCGGAGACCTGACCCAAGCGACGTTGTCAGGCACGTTCGACTTCTAAGCCACCTGTCGCAGCCAGTCGGCCAAGTTGTAGTAGTTGCTGACGCGGCTGATCTGGCCTTCGGCGTTGAATTCGAAGAACGCACCGACGCGCAGACGGTACGTTTGTCCGCGGGCTTCGGGAAGGCCGGGTTGTGTCAACAAGTACCGCCCATCGATGAAAAACTCAGCCGCAGCGCGGGTCCCATCGGCGCTGGTCATCACGACGATGTCACTCGCCGTTTCGTCGTACGCCGAATCCATCACCGCCATAAACTTCGTAAACGCGTCTCGCCCGATTTCGGCGTCGCCCTCGTTGATCTCATGCACGACGTCGTCGGCGAGCAGGCCGAGCATGGCCGGCCAGTCGTGGCGGTTAAACGCGTCGTAATATGTGTTCAGAGTCTGAGTTGGGTTCATTGGTTTACCTCGACCGTTCCGCGGGTGATGTCCACGATCATGCGTGTTCCATTTCGTTCGACCTCGACGCGCACGGATGCCCCCTCTTCGCCGCGTAACATCTCGATCACACGGTCGAGGCGCTTTTGTCCGACGTCTTGACCGTCGACACTTCGCACGATGTCTCCGGCTTGCAATCCTGAGGTCGCAGCCGGTTTTCCATCCATGGTCTGACGGATGATGATGCCGTCGGGGGTTTGCCCAAGTACCGCGCCAATGCCGCCAAACGTGAAGTTTCGTCCACCGGCACCGCGTTTGAGTACCACGTCGCGCGTGTTGTCGCCACGGGTGACGTCGATGCCCGAGGCGATCTGGGTCACAAAACCTTTTGCCGAGACACGAAGTGAACGTCGTCCTGTTGCTACGCCGTCGATCCTGAATCGGCCGTCGGGTCCAGTGACGGTGGAAGGCATCGAAAACTTTGCGAACGCCTCGAAGAGCTCGACGCGCGCTTGCGGGACGGGCTGGCCTTCGGGATCGCGGATGGTGCCCTCGATCGCTGCTTCCGAGGGCAACACGATTTTGACCCCGCGCGTGGTGTTGGATCCGCGAATCTCGAAAGGTGCCGATTCGCCGACCGCGCCACCGCTTCCCCGGGCAGCGAGCGTGTATTTGCCTGGCCGCAAGGCCGTGACCTCGAAGCCACCGTCGCTTGCATTGACGGTCTGAACCGGGAAAATCGTGCTGTTGTAAGGCGCGCGTGTGCCAACATCAAACCAGTTGACGCTGACCTGGGCGCTTATCACGGCTTGACCGGAGCTGTCCACGACGACCCCTTGGACGTTGCCGCCAAGTTTGAGCTCAACCTCGGTGGACTGCCCTGGCAGCAAGCTGACGGTGCGTGGAATGTGGCGTGGCGACACGACCGAGACCTCCACAGCGCCGGCGACCAGCACTTTGAACGACCCGTCGCTCGCGGCAGCCTCCATGCGGTTGCTGTTGTCAAACGACACGAACGCCGGATTTACGGGGCCGTTGACGTCAAAGATTCGACCGAACGCGCCGGTCGCGCGCTCAAGCACGATGTCGGCTTCGGAGGTCTCGTTTTGAACGACGACGATGCCTTCGGCGACCCCATCGACATAACCCGAGCTGCGCGCCACCAAATTGGCCGATCCCACCGCCACGGAAGTGAACGTAAACGTCCCATCGGCCTGGGACTGGATGCGGCGCGTGCGGCCCGATTCGGGCTCGAGCACCACCTCGGCGTTGGCGATCGCATTGCCTTGCGGGTCCGAGATCGTGCCCGACACCGCACCCGCCGGGTTGAGGTCGATGACGATGTTTTCGCGAACTTCGCCATCAGCCAACAAGTATTCGTCGCTCTCGGTTAAGGCGAACCCTTCGGCTTCGACCAAGATTCGAACCTGCCCGGGGGCGAGCTCGTCCAGCGCGAATGCGCCTGTCGTGGCGTCCGTGTCGCTGCCTTCCAAGGAGTATTCACCGTTTTCGCCGCGGTAGAGCAGGGTCAAATGGGCAGCGACGGCCGTGCGCCCCGCGACCACGTTCCCCTTCAGAGTAGCCGGCGTATGCATCACCAACCGCGCGTCTTTGACCGGGTGTCCCTCCACCAGCTCGCCGCGCCACGCCGGCGAGTTCGGTAGTCCGGCGTTGACGTACCCCGGGGCAGCGACCGTCAAGCTGACAGGGCCTGGCGAAAGTCCCGCAAGAACAAATGTGCCGTCCGCGTGTGTCGTCGTGGTGTTCGCGTCAAGCCGCACTTGCGCATTGGGAATCCCAAGGCCCGCGCCGTCCACGACGACTCCCGCGATGCTCAAGCCGACCACGGACTCTGCCTCCACGGCCGGGTCCACCGGCGTGTCGGGTGACGGCTTTGGCCACATCACCCAGAGGCCGATCGCGAGCAACACCGCGACGATGGCCGTGATGGCGAGGGCACGTTTCAAGTTCGGTCCGTACGATGAGTGATGTCAGCGAGTCGTTGGAACGCGGCGTCATCGTTGAGCTGCGCGGCCGTCGCGCGCCAACCCCAGTTGCCCGTCGACGAGCCTGGGATATTCATGCGCGCGTCGGCGTCGAGGTCTAGGACATCCTGAAGTGGAAACACAACGAGCTCGGCTTTTGAGGCGGCCACCGACTCCATCATGGCTGCGACGATACCTTCGTCGCCGTGGCGCAGGTAAGAACGCACACGGTGCTTCTCGTGTTCCGGCAAACTTTCGTACCACCCACGTGACGTGTCGTTGTCATGCGTGCCGGTGTAGGCGACGCAACGTTCGGGGTAGGTGTGGGGCAAGAAGGGGTGGTTGGGATTCCCATCAAACGCGAACTGCAGGATCTTCATGCCCGGCAGGTTGTTGCGGTCACGCAGGGCGACGACCGCGTCGGTGATGATGCCGAGGTCTTCGGCGATGAACGGCACGGCACCAAGGGCGTCGTGAATTGCTTTAAACAGCGCGTCGCCCGGACCGTTGCGCCATTCCCCGATGATGGCATTGGGCGCCTCCTCGGGAACCGCCCAGTAGGACTCGAAGCCGCGAAAGTGGTCGATCCGCACAAGGTCGCACAGATCCAAAGCGCGTTGCACACGACGAATCCACCAGCGGAAGCCGTCGGCCTCAAGCGCAGGCCAGTTGTACAGCGGATTGCCCCACTTCTGCCCGGTGGCGCTGAAATAGTCGGGCGGTACGCCCGCGACGTCCTGTGCGGTCCCGTCTTGACCGACCTCGAACCATTCGCGGTTGGCCCAGACGTCGGCCGAGTCCATGGCCACAAAGATCGGGAGGTCACCGATGAGACGCACGCCTTTGCCGTTGGCGTAAGCCTTGAGCTCGCGCCATTGTTCTTCGAAAAGCCACTGCGCGAACGCGGTGAAGTGCAGCTCCTGCGCCATCAGCTGTGCGTTGCCCGGCTCGGCCTTCGTGATGGCGTTGGCGAGCGCGAAGTTGTCGCGGCGAACGATCCCCGGGTCCCAGTCACGCCATGAGCGCGGGTCCACGGCCTTGAAGGAACGAAACAGCGCCACGTCTTCGAGCCAATCCGAGTGCTTTTCCTCGTAGGCTTTGACCTCGGCTTGGGCGTCGTGGCGCTGAAAGGCCAACCGCAGGACCTGCATTTTGAGCTGTGCGAGCTGAGAAAAGTCCACCCGGTCGTCGGGCTCGGACAGCGCAAAATCGACCAGCTGGGCGACGTCGTCTTCGGTCAGCCAACCACGTGCGATCAAAGGATCGATCGCGATCAGCAACGGATTAGACGCAAACGCGGAATACGACGCGTAAGGTGACCCGGACGCATCGGTCGGGTTGAGCGGTAAGACCTGCCACCAGGACTGACCCGCGTCCGCCAGGCGGTCGACGAACGCGTGCGCTTCACGGCCAAGATCGCCAATGCCAAAGCGGCCGGGAAGTGAGGTGGGGTGCAGCAAAATGCCAGACGATCTGCCCAGTTCCATGTCGTGAATCTCCGTGATAGCGTCGCGGCGCCGTTTTACATTAATTGATTTGGAGATGACACATGGAACAGGCGATGACCCCCTTTGAGTCGGAGCGATTTCTCGCGAAGAAAAAAATGCTGGCGCTCATGGGCGCAGAGTTCGAAATCTTTCGACCCGACGAAACGCTCGCGTTTTTCGTCAAGCAGAAGGCCTTCAAGCTCAAAGAAGCCATCACTGTGTATGAAGACCGTGGCCAGACAAAGCCTGTGTTGACCATTCAAGCCCGCAGCATCATGGATTTCAGCGCCGCGTACGACGTCGCGACACCCGACGGCACCAAACTTGGTGCGCTCAAACGTGAAGGCATGAAGAGCATCTTGCGCGACAAGTGGCTGATCATGGACACCAACGACGCGGTCATCGGCGAGATCGAGGAGGACAGCATGCTGTTCGCGATGCTGCGCCGGTTCCTGTCGAACCTGATTCCCCAAAAATTCGACGTAACCATGGGTGGAAACTTGGTGGCCGAGTTCAATCAGCACTTCAACCCATTCCTCGCGAAGTTCGACATCGACTTCTCGAAGGACACCGGCAAGGTCCTCGACCGTCGCCTTGGCATCGCCGCTGTGGTGCTGCTTCTGGCCATCGAAGGTCGCCAGAAGTAAGCAGGCCGACGCGCAAAAAAAAAGCCCGGGGAAACCCGGGCTTTTTCGTTCTTCGTGCTGAGATCAAAGACCCAAGACACCCGCACAACGTGGACAGCACTCTTTGCCGCTGCCCGGTACGATCCAGTAGTTCCAGCAACGTGGGCACTTCTCGTTGGTGGCAACGCTGACGTCGACGCCCACATGCTGACCTTCAGGTGCCTCGCCTTCCTCGACTCGGGCATGGCTGACGATGAAGAGCATCGCGAGCTTGTCTTCGTGCTCGCGTAGCGTTTCGAGCAGTCCGCCGGTGGCCTTGACGACGACGTTGGCCTCTTGGCTGGAACCAATCTGGCCAGGTTTCTTGTCGTTCTTGGGTGCACGAACGGCTTCGAGAGCCTTTTGGACATCGTTGCGAACTTCAAGGAGTTGTTCGTACGTGGCCGCCAACTCGGGGTTTTTCCAGGCGCTGACATCTGGGAAATCCATCAAATGCACTGAGGCAGCGTCGTTGGCAGCCTTGGGCATGTGGTCCCATACTTCCTCGCACGTGAACGACAAGACCGGCGCCAGCGCGCGAATCAGTGCGTGCAACGCGAGGTAATATGCCGTCTGGCCGCTTCGCCGGGCTTTGGAGTCTGGGGCCTCGCAATACATGCGGTCTTTGGAGACGTCGAGGTGCACACCTGAAAGCTCGCCTGTGCAAAGCTGCATCACCGAGTGGAACACCGTGTGGAACTGGTACTCCGCGAAGGCGTCGCCGCACTTTTCCACGACTTCCGCGGTGCGATCGAGCAACCAGCGGTCGATCTCTTCGAGCTCGTCGAGGGCCACCAAATCAGTCGTCGGATTGAAGCCGTCGAGGTTGCCCAGCAGGAAGCGGAACGTGTTGCGAATCTTGCGATAGGCGTCGGCGGCACGCTTGATGATGTCCGTCGACAGCGCGATATCCCCACGGTAGTCCACGCTGGCGACCCACAGGCGCAGAATCTCGCCGCCGTAGGTGTCGATCATCTTTTGTGGGGGTTCGAAGTTCTTGGACGACTTCGAGTACTTGTGGCCGTCTTCGTCCTGCACAAACCCGTGCGTGAGGCAGGTCTTGAACGGCGAATGGCCGCGGGTGCCCACACCGCACATGATGCTCGATTGGAACCATCCACGGTGTTGGTCACTGCCCTCAAGGTACAAGTCGGCGACATCGCCCACGCCCAGCTGGGTTTCGAGCACCGCCGACCACGAGGTCCCGGAGTCAAACCACACGTCCAAAATGTCGTCTTCTTTGTGGAATTGCTCTGGCCCCGCGCCGCATTTGGGGCACGAGGTGCCGTGCGGAACCAGATCCTTGGGTTCGCGGTCGAACCAGACATCGGCGCCGTGCTCCTCGACCAAACTCGCCACGTGGAACGTGATGTCCTTGGTTGCGATCGCCTCGCCGCACGCTTGGCAGTGCATGACCGTGATGGGCACACCCCAGCTGCGTTGGCGGCTGATGCACCAGTCGGGACGGTTCTCGACCATGCCCACGATGCGCTCGCGGCCCCATTTGGGCACCCACTCGACCTTGTCGATCTCCTTGAGCACCGACTTGCGAAGCTCAAAACCTTCTTCGAGGCCTGCCGATTGCGGCTCCATCGCGATGAACCACTGTGTCGTTGCGCGGAAAATTACCGGCTTCTTGCTCCGCCAGCCGTGTGGGTAGCGGTCGATCGTGATCTTGTCGCCCACGCGGTTGACGAGCATGCCTCGCTCGGCGAGGAACGCTTGGATCTTGGGGTTTGCCTCGAAGACGTGTTCGCCGGCCCATTCAGGCACCAAGGCCGCCATGAAACGCCCGCGGAAGTCCACGGGGTTCAACACGTCGAGCCCGAAGTGTTGACCCAGCTGGAAGTCCTCTTGACCGTGTCCCGGGGCGGTGTGTACGCACCCCGTTCCTTGGTCGAGGGTCACGTAGTCGGCCGGCAACAAGACCGAATCGCGGTCGATGAATGGGTGTTTTGCCTTCAGACCCTTGCCAACGCCGAGCTCGCCGACGAGCTCACGGCCTTCGAATGTATGCAGGACGGTAAAGTCCTCGACCCGGCACGCCTTTAGGAAGGCGTCGCGCAGGCCTTCGGCCGCCACGTACACGTCGTTGCCCACCTGCACAAGCTGGTAGGGCAGGTCGGGGTTCAGTGCGATGGCGAGGTTGGCCGGAAGCGTCCACGGTGTCGTCGTCCAGATGACCACGAAAATCGGTAGGCCATTGGCTTTCGACGCCAGCTCGGCCGGCGCCTCAAACGGGAATTTGACGTAGACATGCTCGGTCGTGTGCGCCGCGTATTCGACCTCGGCTTCGGCCAAAGCCGTCTGCGACGCCCAGTCCCAGTGCACAGGCTTGAGGCCGCGGTAGGCGATGCCCTTGTCAAAGAAGTTCCCAAGCTCACGAACCGTCGCGGCTTCGTAGCTGTAGTTCATGGTCTTGTAAGGATTTTCCCAGTCCGCAAAGACCATCATGCGTTTGAATTCGTCGCGCTGGATACCCACGTAACGGTCGGCGTAGGCGCGGCATGCTTGGCGAATCTCGACCTTGGACATGTCGGCTTTTTTCGCGCCGAGCTCTTTGTCGACCTGGTGTTCGATCGGCAGGCCGTGGCAGTCCCAACCCGGCACGAATTCGGCCTGGTAGCCGGCCATGTTGCGGTATTTGACCACAAAGTCTTTGAGGACTTTGTTCAGGATGTGGCCGTGGTGGATGTTGCCGTTAGCGTAAGGAGGGCCGTCGTGAAGTATGAATCGCGGTGCGCCCTGGGCCTTTCGGCCGCTAATAATCTTGCCGTACACGTCCATGTTCTCCCAGCGCGCGATCATCTCGGGCTCGCGTTTCGCGAGGTCGCCGCGCATGGGGAAATCCGTGTTGGGTAGATTGAGCGTGTCCTTGAAATCCGTCACGATCGACTCCGTCATCGTCTAAGGCCGGCACTATGCCGGCCCCGAGCAAATATCAGGATCGTGGCGCTTTGTCAGCTTGGACTGCACCGGGTGCATCAGCCCCTGAATTTGCTGGCCATGCCCATGATGTCGTCCAGCGGGTTGCCATCGCCGTCGAAATCGAGCATCGAGGCGAGTCCGCCCAAACCGCTGGGCGCTGCAGGTGCTGCACCGCCCCCCATCATGCCCCCGAGCAGACCGCCCAACACGCCGCCCAAACCGCTGTCTTGGCTTTGGCCGCCGTGTTGTTTGGCCATGTAACCGGCGACCATCATGGCCAGCACAGGCAGCATCTTCTTTAAGATCCCGCTGTCGATGCCGGTCTGTGCCGACGCGTGGTCGGCGACCGTGCGGCTGACTTCCTTGGAACCAAAAATCTGGCCCAGAATGTTGTTGCCCGAATCCACGGGCGTGGGCTGAGGTGCAAGCACTTGGTCGAGCAACGCGCCGCCGCCCATGCCTCCGAGCATCCCGACCAAATCGCCGATGCCGCCCTGTGCGTTCGCCGACTTTTTCATGCCGCCGAGCACCGCCGGCAACAACGCCGCCGCACCGGTCGCCGCGGTGTTTGAGTCGATGCCGAGCTCCTTGGCCATCGTGTCCAATCCGCCGGTTTGTTTCAAAATGCTGATCATGTCCATCGGTTTGCTCCTGTGAAAGTCGGGGCAGTTTGCGGGCGAAAAGGCAATCAATCAATGGACGTAGGGTGTTCGTTTCGCGCCTTTTTCACGCCGACCCGATATTTTTCGCAACATTTGGATGCATTGACCGATAACCACCCACGAGGACCACGATGGCAGTGTCGAAGATCAATCGCCCCCACGATGCGACGGTGCCCAACGCGCCGAAGGCCGCAGACAAGTCGTTCAAGGACGCACTGAAGGCATCCGCACGGGGTGGCAAAGAAACGCCCGAACTCGACGCCAAGGGCATCGATGGGTTTGCCTCCAAGGCAAAAAAGGAGCTCGACGAAACACACCACCCATCACACGACGAGCCGGCGCTGACACCAGCCGAGGACCCATCGGCACC
Organism: bacterium; assembly: GCA_041390025.1. GTDB lineage: Bacteria > Myxococcota_A > Bradymonadia > Bradymonadales > Bradymonadaceae > JBFFMO01. The sequence continues at coordinate 88,500 of JAWKQR010000012.1, forward strand.
CTCGCAGTCCGCGTCGACCGCCGAGCCCACCGAGGCCGTCGTCCGTGATGAAAAACAGTTCGGCGAGGCAGATGCCACGCCGCCCTCCGACGAGATCCAGCTTGGCGACGACCCCCGCTGAACCAAGCATGATCTCCGTCGGAGGGCCCATTTCCCCGAAGGGCAAACACCTCACGTTGCCGACGTGCCGGCGACAGCGGCCCCTCCAAGCACCGAGGTCGTCCAGCAACTCGTGACCGCCATGGCGGCAGAAGGGTGGGTGGGCACCGACATGAACGGGCGACAGGTCGTGATGCTCAACGTGCAATGCCCCGGCCGCGGCAACGTCAAGATTCGGTTGAGGCAAGAGCAAGACGGTGTGTCGGTGCGCGCGCGCGCCGATAACGATGAGCTCGCGGGGTTGCTGCAAGAACACCAAGGGGAGCTCAAACAGGCGATGGACAAAAAGGGCATGAAGCTCGCTCAGCTTGAGGTCGTGTCGTGAGTGTGTCCCCCTTTCCGTGGAAGAGCTTGCCGCGCGTGGACTCCATCGATGGGCGGTGGGCCTCGCGGCTTTCGCTGCTTGGGCGCTCGAACACGTTTTCGGAAGCGCTTTCAAAGGCGTTCGAGGTCAAGTGCCGCTACGAACACGCCCGCGCCGCGTTTCATCCGCCCGGCTTCCCACTTTCCAACGACGATGGGTTTGTTGCGCGCATCGCCACGGTTCCCGAAAGCTCTCCGCTCTACGTGTGGGTCCCCGCCGCAAGCTGTGGGCCGCTGTTGCAGCGCCTGTTCGATGACACAACCCCACGTGGTTCGAGGCTGTCGGACCACGAGTGGGGCGCGATGGCGTATGTGGCGTTGACGGTGTTGAACGCCGCCATGGATGCAGGCCTACCGCCCATGCACCTTGAGGCCAATCGTCCCCCAAACGCCTTGATCGCCCGCGACTTCTCGCGTGAGCCTACAATCGAGAGTGTGATCGTCTTTCGGGGCGAGGGGATGGGGCGCAACTTCGTGCGGTTGTTGGTCCCGCGCGCTACGGCTTCCGAGATTGGCAACCACCTTCGGCCCCAACAGTACTGGGGAGACGCCATCGGACGCGCGATGGTTAAGCTGCCGGTGACCCGCCCCGTTGTGGACCTCGACCCTGCCGATGTGAAGGGTTTGGCGCCCGGTGACGTCCTTTTTGTCGCGGACTCCATGGAGAAGTTCCTCGGCGACACGTACGTCCACACCAGTCATCACGAGATAACTTCAAAGATCGTCCACACCGACGATCGTTTTGACCTACTCATTGAATGGATCGAGGAGACACCTGTGGCAACAGCGACCCCCGAAGATGCGACCACACAACTGACCACTTCCACGGTCAAAGTTGACGTCAAGATCGGCGACATCCAGATATCTCTGGCCGACCTCGGAGCGCTGGCCCCAGGCGTGGTGTTGACGTTGGATACACATCCGGGTGCGCCGGTCGAGCTTCTCGTGGCTGGGCAGCCGATCGCCACCGCAGAACTGGTGCTCGTCGGTGAGCGTGTGGGCTGCCGCGTCATCCAACGTGTGCGTTAGGCCTTCCAGTCGCAGGACGGGCACTCGGCGCGTGGCACCATCATGAACACGCCATAGACGCCTAGGATGAAGCTCACGCCAAGGGTGGGAAGGAACAAAAGAAACGACACAAACACCATCAATGCGCCCACAACGACCCGCCACCAGGGGCGTCGCTCAACAACTTGGGTTCGGCAGCGAGGGCAATGGGTCGTTTTCACTTGGCCGTCTGGGACAAAGAGCGCAGGCGCTCGGACGCGAGCTCCACAGCGAGCCGGTCTTGTAGGACAGCAATGCGGGCGATGGCCAGCTGATTCTCGGCGTTGATGACGTCAAGCTGTGTCGTCGCGCCAAATCGGTACGCCGCGTTGGCTTGCTGAGATGCTGTCAGCGCCAATTCGACTTGCGTCTTTCCCGACTCGAGCTGGGTCAGGCTGGACAGGTACTCCGCCCACGCCGAATCAATGTCGGCCGCGATCTGTGTGGCGGTCTTGCGGTTCTGAAGTTGCGAAGCCAGCAACGCGGCTTCTTTTTGGTCGATGGTGGCTTCGCGCAGCCCGCCGTCCCAGATCGTCCAAGATGCGCCGAACACCAACGTCCAACGTGGGTCGCTCGGGCTGAGCGCTGTGCCTTTTTGCCCCGCGTACTGAAACGTGGCCGAAAGAATCGGTAGATACTGAAAGTAGACCTCACGAATCTGTTCGTCTGCGAGCTTCTGGTTCAGCTCAGCCTGCGCGATCTCGGGTCGGTTGCGCTGTGCTTCTTGCTGAATCGTCGCAAGCTCTAGGCCGTCGGTGGATACGCCTGTTTCGGTGACGTCAAAATCTGCGGGCGTCTGCAAAAGGTTTGCGAGGCCGACGCGGATGTTTTGGAATTGGAGGCGCGCAGCCTCAATGTCCTTGCGGGCCTGAACCACTTGCAGGTTAGCGCGCGTAACTTCGAACTCCGTGACCGTCCCGGCATCTCGACGTGCAACCGTCGCCTTCTGGAGGGTCTCTGCGGACACAAGCCGCTCCTTGCCAATCTCCATGACCCGTCGGGTGGTCAGCAACGCGTAATATGTCTGGACAACCGCGAGATCGAGCTGCTTGGCGACCACAGCAATGTTGTTGCGCGCAAGCTCCTGCTGGATATGAGCCTGGGGCAGCAGCGACAGGGCGCGAAAGTTCGCGCGAAGGCTGGCCGACAACGTCCAGTTCCAGCTCGTCTTGGGTTGAATGACGATCGCCGGTGAGCCTGCGGGACCACCAAAATCGGCGACGATCTCCTCTTGGTTGACCAGGTACTGCGCGTTGGCGGCCAGTGTGGGGAAAACGGTTGACCATGCTTGGCGCACAAGCGCATCCGCGAAGGTGATTTGCGTCTTCAACGTGGCCAGATCGAGGCTGTTCTCACGCACCAAGGCGCGGGCATCTGCAAGCGAAAGGGTTCGTGTCGCCTCGATCTTGAACTCGGCCAAATCCAGCTGGCTCCCCGCGAACAGGTCACCCGAATCGATCGACTCCGGCGTACTGAACGACGTGACCGGAGTTTCAGGTGTCGACGTGGGGGTTGGCTCCTGTGCGTTGGCGACGATGGGCGCCAGCATCACAAGAATAATCGCGGCCGCCGCCGCGGCGCTTCCCCGCGTCAGGAAGGTTCGAACGCGCAACGAGAGACTCTCGGTGAGCACGTAGGCCGCGGGCACGACCACGAGGGTAAGGCCCGTCGACACAAACAGACCCGCCGACACGACGTTGGCCATCGGGCCCCACATTTCGACCGACCGACCCCCAAACACGATCGAGGTGTTTACAAAGTCGATGCTCACCCCTGCGACCAACGGCAGCAGGCCAAGCACCGTCGTGGACGCGGTCAGAAGCACCGGACGGAACCGAACCAAGCCGGCATTGAGCGCGGCGTCGCGCAACCCCATGCCGCGTTCACGCAGCTGGTTCGCGTAGTCGATCAAGACGATGGCGTTGTTGACCACCACCCCCGCAAGGCTGATCACCCCAATGCCGGTCATGATGATGCCAAAGGGCAACTGGAAGATGACCAGCGCCAAGAACACACCGATTAGACTCATGATGACGCTGCCCATGATGATCAGGGGCTGCATGATCGAGTTGAACTCGGTGACCAAGATCAACACGATGAGGAACAGCGCGAAGAGGAGCGCCATCCCGAGGAAATCTGCGGCTTCCTTTTGGTCCTCGTTTTCGCCCGTGTAGCGGATGGAGTACCCTGGCGGGATCTTCACATCTTTGAGGTCGTTCTGGACCTGTTCCAACAGCTTGTTGGGAAGAAATCCCTTGGCGGCGTTGGCGCTAACGGTCACGACGCGATCCTGGTCTTTGTGCCGGATCGAGCCGGCGCCGCCTTTGGGCTCGATGGACGCGACCTCTGTGATCGGGATGTGGATGCCGTCTTTGTTGACGACGGTCAGTTTGGCCAAGTCCTCGATGCTGCGTCGTTGGTCTTCGCGCAGCCGCACCGTGATGTCGTACTCCTTGTCTCCTTCGCGGAAAACGGTGGCCTCGGTCCCGTTGATGGCGGTTCGGATCGTCTGAGCGATGCCGCGTGTGTCGACGTCCACGATGGCGGCGCGTGTGCGGTCGACCACCAAGTGGACTTCCGGACGCGTCAGTTCGACGTCGTCGCGAAGGTCGATGATGCCCGGAATCTGGCGGACACGATCTTTGACCTGACGCGAAATGTCGGCCATCACCGCGAGGTCATCGCCTACAATCTCGATGTTGACGGGAGCGCCGGCGGGTGGGCCAGTATTTTCCTTGGCCAAAATCACCGTAGCGCCGGGCACGTTGGCGTAGATTTTACGCAGACGTTCCATGAAATCAAAGGGGCTAGATGCCTGATGCTGAGCCGAGACAAGGTCGACCGAAATCTTTCCATAGTGCGGAGCGCTGCCGCCGGCCTGCATCCCGCCGTTGCCACCCTTGACGCCGATGTCCGCGATCCATGCCTCGACGATGTCGGGTTGTGAATCGATGGGTTTTTCGAGCTCGGCCAACAGCTTGTTGGTCTCTTCGATGCGCGTGCCGTCGGGCAGCTCGACGTTGACATCGAAGCGTTCCGGCGTGGTCTCAGGGAAGAACTGAACCCCCAGTGACTGCGCCCCGAAAAGCATCATCGAACCCACCAAAGCCACAAATGAAAGGCCGATGACCGCCCAGGCATGGTCGATCGCCCAATTAAGCATTCGCCGGTAGGTCCGGTAGACCGCGTTGTCTGGCACCGACATTTCGTCGTGTCCGCGGTCCTTTTCGTCGACTTTCAGCAGCGTTGCACACACCGTTGGGTTGATGACCAACGCCACAAACAAGCTCGACAGCAAGGTGATGATGACAGTCTTGGGCAGATACCCCATGAATTCGCCGGTCACACCGGGCCAAAACACCATCGGGGCGAACGCTGCCACGGTCGTGGCGGTCGACGCGATGACGGCCCATCCGACCTCGGCTGTGCCGTCGATCGAGGCTTGAACACGGTCTTTGCCCTCGCTCGCGTGGCGGTAGATGTTCTCGACGATCACGATCGCATTGTCGACGAGCATGCCGAGCGCCAAGACCAAGCTGAACAGCACGACCATGTTCAGCGTGATGCCTAGTCCCTGCAGAATCAGAAACGTCACGAGCATCGACAATGGCACGCTGATGGCGACAAACAAGGCGTTGCGGGCACCACCCATGAAGAAGAACAACACCCCGAGCACCAAAATCAGACCCGAGATGATGTTGTTCTCGAGATCGTGGACTTGGTCGCGCACGTTGTTCGACATGTCGTTTAGCACAACGATGTTGACGCCCTCGGGGACACGCGCCTCGTAATCCTTGAGCACCTTTTTGGTCGCATCCGCGATGTCGATGATGTTTTCGCCAGACCGTTTGACGACCGACAGCGAAACGTTGGTCTCGGTGTACTCCACACGTTGGTCGCCGACCTTCTTCCATGTGGTCAGACGGCTGTACGTCTTGGGCTCTTTGAAGGTGTCTTTGACCTCGGCCACGTCACGCAAGTAAATGGGGGCGCCGCCGCCTTTGGGAACCTTGACCACGAGGTCTTGGATCATCGCAACATTTTCGAATTCGCCGGGCACACGCACGGTGTACTTCATCGGCCCGACGTCCAACGAACCACCGGGTAAGTTGATGTTTTCGGCCTGCAATTTCCCGATGATGTCGTTGAGCGAGACCTTGTGATACTGCAGCAACATCGGGTCCACGAGGACCTGAATCTCTCGCTCCACGCCACCTGCGAGGTCGACGCGCAACACGCCGGGAAGCTTCTCGATGTCGTCTTGAATATCCTCGGCAAGCTCCTTGAGGCGCAGCGGATCCATCTTGCCCGAGACGTTCGCGATCAGGACGGGCCAGTCACTGGCGTTGATCTCGATGATTTCGGAATCTTCTGCATCGGGCGGAAGGTCCGGTTTTGCCTTGTCGACCTTGTCGCGGATCTTCTGCAATGCGTCTTCAATGACCACATCGGGATCAAACTCAAGCGTGACCAGCGACACCGACTCGGCCGAGGTGCTCGTCATCTTCTTGAGGTCGCGGATGCCCTTAAACTCTTTCTCGAGCGGGTTCGTGACCAGCGTCTCGATGTCGGCGGGTGAGACTCCGAAGTAGGGCGTGCTCACGATGACGATAGGGATGGCAATGTCGGGCGCCGCCTCGCGGGGCAAGCGGTTGTACGCCATCAATCCGCCAATGAACAAGATGACGATCAACACCCAAACCGAGGTCGAATGCCTGATCGAGAAGTTGGTAATCTGCATGGAGGATCCTACTTACTTTCGGCGAGTTTTTGGTCGGCAGCGGGCGCGTTCACGACACGAACTTTCGCGCCGTCCGCGAGGCTTCGGTGGCCCTTGACGATAAGCTGTTCGCCGGCGGACAGACCCGACAACACAGCGACATCGGTGCCTTGCGAAGGGCCGAGCTCCACCGCACGCAAGACCGCCTTGTATCCGTCGTCAACCTTGTCCCCAAGGACCATCGCCTCTTGGCGATTGAACCCCTCAAGGATGGCGTCGCGTGGCACGACAACGATTTGACCGTAGTCTTTGCGTGGCACAACGACCGACGCTCGCATCCCAGGCAGGATCTCGAGGTCGGGGTTGGGGACGTGAATCTCAACGGGGAAGGTGCGTGTTGCGGCCGTCGCGACGATGGATCGGCGAAACACTTTGCCTTTGTAGGTCTTGTCGAGCGCTGGAATCCAGATGTCGACTTCTTTGTCTGGTGCGATGAATCGCACATCGCCCTCAGGGACCGATGCGATCACCTTGACCGTGTCATAGTCCACGATGTGGGCCAATGGGGCGCCCGGGCCCACATACTCGCCGGGTTCCACGAACTTTTGGGCGATGTACCCCGTGATCGGGCTTCGCACATTGGTCTTGCCGAGGCCGACTTTGGCTTGTTTGATGCTAAGCGAGGCACCGTCGACCGCGGATGAGGCTTGGTCGAGCTGCTGTGGCGTCGCGAGTCCCTGCTTGGCCAGCTGCTTCGTACGCTCAAACTCACGTTTCGCCGTCGACAGTTGGCTCTCAAGCAGGCTGATTCTCGCCGAATCCAAGTCGCCGTCCACCCGCAACAAAAGCTTGCCCTTGTCGACCTTTTCGCCCTCGCTAAATGGTGCGGCTAGGACGCGGCCAGGCGCTTCGGCGGCGACCTGAACTTCGTAGATCGGCTCCACTACGCCTGCGACGTCGATGAGGTCCACAAACTCGCGCGTCTGCACGACCACGGTCTCGATCGGGATCGCGGCAACCTTGGGTGCCTCAGGTTGGGTTTCAGGGGCACTGTCGCATGCGCTTAGCGCAATGACACCGGCAAGTAAGAGTGCGTATTTCATGAGTATCCGGGGCTCCCGCTCCACGAAAAGTGTCTGGGTCAGTCGGTCAGGGGATGCGCCAGACCGAGCTTGGGTTCACAGAAAACTTGGTGTCGGATCAATGGGTCAGACCAGCCAATTCAATCAGCTCAAGTCGCGCCCGATGGATGCGAGACTTCGCCGCGGGGACCGAAAGGTCAAGTTTCTGGGCAATCTCGCCCACCGATTCGTCGCGTCCCACGCGCAAATCCAATACCTCACGGTGCTTCTCCGAGAGTGACTCCCACGCGTCCTGCAAAGCCCGCAGTGTCTCGCGGTCTTCGGCGTCACGATGCACCGAGAAATCCGACGAAACCTGTGTGAGCGCATCGTCATTGAGGTGGTTACGATGGCGCGAGTTGCGACGCAGGAACATAAGTGCCGCGTTGGCCGAGACGCGGTGTAGCCAGCTTCCAAGCTCGGAATCACCGCGGAACGAGTCGAGCTTACGATGCAGCGTCAGCAACACATCCTGCGCGACATCTGCGGCGTCCTCGTCCGAGCGGACAATGCGACGTGCGACGCGGTAGATACGGCCGTAATGCATCTCGCTGATCACCCGGAACGCCTCGGCATTGCCTGATGCAGCATCCGCGATGAGCTCGGCCTCGTACGCGTAACGCTCTTGTCGGGAACCGTTGGCAAGCACAGCCTGATAAGCTTTTAAACGACTGCTAAAATTCATCGTAAATCTCCTCGAAGGCGCCAAGCAGCAGAAACTGGATGTGTCGGTCGATGGAAGCGTCAGACAGACGCTCCTCCAACATGGGTTTGAAAGGTTCGAATTTCGGGTCGTTCAGGTGCCGCACTGCCATCACGAGGCTGTGGTGCATGTCGTCGATCAGCATCGCGACAAAGAGTGGTGTGAAGCCCTCACGCAGTTTCCCGAGTCGTGGGACAAGGCTCATGATCCACCCCATGAGCACTTGGTGGTGTTCTTCTTTGAACATGTCGATCGAGGGCGCACCCTCTTCGGGGCCAAAGAACGTCGCCATCAACGTCCGCACCACAAGCGGATTCGCGAGCGCCATCTGCACGTGTCCCTTGATGAAGATCCGCAGCGACTCGAGCGCGGAATCCGCAGCCATTGCCGGCTGCATGACGTGTTGGTCCATGTAGACCATCGCCAAGTTCAGCAAAGCCTGGAACACGGCGTCTTTGCTGTCGAAGTAGTAGTACATCATCGGGATGGACATCTTCGACGCTTCGGCGAGCTGGCGGACACTCGCCGCGGCAAAGCCCTTTCGCGCAAAAACTTCGGCCGCACCGACTAGAATGCGTTGGGCGCCTTCTGGTAGGTTCGACTCGCCGATGATTGGCGGAATGTGACTTGTTTCGGTCATGGAGAGCACATCGTTTGTTTTAACGTTCGTTAAAGTCGGTTGTTTATTAAACGCTCGTTCAAACAAAAACAAGCCGATCGGGTGTGTTTTTGTGTGACATTACTTGCACAAATCTGAGCAAATAGGCGTTTACCTAGGTTTCATGCGCGTATGACGAAGTTTACGAACAGGCTCGGGCGGCTGCATCAGTCCCGCATTCGTGCGTTGGACAGCGATCGACCGGTAGGTGTGTTCGTTGCCGACGACCACAAACCGCTTGAATCCCCCTCGCGGTACGAGGCTTGGCACGCTGCCGGGGCCCAAGGCAACCCACCCAGATTTGTCAGTCATCGGCCCTCCAATGTGGGCAGGCTTAAGCACACACGTGTTCCGGTGCCAGCGAGTTGGTCCGGACAGACGACGTTGCTGCGTGATTTCGAACCTGAGTCGATCGCGTTTTTTGACATCGAGACCACCGGCCTCGGCGCGGGCGCCATGAGCTTCTGTTTGGGGCTTGGTCACTGGAGTGGCGACCAGATCTGTGTCGAGCAGTGGGTCTTAGCCAACGACCGGGATGAGCGCGCCACGATCGAGGCCCTCGCGGCACGGTTGCGTGACTTCGAGTGTCTGGTGACGTTTAACGGCGCCTCGTTCGACGTGCCGCGAGTCAACGAACGTGCCGTCCATCACGGCCTAGAATCGCCATTCTTGGGCAAGGTGCACGTCGACTTGCTGCAGGTCGCACGACGGTTGTTGCCCCGCGGATCGATGAGTTTGGCGGACCTGGAGCGACAAATGCTGGGCTTGCGCCGCCACGATGACATCCCAGGCAGCGAGGCCCCCTTGCGTTGGCAGACTTACAGCCGAACCGGCATCGTGTCGGGCTTGCTGCCACTTTTTGACCACAACGTGCAGGACATCGTGAGCCTTGCCGGCCTAAACGCGGCATTTCGACAGATTCTACAGCCCGAATGCCAACCGTCGGCGGAACCTCAAAAGTCACCAAGCCCAGTGCCTCAACCCCAAGGCGCGCAAGAGTCGGAGCTTCAACAGCGGCTCAGACAAACCTATCGGCTGCGGCGTGAACGAAACTCCAAAAACAACCCGCCCGCGGCACCTGCGGTCAGGCCCACCAATCCGGCACCTGTTTTGGGTCCCCGCCTGACCGAGCTTCGCCAGGAGGCCGCCCACTTGCTCAAGGAAGGACGTGACGACGAGGCGCTGCCGTTCTTGCACGAGATGGTCGCGTTATCGCCCGCAAACCCTTACCCACTGAACGAGTTGGCTCGGTTCTACGCTGCGAACGGGCAGCCGGAGCTCGCCGAAATCTTCCGGATGCGGCTCAAAGGCCTAGGCTTCAACTTATAGCCCGAACGTCTGCGCCAACTGGCTCGCGTTCATGTAGCCTGCCTGGGATTTCTGTTCAGCGCCGGCTTTGAACAGCTTGAACAGCGGTATGCCTCGAACGCCTTGTTTGGTCGCGATGTCGGGGTTTTGGTCGGTGTTGAGCTTGACGATCAGCACCTTTTCGCCATGCGACTTCGCGAGCTTTTCAAGCTCAGGCGCGGCCATGCGGCATGGACCACACCACGGCGCCCAAAAGTCCACGAGCACCGGCACCCCGGCGTTTGCGATGACCTCGTCGAATTCCGCGCCCGTAACCTCGACAGGCGTCTGGCTGCCCGAAAGAGCGGTGTGACATGCGCCACACTTGGGCATGTCCGCGATCTTGGACGATGGGACTCGGTTCTTCTGACCGCAGTGCGTGCAAGCGACAATCATGACGACCTCCTACGTGATCCCCCAAAAGATGCGCACAAATTTCGAAGAATCAACGGACGAGGGGATTGCGCGTCTTGAGCCCCGGGAAGCGCCCAAAGTCCCGGTCCGCGGATAGAAACTCGACCACGCCATGGAGTTCGCAAATCGCCGCAATTCGTGCGTCGTGCACCATCGGACCCGCGACTTTTCCTGACGCCAGACTATTCCTGAGGATGGGCCAATAGGTTTCGGTTTCGCCAATGAGGGTCAGCGTGGGGGATTCCAGCCACGCATCGATCTGCTGCATCGCCTGAGCGGGACTGCTCGGAGGTGAGTAAATCCGCGCGTGTGTAGTGATGGCGTAGAATTCGTGCAAACACGGCCACGGAATGGCCCATGTCTGGCGGCCGCCGCTCAAGTTCCGCAAGAGTTCGAATGCCGGACCGTTGAACTCAGAGTCCTTACGATGCGCGTAGACGAGGATGTTTGTGTCGACGGCGATCATTCTTCGCCGTAGGCCGCATCTCGGATTTTGGTCCAAGATGCTCCCTGAAAATCATCTGCCAACCCGTTTCCATCGACCCGTTCGTCACGAAGTTCAAACGACTGTCGGCTCTGACGTTGTTCGTCCAGGACTTTTCTGAGGCCCTGCTCGATCAAACTGCGCATCGACACGCCGCTTTCCGCGGCGAGCTTGCGTGCCTCTTCAAAGAGGGGGTTCGAGATTTCAACGCTTGTTTTCATGGCGAACACCGTTTGATATCTCACACAGTATATCAAGATATCTTGTCGTCTCAAGGCGACAACGGTGTTGCTTGTTGGATGTTGGTGCTCAGGCGTCGCGGCGAACAAAACGTGTCATGAAGGCGGGAGGTAGATTCAAGACGCTGGCCCGGCCGACAAAACGTTGTCGTATGTCGAACGCGGCCAAGGTTTCCTTGGCCATGGGCCAGGTGACGTCATCGGCGTGCAGCGTGGGGTAGACGCGGACTTCACCACCGATTTTCAGCACGCGTGCGAACTCGGCAAAGACCCGGTCAAGCACCTGTTCATCGGCAATCCACACAAACAACGCCCAGCTCGACAGGATGAGGTCGACAGATGCGTCTTCAAACGGCAGGTCGTCGGCATAAATCGCCAAACGCCGCTCTGCGCCCGGTGCATAGGGGTCGAGCCGTGTGCCACCGGTGAAAAAAACCTTCAGGCGGTCAAAGGTGCCAAACTCGAACGTGCCGTTGAGCTTGGGGTCGATGCCGTAAAACTCGACGCCGTCCCGGTAGCATGCTTGAAACATCGAATCTTGGGTGTATGGCGTGAGGCCGCAACCCACGTCCAACACACGCTGGCCCTTGAGGTCCGACAAGACGTCCGCCTCGGGCCGGTTTTTGAAGAAGACCTCGCGGTAAAACGCAAACGGTCGTCCGGTGCTGATGATGGGGAGGTTGAGGCGGTTGGACGTGTTGGTGACGATACCCACGCCTCGAAAGGTCTGCCGCGCCCACTTACGCTGAATCTCAAGGTTCATGGGCGCCCCGCAGGTTACTCGACGACTGGGCGTTGCCAGGTGTCCCGGTCGTACCAAGCACACGACTCAAGCGAGAAATCTGCCATACAAGGATCGTCGGTGAACTTCTCGCCGCCATGCGCGAAGAAGTACGAGATCTGGTTGGACATGAAGCCGTCGATGTCGAACGTCAGCGTTGGCTCAGGCAAGAAGATGCCGTGATTGCCTTGTACGTCTTGGTAGGGGACCCGAAGTGCACTGATCCCACGTGCCGTTTGAACGGTCGCACGCACGGGGTTCTCGGCGTCTGCGTTCGGGTCTGAGCCACGCTCAGGGAATCGGTCAGTCGTGAATTTGCCGCCGTCCAAATCATCCTGGTCAAAGAGCGTACCCGGATAGTCTGGGAAGCGATCAAGCCAGTAGATCCCTTCGTAGACGTAGTTCTCGATTAGGTACTGATTTTCGGACATTCCGTAACGAGGGTCTATGTTCTGGTAGTCTAGGACTCCAGCGATACGCGCCATGGCGTAGCCTGTGGCCACAGGAACGGCCGAATCCCCTGCGGTCGGCACGAAAAACACGTTCGTCGCCCCGTCGCGGAAGTTCGGGTTTGTTTCATAGGGAAACTGCAACGGACGTTTGAAATATGTGTGCCCGTAGACGGCAGGATCGGCCGCGTCGACAAGGTGCTGCGCGAGCCCAAGGAACCGCCGCATTTCGGGTGTTTGTCGTTTCAAGCCGTAGCCGTCCCGAAGTGCGGCGAGCGCTGTGCCTGCGGGATAGACCACGTTCTCGAAGACCGTATCCATGCCAAACGTATCGATCGTTTCTTTCAGCTCGCCCGTCGCGCTGCGGATCTCGATGACGATCGGGTCGCCGTAGGTACGGGCATCGCCGCCGCGCGCCGTGATCAGGTGTTTCTCGTACTCGGCGCGTTCATCCGCGGTCAGGTCGACGTGAGTCGCCAGCGCACTTTCGGGAATGACGGCCTCGGCGATTCCATCGGCGGACCACAGTACGGACAAAGAACCTGGCGCGGTCTCTTGTGTGAAGTTCACCTGGATGCTGGCTGGAACGCCGGCTTCAAGCTTGGCTTTTCCCGTGAACTCGCCGTCGCGACCGTTGGCAACGCGCACGTTGTTGATCCGAAGCTCGGCGTTGCCGTCGACGATGACCTTGAAGGTGTAGTTCGCGGTCGCCTCGGCGGTGATGACGCCCTCGTGGCGCACGAGGAACGAATCGGCGTTGAAGCCTGCGCCCGGAGCGTCTGCGAAAGTGGCATCCAATGTGGGTACAACTTTGCTGAACGCCGGGTAGATGCGGCCGCCGGTCTGTCGGAAGTACGACGCCGTCAGACCTGGTTTGGCGGTCTCCAACCGTGTCAGGGCTGCTGCGGAATCGAAGGTGGGTTCAAAGGCCAGCAGCCGTTGACGATCGGTCGCGCTTGCGGCGCTTGAACCGATCGCGGTCCTGAAGTTTCCACCACGGACGATGGTGTGGGATGTCAGGGTCTTGGGCTCGACAAGCTGGGGGCGACGCTCGCGCTCAAGGTTGCGCAGCACGATGCGGTCGCCGTTTTCGATGCCGTCGATCGTCGCGAAACGCAGGTATTTAGAGGAGTTGACCGATGTCATCAGCCATTCAAGGTGCATCGTGCCGTTGAATTCCCAAACGCCCGTGTCGGCGTTCCAGATTTGCTCGCCGCGTCCAATAAGGCCGGGGCCGATGAGCGGCAAGATCACCGCTTCGGGCACGCCACCTTGGGTCGAGCGGTAGCCAATTTCGAGCAGGCCTGCTCCGCCCGAGTTGGGAGAGCTGGCACGAACGGCGGGTTCGATCCCCGCCAACAATGGCGACACGATGCCGCCAAGCGAGATGCCCCAAGCGTAGTAGGGCTGTTCGCCGCCAAGGTCGACGATGCCGTCGCCGGTGAAATCCCCAGCGAGCTCGCCTTTCCCGTCACCGTCTGCGTCAAAGCCCGCCACGATGCTGCGGCGAGCACCTACAAATGGGTCGTTCTCATCCACCGCGTCGGGGAAACGCTTTACGCCGTCCCACGACCGAAGCATCCGGATGAACTGCATGTGGTCGACCACGGTCTGACGCAGAATGTCGCGCGTATGGAAGATGTCGGCAGTCCAGAAGTCGCCTCCGCTGTCGGCGCGGCCGTCGTTGTTCAAGTCGCGTGCGCGGCTGTGGGTCAAGACGTCGACCAAGTTGGTCAGGTTGGCACGGTCGATGACGTTCGAAATGGCACCTTCAAGCTCGACGTCTTCCGGCAGTACAAGGCCATGCCCAGCCGCATCAAGTCCGCACGAAGCCAAGCCAAGTCGCGCGTTGGCGCTGGCGAACCCCAGAAACTCGGGGCGGGCCGATCCATACCCGTGACCATAGATGACAACCGGAAACGGTGGTTTGCGGCCTTCAGTCGCTTTGGGGATGGTGCACCAAAACGTCAGCTCGTCCGTCCCAACAGCTGCTCGGCCAGTCGAAACGTCGACGTCGAATGACTCGTCGTCATCAAACTGGTTGCGGTTCTGTGCGATTTCTTCGGGTGTCCCAAGGTCGCCATCTTTGTCGACCAAGAAGTACGGCACCCGCATCGAGCCTGACACGATGTAATCGACGTAATCGTAGCTCTCAAGGAACTTGGCTTTGCCCTGCGGCGACAAGCCACCAGCGAGCACGTCGAAGATGAACTGCAGCGCGATCTGAGGCAGCCGAGTGATCAACGCCGACTCTCCGGCCACGTCGCGGCCTTTGATGCGATGAATCATCGTCAGTTCGGCTGGGAACTGCTCCTTGAGCCACGCCATCGTCCCGTGGCCGTAGAGGCCAGCACGGATGGTCTCCAATTCAAGGGTCGACGACTGCGTCGTGAACGACCACGCGAAGCGCACATCCTCGAGTTTGGGGTCAAAGCGGTTGGGCAGATTCTTGGGCAGAATGTCGCGCAGCACGCTCAAGTCGTCCGTCTGCCGCGTATGATTGATGTAGCCAAACGGCGAGTTGACGGGGTTTCCGTCGGCGTCGACCAAAGCCGAGGTCAGCACGACCGCATAACGAGTGGCCGGCTGAAGCGCGTCCACCGTGCGAATGATCAAGGTGTTGGTCTCGCGCTCATAAAACTCGAGCAGCTGCCGCCATTCGAGTGGGTCAGCGCCGGGGTCGAGCGTGTTTGGGCTATCCCAAACATCATCGTCGTCGGTGTCCTCCTCGGGATCGAGCACGCCGTTCAAGTTCGAGTCGACCTCTTGCACGGATTCGTAGAGGAAGTTTGAGCCGTTTCGGCGTGGGTCAAAGTCAAAGTACTTGGTCGGATCCTTCATGGTGGCGGGGAAGTTCCCGTTGCCAAGGTCGAGGTACTCAAACTTGCCGTATTCGTCGCTCTTGGGGTCGATGTTGACCACGTAGACCGCATCGTCCGAGAAATCCGGCGCTGGGCCAACGTGCCGATTGAGGATGTTGCGCAGATCGAGCAGGCCCGTGAACTGCACGGTGATGGGGGCGTAGGTGCCGAAACCATCAAGGCGATTGGCCTTCTCACGGATGATCGATTCGAGCTTCGTGGCACCCAGCAACGACACGTTGAGGCGCTTGCCGGTTGGGCTTGTGGGATCGACGATCGTCGCGATGTCGTTGGGAAACGGGACTTCGGGCAGCGGCCGTGCATCGAGGTCAAAGATGACCTCGACCCCGCCGTTGCTCGACGTGGGACGTAGACCTTTGGGCTCCGCGTTGTCTTCAATGCACCCAGCGAGCGGTGCCAGAGCCAGTAGAAGTGGAAGATACTTGTGCATGACGGGCCTCACCACGAGAGTGCGATACGACCACGCACGAGGTTTTGTGCGCCGTCGCCCACACCGCTGGCGTCCTCAAACGCGGCACCGGGGAACAAAATCCCGTACTCCGCTTTAACTTCGAGCATCAGGTCCTTGACGAGCTTTCGTCGGTAGCGCGCGGATACGTCGACTTCGAAACCAAGCTGGCGTGACGCTTCGCCGCGTCCGTTGACGCCGGTGGGCGTGCCGCCGTTGGCGAATGACGCGTAGGGGTCTGCGAAAGGCACGGCCGACCACGCCCAAAGCGCGCCGACGCCCGTCAGCAGGCCGTCCGGGTCGCCGAGCAACAGCTGGGGATTGACGTAGATCGCGTCTTCGATCGCGCCATCGTTGATCAATCCGAACACGCCGCGCTGCGGAACACCTGACCGCTCAGGATCGGTCACGCGCGTGTAGGCTTCGCGGGTGGCGGCTGGGATGTACTGGTCAAACATGACCAGTCCAACCTTGTAGTTCGGGTCGAATCGGAAGCGGTACAACGTATCGTCATCCGGATTGGCGTCGCCTGACGCGTAGCCGGTCAGCAGCTTGAACGCCGCCTTGGCTGGATTCCAACGCAACATCAGCTCGCCGGCAGCGCCAAGGCCCAAGATGTCGGTCTTCGCCTCGCCGTTTTGGCTGTAGGCACGGGTGCTCTCGCCGCTGAGCAGGGCGGCTTCGGCGCCGATGGTCACATGGATGTCCGAGTCGGTCACAAACGATTTCTTGGCGGCAACGTCAAACGCCATCACATCCAACGTATCGTTGGGGGTCACACCCGTGACCTCGCGATCCTCTTGGCTGCGAATGGCGGTGTAGAAACCGACGAAGGTCGAGTTTCGGTCGTCGCGCGGATCCTCGTCCCGGTAGAAGGTCGAGCCGACGAATTGGTAGGCGCGGTCGCCTTCCAGGAAATCGGCGTTGTCGTCACGCCACACCATGTCTCCGCCCACGGCCAGGTAGACATTCTTGAGCTTTCGTGAGGTCGCAAACGCCGCAAAGGGCTTGGTCGCCAGAAGCACACGTAACCCGCGGTCGGCGCCAAATTTCTGGTTGAAGAGCATGTCGTCGCTCTCCACGCCGTCGTTGGCCACCATGCCCATCCCAAACCCGCTCTTCTGCAGACCCACACGAATCTGCGCGACGGAGGCATTCCAAGTCAGGAACGCCTCATAGGGATCGACGATCATGTCATCGAGGTTGTCGTTGGCGCGTGTGCCCGTGTCCACGCGTTCCGGCAACGCAGGGCTCAAATCCCCGGTCAACCGACCGCTTGCAGCTTCCAATTCCGCGTCAAAGCGAATCGAGCTGAACGTCACGTCGGCATCCAGGCGAAGCCGCTGGTAGGCGGTCGCTTCTGTGTCGGGGTCGCCCGTGAAGCTGTTGGCGTCGGCATTTTGGCCCCACACACGGTACTCGAACCCGTAACCAAACGGCGACGTGTCGCCGGCTTCGGCCGAAGAAGAGAGCGAGCTCTGTGCGAAAGAAACAGCGGGAGCGCCGAAGATCGCGGCGCACAGCGCGGCAAAAGCGATGTGTGACTTCATGGACAGTCCATCTCAGAAAGCACGTAACCCATACGGTTAAAATGCGATGCAGTTAGGTTTGCGCGGCACTATTGCTTACAAAAAGGCCACACGCAAGTGGAGCGTGGAACGCAAAGAACCGCGCGAATTTACGGTTGGATTTAGGTCAGAGACGCGACTTTGGAGCGTGCGTCGACCACGGCCGGGGTGTCAGGCGCTCGCTTAAGCCAGCCGCGGGCTTCCTCGATTTCGCCGAGCTCCACGGCCGAGAGTGCCAAGATCTCCCACATGCGTTGTTGGGTTTTGGGCGCCATGGTTTCTTTGGTGCTGCGGGCGAGGTGGCACAGCCGGTAGGCTTCACGGAAGTCGCCGGACCCAAACGCCTCGGCAGCCTCACTGACCAGCTCGCGCATGTACGCGGATTCGGCCTTCTTTTGGGGGCGGTCGTTGCCCTCGCCCGAGCGCATCATGTTGTAGTTGTCCATGGCGATGAAGGCCACGAGAATGGCGCCGATGTACCACTTATTGACGAGTGCCAAGATTCCAAGCGGAATGGCCACGCCCATGCTGACACGCAGCGTCCAAGCATCGCCGACGACGAGTCCGTGAAACGTCTGAGCAACAGATGGTGCTTACCGCCGTCCAGCGGGTAGATCGGAAGGAACAGGTTTAGCGCACCCCACAACAAGCTGATCCACACAAACATCGAAGCCATGTCCCCGGCGACTTGCGGAAGTGTGACGAACATCGACAGCGCAAGGACAGCGAGTCCCGCAACGATCTGCGCGGCAGGCCCCATGATGACGATCAGGCATCTTGGCCGTCGGTCGCGGCCGGTCGGTGGAAACACAGTCCCCCAAAACCGTGCAGAAGCACCGAGGGTTCCAAGTCATAGCGCTTGGCCACGACGGCGTGTCCCATCTCGTGAATGACGAGCGAGACAAACAACGTCATCGCGAAGATCAAGCCGGTGTAAACCCCGGCGATGGCCATGCTGAACACGACGATGAACATGAACCCCATCGACAACGAGATGTCGACGCCGAACAAACTGCCGATGCGCCACCCTGAGGTCTCAAAAAAGTTCATGTCTGGCTCCTGTGCAGGCGAACGCCGACCCATTCGGGATCCCCGGGCACGCCGGTTGCCTTTTTGCGCACCGTGATCGCGGCGTGTTGGACGGCAAAACGAGCGAACACGCGGTCCAAAATGTGGGTCGCCAACGTCTCGATCAGCTCGACTGATCTGCCGTGCCCGACCTCAAGAATACACTCGGCCAAGCCGCGATAATCCACCGTCTGACCGATTTGGCCGGTCGAGGCATCGTCGGTCATGACCTCAAGGTCGACACAAAACGACGGCCGTCGCGGCGTTCCTCTTCGTAAACACCGTGGCGGCCGGTAAATGTCAGTGATTCAACAAAAACGTGCACGGGGTCTCCGCTACGATGCCGCAGCTTCGTCGTCGTCGGCCTTCATGTGACAGTTCTTGTATTTCTTGCCGCTGCCGCACGGGCACGGATCGTTGCGGCCGATCTTGGGAAGCTCGCGCTTGATGTCTTGCGGGGCTTCCTCTTCTTCGGCGGGTGCTTCGGTGCGATTGAGCACGATCTGCTTTGGCACGTTGTGTGCGGGTTGCGCCAGCGAGGCTGCCGAGGTCACCTGGAACTGCGCGATGAACTTCACGACATTGGTCTTGATGTTCATCAAGAGGTCCAAGAAGAGGTTGTACCCTTCCTTCTTGTACTCTTGTTTGGGATCCTTCTGCGCGTAGCCGCGCATGCCGATACCGTCGCGCAGCTGCTCCATCGCTTGGAGGTGCTGGCGCCAGTAGCGGTCGATGGCGCGAAGGTACTGCTCTTGGATCTGCTCTTCGAACAGGCTTTTGGCGGTGACTTCTTTGTCGTCGGTGTCCCAGTCTCCACCGGCGGCGTTGTCGGCCTTGTTGTCATTGATGCGTTTGGCCACCGAATCAAGCATGGCGACTTTTTCGTCAAAGATGCCTTTGACTTTCGTCCAGACGACCTTCTCAATTTCGTCGCGCCCGCTTGCGTTCGGGAACTCAAAGTCGACGCCAAAGATCTCGCGCAGCGCGAACTTCAAGCTCTCGATATCCCAGTCTTCGGCACGAATGGAACGTGATGCATAGATGTTGATTGTCGACAATGCGATCTCTTCAAACAGGTCGAGCGCCATGTCGTACAGGGTTCGGCCCTCGACATCGACGCCCTTGAGGACGTTCTTTCGCAGGCCGTAAATGGTCTTACGCTGCATGTCCATGACGTCGTCATATTCCAGAACGTTCTTACGGATGTCGAAGTTACGTCCTTCGACCTTCTTTTGAGCGTTCTCAAGGCTGCGCGTGACCATCGGGTGCTCGATCGGCACGCCGTCTTCCATCTTCAGGGTGTCCATGACCCGCGCGATGCGGTCGCCGCCGAACAGGCGAAGCAGGTCGTCTTCCAACGACAGGTAGAAACGCGAGCGCCCCACGTCGCCTTGACGGCCCGCGCGTCCGCGCAGCTGGTTGTCGATACGGCGCGATTCGTGACGTTCGGTGCCGATGATGTAAAGGCCGCCCGCCTCCAACACACGCTGTCGCTCTTCGGTACATGTGGCGCGGTGTCGCGCAAGCGCCTCGGTGTATTCGGGCGTGTAATACTTCGCGCGCTCCTCTTCACCGATGGCCGTGATCGGCACATCTTGCGGCCCAACCTCGGCCTCGGCCAAGCCTTCGGGACTTCCACCGAGCAAGATGTCGGTTCCGCGACCGGCCATGTTCGTGGCGATGGTCACCGCGCCGTAACGGCCCGCTTGCGCAACAATTCCGGCTTCTTTGCCGTGATGTTTCGCGTTCAGAACGTGGTGTTCGACACCCTTCTTCTTGAGCACGTGGCTGATCGCTTCGGACTTCTCGACCGAGGTCGTACCCACCAGGACTGGCTGTCCGTGGCTGTGTGCGTCCACAATGGTGTCGACAATCGCTTGGAACTTTTCGCGGTAGCTGCGGTAGACGACGTCTTCCTCGTCAAGTCGCTGAATCGGGCGGTTGGTCGGGATGACGATCGTCTCGAGCTTGTAGATCGAGTGGAATTCTTCGGCTTCGGTCTCGGCCGTACCCGTCATGCCCGCCAGCTTGTCGTACATGCGGAAGAAGTTCTGGAACGTCACCGTTGCCAGGGTCTGGTTCTCGTCTTGAATGCGCACGCCTTCTTTGGCTTCGATGGCTTGGTGAAGGCCGTCTGACCAACGGCGACCGGGCATTGGGCGTCCGGTGAACTCATCGACGATGATGACTTCGTTGTCGCGCACGATGTAACGGTCATCGCGTTTGTACAGCGTGTGCGCCTGGAGCGCTTTGACAACAGCATGAACCACCTCGATGTTGGCGGGTTCGTACAAGTTGTCGATGTTCATGCGTTTTTCGATCTTTTCGACACCGAGGTCGGTCAGCGACACGGAGCGATGTTCTTCGTCGACAAGGTAATCCTCGTCGCGCTTGAGGAACGGGACGAATTGATTGACGGTGAACGGAAGTTCGGTCGACAGACCCGCTGCGCCACTGATGATCAACGGCGTACGTGCTTCGTCGATGAGGATGGAGTCCACTTCGTCGACGATGGCGAAGTTCAGCTCATTTTGAACCATCGACTCGAGGCTGAACTTCATGTTGTCGCGCAGGTAATCGAACCCAAATTCGTTGTTCGTTCCGTACGTAATATCCGAATGATACGCCGCGCGTTTCTCGTATTCGTCCATCTCACCGACGATGGTACCGACGGTCAATCCGAGGTACCGGTAGATGTTGCCCATCCACTCCGCATCACGTTTGGCGAGGTAGTCGTTGACGGTGATCAGGTGGGCGCCCTTGCCCGAGAGCGCGTTGAGGTAAAGCGGCGAGGTCGCGACGAGCGTCTTACCTTCACCGGTCTTCATTTCCGCGATTTTCCCTGGGTGCAGCACCATGTTGCCGATCAGCTGCACGTCGTAGTGCCGCATCTTCAGGGTGCGCCGCGAGGCTTCGCGCGCACGCTGCAAAGGCTTGCGCGCGATGTCATCGAGCGACGCGCCGTTGTCGAGCTTGGTTTTGAGCTTTGCGGTCATGCCGCGTAGCTCGGTCTCGCTCATCTTCTCGAAGAGGGGCTCAAGCGAGTTGATGTGTTCAATTTCTGGCCGAATCCGAGAGAGATAGCGGTCGTTGGAGGTTCCGAAGAGTTTCTGAACGATTTTTAACATGACAATTTCTCGTGCGGACCGGCACACCAAATGTGTGTCGCGGGGACCCAGGAGGCGGGACCGACCCATATTAGGCACGCAAGGCCAATCGTCAACCGTGGCTCGGCAGGTGGCGAAAATTGGCAGGGTTTTGGGTGATTTCGTGCGTCGTTGCGCGCGAGAAACGCGTTCTCGCAAGTTTTCACAGGGTTTTCCACAAGGGCGCGTCAACGCATTGCGTCATGGGCGACAATCGCTGGGTTTGTCACACGTTCGCCACACGCATTGTTTCGTTAACGTGTTGATTTGTTGATGGAAATCTAATGGGTGTGCCAAAAGTGTTGCGATCACAGTGGGTTGTGTGTTCGACCAGGGGCCTGTGGAAAACCTGTGGAATCTTGTGGGAAACCTCACAAGTCCTCGAAATTGCTCCACATGAAGGCAACACGCTTGAGCCGAGGGACAAATTCGCAACATTCGATGGCCTTTGACCGATAACCGCTCAGAACAGGGCGGTGACCATGGATTTTCTGCAACAACCTGCCATTCGGGCCGTGAGCACCTTTGTGTTTGTGGTCACAGTACTTGCCATGCTGGACGCGCCGCGCGTGCCGTCGCTCTTGGGTTGCCTGATCTTGGTCCCTATTGGACTCACACGCCTGCGTGCGTTTGCGTGTGGTGCCGCGTTTGGATTGACGTGCTGGGCCATTCACGCGCACACGGGGCAAACCCTCGTGACCGATTCGGCGCGCCACGCGGTTTACGTACAGGTTGAAGTGACGGACTTTCGGCAAACACCGTCCGGCAGCGTCGGTGAGGGTGTGTTGCGGCAGTTCAACGGTCGGCCAACAGACCTCAACGTACGGTTGCTCGGGGACGATGTCATGGCGCCTGGCACGGTATGGACCGGCGCGGCGCAGGTGGAAGTCCTCAGCGGACCATGGAGTTTGGACACCACCGACTCAAAGTGGCTTGCCGAGCGTCGTGGCGGAGGCCTCGTGCTGAGGATGACGGCGACGAACGAGGTGGTGGAGCCGCCGATTTGGCGCTGGCCGCAGCAGGTGCTCTTTCATCGGCGCAACAGCACCGAAACGCTGATCCTAAACGCGCTGGCCGACCCTTGGCGCGGGATCGCGCTGGCGTTGGCAACCGGAAACAAAGCGTGGTTGGACGAGGATCTTGCTCAAGAGTTTGTGGACACTGGGCACAAGCCATGTGCTCGCGATCTCAGGGCTCCATTTTTGGAGTTGTCGCAGCGATCGCTTGGTGGCTGAGCACCTGGATCGCGCGGCGATCGGTGACGTTGTTGCTGCGATGGGGCGAGTCGCGCGTGGCGGCCGTCGGTACGCTTGGCTTGGCGAGCGCGTACGTTGTTTTCGTGGGTGCGCCGGCCTCTGCGTGTCGCGCGTGGGTGGTCGTTTTGTGTGTGTGCCTTGGGCATTTGTCTTACCGCAAACCGTGCAGTGTGCACGCGATCGCGTGGGGCGCGGCGACCGCGCTCGCATGGGATCCTTTGCAAATCTTCGACTTTGGATTCCAACTCAGTTTCGCAGCCACGTTGGGGATCGTGTTGTTTTCGCGCGGAACACCGTCGTTTCTGCGCCAACCGCTCTTTGGCCACGAGCCGCGATGGCGCCGCGTGGTGCGATGGATCGGCACCTTCGTAGGGGTATCTTGGGCGGCGAATCTGGCGACCATGCCCGTCTTATTGGCGCAGACGGGTGCGATGCCCATGTCCTCGCTTTTGACCAATCTTGTTGTGGTTCCGTGGGTCTCGGTCGTCGTGTTTCCGGTCTTTATGGCGGGTCTGGCGGCGGGGCACATCTGGGCACCCTGCATGGTTGGCTGGCTAGCATCCATTGTCTGGTGCTCCTTGAGCCCGGTCTGGCGTGGTGCGCGCATCACGCCGCAAACCTGTGGGTCCCGGGTGTACCGCCCAAGGCCATTATCGCCCTCATGATCGCCACGGCGTTCGCGTTCTTGGCGCGGCCGTCGGCCACTCGCTTGGCTTTGGTGGGGCTGGTGCTTCTGGGTACCTACCGCCCGCCGCCGGATTTCCGCCTGACGTTTCTCGACGTTGGTCAAGGCGATGCAACGTTGATCCAGCTCGGCGACACGGCGATTCTGGTGGACGCAGGAGGACGCAAAAGGCCCCGATGTGGGGCGAACCCGTGTCCTGCCCGCGTTGCGTCGCGCCGGAGTCGGAAGCATTGATCATCTGGTCGTCACCCATCCTGACATCGACCACAGTGGAGGCGTGGGTTTTGTGTTGCGCCACGCACGGGTTTCGCGGCTCGTGGTGCATCACGCGGACGCACGCGAGCCTGCCAACTGGCTAACACGTCTGGGGGTGCTCACCGTCGCATCATCAGGGACGAATCGATGCTTTGCGAAGGTGTTCGCGTCCTCGCGCCACCGTTGCACAGCCGCAACGACCGAAGCCTGATCGTCGAGATCACAAGGCCCACGGGAGCAGCCTTGCTGACGGGCGATATGGAGGAGGAAGCTGAGCGGTGGTGGCTGAGACAGCCAGGACCGAAGCGGTTTGATATCGTGAAGGTGCCCCACCACGGCTCGAAGACATCAAGCAGCGACGCATTCACGCGTGCGACCGCTCCAATGTTCGCCGTGGTGTCAGCAGGACGGAACAATCGATTTGGGCACCCCAACGAATCTGTGGTTTCGCGCTGGACGCGATGGGCACAGGTTGTCTCGACGCAGAACAGCGGCGCTGTGGAGTTTTCCCTTGAACCCCAGCACGTTCGTTTGCGGACTAGCCGCGGACCTTGAACGCAGCGAGTACGGGGAGCTCATCAATGACGGGGTGCATCTCCTCGATGCCAAAAGGCTTGAGCAGAAACTCGACAAACGCGTATCGGTCAAGCAACGGACTCGTGGCAGGCATGTCGAGCGCCCGAAGCGCGAACCCTCGGGGATCTTCTTCGGTGCACGTGCCATTGCGATGGAACACGCGCGCAAAGCTTGGGCCCGGCTCCAGCGAATCGCACCAGGTCAGGTCGATCGCGCCGGTTTCCCATGTCGACACAAACACGGTGCCGCTGCTCGTCTCGTGGCCATAAAAAGCAGCATTGCACGCGAGCAGGCCCGCCACCTGAGACGCCGATTCGTCATGAAGGAAGTGGTAGTCGGCGTCTGGGTCGGTTTCGGCGAGGATGAGTGACGCACCGTTTCGGACGATGACAAGGGCCGAATCCCAAGCATCGGGGCGGGTGCTGACGTCTTCGAGGTCCAAGCCATTGACCATGGCTGTCGTTTCCACCGCCTTCAACACGTGGTTCAGGCTTGCGTCGACCGCGAGCTGAACAAACTGCGGCCATGTTGGGCCACCGTCGTAGTCAAAACTCGAGAAGAAATCGGGATGGGTGGATCGGACGGGCCGGCGGCCGTCACGGTCAATGAGAAACCACTGAGACATGATGATTCACAAAGATGAGGTGTCAATGCTGTCGGGACGCTGCCCGTCCCCTGACAGTAGTGGCCCCCCTGAATCGATCAAAAAAAATGTCGCTCGATCAATGATCATGGGATCGCGAGATGATTGGGATCCCCACGTTTCGCAGTACGATCCGGCAGCAAGACACCCCAAGAGGATTCTTTCGCGGTGTGCGAGTGTCGGCGTGAGTACGGCCGAAAAACGATCGGCTCAACCCCATGAAACGCCTGTGTTCTTGGAGGATTTCGTGGGTTTGGGCTGCGTGATCCCGTTGGGATCGGCTAGGGGTACGCGCATCGAAAACCGACGTCTGCACGCCGTGCATCCTCGGTCAGCGTTAGTCGGCCCGTGGTGCGAAGCTCAAACGGGGAGCTCGCCCATGAACCCCCGCGGGCGACGGCTTTGCCGGTTTCGGACTGTGTCCATTCGGCGACGTTTCCGGCCATATCATCGGCGCCAAACGGGCTTGTGTTGTCGAACACACCCGGGGGCGAAGACCATGCGTACCCGTCGACGCGGCCGGGGATCGAGGTGCGTACGACGTCGAACTCACCCCAGTTGGCGATGGTTGGGTCCCAGCCATCTCCCCACGGGAACAGGTTGCCCTTGGTGCCGCGTGCGGCTTTTTCCCACTGGTCGGCCGTTGGAAGCGTGCCGCCGGCGAAGGCGCAGTAAGCCGCGGCTTCGTCGCGTGTGATGCAGACCACGGGCACCGAATCGTCGAGCAGTGGTTTGGGGACCCGCATGGAAACTTGCAACCCTTGATTTGTGTAGACCTTGCAGTCACGAAGCGCTGGGGTGGCGCACTTGCCTGCTGCCACACACGCGGCCCAGTCACCGTTTGTGACCTCTTGGCTGTCGATACGAAACGCCGGCAGGTTGATGGTTTCTTGCGGAAACTCGCCGGCGAGCAACTTTTGTTCATCGCATGAGCTGCGGTCGTCGGCTACGCGCGAGCACGTCATCAAGATGAAGGCACGCACTTGTTCGCTCAACCCCTTGACATAGGGTCCGGCCTCGACCGCGACGGGGCCGCTGTCTGCCTTGAGGATCACCTCGTCGGGTTCGTCACGTGCAACAAAGTAGGTGATCAACATCAGGGCGCCCGTCGAGACGATCCACATGAGCGCCAACATCGCGGCGGAAGACTGGCGCTCGTCGTCGGGCACCGCGTGGATGCCGCTGGTGTACGAAGGCAGCTCCTTTGGCTGGTGAATCGACGAGATGTCCTCGGTCGGCGCGCTGATGGGAGCTAACCCTTCGAGGACCGTTGAGCTCTCCTCGTCGAGTTTGATGCGTTGGGACTTTACGGACGGGACGCCCTCGGGCACGGTCGCGCGAAGTGTCGCTGGGTCAAGCGCGGGGAACTCGATCTCGGTGGGGGGAGGGGCGATTTTTCCACGCTTCTGTTGGGCGCGGGTCACGGCTGCGTGACCTTCGAGCGCGGTGGGAGCACGCCTCAAACGGAAGCCGCAATTCTCGCAAAACGGCGCATCCACAGCGTTTGGCGTGTTGCATTCGGGGCATGTTAGCTTGTTGGATTCGGTCACGGCTTGCTTGCGTATCAGGTGGCGCTGAATTAGAGTGCCGGCCATTCAAAACCGCACGCCATTTTGGCGCGCTATTGCTCGCGTGTCGGCCATTTGAACCACGATTTGAGCAGATAGACAAGGCTCATCACCTCGATTGAGGGGAACTATGAACGCTCGTAACCTTTTCGTCACTCTCGCCACCGCTTCGCTGCTTTTCACTGCGTGTGAAAAGAAAGAAGAGGTTCCACCCACTACCGAAACCGCTCAGCAGGACGCACCGAAGACCGAAACAGCTGCGCAGGCGCAGACGGCGGGCCAGACGGCCGAGCAAGAAGACGGCCAGTGGGCGGTGTCCGAGAAGTACAAGGTCAAGTTCCGTGTCCCAAGCGATTGGAAGGTCAAGTCCACCGCGGAAGCGATCTCGGCGACTTCGCCCGACGACACGATCACCATCATCTTGGTTGGAACCGAGAGCGAAGGTGTGTTCGAGGCCGCGATGGGCTCGATCAGCTCGCAGGTCCAGATCAAGGACATCAAGACGGAGTCGTCGCAGATGGCGGTGGTCAATGGATTTGGGGGATTCCACGGACGGGGTTCTGGCGTACTTGTGACGCCAAATGGCGACCAAGAGATCCAGTTCTTGGGTTACGCCCTTCGGCTTGACGCCGAATCCGCGGTTGCCCTGATGGTCTTTGCCGAAGCTGAGATGTACGAAGCGCGCAAAGAAGAGATCGAAGCCATGGCGCGCACCATTCAGAAGTCGTGATCCTCGACGAACCTGTCCTCATCACCTATCGCACACAAAAGGTCGTGGTTCGTGACGGCCTGCTGGGTGCGCTTGCACGCTTGGCGTACGCCCAGCCCGTGTTGGTCGGTTTTGTGGGCGGCCTCGCGGTGATTGGGATCGCGTTGGCGCGCTCTCCGGGTGTCGTCCAAACTGCCCCCGCCGAGGCGACGATCATCGCCCTCGCAGTCCTGACGGCGTGGGTGGTGTTGCTTCGTGCCATGCGCGTGTTTTTCGCATCCTTGACGATGACCGAGATCGGGGTGGTACGCGCGTTGGCGGTACGATGGCGCGACATTTCGCGCGTACGGAAGGGGGAGTCCATCGTCTGCGATCTAGACGCCCCTGAATTTGCACTGCTTTCGTCGGCGAGTGTACCGGCCGAGATTTTGGAAAACCCGCGTTCGGCCCAGCAACCTTGGAAAGTCTGGGTCGTTGCCAAAAACGCGGACGCGTTGTGGGCCATCGAGATACGTGTCATGGCAAGCGAGGCAGCCACATTGCCGGTCGAAGACGTCGAGCCAAACGACACACTGCCGGCTCCTGTGGTTTCACCGCTGCTGGAGCTCGCGCGCGCTCATGTTGGCCACTCCAGCAGCGCTGATCCCCACGTATAACCGCTGCCAAACGCAGCCAGCACGACTGGACCGGCCAGTCGCCCGGTCTGGGACGCGTGATGCAGGCCAATCGGCAAGCTTGCGGCGGTTGTGTTGCCATAGTGTTCGATGGTGCTGACGATGTTGTGGAGCAGGAATTCAACCCGTTTGCAGCGACCGTTGAGGAATTTGCTGGATTGGTGCGGCACCAGCAAGACGTCTTGAGGGGCGAGTTGGTGGTCACGCAGCAACGCGTTGAGCTCACGCTCAAGGGTCTCGACGGCCCGCCGAAACACGGTGCGGCCCTGCATTTGCGGAAACTGGCGTCCCTCGGCGAGATAAGTCGCGTCGATGTTTGGGTGAAGACCTGATGCGGGCAGTTCGCACCAGAGGGCCTCGGCGCCCTTTCCGTCTGCGCCCAATCGAACGTCGACCACGCGTCCGCCCGTTGTTGAGGTGGTGTCGAGCACGGCTGCGCCTGCGCCGTCGCCAAAGAGGCTTGCCACCGAACGGCCGGCCTCTGAGAAATCGAGCCCCGTGGACTGGATCTCGCTGCCCACGAGCAGCAACCGACTGTAGGTCCGCGAGGTCAGCCAGGCTTTGGCGATGGACAAGCCGTACAAAAATCCTGAGCACTGATTGCGCACGTCCAGCGCCGGCACGCCCGCGATGCCGAGATGGCGTTGCAGGAAAACGCCGCTGCCCGGAAAACCCGCATCGGGGGAAAGCGTCGCGAAGATGAGCGCATCGAGGTCGGAGGCCGCTAGTTTTCCCTCCGACAAAGCGTCGCGAGCGGCGTGCTCAGCCATCATGGAGTTCGTCATGCCCGGCGCCACAAAGCGTCGCTCCACGATCCCGGTGTGTTCGACGATCCATTGGGCGGTGCCGCCGGTGCGGGCCACGATGTCGTCGTTGGTGACCACCTGAGGTGGTAGAAACGCGCCAAGGCTGCGAATGTATACGTCCATGGCTTCAAGATTTCAGGACCGGTGATGCCGGTCAATGGAAACCGATGCAGCGCCACATCCACACCAACCTAGATTTCGAGTACCAGCTGAGGTTTGGAGACGCGTGGACGCGTCCCAAGCCGCTGATCGAGACCCTGTCGCGGTGGCGCTACATTCTGCGCCTGGTCCCGGGTTGGCACGACGCGCTTCCGACCGACGCATGGGGACAGGACAACACCCTCTACTGGGGCATCGGTCGGCCTGGAGCAGGTCTTGACGTCGGGCTCGTGCGGCGCGTGAACTCGAAGGTCTTCTCGCATGAGTTCGCCAAAGAGGCCGGGGTTGAGTTGCCGGGGGCGACGCTGTGTTCGTCCGTGGCCCAACTTGAGCAGGTGTTGGAGGCGCAGACCGCGATCTTAAAGCACCCCCTCGGTTTTAGCGGTCGCGAGCGGATCGAAGTGTGCGGGGAGCTTGACGAGCGGCAGCGAGGGTGGGCGAACCGGGTGCTCGCCGAGGGGCCGATTCTGGTGGAACCCAAGGTCAGCCTGACGCGTGAGTGGTCGCTCCAGTTCGACGTCGGCGAGCAGGTAGATTTTCTGGGAACCGCCTTGTTGCTTGTGGATCGCCATGGGCAACATCGGGGCCACGTGGTCGGCTGGGATGCCCCAAACACCGAGATCCTAGCCATCGCGACCGACGCAGCGTGGGCGGTTCACCGTGCTGGAAAATGCGGTTCCCTTGGGTGTTGATGCGTTTGAAGGCGAAAGTTGGGCGGCACAATCGTGCGTCCGGTGTCTGAGCTGAACGCGCGGATGACGCTTGGACGAATGGCCATCGAGCTGGCGCGGCATGTACCCGGTGAGATGGCGTGGTGGCTGCCGTCGGACAAGGTCTTCGGGGCTTGGAGCAAACGTCGCGTGTTGGAGCGTTTGACAGCGCGGCGGCGCTCAAACGGTTGCCAGATTGGTGTGACCCCGGGGGGCATCGAAGAGCCTTGTGATGACCGGATTCGCGCTGAAATTTTTATGCCACCTTCGGGGAGCGTCATAGTCTGTAATTTCTACAAACGACAAGGACGTCGACGTGGATCGATTCTCGTGATCATTTTGGGATGGTTTTTTGCTGGCATGTGCCTGGGCGGAGCCCTAAGCTTGCGCAGTTTTGGGCACAGCTTCGCCCCGGTGGGCGGTTTACCGCAGCTGCGTGACTAGCTTCACCGCAATTGCCCGAACCCGTGCGTGTCGCACGCGTTCCGGACAGCAAGATCACCTACGATGCGCGCGTCTGCTTTCGATCCCACGATCGGTGCCACCCACGTGGAGGTGCGCGTCAGGGCGCAGCATGTGACCCTGATAGGGCCGGTGACGTCGGGCGCGCAGGCCGACGACGCGGAACGCGCGGTGCGGGCTGTTCTGGGCGTCTATTCGCTCGACAACCAGATGTGGGTGCCATGACACGGCGGGCGATTGTCTTGTCGGGCGGTGGGGCGCGGGGCGCATACGCGGCGGGCGTGTTGCGTTACATCCTAGACGAGCTCACCGAAGACCTCGGTCACGCGCCGCATCTGGACATAGTATGCGGCACCAGCGTGGGCGCGATATTGGCGGCGTGGGTGGCGTCAACGCTTGAGCGCCCCGACCATAGCGGACAGCGACTTTGGTATTTGTGGCGCACGATGCGGCTCGCCGAGACGGTGCGCATCGAGCCGCGAAGCGTGTTTACGATGGTTAACCGTTTGTTTCGTGACACCGGCGAGTCGTCGCTGGAGCCCACGCCGGGACGGACGATCGCACCGCTGAACACATCGTTTTTCTCGAATCTGGTGACCCGCGAGATCCCCTTTGCTCAGATCCGCAAGAACATGGACGCGGGTCTGTTGGATGCCGTGACGGTCACGTGTACCGACGTCCATACCGGCCGCGCGACGGTTTTTGCGGACTACGAGCGTTCCGAGCTGCCCCCCTGGACGCGCGACCTTCGTCGACGCGCGGTGCGTGGCCCGCTTACGCCCGAGAAGGTGCTCGCGAGCGCCTCGATCCCGGTGCTGTTTCCCTCCGTAAAGATTGACGGCCATTGGTACTTCGACGGTGGTTTACGTCAGAACACGCCGATCTCGCCGGCAATCCGGCTCGGGGCCGACCGGGTCTTGGTGATCGGTCTGAAGTCGGCGCCAAGCCACGTTGAACCGCCCGCTGCGGAGCTTGCCGCCGCGCCTTCGGTCTCGTTCGCGATGGGGAAGATGCTCAACGCATTGCTGCTCGATCCGCTGGATTACGACCTCGCGTTTCTCGAGCGGATCAACGGTCTGTTGCGCCACGGTGAGCATGCGTTTGGCAAGGATCACTTCATCCCGACGTTAAACGAGGTCGTCGAGACATACCGGGGTCAAGGTTACCGCCTCATTGACACGCTCTTGGTGCGCCCAAGCGTGGATCTTGGGCGACTGGCGACGGACTTGGCCGGTCAGATGCGCGATTCGGAATGGGGTTCAACGACCATGCGCACGATCGGGCGCCGGGCTGCCGAGATGCAGGGCTATCGAGAGAGCGACTTCCTGAGCTACCTGCTCTTTGACGGCCGATATACCGGCGAGCTGTTGGACTTGGGCTGGCGCGACGCGCAGGTCAAGCACAAACAACTGCTCAGATTCTTCAGTGAATAGGGGTCCGTGCTTTGCGGCCTAGTGACTTTCGCGTAAGATTTCACGCATTCTCCTCGTTCCCTCAAGTAGCCTAGCTCGATGCTCAACCGACCCCAGTTTGCGATAAGCCCCCGCAGGGGAGCTTGTCCGTGAGCGTGGCCAAACCGTGCAGCGTATTCGCTTGCGGCGCAGGATTTGGCGCACCCCACGTGGGAGTTCGATGTCGTTGGTCGATGTAATTTGCCTTCATCTTCTCGAGCGATTCTCGACTGATCGTCGCAGGACGGGATGGCTGGCTTGGTGCCTACGAGCTCGGGGACGCCGGCGAGGAGCCAGCCCGTGTGGAGCTGGTGTGGGAACACGAGTTCAAAGCCGAGATTTCGGCGGCCATTGGCGTGACGCGCTACGCGCGCGAAACCTTAGTGCTTGGCGACAAACGTGGCTTCTTGATCTGCGTCGATGTTGAAGGCGACGCGCCGGTTTGGGCAGTGGGTCACGGCCACCGCGATGCGGTCTTGTCACTGGCGTTTGACCCGATTCACGATCGGTTTGCGTCCACCGGCCGAGACCGCCTGATTCAGGTCTGGTCGGCCGCTGCGCAGGAGCTTGTTCCGGCCGCACCCGAAGGCGTGACGGCGAACGAGGTGCTGGCGTTTTTTGACGACCCGCCTGTCCTCGAGAACGCAAAGCCCGAGGAAGCTAGCGAAGTCACGGTCGACGATGTGATGGGCTTCTTCTCGGTCGCTTATGACAACGAAAACGACGACGCCGAGGCCGATCCGAAACCCAAGGCTGTCTCGGTTGCTCCCCCGGTATTGGCGGTTGTTGCGACGTTTTCGGGGGTCGAGGGCTGGCCGATCGCCGCGCAGTTCTCCCACGACGGCCTTCGGTTGGCCACGGGGGGCATGGATAACGCGGTTTATCTGTGGGACTTGGTCGAGTTTGCACCGATCGCGTCGCAGTTTTCGCACTTTGGCTGGGTGGTCGATCTCGAATTCAGTCCAGACGACCGCCTGCTGGTCTCCGCGTCGTGGGACAACTCGGTGGGTCTGTTCAATGCTTTGGATTTGACGCCACAAGTGGCGCTACAGGGCCACGGCGACTACGTCTCGGACTTGATGTTTGTGGGCGACGATCTGGTGAGCGCAAGCTACGACAAAACATTGGGTGTGTGGGATTGGAAAGGCCCGTCGCTCAAGCGTCTGATCCGCAAGCATACCGATTGGGTTCAGGCGGTCGGACCTTGGGAAGATGGCTGCGTCACCATCTCGAGCGATGGCACGTCGCGCTTTTGGACCAAGGATTGGGAGTGCAAGCTCGTGGTCGGCGAAAGCCTCTCGGCGGGGTTTGAGCTGGGCGCTCCGGTGGAGTTCTCGGAGTGGGTGACGGCTGGGCAGCTCACCGCACGTCCCGAGGCCGAAGCGTATTCGCCCGCGCCGCGTTTCCGCGACCTGCGGTCCACGGGTTTCAACGAACAGGTCAATCGCGGCGCGATGGCGCTGTTGGACTCGGCGCTGACGCCGAGCAAATCTCAGGTGCCGGCCCCGACGCGCGCGCCGGTCAACACCGGCGAGTTCGCCGCGGTCCCGATGCCCAAGCCCGCCGCGGAGGCGCGGCCGGACGCCCCCCTGCAGGGTGCCGCCCATCCGGTCAAGTTGAACCTCGCGGCGTTGACGTTGGCCAAGCCTAAGGGGTTGGCCCTTCCGCCGCCCGATGCGGTGGCGTCAAAAGCCCCCGAGGTCGCGGCCGAGCCCGTCATGGCGCCGAACCCAGAGCCAAAGCCTGTGGTTCCAACGCCTGAACCGGTTGCGGAACAAGCACCCGCTCCAACGGCGGAACCCGAGCCCGCGCCCGCAGTGGAACCTGAGCCCACGCCGGCAGCGGAACCCGAGTCCGCGCCCGCAGTGGAACCTGAGCCCGCGCCCGCAGTGGAGCCCGAGCCCGCGCCCGCGCCTGAGCCGGTGGCGGAACAAGGACCTGCACCGGAGCCTGAACCCCAGCCGATGCCGGCGATGGAACCCGAACCCGCACCTCAACCCGAGCCCACCCCGGAAGTTGAGCCCGAACGTGCCCCAGAAGCGGTGCAAGCCGACGTGGCGCATGAACCGGAACACGACGTGTCGGATGATTCGCTGCGGTCGACGGCAGGCCATGCCTGCGGTCGACTCCGCGCAAAACGCCTGATGCAGAGAAGTTGCGTCCCGCTCGCTGCGCCAGTCGCCGCTGAGGCGATCCCGACGGTTGCAAAGCGCCCGGAGATTTTGGACGACGAGGATGCCGAGGAGCTTGCGCAGAGCCTTGAGCAGGCGGTCAACGAATCGTCATTTCACGCGAGGAGCACACCACTTGGGGTTCGTTTCCGCTTCGACGAGGTCGCGACCTTCACTGTTCTCAAGCCGTTCGAACGCATCAAGACCTGACACGTCGAGCCGATCCTTCGATGGGATAAGCGACGTCGAAGAGATCGAGATTGTCGGGTTTCGGGTGATGGGCTCCCAACCTGCGATTTTCGACCGATGCCGCATTGCAGCCCGCGTCCGCGCCCGCAGCCGTCAAGTCCGTACCGCCGGCCGCGGCCGTTCCCAACGCCGAGAAGCATGACGTGCAACACGAGCTTGGTGCCGAGAATACCAAGCCGCGCGAAGACGGTCTGATCGACGGTGACGACGGCTTGCATTTTTCGACGTCGGCGCTTGAACAATTGGAGGCGGACGCCGTGGCGTTGAAGGGACCTGGGGTCTTCGACGTCGCGGCCGCGACGTTGGTGCCGCCGAGTCCTCCGCAAACGGGAATCATTCGGCGCAAGAAGAAGTCGGAGCAGTTGGTCTACGAGCTTGCCGCGACCATCCGCACAACGCACCAGCACGTTTATGCGGTGTCACTGAGCGCCGACAACGCGCTGTTGGCGACGGCAGGCGGGGACGATCACGTGTGCGTTTGGCGCACCGACGGCTCGCTCGTCCATCGGTTTAAGGTCGCCGACGCGGGGGTCAACTCGCTGAAGTTCAGCTCGGACGGCAGCATGCTCGCCGCTGGCGGCGATACGGGTGTGTTGCATCTTTGGCTCTTGGCCGGTGGCACCGGTTCGATTCGCCATGCACAGCTCACCGGTCACCGCTCGATCGTTTCTGGCGTCGCATTCACATCCGATTCCCGTTACGTGGTTTCGTCGAGCTTCGACGGGACCGCAAGGATTTGGAGCCTCGAACGCGGCGAGTCGCTGCACACCCTCGAAGGTCATGAGGGACCGGTGACGGCGGTTTCATGCTCGCCGGGGCGCACCATTACGGTCGGACACGATGGCACCGTGCGGGTATGGAACGGGCAGTGGATGCAGGTCGACCTGTTTGACGGCTTCGATGCCTTAAACGCCGGCAGCACCATTGGTGTGATGACGGTTTGGGGCGCCGCCAACGGCGAAGTCTTCCGCGACGATGGTGGATACCCTCGACCGTTGCTGCCCCATCGCGGCCAAGTGCGCTCGGTGGTGGTCGCTCCAAACGGCACGATCGCCACGACAGGCGACGACCAACGCGTCATGATCTACTCCCGCGAGAGCGGCGAGCCCGCACAGTCTCTGAAGTTGCCCAGCGGTTGTTGGAGCCTTGACGTCGTCGGCACGCACATCGCGGCGGGATGCGACGATGGTGCAGTTTATCTCTACAGGATGACGTGATGGCAAAGATTCCTCACCCCACACAGGTGAAGTACGTCTCGGAGCAGGGCGTGCTCGATATCGAGTGGAGCGATGACACGCAGAGCTTGCTTTCGTGTGCGTTCCTGCGTGGTTACTGCCCATGTGCGCACTGCCAAGGTCACAGCGGCGGCCCGCCCAAATGGGTTGTTCCAGCGACGCCCGCTGCTTCGCGTGTCGAGAATGCGACGCCGGTCGGTACGTACGCGATCTGCATCGCGTGGGGCGATGGACACGACACGGGCATCTATTCGTTTGAGTTTTTGCGGTCGCTTGGGTCCAACGCGGATTTTGACGCGTCATCGGTCGCCGCGGGTACACCCCTTGAGGGGCACAAACTCGGTTAGGCCCAGCTTTACTCGTCGACGCCGGTTGCGTCGACGACCTGGCGTGTCTGCACGTTCAACGGGTGGTCGAGGGGGTCGGGTTGTCCACCCTCGTAGGGGAAGTGCTCGTGGAGCGCCGTCTTTGCGAGAATGTGGGCGCTCGCTGGTGCGGTGATAAAGAGGAACACCGTGATGAGCGCCTCATGAAGCGTCACCGCCCCCGACGTCGTTGTGAAGTACACGGACGACGCGACGAGCATGCATCCCAAACCGAGCGTGGTCGCTTTGGTCGGCGCATGCAGCCGCATGTAGAAGTCGTTGAGCTTCGCGAGTCCCCACGACCCAATAAACGCCAACAACGCACCCACGACGAGGAATGCAGCGATCGTAATTTCAACAGCGATATGCATCGATCACTCCATGATATCGCCGCGAAGGAAGTATTTGCTGAGCGCCACTGTGCCCACAAATCCCATCATCGCGATGAGCAACGCTGCCTCGAAGTACAGCGTTGAGTTGAGGTAAATGCCGACCAGCACGATCATCGCGATCGCGTTGATGTACATCGTGTCGAGCGCGACCACGCGGTCCATGACCCGTGGTCCGATGGCCATTCGATAAAAGTTGAGCAGCATCGAAATGCCGATGATGACCATGCGCGGTCTCGGTTGCGATCTCAAGAATCATTCGAGGATCTCCTTGAGGGACTTCGTGTGCTCTTTGATGGCGTTGATCATCGCTTGCTCGTCGGGCGCGTTGAGGCAGTGAACAATCAGCAGCTTTCGATCGCCGCTGATGTGTGAGGACACCGTTCCCGGCGTCAGCGAGATGGTGCTCGCGAACACGGTGATCGAGAATGGGTGCTCGAGTTCAAGGGGAATATGGATGAACCGTGGATGCAGTTTGGACTGCGGTCCGATGATCCACCACGCCACTTGCAGATTGGCGACCACAACGTCCCAAAGGAACACGGCAATGTACCGGACCAACAGGTCGATCCGATGCAGGTGGGGCGAGTCAGGCCAAAACCGTGACGTGGCAAGCGGAAGCAGTGTCGCCAGGATCGCACCCACGAGGATATCGCCTGGAGCCAGCGAACCTTGAATGAGCAGCCAATTGGTGAGCATCAGCGCGCTCAGGACGGGAACGGGAAACACGCGTCTCATGGTGCCTCCTGAGTCACAGCGTTGATGTAGTCGCTCGGGCTAAGCAGCTGCGACGCCGTGGCGTCGGTGTGCCCGACGATCGGACCCGCAAAAATCGTCATCCCAATGATGCAGGTCAACAGGGCAACAATGGGGAAAACTTTCCACCCGGCCTCGCTTGAACGGGTCTCGACGTCGTCGGTCGTCTTCCAGAACAACGTCGTAGCAGCGCGGCTCAGGGCCACCAACGTAAAGAAGCTGGTCACGAGCACGACCGTCCAGACGAGCACCATTGACTCCGTTGGGATCGCGGCCCATAGGATCTGCGCCTTGCCCAAGAACCCGCTCAGCGGTGGCAAGCCGGCCACGGCAACCACGGCCACAAAAAACAACATCCCAACCAACACCGGCTGACGAATTTTCGGTCCGGGCTTAAAGGCGTCGCGCACATCAGGGCCGCGCTGAGACATCACCAAGTCCGCGACCAAAAACAGGGCGCCCATCACGAGCGTGCTGTGCAGCAGATAATAGAGCGACCCCGAGATTGCAGCGTGCGTGAACAAGCCAATGCCGGCCAGCATGGTGCCGATCGAGGCGAGCAGCAGGTATGCTGTCATGGTGCGAAGTTTTGTCGCCGCCATCGCGCCCAGCACCGCCATGACTAACGTGATGAGCGCGGCGGGAAGCAGATACGGCTTGGCCAGCTCTTCGACCAGCCCTTGGCCGGGTCCAAACATCATCGTTGTTGACCGAAGCAGTGCATAGACGCCGACCTTGGTCATGATCGCGAACAGCGCCGCGACGGGCGCGCTGACGGCCGCGTACGAATGAGGCAACCAGAAGTAGAGCGGGAACAGCCCTGCTTTGACGGCAAACACGATCAAGAGCAGGTAGGAAGACGCGCGCAGCAGCATGGCGTCTTGGGGTCCGAGCAACGCCATTTTCTGTGCGATGCCTGCCATGTTGAGGGTTCCGGTCAGCCCGTAGATGACTCCGATGGCGATCAGGAACAGGGCCGAGCCGACTAGGTTGAGGAAAACATACTGCATGCCTGTGCGTGTGCGCGCCGGGCCGCTGCCGTAGACGACCAGGACGTAGGCGGTTAACAGCAGGATCTCGAACATCACGAAGAGGTTGAAGAGGTCCCCGGTCAGGAACGCGCCGTTGACGCCTGTGATCTGCATTAGAAACAGGAAGTGGAACGATGGCGCCTGCGTGTCAGGCCCAGTGATCGCGTACAGGTAGGCAAACAGCGCCAAGACATTGGTCAACAGGACCATCGTCGCCGCCAAACGGTCGAGCACGAAGACGATGCCAAACTCCGATGGCCAACCGCCAAAGGTGTAGACCGTGATGGCGCCTGTGCTCGCGACCTCAAACATGTGCCAGCTGACCGCGAGCGTGCAGAGCACGCCCATCAGGCCGAAGATTCGCTTTGGGTTCTTCAGATTGTCGCCAATCAAAGACACCCCATCGCGGTCAACAGCGGGATGACGATGGGCAGGACCATCCAATGATTCATCATTGTGGCTCCTTGCCGTCAACGTAGTCGTTATCGAACACCACGTGAGCTTTGACAGCCAGCGTGATGGCAAAAGCGGTCATGGCGAATCCAATGACGATGGCGGTCAGCACCAGCGCCTGCGGAATGGGGTCAGTGTAATCGGCTTGGGCGCCGATGATCGGCGGTGCGCCCACTTTGAGGCGGCCCATCGAGAACAAAAACAGGTTGACCGCGTAGCTCAACAACGTAAGTCCCGCGACCACTGGAAACGTTCGTGCCCGGAGCACAAGATAAATGCCCGCGGCGACCAAGACTCCGATCGAGGACGCCATCAGGAACTCGTAACTGATCATGGGTCCTCCCGACGGGTTTGGTCGATGAAGTTGTCTCGCTGGTACTCGCTCAAACGGCGGATGATCACCACCAAGGCGGCAACCACGGCGAGAAACACACCCAGGTCAAAGATCGCCGGACTTCCGACGTGGAACTCGCCGATGATGGGAAGTTTAGGATGAACCATCGCATGCGTTAGGAAAGGCTTGTCAAAGAGCAGCGCCCCAAGGCCGGTGATGACGGCGATGGACACGCCTACCGCGCCCACGCGCACGAAATCGATGCCAAGGCGCTTGTTCGTCCACGTCAAGCCGCTGGCCAGATACTGCATCAGCAATGTCACCGCCGCCACGAGTCCAGCGATGAAGCCGCCGCCGGGCAGGTTGTGTCCTCGCCAGAAGATGTAAACCGCCGCGAGCATGATCAGGGGCATCAGGGGCCGCGTTACGGTCGTAAGCATGACCGGGAACCGCTCCTCTTCGAGCACGCTCAGCAGGCCTTTGTGCTCGGGACGGCGCCCACGCAGCATGACCAAAATTCCGACGGCTGCCACGACCAACACCGCGATCTCACCCATGGTGTCAAAGCCGCGGAAGTCGACCAAGGTCACGTTGACCACATTGGTCCCGCCACCTTTCTCCAAGGCATTGTCGAGGTAATACTGCGATATGGAATCTGCAGGCCGCGTCATGATGCCCCACGACAACGCGGCTGCCCCAAGCCCGCCCAGGATGGCAAGCATGCCATCGCGCACACGGCGTGTACCCGAGGACTCGGGTTCGACGTTTTGCGGCAAGACATACAACGACAACAGGATGAGCAAGATGGTCACCACCTCGACTGACAACTGCGTCAGGCCAAGGTCGGGTGCCGAGAAGTAAATGAACGCCAGCGAGACGACCAGACCGACCACACTCATGAACACTACGGCCGTCAAACGCTGCCGCTGGTACACAACCGTGTATACCGTCGCGCCCACAAGCAATGCCCAAGGCAACAGCGCCATCCACGGTGCCGGTGTGGGCGCGACGCTGCCGTGTTTGCCATCCGAACTGGGCGAACGCCAGAAAACCAAAGGCCACGGCAGGTGCCAATCGTGAACGCGAGGTAGCGTTGCAATGAGCCGTTGTCGACCCGTGTGGTCACAAAACTCGCCGCACCCATGGCCGCGTCCAGAAGTGCTTCGGTTGTGCGCTTGCCTTCGGGGACGGGGACGCCGGCCTGTCGCCGCGCGACCGCCGCGCGAATGCGGTAGAATCCAAATCCGAGCGCGACCGCCACGATCGTCATGAACAGCGCGGGCGTAAATCCGATGCCACAGCGCGAGGTAGTAGTCGGGCAGTGTTTGAGCAACCGGCGTCGCTGCGGCCGCGACGAGTGGGCCTGCGACGAACGCGGGCGCGAGTCCGATCGCGACACAAATCGTGGCCAAGACGGCGACAGGAACCCACATGCCCATCGGTGGATCATGGGGTGTGTGCGGGTACGACTCGCGTTTGGGTCCAAGGAAGACCTCGATGATGAACCGCAGCGAATAGGCGATGCTGAACAGACCCCCAACGACCGCGAGGCCCATAGGGATGATGCCGAAGTCGGCAAACTCAACAAACTTAGCCGCTTCCTCAAAAAACAGCTCTTTGGACAAGAACCCGTTGAAGGGCGGGAACCCTGCCATGGACAGCGCCGCGATGGTCCCCAGCGTAAACGTGATCGGCATCAAGTGGCGCAGCCCGCCCAAAAGCTTGATGTCGCGTGTTCCGGCCTCATGGTCGACGATGCCAGCGGTCATGAACAACGCGGCCTTAAACGCCGCATGGTTGAGGATGTGGAACACACCGGCCACGACCGCCAATGGCGTCGAGAAGCCAAACAACGCGGTAATGATCCCAAGATGGCTGATGGTCGAGTACGCCAGCAACCCCTTGAGGTCGTCTTTGAACAACGCGATGTACGCGCCCAAAACCAACGTCACGAGGCCCGCGCCGGTCACGATCGTAAACCATTGTGGACTGCCCGAGAGCGCTGGGTGAATACGCGCCAACAAGAACACGCCGGCTTTGACCATCGTCGCCGAGTGCAGATACGCGCTGACTGGCGTCGGCGCAGTCATGGCATTCGGCAGCCAAAAATGAAACGGGAACTGCGCCGACTTCGTGAACGCACCAAGCAGCACGCAGATCAGCAGTGGAACGTAGAGCGGGTGGGCCAAGATGGTGGCGTTGGAGCGCAACACATCGCTCAGCTCGTAGCTTCCGACCACATGCCCGATCATCAATACGCCGGCGAGCAACGCCAAACCGCCGCCGCCCGTGATCGTGAGCGCAAGCCTCGCCCCTTGGCGCGCTGCCGGGAGGTGGCTCCAGTAGGCGATGAGCAGGAACGAGCTGATGCTGGTCAGCTCCCAGAACATGACCATCAGGAGCAGGTTCTCGGACAACACGACACCAAGCATCGCGCCCATGAAGGTCAGCAGCATCGCGTGGAACGACCCGATGTCGTCATCTTTTGAGAGGTACGAGCTCGCGTAGATCAACACGAGCACGCCGATCCCGAGGATCAACAGGGCGAACAGGAATCCTAGACCGTCCAATCGCACCGAAAAGTTCAGCCCGAGCGACGCGATCCAAGGCCAAGACTTCACCAGTGCGTCGCCTGCAAAAACTGGCGCCGACTGAGAAATCAAGGCCCCCAATGCCGCGGCGGCCGCGGCGACACTGATGGCCGTGCTGCCTAAACGATTGCTTCGGCCGATCCACCACGCTGGGGCGATGGCGAGGAAGGGCAGGAGGATAATCCAAACAACTGTCATGTCAGCCATAGTTGGGAGAAAGACGTAAAAATTCTATGAATAATTGGATGCCCCAACATGCGGATAGATTCCAGAAGAAAGATTTATGCGGTGCGCGCCACGTGTGCAGTTGATGTCCGTATTTTGTAAACAAATACATGGTGTTGCCGGGTGGAGTTTGTGTGGGCGGATTCTTTTAGTATGTTCGATAAATACGAACGTTTTGTTCGTATTTTTCAAATTATAGCCTGACGACCCATTCGGCTTCGCCGAATCCGGCAACCGGGAGGTTGCCGGCCCATCCACAGCACATCACCCAGACGCTGATTGTTCGGCTATCGCCGAATCCGGCAACCGGGAGGTTGCCGGCCCGTCCACAGCGCATCACCCAGACGCTGATTGTTCGGCTATCGCCGAATTCGGCAATCGGAGATTGCCGGCCCATGATGCTCGCGTGGTATCTTCGCAACGTGTTGGGAAAGGAGACCGATGATTCCCTGGGAGATTTTGGACGAAAAGCCCGTGCCTGATGGTGGCACGATGCAGTTGGCGCGTCGCGGCGAGGAATACGTGATCCGTGTCGACCGCAAGGATCTGATGTCCAGCCGCATGTCGGGCTCTGAACGCGCGCTCGCCGAGACATCATGCGCCGGCGCTGGGGCGGGCTTTCGAGCGTTGGTTGGCGGGTTGGGCTTAGGCTACACGCTGCGAGCCGCCTTGGACCAGCTGCCTGACGATTCCGAGGTTGTGGTCGCCGAGCTCGTGCCGGCTGTGATCGCGTGGAATCGCGACCTGCTCGGACATCTGGCCGACCACCCCCTCGACGATGCTCGCACGACAGTGTTCGAGGGCGACGTCCGCAAACCCATTCAGGCGCCGGGGACCAAGTTCGACGCCATCATGCTCGACGTGGACAACGGACCTGAAGGCTTGTCTCACGAAGCCAATGGTTGGCTTTATCAAAAGGCCGGCATCGCCGCGTGCAAGCAAGCGCTTCGCCCCAAAGGTGTGCTCGCGATTTGGTCGGCATTTGACGACCCTCGGTTTACGCGACGGCTCAAAGAGGCGGGCTTTTCGGTGGAACTGTTGCCGGTGCGCGCACACGGCAAAAAGGGCGCGAAACACTACGTGTGGCTCGCCCGCTAGTTCTCTTCGGTCCAGTACACAAACTCGCCGTCGTGGATCACTGCTTCGACGTGATTGGTCCCGAAATGGTAGGGGATGGACTTGTACGTTGGCACATCAAAGAGCGCCAAGTTCGCGCGGTGCCCGACACGAATGCGCCCGATGTCATCGCGGCGAAGCGCCTTTGCCCCACCAATCGTCACCGCGCGCAGCGCCTCGCCGGGTGTCATCTTGTAGAGGGTACACGCCAGCGTCGTCATCAAGGCGATGTCCTGGGTCATCGCGCTGCCGGGATTGAAATCCGTCGAGAGCGCCACCTCGCATCCAGCGTTCAGGATGTCGCGTGCCCTCGCCATGTGGTCCGTGGTGCCAAGGAACAGGTTTACCGCAGGCATCAACACCGCAACGACACCCGCGGCCGCCATCGCGGCGATGGCGTCGTCTGGCGTGAATTCGAGGTGGTCCGCACTTGAGCAGCCAACCTCGGCCGCGAGCATTGCCGCTCCGGCGTTTGTGAGCTCGTCGGCATGAATGCGGGGGATCAAGCCGTGTTTCTTGCCGGTCTCCAAGACGCGGCGGGCCTCGTCGACGGTGAACGCGCCACGGTCGCAGAAAACGTCGCAATAGACCGCGAGCTTTTGTTTGGCCACCGCAGGAATCATCTCGTTGCACACGAGGTCCACGTAAGCCTCGCGCCGGTCGCGATAGTCCGCCGGGATGGCATGAGCCCCAAGGAAACAGCCCACGAGCTCGCACGGTGCATCCTCGGCCACGGCCTGCACTGCCTTCAGGCTCTTGAGCTCATCGGCGAGCGTCAAGCCATAGCCGGACTTGACCTCCAACGTCGTCACGCCGCGTCGCACAAAGTCGAGCGTGCGTTTCATCAACTCCTGCGCAAGGTCGTCTTGCGAGGTCTTGCGCAGACGCGCAGCGGTATTGAGGATGCCGCCGCCTGACTCCAGTATCTCGACATAAGGTCGGCCCGCGTTGCGTAGCATGAATTCGTCGGCGCGGTGGCCTTCAAACACGCTGTGCGTATGGCACTCGACCCAGCCGGGCGTGGCGACACGCGTCTGCATCAGGGGCAGCGTGTCCTTTTTCGCGGCTTTGGGCCGTGCCTGCCACGGGCCGACAAAGTCGACAACGCCGTCGCGCACAAAAATGCAGGCGTCCTCGATCAGTCCTGTGATCTCGGCATCCCGCGCATCCAGTGCGTCAGGGTCGTAGTTGGGCAACGACGGTGCGTTGTCGGGCATGGTCAGAGCCTGCCCAGCGTGCACCACAAACGTCTGTGGGTCGTTCATTTTGCTTCAGGTTTAGGGGCGGCCTCGGGCGCCGAGAGCCGCCAGAGTCCGCTGCGCTCATCAGCCGGAACAGTGAGTCAGCATCCAGTAAACCTGTGAAAAGCTTGGCGAAAGGGCTGAGGTTCTCGCGGACCATGAACTCAAGGAATGCGTACCGTGTCGGGTCATCGAACTTCGCGTCCAACGCAGTGATCGCAGCCTCGTCGCTGGGGTCCGACGAAATCGCCACAAGATAGGCCGCCAAAGGCGCTTGGTCGGTCGTTCCGTTTGCGACCTCGTTCAAGACCGTGTGCAGCGGGGCCAAAATCTTTGTGGCTTCGTCTTTGGTCAAAATCACGTCACGCAGTACCCGCAACGTCACGTCGCGCTCGCTCGGACGTTGAATGCCAAGCGTTAGCCGCTTGACCCAGGCTTCTGGGTACTTTTGGATCAACACTTCGGCGACACGGCGCTGGGTCGAATACGGCGTGCCGATCATCGCCGCGCTGAGTGCATCGGGGTCAGCATCTTCGCGATGTTGGTACAACTCGATCGCAAGCTC
The DNA here is from genome assembly GCA_041390025.1 of bacterium. Taxonomy (GTDB): domain Bacteria; phylum Myxococcota_A; class Bradymonadia; order Bradymonadales; family Bradymonadaceae; genus JBFFMO01. The sequence goes on from JAWKQR010000012.1 coordinate 132,772, forward strand.
ACGTACCGGGTCACGAACGTCTTGCATGGCGATCTTCAACGACACGCCCGCGTCAGCGGATGGGTTGCTCGCCAGCGCCTCAAGAACCTCCATGGTGTCGCTGACGCTGGCTTTGTTCAGGTAAGCCTGCACACGTTTGACCACGGTTTCGTCACCGGTTGCCGCGAGCCCAAGCAGGGCTTGGCGCAACAACGGCGGCGGCACGACTTGGTCTGGGACGCCCAGTGAGTCATCGGTCATCACGGAGTCGTACTTCTCAACGATCTCGGTGAACGTCGGGACGGCTTCCTTGGCCCGTGCGCCAACCAACACTTTCGCGGCATTGACGCGTTCTTCGAGCGGAAGGTCGCGCTTCTGAAATGCCCGAATGATGGGCTCCGCGCGCTCGACCTGACCGACCTCCAAGAACTTTCGCAGCGCGATCGCACCCAACACCGGGTCTTCGCGGCCTACGTATTGCGCGAGCTCGGGGTAGAGCGTGCGCTCAAGGTATTTGGTGTTTTTCTGAGCCAACGCCTCGTCGACCCGGGCTATCATGCCGCGCTCGAACGCATGGCGGCGAATGTCGGCGTCTTTGCTTCGCATCGCCCGCGCGAGCAGTTCTCGGGCGAGCGGTTCCGGTCCGTAGTCCAGCACGGCGTCGAGGGTCGCGGAGCGCTCCAAGTCCTTGGTGTTGGCGAATTGTTCAAGCACCGTGGAACGAAGGTCTTCCTTGCCCGTGCGCAAAAGCGCCCGGAGCGCGATGACACGAACCATCGGCGAAGAATCTTTGAGCTTGGACTTGGCGAACGTGTCCAAAGCCGGGTCGTTCAGCAGTTCGATGACACGCAGGGTTTCGGCGCGTGTGTAAGGGTCGCTGGGATGGTCGACCCCGGTTTGCAGGATTCGAAACACCACCTCGCGGTCGTTTGAGTTCAGGCTTGGGTCGTCGTTGCAGCCCCACGCGCAACCGGCAACCAACATCGCGATGATCATCGACTTCTTCAAGGTGTTCTCTTGTGCATCCAGTCGGCGATATGCGTGACGTGTTCGGTCCACGAATCTTCGTTCAAGATCTCGTGGAAGAGCGTCGGAAACACTTCGTACTCACGGTCCATCGAGTCCATGGCGTGGTAAATCTTCTCGGATGCCATGGGGTCGACGAGCTCATCGGCCCCGGCGACCAGGAACAGGAACGGTTGCGTGATGGTGCCAGCCCGCGCGAGCAAGTCCGCTTGAGCATGCTTGGTCTCGGTAAACCATCGAGCCGTCGCCTTGGTCAGGTTCAACGGGTCGTTTCGATAAAGATCCACGACCTCTTTTCGATGGCTGAGCATCGCCGCATCCAATCCCGTGGGGATCGCAAACGTGCCCCAGAGCTTGCTCATCACGTTGCCGGCGAGGGCTTTTGCCGCCGGGACGTGCACCTTGAATCCACAAAACGGCGACGTGACGGCGTAGCCCACGACATCAGCGCGCTGGGTCAACGCGTGGCGCAGCGAGATCAGGCCGCCATTGCTGTGCCCGAGCACGAAGACGGGTTTACCAAAACGCTTCTGCGTTTGGGTGATGAGCTGGTCGAGGTCGCGCACAAAGTGGTCAAACGCGTCGATATGCCCGCGCACGCCTCCGCTCTTGCCGTGGCCTCGCGCGTCGATGGTCATGACACCAAATCCAGCGCGCGCGAGCGCCGCGCCCACATGATGGTAACGTGTGGAGTGTTCGCCGTACCCGTGCATCAGCGCGATGCACGCGGTGGGGTCGTCCTTGGTCCACATCTGCCAGAAGAGCTCGGTGTCGTCCCATGCGCGCCAAAACCCCTCTTCGTGTTGAACGTCCGCGGGGCAGCCGACGATGGGAGCGAGTTCGCTGAAGTCGATTTCAGTCGTCATGGTATCCGTGAGTTGAGTTGTCCTAGAGTAAAGCGGCTCGCCGGGACCGGCAAGCAGTGACTTCGGGCTTACTTCGTGAAGACCAGACGGCCTTCGAACGAGGTGCCCTCTGGAAATCCTTCCAAGACCGGATAGTCGCTGGCAGGCGGGGCGTTGTCGATCGCCGTAATCTTGCGTTTCGCTGCGCCCGCGGCCTCGTCGATGAGGTCGTCGAGGGGTTCGCCCCGCTTCTTGTCGTTGCGGCATACCAACATGACGCCGCCGGGGTTGAGCAAGCGAAAACACTGTTCGAGCAACGAGTTGTAGCCCTTTCGGACCGACCAGAAGCCGTCGCCTTGCGCGGCGGTCGGCGGGTCCACGATGATGCCGTCAAACTTCTGCGTCGCCGCCGAGAGGTAGTTGCGCGCGTCGTCCGGGACATTCGTGTTGAGCGAGGCGTCGATGCCGTTGAGCGCGAGGTTTTCGTCGAGCCAGTCAAGATAGCGTTTGGACAGGTCGTTGCTGACGACGTGGACACCCTTGTTGGCCAATGCCACCGAGAATGCCCCCGTGTGGCAAAACAGATTGAGCCAGGTCTGGCCGGGCTGGGCGAGCTCGACCAGGCGGCGTCGGTTGTCGCGCTGATCCGCGAAAAATTGATTCGGTCGATGCCTTCCCACGGTTCCAGCGATAACGAAGATCATCCTTCGCGCCCGATCCAGCAAATCGCCAGGTTTGACGTAGCGTGCCCGCCCGCGAATGATGCGGGCTTGCGGCGGCAGCTTCTTGCCTTCCCGGATGTCGCGCATGTGTTCATTCTCGAGGATCACCCATGTCGGGGTCGAAGTCGGCCGAATCGTAAACGATCGCGCGAAAGCTGGCATCGCGGCAGCGCCCGTCAACGTCACACGAAGGACCGGTCCCACACGGTCGATGTCCATGCCCGGCAGTCCGTCCGCCTCGCCGTGCACGAGGCGAAAGAGATCGGTCTTTGCCAGATTCATTTGAAGTTCAGCGCGCTTGGCGATCGCGATGTCCAGCCGCGTCTCGATCTCATCGCGAAAGTGACGTGCACGTCGTCGGCGTCGCGCGAAAATAGCCGCGCGGCCAGCTTGTCTGGCCCTCGACCAGCGCAAATGGTCCCGCTTTTCCCTCGGGCGTGCGCAGCTGCACCAAGGTTCCGGGTTTGAAGCCGTCGCGTTTGCCGGTGTCACGGTCCTCGAAAGCCCATGGGTGACCAAGGTCCAAAATCTCCAAGGTCTTGCGCGAAACCTGAAGGGGCGTGAAGTCCTTGGCCGTGGGCGTCGACACGACGCGCTCGACGTCAGCGGGGGTCTCGCGCGCCAACGAGATGCCCTTGGGCCACCACGTGTTTGGTGCGCTCCACGAGTGGCCGAGGTCGCCGTCTTGGTCAAACAATGCCGTCAACCGCAATCGGCACGCACCCGCCGCCATGACGCCGCCGCGCTCGCGATCGCCAATGACCGGAAGTCCTTGCGCCGCGAGCAGGTCGAGCAGAAAGTGGACAGGGTCGATGTCGTCTGAGTCTTTGAATTCGGGGGTCAGCTGCATGTCGGCCAGGCCGTCTTGCATGCGGGCGCAGCCGTATTCGACCGAAATGCCGCGGAACTTGAACGTACCGCGCGCCTTAGGCGGCGCCGGCACGATCGCCGACCATGTGTTCATGACGTGGCCGCCCGCCAAGCGCTCGCGCAGCTCCACCGCGCGTTCGGTGGTCAGGGCGATGAGCCACGGGCCACCCATGTTCGTGGGCATGGGCCACACGGGATCGAATGTGTCTCGGTCTACGCCGAGCATGTCGGCGAGGAAGAGCACCGGGTTCATCGGATCGTCGCGCTGCAAGATGCCGGGCATGCCCACGGTCTTTTCGACCACAATCCATCCATCACCCCGCGCCAAATCCGAGGAGTCCGGGCAGTCCAAACGGTTCTTCGCCGGTGGGCACCACGACGGTGATGTCGAACCGAGCTCGATTCGTCGCTGTTGCGGCGAATCCACTCGTCGCCGGCTGGTCGTTGTCGAACACAGCGCGACGCTGCGCCTGCGTGCCCTCGGGCCACGCGCGCTCCAAGAGCGTCCCACGGGATTGGACGGCTCGCTGGCAGAACGTTGAAGCTAAGGCTGCCAGGCTTCCGGCTCGAGTTTTCGTGCAGCTCTTCAGGCCAGGCGTGCCAGGAGGTTGGGCGAGAGCGCAGGTCAGGGAACTGACCATGCCGTGAGTGAGGCCCAGTCGTTTCGGAACAGCACGATCGGGTGATTGTCTCGGTCGACCAAGACCTTGGTGTACTCTTGAGCGCTCGAATTTGTTCTGGTCGTAGCCCTCGCCGTCCACCCACGGCGTGCGTGCTGGAAGCTAAGGGGACGCAGCCGGATATCAACGTTGTATTCGTTGAGCAGACGGAACTGCAAGACTTGGGCCAGCATACCTACGGCGCCGACGACGGCGTCTTTGTCGCCCAGTGGGCTGCCGGAAGACCTGAATCGCGCCTTCTTCCGAGAGCTGATCCAAACCCTTCGTGAGCTGCTTTCGTTTCAGCGCGTCCTTGATTTCGACCACCGCGAAGTGTTCGGGGCTGAAACGTGGGATGTCAGTGAACTCGATGTTGCCCGAGGTCGACAACGAGTCGCCGATGCAGATATCCCGGGGATCAGCTTGCAAACCAATGATGTCGCAGCGTGACCTCTTCGACGACGTTCATCGGACGCCATCACTGTTTGAGAGTGCATCAAAGTTGATGGGCCGCCCACCACGGGCGGGTTTTGCCGCCATGTCTTTTTCTGGTCGACCCGACGTGATGCGCACGAACGCAAGGCGGTCTCGGTGTCGGGGATTAATGCTTAACTTGGATCTTGAACACAAAGCCGCTGAACTCCTCGCTCTTGGCTACCGGCGCCAGCCTGAACGCCCGCGGGAGAGGGCGCCATCTCGACGAAGCCTCCAAGAATGGTTCTACGCCGAAGTTGGTCATCGCGGACCCAAAGAACACCGGCGTCCAGTTCGCCCTGTCGGACACGTTCGATGTCAAAGGGGTCGCCAGCGATCTCCGAGCAGTTCAATCTCTTCTTTGAGCTGTGCGAGCCGGTCGGTCAAGATGTTGAACAGCGTCGTGGAGTCGTCGAGATTCCGTCCGCTCGGAATCCACGACCGATTCGCCGTGCGAACCCGCCAGTCAGCAGGATGACCTCTTTGTTCGGCGGTTATGAGGCCTTTGAAGGATTTTCCCCATGCCGATGGGCCAGTTGATCAGGCACGACCGGATCTTGAGCAGGTTCTCGATCTCTTCGAGCAGCTCGAGGGTGAGCGGCCCTCGCGTTCAAGGCTTGTTGATGAACGTGAAGATCGGCGGCGCATGGCGGCAGACTTTGAAAAAGCTTTTCGGTCTGAGGCTCGACGCCTTTCGCGACGTCGATGAGCATGACGGCGGCGTCTGCCGCGGCCAACGTTCGATAGGTGTCCTCCGAGAAATCCGCGTGACCTGGCGTGTCCAGCAGGTTGACCGCGTATCCGTGATACGGGAACTGCAGCACGGACGAGGTGATCGAGATGCCGCGCTGTTGTTCGGCGCCATCAGTCGAGATGGCGTGTTTGGCGGCGCGGCGCGACTTCGACCGATCCGGCAAGGTGGATGGCGCCGCCGTAGAGCAAACTTTTTCGGTCAGCGTCGTTTTGCCCGCGTCAGGGTGCGAGATGATGGCGAATGTGCGGCGTCGATCGACTTCTTTGGCGATGCGTCGCGAGATGGCGGGATCTGACATGGGTTCCTCAGCAAAAGCGCGCGGAACCTAGCAAGGCACAACGCGTCGGGCAAGCCCAACGCGCTTGGCCTAGAGTGTGTTGATGAAGGCGGTGATCAGCGCGACTTCTTCGTTGGACATGTCTGCGGTCGACCACGCGGGCATGTAGCCGCGGCGCGAGCCGTAGTTTGTGCCGCCTTCGCCCTCGCGGATCTTTTCGCTGGGGGTTTCGCCGAGGATATTGACGCCGGTCGTCCCGCTACGCCCGTCCATGCCATGGCAGTTCGAACAGAACGTCACGTACAACGAAACACCTGTCGCGGGCCGCTCCTGTGCGTGCAGGAAGTCGATGATCTCGTCGAGCTGGGTGTCGGTCACCCGGTCGGTGCCGTAGGCCGTCATCGGTCCTGGGAACCCGAGGCCTTCCCGCCCGTTGCGCGTGACCCATTTTGCAAAACCGGGAACGGCAAACTGGATGATCGGGCCTTGGGTTGTGCTGACCTTCAGGGCCGTGGCAGCTCGCGCATTGGCTCGCGTACAGTTCGACGCCATGAGGCTGCTCAGGTCCACACCAAAACTGTTGAGGTAGGCTTGGATGTCAGCGATTTCTGGGTCGGTGGCGGGTACGGGCGCCATCTGGCCACGGCCATCGTGAACAATGCCGTAGATCGGGTCGATGCCTTGAATGTTCCCTGGCCACACGGCTGCGCCGGTGCCTTCTGGACCATGGCAGACCTGACAATACTTGATGTAGAGGTCCGCGCCCGCCGCGACGTCTCCGGGTCCACCGGTGGAGTTGTTGGCGATGGTGTTGTTGCCGGCCGTGTTGTTCGACGTGGTGGTGGAGCTGTCCGCGGAGTCGCCGCAGGCAAACGCTGAAAGACTCAGTAATACGAGTAGAATCTTTTTCATGGCAAACTCACGAGTTTGAGCGGGTGATCCCGGAAGAAGGCACTAAAGGGTATTTCGTAGGCGGTGATGAGCAGATCCTCCTCGTTGGACATCGCCGAGCTGGACCATGAGGGCATGTAGTTGAATCGCGCGCCGTAGTTGGTTCCCCCTTCACCCTGCCGAATCTTCTCGCTGAGGTTCTCGCCAAGCACGTTCTGCCACAGTGCGCTGCGTCCGTTGTCGCCGTAGCGGTTAGACAAAACGTCGTGTAAACGCCTCCATCGGTTGGACGTTCTTGCGCGTGAAGGTAGTCGATGATCTCGTCGAGCTGCGCGTCGGTCACGCGGTCAGGTCCGTACGCTCATGGGTCGGGGGAAGCCCTTGCCTTCGCGTCCGTTGCGGGTGACCCATTTGGCGAACCCCGTACCGCGAACTGAATGATTGGACCATCGGCGGTGCCTTGGCCTCGGGTCGTGACAGCTTGCGCACTGATTGGCGTAGATTTCGATGCCAAGGGTGCTCAAGTCGACCCCGAAGCTGTTTGATGCTCCTGGATCGCGGCGATCTCTTCGTCGGTCGCCGGCACGGGGAGCATCTGACCTCGGCCATCGCTGCGATGCGTGGCGAATGAGTCGATCAACGGATATTGCACCACACGGCTGCGCCGGTCCCCTCGGGTCCGTGGCATGCCTCGCGGTCTCACGTACAGCTGCGCGCCCGTCAGGTTGGCATCGTTGGTGGACGTGGTGTTGTTGGTCGCGGCCGTTTCGCCATTGTTGATCGCGGAATCGTTGATGTTTCCGTTTCGTCGCTGAAGCGTTGTTGAGATTCTGGTTGGGGGCCTCTGGGAACGACATGTCTGTGGTGCCGTTGCGCTGGTCAGAAGCACCAGAGCAAGAGACCGTTTCTGCCATGTGGAGCTCACGGAAGGGGTGATGACACCCACATCCTACCACTCGCAATGGTGAAAAAATGAAAACTCGTCCAGTGTTTTCTTCTTGTATACACCCCCATAAACGATTTTCAGAAACCTGGGCCGCCTACGTAGGCGTCGATCAACGCAATTTCTTCGTTGCTGTCGCTCGGCAGGGGTTGGCTCAGCGCCGGACTCGGCAGGCGCACGTAGTTGTTTCCGCCGTTGCCCTCGCGGATGCGTCCATGAACTTCTTGGCCGACAATGTTCTTACCGACGGGTCCGCCCGTGGCATCGCCGTGGCAGTTGGCGCGGAAGGGTGTCATGCAGGCCTTGCCCTGTGGTCAGGCGAGTTTGTGCTCCAAGGAAGTCGATGATCTCGTCAAGTTGCGACTCGGTCAGCCGGTCAGTTCCTGACGGACATCGGGCCGGGATAGTCCGCGCTTTGGACGTCCGTTTCGGGTGACCCACTTCGCGTAACCTGCCACTGGGAACTGAATGATGGGGCCGGACGGTGCCTTGCCCTTCGGGCCCGTGGCAACTTGCACAAAGGTTCGCGTAGGCCTCGATCCCCGTCAACGTCGTCAGGTCCGGTCGTTGAAGCTGTTGAGGTAGGCCTGAATATCGGCGGTCTGCTGGTCTGTGGTCGGCACGGGCGGCATCGATCCGCCCGGCCGGCACACGATGTCGTAAATGGGGTCGATACCTTGGATCTTGCCGCTCAAACCGCTGCTCCGTGCCTTCGGGTCCGTGGCATGTCTCGCAATAGGTGCGGTAGAGCTCCGCGCCAGTGGTGACGTTGCCGGTACCGTTCGAGGGGAGTTCGTGTTGCTCGTGTTGTTGACAATGGTGTTGTTCTACGAACCCTCGCGTTGGTCGGCTCGGGGAGCCATGGATTCGGGTGCACACGCGGTCGACAAAAGTAAGGCTTAGAAACTTCAGCATGAATCTCATTCCCAAGTTTGGGGATCGACGCAGGGAGCCAAAGTTTAGCATCGAAGCCATCGCGATTCATAACAATTATTCACGGTAGCGTTGGTACCATTGCCACATGTGTTCAAGCCCTACTTCAAGCGACGTGGATGGCGCGTAATCCAACTCGGCGCTCGCGCGGGTCAGGTCGGCGTTGGTGACCTCAACGTCTCCGGGCTGCATCGGCAAGCGCTCGATGTTTGCGGGACGGCCAATGACATCGCTCAGAGTCGAAATCATCTGGTCGAGGCGCACAACGCGATCGCCCCCGAGATTCCAGACCCGGAAGCCATCGATGCGATCTAGGCTCGCCATCACACCGGCCACGATGTCGTCGATGTAGGTATAGTCGTGGGCGTGCATACCGATCAGCATGGAACGGAACCTGCCTCGGCGATCAACCGCACTGAACTTGTGCATCGCCATTTCCGGCCGTTGTCTTGGGCCGTAAACCGTGAAAAACCGCAGGCACGCGATGTCCCCACCGTGCAGGTGTTGGTCCGTGTAGGCGAGCAGCTCGAGGGCGCGTTTGCTCGCTGCGTAGGGGCTCACAGGGTGGTCGACGGGATCGGTTTCCGCGAAGGGAACCTTGGTGTTGCCGCCGTAGACGCTGCTGCTTGATGCCAACACAAATCGGCCCACGCCGTGTTTGCGGCCGACCTCCAAGACCCGGGACGTGCCCGTGACGTTGATGTCGAAGTACAGCGGAGCGTTTTGAATGGAGGGGCGCACGCCAGCCACAGCCGCTAGGTGGATGACCGCGTCGAACTGTCCCGCAGCGAAGAGTGCATCGAGCTCACCCGCATCCCGGATGTCGAGCTCGTGGAACATGAAGTCGCCGTGTTCACGCGCCCACTCAAGATTCGCTTCCTTGCGGTTTCGCCCGTAGAGTGTGGGTTCGAAGTTGTCCACCACACACACGTTATAGCCTCGCGCCAAAAGCGCGACGAGCGTGGCAGAGCCAATGAATCCTGCGCCGCCGGTCAATAAGATTGATTTCACAGTTTGCCCTTCGTGCAACCCGACACTCCTCTACACCATCCTAGCTTGACCCGCTATGATGCCCGTCCCTCGTCAAGAGTCGATCATGACCGCAGTATTTCAAGAACTAGACGCACAGTTGTCCCACGTTGAGAACGACCTCATCTCGTTGAGGCGCCACTTGCACGCGCATCCCGAGCTGAGCAACTTCGAGTTTGAAACCTCCTCGCACTTGATTTCCCGGCTCAGGGATATGGGTTTTGTGATCACCGCGCGCCCCGAAGGTACGGGCTTTTTTGCCGATCTGACACCCGAGGGATTTGATCCCGGCCGGCACAAGACCGTTGCGATCCGCTGTGATCTTGATGCGTTGCCGATCGAAGAGATGACCCAACTTCCGTTCGAGTCCAAGGCGCCGGGCGTGATGCACGCGTGTGGCCACGACATGCACATGACGGTGGCCACGGGGGTTGGCATGGTGCTCAAGAGCATGCCGCTCAACGGTCGGCTGCGTTTGGTGTACCAGCACGCCGAAGAAGCCGTGCCGGGTGGCGCACTTGCGATGATCGAGCTAGGCGCGATGGAGGGCGTGGATTTCATGTTGGGTATGCACGTCGACCCCGAGCTTGAGGTTGGCAAAATTGGGGTCAAGGACGGGGCATTCACGGCCGCCTTCGACACGTTTTCGATCCGGGTGATTGGCAAGTCGGGCCACGGCGCTCGCCCGCACCACTGCGTTGACCCCATTTTTGTGCTCACCCAGCTCGCCAATGCCCTTTACAACTCGGTTGGGCGTTCGTTTGATGCGCGTGACCCCATGGTGTTTTCGATCGGCCAGATTGGCGGCGGACACGCACCAAACATCATCCCCGACGACGCGACCATGAAAGGCTCTATCCGCACGCTGTCCAAGGCGCATCGCGATTTGGTTGAGCCCACCTTGGTGCGCATATGTGACGGCGTTTGTGACACTTACGGTGCTCAATACGAGCTTGACCTGCTGCGAGGCGCCCCTGCGATCGTCAACGATTCAACCGTCTCAGCGGCGATCGCGACGGCCGGCGTCGATGCTTTGGGGGCAGACAATGTCTATCGGATTCCACTGCCGAGCATGGGGTCCGAAGACTTTTCGCACTACCTAAGCCACGCTCCTGGCGCGATGTTCCGGCTGGGTGTGGCGCGGCCGGGCGAACCCAAGTACTTCCTGCATTCGGCGCGTTTTGCGCCCGACGAGAAGGCCCTTGGAATCGGCGTTCGGACGCTGGCTCGCGCAGCGTTATCGTTGATGGGTTAGCCGCCGACGGCCGACATGCCGGTGTGTGTCGTTTGGCCTTCGAGCCATGGGTGGCTGAACTTCTTTTCGGCGACCGCCCATTGAAACGCAGCGGCCACGGCACCCTCGTCACGCCGTCGCGCTGCCTCCGCGAGTCCGATGCTTTCGTCGAAGGCCAAACATGCGCGCAATTGCCCGGTGCATGTAAGGCGCAGGCGGCGACAAGACCCACAGTAGGGGTTCGACATCGGCGTGATGAATCCGAAACTCCCGCGCCAATCAGGCGCCTTCCAGTACCTCGCTGGGCCGTTGCCGACATGAACGTCGGACGCGGGCGCCAAGCCGACCTCGGTCTGCAGCGTCTCGCGTAGCGTCGTCAGGTTGTAGAACCCACCAAGTCCTTCCAGCGCGTTGTCCCCGACCGGCATCAGCTCCATGAACCGAACGCTGACCTCGCGCGCTTTGACCAGCTCGATCCAACCGTCCATTTCGTCGGTGTTGAAGCCTTCGAGCAGCAACGCGTTGATCTTGATAGGCCCAAGCCCCGCATCCTGCGCCGCTTCGATCCCGCGCCAGACTTGATTGAGGATGCCCCAGCGCGTGATTCGCTCGAAGCGGTCAGGCCGCAGCGAATCCATGCTGACGTTGATGCGGTCTAAGCCCGCAGCGGCAAGCCGTTCGGCGTGTCCTTCAAGGAGTACGCCGTTGGTGGTCATCGCGATGTCTTCAACGCCGACAAGCCTTAGCATACGAACGAATGCGTCGAGGTCGCGGCGCAGCAAGGGTTCGCCGCCTGTAAGCCGCACGCGCGTGACGCCAAGCTTGACCGCAACGGACGCGATGAAGGCGAGCTCCTCGTAGTCGAGGACCTCCTTTCGGGACACAAACTCCACACCCTCTTCGGGCATGCAGTAACTGCAGCGCAGATTGCAACGGTCGGTGACCGAAATGCGGATCGCGTCGTGTGTGCGTCCCCAGATGTCGACAAGCGTGTTCATCCCGCGGACGTTAACAACATCGATCGTGGCCGGCAATCAGTCTGCGTTGCCAAACTCGGCGATGAGACCAAGCCCGATCTGGCCAAAATTGTCGGTGCGTGACGCATCGTTGAGCTGGCCGAGTGTGGCATCGGCGCTGACCCCCAACCACCGCAACGGGTAGTAGGTCGCCTCGAGCGTGAGCTCGCCGTTGAGGTAATAGATGTCCGGGTCATCGAGCAGCAGTTTCATGATCGGGCTGACCCAGCCGATTTCGCCCGAACCTGTGACCACCAGGTTCTGGATCGGCGAGTAACCAAGCGCGATTCCGAACGTCACGTCAGCTGGTAGTGAGCTAAAGCTGATGGGGTCGCTGGTTTCGGCATAATCAAAATTATCGATGCGTGCGGCGAAGAAATACCCGAGTCGCGCGCCGGGCAACCACTCAAAATCCGACGAATAGAATTCTCCGAGCACGTCGATGCCATAATAGGTCACATCGGCCGCTTCTGCTGTGGTGCCATCGACCTTAAGCTCCGGGCTGCCCGCGGCCAAACGCAGGTCGGCGATGACGCGCGAGCCCGGGTAAATCCCGTAAGGTTTGTAGGAGTACTCGATCTCGACTTTGCCATCGTTGTTGGTATCGGGCGTGTACTTCGCGTTCTCGATCGCCTCTTGTCGGGCCAGATACTGCCGCGAGGAATTGACCAAGCCCGCCATCAACAACCCCGTCGTGTCGAGGATGCGGAACTCATGGTAGGCCATGCCGACCTCGATCTCGCGGTCGGAGGGCAAAATGGCGCTGCCGTTCGTGTCCGCGTTGAACGTATGCGTTTGTGTACCAATCTTGTAACCAACGCCACATCCACTCAGCACGAATCCAGTCAACATGGCCAATAGGGTCTGTCTCACATGTCCTCCGTCTGTTCTGGGGACCTTGATTTTGGGGGAATTGAACGTGGGGTCAACGACAACGTTTTGACGCTCCCCCAATAAACACGTGGGAATTACGAGTTTAGCCGGGCAATTGCGAAACGGGTGAGGTTGGCCTCGGCCTTTCTTCCCAAACCTTCCCAAATGGTTAGGGCGGCTGTGTAGGCTTGGCGCGCACGCTCGCGATGGTCCGCCCGCTCGGAAAGATCGCCGAGCCGATCAAACAGCCACGCGATGTCGTACTCCATGTGCTTGAGACGTTTGACCTCCATCAACACCTCTTTGAAGCGGTTGTCGTACGTTTCCCAATCGCCGTGGTGCGCGTCGGAGTATGCCAATGCCAACTGGAAGGGCGCGAACAGCTTGCGTTGGTACTGCGATGATGCGACCAAGCGCTGCAAGACGCGGTCGGCAGCTGTGATGTTGCCCGCGCCGATCTCACACAGCGCGAGATTGCACTCGGCGATCCAACGGTTTGCGGGGTTTTGCCGATAGAGGTCGTACGCGGCCAGGTAATGAGAACGCGCGCTGGCGTAGTCTTGGGCGTGGCGGTCGATCTCGCCGAGGTACATGTAGCCGCCCGCGAGCCCATTGCGGTTCCCGTTGAGCCGCGACAATTCAATCGCACGTGTCACATCCGCGCGCGCCGATTCGGTGTTGGCACGTTGCAAGTTTAAGAAGGCCCGGGCCCGAGCCAAGTTCGCGATCCAATGCGTGTCGTTGGCCCGCTCGAACACCAGCTCAGCGGTCAAAAAGTGCGCGAACGCCACGTCGTAGTGCGCTTGCAGGCCACGGTTCCAGCCCAAGCTCATCCAAAGCGCGCCGATCTCGGGCAACGAACCCCCGCCAGCTTGCGTAATGGCGTTCGCCGCGACTCGAGCACCTCGTTGGCCGAATCGATCGACACACCACGTAGAATCTTGGCACGCAGCCGCACGGCCTCAGCGGCAGCGACCAATTGCCGCGCCTTTAGTGCTCCTTCGTACGCTGCTTCCACCATCTCGTCGGGCACCGCGTCGCCGTCCCCCTCACGCAACCAAAGTCGAATGATGTCGCCCATCCATCCTTCGCGTTTGCGCGTTGTGACGTCTGCGCGCGACAGCAGCGTCTCGTGCCAGGCCAGCAAACGACGAGCGTCGTCGATGTTGTCTTCGTGAAAATTTCGCAGCGCGATCCAGCTCAGGATGGGTAGGGCTTCCTCGAACCGCCCCGCCGCGGACCAGTGGTTGACCAGACGCTCAAGGCGAGCCGGGTCGCGTGTTTTGCCCGAAGTCTGGGTCAAGATCTGGGCGCACGCCTCGTGAATTTGCGCTTGCAGCCCGTCGCGCGCGAGCCCCTCTAGGAACGTGTCAAAGAGCAGCAGATCCGAGAACTCGTACTCGCGCCCTTCCGTATCGCGATCCAACAGACCCAAACGCACCGCACGTTCAAGCAAATCGGGTTGCGGCGAGATCTTCAGCAACGCCATCGTGTCAAACCACATCTGGGTGTTGAAGCGCGTGCCGAACGTCGCGGCAACGCCCAAAGCCCGCTGATCAGCGGCGGAGAACTGCGCCAGCACGACTTCCGCCGCGCGCTGCGCTGCGTCGCTCAGCGACTCGTCCATCGCACGGCGGCGCATCTGAAAACCTTGCGGCGTCGGCATGAGCAGGTCGCGCTCGACCCAGCTCGTCAGCCACTGCACCGCACGCCCGGGGTACCCGTCCGCCTTTCGGACCAAGGCGTCGACCGTGGCCTCATTCATCCACACGAGCTGGTTCGCCATGTCTGCGATGTCGTCGTCGGGCAGGGGCGTCAGGCGCATCTCTTCGACCGCAGGATGGCTCAGGATGGCTTCGAGCTCGGGCAGCACTTGCGCGTTGGTGGCCGCGAGAAGCAGTGCCGGAATGCCTTCGTCAAACATCAACCGTGCCAGCGTCCAGATGTCGCGAAGATGCTCGACGTTGTCGCACACCACAATGACGACCCGTTGTTTGGACATCGCCGAAAGCGCGCGCATCACCGCCGTACGTTTTTCCATCAATGTGGCACCGGACGGAGTGCCGGTCATCAGATCCGACAACACGATCGCGTCCACCAGGTCGTCTTCGGTCGCGGGTCGATTGCCGATCAGCAGCTCGCGCACGATCGGGACCGCGTCCATGGCCTTGCCGCCGGCAACTTTGAGCTTGCGACCGATGGCATGTGCGATGCCTTCCAACGCCGACGGTGAACTACGCACCATCAAGGACTGCGCGGCACCGACCTCCTCAGCCAACCTCGCCATCCATTCCGCGATGCGCGTGGTGCCGACACCGACCTCACCCTTGATCAACACCGCGCGCGGTGCACCTTCGTAGGCGTCTGCAAGTGCCGCCCACAACCGGTCGCGTTCTTCGACCCGCCCCACCACGGGAGGGACGCGGTCACGCACCAACCCCAACCCAAGCGCGCGAACGTCACGCCGAAAGTCACCACGGCGCTGCCACGAAATAGGCATGGGCGGGGCTTCAGGCGAGCGCAAGCGTGTGGGAAGCGTGTCCACGCTCTCGCGGATGGCCTGAATATTGAGGGTTTCGTCGAGCACCGTCAGCTCAACCGGGATCGTGCGCGGAGCGTCCGATCCGTCAGGTTCCAGCCACTGGTCACGCGGCTCGGAATCGGTCTGGATCAGGGCGAACGCGGCGTCGGCCGCGGATTCAAAACGCGCGCTCGGCTCCTTCTCAAGCAAACGCCGGATCCACCCAACCACGGACGCCGGGACGCTGATACGCGCTGAAACGTCGGGCAGGGCATCTTTGAGGTGGGCGCGCAGCACCGCGTACGAGTCAGGTCCCTCGTACGGCACACGACCCGTGACCATCTGAAACGCCATACAGCCTAGCGCGTACAAGTCGGTCGCCGGCCCTGTTCGCCTCCATTCGCCGCGAATCTGTTCGGGAGCCATGTATTTCGGCGTCCCAACCACTCCCGAGCGCTCCGTGGGTGCCATGGAGTCTTCGGTGCGCGAGATGCCAAAGTCGGTCAACACGGGGGAGACCGTCATCCCGTCGCTGCGCAACAAGACATTCGCTGGCTTTAGGTCCAAATGCACCACGTCGTGCGCGTGGGCGTGGGCGAGGGCGTCCAACAGGACCAAAAGCACGTCGCGGATCGTGGGCCAGTTCATCTCTGGCCCAATGTCGTACAAGCATCCGCCAGGAATGTATTCCATGACCACGTACGGGCTTCCTGCGGGGATCGACGATCCACCGCCGTGTTCGACGCCAGCGTCCAGCACGCGCGCAATGTTGGGGTGGTTCAACCGTGCCACCGCTCGGATCTCGTTGGCAAAATACTCGCGGAATCGCGCGCGTTTGGTGAACTTCGCGGTGAGGACCTTCAACACCACATCGCTGCCCAAATCGCGATGTTTGGCCAACCACACCGTGGAGGTGCCGCCGTGGCCAATCACCTTGTCCAAAAGGTATGGGCCGACCTGTGTGTTGAGTGACATGACGGCATCCTACTTGCGACGGCCGTCATCGCCAAGCACGGCAGACGTTTAGGACGCCTTCAATGTGTCGAGCTCAGCATCGTCCTCGATGTCTTTGAGCCGCGCCTCACGGACCGACCGCCGGGTGCGGTTGGTGTCCTCGTGAAGGAAGGGTTCTTTGTCCCGGATGATGCCCCTCTCAAACGCCACTTCGACTAGGTTCTTGCGCATCATTTTCCGGCCGCGGAACAATCGACTCATCACCGTGCCCACTGGGCACCCAAGGATGTGCGCGACCTCTTTGTACGAAAAGTCGTTGAGGTCGGCGAGCACGACCACGGTGCGAAACTCGTCAGGTAGAGCGGACAACGCGTCCTTCATGTCTTGGCTGAACGTCTTGTTCAGCACGCCTCGTTCGGGATCCTGATAAAACTCAGCCTTGTCGAGGTTGTGGAAGTTCTGGCGGATCGGGCGCAAGTCGTCTGCATTGAGGATCTCGCGTTCTTTTTTCTTCCGGCGGAACTTGTTGATGAAGGTGTTGGTCAAGATCGTGAAGAGCCACGCGCGGCAGTTGGTGCCTTCTTCGAATCGGTCGAAGTTTGTGAACGCCTTGAGAAACGTCTCTTGGACGAGGTCTTCGGCATCTTTTTCGTTGCGGGTGTAACGCAACGCGGAGGCGTACAGCTCGTCGAGGTGGATGAGCGCAGTCTGCTCGAAGGTCTCGAGCGCAGCGTTGCCCTCGGTCTT
>JAWKQR010000013.1:0-145773 GCA_041390025.1 bacterium
AACATACTTCAAGACCGACGAAGGCATCGTTCGGGCTGTGGATGGCGTGTCCTACCATGTCATGCCCGGTGAGTCCGTGGGCGTGGTCGGTGAGTCGGGTTCAGGCAAATCGGTCACACAGATTACGATTCTAGGCCTGATTCCGCAGCCTCCGGGCTTCGTGCCGGGCGGACAGATTCTTTTCAAAGGCGAGGACCTGCTCAAAAAGTCGAAGGACGAGCTGCGCAAGATTCGCGGCAACCGCATCTCGATGATTTGGCAAGACCCCATGACAAGCCTCAACCCGTTCTTAAGGGTCAGTCGGCAGCTCATTGAACCCCTTCAGGTCCACCAAGGACTCAACCGTGATGACGCGCGCGCTCAAGCGATAAAAATGCTCGAGCGTGTAGGCATTCCCGGGCCAGCTGAACGATTTGACCAATATCCGCATCAGTTCTCAGGCGGCATGCGGCAGCGCGTGATGATCGCCATGGCGTTGCTGTGTAAACCCGAGCTGCTGATCGCCGATGAACCGACCACGGCGCTTGACGTCACCATCCAAGCCCAGATCTTGGAGCTGATGAAAGAGCTCCGCCGCGACCTCGGAACGGGGTTGATCCTCATCACCCATGACCTTGGGGTGGTTGCGGGTATGGCGGACAGAATCGTCGTCATGTACGCCGGCCGCGTGGTGGAGTCGGCCCCGTCGAAGCAGCTCTTTGAACGCCCAGCACATCCTTACACGGTAGGTTTGTTAAAGAGCGTCCCGCGCTTGGATCGCGGCCGAGCCGACCGACTGATTCCGATTGACGGGCGCCCCCCAAACGTCGCGAAACCCATTCCTGGGTGCGCGTTCGCGCCACGTTGCTCGTGGGCGACGAACCAGTGCCATACGCAATGGCCACCCGCCATAGAGCCTGAGCCTGGACGAATCGTGCACTGCTGGAGGGGCAAGGAAGTATTCGAAGCGGCACTTGGGACACACGCGACCGCGGAACGGGTTGAGGCCGCCGAGCGCGCTGCTCGCCAGGCCCCTGAGCCCAAGCAGGAGGCAGCCAATGACTGACACGCTGCTTGAGATACGCGACCTGAAGATGCACTTCCCGATTTATCGGGGAGCGTTTATCCGAAAAAGAGGTTAACCGCGTCAAAGCTGTCGATGGTTTGAATTTCGACATCATCAAGGGCGAAACGCTGGGGCTGGTTGGCGAGTCCGGCTGCGGAAAGTCCACGACAGGTCGGGCGATTATTCAGCTGTATCACCCCACCGCCGGCAGTGTGAAGTTCAAGGGCAACGACCTGACGAAACTCGATAAGAGAACCATGCACGGGTTTCGTAAAGACCTGCAAATGATCTTTCAGGACCCTTACGCTTCGCTGAACCCGCGCATGACCGTGGGGGATATCATCGGTGAGCCGCTGCGCGTGCACAGCACACTGAGCGGCAACGACCTGATGAAAAAGACCCAAGAACTTATGGACATCGTCGGGCTCGACCCACGTTTTGTACGTCGTTATCCGCATGAATTCTCGGGAGGACAGCGCCAGCGCATCGGCATCGCGCGGGCCCTTGCCACAAACCCAAGCTTTATCGTGTGTGACGAACCCATTAGCGCGCTCGACGTCTCCATCCAAGCTCAGGTCATCAATCTGCTCGAAGACCTGCAGAATGAGTTCGGGCTCACGTACCTGTTTATCGCCCACGACCTAGCGGCCGTGCGCCAGATTTCCACCCGAATCGCCGTCATGTATCTGGGCAAGATGGTCGAACTCACGGACGGTGCGCGCCTCTACGAACGCCCGATGCACCCCTACACACAAGCCCTTATCTCGGCCGTCCCCATTCCCGACCCCGAAGTCGAGGAAAGTCGCGAACGCATTGTGTTGACTGGAGATGTCCCAAGCCCTCTCAGCCCCCCAACGGGTTGTGTGTTCCACACGCGGTGCCCATTTGCCTTCGAGAAATGCCGCCAGGAAGTTCCAGAGTTTCAGGAGGCTGAGCCCGGACACTTCGTGGCCTGTCACCTCGTGGACGAGCCCAAACGCCGCTTTGATGCGGCGAACACCGAGACCGCCGAGCAAAAGCAAGCGGCGGAGTCTGCAATGCGCAAGGGATGGGGCGCGGACAAGGCTTAACCCGCGACCTCCATCTTCCCGGCAAGCCGCAGGTAAGTGTGTGTGAGGTCCTCGTCGGACGGGTAGAGCGTCTTGATGTTGTCCATCGGTTCGTCCAGGACCTTCTCGCCGCCCACGAGCATGATGATGCGCGTGCACACACGCTCCAACATGTCCAAGATATGGCTACTCAGCAGCACCGCGCCACCAGCCTCGCGGTGAGCTTCCAACCGCTGTCGAATTCTAAACGTGGATTCGGGGTCGAGGCCGACGAAACTCTCGTCCAAGATCAACAATGGCGGAGCGCCCACAAGGGCAGCCGCGATCGCGAGCTTGCGTTCCATTCCCCCTGAGTACTCTTTGACGACGCGGTGCCGCGCGGTGGTCAGCTCGGTCAACGCCAGCAGGTCCTCGATTTCGGCGTCGTTTGGGCTGCCGCGGAGCTCCGATACGAAACGCAGATACTCTTCACCCGTCAGGTAGCCGTGCATATCGAGGTCTTGCGGGACAAAGCCGATGTGTCTTCGGGCCTCCACGGTGGACTGCGCCACGTCGATGCCATGCACCTTTACCTGACCCGCGCTCGCGGCAATGCGGCCGACGGTGCAATTCATCAGCGTCGACTTCCCGGCACCGTTGGGGCCGATCAGCCCAACAAACTCGCCGGGTTCGATCTCAAACGAGACATCACGAAGCGCTTGGATTTTTCGGTACGACTTCGACAGGTCAGAAACACACAATACGCTCATGGACGGTCCAACATTATGGCGTGGGTCGAAACGGCGCGGGCCGCGAGGATGCCAAGACTCAACACCGCGCCGACGAAGGTTGCCGCAGCAAGCGACCAGACCGCGACGGCGCCGATCAACACTGCAATCACTGCCGCGCCAAGTACAGGCGGGCGTGGCGTTGACAAGAGCGTGAGCGCGTAGGCGCCATGGATGGCGAGCGGTCCAAACACAGCCCCGAGAAGCCATGGGGTGAACCGGCCTTGGTAGGCGGAGGCCGCGGTGATGAATACGGCGTAGGGTACCGCACGGACTAAAATCGTCGCGGCGCCATACGAAACCAGCGCGAGCGCGTCGTCGCGTCTTGTCAGCGGCAGGACACTTCCGTTTTGGCGACCCAACACTTTTGCCTCAGCGCGCTTCCACGGCCCCACCATCGTGACGATGACCGTCGGAGCAATCCAGAAAGGGACCTCGCTGTCGAGCATCCACACCGCTGCAATCGCGCAACCCGCGTAAAGCACATTTTGCACGCTGTTGGCCACAAGATCGTATCGAGTCTGTTGAATCCACGTCCGTCGTGTCGCCAGTTTGGCGCCCAGACCCGGCAGCCACCCTTCAATCCACAAGGGCCGCCACGACGTCGATTGGTAGGTTACGTCGGTGGTAAATCCGACCGTGTCCGCTTCACGGAACCACGCCGCCACCAAATGGTAACGCGAACAGGCTTTCATCGCCGTCCACAACCCAGCGAGGCTGAGTCCGCCGGTTAGGCCAAGCCCAACCCAAAAAGCGCGCGTAATGGCGCCGGACTTGAGCACCTCGCCCAGCGCGAGCTGGGTCAAGATGAGCGCGACCAGCGACCCGGCGAGCGCGGCGCCGGGCGCATAGATGAACGCGCCTCCGCTTCCCCCATACGCATCGCCGCCCACGCGGGCGTCGGGATGTCCGTACTCATTGCCAAACCACATCACGATGCCCATTGTAAGGCACGAGGACGCCACGAGGCCGCAGATCAGCAAGACCGAACACAGAAGGAAGACCAGCGGATGAGCAAGCGCGAGGGGAGCGAAAAAACACGCCCCGACAGCCCCCATGGCCGCGCCCTCCACGATGGCCGTGATGGCCCGTTCGGCAAACAGCGCGCGGGTGGGAACCGGAAGCAACGAAAGCGAGACGATGTCCGCTCGCCGGAACAACAACTCCATGACCCGAAAGCACTGGACCGCGCAAAGCAACGCCGCGCCCCAAAAGGCCATCTCTAACGCGCGTTGCCCCGGAAGCCGAGTTTGCTCGCCGATTTCCGGGACCCAGCGAGGTGTGGCGTCCGCCATCATCGTTTCGGTGGCCAGATAGCCTGCGCCGCCCAACAAAACGGCGAGCACGACCGCAAACGCCAAAATTTCAATGCCGGCACGCTTTCCCGACGCGTGTCGAAACGAGGTCAGCCGATACTTGAGCAACACAGAGGTCATTGGATCGTGATCCCCGGACTCTGCGAAACGACACCCATTTCGGCGGCTTCATATCCGGCATCCTGCAACGACGTGAGTGTGGCGTGGACGTGATCGGGTGGCACCACAAACACCATACCGATGCCCATGTTAAACACATGGTAGGCCTCCTCTGCCGAGATGCGGCCTTGGTCGAGGACCAGTTGCACGACGTCAGGGACCTGCCAGCGGTCCTTCCACACGGTGGCACCTAGGTTAGGGGGGAGGCAGCGAGGGATATTCTCGTGGAAGCCACCGCCGGTGATGTGCGCCGCGGCAACGACATGGGGACAATGTTCGACGGCACGCACATACAGCCGAGTGGGGCGCAACAGCGCCTCGCCCAACGTGGTCGTCAGACCGTGAGTCGCGTTTAGATCGAGCGCGGCGTTGGTGATAATCCGCCGCACAAGGCTATAGCCGTTGCTGTGAAAACCCGTGCTCGCGATCCCGATCAATGCGTCTCCGGCGTTGACACGCTGTGCTCCCAACATTTTGTCGCGATCCACGATGCCAACACAAAACCCTGCGACGTCATACTCCTTCGGGGCGAAGAATCCCGGCATTTCGGCCGTTTCACCGCCGATAAGTGCGCAACCCACTTCGGCGCAGGCTCGGGCGATTCCACCAACGATATCTGCGGCTTGTGACGGGTCGAGCTTGCCGGTCGCCAGGTAGTCGAGAAAAAACAACGGGCGCGCGCCGGTCACGGCGATGTCATTGACACACATGGCCACACAGTCAATTCCGATGGTGTCGTGGCGGTCGAGCTCAAACGCGAGCTTGAGCTTGGTTCCCACGCCGTCAGTTCCCGACACCAACACAGGATCCTGCAACGACACGCCCGCGTCCTTGAGCGAAAAAAGCCCACCAAAGCCCCCCACATCGGACAGCACGCCGGGGATGCGCGTGGTCTTGACCAGTGACTTGTAGTGGTCGACGGCTGCGTCGGCCGCGCCAAGGTCCACTCCAGCCTCGGCATAGCTTTTTGAACGGGGGTCTTCCATCGGGCTCCTCGCCTTGTGTCGCGCGGTGCGCATGGCTAGTATGCCGCGCGACGCTAGCGAAAAGGTGCAAGGATGTCGAGGCGAGCAGAAGGCCGAGTGGGCGCGGCAAACGGTGGGGTTTGGTGGCCTGACCGCACCCACCTAAAACGACCACCTGCTGTGACGATCGACGTCGTGATCCCGGCGCTCAACGAGGAGTCCAGCTTGCCGCTTGTCCTCGCAGCCATCCCTACCGGATGGGTTCGGCGTGTGGTTGTGGTCGACAACGGCAGCACCGATCGTACCGCAGCGGTAGCCCGTGAGATGGGCGCCGTTGTCGTGCGTGAGGACCAACGCGGATACGGTCAAGCGTGTCTGGCTGGGTTGAATGAGCTGGCGAAGGACCCGCCCGAGATTGTCGTGTTCATGGACGCCGACTTCTCGGACCATCCCAACGAACTTCCCCGTGTGGTCGAGCCCATCTTGGTGGGTGATGCCGAACTCGTGATCGGCAGCCGAACCATCGGATCGCGTCAACGGGGTGCGTTGATGCCGCAAGCCGTTGTGGGCAACAAACTCGCGTGCACTCTGGTGGAATTCCTCTACGACTACTACTTCACCGATCTCGGCCCATTTCGTGCCATCAAGTGGAGCGCGTTGTGCCAAATCGGCATGAGGGACAGGGATTTTGGCTGGACCGTCGAGATGCAGGTTAAGGCCGCCCGTAAGGGAGTTCCAGCCGTTGAAGTTCCCGTGAGTTATCGAAAGCGGGTCGGGGTTTCCAAGATCACGGGGACCGTCAAAGGCACCTTCCTCGCGGGTTACAAGATTCTCTACACAATCTTCGCGCAGTACGTGGACGAAGAATGACGCAGGTCGTGGTCTTTGCGAAATCGCCGATTCCCGGCACCGTGAAGACGCGGTTGGCGGCCACGATTGGGTATGAGGCCGCGGCACGCGCCCACCAGGCATTCATCGCAGACACCGTCGCGATGATAGGCTCGCTGGACGTGCGTGGCGTGTTGGCATGGGCAGGGGACAAAGACCACGTAGGGTTCGATTGCGCCCGCCAAGCTGGGTTTGACTTTGTGGCGCAGCCTGAAGGGGACCTCGGCCAACGGATGTTCTCGTTGCTGCAAGATCGGCTCGAAATGGGTGGCCCGATCCTTTTTGTCGGCACGGATAGCCCAACCTTGCCCTCACAATGGATAGCCGATGCGGTGGCCAGCCTTGAGTCCAGCGATGTTGTGGTCGGCCCGTCATTTGATGGCGGCTATGTGCTGATTGGCCT
Organism: bacterium; assembly: GCA_041390025.1. Classification (GTDB taxonomy): domain Bacteria; phylum Myxococcota_A; class Bradymonadia; order Bradymonadales; family Bradymonadaceae; genus JBFFMO01. Next base: position 6,593 of record JAWKQR010000013.1, read on the forward strand.
CAACGCCCCACACCATGAGCCTTTCCGAGAAATCACGTGGAGTACGCCGCGTGTCTTCGCGGAAACGCTGGCGCGATGTCGAGATTCGGGTTTAGAATGCGCCGTGCTCCCATTTTGGTACGACGTGGACGATCTCAACGATCTGACATTTCTTCGATTCCATCTGGATGGGCTTTTGTGTCACACTTCCGGCTCATCATATTCAAACACACTTGAATTGATTCGCAGCCTTGAGGCCGAAGGCATCTTTTAGGGTCCATAGCGAGGTTCGACTTGGCGACGAAAGCGAAGGAAGAAAAGGGCGTCACGCAATGTCCAGCCGGTACCATCCTCTTTAGGGAAGGAGAGACCGGCAACAAGATGTACGTGATCAAGTCGGGACGTGTGCGGATGACAAAGCGGGTCCACGACACCGAGATCGTCATCGAAGAACTCACCGCTGGCGATTTCTGCGGAGAGATTGCGCTCCTGAGTGAGCAGGCCCGTCCGACGACCGCGACGGTGACGCACGAGGCCACCGTCATTCAAATCGACGCGGCGCAGTTCGAGAACATGCTGCGCAGCAACGCGGATATCTCGATTCGAATGATGAAGAAGATGGCGAAACGGCTCACGGAAGCGCAGTTTCGAATCTCCAACTTCGCGCTGCGCAAAACAAAAGCGCGGATGTTGCACCAGCTCCGCGCCGAGTGGATACGCGCGGCAGGCAAACCCACGCCGATTCCAGACAACCTCCCAGATGTCCTGGGCATTGAGTTTGGTGAGATGAAAAAACTGCTCGCCGAGCTTGTTCGCGACGACATTATCAGCCTCGATAAGCGCGGGTTGATGGCCGTCGTCGACGAACCCGCGATGGAGCGTTACATTCGTTACCTAGAGCTCGCGGACCACTTTGAGTACCGAAACGCCTGACCAGACGGCGTTCTGGAACGCCTTTTCCGCTCGGCTGTTTGACCAAAATCTCTTTGCCATCAAGTTAGGGCTCGACAACATCCGTCGGGCCCTTACGCGTGATGGGCACCCGGAGTTGAGCGCGCCCGCGATTGTCGTCGGCGGCACAAACGGGAAGGGCACCACAGCCGCGCTGCTCTCCAACATATTGCAGGCGCATGGCTTGCGTGTGGGTTTCTCTTCGAGCCCGCATCTGCTTGAACTGCGTGAGCGTTTCAGGATCGATGGCGCCCCCGTCGACCGCGCCACCGTGATGCGGGTCGGTGGCGATGTCATGAATCGGTACGCGCAGCCCGACGGTGAGGTTGTCCTCACGTTCTTTGAACTCACAACCCTCATGGCCGCGCACATCTTCAACGAGGCCGACGTAGACGTTGCTGTGTATGAGGTGGGTCTTGGAGGGCGCCTCGACGCTGTGAACGCCATCGAGCCCGCGGTGACCATCGTGACCACCATTGACCTCGACCACCAGGTTTACTTGGGTGATACCGTCGCAAAGATTGCTGCCGAAAAGGCGGCCCTCTTTCGCCCCGGCGTCGCATCGATTATCGGCCCGCAGGACCATCAGGACGCGCTTGATGTTCTCGTTGAGGCGGCACCGCACGCCGTTGTCGCCGGACGCGACTTTCCGGTCGACAACAGCACTCTTCGGCGCCGCCATCAGGGCACGGCCGTCGAGGCGGCACGCGCGTTCCTTGGGGATAAGTTTCGCGCGCAGTCGGCGCAGGCCGGGATCGCGCAAACGGTTTGGCCCGGGCGAATGCAACGTCTGGCCGTTGCCACGCCGGGCCTTGAGGGACCGTGGCTGGTGGATGCTGCGCACAACCCCGCTGGAGCCAGAAACCTTCACGCAGCGTTAGCGCGCGAAGAGGTGGGGGCGTTTGTGGTGTCAGCAGCCAAAGACAAGGATTTGTCAGGCTTGTTCGCGGATATCCCGCCCGACGTGCCAACCTACGGGGTCAAATTGCGCACCGAGCGCGGGGCGAGCCGCGAGGCTCTGCAAGGCGTGATACCGAGACTGCGGGGAACAGGAACGGCGTCCCTGATGCTTGAGGCTGCCCGTGCCGCCGCCGGCGACAAACTCATCGTGGTCTACGGGTCGCTCTATCTGTTGGGGGAGGTATTCGAGTGTTTTGGCCATAGTGCCGACGACATGCGCTCTACGTTGGGAACCCAATCAGGTCGATCTTCAGACTCCGAAGGGTAAACAACAGCACCTCAAGCTCGGTGTCCGAAATGTGTTCGGGCGGCAGAACAGCCTGAAGTTCCTCCCATGTCAGCTTTCCGCGCTCGACGCCGCGCTTGATAAGCTCACGCTTGTTGCCGTGAAAATCACTGATGTCAGGATAAGGCTCGAACTCTTCTTCCGTTTCCATCGCTCACCTCGCTTCTCAGATGCGAAGGTAGGCACAGAAGTTTCAGCGACACGCCCCAAGGAACGAAAAAACCCCGCGATTGGCGGGGTTTGCGTCGCCCGGTGAGGCAACTAGAACGAAGCACGCTTTCCGCTGAAGGTGCCTTCGGTGTTGATGATTTCGATGCCGAAACCTTGATCTTCACGTCCCATTCACACTGCATCCTCAGCCTTGCCGAGGTCTTCGATGTAGGGGAGGCTTCTGCCCGTCCACTCACCGCTGTAAACCGAAGGCTCGTAGATACGGCATGGTTTTGCCGTCGGGTGTGCTGATCAAGAAGTTGTCCTCACCACCAATCGTCAGGTTCTCAGTGAGGAACTCTCGGATGCCGTCCGAAGCCGACTCGAGCAAGTTGGTGCACAGATTCTTACCAATGTTTTTGACGGTGTCGCCGCCGCCGACGGAATCCGCAATGAACTGACCGAGGCTGTCGCAACCGTCATTGCCACCAACGGCAAGGATAAGAAGCTGGTCAAGTGCACTCTCGATGCTGGTGACGTTCTGACCAAAGATGCTCGGCAGGACAACTTGCTCGATGATGCCCAAAATGAGCACGCCGTAGTTCAGCGTAAGCGTGTGCTCATCGATGTTCAAGCCGTAGCCTGGGTTCTCCGGATCGTTGAGCGGTACGATGCTTCCTGTGAAGTAGCCCTCGATGACGCTCGACGTGGCACCAAGTCGCCCGCGCTGAACGTGCGCTCACGGCAAGCCGCTGGAGCGTTGGGAGCATGCCCCGGTCCAGAATACGGTGATTTCTTCCCACACCTGCTTGCCGGGCTTGGTCCCCATGGCGTCGGCCGCCAAGATGCCAATCACTTCGTTCGTGTTCGCGTCAAACGAGGCTTTGCGGTTCGGTCGAGATGCGCATCACGCCGGAAACCTTAATTCCTTCAGTGACTTGTAAATGTCGCCCGTGATGTCGACGGCGCTCTTGGCCCAGCTTGGCGCGTTGTTGTTGATCCAATCGTCGAAGAACGAGTTCAGCGCGTCGCGGCCGAGGCCAGCGATGAAGCCATTGTTGAGGAACGAGTTGATGGCGTTCTTCAGGTCGCCCAAGAGTCCGTTGTCTGGCAGGAAGTCAACGATGAGTCCGATGAGTCCGGTGTCCCCGTTTCCTTCACCCACCAGGAAGCTCGCTGGGTCAGTGGCAAGGCGACCGATGAGGTCGATGGCGAGGCAAACACCCCCGGGCAAGACACCGTCATAACCACCTTGGCCGTCGGGGTTGCAGATGGCGTCGGTGATGCTGAAGGTGTTGGTCACGTCATACGAACCAGCGATGCGAGGCAGGTTGTCGATAAGGTTGACCGTCACGTCAACGCTGTTGCCGTTGGTGATGGGTGGGTTGTTGTCCTGACAGCCAAACGCCGACTCAACTTCGTTGTTGGCACGGGACAATGCCTTCGCGGACACGGTATACGCTTGGTTATTCGCCAGGCCGGGAACACGACCAACGGGAGGGTGCCGTCGATGTTCGCGATGCCCAAGTTTGTCGACTCCGCGGTGAGTGTTGGGTTGGTGTTGGGATCGTCGTCGCGCTCACGGGCGAGGTCTTCGCGAATCATTGCGCATGTGACGTCGCTCTTGTAGAGGAACACGTTGATGTTCTTCAGTTGTGAACTGCCTGCATGCGTGAATGTCACACGGTAGCTCGCCGAATCCTTGGGCGAGACGCCGACGACGAACTTGATGGGGCTTACGTTGGCGTCCAGAGGGCGTCTTGACGACGACTTCAGCGACGCCTTGTGTGGCCGCCGCGCCGACCGACACTTCGGCAAACCCTTCACCGTCGGTCTGTGTCTGGTTTGCGTTGAGGGTGGTTCCCGTCGCGTCACCAGCGTTCAGGTCGAACTGCACTCGCGCGCCCGTGATGGGGTTGTTGTTTCCATCAACGAGTTTGACCTTCAACGGGTACGAGGAGTTGAACGTCACGTCGATAGGACAATTGATGTCCCCGACACAGTCTCCGGTGTGTTGGAGTTTGGATCCGGCGGGGACAGGTGTGTCCACTCCGGGTCGATTGTTATCTGTGTTCCCCGAAACCGAGTCATCGCCACACGCAACCAGCGATGTCGCTAGCAGTGCGGTGGCTACAAACCCGACGAGGCGTCGAGCATTCAACATCTTGTCTCCTCAATGATTATTGATTCACACACCCAACACGACGTCCAAGTGTGGACTTAACGACCTTACTTAGTGTTCGGTACTTTTGGCTGAGTATACTCGGGGGCCACTTTGGGTCAAGGAACAGCCGGAAACCCGTGGGATAATGAGCCCATCGGCATCAACAAGGTTTCTTGACACCCCCTAAGCCCGTGTTAGCATCGCGGCTAATCCACTCATGAAGACCACGACTTTGTTGGATGCGACGGGAGTCACTCAGGATGAATCATAACCCAAAGCAGTTTTGGGTTGCGCCCGCGGCTTGCATTGCGCTCGCAACACTGTTTTCTGGCTGCGCCTCGACCGAAGCGGCGACCGCCCGTGACGCACAAATTACAGGCCTTCAAGCGCGTCTTGAGGAATCCGAACGCGCCAACGGGCGCATGACGGTGCGCATCGAGGAACTTGAGGACCAGATTTTTCTCCTCCAAGATCGTGTGGAAGCCAATCGCTTGGCCCTTCAACGCAAGGGTGTGATGCGGGGCACGTTTGAACAGGGCGTGGCGCAAGCCCCGCAACCTACCTCCGAGACTTACTACGACGGTGGGAACTATCGCGCCGAAGCTGCACCGCAGAACCGCCGCACCGTGACGCGAATTCCGATGTACGCCAGCGATCCCTACCAAGACGACGTAACTTACGACGCGCCCGCAGCGCAGGACGTGACGCCAACGCAAACCGTGCGGACCAACGAAGCCGAAGTCGTCATCACCGACAAGGAATACGCCGCCTTTGTGGGCGATCAACCCCGTCGCACGCCGTCATCGCAAACAGAGCAGGGCAGCACAAAACGTGTCGCCCAAGAGCCGGTCACAGCCGAAAAGCTGAACACCACAGGTTCAAGCGTGTCCGCGCAAGAACTCGAGCAACCAACAACTGCGGCAGAAAAATCAACGCGCAAAGACGCTCTGGGCATCTACAAGGACTCGTTGACGGCTTATCGCGCCGGAAACTACGACGAAGCGCTGAATGGCTTCAACGATTTCCTCGCATCAAAACCGCGTGCAGATTACGTGGACAACGCACTGTATTGGTTGGGTGAATGCGAGTTCGGCTTGAGGCGGTTTGATAAATCCATTGCCTACTTTGAGCGCGTGTTGAGCGAACAGCCGGACGGAAACAAGGTGCCTGACGCGCTGCTAAAAATGTCAGCTCGCCCAGGAACGCCTTTGCAACACGGCTCAAGCGAAGAAGACCCTTGAGCAGCTCACGTCCCAGTACCCTTCATCGAACGCCGGACAACTCGGCCTGCAAAAATTGAACGAGATGTGATGACGGTCGGTGACCGTTCTCCGCAGGAGACCTGATGAAACATGTGAAGACAAAATCCTTCGGTCGTTCGGTCGCTATGGCAGCCGTCGCGTTTGGAATGACTGTGGCTGCGGCGGCACCTGCGGTTGCTCAAACCGTGCATCGTACGGGCCGAGCCGCGCCCGATTATGTGGTCGTCAATCGTGGCGACACCATGTGGGACCTCTCCGGTGCTTACTACGGGGACAACTACATGTGGCCGCGGATGTGGGGTTACAATGCCCACGTGACCAATCCACACTGGATCTATCCCGGCGACATTCTGTATTTGAAGTCGCCGAATGCTCAAGAGGCCGAACCCAACACGACACCCGTGGTGGTTGCACAACAGAGGGCTGGAAGTTTGAACCTTCCGGTCGCTGGGTTTGTCTCGAAAGAACGTGTGGAGTACGCCGGTCGAATCATCGCATCGCCAAAACCAGCCCGCATGTTGTCGCCTTTGGACAAAGCCTGGGTGGGATTTGGAGACGATGCGTACACCGATGAGGAGAAGGAGAACATCGACGAGTCAGAACGTGGGGTGTCAAAACAAGCGCCAAAACCACAAGTCGGCGATGTGTTTGCCATCATTCGTGAAGTGGGAACGCTTGAGGACGAAGACGGCGAGGTCGAGGGCCGTAAGTATTTTGTGGTGGGAACGCTACGGATTACGGAAGTCAGCGAGAAATATCATGACACGGCGGAAGTCGTGCAAGCCTGGCAAGAGATTGAACGCGGGGATTACCTCATTCCATATGAGCGACAGCTGCGAAACGTCCAGCCGGTTCAATCCGACAAGGATATGGTCGCCAAGATCGTGGATAGCATCCAACCCATCTCGCAGTTTGGTGAACACCATTATGTGTTTGTAAACAAGGGTGCAGACGATGGGCTTCGTGTGGGTAACCGCATGTTTGTTTATCAGCGCTTTGAGGGAATCCAGGGCGAGACCGAGGATGAGAAAATTCCTTGGCAACGTGTGGGACAAGTTCTGGTACTTGATGTCCGGAAGAACTACTCATTGGCTGTGATTACCGACTCGAGCCGAGCGATTGTGTTGGGTGACCGCCTCGAGATGTATTCGGGCTTTTAGTTTAAACCCACTCAAAAAGAGAGGGCTCCCAATCGGGGGCCTTTTTTGTGTCTTAGAGTTGAGTTGACATAATACACATTATCAGACGTAAAAGGTGTGAAAGAGAGGCGGTCGTATCAAACCGCCTCATCTCACTTCCGTTTGAAGAGTTTTGAGAAAAATCCTTCATTCTTTGTGTTGTTCTTGCGCATCTCCAACAACCGAATCTGACGTTTGGCCTCGTGGTTGTGAGGATTCATGTACAGAACCTCCCGGAAACACCCGATGGCTTTGCGCTCGTTCCCAAGCCCAAGCTCGACCTGGCCCATAAACAACAACAACCACTCCTTATCACCCATCGCTGTATGGATATCCTCAAACTCCTTGAGGATGGCGGTTGATCGTGCCTTGTTGGTAACCCGGCCATTCTCGTCCTTGGGAATCTGTAGATACTCGGTGTACAGGTAATAACCTTTGTATTCACGTTCATCCGGGTTGGATTCGGAAGCCGACTTGAACAACTCATGGGCACCCTTATATCTGCCCGTTTTCAACATGTTTTTGCCGCGTAGAAACTCATTCTCGGCGGTCAAAATATCGGCAACACTTGGGCTGTCGTCATGCTCATAGTCATAATCTGCGCGGCGTTGAGGGTCGGTAAGCGTACGGTGCGCATCGTTGAGGGCTGAGAAGATGTCTTGCACCATCTCCCGCTCCTCAACGCTCAATCCAGCTTGACTAAAGCGATCGACGTGCCACTTCTTGGCCAATTGACGAAATGTCGTCGTGATTACATCGGTTGAAGCGTCCTGTTCCACACCCAACAACTCATAATGGGTGAGGCCTTCCAACATCTCATGCATCCGGCGAATCTCGTCGCGTATCTTCTGCGCGTCGACACTCATGTTCAGTTTGCTCCTTTTAATTAGAAGCATAGCGTACTTCGCATCCCTCACGGTGTGCAATGTCAATCCATTGCTTTTTCACTGTACAAACGGGCCGTTCCGATCTAGCTTCCTTGTCCTTTCGGCGGGGTAGCTCAGTTGGTTAGAGCGTAGGATTCATAACCCTAAGGTCGAGGGTTCAATTCCCTCCTCCGCCATGGCCCCGGATTCGGGGCCTTTGTTTCTTTGCCGTTTCATTTTTTCATTTTTTTGACAGCCGATCCTCACCCCGTTACAACTGATGTAGGATACACACGGTGATTGTCATGAAATTTCGGACCGCTCGACTTCTAGTTGTTGGCTTGGCGCTGTCACTTGGCGCGCCCGCCTTCTCCCAAACCCCAACACAGGCTGTCGCCAACGCCCACACTCAAGCGAGTCAAACGGCCGAACAGACGGGTGTTGCTGCGAAGTCGGCCTCCGCACGTGCTCAGGCCGTGGCGCAAGCTGCGCTCGCCTTCGAGCCAGTCACCATTCCAACTGGAAACAAGGATTGGAAGCGTCTTGGGCTTGATCTCAAGAAGGCAGAGCGTGTTGGCGACCACTTGGTGCAGACCTTGGCAGATGGGAGCAAGGTAACGTTCACGGTGGACCCGGACGTACAGGCAGCGTTGGAGTCGATGCTCGACAACTACAATGTGCCCCATTCTGGCGTTGTGCTCATCGAGCCAAAGACAGGTCGGGTCCGGGCCTTTGTCAGCCACACGGAGGGCAAGCCCGCGGTCAAAGACATCGCGCAGAAGTCACTCGCGCCGAGCGCATCCGTGTTTAAGGTCATCACCGCAGCTGCACTGATCGAGACTGCAGGCGTCGACCCCGCCGCTCAGACCTGTTACCACGGCGGCAGGAGCAGCCTCACGCCGCAGAACATCAAAGAGCGACAAACGACGCGACACCAAATGCGCGACCCTTGGAGGGGCCTTGGCGTGGTCGATCAACTCGATCATGGCGAAGTTGACCTACAAACTCCTTAAAGCAGGACCTCGAAGTCTGGGCAGAGCGTTTTGGATACAACACCGAGATCCCATTTGAGTTTCCGGTAGAGTCAGTACTGCTGAGTTTGTGGATGACCCCATCGAGCGCGCGCTCGGCGGCGGGCTTCTACCACACGTACCTCAGCCCCCTTCACGGAGCGATGATCGGCGCAGCGCTGGCGAACGACGGCGTCATGATGCAACCGAGCATCGTCGAGAAGTACGAAGCCGTGGACGGCACCGTGCTGACGAGCTTCGAGCCGCGCGTTTTTAAGAGGGTCATGAACCCCGAGACGGCTCAAAAGCTTGGGGAGTTGATGGTGCAAACGACAACGGCAGGCACCGCGCGCCGATACTTCGGCCAACGAAGCGCTTTCCCCAAGGATGTCGTGGTGTCTGGCAAGACGGGAACGCTCAGCAACTACAACCCCTACTTGGGATTTACCTGGTTCGTTGGATTTGCCACTCGCGGTGACGAACAAATCGCTGTGTCCGGCTTGGTTTGCAACACTCCAACTTGGCGCATCAAGGGGCCGTTTGCGGCGAGCGAGGCGGTACGGGAGTATTTTGCCCGTCGACCCGTGGACAGCGAACACAAAGTCGCGACAAAGTAATCAGTCGCGCAGTGACGCCTCCTCTTCGCGGTATTTCGCCTCGATCGCTTCAATCTCCCCTCCCACGTCTTCCCAACGCATCAACGCCCTTCCTCAAGCCTCTCATCATTCTGGCGCAGCTCGGCAGTTAACTCCCTCATCTTCGCGCCATCGCTGTAAACTTCTGGCTGGGTCGTGAGCTCTCGAATCGTGGCGTTGCGCGCTTCCAAAGTAGCGATCTCAGATTCGATCTGCCCAAACAGGCGTTTGGATGCCCCCAACTCAGCTTGTTTTCGCTGCCGGAGTTCGGCGAGCAACCGCCGCACGTCTCGTTTTGAGGACATGTTGAGCTCGGGAGCTTCCTCCGTTTCACAACGGGTCCGCTCGCCAGCGCCATCTGATGAAGGTACTCGTCGTAGTTTCCAGCGTAGGTTGTAGCCTCCCCTGCTTCGATATGCACCACATGGGTGGCCACTTCGTTGATGAAATAACGGTCGTGAGACACCAAGACGATGGCGCCTTCAAAGTCTTGCATGGCCGCTTCGAGCACTTCGCGGGTCGAAATGTCGAGGTGATTCGTGGGCTCATCAAGCAGGAGCAAACCGGCCGGGTTCATCAACAGTTTACACATGGCGACCCGACTCTTTTCGCCGCCCGAGAGCACCGAGACACGCTTGAGCACGTCATCGCCCGAGAACATGAACGCGCCGAGGATGTCACGGACCATGCCTGATGACTCCGCCGTCGCGACCGATTGAACCTCTTCAAGCACCGTGTGTGCGCGGGGTTGAGCGCTTCGAGGGCGTGCTGTGCGAAATACGCCACATCCACCTTGTTGCCCCACTCCACCGTTCCGGCGTCCGGGGATTCGACCCCTGCGAGCATCCTCAACAGCGTCGTCTTTCCTGCCCCATTGGGACCCACAAGGGCGAGTTTTTCGCCACGGTGGACCGTGAAGTTAAGGCCGTCGTAAACACGCTTGTCACCGTAGTGCTTTTTGAGGTTGCGGCCATCCGCAACCACTTTGCCAAGCCGCGGCGGCTGCGGGAACCGGAACTGGACCCGGCCCGCCTCACTTGTAGGTCCCTCGATACGTTCGAGTTTCTCAAGCTGTTTTACCCGAGATTGGACTTGTGCCGCCTTGGTGGCCTTCGAGCGAAACCGGTCGATGAACGCCTCAACCCGCTCGATTTCCTTTCCTTGTCGAAGCGCCGCGGCGCGCTGGCGCTCGCGCTCCTCGGCGCGCACAACTTGGTACCGGTCGTAGTTGCCTTGATAAACGGTCAACACGCCGGCATTGAGCTCGACGATTTGGTCGACCATCCGGTTCAGAAAGAAACGGTCGTGGCTGACGATGATAACGGTTCCCTCGTACCGCCCTAGGAATCGCTCCAGCCATTCGATGCTCGCCATGTCAAGATGATTGGTGGGCTCATCGAGCAACAGCAGATTCGGCTTGCGAAACAACAATCGGGCGAGCAGCGCGCGCATCTGCCATCCCCCCGAAAACTCGACGATGGGTCGGTCGAAGTCGGCCTCTTTGAATCCGATGCCCGCCGCAATCTCTCGTGCGCGACTGCGAAACTCGTATCCGCCCTCGTGGCGAAATCGCTCCTGCAGGTCACCGTAGACGTCACGCGACTTTGCGTCCGCGCCCAAGTTGGACTCAAGGCGTTCAAGTTCTGCCTCAAGCTCTAAGAGATCTTCGCGTCCTTTCAAGACCGTCTCGAGGAGCGTTCCGTGCCGTTCGCTCAAGGCGATCTCCTGTGGCAAGAAGCCCACTTGGACATCCTTGGGCCGGATGACACGGCCGCGGTCGATCTCCTCTAGGCCAACAAGGACGCGCAGAAACGTCGTCTTTCCTGCGCCGTTTGGCCCTACCAAGCCAATGCGTGCGTTCCGGGGGATCTGCCACGTGACCTGTCGGAGCATGGATCTCGCTCCAAAGGACTTCTCAACCGCTTCTAATGCCAACATGCCAACCTCCGTACGGCAGGTTTCTTTGCCTGAACGTCGGAAAAACGCAAGTCACTTGCCCACAATCGCAACTGCGCCAATAATGGAGGCACTAGCTACAAGGAGCCCGGATGACTTCTCGCGTTCTCGTGACCATTGCATGGTTCGCCATGTTCACCCTGTTTGGCGGGGTTGCCTTCGCCCAAAAGTCAGGCGCCAGTGTCGTCATTCTCAAGTTTGACCGTTTCAACGTGCCTGACGACATCATGGCAACCTTCGACAAGGAGCTGAGCCGAGCTGTCGAAGAGAACGACGAGACTTACGTCAAACCTGGCGGTGAGTTGACGATTCAGGACCTCGCGCTGACGGCCGGTTGCGAATCCCCAACCGTGGACTGCCTCTCGGGCCTGCGAGACCTGGTGGATGCCGACCAGATTATCTTTGGGTCGGTCCAGCGCTCCGATGATGTATTTCTCTTTACCATTCGAAACTTCGACTTCGGTGAGGGAGACTTCATTCGCGAGGTCAACGACCAGACGGTCAAAGGCACCAACGACGAGGTTCGAGAAGCGATCCCCGCGATCGTGGAGAACTTTATTTTTGGTCCGGTTGGAAAGTTGGAGGTGACGCTCTCGGGCGTGAAGTCCGCAGAACTGTTCATCAACGGTGAGAAGATGGGGGTTGCCCCAACAACGCTTGAGAACCTGCCGTTGGGGGAACACGTTGTGATGGTGCGATCCGACGACGGCAAAGAAGAGAGCCAGACGGTGATCTTGCGGCACAACGCGATGGAGACGCTTTCGTTCGATTTGGACTCCGCAAGCCCTGTTTCGGATTCGGGCGAGCGAATGTCACCTGCAATCGGTTGGGCGGTGGTCGGTGTTGGGTTGGCTGCGATTGGATTCGGGGTGTACGAGACACTTGAAGTGGGTCGCGTCGACGATGACTTTGATGCGTTGTGCGCCCGAGAAGGCAACGTGTGTGAGGGTTCCAACGCAGCGCTCAAGGACGCCGCAACGGCAGCCGAGGCCGATGACCTCAAGAGCCAGGGAAGCACCGCGAAGACCCTGCAGTTGGTTGGATTTTCGGTAGGTGGAGCGGCCGCGCTGGTCGGAGGCTACTTGCTCTACAAAGCATACAGCGGCGCAGACGAAGAAGCCGCGGCTTCCAACATGCGATTTGGTGTGTCACCGACTGCAGATGGGGCCGCGGCCTCGTTCCAAGCCAACTTCTAGTCGGCTCCTTCTACCGATTGGCCGCAGCGATCCCGTAGAGTGCGAGCGCTTTGATGGCCACATCCTTTTGACCCAGATACCCGCGAAATGACGGTTCCAAGTCGGCGCTAGGGTTGCGAACAAGCAGCCACGCGGCGAGCTGCGCGAGGGCTTTGCTGTCGGTCGCACGAACAGCGCGCTCCAACACCGCCCTGTCGGCTGCATTCCCGCCGTCCGCGAAGGCCAAGAAGATGGCGCGACGGTCGCCGGTGGACACGTTTGCGTCCAGCGCGAGTTTCCGTAGTGTGTCGTCGAACCCTCCTTGAGTCAGTGCATACCGAATGGCATCGGACTGGGTCGACCCGGTGGTCTGAGTCAGTAAGTACTCAAACACTTGACGTTGTGCGTTTGCGCCGCGAATGGATTGAATGTCTTCCATGTAGGTGTCTGGCGGGTTGCGCAACGCGGTCTTGATGTTCTTCAAGCCCACGTCGGGCTTGATTTCCATCGCCGTGAGGAACGCAAGCCACTGAATCTGTGCGTTTCGGTCGCGAAACAGAACATCGAGCGCCTGTGCACCCTCAGCGAGCCCGATGTGACGAATGGCTTGCAGCGTGTGACGCTTGATCTCAAGGTCATTGTTCGTGACCATGAACCGCAGGGCCTGCAAGGCTTTGGGCGACTTTGTGGCACCCAACGCGTCGATGACTGACAGTTTCACGGCCGCGTCTTGCTCACCCTTAAGTGCGCGCTCAAGCGCAGGCAGTGCATCCGAACCGCCGAGCTTCTCCAAACCCTTTGCCGATGCGAGCCGCACATCCGTACGACCCTCAAACAACGTCTTGGACAAGACCGGCGCTGCTTTATTCAGAGCCCGTGTAACCCAGCGCCTCGATCGCGAGCATGCGTTGGTCGAACTCCGTGCTCTGCTCCATTTTTAGCAGCTGTGCCAAGAACTCGTCGTCCTTGGTTGTTGCGGCGAGTTTGTAGGCCAGGAGCTTTTCCGTGGCGTCTTCGGCTGCCAAGTAGGGTTTGACGGACGCGAACGCCACGCGTTGTTGGCTGGCCAGCAAACGCTCAAACCATTCAGTGCGCTGCGACGCCTCTTTGGCGCTCTTTGCCAGATTGAACGCGACGTCCACAGCTGCGGGGTCGCGCAGCTCCAACATGCGTTCCGCCGCGACGGCCTGAAGCGCTGCATCCTTGTCCTTGAGCAAACTTCCGAGCACGCGCCGCGCGTCAGACTCCAAACGGTTATTCTTGCTCAACGCGACAAACGCACGCGCGACATCGAGCCGAACGCCAGCGTCTTTTGACTTCAGGAGCTTCTCAAGCGGTGCAACCACGGCGGGTTGGGCCGCAAACACCATGGCTTGCATGACGATCTTTCGGTCGTCCGCGCTCTTTCCGTTCAGCGTTTGAGCCAAAAGATCAAACGCCGGGCCGGTCTGCGTGACCATGTAGCGCGCCAACGTGCTCTTGACGTCAGGGGTCGCCGAAGCCCAAACATCGCCGAGGAGCTTGGCTTCGGTCTTGTCGGGAAGCACAGCAATCAGCTCGTACAGGGTGTCGATGAGGCTGGCATCACTCGCAAGTTCGGCACGCAAAAAGTCGGACGCTTTCTTGTCGCCGGTAAGGTACCACGCGACGCCCGCGGCCATGCGCACACGCTTGTCTTCATCTTTGGTTGCCGATTCGAAGTCCTTCGACGCCGCCTTGCCCTCCAGCAGAGCTCGGGTCAAGAAGACCGCCTGTCGCGCCACGGGGTCCGAGTCACCTTTCAGCGGTTCAACGTAACCGTCGAGCTCCGCGCGAAGCTCTTTCGAGATTTTCGCAGATGCCGCGGCAGGTGCCGCCAATGCTGCCACCAGCACTAGCGTGCGGAGCGTCGTGAGAGTGTTCATGGTTCGCCTCAATCGTAATTCAATTAGCCAAAGTAACGTGTCATTCGTTCTTCAATCTTCTCTTTCACTTTGGACTTCAAGGGTTTTGCAAAAAGCTTCAAATCCACGTCGATGCCGACTTTGCCTTCGGCAAGGTGAAACTTGCCCGTGAAGGCCTTTCCAGACACGTCTGCAACCGTCTTGTCGGCATTCCACGTCACCGAGGACACAAGGTTTCCGAATTCGGATTGGATGTCGGTCACGATTTGGTCGATCTTTCCACGCGCGTCCTCAAGTGGGAGGTCGTGCGTACGATGAACTGAGATGTCTGCCATGTTTTCTCCTAGGTTCAGGGCCATCGTGGCGAAGTCATTGGGGCGGGACGCTACCAATGCGCCGAATGCGGTGTCAATCGACACACCGCCGGGAAAACTTGCCGCTTTCGCGAATTGAGTGTTATCCTTCGCGCAACGACCCATCTCAGTTGACTTGCGTTCCCTCAAGGAAATTCATGAAGACGCACCGATTGCTTGTGGCTTTGGCCAGTGTCATTTTTTGGTCCAGCGTGGCCTCAGCCCAAACGATTCGCTCGTACGGTGACCAAGCCGAGGCTACATACGGAACGCAAGCGCAGATCAACTACCCGGGGGCACCGGTGCCACAGAAGTCGGCCGCGCCGGCCGCGGATCCTGCCGCGACGCCGACCGCCGATGGCGAGAAGAAAGACGAGCCCGTGTACAGCGGTGTGACCCAAATGTACGGGGGATCTCCGGCAAACAACCAACCTCTCCCGACGGACCTGACGCCTGAGCAGATGTATCGCGGCGTCATTCCGGGTACGCGGGACTCCGTCAAACACCTCGAAAAGGCCGCAATCAAAGGCCAGAGCGGTGCCAACGAGTTGTTGTGGATCGGGTTCCAACCTCGCGATCAGTCCACACGGGTGTTTGTTCAGACCGCGCGGGAAGCCAACTACGACATGACCACCGAGGGCAACGCCGTGGTGTTGACGTTTGCAAACACGAAGTTGTCTGCACGCAATTTCTCGCGTTTCATCGACACGTCATTCTTTAACCGAAACGTCACGCGCATCGAGTCGAAGAAGAAAGGCAAAGATGTTGTCGTCACAATCTCCTTGAAGAACTCCGAACGGCCGCAGGTCAACACGACGGACAAGTATGTCTACATCGAGTTCGGTGCCGAGACGGTCAAGTCGGACGACACCAGCGACAAAAAGAGCGACGATACTCCACGAGCGCTCGACGAGTAGTGCTCGACCTTTTCTCCCTCTTTCTGCATGATGGGCGCCTCTTGAGCGCCCATTTTTTATGCGTCTAACTGTTGCAATCGTGATTTCCCTGATGGGAGCGCAGGCGATGGCCCAACCGCCGACCTGTGACGATCTGCGCGCCGTCGTTGGGCCCCTCCCCGTCAACGCCCAAGACCTCGCGACGCAAATTTCCGACCAGACACTGTCCACGACGTCCTGTGTTTTCGATGGCGGTCTGACGTGTCAGTCGCCCACCGGGATTACGTGGAAGGCCAAGAGTGTCCAGATTGGTCCAGCGTCCGCGAGGTATCTCGACCTAGAGTCGAACACGCTCCGGGTCACACGTATCGACTGGGTCGACGAGCGTTGGACGCTGACCGGTGTTGTTGGGCGTGGTTTTGTCGCCGAAGAGGTCTCCATCGCTCAGGGATGCCGCTGGAGCGGTCTGAGCGCTGAAGACGTGACGGCCGAACGCGTCGATGCCGACGCGGCGCGAGGTGTGGTTGTCCACGAATTGCCCACGTGGGTGCAGACACCCGGCGCGGGTGGTCCCGGATTTGTTCCGCCAGTGGTGCGTGTGGGGGATTTTGTGGACGCGAGCGCCTCAGCGTTTGTCACGCCCAACGTCGGTGTGGGAGTGGACATCGCGCCGTCCCACTTTTACGGCGGCCACCTGCTTGGGGTCAGTGACAACACACGCGTCGTTGCACTTGGAGCGACATACGGTGACGACGTGGTCCACCTGCACGCCGTTGGCACCGCGGAGATTTCGGACGTGTTGTCGGCAGATCTGCGGCTGGGACCCGCTGACCTCTTGGGCAATCGCGCGCTTGAAACACGGTCGTTTCTGGCGCGCGAGCAGCGCAGCCGTCTGGGCTTTTCACTGCGAAGCTCGCTGCACGCGGCCAACGTGGCGATCATGACACGCACAGGTACCATTCCCGACGATCGGCGGGCTCTCTTGCGATTTGGGGGCGACACGCGCGTGGGCGGGCTCACGTTGGAGGCCGACCTGATCCACCGTTCATCGTGGCAAGACGATGGATTTACGGAGGGTGAGCGTTCGGTGCACGGCAGTGCAGTAGGGCTGCGGCTGCTCAAGACGTTGGGGCGCCCTGGGGCTTACGTGGAGCCGCGTGTGGATGCCCTTATGACATTCGGCGTGGTCCCTACCAATGATGGCTACCTCGGGTCCGCCACGGCAACGGTGGTGCCGCAGCTCGTCATGGCAGGCGCCATTGTTGGGCGTTTTGAAGGTCTTCGCCATGATTTGGCGCTGAGGGTGCGCGGCGGCGCCGAGGTCTACGGGTTCACACAGCGAGAGCCCCTGCCGCCACGAAGCATTCCGTTTGTCTATGGCCGCGAGCCTTCCTTGTGGTTCATTGAGGCGATTCACACACAAACATTACAGACGCCATCGCTCACCGTGACGTGGCTAACAAAACTGCGGTCGGACCCGACCCAAACGTGGGGAACCACAGGGCTGGACGCGCGATGGAAACGCGTGGGAGTGTCGTCCACATGGGGTTGTTCACTTGACTGCCAGGATGTGGAGCATCTCAGCGCCCTGCGCATTGATGCCGACATTTTGAGGGTGGGAGTGGGTGTTGGCCGTG
This sequence comes from bacterium, assembly GCA_041390025.1. Taxonomy (GTDB): domain Bacteria; phylum Myxococcota_A; class Bradymonadia; order Bradymonadales; family Bradymonadaceae; genus JBFFMO01. The sequence continues at coordinate 23,934 of JAWKQR010000013.1, forward strand.
GCGAAGCTCGGACATTTCAAGACCTCACCGATGCGGGCGTCGTCTCGGACCTGGTTTCCGGACCCCAAGCCATGCACGAACTCTCCGGGATCGCGTCAGTGACCGTCGTCTTGGGAAACTGGAGTATTTGGTCTGCGGGGACCTTGAGCGACGTTGCAGCAGCCAACGGCGGATTGACGTGGGATTCGGGTTTGGGCTGGCACATCGCAGCGGGTCTGGGTTACGACGCGCGCTCGGACCGGTCACTTGCCACGGTCGGCGTCCAGTACTCAGTGAATTGAGTTGTCGGAGTCTGTGGCGTGCTTGCGCAGTTTCTCGAGTTTTGGGTGTTTGGGATCCAATGACGCGACTTTCTCGATCGCGGTCGCAGCGTCCTCGGCTTCACCGAGCTTGAGGTGCATCCGAGCGACCAACACCCAGATGTCGGCGTTTCGAGCATCAACCCGCGACGCTTGGTAAAGGTTGCGCCGCTGCTCCTCGACCACATCGGGTTCGTTCATGCGTCGCCGGAACGTCGTGTAGGACAGATAGGCAAGCAAAATTCCACGCGTCGGGTCATAGTCGCACCCGGTTCGAAAACACTCCTGGGCGTTCTCGAGGTCGCCAAGCTTGAGGTAAGTCAACCCGTCTCGGTAGTAGATGTCGCCAAGCGCGATGCTGTTGGGATCGAGCTTCAACATGCCGGTGTTGGACTCGGAGGGCACTTCGGACGCTTCGTTCTGTGAGTCCAGGACGCCCTGCACCTCCACGATGGCTCGGCCCACTGCACGCCGGATATCGAGCGCCTTGCGCGTCAGATCGACGTCGCCAAGCCGCTGGAAATTTTCGGCGCGATAGAACCGTTCGTAGCGCTCGTACCGGGCGCTTGCCTCCTCCCAATCGGTGTCGCGCGGCAGGTTCAGCACAACAAACGGGTCGCCAGACGCGCTGATGCGCTCAAAGTCCTCGTTCACAATCACGCGGATTCGGTCCAAACGCGCGACTTTATCGGATGCATCGGTTGTCATGCGGGCAACGTGGGCAAAAACAGGTGCTGCGAATGTAGCACTGTGGGGAGTTCCGGCCAAGGATGGACGCTGCCGATTTCAAATCTCAGCAATTTCGTGATAACAGCGCGGGCCGAGGTGACGATGACCGATACCAACGAGATTTCTAGCTACGATTTCGACCTCCCTGAGGCGTTGATTGCAGAGGTTCCATCCACTCAGCGGGAGGGATCCAGAATTCTGATGGCGTCGATTGATGGAGAGTGGCGTATCCAACCGTTCCGCGCCCTGCTCGAACAACTCCAGCCCAACGACCTGTTGGTGTTCAACGACTCCCGCGTGGTTCCGGCCCGAGTTTTTGGCACCAAGCCGTCGGGTGGTCGTGTCGAGCTATTGGTGCTCGATGTTCTCGGGGACGACTCGGCCGATCGATGGACGCAAGTACGCGGTCGTGTGCGCCTTTCGGCGATGTACAAGAGCTCAAAGCGCTTGAGCGCAGGCACCCCGTTGGCGCTGGGTGACGGGTCCACGCTGGACGTGGTCGACGTCACCGATGGCCTTGCGTTGATTGAGGTCGACGCTCCCCAAGGGGTTGCCGCTTGGCTTGCGAAGATGGGAGAGATTCCTCTCCCCCCTTATATCGTCAAACAACGTTTGTTACACGGCACCGACTATCACGACGATCAGACGCGCTATCAGACGGTGTTTGCGGCGCGACCAGGATCTGTGGCCGCTCCCACGGCGGGGCTGCACTTTTCTGAGGAGATTCTGGACGAGCTGGCCGCGCGAGGTGTGCGTCGTGCGTTTGTGACCCTTGAGGTGGGCCCTGGGACGTTTCAACCCGTGAAGGCCGAGCGCCTGTCCGAGCACGAAATGCACTACGAACGTTATTTCATCAACGACTCGCTCCGGCCGGCGATCGACGAAACTAGGGAGAGAGGAGGCCGTGTGGTCGCGGTCGGGACGACAAGCATTCGTGTGCTTGAGACCGAGATTAGGCTTCCCGAGCCGTTCCAGCCGGGCACGAGGCGGACAAACTTGTTCTTGCGTCCGGGCAACGACCTTCGGGTGGTTGACGCGTTCGTGACCAACTTCCACCTCCCCAAGTCCACGTTGCTGGCGCTGGTCGCCGCATACGCGGGTCTGGACCGTGTCATGGAGCTGTATCAAATCGCGATCGCCAACCGGATGCGGTTTTACAGTTACGGCGACGCCATGTTCCTGACCCGAGAGGCCCTTCGATGACGATTCGTTGTGAAGCCTTTGACTTCAGGGTCGAAGCGCAAGACGGTCAGGCACGCGCGGCGACCCTCACCCTGCCCCACGGTCAAGTCAAGACACCGATCTTTATGCCTGTGGGCACGCAGGGAACCGTCAAGGCCATGTCACCTCATGACCTGTACGACGTGGATGCCCAGATTATCCTGGGAAACACGTATCACCTCTACCTTCGGCCAGGCTTGGACGTGGTTCGTGCTCACGGCGGCCTACATACCTTTATGAACTGGACAAAGCCGATCTTGACCGACTCAGGGGGCTACCAAGTCTTCAGTTTGGAGGAGTTACGCAAGATTCGTGAGGACGGTGTTGAGTTTCGCGACCACATCGACGGGTCTAAACATCTGTTTACGCCCGCGCGCGTCGTCGAAATCCAAGAGACCCTTGGAAGCGACATCATGATGGCATTCGACGAGTGCCCCCGCCGGCGCAGACGATCGCTATCTGGAGCGGTCGTTGCGGCGCACGACACGCTGGGAGCGCGAGTGTCTGGACGCGCGGACACGCACGGATTGTTCGATGTTTGGCATCATTCAGGGCGGCACGAGCGAGCAATGGCGCCGTCGGCACCTCGAGGAGATCTGCGAGATGCCCTTTGAGGGTTTTGCGATCGGCGGACTGAGCGTCGGGGAAGACATTGCGGCGATGTATGACACCGTGGCATTTACTGCCCCTGCGATGCCGGTCGACCAGCCGAGGTACTTGATGGGGGTGGGTAAACCCGATGACCTCGTGGAGTGTATCGCACGCGGCGTGGACATGTTCGACTGCGTGTTGCCTACGCGCAATGCGCGAAATGGCCAGTGTTTGACGCGATTTGGTACCGTCGTCATTCGCAATGCGCAGTACGCCAAGGACATGGATCCCATCGATCCCGCGTGCACCTGTTACACGTGTCGCAACTTCACGCGTTCGTACGTTCGCCATCTCTACCGCGCCAAAGAGATCCTCGCGGCGCGGTTATGCACGATTCATAACCTTCATTATTACCTTGAGTTGGTCGCGGGTGCGCGGGCGAGCATCGAGCGCGGCGAGTTCGAGGCGTTTCGAACACAGCACTATGCGCAGAAAGGCATGGTCGCACCGGCGCTGTGACCGCTTGACCTGTTAAGGGAAGGCTGCTAAACGCTTGGCCTCTTATGGGCCGGAGAAATCGCGGCCCACAACGACGTTCCCTTGCTTGGACGCGGTGAAAACCACCGCGCGCGGTGTGCAGTATGGACGCAAATTCACTCGTGGCGACGTTCCTGCTGGCGCAGCAGCCTCCCGGTGGCGCTGACATGTTGGGAATGCTCGTGCCCCTGATCATGGTCATGGGCGTGTTTTATTTGCTGATTTGGCGGCCACAAGCCAAGGCCGCCCAAAAACACCTTGAGCTCGTGAACGCTTTGAAGGTTGGCGACGAAGTCGTCACCGATGCAGGCGTGTTTGGAAAAGTGTCATCTGTGGATGGCGACGTCGTGACGCTGGAGATCTCCAAAGGCGTCAAGATGCGCATTCGACGGAAAAATATTGAAGGCTATCAGGGGCAGGCTGGAACCGAAGAAGCGGCTTCTTAAGCACCCGCCTGCTGTGATGGAGAGATTGGATGAATTCAATTAGGTTTCGCTGGATAATCGTCTTCGTGGCGGTTTTGGGAAGCATGTACGGGCTTCTGCCGACGGTCTTTGACGGCCTTGATGGCAAGCTCGACGGCGAGTTCCCTGAGTCGCAATCGACCACGATGAAATGGATCGAAGAGCACGACTTGCGTCCGATGACCTTGGGTCTCGACCTTCAGGGCGGCCTGTTGCTGCAGTACCACGTCGTGGTTGAGAGCGCGGTACAAGATAAGCTCGATCGCATGGCGCGCGACCTTGAGACCCGCCTCACCGAAAAGAACCCCGGCATGGGGGTCACCGTCAAACACCCGTTTGAGGCGGATTACATCGAGGTCAACTTCACCAACCCAGCGGACAAAGAGAAGCTTGATGACGACATCATGGGGTTCTTCCAGTCACTGAAGAAGGTCGAGATGCAAGGTGGCATGTTCCACCTGACCGTTGATGAGAACTACATCAAAGAGACGAAGGAGTTCGCTGTCCAACAGGGCATCGAGACGATTCGCGAGCGTATCGACGCTCTTGGTGTGTCCGAGCCCAGCATCACTCGCCAAGGTACGAGCGACATCGTTGTTCAGCTACCAGGTCTGAAAGAAGACGACGTCGACCGTGCGAAGCGCTTGATTGGCCAGACCGCACAGCTGCAGTTCCGCATGGTGGATGACGCCGGCACCAACGCGTTCTTCTCGCAGTTTTCGGGCAAGCTTCCCCCTGGATTCCAACTCCGCGTGATCGGAGGGGGCTATCGCTCGGTGACACACGCGCAGAAAGACGCTCTTGTGAAGTTCTTCGAGGGGAAGGTCGATGATACCCACATGCTGGGATACGAGTTCCACCCCATTTACAAGGATGAGCTCAAGACGCAGCTTGATGAGGAGCGTTCGTACTACAAGTCGTACTACGTCTTCCGCAAGGTCGAGTTGACAGGCGACTACATCCAAGAGGCGCGTGTCGCCATCGACCAACAGTTCAATCGTCCATACGTCGCGTTGAATTTCGATAGCAAAGGCGCCCAGTTGTTCGGTGACCTCAGCTCGAACAACGTCGGCAAACGCATGGCGATCATGCTTGACGACACCGTCAAGAGTGCGCCCGTGTTCAACGAAGCGATCCTGGGGGGCGTGCGCAGATCTCGATGGGCGGAATGCAGTCGTACAACGAGATCCTCCCGCGATGCGGAAGACCTCGTGATTGTGTTGGCACGGCGCCCTGCCCGCTCCCATCGAAAAGCAGTTCGAGACCGTTGTGGGTCCATCGCTTGGTCAGGACTCGATTGACTCAAGCATTGTCGCGTTCGGCGTAGGTCTGCTGCTCGTGATCATCTTCATGCTCGTCTACTACCGTTTGAGCGGTATTTACTCGGTGATGGCGCTTACGATGAACATGCTCTTCATCGTTTCCGCGCTGGCGGCGATGGGAGCCACGCTCACGCTTCCGGGCATCGCAGGCATCATCCTGACCATCGGTATGGCCGTCGACGCGAACGTCATCATCTTCGAGCGTGTTCGTGAGGAGCTCGATTTGGGGCGCTCTGTGAAGGAAGCCATCAACGCAGGGTTCGGAAAGGCTTTCTCGGCCGTTATGGACGCGAACGTCACAACAGGCATCGCCGGTCTGGTGTTGCTCCAGTACGGGACGGGGCCGATTCGCGGATTCGCGGTGACCCTTTTGATTGGTATCGTATCGACGATCTTCACCGCGGTGTTCTTCACCCGGCTGTTGTTCGACACGAAGATTCCCACAAGCAGCACCGACAAGATCAGCATCTGAACCCAAATGGGTTTGAGGAACTATTATGATTCGATTGATTCCACAGAATCTTCAGTTTGACTTCATGTCGCGTGTACGACCCGCGGTGGCGGTGTCGCTTACGCTCATTGTGGCGAGTATCTGCTTGGTTGCTTTCGTAGGCTTGAACTACGGGATCGACTTCAAGGGCGGCACCGACATGATCATGCAGTTCGAGAAGGACATCACGGCCGAAGAGGTTCGTGAGGCCGCGGCACGCGCTGGGTTCCCAGACGCCAACGTGCAGCGCTACGGCACCGACGGGCGGCAGTTCATGGTGCAGACAGCGTCCGTGTCGGTCGTTAACGAACCTACCGTGGCCAAGCTCAAAGAGGACCTCGCGAAGGTTGCGGCCGTCGAACGAGCCACATGGGACGTCACCCAGCCTGACCGCATGGACGTGTTGTTCGCAACCGTTGTTACCCCCGAGCAGATCAAAGCTGCGGTCGAGCCCACGGTGGGCAAAGTCGAGATCGAAGCCAACAACATCGACCAGGTCGGCAAGCGTTTCACCATCCGATTCGAAGACCTCCAGGCACGTGTCGCCGATGGTTTTGCGGCGGCTCTCCCGGGCGTGTTCAATCCGGAGAAGAGCATCATGCGGCTCGAGACGGTCGGTCCACGCGTTGGTGAGCAGTTGCGCAGCAGCGGCGTGTTTTCGCTTCTGGTCTCGCTGCTGCTGATCTTGATCTACATCGCGTTCCGTTTCGACGTGCGGTACGCGCCGGGCGCGGTTGTGGCGTTGATTCACGACGTCATCATCTCGGTGGGCTTTTTTGTCGTCATCGACATGGAGATCAGCCTCCCAATCATCGCCGCGCTGTTGACCATCGTGGGTTACAGTCTCAACGATACGATCGTGGTGTTCGACCGCATCCGTGAAAACCTTACCGACAAGGGCGATGCCGACGTCGCGCGGACCATCAACGAGTCCATCTCCGAGACATTGAGCCGCACGATCATGACCAGCCTCACCACCTTGTTGGCGGTCATCGCGATCATCTTCTTCGGCGGAGGTCTTATCGAGGACTTCGCCACCGCGCTCTTCATCGGTATCTGTGTGGGTACCTACAGCTCGATCTTCATCGCCTCACCGGTCATGTTGTTCATGGACCGATACTTGCGCACGCGTCGTGAACTCCAGGCCCGTAGCGAAGCTACGTGAATTTTTTCTCGGTCTAGTGTGTTCTCAGTCACGACGTAATGAAGCGTCGAGCGTGGTGTGTCGATGCATGGGGATGCCCCAGAAATAGTACGCGAGTGGGTCGTCACACGTAGCCGAACGTCACGTGCCGAGAGCTTTGTAAAGGAGCTCGGCATATCGCCGGTTACGGCGCGCATTCTGTATCGCCGTGGGCTGCGAGACCTTGAGTCTATCGACGCGTTTCTCAATCCATCGCTGAAGCATCTCCACGATCCGTTTCTGATGAAAGGGATGCGCCGCGCGGTCAAGGAAGTACTTCGTTCGATTGACGTGGGTGAGCAGATCGTGGTCCACGGCGATTACGATGTGGACGGCATCTGCTCGGTGAGTGTGCTCTACGGATTTCTGAAGGAGCTTGGGGCGAACGTTGACTACTTCGTTCCACAACGCAGCCAGGACGGATACGGGCTCAATATTGAAACCGTCAGACGCTTCCATACGCAAGGCTACAAGCTCATCATCACGACCGATTGCGGGATCTCGAACAACGACGAGATACGTCTGGCGCGTCAGCTTGGGATGCGAGTTGTCGTGGTTGACCATCACACGGTGCCGGACGTGTTACCGCCGGCGAACGCGATCCTCAATCCGCTCCAAAAAGACTGCGCCTTCCCCTTCAAAGGGCTCGCCGCCGTTGGTGTGACGTTCAACTTTGTCATTGCCCTGCGCTCCGAGCTTCGAAAACGGGGCATTTTTAAGCTGATTCCCGAGCCAGACCTCAAGCGGTTTCTTGACTTGGTGGCGTTGGGGACAGTCGCCGATGTTGTCCCGTTGGTCGACGAAAACCGCATTTTTGTGCGACTGGGCCTCGAGGAGCTTGCGGCGCGGCGGCGCGCCGGCGTGTCGGCCCTTATGGACCGCGCTGCGATTGAGGTGGGCCCCGTCACCACGCGCACGATTTCATTTCGACTCGCGCCTCGCCTAAACGCGGCTGGGAGGATGGCGGACGCGTCAATCTGCGTCGAGCTGCTAACAACTTCAAGCTATGCGAGGGCGACAGAAATCGCCGAGGAGCTCGAGACGCTGAACAAGGCGCGCCAACGCGAAGAACGCGAGATTCTCGGCTCCGCTTACGCTCAGGCAGAGTCCCAGGTGCTCGACAATCGACGCGTGTTGGTCGTGTCGGGCGTGGATTGGAATCGCGGTGTCCTTGGAATCGTCGCATCTCGTCTGATGGAGCGGTACCATCGGCCAGCGATTTTGGTTGGCGTTGAGGACGGTTTTGCAAAGGGTAGCGCCCGTTCGATCCAAGGCGTCAACGTCATCGATGTGCTGTCGCAAGCCAGCGATTGTTTGGCGAGTTTCGGGGCCATAGCTCTGCGGCAGGACTGTCGTTAGAAGCCGATCAGCTCGACCGCTTTCAGGGGTTGGTCAACAGCGCCATGGACGACATTCTGTTTGAGGGTCGCATGCCTCGCCCCCGACTTCAGATCGACGCGACGGTGTCACTTGGTGAGATCGACGACGTGTTTTTCGAGGACCTGCTTAAGCTCGCGCCCTTTGGTGCGGGCCATCCGGAGCCGATCCTCATGGCGGAACGCAGTCGTGCCATCCACGTCAAGGTGGTGAGCAACAAACACCTTCGCGTGCGCTTCCGGGATGACACAGGCGTCGTGGACGGCTTTGGGTTCGCGATGGGTGACGACGCGGCTCTGCTTCAAGACAACGTTGCGATCGCGTGTTTGTGCCTCGATGCACGTGGAATGGTCATACGTCGCGTTTGGAAATTCAGATCAAGGGGTTTCGTCCGTCGACGGATCCTGTCGCGGATTTGATCGTCGAGGATGACTGATGCGACGCCCTCCAAGAAAACGGCGAACCCCTGGCACACGTATTCAACTCGCGCAGATCTTGGTGCTGGTCGTGCTGCTCGTCGCGATTTTGACGATGCGTGTCAGGGTTGGGGAGCTCGCCTCCCGGATGCTGGATGCCTTCTCGGGCCCTGACGACGTTAAGACGACACCGTCTGGCCCAGACGAGTCTCAGGTATCAACGGATGCAGGGACGCCCTAGGCCACTGACTTACGCTCGAAGAATTCCTTGAGATAGCGGCCCGTCACGCTCTCGGGTGCCTCCATCACTTCGGAAGGCGCGCCCTGCGCCACGATGCGCCCACCGTGAGGTCCAGCATTGGGGCCAAGATCGATGATATGGTCACACTCTGCGATAAAGTCGATGTTGTGCTCAATCACGAAGACGGAATCACCTTGGTCGACGATTTGTCGAAGCGCGGTCAACAGCACCGTGATGTCGTCGAGATGCAATCCAATCGTGGGCTCGTCGAAAATGAACACAAGGCTTCCTGTGGGAGCGTCCTTGGTTTTCCCTTGGCCAATGAACGACGCCAGCTTGACACGTTGAGCTTCCCCTCCCGACAACGTCGAAGTGGACTGGCCTAATCTGAGGTAACCCAAGCCGACGTCCAACAGAGGAGACAGCTTGCGGCGAATGGGGCGTTGCTGGCCAAAGAACTCGACGGCCTCCGCGATGGTGAGCTCAAAAATCTCGGTCATGTTCTTGCCATTGAACCGGGTCTCGAGGACTGGAGCCTTGAACCTTCGACCTTGGCACTCCTCGCACACCGTCTCGATGTCCGCCATGAAGTGCATCTCAATCGTCACCGTCCCCAGTCCTTGGCATGTCTCGCAACGCCCGCCTGGCGTATTGAAGCTGAAGTCTCCCGCCATCAGCCCGCGCTTCTTGGCGTCTGGCGTGTCCGCGAGAAGCTTTCGTACGTCATCGTACGCTCCGGAGTACGACAACGGATTGGACCGGGTCGAGCGCCCGATCGCAGACTGATCCATGAGAATCATCTCGCGAACGCGCTCAAAGCCGTCGATCTTTTCGACGGCGCCTGCCTCGATTGCGCCGCCTTGGGTGCGCTTGAGGAAGTTGTTGTATAGCACTTCGTGCATAAGCGTGGACTTGCCCGATCCGCTGACGCCGGTGATGGCAACCAGTTTCCCCAGCGGGAGGCTGACCGTCACGTTCTCCAAGTTATGTTCAGAGGCACCGATGACCTCGATCGCGCCGCGTGTACCCACAACGGTGCTCGGCCCTCTCGGGCGAGCAATCCGTCGGTCGAGCGCGCGCCTCGTTCGAGTATCTGCAGTTCGGAACACATCAGCGGTGCCCTCGAACACGAGCTCACCGCCCTTCTCGCCCCCGCCCGGCCCGAGCTCCACGATGTGGTCGCCGCCCTCAATGATCTCCGGGTCATGCTCCACAACAACGACCGTGTTGCCCAAGTCCCGAAGCCCACAAAGGATGCTCAGCAGTCGTTGAGAGTCACGCGCATGGAGTCCGGCCGTGGGTTCGTCGAGCACGTACAAGGTATCCGTGAGCGCGCGTCCAAGGTTCGTCGTGAGGTGGATACGTTGCATCTCGCCGCCCGAGAGGGTCCTCGAAGGCCGCCCAAGCTCTAAGTAACCCAGCCCGACCTCATCGAGGTAGTCGAGGCGATACTGAATCTCGTCAAGCAGCGTAGTCACCCGCGCGGATTCGTCGGCCGATAGTTCAATCGTTCGGAAAAACGCCCTGGCCTGCTCCACGCGCATCTTCCAGACATCAGCGATCGTTTTGTCGGCGACACGTGTGTTGCGGGCATCTTGACTCAAGCGACTTCCGCGGCAGGCGACGCAGTCGTCAAAGCCGCGATACTTCGCCAAAAAGACGCGCACATGGACCTTGTATTGCTCGTCCTTGAGTTCTTCGAAAAAACCGCGAACGCCCGCCCAGCCTTGCCCACCATCACGCACAAAGTCTTGTTCCGACTCCGCCAACCGCTTGAACGGCACGTCAATCGCAACACCATGGCGCTTGCACGCCGACAGCAGCGCACGTTGATGGCTGGAGTACTTCGGAGATGCGAAGGGCTCGATCGCCCCATCCATGAGTGACTTGCCAGTGTTTGGAATGATCTTTCGGAAATCCAGTCCGATGCTTCGCCCGTAGCCGTTGCAGGCCGGACAAGCACCCAACGAACTGTTGAAACTGAAGAGCGCAGGTTGGGGTTCCACGAGGTCTTGCCCGCAATTGTTGCATCGGAAGGCTCGGTCAAACACGAACTGCTCTTGTGTGTCGTGTTTGTAGATGAGGACTCTTCCCTCCCCCACCCCAAAGCCAGTCTCCAAGGCTTCGGCGATTCGCTGCCGATTGGATGGCGATATGCTCAGCCTGTCGATGACGAGCGGGAACGTCGTTCGGTCGAGCATGCGCTCGACGTCTTCCTCGGCGACGTCAACGGCTTCCCCGTCAACGTAGAATCGGCGGAATCCGTCGCTGATCAGCTGTCGTAGGATGGCCGGGGCATGCTCAGGGTCTTGCACCACGACCTCGGCGACCACGATGATTCGTGTCGCTTCTTCCCACTTCAGAAGGTCGGCGCACACACTGCCCACGGTGTCGCGGCGCACGTTGTGGCCGCAGTTGGGACATGACGTCCTGCCTGCGTGGGTAAACAGAAGCCCAAAATGGTCATCGAGCTCGGTGACGGTGCTGACGGTCGACCTAGCGTTCGTGACCTCATTCTTTTGGCGCAGCGCGACCGCGGGCTGCACGTCTTGCAAGCTGTCGAATGGTGGTTTCTGCATCCGCTGCAAGAACTGGCGGGCGTACGTCGACAGGCTCTCGGTGTAACGACGCTGCCCCTCGGCGTAGAGGGTGTCGAAGGCGAGGCTTGACTTGCCCGATCCGCTGACGCCCGTGACGATCGTGAGCTTCCCGATGGGGATGTCGCAAGACACGTTTTTCAAATTGTGGGTTCGAACGCCGCGCAGGGTCGTAAATTGTGCTCGTGAGCTCTTGGTCATGGCTTACTTAGGGTCAGCAGGAAACGCTGGGCGAGGTCTTGGATGCCTGTAGAAAGCGAAGGATTCCGAGTCGTGGGGCGAGACAGCCAACCACGAGCGACCTCCCTAGCTCCGACGACGAGTGCGACCTTGGCAGACAGAATGGCCAGCCTCGCAAGGTCATCGCCCGCGGCTGTTGTTTCATTCATCGCGCTTAGGGCGAGCGCGTAGGCTGGGCCCCACTGGCCATCGGCGCCGAGCGCGTTCAAACGCAGCAATGTGATCTCGAGCTCGCTCTCGGGTGCGCGTTCGAGCACCATCGGGGCCGCCTCGTCGAGCCGCGCGACGGCATCAGCGGTCTGTCCTGTGGCGATCAGGTAGGAAATCCAGGCGGCAAACGCGGTTTGAAGCGGCTTTCCGCCGATCTCGCGTGACTTGGAGACGGCCAGTTCCAATTTCTCGATCTTCCGTGGATCAGATGCTGTGACGGGGTTCCATTCCTGAACCAGTCTCGCGCGCTGTTGGTAAAGGGCGGTGGCGACCGGTTTTCCGCGCATCGCGTCGATCTCAAGCTGCAACGGCGTGGTCGTTCGACAATCGCGGAGTGCGGTTTGGCCCTTCTGCATGTCGATCAGCGCGCGCAGGCATTCGTTGCGGTCGGTTCTTCGCAGCGCGGACACCATGTTGGGATCCACGGTGTCGTCGATCCGTCCCACCACCGCGATCGCCTCCGTTCGCTCGTCGGGGTTTGCCCATTCATGGGCGATCCTCCTCACGGCGTCGAACTGAGCCGCCGTGGGTGCGGCACCGGCCGCGATCACAAAGAGGTCGGGGTGGAATTGACCGCCTTCAATCAGGCCCAATGCCTTGAGCTGACTGCCCTTCAAGTCTTGGATGGCGTCGAGCAGGACACGAAGGACCGATGCATCGTTGGAGGTCGCCTTCAGCTTTGACGCCATCGCGATGGCTTCCGCGAAGTCGTTTCGATCGTAGGCGCGCCACGCGAATTCCAACCTAGCGTCTTCGGCCACCGCGTCCGAGGCGTCAAGGAAGAGCCCCTCGGGATCGGCCAACGGCTGCCCGGCGCGCGCAGCGGCGTCGCGTTGAAGCGATGCGACGTGCAGCCGGGAGGCTTGGCCGCGGCTGCCCGCGGTTTCGAGCAGCGGTCTAGCCTCGGCGGCCGAGGCAACCACCTGCGCCCAATCGTCAATGGCGTGAAGCACCTCGATGCGTTGAATCGTATAGGCGCGGGCATCATCCATTTGCCCCATTTGGGTGGCGGCCGCGATCGCACCCGACAGCAAGGGAACGGCGGGTTTTTGTTGGTCAAAACGAATCAGTTCGGCCGCGATCTGCGCCAACGTTCTGCCGGCGATGGCGGGGTCCATGTCTTTTTCGACGGTGGCAACCACTGCCCGAATGGCATCCTCGGGGTTTTGGCCGAGCTCGGACTTGATGGCGGCATCGAGCACCGCGAGCTGGATGCCTCCCATCGCGTCACCCTCGACGAGCGGTGGCAGCGCCGCTGCGGCCTTTTTCGCCGACTCGACATCTCGGTTTTGTAGGTGTTGATACGCTTGTTCAACCAACGATGGCCAAGCGGCGGCCACGAAGTCGACCGAGCGTTGCTGACCGCAGCGGCGGCGAATGACCTCCTGTGTGGATGCGTCGCCGTCTGCGCTGACCGCAGATGCTCCGCCGCATAACGCTGCCCACGCTTTGTCGGCTCGCGCTGCGCCAATGGGGTCGACTGACTGTCCGTCGAACGCGGCCAATGCGGTCATCAACGTGAGTGAGTCTTGCACGTTGCGGGCGGGGTCGCCCGCGGCCATCGGACCGTCGAGCGCAAGCAGTGAAGCCGCCTCCCAGGCCGTCTGGACATCACCAGTCTTCGTGGCGAGTGATAGGTACTCACGGACGCGCTCGCGGTCGCCCGCGATGCTTGTCATCACGACCGACGCGCGTGTCTGAGCCAACGAGTCGTTCATTTCAGCGAAACGTTCGACGGCATAGCCAGAGAGCTCGTTTGCGGTGGATGCATCGCCAGCGGCGTGATGAATCTCGGCCAGTCGATACTCCACGAGGGCTGAGTCCCACACGTCGCCACCATAAAAATAGCGCGATCGCGCACTTCCAGCGGCGCCGATCGCGGTCGCAAAGTCTCCGTTGCGATAGGCCAAGCCCGCCAGCGCCAATTCTGCGGTTGCCATCCTCAGTTCATCGCCCACGTCCGCGTAACACTCCGCGGCTGTCTTCGCCCACTCTGACGCGAGTTTGGCGTTTGCTTGACGCGTGGCGACGACCACCATCAAGTCGGCCGCGCGCCCCGCCAGCAAACCCGAAGCCGGTCCTGTCATTTGACGTGCGCCTTCGTAAGCCACGTACGCGAGCTCGGTGGCTTTGTTGAGGTCGTCCGTGATGGCCGCGACGCGCGCAAGCGATAAGGCGGTTTCGGGCGTCATTCCATCTTGATTTAGGGTCAGTTGGACGCGCGCCCAATCAGGTCGGCCACTCGCTGCGTACAGCTCCACGGCTCGGAGTCGTCCTCTTTCGGTCGGGTTCGCCCGTCCGAGATGATACGCGGCGATCAGCGGTTGGTTACGCTGCGCGGCCACGATGCCGGCGATCGCAGCCTACCGCTGATCGACGGAGGAAGCGGTCCATGGCTCTTCGACGGGCGACAGGGTTACCTCATGGACCCGTCGGCCGCCAAACGCTGCGACGTGCGGCGCAATCAGTTTCCCACGCGAAGTCGGCTGCCAGCCGCGTGAAAACTGGCGTGGCATGAAAGCGTGTGGCGCCATTTGGAGGCGGCACGGCGCCACCGATCTGCTTGCACCCGTCAGGCAGGTCGACGGTTTGACCGAATGTGGCCACACGGCAAGACCGAAGTGCGGTCTGTGCTTGCGTAATGGCGATGAAATCGCCCAACGATTCGGCGGCATCGATGACGCCACCTCGTGCCGTCGCGACCCCGAGCACCCATCCGTCGTGAATTTGGTCCGGAGGACAACCGCAGCAGGAAGCGCGTTGAGTCCGTCCGTCGTCACGTTGAAGTCTTGATTTGACTGCCGAAACGCGACGCCAAGCTGGTTGGGGTCCGTCACCTTGGTCACAGGCTTAGCCAGCCTCCGGGGCGGAAACCCGTGATGGGAATCAGCAGCGCGGTTCGCTCGCCCACTTTGGGTGTCCACGCCGCATGGACGCCTGAACCCGTGTCAACGGTGACCCAATCGGGCACATTCTCGTCTGGGAAAACAACAAACGCGATGCCGCGGGAGTCAAACCCAATGGCAGGGTAGCCTGTTCAAACAGTACTGGGTCTAAGCCAGCTTCGTGGAGCCGAAGCGCACGAGGCGAGCAACGCAACGGCAAGCAACGAGTGGGCGAATTTGCATGGATCTTCTCAAGAGTGAAGTCGGCCAGAGGGTGCCACACGGCTGTCGCTCTTACAACGAAAGGACTTGAACGCGCGCCATGTCAAATCGACGGTCTTCCGGTATAAGGGCTGCGAAACACGAGGAGACCGATGAAGATTGCGTTCGTACATAACGTGCAGACCGAGGCCACCGAGGAACAGGCCGAGTTTGACACTCCATCCACGGTCGCGGCAATCGTTGCGGCCCTGACGCAAGCGGGTCACGATGTGACGCCGGTTGACGCATCAGTGGGCGTGACCCAGCTCGCATCGACGTTAGCATCGATCGCGCCCGATTTGGTGTTTAACACAGCCGAAGGCCATCGCGGGCGGGCTCGTGAAGCGTTTTACCCGGCCCTGTTCGAGCAACTCGGCATTCCGTTCACCGGAAGCGACGCACACACGTGTCTGGTCACCCTGGACAAGGCGTTGTCGCGGCTCACGGCAAAGGGAGCCGGCATTGAGGTGCCCGGTGGAGTGTTCGTGACGCAGGGTGACGACTTGAGCTGGCAGCAGATCCCGGGCCCGTGGATCGTCAAACCTGCCTTTGAGGGCAGCTCCAAAGGGATCGACGAGCACGCCGTGCAGTTCGACATGGCCGGCTGCCGCGCCCGGATCGAAGCCGCCCTTGCACGTTATCCCGATGGCTTGGTCGTTGAGCAATACATTGAAGGTGTGGACGTGGCCGTGCCGTATGTGCACGGGATCGGCAAAGACGGCATCCTGGCTCCGGTTCGCTACGTCTATCCAAGCCAAGGGCGAGTGTCGATTTACGACTACACCCTCAAGAATGCGCAGGCGGATAGCGTCGAAGTCCAATGTCCCGCGCAGCTTCCTGAACCAACGCTTGAGCTTTTGTGCGACTGGAGCAAGCGCGTGATCTCGGCGTTTGCGCTCCACGACGTCGCACGCATCGACTGGCGCGTGACTCCAGACGGTAAGGTGTACTTTATCGAGGTCAACGCGCTTCCAAGCCTTGAGCCCGGTGCAGGATTGTTCTCGGCCGCAGCGCTCGAAGGTGTGTCGGATTCATCCGTGGTGTTGGATTCAATTGTCAAAAGTGCGGCCGCGCGATTCGGGCTACGCGAGCAGCCGCGAGGAAAATCGAAGATCCGCGTAGGTCTAATCTTCAACGTCAAGCGCATCAAACCTGCGATCGATGGCGAAAATGATGACGACGCCGAGTACGACGCACCAGCGACGATCGAGGCCATCCGTTCCGCGATCGAGCGGCTTGGACACGATGTGGTGATGTTGGAGGCTCGGGCAGACATCCTTCGCAAGATTGAGGATTCAAGGATCGACGTCGCCTTTAACGTCGCGGAGGGCCTCACCGGTCGGACGCGTGAGGCGGTGGTGCCGGCCGTGCTCGATATGCTTCAGATCCCGTTCACAGGAAGCGACGCCGCAACGATGGCGCTGACGCTCGACAAGGCGCTCGCCAAGCGAATCGTGCGTGATTTTGGCGTGCCGACGCCCCGCTCCTTGGTGATGTTTACTGGGAAAGAAAAGATCCCGGCGGATATGCACTTTCCTGTGATGGTGAAACCGGTCGCCGAAGGGAGCTCCAAGGGCGTGCTGGATTCTGGCGTCGCCGAGAACGATCAAGAACTTCGGCACAAGGCGTTGGCGCTCGTCGAAAAGTACAAGCAACCGGCGTTGGTCGAGAC
Source organism: bacterium (assembly GCA_041390025.1). Taxonomy (GTDB): domain Bacteria; phylum Myxococcota_A; class Bradymonadia; order Bradymonadales; family Bradymonadaceae; genus JBFFMO01. The sequence continues at coordinate 40,669 of JAWKQR010000013.1, forward strand.
CTACCTTCCCGGTCGCGAGTTCACGGTTGGCCTTCTGGGTGGCCCTCGGCCCCGTGTATTGCCGCCCATGGAGATCGTCTTCAAGGAAGGCGTGAAGAATCCGGTTTACTCTTTTGCACACAAACAAGAGGCAGGCCTCGTGGGATACGAAGTCCCAGCGAACGTCGACGCCAAGCTGCTCAAAGAGATCGAGTCCGTATGCCGGCGGTCATTTGAGGCCCTGGGATGCCGCGATGTGGCGCGCATCGACGTCCGTTGTGACGTCAATGGTGCCGTCAATTTCATCGAGTGCAATCCGTTGCCTGGGCTGACCCCCGGTTGGTCGGATCTGTGTCTGATCTCGGATGCATCGGGAGTCTCTTACGATGAGCTGATCAAACAAATCCTGTCCCCTGCGATTCGTCGGTGGCGCAATCAGCGCCGGGCTCCGCACAACAAACTTCGAGAGAAACTTTAATGTCTGACCGTTGCCGGTTTCGTGATCTTGGTTTGAGCATGGGTGTCTTTCCCCCCGGATTCCACAACGCCATCACGGATGTGGAAGGCGTGCGCGTGGGGCACAGCACGATCATCCACGACGAAGGACCAGCGCGTACCGGCGTGACCGCGATTCTGCCAAACAACGGCAACGTGTTTATGGACCGCATGATTGGGGGCGCGTTCGTCCTGAACGGGGCCGGTGAGGTGTCGGGATTGGTTCAGGTGCAGGAGTGGGGATTGCTCGAAACGGCCATCCTCCTCACGAACACTCACAGCGTGGGGACCTGTTCTGGCGCGCTAGCGCACCGAATGTCACAGACCTACCCTACGATCGGCGACACCCACGATGTTCTGATTCCGTTGGTCGGCGAGTGCGATGATTCGTACCTCAACGACATCGTTGGCCAACACGTCAAACAGGAGCACGTGGACGAAGCGCTAGAAACCGCGGCAGGTGGGCCGGTGAGCGAAGGCGCAGTCGGCGGCGGAACCGGCATGATCAGTTTTGACGTCAAAGGCGGGATCGGCACATCGTCGCGCCTCGTTGAGATTGGCAACGCGACGTACACGGTCGGCATTTTGGTCATGAGCAACGTGGGCCGGCTCGAAGACTTGCGCATCGACGGGGTCGACGTGGGCGCGCGACTGTTGCGCGAGGGATTCGAACCTGGACCCATCCGCCCCAATTTGTACGGCAGCATTATCGCGGTGCTTGCCACCGACGCGCCCCTGTCGACGCATCAGATCAACCGCCTGTGTAAACGGGTTGGGCTGGGGATTGGACGCGCGGGGTCGTACGCAGCGCACGGCTCCGGAGAGATTGTGTTGGGATTCTCTACGGCGAATCAGGTGCCACGCGATACCCCTCGGGATGTGTTCGATTTCCGAGCGTTGGCGGACCCGAAAATGGACAACCTGTATCGCGCGGCGATCGAGTGCACCGAAGAAGCGATGATCAACGCGATGTGTATGGCGGTTCCCATGAACGGAATTTATGGCCACTACGTCAAGGCACTGCCGCTTGAACAAGTCGCCTCCATCATGAGACGTGTCGCGGCTGCGTGACATTTTCGCAACATTCCAGCCACCGCTTGATCTCAGCCTCACGTGCATATAGCGTCACGCGACTTATGGAGGCCGACGGATGAAGCAGTTTGCATTGGTATTGATGGTTGTCTTGGGTGGCGCGTGCTCGAACGATGACAAGGGAGTTCAAATCTCGTGCAATGACGATGAGTTGTACGACCAAGTCAACGACGTGTGTGTGCCTCGTGGGATGACCGTCCCTGACGTTTCACTGCCTGACCTCGGACAAAACGACGCGAGCGATGAGGTCGATGCGATGCCGGACATGTCCGAGCCTGACATGCCCGACCCAACCTGCGATCGAGACAACGACCGTGTGCTCTCCCCTGCATGCGGCGGCAACGACTGCGACGACCTCGATCCGTTTCGCTCGCCACTCTTGCCGGAATTCTGCGACAACGTGGACAACGACTGCTCGGGCGTCAACAACGACGGCATCGACTGCAGCTTCTTCGCGCACAGCAACAACGCGTTCTACAAGGTAGACCCTTTTGCAAAGACGGCGACGGAGTTGACCATGGACACCCCCAACGGGGGTGACACGCTGCAGGACATTGACACTCACCCCGACGGCACGCTTTACGGCGTCTCGTTCACCGGATTGTTCCGTTATGACCCCAACAACGACCGTTGGGTCAAGGTCGGCGATTTCGGGATCGATGTGGGTGACCCCAATGGGATGGCCATTGACCTCGGCGGCACCGTGCTTGTGACATCACAGACGAATGTCTACACCGTCGACACGGCCACCGGACGGGCATCGTTCCTCGGCGACATGATGGGCGACTTCTACAGCAGCGGCGATTGTGTCGTGAACAAGTACGACACACTGTTCATGACCTCGAAGAAGACCGGAAGTCCCGATTCCCTTGTGCTCATTAACCGTGAGACTGGAATCGCCGAGGAGATTGGCAGCGTCGGATTTGAGAAAGTGTTCGCTCTGACGTCGGCGTGGGGGGAACTTTGGGGTCTCACGGCACAGGGCGAGCTCATCACGATCGATGAGCGCACAGGCACAGGCACTCTGGTGCAGACGTTTGATGGCGTCCGATTCTTCGGGGCGGCCAGCACGCCAAATCGCTGAGCTTTGGGAACGCCGGTTTTCGCGGTATGCTGCCTGAACACTGCATCCCGAACGAAACATGGCCAATTTTCTAGACTCCTCCACAGACAACGAACGCCGAATCGGCGAGTACACCACCCGCCTCTTTCGAATCGAATCCCACATTCGGCGAGGCGAGCGTCGTGCCGCTCGGGCGCAGCTCAACGGCATGCTCGATGAGCTGGACCTTCTGGCCCGTGAGATGGAGCTCCCGCTCGAGACGATTGTGGTCGGAGCCCAGTTGGGTTTTTTTTCGGGTGGGTCGCTCACCCGTGGCAGGATCCCGGGTGCGATAGTCGGTGCGATGGCGGGCTGGCTCTACGGGCAGCACAACCAACAGCAGTTCCGGCGTTTGATCATGGAGCTGGTGGAACGGGTTGCCGAGCTGTACGCGACGCTAGAAGCGGCAGAACGCGCCGCAGCCAGTAGCGTTGAAAAGGGCGCGTAATCCGCGTAGCGTGATCGCATGCGGTTTTTCCTAGCAATCCTTGTGGTATTTTGCGGCTGCGCTGAGGGGTCCGTTGGCTCCGATGGCGATGCGGGCGCTACGAACAATGTTGGCAACAGCGACGCCTCGGTGACGCCAGCCGACATGGGCACGACGTCGGTTGAGGACGTCTCCACGGGTTGCGGTGTGTGCTGCCCTGGTGAGCGCTCTTGCGCTGATGCAGCGACCGCGAGCGTGTGCAAGTCTGACGGATCGGGTACCCAGCTTTACCGTGTGTGGGCGACGAAGTCTGCATGGACGGCGTCTGCGCCGTGGAACCTGTTTGCATGCCTGGCGAAAAGTCGTGTTACGACAACAGCACGATCCTCACCTGCCGCCAAACGGGCGACGGTTTCACGACGTCGCCGTGCCCCATGGACACCACCTGCATCGATGGGCAATGCCTGTCTGGGGCCGGCAATGGACAGCCGTGTTCGGCAGATGGGGATTGCGCGAGCGGGCAGTGTCATTGCGACGCCGCCGAAGGTTGCACGGGGATTTCAGGCGGATACTGCACGGTCGCCTGTGCCGGCGACGATTGTGGGCGCGACGGCGCGTGTTTCGCGGCATCGGTCGCTCCGCTTGGAAATGCGGCAGCCGACTACGACCACTGCGTCACGAAATGCACACCGGGTACCTGCCCAAATGGGCAAGCTTGCGTGACCGTGCCCACGAAAACGGCCCAAGGCATCGTCTGGGAGCAAGCCTGTTACTTTCCGGGCTTTGTGGGCATTGGTTCTCAGTGCTCTAGCGATTCGCAGTGCATCGGTGGTCGGTGCCTGCTCGACTACCTACGACGTGGGCTTCTGCACCCGCACGTGCACCGATGACGGCGTCTGTCCCGAGGGCAGCGCGTGTGTGAGCTTGGTCGCCCCGGGTTATCAGTGTTCCACGTATTGTGGCGATGGGTCTGCGTTGGGCACTGGAGCGTGTCCTTCGTCACTCCGAATCCCCTTCAGGTCGCGTGTCGACCGATGTCAGATCCTCAATAACAACGCGTACCGCGTCTGCTACTCGCCCTGAACGGCCTAGCTGACGCGATGAAACTTCACGAGGTTCGTCTCTGCATTGGGGCGCACGGGCGATCCCATGACGATGATCACCTCGTCGCCCGACTTCACGTCGTGGTGTTCTTTGAGCATCTTCTCGATGCGCTCCACGGCATGCTCCATGGTGTACGTCTTGTCACCGACCACATTCGAGTGCAGGTCTAGGCCAATGTGGTGCGGCACCACGCCCCAGTAAAGGGCCATCTGACGGCAGAGCGTCTCGTCTGGAGTGCACGCAAAGATCGGTTTGCTCGGCCGCTGCGCCATAAGCAGACGCGCGGTCGCGCCGGACAACGTCAGAACCACGATGCCTCGAACGTCCAACTCTCGCGCCGCGACGGTTGCGCTGCGCGCGACGGCGCTGGGAAACTGCGCATGTACTCTGTCTGCCCTTCGTCGGGTCGCGAAGCGTAGAGTGAGCTGCCCTCCACTTCTTTGATGATGTCCGCCATCATTCGCACCGCCTGCACCGGGTACTTGCCCGACGCCGTTTCGCCCGACAGCATGACCGCATCGGTGCCGTCGAGCACGGCATTGGCGACGTCTGAGGCCTCCGCACGCGTAGGGCGCGGATTCTCCGTCATGGACTCCAACATCTGCGTTGCGGTGATGGTGGTCCGTCCCATGGACTTCGCGAGCTTGATGGCGCGCTTTTGGATGACAGGGACTTTTTGGGGCGGAAGCTCAACCCCAAGATCCCCCCGTGCAATCATGATCCCATCAGAGACGGCGACGATCTCTTCGAGACACTCCACAGCCTGAGGTTTCTCGATTTTTGAGATGATCTTGGGACGGGCGTCGTGGCCCATCCGAGCGCGCAACATGTGGATGTCCAGCGCCGACCGTACGAAGCTCAACGCAACGTAGTCGACACCTAGGTCGAGGCCAAACTCCAGGTCCTCGCGGTCTTTGGGTGTTAGGCTAGGGGCCGACACCGCTGCGGTTGGGATGTTGATGCCTTTGTTGTTCTTCAACAGGCCCCCCACCTCAACCACTGTATGAACATCGGGACCTTTGACCGCGACCACCTTAAGCGTCAACAAGCCGTCGTCGAGGAGCAAGAGGTCGCCCGCCTTCACATCGTTAGGCAGGTCGGTGTACGTGGTGGACACGCGATCGTCGGTCCCCAAGATGTCGTCGGCTGTGATGATGAATTCGGCCCCATTTTCCAAGCGTGTGGATCCGGTCTCAAACTTGCCGACGCGGATCTTTGGGCCCTGCAGGTCCTGAAGAATGGCCACCGACCGCCCAAGGTCCTTGGAAACGCGGCGGATCGTGTCGTAGACCTCACGATGCATGTCGTGGGTGCCGTGCGAGAAGTTGAGCCGGGCGACGTTCATGCCGGCCGCGATCATCTCGACCAGAACGGCTTCGGAGCTTGAGGATGGGCCAAGAGTACAGACGATCTTTGCGCGACGCATGATGCCTCAATGTGTTGGACACCGCTGAAGTACCACGGAAGGCCGCACTGCAACAGTAAAGTGAGCTACATCACGACGCGATTTCGCCCTGCTTGCTTGGCTTGATAGAGGCGGTCGTCCGAGAGCTTGATGAACGAGAACGGGTTGATTTCCGGCTCGCCGGATGCAGCGGCGGCGGCGCGATACTCTTCTAGGTCCGAAACGCCCATCGACAGCGTGACCGGGATCGAGATGTTGTCGAACACGAACGGTTCGGCCTCTACCAAACGCCGGATCTTCTCGCCGAGATGAGCGCCCTGCACTTTTGGAAGCTCGGGCAGCATCAATGCGAACTCTTCGCCACCGTACCGGCCGAAAATATCGTCGCGGCGAATATGCTCTTTGATGCGCTTGGCCACCTGCCGCAGCACGTGGTCCCCGGCGAGGTGGCCGTAGGTGTCGTTGATGGGCTTGAAATGGTCGATGTCCAGCATCACGAGCGTGAGCTCGCGGTCGTAGCGCAGAGAACGACTCATCTCGCGCTCCATTTCCTTCAGGAAATAGCGCTTATTGTAGATCTGCGTCAGGCCGTCGGTGGTTGTGAGCTTGTAAATCTCGTCGTGGTACTGAGCTTCGACGTTGCTGCCGGACAGGAATTTGAAAATGGTGCGGCCAATCTTGATCTGGTCGCCGTCCATGAGGTTCCTTTCCCGGATCTGCTCATCATTGACGTAGGTGCCGTTGGTGGACTCCAAATCTCTGGCGACCACTTTGTCCCCGTAGTTGTCGATCACGGCATGGCTGCGTGAGATGGACTCCTCGTCGATCTGGATGTCGACTTTGCTGGAGCGGCCGATCACGGTCGAACTCTGCCCCAAGAGGTACTTCTTACCTAGGTCGGCACCATTGATGACCACAAGACAAGCGTCTTTCTTCGCCTTCTCCTGCGGCACCTTGCTGATGACCGTTACAACTGTGCTGTCTTTTCCCATGCTCACCGAGCGTGGCCAACTTTGTTCAATGAATCACGTACGAGAATCGTACAACGCAAAGCGGTTCAACGCAAAGCGTGCGGTGAACATCGCAAAAACACTCGGAACCCGCGCAAGGTGTGACGAGGCGCGTGCTCGTGGGAATTCCAGATTGGCTGCGCTAGAATATTCTCGGTGGCATCTCGGTTTTTCCAACCAAGAACCGACGCACGGGTAAGCATGAGCCTTCGGCCCACACAACGGACCTCAAACACGCCGGTCCTCGCGCTCGCGATGGGATTGGCGGTGGTTCTTCATGTGCCCTTGCTTGCCTTCATCGCGTTGTGGGGGCCCGAGTCGGCAGGCATGCCGCGGCTTCGCGCCACGCCAAAACAATCAAATGCCGAGTTCTCCGTGCGGGTTGTGTCCCAAGCACCCAAGAAGGAAAAGGCCAAAGAACAGCAAGAGGACGAGCCGGCGCAATTTGTGACCGCACCACTTCCCGACGTTGTTGAGGTGCCTGAAAAAGCGCGTTTTTTGGACAGAGTCTCGTCGAGCACCGAGCGCGAAACCGTCCGCCGTGCGCTTCCCGGGGCGAAGGCGCAGCCCACCGCGAGCACATCGCCAGGCCCGCCAAAGAAGAAATCAGGCGAGACTGCCACGCAAAACCAACCTGCGAGTACCGATGCGACGACAAAATCGGGCCTCGAAGAGGAGCCCGGTTTGAACGGGCGAGTGGCCGAAAGACAGGCTTCGGATGTTCCGCTTCGTGAGGCGGAACCCATGCTCAACGCTGGCGGCGGTGATCCCCTCGCGCGGATTGCATTGCCCAACTTCTCCAACACCCGCATTACGGCTCCCAATGGGGAGGATGGGTCCATCGACTATCTGCGTGACGTTGATGAAGGAGACAAAACCCTTTTGAACCGCAAGGAGTCTCGATACGCGGCGTTTTTTGATCGCGTGAAGCTTCAGATCAAGGACGAATGGTCGCCGGTGAGCGAGTACCGCAAACGCGACCCGTACGGGAACGTGTTTGGGGTCAAAGACCGCTACTCCCAGGTGCGTGTCACGCTGAACGGCGACGGGACGGTCCGACAACTGTATATGGCGCGCCCATCGGGGCTCGAGTTCTTCGACGACGAAGCTGTGCGAAGCATTCGGGCCGCCGCGCCATTCCACAACCCGCCGGAGGGCCTGAAGGACGATGACGGTCTCGTGCACTTTACGTTCGGCTTCTACTTTGAAGTTTCCGCCGGACCATCGATGCGAATGTTTCGCTAGATTTCCGAGACCAGCAGCCGGGACGCCAGCGATCGGCTCACCGGGGTCTCGTCTGCCCCAATCCTAAGCGTCATCTGGCCATCGAACGGGAGGACGTCGACCACGGTGACGTGAGCTTCGGGGATGAGGCCAATCTTGGCAAGGTGCCGAAGAACATCGGGATTCTGGTCCAGCACACGTGCAAGACGCACCGTCAGCCCTGGGGGTGTCTCGTGCAGCGGGATGAGCTCTCGATGATGAACCTCGCCATCCGCGGTGGGTATGGGATCGCCGTGCGGATCAAATCGCGGATTGTCCAAGAAAGCATCAATGCGTTCGGCGAGGATATCACTGACGGCGTGCTCCAGGTTTTCGGCCTCGGCATGGACCTCGTCCCACGTGTACCCAAGGGTCTCGACGAGGAACATCTCGATCAGGCGGTGTTTGCGGATCACGCGAAGTGCAGCCAGCGTCCCGCGCTCGCGAAGGTGCGCGCCTTTGTAGGGCTGATACGTCACAAAATCTTCGGCGGCGAGGGTCTGCAGCATCGAGGTCACCGAAGGCTGAGAGACTTGCAGCGCCTCAGCGATGGCTTTGGTTGTCGCACGAATCCCCTGCGCCTCCATGTGGTAGATCGCTTTGAGGTAGTTTTCGACCGACACCGTCGTCATTAGCGCCTCAACCCGTTGAAAGTGGGTAACTATCGCAACATTTCAAAATAGTCCAACGCCAGACGTACACCCTCGTCGTTCGGATGTTCGCGGGCGATGCGCACTAGCTCATCTTTCAAACCCAATCGCGCTGCGACCATCGCTTGTGACCCCACGGTGTCGTCGACGAGGCGGGTTGCATGCGCGAAGCATAGCTCCGGGGCCACGGGGGCCACCTCGTCTATGGCGTCGATCCACCATACCTCGCCGGCATACGCAGGGCCAAACGTGCGATGCCATCCGTCCTGAAGGCCCGGCGGAGAGACCGCTAAAATGGCCTCGTCGAACCCCGTTTCGGTTGGCCCAGTGACCACGATGGCCTGCGCACAACTGCGGCGGGCGAAGTCGTAGATTTCGTGGAGCGCCGTTGCCCGATTGTTGCCCACAGTCGTGCCAATGGCCACGACGACGTCCGCGGGACTCGTGAAGTCTCTGAGGTCACCGAGGATCCATGTTTGAGACGGATGCTTCGCTTTGGCGGCGGTCAGAAATGGTTCAAATGCTTCTACGCCAGTGTAGTGCACCAAAGTGTGTTCTTGTAAATAATTGACAAGTGCGCCGTCGGCGCACCCGAGGTCGACAATGTTCCTGGCAATAGGCCCCATTAAATCGAGCGATATTGATGCCCACGTGAGTCGAATTCCCCGGTCAATCTCGCTTCTCCATCCGCTCCTTGCAGCTGCGCCAATGTGGTATTGTTTTTCGTCGTAGAATCCGCCTACCATGGTCGCTCGCGATGCGCTTCGTAGAGGGGTTCGAGCGGCTGCAGAAGCGAAAGGCGCTTCGCGTCCCGTGCCGCCGAAAACGCGATTTCCAGCGATTCGCCCGCCTCGTGCGGTGCGACGCGCAACAGCCGGATCCCGTCCCACGCGCTTTGTAGGACCTGTGTCATGTCCTCCACGATCGCATCAGGGCGTGGCAGGAAATCGCATGAATGGCCACAACCGCAAAAGAATGCAGGTTTCGCGTGGCGCGGTGGTGGTCCGCAACCTGCGAGAGCACCAGAAGCGCCTCCGACGGCCGCTTCCCGTCGCGCAGTAGAAGCGCGAGCGTGACCCGCGCGGTCATGCTGTCGTCCGATCCGAGGCTCTCGTAGAGCTGGATGGCTTTCATGTTCCACTCCAGCCCGCGCTCGATCTGCCCTTCCTCGCGGTAAAGCTCCGCGAGGTCATTTTGGCAGTCTGCCACGCCAATCTGGTGTTCGAGTCGCTCGAACACGGCCATGGCATCGCGCGAGAAATCTCGCGCTTCTCGGTACCTTCGGGTCTGTCGCATGACGTCCCCAAGCCCGTTCAGGCATCGCCCTTCCCCGACGTGGTCCGCCTCGCTGACGAACGTCGCTCGCGCCTTCTCCATCAACGTCGCCGCCACATCAAACTGCGCCTGCGCTTGACGAACACGGCCCATCCCCAAGAGGGCTCGGGCTCGGACGCGTGGCTGCGCGGTACCTATATCCAGCGCCTTTTGGAACAGGTTGGCCGCCCGATGCAGGTCCATCTGCGCCAACATACACTCACCTTGCAAGGCCAACGCGAGGGCTAAAGTATCCCACTTGTTCTTGCGTGCCTCGATGCTGCCGGTTTCCGCCTGCCGGAAGGCTTCGCCCAAGTGACCTTGCTGAAGGTGCATTTGCGCTTCGATCAGGTGTGCCTGTCCGCGGAGTGGATCTGCAAGCTTGACGGGCAACGTTCGCGCGAGCCCCCAAAAGGCGCGCAGATGGCGTGTTGCCTCGTCAAACTCACAACGCTCGACGCGTGTTTCTGCCGCCGCGAGGCGATGCGGCAATGATGCCTTCAATTCGTTGGCTTGTTCGAGATGCCGCGCCATGCGGTCCGAGAACGGGAACTCTCGCCGGGGATACCGACGAAACAACATCTCAACACACGCCGCGTTGACGGCCTCCCAACGTCCTTGCTCTTCCGCGTCCTTCTGGATGCTCTCTCGCAGAAGGCCGTGGCTGAATGCCCACCCGTCGTCGCGGCGCTCAGCAAGGCCTTCGGACAGCAGGATGCCAACGAGGTCCATCGGAGGTTGAATGCCCGTTAAGTCGCAGGCGAGCGCCCACTCCTCGCGCTGAATCTCAAGGCCGAGGGCTGCGGCGATCTCAAGCGCGATGAGGTCGGACTCAGGCCGAGACGCGACCAATCGGAATACACGCGAGCGCCAGAGCGCATGAATATCATCCGGGATCTCGACGGTCTCGCCGTCGCCAAGGATAAACCCCTTGGGGCCAAACATGAGCTTACCGCGCGCGACCATGTCGCCCACGATCTGGACGGCAAACAAGGGGTTACCGCCCGAACGATCCTCGACTTGGTCGGCCAACCTGCCATCGAGGTAGAGCAGATCTCGCACCAGACGGTCGATCTCGACCTGTGTCAGCGGCGACAAGTTCAACGTCGTCGTGCGTGGGTGCTGCTGCATGCGCTCAAGCATCGCGCTCTCGGACTCCCGGAATGCGAGCGACTCCTCACGCACGGTCAGAATAAAGAGGACCGGGACCGGCTGAGTCTCGGCGCGTTCAACGAGGTAGTTAAGGAACATCAGCGCGTCCGGACCCCACTGTGCGTCGTCGATGACGATGACGTAGGGACGGTCCACGGAGGTCGCCTCAAGATAGCGGCGAAGGAGTCCGTAGCGTTGGTCCACCCGCGAGATACGCAATGTATTCTGCGTGGGGAGCGCGACCTCTGGGCCGCTTGGCGCGAGGAAATCGGCGAACGCACGCGCGTCAATGTCGCGTGTAAACGGGTCGCGGCGAAGCAGCGTCTCGGCGCGCTCCAGCAGTTCATCTCTGCGCAAGCCTAGGCAGCGTGTGGCGGTCGCGAGCATCCGCGAGATGCCGTCCGACGGGCTTCCCATACCGCTGTGAACGGCGTGCATGGTTTTGGCCGCGCCGGTCTCGTTGGCGCGCCGTGCGATCCACTCGGCGAGCCGCGACTTCCCAGTACCTGCCGCACCTCGAATGATCGCGATTCGCAATTGGCGCGTTTCCCGTACATCCTTGAGCAGATCCCACAACACGTTGCGTTCGTGCTCGCGACCCACCAGCGGAATCGTGCGCAACCCAAAGAGACCCAGCCCAGCTCCAAGAAGTTGACGGGTTCCAAGGTCCACATCCCGGCGCTCCCACGATGATGGCATCGGTGGCACCCGAATCTGAATGGGTTGCCCGGTGACGATCCACTGTGAGGCGAACGCATCGAAGTCAAGGCCGCTGGCGCTCGTCTGCGCGGCGTCGTCCATGCGTTCGGTTTCGACGCGGTCGACCTGGGTGTCGTACGCCGCCGGCACTTCGGTCAGCGGCGTGGGACGGCTGGACAGCTCCGGAATCACCCGCACGTCGGCGGCATCCATGTTGTCCGGATCCCCGAGCAGAATCAGCGAATGCGCGGCGTCTGCCGCACACTGGAACCGGTCCTCGGGTGCCTTTTGAAGCAGGCGATCGATCCATTGGATGAATCCGTGAGGCAGGTCGAACCGTGGCTGAATCTGCCGGGGCGCATCCATGCTATGGGCCTTGGCGAAGCCCATCGCGTTGGACGCTGAAAACGGCAGCGTCCCGTCGACAAGCTCGAACGCCATGATTCCCAGCGAGTAGAGGTCGGTCCACGGCCCGTAGTCGCGCCAGTACCCTCGAAACTGTTCAGGCGCCATGTAATGCGGTGTGCCCCAACCTGACTCCTGACTCCCTGCGCGATCGGCGGCGTCGCTGCTTCGCGCGAGCCCAAAATCAGTGAGTTTCAGGCCAGGCTCTGCGCCGCGGCACCCCACCAAAATGTTGGCGGGCTTGAGGTCCCGATGAATGATGCCGGCCGCATGTGCATGGCCGAGGGCTTCGAGCACAACCAACAACGCGGTTTGGACCTGAGGCCACCGAAGCGCCTCCTGGTACTTTCGCAGACTTCCACGCAGCGCCAATTCCATCACGATGTAAGGGCTGCCGGCGGCAAGCGCACCGCCAGATGCGGCCGATTGTTCTGCCGTCACCTCCCCGAAGTCCAATGGTGTCACGATGTTTGGGTGGGACAGCCCTGCCACCGCCCGCACTTCGTTATGAAAGGACTCAAGATACTCGTCGCGGCGAGCCCCATCGCGGGTCAGGACCTTGACGGCGACGGGTTCGCCCTCGGCGATATGCAGTCCACGCCAAACCTCGCCCATTCCGCCACGGCCGATGATGGCGTGGAGCTCAAAAGGGCCGAGTGAAATGGGTTTGGTCATGATCGTTCGCAGGCGGTTTTCTCCACAATATATCCCAATGAGACCTGCGACAACGTCCTTGGTGTGCGCTCCAGCCCAGTGGACAACACGATTGCCGCCCAGTGCCCTTGAATTTGAGCCCAATGAACGGTATTCCGTGGCGGCCCGCGGGTACCCACGCGGTCCATTTCCAAAAGCTCGCGACAACCATGCCAAAACGACAAGACATTCAATCGATTTGTATTCTGGGGTCCGGCCCTATCGTCATCGGGCAGGCGTGCGAGTTTGATTATTCGGGCACTCAGGCGATTCGTGCGCTCAAGCGCGAGGGGATTCGGGTGATCCTCGTGAACTCCAATCCCGCCACAATCATGACGGATCCCGACATCGCGGATGCCACATACATCGAGCCATTGACGCCTGAGTACGTCACAAAAGTGCTCGAACGCGAGAAGCCCGACGCGCTGCTCCCCACGATGGGTGGGCAGACAGCCCTGAACTTGGCTATCAGGCTGGCAGAGATGGGCGTGCTCGAACGACTTGGCGTCGAAATGATCGGGGTGACACCTGAAGTCATCGCGAGGGCTGAGGACCGTGAGCAGTTCTTCGACATCATGCAGGAGATCGGCGTCGAGCAGCCCCGTTCAGGTGTCGCGCGGTCGATGGACGACGCTTGGAAGATCCTCGAGCGCACTGGGTTCCCGGCCATTTTGCGACCGAGCTTCACGATGGGCGGAAGCGGAGGAAACATCGCCTACAATCGTGCCGAGTTTGAGGAGTTCATCAAGTGGTCGCTCGCCCAGAGTCCGACAAACGAAGTGCTCGTCGATGAGAGCCTCATCGGTTGGAAGGAGTACGAGCTTGAGCTGATGCGTGATCGCAACGACAACGTCGTCATCATCTGCGGCATCGAGAACCTCGACGCGCTTGGGGTACACACCGGCGACTCCATCACGGTCGCGCCGATTCAGACGCTCTCAGACCGCGAATATCAGGGCGATGCGCGACGAAGCGATCAAAATCATTCGTGCCATCGGTGTGGAGACCGGCGGTTGCAACATCCAGTTCGCCGTCGACCCGGCGACCGGACGGCGCGTGGTCATCGAGATGAACCCGCGCGTTTCGCGATCCTCGGCGCTGGCCTCCAAGGCCACTGGGTACCCCATCATCGCAAAAGTCGCCGCCCTGCTCGCGATCGGTTACACCCTCGACGAAATCCGCAACGAGATCACGGGCAAGACGTCGGCTGCATTTGAACCGATGCTCGACTACAACGTGGTCAAAATTCCCGGTTTGCGTTCGAAAAGTTTCCGGGTGCGAGCGACCGACTCACCACGCAAATGAAAAGCGTCGGCGAGGTGATGGCCATCGGTCGCACGTTCCCTGAGGCGCTCTTGAAGGCTGTTCGTGGGCTTGAGACCAACGACATTGGCCTGACGCCCCGAATGACGCCAGCGCCGGGGACCAGCGACGCAGAAGTCCGGGAGTTCTTTGCTGCCGCGCTCATCAAGCCCACACCACAGCGACTTTTCTACGTCATCGACGCGCTTCGGGCCGGGCTGTCGGTCGCCGAAATTGCACAGCTCACCGGCTATGATCCTTGGTTCACCGACCAGCTCGCCCACATCGTCGTCACCGAAAACGCGCTTGTTGCAGCGGGTACGCTCCCCAATGTGGACCGCGAATTGATGATGCGCGCGAAGCGACAGGGCTTTGGAGACGCCCACCTTGGTAAGCTGCTGGGCGCCACGGAGCTTGAAGTCCGGTCCAGACGCCGTGCGCTGGACGTGCACGCAGTGTTCAAACAGGTGGACACCTGCGCTGCCGAGTTTGCGGCGGTCACCTCCTACTTCTATTCCACGTTTGAGGCGGGCGAGAATGAGGCCCTACCTGACGACCGACCGTCCGTGATGATTCTTGGCGGAGGCCCCAATCGCATCGGGCAAGGCATTGAGTTTGACTACTGCGCTGTTCATGCCGCACTGGCGCTGCGGCGCCAGGGGTATCGGACCATCATGGTCAACTGTAACCCCGAGACCGTCAGCACCGACTACGACATCTCGGACCGCCTGTACTTCGAACCGCTGACGTTCGAGACGGTCATGAGCATCGTCGAGGCGGAGAATCCAATCGGCGTGATCTTGCAGTTTGGTGGTCAAACCCCATTGAAGCTGGCCGAACCGCTCGCCGCGGCAGGCGTGAAGATCCTCGGGACATCCCACGATGCGATTGACCGAACCGAGGACCGCAAGCGGTTCAACGAGATCGTTGAAAAGCTCGGTCTGTCGCAGCCTGATGCCCGCATTGCAGGCTCGTTCGAAGAAGCGCTTGGGTTTGCAAATGACATCGGCTACCCGGTCTTGGTGCGACCGAGTTACGTGCTTGGTGGTTTGGCCATGCAGGTGGTCCACGAAGAGTCTGAGCTTCGTGACGTGTTCGCCCGTGCGGTCGGGGAATCGCACGGCAAAGGGGTTCTGATCGATAAGTTCCTCGACCAAGCCATTGAGGTCGACGTCGACTGCATTCGCGATGGAACCACCGCGATCATCGGTGGGGTGATGGAGCACATCGAAGAAGCTGGCGTCCACAGCGGCGATTCCGCGTGCGTCACGCCGCCCCACCACCTGCCGGAGTCGGTGCTGCGGGTGATCCGCGAGCAAACGGTGGCGATGGCGCATGAGCTGGGCATCGTTGGTCTGATGAACGTGCAATACGCGGTGCAGGAGCGCAAAGTCTTTGTGCTTGAGGTCAATCCTCGTGCGAGCCGCACGGTGCCTTTCATCTCGAAATCAATTGGCAAACCCCTGGCCGGTTTTGCCGCACGGCTGATGCTCGGTGAGACGCTCGCGGATGTCGGCCTGACCCGGGAGATTGTTCCAAGGCACTTCGCGGTGAAGGAGAGTGTGTTTCCGTTTACGAAGTTTCCCGAGGTGGACACGATTCTTGGGCCCGAGATGCGTTCGACGGGCGAGGTCATGGGCATCGACAACGACTTCAATGCCGCGTTCATCAAAGCCCAGATTTCCGCGTTCAACACGCCCCCCAAGGCTGGGCGCGTGTTTGTCAGCGTGCGCGACGCCGACAAATGGAGCGCGGTGCCCGTTTGCCGCAAGCTCATCGCGCTCGGTTTCTCGATTGTCTCCACGCGCGGCACAGCACGTTACCTCGCCGAAAACGGCGTTGCAGCGACGCCCATCAATAAGGTGAAGGAAGGCCAGCCGCACATCCGAGATGCCATCATCAACGGCGAGATCGCGATGGTGATCAACACCACGGTGGGGGCGCAGGCCATTCGAGATTCACGGTCGATTCGACGTGAAACCTTGAACCGAGGCGTGTCATACTTCACCACGCTTGCTGGTGCTGCAGCTGCAATCAGCGCGTTGTATGAGTCCCAAACGGCCACACCGAGCGTGCGGTCCATTCAAGAGTTTCACGCGGACGTTGAGTCGCGTGTTTGATTAGGTGATCCCATGAAGATTCCGATGACCAGTGAAGGTTATCGCTCATTGCGCGACGAGCTCGACCAGCTCAAGAAGGTCGAGCGACCCAAAATCGTGCAAGAAATCGAAGTCGCGCGCGCCCACGGCGACCTCAAAGAAAATGCGGAGTATCACGCAGCAAAAGAGAAACAGGGATTCGTCGAAGGCCGCATCCGAGAGATCGAGGCGAAACTGTCGAACGCCGAGGTGATCGACGTGACACAGTTGAGCGGCACGCGTGTGGTCTTTGGGTGCACGGTGACGGTGATCGATTCGGAGACCGATGAAGAGAAGACCTACAAGATTGTGGGCGACGACGAAGCCGACCTCAAGGCAGGAAAGATCTCGTTCAACAGCCCCATCGCACGGGCGCTTATCGGCAAAGAAGAAGGCGACGAGACCATCATCAAAGCGCCGGGCGGCGACCGCGCCGTCGAGATCGGCGAAGTGTCCTATTCCTGATGCCGCCAGATGGTTTGGGTCGGCGCGCTCCACGCGCGAAGCGCTTCTAGCAGCGCTTCAATCGTCGGTTCGACACAGACCAACGCCCGATGGTGTGCGCCCAAGAACCCTTCGCGCACCATGTGATCCAGCATCGCCACAAATGGATCGTAGAATCCCTCGGTGTTGAGCAGACCAAACGGCTTGGCATGAATGCCAAGCTGTCCCCAGGTAAAAATTTCGGTGAATTCTTCGAGGGTGCCCATCCCACCGGGCATCGCGATGAAGGCATCTGAGAGCTCGGCCATCCGCGCTTTTCGCGTGTGCATTGTGTCGACGACCTGCATCTCAGTCGCGCCCGCGTGCATTCGCTCGCGGTCCGCGAGGCCTCGCGGGATGATGCCCACTACGCGACCACCGGTCTCAAGCGCGCCGTCTGCAACCGCCCCCATAAGACCCACAGATCCTCCGCCGTACACAAGCTGAATTCCCTGTTCGGCCAGTGTGCGACCGACATGAAACGCAGAGTCTCGGTAGCGAGGGTTCACGCCCGCGCTGGACCCGCAGAAAACACAGATGGCGCGAAGTTGACTCACTCGGCGCTAGCCTCCACCGCGCGGGGTTCGATCTTGCCGTCAAGCACCAACGGCGGCAGCTTCTGCACGTGGTCTACAAAGAAGAACTCCATCTCGTCCTGCACGTCCTGTGAGACGTCGATGAGGTCCTTCTTGTTGCGTTCTGGCAGGATCACGCGCTTGATGCCTGAACGATGCGCCGCCAAGACCTTTTCCTTGATGCCGCCGACCGGGAGGACATTTCCGCGCAAGGTAATCTCGCCTGTCATGGCCACGTCTGGACGCACCTTGACGCCGGTGAGCAGGCTGAGCATCGCGATAAACATCGTGATGCCGGCGCTGGGACCGTCTTTCGGGATGGCTCCCGCAGGCACGTGCAGGTGGATGTCGTACTGACGCATGAATTGAGGGTCCACGCCGTACTCGTCCACGTTGGTGCGAATGTAGCTCAACGCCGCACGGACCGACTCCTTCATCACATCGCCAAGCTGTCCGGTAAGGACGAGCTCGCCCTTCCCTTGCATCTTGGTGGCCTCGATGAAGAGGATATCGCCCCCGGCAGCTGTCCAAGCTAGGCCAGTGGCTACACCCGGCTGCGAGACACGTTGAGCGACCTCGAACTGATATTTTTCAGGTCCGAGGTAGTCATCCAAGTTCTCGGGGGTCACGGTGATCGTGACGTTGGCGGCGTCTACCCCGGTTTCGCGGTCCGAGAGGGCCTCTGCGACTTTGACCGCCACGCCGCGGCAGATGTCCGCGATCCGACGCTCCAGCGAGCGCACACCGGCTTCGCGGGTGTAGCTGCCAATCACCAAGTCCAACGCCCGTCGTTGATGATCAGATTCTCTTCACTGATGCCGTGGGACTCCAACTGCTTCGGAATCAAGTAACGGCGACAGATGTGGCGCTTGTCGTGGGCGGTGTAGCCTGGGATTTCGATGATATCCATGCGGTCACGAAGCGGCGCCGAGATAGGGTCGAGTTGGTTCGCCGTCGCGATGAACAACACGTTTGAGAGGTCCATCGGGATTTCGACGTAGTGATCCGAGAACGAGTTGTTCTGTTCGGGATCCAACACTCAGCAGGCTGCGGAGGGGTCGCCGCGGAAGTCGCGACCGACCTTATCGATCTCGTCGAGCATCAGCACAGGGTTGTTCTGCGCCGGCCTTTCGCATGGCTTGCACGATGCGCCCAGGAAGCGCACCCACATAGGTGCGACGATGTCCTCGAATCTCGGATTCGTCATGAACGCCACCAAGGCTGATGCGCACAAACTTGCGTCCCAATGCGCGCGCAACCGACCGTCCAAGGCTCGTCTTGCCGACGCCGGGCGGCCCGGCGAGGCACAGAATCGGCCCTTCATGTCGTCTTGAGTTTGCGCACGGCGAGGTACTCGACGATGCGTTTCTTAACCTTCAAGGTCATAGTGGTCTTCATCAAGGATGACTTGAGCTTCGCGGATGTTGAGATGGTCGTCGGTCGCGATCTTCCACGGAATGTCGAGCAACGTCTCCAAGTAAGTCCGCGTGACCCCATATTCGCTTGAGGCGGGCTGCATCATGCGCAGACGGTTGAGCTGCTTTCGGCAGACTTCCTTGACGTCATCAGGCAGTTCAGTCTCCTCGATCGCGGATGCAATGTCCTCGAGGTCGTTGCCCTCCCCGTCGAGCTCGCCGAGCTGCTCCTTGATGGCCTTCAGCTGCTGGCGCAGGTAATACTCCCGGTGGTTCTTGTCGATCTCTTCTTTGATCTGGCTCTGAATCTTGTCCGAAACCCGCAGAACCTCGAGCTGACGCGCCAACAGGGTGACGACGGTCTTGAGCCGCTCCTTGAGGTTGACGGTCTCAAGAATCGACTGTTTCTCTTCGGGCGTGATGTCCATGTTCGCGGCAACAAAGTCGCACAGCTGCCCTGGATCGTTGACGCCATCCACCATCTGGCTGGCTTCTTTGGGCATCTCTTCGATGAACTTGACCACCTGCTTGGCGGTGCTCTTGAGATTCATGAACAGCGCCTCGATCTCCACCTGGTCTTCGGCGTTCGCCTTGCCGTCGTCCTCCAAGTACGTGAACGACCCTGAGAAGAACGGCTCCTCTTGCGTCAACGCGTCCAAACGAATGCGTGCTTGGCCCTGGATGATGACGCTGTAGTTGTCGCTGGCGATCTTCACGACCTTCAGGATTCGAGCGACCGTTCCAACATCGTACAAGTCATCGGACGCGGGATCGTCTGTGTCCGCATTGCGTTGTGTCAGGATCGCAATGGGTTTCTCGGCCTTCACGGCGTCTTCAATCAGACGAACACTTTTGGGTCGCCCAACCGCGAGGGGGACGACAACCTGGGGAAACAGGACGGTGTTCCGGAGCGGCAAGATGGCAAGTTCTTGGCGCCGTGGTGCTTGGGTGTCTTCGGACATCGGATTCGCTCGATTTATCAGGGAAAATGCGACGGACGGTGCCGCCAACTGGAAGCTTACTCACAAGAATTGTGCCGGCAACTGATGCACGAGGTTCTATCGCCATTTGACCCCTCTTTGCAAGACGCAGCACTACCGCTTGAGCATATCAAGCTGAGAAAGCAGGTCAGGCAACGCGTCAACCAGGGAACGCATGAGGTACGTTTGAAGGAACCGCGGCAGCGCGACCATGACGTAGGCGAGCGCCTGCGGGTCTGGGCGGTTCTCAAAGCGTGCGAGCCCGCTGTTTGATGACGATGGTTTGACCAAGTCCGTCGAGCGTCGCGCGTGCAGAATGACGTGAAAACGTTCTGGGACATCTTCCGCCGCAACAGTCCGCTGCAACCCGCCCGAGACCACCATGGCGACCCATTCCCGGATCAGGTGCTGGACACGCTCGACCGACGATGCCCCGATCGCCGCCGTGCCGGCCTCCGAGACCGTCGCGATCACGTCTTGAGCCAATTGCAGCGTGGCCGCGACGACCACGGGCCGTCCGTGTTGCTCTTCGCCCCACTGCGCAAATTCAAAGAGGACCTTCGCGTCGGGATCGAACCGAAACGTCACGTCCGCCGCAAACTGGCCCACGGTTGCGAGCGCGAGCTGAACGTTCTCGGCCGTTTTCCTGCTCGTGACCACGTCGAGGGTTTTGTCGGCGGCGGCGCGAATGCCTGCCTCGGCCGCGGTACCCACCTTGGAGTCGCGCAACGTTTGAACCCGCTCTCGGAGTTGTTCCAAGCGCGCGCGTCGAATCGGCATAAGGTCTGGGCGGCTAATTCTGGGTGACATGGATCTCGTTTGACAAAGTTGCGCTCAAAGTGGACCACTTCACGTCCGCGAACTGAGGAGGCGGACCTGAACAAACGTTGGCTCGTCGCGCTGAGCCTTTTCTACTTCTTTCAGCTGTCCTCGGCCTTCGCCGGCACCTATTTGCCACGTTACATGGGCATCTTGGGAATGTCAGGCACGGCGATTGGACTTGCGTTTGGCGCTCAGGCCGTGGCGCGAAGCATCGCCATGCCGTTGTGGTCTTACGCGTCGGACCGCTTTGGGATGAGCGCCCGGTTGGTCAAGATTCAGTTCGTGCTCGCCCTGCCCTATCTGTTCCTGCCGTTTGTGACCGATCCCGACGTTCTTGTCATTCTGCTCGTCCTCGTCGGCCCCACCATCGGGTGTGCGATCCCTATCACAGACGTGGTGACCATGCGTGAGCTGTCGCCTTCGGCTTTTGGCCGGATCCGTGCGCTTGGGTCATTGGGGTTTGGACTTTGCGCAGCGGCCTTCGCAGCGCTCGGTGTCGTCTACTCGCACACCGAGCTCGCTCGCGGTTCGGTGTGGGTCGTCGTGGGCTTGCTCGCCTTGGGCGGGGTGAGCGCGGCCGCGTTTCCGAGGTCGGAAGCGACGGTCAATCAAGCGCGGTTTCACGACGTGCTCGCCATGCTGCGCAACCCCTGGTTGCTGGTGCTCATGCCCTTGTGGTGTGTGCACTGGGCGTCTCAGGTGCCGTACAACATGTACCTTGTGTACTTCGCCGAGGCGCGCGGCTTTGGGGCGTGGGTGCCAGGGGCGGCCGTGTTCGCTGGCATCACAGCCGAGGTCGCGTTTCTCGCGATGGGGACGTCCGTTGTGGAACGTCTAGGGCCGTTGCGCAGCTTCGCCGTGGTTGTGGCCGTGACCGCCGCGCGTTGGGCGTTCATGGCGATGAGCGTCGATCCTTGGATTGTGATCGGTCTGCAATTTGCCCACGGCCTGACCTTCGGAGGGTTCATGCTTTCCATGATGTCCGTCCTAAACCGTGAAGTCGCACCGGGGGTTCGGTCAACCGCTCGCTGTTCTTTACAGCCTTTGTCTTTGGATTGGGCGGCGATTGGGTAGTTTGGCTCGGGCATCTCATGGACGCCCGAGGGCCCGTGTCGCTTCTTACCGGCGCAGCGTGGTTGGAGGTGGCCCTGCCTTCCCCACCGTCGCGGTCATGGTGTATTACCGCCGCGCGGGTCGCCACCGGATCTCGACACTTCCCCTGAAGATGCAACGGTGATCTACACTCCCGCTGCCCATCACAGGTCTTGAGATGCAACCGAAACTTTTTGTAGCTATGGCTGGCAATATCGGCGCGCGGAAAGAGCAATCGCCGTCATCGCCCGACATTTGGGTTCGAGCTTTTTCACGAACCGGTGGTCGAGAATCGGTTTTTAAAGGGGCTCACAACGACATGTCGCTGGAGCTTTACGCTGCAGATGGAGTTTCGCTCGCACGCACGGAACACCATCGACACATCGAACGTCTGCCGGGAGGCTGCGTTCAGGACCGCACGTTGATTGAGGATCCAGAGGTTTTTGCCAAGTACCTGCACGGCCTTGGCAACATGAACGACAACGAATTGGATCTGTATTTTGACTACTTCAAACGGTTTAACGAGTGATGGTGCGGCAGCCTACTTGGTGATCTTGCTCCACACGCCCGACGTCAACGTGTTGCTTCGCCGCATCGCAGAACGCGGGCGCGAGGAAGAGCGCATCACCAACGAGTTCCTGCGCGGGCTCAACGGCTACTACGAAACCTTCGACCAAGTCTCGACGCAAAAATACGGACATCGTGTGTTAAAGGAAACGATGCACCCATCGCGATTTCCGGCGCGGTGAAGAGCGGACACGTTTTCTCCAAGAGGTCCACGACTTCATGAAACGAGGCGCTGCCTGGAAATCAGGAATTGTTGTTCGCCGTCCCGCCCCACGATGAGTTAAATTAGGTCACGAGAGGTTGAAATGACGACATTGAAGAAGAAGAAGAAGCACAAGAACTCGGACGGCGGTGAACCGCAGGTCACGCTCGACGATCGGTCGAAGCGTTTTCTTTACGCGCTCGCTGCGATCGGACTGCTGTTGGTGATCGTGTTGGCCGCGCTAATCCAGCCAGTAATCAGGTCCGAGTCATCGAGCGCCGTCAGGTACAGGTGAACAGCACGTCGCTGCGCGTCAGAATCCCAAGCAACTCGGCGTTTCGAACCACGGGCAGGCGTCCCACATCCCGCTCAGTCATGAGGTCGAGCGCATCCTCGACGGGCTCGTCAGGGTCGATGCACTCCACGTGATGTGTCATGTGGCTCGCGACTGGAAGCTGTAGGCTCGACGTGCGTTCAGCGCGCGCAATGTCCCTTCGCGACACAATCCCGACCAGCTCGTTTCCCCGCAAGACCGGCGCTCCCGAGTGCCCGTGGATCTGCAATTGCGACTTCGCGTGTTCAAGCGTCTGGCTCGCGTCAAATGTCAGCACGGGGGTGGACATAAGGTCGCGCACTCGGGTGGCCGAAAGTGGTGAAGCGCGCAGAATCGCCTCGATCCTCGCGCGGACCTCATCGATGGACGTGTTCTTGAAAGTTGCTGCGGCGGCGCCATGGTGACCACCGCCGCCGAGATCGCGCATCAGCGTCCGGACATCTACGTGCGACACGCGGCTGCGCGCAATAACCTGGGTTCGGTCGTTCTTTGGAAGTGTAGATCCCGGATCATCACATCGTGGCCGCCAAACCCATGACCTGGTGCAACACGACCGACGCGCCGTCCACGTAACGCGGCATGACGGCACTGCAGAACGCAATTTCGATCCCTGGAACGCTGATCTCTCATCGGACGCGATCAGTTGCTTCATGAGCATCGAGCTGGTCGGGAGAATACTACGCTGCAAGTAGCGCGAAGGACCCGCAAATTCGCACCAGGGGCCAGTAACCACGCCGCGATCTTTGCATCGCGTGGTTGGTCGAGGCGCAATGAGAGGCGCCCCGTATCGCTGTAGATTCCGAGCATGAACAAGGTCGCGGGCTGCACATCCTCGCTGCTGATGGTGACCTGAGCCTCCAGCAACGCCTCCATCAGCAACGGGATGCACGCGCCCACGGGCTCAATGTGAACTTCGTCCGCGCGCACGTCGAACTCGCTCGCAGGGTGATGATCCCAAACAACGACGCGTTCGGCCGCATCGATGAAACGCGCCGTGTCTTTCAGCCGGCGTGCATCGCGCACGTCCACCACCGCGACAAACGTCGGTGCGTCCACCTCCGCGACCGAAATCACACCGAGGTGGTCCTTGTGAAGGTCAGCACGTCGCACCGCGGGGTTGACGAAGCTCGGGATGACGGGCGTGGCCCCGTAGAGCTTCGCCGCCGCCACCAAACACGCAAGGGCGTCCAGGTCGGCGTTGTGGTGCGTTACGACGATCCGGGTCATTCGGCCCCCGCGGGAAAACCATCGGTCAGGAGCCAACGACCTTCGATCTGCCTGAACTTAAGCGCTCGCACCTGTGGACCCGACGCGGTGGTGAACTCCACATAAGCCGCGGCGACCGGCTCTGCGTCCTTGCGTATCACCTTCCTGACCATCGGTGGGCCTTGCACGTTGCCCCAAAGCGGATCTTCCTCGATTTGCGATGCCACAACCCGCGCGCCATACGCCTCGCAGGTCAGGTTGGGATTCTCACAGACCATGCGCGCGATCTGAAACAACAGCAGCGCCTCGTCCTGCAACGCCGCGACCTCCTCAGGGGAGGCCCGAACAAACCGCTCGCACTTCTCGGCGCTCGACCCACGTTTGACCTCGTCGAGCACACGCCCAAACTCGTCACTGTCGCAGTACCCGTTGTGTCGTGTCCCTAACACGTGGCTCGCCTCAAGCGTGGCCTTGTCTTTGGCTGCGATCGCCAAGGCTAGCTCTTCCGCGCGGTTGGCGACGGGGTCGGGCGTACACGCCGCGAGGATGACAAAAAATGCGAAAGGGAGTGAACGAAACATATGCCCAGCGTACACTAAGGCTCCTTCGCAGCGCAGAGGTTTTCATGGTTAGGCGTCTGATGCGCGACCTGCAGGAGCCGATACCCAACGACTTCCTGGTGGCGTTTCGCGTGTTTTTTGGCACGGGATGGCGTTGCTGCATGGTACATCGGCTCGGGAGATGTCGACTACGTTCGTCGCACCGAGATATTGTTCTCGTACCGTGGATGGGCGTGGGTGCCTCACCTGCCCAGCGCCTGGTTCCTTCCATTGATGGGGGTTTCGCTTGTCGCGGCCGTGTTTATCGCCGTGGGCCTGGACCGCGCGCGGCGGCAGGTGTGTTTGCCCTCACATTTGGGTATTTCTTCATCGTTGACGCGGGAACATGGGGAAACATGGACTACTTCTGCACGATCGTGGCAGGGTTGTTGGTCTTGGTCCCCGGCATGCAGCGTTTGAGCGTGGACGCTCGCCGCAGGGGCGCTCCGACAGCTGGAAACGCCGCGTTGGGTGCTGTGGCTGCTGCGTTTCCAACTCGGCGCGGTTTACTTCTACGCGGGTGTCATCAAGTGCACCTCGGACTGGTTGATCCACGCCCAGCCTCTGCGCATCTTCTTTGAGACCGAAAACGGCGTACCGTTCCGCGCCGTTGTTCGCCAACGACGGGTGGTCCACTTTCTCGCGGTGGGAGGGTGCGCATTCGACGTGTTCATCCTGTTCGCCCTACTCTGGCGTCGCACACGCCCAGTGGCGCTTGGTTTTGTGGTGTTCTTCCATTCCTTCAACTTCCTGGTCTTGGGGTTGGGGCTGATCCCCTCGTTCATGATCCTCAGCACGTTCATCGTGTTTTTGGATCCGGACGCCTTCGCGTTTCTGGTCAACCGGGCGACGGCGATGGCGAGGTCCGCCCGGCGCCCGCGCCCAGATGGGTCATGCCCGTCGTCGCGTGTTGGGTGGTCCTGCAAATCCTGATTCCGTGGCGCCACCTTCTGTACCCGGGTGACGCGCGATGGAATGGGGACGGGCAAAATTTCTCGTGGTGGATGCGGTCGATCGGCGGATGTGCACACGTGGTTCTACGCCGTCTACGACGGCCAACGCGCGACTGAACCCCTTGGATGATCGCCGTAGAACAGTCCTCCATGGGAAAAGACCTGATCCATGGCTCAGTACGCGCGCCATATGGCCATAAAGCTGCGCGCTGACGGGCACGAAAACGTGCGCATCGAGGTGGACTCCACGGCAAGCTTGAACGGCCGTCCTCCGCAGGTGTTCGTCAGGCCCGGCGACTGCTGCGCTGCCGCACGATTTTGTCCCCAACGACATCGTGGAACCGCTCAAGCTACCGTGAGCGAATCGACCCAACGACGTGCGCAGACATCGAGCACCTCGCGACAGGCCCGAAACGCAATCGCGATCTTTGCCAACGGGATCGGCGATTTCAGACAGGGGTGCGTCGAAGTACTCCCACATTCGGACGATCGGCAATCCCGCAACGAGGGTGTTCAAGTACGCCTGTAGTTTGGGCGCCATCACGACAACCGCGTCACCTCCATCCGAACCAGGCCGAGTGATACGCCCCGAGAACGGTGGCCTGATATGTCGATGCCGATCTCTTGCATCGCCGTGATGGCGTGGCGTGCGGCGTGTTCATGAGCGATGCTGGAGTGCGCCGCAGCGATGATGGCTGCAGGGATGCCACGGCCCGCGAAGATGGCGTTTGCCACCTCGCGGCCATCGGCGAACGACAGATGTTGCCCGAACACACAAAGACAACGCGTTTCACATCGCCTCCAAAAACTCAGAATACATCGGCGGAAGGTCGCTCGGATCATAGTCTCGGCCGCTGAGGTCAACGCCGCTTAAGGTGTGCCAGTACAGAATCCGTTTGCCCCTCCACGCCTTACGATGGGCGATGATGGAGCCAAACGCTTTTGCGGTAGGCTCTAACACCAGTCCGTTGGCTCGCGAGGCGATGCCAATCGCATGCATCCCTCGGTCCGTTGACAAACCGTACCCTGCGCCGAGCTGATGATGGTCCAGATCGACGTCGGCAGACGTGATGTTCGGAACACCAGACGCCCCATAGGAACGAAGCAGATCCGCTGTCTGATGCGCCAGGTGAATGACCAGTGCGCGGTTGCACACGAAGCGTTCCACGACGCGCACTCCGACGACGCGCGTGGCAAGGCCTAACCAACGCAATCCGAGCAAAATCCCAGCGTACGTACCGGCCGTGCCCGCGGCCACGACAATGACCTCCGGAAAAGGCTCGTTCGCCTCCTCAAACTGACGCACGATCTCAAAGGCAGCGTTGACGTAACCCAGCGCTCCGGTGGGCGACGAACCCCCGCCCGGGATGTAATAGACATTGTCCCCGGTCGCCAACCACTTGAGCTTTACCTGGAACAACGCGGCTGGAAGGCCCGTTTTGTGGCCGATCAGCGTCAACTTTGATGTGTGCTTGGAGAGCGCCCGCAGGTTCTTTGGACGTGGGGTGTGATCGGTTGGGAAAATGCAAGGCCGAGCAATCAAACCCAGCTCCCTTTGCCCAGATGCACGTCGCGAGCATCGTGATGACTTCCGATGGCACCTCGACCGTCCAGATCTCCCGCTTCGTCTTGGGCCTTGCGTCGCCGAACAGAAACCCAGTTTTCGCTTTGTTTCCGCTACAAACGCCCAGATAGGTCGTTCTGACCCACACGTCCAAGCCAGGCAGCTCGCTGCTGACATCCATGGCCGCTCAGGTGGGTAACGATGCGATGGGCTCAAATGGGATCGAGCCCAAGTTTGGATGGCGCAGAAATTCAGCATCGGCCATGGTTGCCCTTTGGGATTGGGCCAGCCGTTAACAGCCGATTTAGCTTTCACGCAGAGGTTCGAATGACTTTCAACGATACGACGTGCAGCGACAAAGACCCTTGATTTCGAGCGACATCGACGGCGACTCCTTTATCCCAACCAAGACCTGCGGACCATTCTAGGGTACCTTCAGGCGAAACAATTGCCCGACGGCCGGTCGGTGGGAGCAATCAACGTGGTGTTCAAGAATCGCGACGCGGCGGAGTACAACGAGTCAGCGTTGAGCTTTCGCGCATCGGAACGTTTGTGGGCACGCTCGATTCCCCGACACAGCTTGCAGGCACGTCATTCAGCACCCATGAAGACTTCGGTGTTTGAACTTACGCCAAGATCGCGAGAAGCAGGATCGGTTGGTGATCATCATCAGAACAACAAAACCCAAGATTGCGTAGCGTTTGTTCTCCTCCGGCGTCCCCTTCCCGTTGATGACGCGATGCAATTCGTCAAACAACTCTAGAAGCCGTGATGCGGGAGTCGGTGCGGAAGTTCCGTGCGAGAACGCCGACACTTTGCCGTCTTCGGGCACTTCCTTGGGCAGCCACGATGTCGGGATCGGTTGAGGCCGAATTGGTTCCGCGGGTTCACCAAATGCGGTGTTGCGCAGTGCGTCTTTGAGCTGGCTTCGGCGCGCCTTGGTTTCGTTGGTTTGGGCCGCCGGGTGCGAGGACGAAAACAATTCGGTGGCGTTGGCGTCAAAGTCGTCGCTTGGCACGGCGAATCTTCCACCGACGATGCTTCGGCGCACTGTTTCATCCCCGGTGTCCTCCTGAAGCGTGTCGAGTTCAG
The DNA here is from genome assembly GCA_041390025.1 of bacterium. Taxonomy (GTDB): domain Bacteria; phylum Myxococcota_A; class Bradymonadia; order Bradymonadales; family Bradymonadaceae; genus JBFFMO01. Next base: position 68,783 of record JAWKQR010000013.1, read on the forward strand.
GCCCGGACGGCTTGGGAACGGGATCGCGTGGCAGCACAGGGACAGGCTCGGTGAGTTGCTCAGGCGAACGTGAGGGCACCTCGGCAGGGTCGTAAGGAGCCTCGTCGGGAAACACCGCCGCGAGAAACGCTCGAACATCTGCGCGCGTGAAATCAGGGGTGTGTTTGTAGAGATACCGCGTCAGCGCGCGCTCAAACGCCTCACAATTTTCGTACCGGTCCTGACGACGACGTTCAAGCCCCTTCATCAGTATGTCGTGGAACTCCCGATCCATGTCGCTTCGCAGGTTGCGAGGGTCTGTGAACTTCGCCTCGCGCATGCGCACCAACATCTTGCGCATGTCAGGCTCATCCTCATACGCCATGCTCGACGTGCTCATTTCATACAAGCACAACGCTGCCGAAAACATGTCGCTGCGGCCATCAAGCTTCTCTCCCCATGCCTGCTCGGGCGACATGTATCGGAACTTGCCTTTTATGATGCCGGCTTGGGTTTCGGGGCGCGCTGCTTGAGCAGCCTTCGCCACGCCGAAGTCGAGCACCTTCACTTCACCCTGCCATCCTAGAATGATGTTTTGTGGACTGATGTCACGATGCACAAGGTCGAGCGGCTTATTCGAGACCTCGTCCCGTTTGGTGTGCGCGTAATAAAGCCCGGCCAAGGTCTCTTTCATGATCCACGCGCACACGTCCAACGGGACGGGAATCCGCATGTCGTACGCTTGGTTGAGCACCTGAAAGAGGTCTTTGCCACGGATGTACTCCATCACGATGAAGTAATGGTCCTGATCAAGGCCCAGATCAATGACTTGCGCGATGTTGGTGTGATGGAGCTGGGCCGTCAGTTTGGCCTCATCAACCAACATCCGCAGGAAGTCTTTGTCGCCGCTGTGTTTTGGGTGGATCAGCTTGAGGACGTACTCTTTCTCGAACCCTTGAATGCTGCGCGAGCGGGCGAGATAGATCTCGGCCATCCCACCGACCGCCAGGCGGTCAATGAGTTCGTAGCCAGCTAGCTTTCTCGGTGAGTTCATCTACTACGCCTCCGGAGTGCCCAGAGTAACAAGAAGCGCGGGATTCGCGAAGTTTCTAACGCACGTGCAACACAACCTTTCCGAAGGTCTCGTTGCTTTGCAGGAGCGCATGGGCCTCGGCGGCCTGCTCGATGCCGAACTCGGCCTCGAGAATGGGTCCGACCTGCTCCTCCACGATGAGCGGCATCACGTCACGAAGAAAGTGTGCGGTGATGGCCGATTTTTCCTCGATGCTGCGTGAGCGCAAAACACTGCCGATGAGACGCTGCCGCTTGACCAACATCGTGGCGAGGTTGAGCTCCGCCGAACCACCTCCCATAAGTCCGATGAGGACCAATCGCCCTTCTTCGGCGAGGCATGCCTGATTGCGGGCTAGGTAGGAGCCTCCAACAGGGTCCAAGATGACGTCTGCCCCACGGCCTTGCGTCACTTCATGGACGCACGCGACAAAATCTTCGGCGTTGCGGTCAACCGCATACGCACCAAGCTCAGAGATGGGCTCGAGCTTCGCTTCACTCGCCGTGGCGATGACCGTGCAACCGTGTTCCACAGCGAGCTGGATCGCCGCTGTGCCAACGCCCGACCCGCCTGCGTGGACAAGCAGGGTTTCGCCAGCGGTTATGCCTGCTTCTAAGAACACGTTGACATACGCCGTGTAAAACACTTCGGGGATGGCAGCCGCAATTTCCCAAGGCATATTCTCCGGCAGCGGAATCAACGCGGAGGCGTGGACCCGCACACGCTCCGCGTAGCCACCACCCGAGAGCAAGCACATCGCGCGGTCGCCTGCCAACCACCCTGTGACGTTGCTGCCGACCTGACTGACCACGCCAGCGGCCTCAAGGCCAAGAATCTCGGACGCCCCCGGTGGCGGCGGATAAAGTCCCCGTCGCTGAAGCAGGTCCGCGCGATTCACGCCGCAGGCCGCGACCTCCAAAACCACGTCGTCGGGGCCACAGAACGGATCCGGGACATTTTCCCAGATTAGGTCGTTCGTCTTCGGATGTATTTGAATCGCGCGCATGGAACCTCCGGCGGTTGTTGTAGCGCAGGTCCGAAGAAAGCTAAACTCCCGGAACAAGGCGAGGCCACTTATGGTTAGAGTTGAACGGAGGCGCCCATGTTCGCAATCTGGACCGAGCTCACACTTACTGCGGGAATCGTCTTGTATGCGCTTCGTGCGACCGCAACCCGACCCATTTTTCGCAGTCCACGCGTGGGCGCACCAACGTCGGGCGTCTGGCCGGTTCTGATCGCCACGCTGGCAGTGATCGCTCCCTTCCCGCTTCCGGACTCGAAGTTCGAATTCTTGGTACGGCTTGCGATCTTGTTCGTTTCACAGGGCGTGCTGACACGCCTGCTGTGCTCCGAAGAACGTGCGGTCGCTGCATGGAGTCGCGTTGGACATGTCGATGTGTCCGAGGACCACGACCGAGCCGTCTTACGAACCACACTCTTGATGCTTGTGTTCTTTGTGATTGGTTGGCGAGCCGGGGTCACCGAAACGTTTGTGTTGGTCACGGCAGTGATGGCCACGGCAGTTGTGGTGGATGTCCGACGTGAGATGCGATTTCGGCGCGACCACGGATTCCTGTCCGAGGTCATCTCGACCGACCGCGTGGAGGACGTGGAAGCTGTCGCAGGCGTGTTATCGCGCGCGGGTGTACCGGTCATGGTTCGGGGTTTGGCCACGGGCCGTTTGCTTCGGCTTCCAAGACGAACCATGGAAGTGCTCGTCCCCGGGACCGAGATAAATCGTGTCGATGAGGTTTTGGCCCGCACATCCGTCCGGCCGTCATGGGCCGACGATTCTGAACCAGATGAAGTAGAGCAAGGCCGCGCAGAACGCGAGCACCACGAGGAATCCAACCAGTAAAATGGCGCCAAGGGGCGACCTCTTTGGAGGTTTGAGCGTGCCTGGCGGGTGGGTGTCTGTGATTCCGAGGCTTGGCTCCTGACTCTGTTGCTGGCGCACTGCGGGTGCGGCCGGGACATTCTCAGGCACCGGTGGGGCGAACTGGTCACCGCGAATTTGGTCTTTGGGAACGGACACGCGTGGCGCCTTGGACTGAGACGCCGCGGCCCGTCGGCGCATGTAGCCCGAGGTGGATCCCATACCGTCCAATCCGACGAGTTCGTCAAGGGCGACGAGCGCGGCGTGTGCGTCGGGATAACGCTTCTCAGGCTCCTTTTGCATGCACTTCAACAGGAACTCTTGAAACGCAGGACTCACCTCGATCCCCGAGCGCGCCACCGCCCGTGGTGGCGGTTCGGAGAGGTGCATTCGCACCATCTCTTGAGGCGTGTTGGCGGCAAAAGGGAGCTTGCCTGTGATCAACTCGTACAGGACACAGCCAAGCGCATAGATGTCCGACGCCGCTGTCACGGTGTCGGTCTCGCCGCGACACTGCTCGGGAGACATGTACGCAGGGGTACCAAACAGCGTGCCGGCCATCGTGCGGCTCTCTTGGACGCCCGAAAGCATCTTCGCGATGCCAAAGTCGACAACCTTCACCACCTGCTCTTCGGTCCCAAACCGCACGCTTAGGATGATGTTTTCGGGTTTCAAATCGCGGTGAACAATGCCCAGCGCGTGCGCCTCGCGCAGCGCCAACAACACTTGCTGTGCGATCTCAACGATAGCGTCGAATTTCAGCCCGCGATTGACCGCCTGGCGCAATGACAGTCCTTGAACAAACTCCATCGCGATGAAAAGAAAACGCCCATCTGAGCTGACCCCGTAGTCGTACAACGTCACACAGTTGGGGTGCGAGATCTTCGCCAGGACCTGCGCTTCGCGCTCGAAGCGCTCCTTGGCCATGTCGATGGCCGTCTGCAAGTCCCCTTGTGGCATGAGCTCATGCTGCAGCTCCGCGCTGTCGAACAGCTTCAGCGCGACGTCCCGGTTCAGCTGCATCTGCCGCGCACGAAAAACGCGCGCCATGGAACCGCGTCCCACCAAACTCGTGACGATAAAGCGCCCCGCCACTGGCCAACCAAGCAACGGTTCTCCACGGCACGTCTGCCAATCGGTTTCTTCGATGGTGAAAAAACCGTCGCCGGACGGACAGGCAACGAGCGCGGTCTCGGTTCGTGTTTCGCAGTAGGGGCAGATGGCCATTGGGCGAGGTTATTACATGCTCCCGCAGTCGTCTACCAACGCATGCGGAGCGTTTGACCCAATTTCCCGCGGCGTGGTACGCACGCGAATCGAATCAACGTCGTCTAAGCGAGGTCAAAAATGGAGATCAGAAAGATTGGAGTCATCGGTGCAGGCCAAATGGGCAACGGCATCGCACAAGTGGCAGCGGTTGCCGGCTACGAAGTTGTGATGGCCGATTTGTCAGCCCCCGCGCTTGAGAAAGGCATGGCGACGATCGAGCGAAGCCTTGCCAAGCTCGTCGAGAAAGAAAAGCTCACGAACGATCTCCGCGAAGCCACGCTTGCACGTTTGAGGACGACGGGCTCCATTGAGGAAGCCGCGCAGGCGGACCTCATCATTGAGGCTGTCGTCGAAAGTACCGACGTCAAACGGTCGGTGTTTTCGACGCTCGATGCGGCCGCACCCGCGCATGCCATCCTCGCGTCCAACACGTCGAGCATCTCGATCACAAAGATTGGGGGCTTCACCCATCGGGCAGACAAAGTCGTGGGCATGCACTTCATGAACCCCGTCCCGATCATGAAGTTGGTGGAGCTGATCCGGGGACTCGCGACATCCGACGAGACGTACGAAGCAGTGCGTGCCGCCTCCGAGAAGATGGGCAAGACAACCGTCCTGGCGCAAGACTACCCGGGGTTCATCGTGAACCGAATCCTGATGCCGATGATCAACGAAGCCGCGTACACGCTTATGGAGGGCGTTGGCAGTGTTGAGGACATCGACACGGCGATGAAGCTTGGAACGAATCAGCCCATGGGGCCCTTGACGTTGGCAGACTTCATCGGGCTCGACACGTGTCTGGCGATCATGGAGGTCCTGCACGTCAATCTCGGGGACACAAAATACCGCCCGTGCCCGTTGTTGCGTAAGTACGTCGACGCGGGGTGGTTGGGACGAAAGTCGGGCAAGGGATTCTATTCTTACGAGGAAGTGATGTCGACGTACACTGTGTGTCCTATGAGGTCGAGAATCGTGTGGGCCGTCTGACCATGAGGCGTCCCGAGGCCCTCAACGCGCTCAATGAGCAAACGCTTCGAGAGGTGCTAGAAGTCGCAACATTGGCCGCGACACAGGACCTCGACGTGTTTGTCATCACGGGCGAAGGTCGGGCGTTTGTGGCCGGGGCTGACATCAAGGCGATGGTCAACTACAGCGCTGAGCAAGCAGCGGCCTTCGGCAAGCTGGGCAACGATGCGTTTGGAGCCATCGCGGCTCTGCCCTGCCCCACGATCGCGGCCGTCAACGGCTTTGCGCTGGGCGGTGGGCTTGAGTTGGCGCTCTCATGTGACCTCATCTACGCGTCGGACAAGGCACGCGTGGGATTGCCCGAGGTCAGCCTGTCCGTCATTCCCGGATGGGGCGGAACGCAACGTCTGGGGCGGATCGCAGGGTGGCACGTCGCCCGTGAGCTCATCTACACCGGACGTCAGGTCAAGGCGGACGAAGCCAAGGCATTGGGGATTGTGCTCGATGTCTTTCCGCTGGACGAGTTCCACGCACGTATCGACGCCATCGTGCAGAGCATCCAAAAGAACGGGCCGCTCGCGCTCCGAGCCGCAAAACGCGCACTCGCAGTGGGTTATGAAGCGAATCTTGCGCAAGGCATGAGCGTCGAGACACAGGGATTTGCGGGGCTGTTCGGCACCGCGGACCAACGCGAAGGCATGACGGCGTTCATTGAAGGACGGCCAGCCACGTTCACACGGCGGTAAGCATGAACCTCGAATTCAACGCAACACACTTCGATGTACGCCAGAGGGCCGAGCGCGTCGCCGCCGAGGTGATTCGACCAGGCGCTAAGAGACGCGAGGCAGAGCACGCCTTTCCACTCGATGCACTCGGCGTCTTGGCGCGTGAAGGTTTGATGGGCGTTAACGTCGCAGCCATGCACGGGGGCCTCGAGGCTGGCGTCATCGCCTACTCCGAGGCGGTGCAGGTGATCGCGGCCGCAGACCCTGCGGTTGCGGTCACGATGTGCGTCAACAACATGGTGGCCGAGGTCCTGCAGGAGTTCGGAACGGCTGAACAGACCGCCCTGGTGTCCCAGATGACGTCCGGAGCGTGGTCCAGTGGTTCATTCTGCCTGAGTGAACCCGGCAGCGGCAGCGATGCCGCCGCGATGCGCACCCGGGCCACACCGATCGACGGGGGTTACGTGCTCAGTGGCACAAAAGCGTGGATCACCTCGGGCGCGCACGCGGGCGTGTTCCTTGTGTGGGCACGCGTTGGCGACGGAAAGGACACCATTTCGGCCTTCGTAGTCGACCCGAAAACGCCTGGAATTCAGGTCGGCAAGCCCGAAGAGAAGATGGGGCAACATGCGTCGAACACGGTGGCTTTGTCCTTCGATGACGTTCACATTCCACAGAGCGCTTTGCTCGGCCAGGTGGGTCACGGCTTTCGTGTCGCCATGATGGCGTTGGACGGCGGACGGGTCGGCATCGCGAGCCAAGCGGTCGGGATCGCTGACGAGGCGTTGCGTATCGCCAGTCAAAACGGCGTCGCCATCGATGACCTTCGCGGGCACGTGGAGGCCGCGCGATTGCTCGTTTGGCGCGCGGCTTGGATGAAGGAAAACAAGGTGCCCTTCACGCTTGAGGCGAGCATGGCCAAGTTATTCGCCTCCGAGACGGCGTGTCGTGTGTGCGACACGCTCATGGAACGCGTGGGCCTCGACGGGTTGGACCCAGAACTTGGACTGGAGAAGTTGCTCCGAGATGCGCGCGTCACCCGCATTTACGAGGAACCAGCGAGATTCAGCGCATTGTCATCTCGCGAGAAGTCATTCGGAGGTCAGCATGAACTTCGATCTTACCGAAGACCAGAAGATGCTGCGCGACATGGTCGAACGGTTCGCCGCGCAGCTCGCAGACACTCCATTCGCGGCAGACACCAGGGAACGACTCGACAGCGGTGTGATCGCCCAGGTCCGAGACCTCGGGCTTTTGGGTTTGGCCGACGAAGGCGGTGACCTCGGATATGCCGCAGTTGCGCTGTATGAGTTGGCAAGGAAGGACGCGGCGCTCGCTCTGTTTGTCGCCGGACACTGTGCCGGTGCGGCCGCACTCCACGCCGCGGGAGCGAACGGTGGGACATTGACGATCCTTCAGCCCAAGACGTTTTCGGTCGATCGCATCGACGGAAACCTCGCGCTCACAGCGCAAGGTACGGTTGGGTTTCTGGAGTACGCGACATCGTTTGTGGCGCCCGTGCGTGTCTCAGGCAAGCCTGTCATCGCGCATGGGTCGTGCCACCTGCTGGGCGAGACGACGCCGTTCAAGTCCGTTGGGGTTTCGGCGGCGGGCATGGAGCGCGCGACGCTTGAGGATGTTGTGCTTGAGTCGTGCGATTCATCGGCATACGACCACTTTGAGCGATGGTATTGGGTTGGCCTAGCGGCCATCGCAGCGGGTGTGGCGCGCGCGGCTGCCGACGTGGGAACCCTTTACGCCGGAGAACGCAAGCAGTTTGGCAAGGCGCTCTCCGAGTTTCAGGTGACACAGTTCAAGATCGCAGACCTCGCCATCCGCGCAGACGCGGCATGGCTTATGGTGTTGCGCGCAAGCATGGCGTTGGACGTGCAAGCGATCAAAGACGCCGCCGTGTTCGCGAGCCACTGCGCTGTGAGCAACTCCGATGAGTCCCTGCAATTGCACGGGGGCTACGGTTACACGCGCGAATATCCCATCGAACGGTATTACCGTGACGCCCGCGCGCTCTCGGTTTTGGCCCGCACATAAAAAAACCGCCAGAAGGCGGTTTTCTTTTTTTCCGGCAACCGGCGGTTAGCGGCCCGGCACATCCCGACTGACGACTGCCGTTTGAATCAGAGACTCCACACCCACGCCGGTTGACTCCACTTGGCGCGTCACATCAACGCCGTCCTGGGCCAATGTGTTGGGATTGTTCTTGATCGCCTTCGAGATCGGATCTGCGACCTCCTCGGCCCAGTCCTGCACGTCAAACTGGAACTGCAGGGTCTGTTCACCGGCCTCAAGCTCCACATCATTCATCGTGTAGAAGACAGCACGCTGGCTTGAATACTGGAATGGGGTCCACGTCACCGGCGTGGCCGAGCTGTCTGAGATGCCTTCAACCTTCTTTTTGGGCTCGAAGGGCAACGGCAGCGGCGTTCCGTCGGCCACCTTGCCTGGATTCGTCACATCAGTCGCCTGCGCGACAAACCCATCGACCGACAAGCTCGAGGGGGCCTCACCCTCGGTCGTCGACTCCAGCGGTTCGAGACGGATGCTGACCACATAGCGCCCGGATTCTGGAAGCTCAATGGGCGATCCCTCTGTGATCTTCTCGCCGTTCGCCAAGTCAAACTTGAGCACACTTGCGTTCGCAGTCGCGTAAGCCAGACCGTAGTTCTTCGTGACAATTGGGGTAAGCCGAATCTCAGAGACGACGAGCCCCAGCTGTGTCAGGTACAACACATCAGGGATTTTATCGGCGTTGATCAGCTCAAACCGGGGCACGACCGTGACGGCTTGCGTCCGTGTTGACGTTGCGCCGTTTGATCCCTGAGAAGGCTCAAGCTCGACACAACTCGACGCAAGCAGCGCGAGACAGATGACGGATATGTGTGCTCTCACGTTATCTCCTTAGCCAACCAACAAGGCCTTTAGGTCAGCCAGTTCTTCCGTTCCATTGATGATTTGACTCAGTCGCGGTCGCTTCATCTGAAGCATTTCAGCTGCCTTTGTCACGTTACCATCAGCTTCCAACAAGGCACGCTTTATCGCCTCAACCTCAAGCCGTTTCTTCAGCTCGTTGAGACACATGCCCTGATTTACAATCTTATCAACCAACACATCTTCGGGATCTCTTCCCATATCCGTCTGCGTCGCCGCAGGCGCGAATGTCGGTCGGGGCGCGAGGTCTGGCAGCTCAACCGAGATATCCTCGAATTCACCGCTAATGAAGAAGTCTTGGAAGTCATCGAGGTCGGCCATCGTGACTTCATGGCCCTCGACGAACAGCAGAATGCTTCGCACAAAGTTCTGCAGCTCTCGAATGTTCCCTGGCCAGCTGTAGCGCATCAGGTGCTTCATCACCACGGGCGAGAAGTGCTTGGGAACGCCGTCGGCGAACTTCTGAGCGAAATGCTCCAAGAGGCGCGGGATATCTTCACGACGTTCACGCAACGCCGGAGACTCAATCACCACGCCCTTGAGTCGGTAGTAGAGGTCCAAGCGGAATTCGCCGCGCTGAACCATCTCCTCAAGATTTCGATTGGTGGCGCAGACCACGCGTACGTCAACCTGTTGGGTTGTGCTTCCACCCACGCGCTCAAAGGTTCCCTCCTGCAGCACGCGCAGCAGAGCGACCTGAGTGTTGGGCGAGACATCGCCAATCTCGTCGAGGAATATGGTGCCGCCGTCGGCGAGTTCGAACCGGCCGGGTTTTTGAGAGGACGCCCCGGTGAACGCCCCTTTCTCGTGGCCAAACAATTCGCTCAACAGCAGGTTTTCGACGAACGCTGCGCAGTTGACCTTCACAAACGGGCCGCGCGACCGATCGCTGTTATGGTGCAACGCCTCCGCAACCAGCTCCTTGCCCGTTCCAGACTCGCCATAAATCAACACCGTTGCGTCGGACTTCGCCACGCGGTCGATGAGACGGAAGACTTGATGCAGTCTGGCGGACTCGCCCACCATGTTCGCGTAACGCTGATTCCAAGCATCCAGGCGCACCGGATGTGCTTCGGCGGACACCGTGGGTGTCAGATGCTCGCGGACCTCGACGGGAACATCACCCCGAAGCGCCTGCAGCTGCGTGACGAGCTGACGGTGGACGGGCTTTCCGAAAACACATTCTGAAACTCATCGGGCACGTACGTCGCGCGACGCACAACCTCTTGCATTTCCGTCTCAAGAATGGCTCTCGCGTCGGCATCTCGACCAAGCGAGGCTAGCGCCGATGCGACCATGCACGCCGCATGAACCGTGTCCGTTCGTTGCGACAGGTCACGGAACCGCTCAAGAGCGCGTTGGCTGAGTTCAAGCGCCTGTTCCGGTTCGTCGTTGCACAACTGCGCCTCAAGTGACCACGTCAACGCCTCAAGGAGTGGCTCATCGCCATCGGGTCTGCGCTGGGCGTGCGCATCGAGCAACGTTTGGGCTGCGCGAACCTGTCCAAGGGAGATGTGACACTGAGCAAGTCGAAGCTTGGCTTCGGCTTGATACAGCAGCTGGTCACCCTCGGCGAGCTCCTCGAAGACCGATTTGGCGTCGTTGAAGCGATGTTCGTCGAAGTACAGGTACCCCTGAACCAATCGGCTCCACCGGCTCACCATTGTTCGGTGCTCGGGGGTGGCGTGCAAATGGTCGATGATGGCGTGGCCACGCTCAAACGCGCCCATGTCCTGGTAGATCGTCGCCAAGTTGTGGGCCGCGACACCATAGGCCACGTCGTCCCCTGATCGGCGAGCGCATCGAAGGCCCTCTAAACATGCCTCAAGCGCGCTGTGATGTTCGTCCAGCCGCTGGTAGATGGTCGCGAGGTTAACCAAGCCATACGCACGCGGTCTCGCACCGCGCATGCCGTGTGACTTGAGCGCCGTCTGCAGGCGCGACAGCGCTTCCGCATGGTCGCGAAGCTGCATCGCCACCACGCCCAGATTTGCGTCGGCACGGGCAACCTCGTCCTCCCAAGCCCACTGGGCTGCAAGGACCCGATTCGCTTCAAAGATGTCGGAGGCCTCGTCATAACGGGCCTGGAAAATCGCCACTCGCCCGCGCAGGTTCTGGGCCAAAATTCGAAGACGGTCGATCTCCGCACGAGCCCCATTCGACGCGTCGAGTTCTTGGATCAATCGTACCAACCGCTCGTCTGCGGACGGCAACTTTCCAAGCGCATAATCGCATTCTGCGAGCCCGAGCTCGGCACCAAGCTGGATATGTGCATCACCGAGGGACGCGGACTCGAAGCGCGCCCGCGCTGCGTCAAACTCCGACAGTTGGAGCAGTAGCCGCCCAACGCGGAGATCAAACGCCGGACGCGCCGACGCATCGACCGAGATTTTGTCAGCGACCGACAACGCATCTCGGAACCTTCCAGTTGCCGTGAGCGCTTCAAGTCGAATTTCAAGAAGGGGTGCAGACGTGTCGAGTTTTCCGCTCGCGACATCAAGCAAGCTCAGCGCTTCATCCCACGCACCGCGGTTTGCGAAGCCCTGGCACGCGTGCAGCACGTACTCCTGCGCCTCATCAAGGTCATCTGCTTTGAGGAAGTGCCGCGCGATGAAGTTGGAGTCCGGGGCGTCAGGATTTAAACGCTCGGCGTTCGCGAGCGCCCGATGGATCTCGCGCAGTCTATCGGAATCGATGTCTTCAAGGATGTGCTCAGCGAGAGCCGCGTCTTCGACCCAAATCTTGACTTCCCCAGCCGCAACACTGCGGCGAAGCAACCCTGCCCCGAGTGCGTCCTTGACGGCGCGGCCAAAAAACTCCGAGCGTTCGAGCAGTCCCAATGCGCGCTTGGCGACATCGGAGGATACCGGCGATCCTGCGGCCGCAAAGAACTCAACGATGTCGCGAACCTGAGGATCCATCGTCTGAAAGCGCGCCCACTGAAAGTTCTTTGCGCTCTCGGGCAGTTGCTCCACGAGCTGGGCCAACCGGTTCAAATCGCCGCCGATCGCCTCAACGATACGCTCGACGGTTTCCTCGGTGGAGAGAAAAGCACGGATTTTTGTCGCCGCGTCGTCGCTGAAGTTAAAGACTTCAGCGCCGGCAAAATGTCCGTGTTCGCCAAGCATCACGAGGGCACCGTGAACTCGACGCTCGGAGAGGAGCTCCGGCGCGAGGTTCTCGATTGGGTCGGAAAATACGTTCGATGCAAGGTAAGTGATCGCCGCGAGGTCTCCGGCAGACGCATCAACAAGATTGTTGCACAACACAACAAACGGTGCGGACGTGCTCAAGGACGCCAATAAATCGCCGAGCACTTCGTGACGCAATCGACCCTGCGACGCCTCAGGAACGTTTCCGGCCGGCCGCCTGACCTCCTCGTAGGTTTCCAACGAGGAGATTGCGTCCTCGCTCATGCCACCCGCGGCATTCACGACACCGACCAGCGACGCCACCACACCATGCAATGTCTGCTCGTGTGCGGCGCCCGAATGCGGGTCGAACACCACCGTTTGGACTCCGGCTCCTGCCAGTTCTTTCCCCAAGGATGCCGTGAACGGCGCGATTTCCGACGCACCCAAACCCGTGACGACGATGAGCCCTGGCATCTCGTCGACTTCGCGAAGCCGAGCCAGCAGGCGCAAATCCGTGGATGTTTGAGGGTCGTTCGTCATGCAATCTCACTTTCAACCCTACGAGTATAACGCCCCGCTCGCAGATTTGAAAGAGTGTGCGGGCTTATCCTACATACGACTATTGTCGCTCAAATGAGATGTGCGTGATGGTCGCGGGATTCGCGGGCGCTCCAGACGGGGTCTGCGGGGCGTTCGCGATCTTTCGGACAATGTCGAGGCTCTCGCATTGGCCAAAGATTGTATGACGGCCGTCGAGGTGAGGGGCCGCGGCCAAGGTCACAAAAAACTGGCTTCCATTTGAGTTCGGGCCAGTGTTCGAATAGGCGAGCACCCCCGGCCGATCAAATCTGAGCTCGGGGAGAATTTCGTCCTCGAACGAGAAGCCTGGCCCAACCCGCCCGGTGTTTGTTCGATCGCCCGAGTGAATGACGAAATTGGGGACGGTGCGAAAGAACTGTAGGCCATCGTAAAATGGTCGTTCGACCAAGTCTTCTGTTTCGGGATCGCGCCAAGCTCTGCGGCCGGTGGCCAAGCCCATGAACGTGGCCACGGCGCGCGGCGACTTGCGCCAAAACAGCTGGCAGCGAATCTCGCCTTCGCTTGAGTTGATCAAGGCCAGAAGTGTTTCCCCGTCGCCCAACGGCGCCATGTATTCATGCAGCAGTCGGACTTCGGGGGGAGCATCCGAGGGTGGCGAATCATCTTTGGGCTCGACGCGTACCACCGGTGTGGGGGCCGCGTCGGGTTTCTCGGCGGACGAGTCGCACGCCGCCAGCCCCACCAAGATGACGAAGAGGTATCTCAAAGGTCAGTTGGGTTTGCCACGAACTTCAGGGTCATCGTCATCTCGACATCCACCTTGCCTTTGGGGGGCGAAGGTTGGCCTCGCTCAATGGCGGCAGGCTGCATGTAAGGAATCATCGAGATCTGCAGGGATTTGAGGATGTCGCTTGAGGCGTCGCGATTTGCCTCATCGACTGCGGCCGTGCCGGTTTTGTTCTCACCGGCGTTCGCCACTGGGACATCCACAACCAACACGCTGCTCCCGCGCGAGGATGCAGCGAGCTGGCCGACATAGAGTGAGATTTTGGGCGTCTGGATGTTCAGATTGTTGTTGCTGTAAACGTAGTCGACCTTCTCAATCTCCACGCTTTTCAGGCGCGACGATACCTCGCGCAGCTGGGTGCTGCCGGTCGCAGCGAGCACATCGATGTCAATGTCGGTTTCGAAGTCGGGCAGCACCACCTTGTCGGGTGACGGTCCTTCGGCTGCGGTACAATCGACACCCACCGGGCAGAAGTTCGCGGCATCAATCGTGAATGTGAAAGGCACCTCTTCGCGAAACACAATATCGAACGGATCTTCTTCACCGCTGAAAAGGCCGCAGCCGGACATGAACGGGGCAGCGAGCAACACGGCAAAAAACACATTCTTCAACATGGGGGCTCCAAAACAGGTGATGCGCAGACTCTCGCAAAAAAACGAGGGTCACTCAATGGGGATTACTCTTCTTCGACCGACGTCTTTCGTGACCAACGTTTACGTCCATCCGACTTGGAAGGTGCGTCCCGGCGTGGCCGAGCCTTCGTTTCGGGAATCTCTGGCCCCGAGGTCTCTTCGAACTCGTTGACGGTCTCTTCATGACCGTCCTCCCGCAGTCTCTTGATCTTCACGCGGTTGCGGATGTTTGGCTTGACGGCTTCGTTGTTGGGAATGAAACGCACTTCCGTGCGAATCTCGAACGAAAGCGTGGTCAAGATCTTGGCGATTTCACCGCCAAAATCCATGTTTTCAAGAAACGTTCGGATCTCGCGCGAGACAATCCGCAGAATCTCACGCCGCGTGCTGTCGGCTTGCGACAAGACAAATCCAACCGCCTCTTTGGGGATGTTTTTCTCCGTGACGACGCTGCGTATGCCTTCTTCGCTCAAAGCGGAGGTCAATCCAGAGATGATCGACCGACGAAGGATGCCCGGAATCATCGCTTCAAGGCCCTTGAGCACCCGCGAGGCATCCTCGCCGCCGAGGTCGGTCCATTCTGACGCGTCGAATTCGGAGTTCTCGTCCAAGCCCTTCTTCTTCTCGCTCACGTTTTCCTCACGATCGTCGAGTTTCGACCAGGCCCCACAGAGACATACGCCACGGGAACGCCGGTGAGTGTCTCGACGGTTTCGACGTAGCGCCGTGCGTTGACTGGGAGGTCCTCGTAGCGTGCCACCGCCGAGATATCCTCGTCCCAACCTGGCAGTGACTCGTAGACCGGCGATGCAGCGCCGAGGCGTTCTGCGTCCGCCGGCACCTCGTGGGTGATGCGTTTGCCCTCCAATTCGTAAGCAACGCAAACTTGAATCACGGGCATTGCTGTCAAGATGTCCAGCTTGGTCATGGCAAACGATGTGAATCCGTTGACGCGTGCCGCGTACTTCAATGCGACCGCATCAATCCACCCGCACCGCCGCGGACGCCCAGTTGTACTGCCGTACTCCTGCCCCTTGTCCCGCAGAGACTGCCCGACCGCGTCGGTCAGCTCGGTTGGAAACGGACCGTTGCCCACGCGTGTGCAATAGGCCTTTGTGATGCCGACAACATCGGTGATGGATTGAGGCGGAATGCCAAGCCCCACACAAGCAGAGCCAGAAATCGTGTGGCTGGAGGTCACAAACGGATACGTTCCGTGTCCGATGTCTAGCATGGTGCCTTGGGCGCCCTCGAACAGGATTGAGACCTGAGCGTCGACGAGTTCGCGCACCCTCATGTTCGCGTCGCCCACGTAGGGTCGCAACGCATCGCCGACCTCGAGCAGCGAACCCACCACGTGGTCGACGTCAAACGTCTGCGCTCCAAGGGCCGCGAGCAGGGCGTTTTTCTCGGGAAGAGACTGAGCGACTCGGGCGCGAAGACGATCCGCGTCGAGCAGGTCCCACACGAAAATCGAGCGTCGTCCGACGCGGTCCTCGTAACACGGGCCGATGCCCCTGCCCGTCGTGCCAATGGCGGTTCCGTCCACGTTGGCCTCGCGGGCGATGTCAAGGCTTTGTGGTACGGCGCGATCACGCTGCATTCCCGCCGATCATCAGTTGAGCGGTATTTTCGAAGGCCACGGGTCGTTAACCCGTCGATTTCCTTCGCCAAGACAAATGGGTCGACCACGACGCCGCCCCCAATAATGTTTTCGACGTCCGGACGAAGGATGCCGCTGGGGATGTGGTGGAGCACGGTCTTGACGCCGTCAATCACCAGTGTGTGGCCCGCGTTGTTTCCGCCCTGAAAGCGCACCACGGCGGCTACGTCGTCCGCAAAGCGGTCGACGATCTTTCCTTTTCCTCGTCACCCCACTGTGCTCCGATGATGACGGTCCGTTTCATGTGCTGACTCCAAGTAGACTTCGCTGCATTGCGCCGATGGCCGCGCCAAACGTGACCGCCTGCCCCTGAGCATGAAGGGCCCTCTCCAGACTGGCAAGCGCGACCGCAATATCGGAGGGATCAAAGTACCCCAGGTGTCCGATTCGTATGGTGGAGTCCTTAAGCTGGTCTTGGCCGCCGGCGATCGTGACGCCGTCGTTGCGCATGTAGGACACAAGTTTCGGGGCGGAAATGCCCTCAGGCACACTCACGGCGGTCACCGAGTTTGCTGGCACTTCAGCAAACACGCCCAGTCCAATGGCTTGAACGGCAGATCGTGTGGCCTGCGCGAGCTTGGCGTGGCGCGCGAACACATTTTCAAGACCTTCGTCTTTCATCATCCTGAGCACAACCCGCAGTCCAACGATGAGTGAAATAGCGGGGGTGAACGCCGTTTGGTCCTTGAGGTGGTTTTTCCTCTCACGTTCAAGATCGAAGTAGTACCGAGGATGGTCTCCTTCCTTGTAGCGCGCCCATGCGCGCTCGGATGCGGCCAAGAACGCCAATCCCGGGGTATCGAAAACGCCTTCTGCGAGCCTGAGACGAGCACATCGATCCCAAGCTCGTCCATCGGCATGGGATGCACCCCGACCGCGGTGATGCCGTCGACCGCGAGCAAAGGCACGCCCGTGGTTGCGGGTGAGTTCGGCAATCTCGGCCAGCGGGTGCAGCACCCCGGTTGAGGTTTCGCTAATGCTGACCGTAACCATCGCTGCGTCTGGATGGCGCTTAAGTGCACTCTCCAGTTGGTTGACGTCCACTTGTTTTCCCCACGGCGTTTCGATGTCGACGACGTTCATGCCGTAAGCGTTGCCGACGCTTGACCAGCGTTCGCCGAACTTACCTCCGCCGATCGCGATGATCGTGTCAGCCCGCTTCGTAAAGTTCACCATCCCTGCCTCGAACGCGCCCGTACCGCTGCAGGTCAGCGAGAGCACCTCGTTTTCGGTCTGGAATACCCACTTCAGCAGGTCGCGCACCTCCGCAAAAATGGCTTTGAACTCAGGTCCACGGTGGTGAAGAAGGCTTTCGGCCATTGCAAGGCGTGCCAACTCGGGAACCGGTGTGGGCCCAGGGGCCACCAGAAACTGCTTTTTCATGGGATGAACACTCCGTTGTGCTGCCCACTGGGGTTACAACTGGCGGCCAACCGTGTCAATCGCCTCGGGCTCTCAGGCACGGCCCTTCGCGCACCACGTGCCCGTCGGCTTCCAGCTCGATCACGCCAAACGCAAGAGCCTGTATCGACCGTCCAAGCATGCACGCAAGCTCGTCCATCGTGATGCCGGGACAATTCGCGACAATTTTTAGGATCTCGGGGTGTCGACAGACTCCCTTGGATTCTCGCGCAAGTTGAAGCCCAAGGTGTTCGGCGCGCCACGCGACGTGGCACCCGTCGCGCAATAACTCCAAACACCCCTCGCTCGACGCGTCTTCAGGTGAGCCAGGAACGACCCAGATCTTTCGCTGAAGTTCTCGCGCGGCCGCAACGGTCAGGTGTGTACCTCCAGTGGCGCGGGCCCGAATCACCCACAGGTCATCCGACAGCGCCGCGATCAGACTGTTTCGGCGAGCAAAGAAGTGCTTGCGCAGCGGTGTGCCAAGTGGGTACTCGGACACGATGGCCCCGCCAGTGTTCAAGACGTCATCAAAGAGTTGCCGGTTCCGAGCTGGGGTCACCTGGTCAAGTGAAGCGGGCAGAACCACGACGGTCGGACGTCCCATTTCGACTGCCTGCCGGTGGCATGCGGAGTCGATTCCGATCGCGCCACCGCTGATGATGGTCGCCCCTGCCCTGGCGACCTCGCTGGCGAGGTTTTCGGCCAGTCTCACACCCTCTGGGTCGGGATGGCGGGTGCCAACCATTCCGACGGTGCGACCGTAAAGCTCGCGACCTTGCCAGTAGACGAACTCAGGCGGTGTTTTTAGCTCGAGGAGTCGGCTTGGATAGGCGTCGTCGCTTCGATGCAGCAGTTTTGCCCCAAAAGGTAGCGCTTCCACCTCGGCCGTGTAGGCCGCGTCCGCGTTTTCGTGGTGTGGTTCCAGACGTGTGAGTCGTGCCGACCAACGCAGCCAGTCTTGTGCAACAGTGCCCATGATAACCTCCATGCAAGGTTATCGGACAAAGCCCCTCAAAGTTGCGAAAACAGATTTATTCTTCGACGCGGGCGAGTATCACGGTGATGTTGTCCGCCCCGCCGTTGTGATTGGCTCGGTCGATCAGGTCGCGTGCCAACGCCTCAAGGTCGGACTCTTTCCGAACCGCCTCGGCGATTTCGCGGTCATTGACCATATCGCTGAGACCGTCTGAGCAGAAGATGAAGAGGTCCCCAGGACTAACTTCCCGGTACGAGATGTCCACTTCCACTTCATCGGTGAGGCCGCAGGCGCGCGTAATCACGTTCTTGTACGGGAAGTGTTCGACGTCTTCTGCTTTGAGGATGCCCATGCGGACATACTCATTGGCCAACGAATGGTCTTCGGTTTGTTGTTCGAGCTTGTCGCCTCGAAAACGGTAGACGCGTGAGTCGCCAATGTGTGCGAGGTAGACGCCCTGGTCGGTGAAGAAGCCGGAGACAATGGTCGTTCCCATGCCGCGGTAGAGTTCGCTGGAGGACGCGGCTTGAAAGACGGCACGGTTGGCGGTCCGGATGGCTTTGACGAGGCGATACTCGTCCAACCGCATCTCACGGTCACCCTCGACAAGAATCTCGTCGCCTTTCCCGTCAACCGAGGTCTCGCGGTAATACTCGCAGATGACTCGAATCGCCATTGCGCTTGCGACTTCGCCTGAGCGGTGTCCGCCCATTCCATCCGCCACAACACACAACGCCTCCTCACCTTCGGACAGGTAGAAGTCGTCTTCGTTATGCTCGCGGGTACTTCCCACGTCGGTCATGCCAGCACAGACCAGTTTCATCAACGCACCTTGCGTACCGTTTCATCGACGAAGGATAAACGAACAACCTCGCGGTCCCAACGAAAAACACGGCGATGCGTGTATTTTTCCGCTGTGTGGAGATTTTCGCCCGCAACGTCGTTCATGGGTCGACTAGAGATTATCGGTCTCGAACCCTTCGCGAATCGCAGAAAAGTCGGCCGTAAATGGCGAGGACTGTCCGCCCTCGCTGTTCTGCAGGAAGCCAGAGAACTCGCCTTCTTCGATCTTGTCCGCGAAGCCGTCCGAGTCTTCCTCGATAAGTTTACCTTCACCGCCGAGGCGAAGCCCGATGTCGAACTCAAGATTTTGGACCAACAGGTCGGCAAACCCAAAGAGCGTCGAGACAGCGGTCGTACAGAACCCTTCGATTTGGTCGTCTCGGATGCATGCGCCAAGCGCACACACTTCGCCGTCGCTGCCCGTGATGCTGGTGGCCAGATCGCCGCAACCCACCCAGTAGGCGAACGCCTCGGTGAGTGAGTGGGCGTTGTCGTCGGTCACAGCGGGAAGAATGACCTCGTTCAGGATGTAGAGGATCAGACGGCCGTACCGCAGGCTGACGGTGTGGGTGTCAATTTGAAGTTGGTTGTACGCCACGACCCGTCCAGTCCATTCTGAACTCAGCACCCCGAGGTCGCCAATCTCGCCATTGGGGTCGGCGATGAGGGGAATCGCGCCGCAGTCGGCTGGCGCGTTCATGTCGCAGTTCCAGCGCCAGTACAAGGTGATCCCCACCCAGTTGTCACGCCCGCGGAATTCGTAGTTGGAGTCGAGTTTGCCGATCGTGAGCTGGCTGTGGATCTGCAGGTTGGCGACGACGTCGCGCAGATCAGATCCGGCCTGAAAGATCTTACTAAGGGCGTCGTTTCCGGCGATGAAGTTGTTGATGAGGTTGGCAAACTGGTCATCAAGGCCGGTCAGGGACAGGAAGGTGTTGAGCGCGCCGAGATGATTCCGCCGACCAATGCGTCGACCAAGTTAATGACTTCGTTGTAGATCGCCTGCCCGGGGTTCTCGAACACATCGAGCACTCGATGATGGTCGACCCCACCGCTCCGGAATCGGCGATGGCATCAGTGAAATCCCAGTGGCTGACGACATTGTAGGTGCCGACCGGGCTGAGCGGGAGGAGCTGCAGAAGCAGGTCGAGGTCGTTGACACGGTCCTTTTCGACGGTGATCTCGTCCATGCATGCGGCGGCGGCGATCTGGCCACGGTCGCCACGGGCGATGCCGGTCACGACAAAACGTTGCAGGGTCCCAAGGTTTTCGAATACTGGCGCGTCGTTGACGGTGCCCGCCGTCGCTTGTTGCATCGCGGGGGGCTGTTCACCGTTGTACAACGGACGGAACTCGTCACACGTAAAGTCGGCATCTTGGTAGAGCCGAACATCGATGTCGTACAGGTCCATGATGGACGGCGCGGTGTTGACCAGATTGACCTTTAGCGCTCCCACCTCAAGCGGAAGCACCTCGACCTCGAAGTCGACCGCATTCGCGGATGGGTGGTCGGCGCGAACCTTCACGGTTCCAGCCTGCCCGCCAACACGCAGGTCGACCCCTGCTTTGCCGTCCTCGGCGGTCGTGCCCGTCTTTGCCGCCAACGTAGCGGCCCCTGCCCCAGCATCCAAAACCTCGTACGTGATGTTTTGGCTCGCGACAGGATCGCCGGTCTTTTTGCTGTACAGGTAGACGCGAAGTGGGACGGTCCCGGTGATGTTCGCGCGGATTCGGGCGTCGCCTGCAGGGACCATGAAGTACAAATCGCCCACCGAGGGTGCGTTGGGCGAGTTGTTCGAGGCGACGTTGGTATCGACGGCTGAGTCGCCGCAACCGATAACCAGAGCGAACGAAAGCAGTAATAAGATCAATCGATTCATCGACGCGTTCCCAAATGAAGTGGTCACCCGACGATAACAGTCAGATCCCTTTGGATCAATCTTCGCTGACTTTTGTCGCTTAGTTCGAGAAGCCGGAGCTGCTTGGCGCGGCAAGGCTGATTCCGACGAACGTGCCGATGGCCACGGCGCTGACGCCCGCGATGGTGGCGACGGTCTTCCACGTCGAGAACTCATCGACCTCGGCGCCGCTGACGTCGCTGAGGTTTTCGAGCAGATTGTACTCGGGCGAGACCAACTGATCTTGGCTCATGATGAAGTTGAAGGGCGTGACACGACGCTGTTCGCCGTCTTGTTTCACGATGTAGAGGGCGTTACCTGCCGAGACGCGCACGAGCGTGCAACCGTCTTGAGCCACCGCTGCGGGCGCGACCGTTGCGTCCGCAGTGGCGTCCGAGGCGACCGTCTCTTCGACGGGAGCGGCGGGTTGTTCGGGAGCCTCAGTTGCCTCCTCAGCGGGAGCCTCTTCGGCTTGAGCCCACATCGTCTGCGTAGGGAGCATCGCCGTAGCACCAGGGCAGTCGCCGTAGACTTCCACAACTTCTTTAGGCTCGGCGGTGGATTCGAGCTTCTCGAGCTCGCCCTTCGAGATGAAGTAGGTGTTGTAACAAGCGGTCTGCGAGAATGCAGCGATGGTGACGAGTGCCGCGAACTTACGTTGAATCATTTCAGAACTCAGAGAGGGTCTAGGCAATTCAGGCGCCGAATCGTAGTCGCACTGGCTCAGGTGTGCAAGTGTATGTGTTGCGTCATTGCGAACGCGAGTCGCGATGGGATAAGTAAGGGTTGGAGGTTCGATGCGCTGGCTTGTTTTTTTCGCACTGTTGGTGCCGTCGCTGGCAACGGCGCAAGAGCGCTATTCCAAGTATTACAACGGATCCTTTTGGGACGTTTCGGCTCGCGCTGGCGTCAACAACGATTCAACGTACGCCTTTGACGTGGGGCTTCGCCAGTCGTTTCCGATGCTGTTGGGCGACACGCGCCTTTCGTTCCGCCAAGATCGCTTTGAACCCGACGCATTGAGCCAAGCGCACGTTGGCTTTGGTCTGCATCCACTGTACGTGTTGCTTCTGGGCAGCGACTGGATCAGTTATGTCGCCGCATCGTTTTACGTGGAGGTCGGTGGTGGAGTCGGTTTTGCCGATGGCCCTCATCCGCTGTGGACGCTTGGGACAGGGCTCGACATTCCGTTGTATGACCCGGATGTCGGGATGGCGCCCTGGCTCAATCTCCTCTACCGCTACGAGTGGACGACCGCGAGGTTGGGCGGGCAGGACCTTGATCGTCACACAGGTTTCTTAGGATTGGCATGGCGTGTAAATGGACTTCTCTGGTGAGGGCATCAACGGTCATTGGGTGCTTCGCGATCTTCTGGGCGTCAGACGCCTTCGCCCAGAATGTGACCAAGGAGACACAGGCCTTGGTATGGGAGTTGACGCCATCGACTCGGTCGGTCGCTGCAGACCTCTGGCTTCAGCGCGCGTCTGAGCTTCAGGACGCTCCGCAGGCTTACGCGACTGCGCTGTGGCGTGCCGCGGACCTCGCGCCCGAATTGTTCCCGGTCGTCCTGCTCGAGACCGCGGAGGTCGCGATGAAAACGTCCGACCTGCCGCCCGAAACCTTGGAAACCCTTCGCGCAATCAACCTTCCGGGGGCGGCGAGGATCGTCGCCTTGTCGACGTTCGCTCCCTCGATGTTGAACGTGCGCTTTCCGGCGATGATGCGGCGTCAACGTGCGAGGCTTTGGCGGGCGTGCCCGAGCGGCTGTCGGACCCCGCAAAGCAGTCATTCTTTGCAGTGTGCACGGGACCCGATGCGTTGACTTGGGGAAAAGATCAGGGGTTTCAGCCTAACGCAGACGCGCTGATTCGCCGGGCAAGTCGCCTCAACGGCGAGGTTCGGTTCACCGCTGCAAATCAATCTCTGGATGCCGTGAACGCCGCTGAGATCGATCGTCGGCTTCGATGTGAACGCGAGTATTTGAAGGGACAAGTGGTCTTCCGGCTACGCAAACGTGATGAAGCATTTGTGCATTGGAAAGCCGCCACGACCGAGTGCGACGATCAAGATGAGTCGTTGGAAGTTCGCGCGCTGTATGCTTACGGAAAGCGTGCGTTTGACATCGGAAAATACGACGAGGCCCATGCCGCATTCTCGAAGTTGGTGGCGAAGTTTCCACATCGATCACACGTCGACGACGCCTACGTCTACTTGGCGAGGATTGCGCGGGAGCGCGGCGATCGCGACACCGAGTTGGGGATTCTCTCAACAGTTTTGAACGAACATGCTGGCGGCGACATGGTGTTTGAGCTCGTGTGGGAGGTCCACGAAGCAACCTTTCGAGCAGGCGAATACCGGAAATTCGTGGATGCGATTGCGTCCCTGAAGTTGCCTGATCACGACAACGAGTATTTCAGCCAAGGCAGATTGGAGTATTTCGTGGGTCGTGCCCACCAGAAGCTGGGCGCGGTCGATTCGGCGCTGGCGTCGTTTCGACGGGCGTGGGCACGCTATCCGTTCAGCTTCTACGGGTACCTCTCGCATGAGGTCTTGGTCGCAGCGGGAGAGACGCCCGTGTTGGAGGCCACATCAGGCCATCCAGCTTGGATGGAATCGCGCACCTGGCGTTACTCTGCGCCAAATCGGTTGCTGAGAGCTGGGTTGGCGGACTTGGCTGCGCGGGCAGCCTACGGGTTGGGGAGATCCACCGACGAGCTGTGGATGCGCGCGTGGGCGCTTGATGCGACAAACAATACCCCGTCAGTCATAACATTGTTCGACGTCGGATCCCTGGATTGCCTTGGCTGGTGGACGGTCGCGTCAGCGCGACCAGATGCGTATCGCGTGGCCCAATCCGTTTGGGGCGTTGGTGGCGTCCGCGTGTGAGGCGGAGGCCGCGCAGCTGGGCGACAAGATCTTGGATCCTGCGCTGCCCACCGCGATCATGCGCGAGGAGTCGTCCTTTATTGAAGACATTGAATCGTACGCGGGCGCTTTGGGGCTCATGCAGCTGATGCCACGCACCGCACTTGGACACGACGACGACATCGACGGAGACGCAACACCCGAACGTCTTAAGACCGCCCAGGTCAACGTGCGCGTGGGCGTCGATCACCTGTTTTGGTTGGCGAAGCGGTTTAACGGCCACCCTGCCCTCATCGCAGCCGCATACAATGCCGGTGGCGGAGCGGTTGGGAAGTGGCTCAACAAGCAACCCAATGACGACATCGCGCTGTTTGTCGAAGACATCCCACCCCTGCAGACGCGCGATTACACCAAGCGTGTCATGGGGAGCTATGCGGCATACCAGTACCTCGCGGGGCAAAAGCTCGATCCGCGAATCTTGATGCCGGCCCGTTAGAAGAACTGTTGAACGCCAAACGAGAGGGGTGTGGTGCCCGTGCCTTTGAGCGGCAAGGCATAGTCGATGCGGGCGCCAAACCGGTAGATCTTCGGGCTTAGGATCCGAAGGCCGATTCCCGCGGAGATGCCGTCGGGCTGCCACAACTGACTGGCGCGCGACGACACGCCAACGGCGTCCAGAAACACAATGTGTTGAAGCACCAGCCAACGGTAGTCCAAGGAAGGGACACGGTATTCGGTGTTCATGTACCAGTACATGGGGCCGCGAAATCGAGAGTCATAGAACCCCCTGACGGTGTCCAAACCACCAAGGAAGAACTGGTTCTCGATGTGTTCCGCGGATGTAAAGCCAAGCCCAACGCGCGCACCGATGTTTTGTTTCCAAGGAAGGCGAGCGAATGCCAAGAGCTGCGAGCCCACCTCCACGTAGCTCTCGGACGACCCCCAAAGCTCGTGGGAGACCGAGAGTCCTTGTGAGAATTCGAGGCCTTCCCGGAAATAGCTGTCCTCGTCAATCCGGCCCAACGTGACATTGACGTTCGCGATCCCGTGCTGTTGGTCGGCCGGCAGGCCTTGCGCTCGTTGCAGGGCGGCCGTGTCGTCGTCCACAAGGTCGAGCGAGAAACCATCGTGTTGCAAGGAGATGCCGCCGCCATACCTCAGACGGTTGCTGACCTCTTTGTTGGCGATGATATTGACGAGGCGACGCTCTCGCAGATACCCACCTTCGACCTCGCCCTTGTCGTTGAAGAGGTACCGCAACCGGTTCGCCCACCAGAATTGTCCACCAAAGAACAGTCGTTCGTCGAGGAATCTCGGGTCGTAAAACCACAGGACAAAGGAGTTCGTGTCGCCGAGGCGCTGGTAGCGAAAACCTGCCTCAAGGTACTTTCCAAACAGGTTGACGTCATAGATCCCCGCGAGCAGGCTAAACAGGTCGCCACCGAAGCTGACGTTAAAAAACGGCAAGATGGTCCAGCGTTCATCCACTGAGATGACCACACGCACGTTGACGCCCGAGGGGTCAGCGGGAATCAGGGTGTATTCAGCGGTGCGAAACAGCCCCATGTTCTTTAGGCGTTGAATGCTCTCGGTGAGTTGCGACTTCGTGACCAAACCCCCGTCTTTGAAAAGCAGCTCACGCGTGACCACGCGGCGTTCCGTGCGGTCGAGTCCCTGAATCTCGATGGTCTCGACCCGCCAGACTTCGCGGGTCGGAATGTCCTGTGCGGCAATGTGGAGCGGCAATACGAAAAGGAGGACCGCCAACCAGAAGGCCTTCATCGGTCTTCCTCAAGTCCGAAATCCGCCACTTTCCGGATCAGATTTCGGCGGCTCACACCGAGGTCTCGTGCGGCTTGCGACTTGTTCCAGTTCGTGCGCTTGAGCACCTCAAGGATCATATGGCGTTCGAGCGCTTCGACAGCATCAGGCAGGGTCAGGTTTGCAGTGGCCATGTCTGCAAAGCTGTTTCGGGACTTCGACGAGAGCTGAATGTAAGTGTCCTCGATCACCTTGTCTTCACCCGAGAGGATGACGAGCTTTTCGAGCTCGTTCTCCAGCTCGCGAACGTTGCCTGGCCATGCGTGGCTCATCAATCGCTCAAGTGCGGCGGGTGCAAGCGTTTTTCGTGGCAAGTCGTGTCGGAGCGCGGCACGTGCGATGAAGTAGTCCGCGAGCAGTGGGATGTCCTCTCGACGATGACGCAGTGGCGGCGCGGTGACAGTGATGACGTTGATACGAAAGAACAGGTCCTCTCGGAATGCGCCTCGTTTGACCTCGTCGCGTAAATCACGATTTGTCGCGCAAAGGACACGGACATCAACCTTCCGGAACGACGTATCGCCGACGGGCAAGAAAGTTCCCTCTTGCAAGACGCGCAGCAGCTTGACCTGCAGGGGCATCGTCATCTCGCCGATTTCGTCGAGGAAGAATGTGCCATGGTTGGCCATCTCGAAGAGGCCTTCACGGTCGCGGTGGGCGCCCGAGAACGCTCCTTTGCGGTGACCGAAGAGCTCACTCTCTATCAGCTCGCCCGGAATCGCCGCGACGTTTTGCACGACAAATGGGAGCTCCACCCGCGGACTGTTCTTGTGGAGCGCGCGCGCGATGAGCTCTTTGCCTGTACCGTTTTCGCCTTGAATGAGGACGGTACTGTTCGAACCAGCGATCCGGCGCAAGATCCTGAATAGCTTCTGCATTTCGTCACTTCGGCCGACCATGTCTCCGAATCGGTCGGCAAGTAGCGCCTCGGGTTCGATGATCTCGTCGCCGTGGTTCTCGATGTCCGATGCAATCGCCACGCAACAAACCGTGAATGACATCTCGTTTGCGGCGGTCAAGGCGTGGAACATCGTCGACCCACGCTTCAGTTGCCGAAGCGTCCAAACCCGCGAGCGCGAGTGAATCCGTGACGCGATGAACACCGGGACTCGCGTCCTCGGCGTGGAAGAAGCCCGACGCGTAAACGACCGCGAGCGTATGCTGCTTTCGCACGATCGGCACCGAAATGGCGCTCAGTCCAACGTGGCAGCGCTTGGGCTTGTGCTCGTCGTTGTCCACCCAACTTTGAATGGCGGCTGCGCAGGTGCGTGTCGATCCTTGCGCCGAGCGATTGGCGGCGAAGTGCTCGCAGATCGGACGTGCACCCATGTTTCCGGGGCGTGGGAAGGTCACGATTTGGCCGTCGACGCTGGCGATGCCGACCCACACCCCCCACTCCTCCTGAATGTATCGCGCGATGCGTCTCGCCGCGGGCAGGAGCGCGGCGTGCGTCCAGTTAATCATTTTCCGACTCTACGCTGGATGGTGGGATAATCCAACGAACGCCCAAAGTTCGCAACGCCTGATATCGATTGTGTGCGGTGGTCAAACGGTGTTAGGAATGGGCGCACTAGATATTGAATCGGAGGATGCATGGCCGAGAAACAAGGATGCAGCACGATTGTCGTCGTGTTGGTGTCGGCATTTGCCTTTGTTGTGGGTGCACTGGGCGGCGCTGCCGCACTCTATTTCGTGGTCCAAGGTGACCCTTCAATCATTGGTGTCGAGCCCACCGTAACCGTGGTCGAAAAGACCACCACGGTGGAGACCAAGCCCGTTGGGCAGACGCCTGACTACGGATTGTTGTATCCCATCGAAGAGACGCTGCGCATTCAAGGCAAGCTTCCGCCTGAGTCCGTGACGAACATGGTCAAGGACAAACGGTATTCGCTGCGAGAGTGCTACCAGTCTGGGTTGGACAAGGATCCCACGCTTAAGGGCGAGATTTCGGTGCAATTCACGGTCTCGGGTGACACGGGACGCGTTATCGCTGCTCTTGAGCGCAACACGGACATCGGCAACAAAGTTGTCCGCGACTGCATCATCAACAACATCAAGGGGTGGCAGCTTGCCTCGACAAAGGCCGGCGACTCCGTCGTGCGTTTTGATATGCTGTTGATTCCGTTGGCGAGTGCCCCGACCGAGTAGGTTATTTCAGAAACTTCCGCACGGCTTTTCGATGCTCTTCGAACGTCTGTGTGAAGTGGTGGCGCCCCGTCCCGTCGCGTTTCGCGACAAAGAAAAGGTATTTGAAATCTTCTGGGGATTCCGAGGGCATCAGCGCGGCCTCTAGGCTGCTGCGCCCTGGATTGGCGATGGGTCCAGGTGGCAAGCCATCGATGACATACGTCGAGTAACGATTCAGTGGGTCTTTGCAGTATTTTGGATGTGGAATGGCCTTGTAGGTGTCCTCGCCGTAGACGCAGGTGGGGTCGGTCTGCAGTTTCATCTTCTTGTCGATGCGATTCAGAAAGACGCGAGAAATCACGGCACGTTCTGCCTTGGCACCTGACTCGCGTTCAATCAGAGACGCCAAAGTGACGACATCGCCGGGCGATAGTCCTCTCGACGCCGCCTTCTGGATTGCGTCGGGATGCTGGGCGAGGAGTGCGTTCCACACCTCGAAATGACGGGCGACCATACGTTGGGCGATTTCGGCCGCGGATGCCCCTAAACGAAACCGATAGGTGTCTGGAAAGAGGTAGCCCTCCAAGGATTCTGCTGTAATTCCATGGTCTTCAAGGAGCGACGTGTCTTTCGCCGCCCGAAGGAATTCAGAGCGCGACACGATTGCCGCCTCGTCGAGCCGGTCGGCGATGTGAAAGATGGTCAATCCTTCGGGGATGGTGACCGTGACCTCGTCCGCCTCGCCGCCTTTTGACAAGGACTCTGCCAGGGTGTCGAGGGCGAGCGGCCCCACAAAGGTATAGCGTCCGGCCTTGACTCTCTCAGGCAGTCCGGTGCGACGGGCCCAGAGGTCGAAGTAGACTGGTTTGCGCACGACGTCGTTGCTTCGCAGGATTTCGACCACTGCCGACCAATTGCTTCCCTGGGGAATCACAACATGGACGGTGTTGCCGCTTGGGAGAACCGGTGACTCCAAGAAGTTGCGAACATCAAGGGCAACGATCGCGCCTGCCAGCAACACGACGCTGACCGCGAAAACCACGATCGAGCGCAGGCACCCCCGAGATGGTTTCTCCGATGACTTCAACGCTTCGAATCCAGAAATGCTTCAAGTATCTGTTGAGCGGCGATGGCGTCGACTTGTTCTTTGCGCTTTTGCCCGCGCACCCCGGCTTCGTCTAGGAGGTGATTTGCCATGACCGTGGTAAGTCGTTCGTCCACGAGCTCGACCGCGATGTCCATATTGTGTTCGGCGAGTTTTGCCTCCAGTGACGCTTTGAAGCTTCTAGAGCGTTTGGACGCGGCGCCTTCCCGGCCTTTGAGGTCCACCGGCAGCCCGATGACGACGGTGTCAAAATCCTCTTCGGTGAGGCGTTCGATCACATGCTCGAAACAGCGTGATGCATCCACGACCTCACTTGGGAGCGCGAATGTACGGTCGGCGTCCGTTACGGCTACACCAATCCGTCGCGTGCCAACATCCAATGCCATGATTTTCGCCATGCTCGCCCTTCCTTGCCGCGCGTGGTTAAACGTGCGAACAATCGCGCACAATTTCCAGTGACACTACATGTACGCTTACTTAGCCGATTTTATCGTCCGATTTCGAGTGTCGATCCTCGCCTTGGTGACGCTTTTTTCACTCGCTGGACTGACGAAGGTCCCGCAGCTCGCGTTTGACTTCACCCCGCAGCAGCTGTTTCGGTCATCGTCGGATGTCTTGGAACAGCGGGAGCGCTTCGCCGACACATTCGGTCGCGAAGACAATTTGGTGACGATCTTGGTCGAGGCGCCGACTGTCTGGACGCCTCAGACGTTGGAATGGATGCGCGACACCACAGTTCGGCTCAAGGACGTCAACGGCGTCAAGAATACCGAGTCTTTGGCCACGCTTGAGATTCCGAGGGGTTCAGACGGGGTGATGACGACCACACCCATCTTGCCCTCACAGGGGCCGGTGACAGCCGACGAGACCGCTTCGCTCAAGGCGTTGGCCGGTGAGGAGCCGCTGATTCGTGGTCAGGCCGTGAGCGAGGACGGCACTGTTGCCATCATCATGGTGTGGCTCAAAGACGAGATTCAGGATGTCACAGTCATCAACCAGGCGGTGAAGGACCTTCAGGCGAGCGTGGACAGCCATCGCGCGCCACCAGGCGTGGACGTTCGATTGACGGGGATTCCGTACCTGCGCCAAGAAATCGTCGAAAACCTCAAACGCCAACAATTGACGTTTATCCCGGGCACAGCGCTGGCTTATCTGGTCATTTTGGCGTTCATGTTCCGACGGTTTTCTGGCGTGTTCTTGCCCTTGGCCGTCGTGGGTGTGACGTGCATTGGTGCGGCTTGGATGCTGGTTTCGACCGATTCGCCCATCAACATCATCAACAATGTGTTGCCAAGCCTCGTGTTCATCATCGGCGTTTCGGACGCGATTCATATGTTGGTGCGCGACGCCGAGGAGATTGACGACGGGCTGGAGCGTCTAGACGCCATCCGTGCGATGGTTCGGCACACCGGAGCGGCGTGTCTGCTCACGAGCCTGACCACGGCAGTGGGCTTCTTCTCGCTGGTCGCGGCAGACACACAAATCCTGCAAGATTTCGGGTGGCAAGCGGGGCTCTCCGTCGTTTTTGCCTACATCGTCACGCTGTTTTGTTTGCCCGCGGCGCTGAGTTTTCTCAAGCCTGTCTATCGCGCACCGCGCGATGTTTCGAAGACACCCCCCATTGACCGGTTTCTGGACTGGCTTGGACATTGGGCGGTGCGCAAGCCGTGGTATTTTATCCTCAGCGCGTTGATAGTGACGTGCGTCGCAGGCTTCTTCGCGTGGAGGGTCGAGATCGACACGGTGTTGCTCGAGGTCTACGAGCATGATCATCCCACCTACCAGAACATCTTGTTGGCCGAACAGAAGCTAGGCGGCATTCTTCCCGTCGAAATCAGCATGGAGCACGAGGACTTGGACGCCTTCAAGGACCCCGCGCGTTTCGCAAAGATCGCGGAGCTTGAGCAGTTCGCGCGCAAGCAAAGCATTGTACTCTCGACGCAAAGCCTGGTCGATTTCCATCAAGCGGCGCGCGCTGCGTTACTCGACGACGTCAAGGAGCGAGACAATCTTCCCGATTCACGCGAGCAGATCGAACAGATTCAACTTCTGATTGCTGGGGCGCCAGATGCGCAAACGGGGCCTGGTCGTTTCATGACGACCGACTTTCGCCATGCGCGACTGTTGATGCGCGTCGCTGACAAAGGTGCCAAGGCTCAATTGGGGCTCGGACGCGCGCTCAAAGAGGAATTGGCGCGCTTGTTCCCGCCCGAGTCCGGTGTGCGATTTGCGCTGACAGGCGATGCTTACGTGGCGTCGCTTTCTCTGGACAGCTTCATTCGGGACCTGTTCTACAGCTTGCTCCTGGCCATGGTGATCATCTTTGGGATGATGACGGCCGTGTTTCGCTCGTTCAAGCTGGGGTTGGTCAGCGTCCTGCCCAACGTCATTCCGTTGTTGATGACGTTTGGTTACATGGGCATGCGCGACATCGACCTGAATACGACGACGATTATCACCTTCGCGATATCACTGGGATTGGCAGTCGATGACACGATCCACTTTCTGGCGCGGTTCCAAGAGGAGCGCGCGCACGGAAACTCGGTCCATGATGCGGTCATTGCCACGTATCAAGGGGCTGGGCGCGCGATTATGCTCACGAGTCTGATGCTCTTGGTGGGTCTTGTTGTCCTGATGTTCAGCGACTTTGTGCCGACTCGACTGTTTGGCACGCTGACGTCCATCACGATTGCGGGCGCGATTTTTGGGAGACCTGATCCTCCTGCCACCGCTGTTGTACCTGGTCTATCGCAAGGAAGACGCGTTGAACCAACCACGGACCGCCGTTTCAGACGGTTTGGAGAACACGTTATAGCTCGTGTCTTCGAGCCCGCCCCACCCCCAAACGTGCCACACGAATGCGCCAGCGAAGTGCTCGTTCGTAACGTCTGCCCATCCATCGACCAAGCTGCGAAAGGCCGCAAGCTGTTGGTTGGGATTCGCGACCGGTGCACCTGTGTAATCCCATGGGTGGACGGAAGCTCCGTTTACGGCGGGGTAGCCGACCTCGGTGAGCACCAGACGTCTGCCCTGTTGGTCTGCAAACCTCAGAAGTTCCTCGCGCTGCCGTCTCCACCGCTGAGACACCACAAAGACCGGTTCCTGAGGATGTTTGGCGACTTCGAAGTAGCTGCTCACACCGATGAAGTCGAGTGCGTCCCAAAACTTGGGTTGGGTGTAGTGGTCCCAGTTTGACGAGTAAATCAGCTGATCCCGAGTAGGTCTGGCGAGTGGTTGCGATAAGATCGCGCCAGAATTCCTCGTGTTTTTCCATCGACGAGAGCTCACTCCCGACGCTGAAGATTTCGACATGTTCTGCGGCGGCGATGTTTGCGTAGTGGGCGATGAACGCTGTGTATTCGAGCGACCACCGAGCGAAGTCGGTCGGGTTCATCTTGCCTCGCCACTCGCCGTCACCGCGCTGGGTGACGTGGACGATAGGGAAAAAGCATCACCTTCATCCCTTGCTCGTGCGCGGCCCGGATGGTCGCGACGACGCGTTCATCGGGGCTGACGCCGGGTTCGGGTCGAATGCGATTGTCAAAGATCGTTCGCTGATCCCACGTCACGACCACGCTGAGGTGACTCGCCCCGAGCGATGCAGCCCTCGCGACCATCTTTTCGTAGGGCAACCCGGGGAACTCGGAGTACATCGGCAGGGCAACACCGCGAAAGACGTCGTCGGGCAGCCGGGTCGATGGGGGCCGCAATGAGGTGACCCGTCTCGACGGATGCCTCCGCAGCTCGGATCGCGCCGGACACGTCCGACGAAGGCAGCGGCGCGCGAGATGCCCCTTGGTCGGGCGACTTGCATCCAACAAGACCCGCCCAGAACAGCAAGACAAGGAAGGGGCGCATCTTAAAAGTTGCTATCAAGCGCGTCTGGTGAAAGGCGGTTCTCGATGATGTCGAGCAGTCGCTGCGCGCGAAACGCGGCGTCCTTGTGGCCGGGTTCGATCTCGGTCACACGTCTGGCCGCATCAAGCGCTTCGGCCCAGTTTCGCCGCTTCTCGGCGAGCTCAGACTGTTTGAGAAACAGCGGAATGGCGTGGGCGAGCTTGTACTCGGGCATGATGCGTTTTCGGTACGCGTGGCGAGGCTCGCGCGACGATAAGACTTGATACGCCGACTCCACGCGATCGCGAATCTCTGAAACCCGTTGGTGAACTTCGGGTTCCAAGTGTTCGGGCACCGTCGAGGGGTCAAACTGCACGATCAATTCGTCGTAGGCTTTCTGGACGACTTCGTCGTAGCTCGACCAGTGGACGTTGAGCACTTCGAAGTAGCTTGCCTTGTGCACACTTAGGAACTTCACCGTGACATTTTCACGGAAGCGCTCACGCACAACGGTCTGATGCAATGAACGGTCGAACCTGAGCAAACCCATTCGGTGCAACGTGTGAACGACCGCGTAGGTTTCGGCGTGTGCAAGAGTGCTCTCGGTGAAAACTTCTCGAAGCCGTCGCCGGCCGGTGATGACATTGTCGGCCAACTTCAGATGTTCTTCCTCGGTCAAGGTTCGCTCGGCGCGCTCCCGCTCGTCTGGGACGATTTCGGGATACGCGTCGAGGTAGCTCTGCATGTGTGACTCGCGATCACGCAGCGGGACTTGTTTGTAGTGTTCAAAGAACTTGCGGAAGATCACGCGTTCGATCGCCACGTGAACGCGCAAGGGTGGCGCCGGAAGAAACCCTGTAGGTAGCGCATTGGACTCGTAGACCTGGACTTCGCCGCTTCGTACGTTGATGAGTTCTCGAATAAGGAACGTGAGCCGGCCGGCGATGGCGTGCCGGATGCGGTCCGGGTCGAGAATGCCCAAGTCCAAGAGACTTCGCTCCAGGTTGCACCCGAGCTCGTCGGCGTGCGCCGCGGCCATCGCGAGTTGTTGTTTGGTGATGCGATCGGCGCGCAACAGCATCAATCCGAGCTCTTCGTCCGCTCGTCGCGGGTGCCGCGACATCTCGACCACGAAGCCACCATCGAACAGCACTTGGCGTTTCACGCCCTCGTCGTCGAGCAATTCCAACATCCCCGTGTGGTTGCTCTGCGAGAGCTGCAGCAGGATGTCGACGATACGCTCGTCGACGAGTCGCTCGATTCGGTCGGCTTCCGAATTCGGCTCCACCGTGTGGATTTCAGGCCCGTAGAACTCACGGGTTTCCAACGCTTTGAGTCCCAAATGCGTTGAAGAAATGACCTTGACGTCCGGGTCTGTCAGGTCGATCCGGCGACGAAAACGCTGTTGGGTCTTTTGGCCGATGCCCGGAATCGGAACCGATTCACTCGCGCGCACCACAGGGGCGCCGAGGCTGGTACGGTTGACCTCCGGCGCGACCGAAATCGGAGGAACAATAGGCGTTTCGCGCGACAGCGTGGTCTTCGAGACAACCTCGGGCCAAACGGCTTCAATGGCAGCACGGTCTTCTTTGCCAAGCTGTGCGAGTTCAATCGCGGTTCCCTTCTCGGACGTGTAGACAACGCGCCCGGTGGATGCCAAATGCAGGTGGTAGGCGGGGAAAGAGAAGCGGACGTTGACCGCGCTGTTCAGCGATGGCGCCGGCGTCAGCTGCAGCATCACGGCCCCAACATTCATGACCTGATTCATGATGTCATGCACGTCCCGACCGGTTGTCGCCTCAACCTCCACGACGTTGTCTTTGAGCACCTTGATCGAGAGCGGCTCTTCCCGAGCAGACCACTTGGCGTCTTGGACTTCTGACATGCTGCTGAGTCCCGCCTCGGACAGCATGACCAATTCAGAAGCAAGGTTGGCCAGCACGCCGGCGACCGCGTCGGGCGGAAGGGTGTCGAACTCTCGCGCAAGCATTCGACGAATCTTGTCTGCGAGAGACACTTTGGAAGAATCTTGGGACATCGCGACCGACTTTCATCAATGAAGGATTACTCGGACCCACGCAGTCTACGACATTGAGTCGTCTTCGGCATTCTCAGAACCAACGTCAGCAGAATTTTCTTCGGTCTGCGCGTTTTTCGCGTGCTCCGGGTCTGTGGGCGGGGTGTCGTGCGCGTCCGCCTCGGCCACAGCGGCCTTGGCTGCAACGTCCTCGGGGCTGGCCGGTTCCGGAGCCGGCGCGTCGGTTGCCGCTGGCGACGTGGTCTTTGACGTTTGGTGTTGCGCGTCTGTCGCGCCGGCGCTGGGTGTTGGGTCGTCTTGGCTATCAAGCTCGTAGGGCAACTTGCCCGTAAAGAATGGGGAGGATGTGTAAACGGCCAAAATATCGGGCAGCAACACGCGCACCACGCCAGCCACCGGGATCGCCAACAGCACACCAAGCAATCCGAAGAGCTCGGAGCCCAGAAGAAGAACGATGATCACAGTTACGGGGGAAAGGCCGACTTTTTCCCCAACGATTTTTGGGGTGATGACATAGCCTTCAAGGACCTGCACGACCGAAAAGACGACCACCACACCGATGGGTCCCGCCCACCCGTGCCAATCGATGAGCACAAGCAGCGAGCTGAGCACAATGCCAATGAGGACGCCGAAGTATGGAATGACGTTGAGTAGCCCGGTGAGGATGCCGATGGCGACGCCACTCAACATCCCAATCCCGAGCCAGCCAAACAGTCCACCCAGCCCCACGGCGTAGAGTGCCGCGAGAATGCCGGCCACCTCCACTTGGCCTCGGAACCATGCGCCCACCACCTCGTCGGCCTTCAGGGTGCGATCGAGCAGGAAGTCTCGACGTGAGGTTGGAAGGTACTTTCCAATCGCAGCCGTCATCTGGTCAAAATCACGCAAAAAATAGAACGTGAAGATGGGTATCATCACAATATTCAGCAGGCTTGCGAGCACGCCTCCGGCGCCCGAGAGGACACCGCCAATCCATCCGCTGACCTTTTGAGCAATGTTGGGCAGGCTGTTCTTGACGGTTTCGCCGTATTCTTCGAACGCGTCCGAAAGCGTTTGGGGAACCTCCACCCCCCGTTCACGCAGCCAAGGTAATGTTTGC
Organism: bacterium; assembly: GCA_041390025.1. Lineage (GTDB taxonomy): Bacteria > Myxococcota_A > Bradymonadia > Bradymonadales > Bradymonadaceae > JBFFMO01. Next base: position 104,385 of record JAWKQR010000013.1, read on the forward strand.
GTCTGAATGACTTCCGCGAGCGCGGGCAATCGATCCACAATCATAGAAGCGGTGCGCACGACCGTGGGATACAGCACCAACGCAAACAGCGCCGTGGCCACAATGCCCGCGAACAGGAACAATGAGATCGCTACCGGGCGAGAAACCTTGCGCTCCTCGAACCAATCCACAGCTGGGTCCAGAAGATACGCGATCAGCAAACTCGCAAACAGCGGGAAGAGTACGGCCTCTACGCTGCGCATCACGAATATCAGTGCTGTGACGACCAACAGGAAGAGGACAACTTTTGCCAGCAGGTAAGGATACCGCTGATAGGTGTGCCACATCTGTCCCGGCGACAGGCCGTTCGGCGTCGGTTGGGGTTGTTTCTGGTCGTCCATGTGGGCCTTTAGAACGTCGGGGTTGGGGCGAGTTCAAGCGTGAGCGTGTTTTGCGCGGTCGAGGAGTCGGGGATCCCTACCTTCCACCCAGAAAGGTTCGACAGTTCGGACTGGCACACTTGTCTCAAGGCCTCAACCGAAGTCACAGACGGCGATGCGAGCGCGAAGTGGTCCGCGGAAACCCATGTGACCTCGAAACTCTTGTTTGGGTCGCGGTTCAACGCGCCTCTTACGGCCTCCATGGCCGACAACCCCGCTGCCTTTGGGATGAGAAGCGTCACGCCTCCGCTCACGCCCACTTCGATCTTTCCGGACTGCTGAGTCGGTAGGCGAAGTGCCCGTCCCAGACCCGCTCCGGCGCGTTGTTCGGGCGCATCGCCGTCGATGACGGTGAGGCTGATGTCCGGGATCGGTTGGGACGTGATGCGCCCGTTCTCCGAGACGACTCTGCGCAGCGACAATACGTAGCTGGTCTGCCTGAGCGCGAGTGGTCCGAGGTTCTCAAGCGGGTAAACGACGAGCTTTCCGACCAAAGCGATGTCCGCGCCGAGCACTCGCGCAAGGTTTATCGCGTTCGTGTCGGAAGGGTTAGGCTGGCGAATCACTTTGCTCACATTTTGTAGCGACGTGGGCCGCACCACCTGCACGCCTCGAGCCTGCAAAGCTCCTGCGAGCCCGTCCAACTCGGGAGACCACGTCGGTTGGTCATCGCGCCACCACACGCTTGTCGATTCCGGGGCGCCCACGGTCTCCTGTTCGATCAGCAGGACGGTATCCTGCGCAGATGAAGCCAAGATAGACAAAGGATCAGGAACCTCATTCCCATTCGATCGTACCTGGTGGTTTTGCTGGTTACGTCGTAGACGACGCGGTTAACCGCGCACCTCATTGATAATCCGATTTGCGACACGACCCAAAAATCAATGGGCAGGTGCGCGTGGTCGGCTGATCATGCCGTCGGTGCTCGTCACCGCGCGCAGGGCGATAACTTCGTCGTAAGTGCGTTCATCACCCATGACGCCAACGGTCTTGACCGGCAACAATACGGCGAAGGCTTGCCAGACGGAGTGGTACAGGTTTTCGGCGCGCAGCGCTTCGATGAAGATGTGGTCCGCAGCCCGCACGACGGCCACACGTTCGGGTGTGATTTCACCGAGGATTCGTACCGCTAAACCCGGGCCAGGAAACGGGTGGCGATCGACCATTTCTGCCGGCAAACCCAATTCGCGCCCCAAGGTGCGTACCTCGTCTTTGAACAGTTCCCGCAACGGTTCGATCAGTGCGAAGTCCAAGTCTTCTGGGAGTCCGCCGACGTTGTGATGGGATTTGATCGTGGCGGAAGGGCCGCGGACGCTGACTGACTCAATCACATCGGGATAAAGCGTTCCCTGAGCCAAGAACTTAGCATTGGGAATCCCCTTTGCCTCGCGTTCGAAGGCGCGGATGAACACTTCCCCGATGGCTTTGCGCTTCTTCTCTGGGTCGGTCACACCCGAGAGTTTGTCCATAAAGTCTTGGCGAGCGTCCGCAACGATGAGCTTTGCGCCAAAATGGCCCTCGAAGACGTTGCGCACCATGTCGACTTCGCGATGCCTTAGCAGGCCGTTGTCGACCAGCACACAGATGAGGCGGTCTGGAATCGCGCGATGAAGCAGCGCTGCGACGACGGACGAATCCACGCCGCCCGACAGCCCACAAATCACCACGCCTTCGTCGCCGACCTGATGCCGAACCGCTTCGATCGCGGTGCTCACAAACTCGTGCATGTTCCAGTTTCGTTGACACTGACACACACCAAAGACGAAGTTCTCGAGCATTCGCGCCCCGTGGGCGGTGTGTGAAACCTCGGGGTGGAACTGGACGCCGAAGATCGGACGCGAGCGATGTGCGATGGCCGCGATGACACCGTTATGGGTCGACGCGACCACCTCGAAAGCTTCCGGTGGCGACACGACGGAGTCACCGTGGCTCATCCAGACCGTCGTCGCATGGTCAGTCTCGAAGTCCGAAAAGACGCCAACCGCGCGTTCGACCACAACCTCGGCACGGCCGTATTCGCGCACATTCGCCGCCTCCACTTTTCCACCGAGCGCATGGGTGATGGCCTGCATGCCATAACAAACACCCAGAATCGGGATTGGAAGCTCAAGCAGGCCGCCGTCGAGTTTCGGCGACCCCTCGACGTTGACACTCGCCGGCCCACCGCTCAAGACGATGCCTTTGGCAACGTCGGGCCCCATCTGGGCCACCCGCGGGTCATTGCAAGGCCAGACCTCGCTGTATACGCCCATTTCGCGCACGCGCCGGGCGATGAGCAACGTGTACTGGCTGCCGTAGTCGAGGATCAAAATCCCGTGGTGGAGTTCGCTCATGCGTCAGACCGATTTGTAGTTGGGAGCTTCTTGGGTGACGATCACGTCGTGGACGTGGCTCTCACGCAGTCCTGCTGCGGTAATCTTCACAAACGAGCTGTGCGTGCGCAGGGCCTCAATGTCGGGCGCCCCGACATAACCCATTCCGCTTCGCAAGCCCCCCAACAGTTGGAAGACATTGGCAGCGAGCGGGCCACGGTAGGGCACGCGCCCCTCGATGCCTTCGGGAACCAGCTTTTCGGTTGCGCTGCCGTCTTGGAAGTAGCGATCGGACGAGCCCGCACGCATCGCGCCGATGGAACCCATGCCCCGGTACATTTTGTACGCACGGCCTTGGTAAAGCACTGTCTCGCCGGGGGCCTCATCCGTGCCCGCGAATAGGCTGCCAATCATCACGGTGTGCGCGCCCGCAGCCAGAGCCTTGACCACGTCGCCCGAGAACTTTATCCCGCCGTCGGCGATGATAGGCACGCCGCGTTTCGCGGCGGCTTCGGCGGCATCGAGGATGGCGGTGAGTTGCGGAACACCCACGCCGGCGACCACGCGTGTGGTGCAGATGCTGCCGGGGCCGATACCAATCTTGACCGCATTCGCGCCCGCGTCGGCGAGCGCAAGGTATCCGTCTTTCGTGGCGACGTTGCCGGCGACGATTTGAAGGTCAGGAAACTGCGCTCGGATGGTGCGCACCGCCTCCAGCACCCCGCGCGAGTGCCCATGTGCTGTGTCGATGACCAGTACATCGACACCCGCGTCGACAAGTGCTTCCGCGCGCTCGAACCCATCCCGACCAACGCCGACCGCTGCCGCGGCCAACAAGCGTTCTTGGGCGTCTTTGGATGCATTCGGGTGTTGTTCGCGTTTGACGATGTCCTTGATCGTCAACAATCCTCGACTACCGGCCTCGTCGAGGACGATGAGTTTCGATGCGGTTCTCCATTCCCGCGGCGACCTGGTTCGTGTTCTCGGCGCGGTGATGAGCTTGCGTGTCATCAGCGAGGAGACGAGGCCGAGAGGTCTTGTGGAAACCGCACGTCTCGGTTGGTCAGAATGCCCACGGCGCGATTTCCCTCCACGACCGGGAGGCCACTGATGCGATGGTGTTTCATCAGGGCGAGCGCCTCAGCGAGGGGCTGTTGCGGGCCGACCGTGATGGGGTTGAGCACAATACCGGTCTCGGCCTTTTTGACGATGAGGACTTCGCGCGCCTGTTGCTCAATCGTCATGTTTTTGTGGATGACGCCGATTCCCCCCTCGCGCGACATGGTGATCGCGGTAGACGACTCCGTGACCGAATCCATGGCCGAGGAAAGCAGCGGAATGTTGAGACGTATGTCCGTGGTGAGCTGTGCGCTCACGTCCACCTCGTGCGGCAGCACTTCGCTCGCTGCGGGTACGAGTAAGACATCATCAAAGGTGAGCGCTTCGCGAAACGTGGACTGTCTGGACATTTGGACCTCGACTGTGAGCCGCCGTCGCTATACCAGATTTCGACACGTGGCACGAGCGGTTGCGTCTCAGTCCTGAGCTTTTAGCACGACCTCAAGGGAAACAGATTCGCCCGCTGCAGGCTCATTGTCCCCTGCCCCGTCCATAGGCCGTCGTCGCCCATGCCCGAGACTGGTCGGGTGACCGGCGAGCCGTCAGTCAGGACGGCGGAGGCGGCATCGCATTGACCGTCAACCGTTGCAACCGTAGCGTCAGGCACCGTGGACCTGCGGCGATGTTGAGCTCGTCGAGCCCGCCAGACGCCGCAGACGCGTCCATCATCGAGTCGCCATGAGATGACGGCTTCAGACGGTTTGGCCACCAGTCGCGCGTGCTGATTTGATCGAAGGTGGTCAGTGCGACGATGCCTTTCGAACGGTGACGTCGGCGGAACTGCCAGTGCGTCCATCTCAATTTCGGCAGTGTACGTTGCTGCAGCAGCTTCCACCATGTGACTTACACGACCTCAAAAATCTGTGTGAGCGACTCACCAAGCGTTGGCGTTCACCGCGACGCCGACCAATCCGGCATCTTCTGCCAGCCGTGAATGCGATCTGCCACGTCATCAAGAGTTCGCCGTAACCGAGGGGTTGAACGTCCTCACCGCAGGCCGCCAAGAGAAGTGTTGCAAAGACGATTGTTTTTGAATTCACGAGGTCCTCCGTGGACAATGCCAAGCGCATCCCGCGCGCGGTGTCTTCACCGTACGTCGTGACGGGTTTGGGTCAAATTTTCTGCGGCCCGTGCCGCGTTCGCCGTCTTTACCGACTTCCAACGCGTGTGTACCTTCGCCCTGTTCAATCCATGGATGCACGAAGCTATGTCGCTCGACCCCTATGCCCATCAGCATCTTGTGGCGACCCTGCCCCAGTCCATGGACACCGTCTTGGCGCGGGCAAGGAGTGGATCGCTGCAGGAGCGACCGACCTCGCGCTCGACTTGTTGCGCCGTGCGGCGGCGCGCGCCGCCCTGCCATCCCAATTCGACTAGAGCTCTCAGCAACCTGCACCGGGTCCGGGCGGTCGCGCGATGGGCTCACCGCCGAGGTTGTCGCCATCGTCAAAGACTCCGGCAACGTCGATGGCTTGTTGTTGCTCGCCGAAATCTTGGCTGCCGTTGGCGAACCGGACCGCGCCCGGAAAATGTTGTCGCGTGCGCGTGATTTGGGTGCGCCTCAAGGGCCTTGCTCAGAGCCGAGCAGGCGTGCTTCGGTGGGCCCAAAGATGAAGCGGACAGCACCGAACCCGGAACGCGGGTCGACCTGCCACCGCCAGTTTTCTGGGGATGTTGATGTGACGCCATCAACCATCAAACTGCCTGCCTTTGTGCTCGGACGACCCACCAATGAAAAAGACGAGGCGCATGCGCTGCTGCCCCACATCTCCCGGAAGGTGGATTTGGCGCGTTGGATGCCTATCAGACCATGGGCGCGAGCCCCGATGATTCGCTCCTTCAGGAGGTGCCAGACGGGCTCTCGGATGGTGCGTTCGACAACTTTGTCGCAGATAGGCCTTCCCGTCTCGACCAACGCCGAGCCAATTTACCGCTCGGATTCGGACTACGCGGCCCCAGGACATGACGACCGGGGTGGTCATTTCCGATGATTTGCTCTCGCCGAGCGACGAAACTGCGGCGATTCATTTGCGGAGGTCGACGATTTCACAACGCTGGACGTCCATGACAAGACGACGATGAGCCCATCGGTGCATGTCGATGCGGCGTTGCAGTCGCCGCAGATGCCCGCAGATGCTGCGACAGATTGCCGTCTTGGGATGCTCCGGCGCACGCCTTTTTTGATGAAGCGTCGTTGCGCGGGGATGTCTGGAACAATCGATCAATCCAGTAAGCGCGAGCAATGGCGATCTCAATGGTCGATGAACCGACCCGGCGAGTACAACTCGAACTGATTCCCACGAAGCGGACGTCGTGTACTCCTCAAAAGCCCCGGTGCGAGAGTCGGCCAAGCCGGTTGAGCCTGTGATGAGTCCGGCCCCGCTCGCACACTCGGCGCACGTAAACCCTCCGCTCTCGGGGTTCGGCGTGCCGTCGGCGATGCCTCAGTCGAACAGCCCTGTGCAGTCGGCGCCTACAGTGCGTAACCGCACGGTGATCTTGGTCATTGGTCTTGCTGCCGTGGTGTTGGCGCTCGTTGCGGCAGTCGGTGCGTCCGGGGTCTCGGAGAGCTCCAGCGCGCAGGATCTGCTCGATCAAGCTGACGCTGAGCGCGCGAAAGACACCTACGTTGGTTACAAGGCTGCGTTGGGGCACTTGGACGAGGCGAGCAAGGCGAGCGGCTTTTTCAGCTTCAGCCTACCGGGTGCCAAAGGCCCGAAATTGCGCAAACGCGCGGCGGCCGAGGAAGCATTTGTCGCCGCGATTCTGGATTATGAGTTTGGGGAGTCCCTTACACCGCCGGTCTCGGAGCGGATTTCCGCGGCTCCGGCTGCCGAACCTGCCACGCAGGCGGCGGTTTCGTTGTCGCTCTTGCGAGCGGGGAGTGTATCGGACGCGTTGAAGGTCGCCGCAGAAGCACGACAGAAGTTCCCGGGAAACCCATTTGTAGAGGATGCCGACGTCTTAGCGCAGCTTGCCGCGAAGAACGGCGATGGTGCGACAAAAGCGGTCGCAGCGATGCGCGGGGTGTCCGACCCAACGATACGGCAGCAGTACCTCGCGTTTGCGGTGGACTCCCTTCGCGATAACCGAAAGGCCATCGACGGCCTGCGTGCGTTTGTTAAAGCAAACCCTGAACATATCCGTGCGGTCATCGCGCTCGCGCGGTTGTTGCGCGCCGACAAGGCCGAGAACGACGAGGCGCGCCAAATCCTGACGTCGGCCCTCGCCAAGACGCAAGATGTTGATACGGCGGCACTCTCGGCAGCACGAGCAAGCATTGCGCTCGCCGACGTAATGGCGCGCACCGGCGAGCGAGAGCGCGCCGAGGATGGGTACCGTGACGCCTTGCGGACACTGTCGACACGTTGGGATCTCTACCTGCCTCTGCTTCAATACTACCTGAGCGAAGCGCGGTTTGATGAAGTGAACCAATACATCGAGAAAGCCCAGAAGGCCGGCGCTTTCGGGCCACCTCTGCAGATCGTCGAGGCTCAGTATCTGCTCAGAGTCGGAAAGGTCGAAGAGGCGATCCAACGTCTTCTCGTTACGCCGTCTGGGACGCCAGGACGTGATTGGTGGCTTGGGATGGGGTACGCGGACTTGCAACGCCCCAAAGAGGCTGCCGCCGCGTTTGCAGCAGACAAGAGCGTCGAAGGACTCGCCGCAGAGGCCGCGATGAAGTACCTTGCTGGCGATGCAAAGGCCGACGACACGGATTACGCGATCGAAAAAATGGTCGAAGCGCACGGGGACTCGGTGAACGTTCGATGGGCGCAAGCGACGTTCTCTGTCGCCGCCATGAAGGCTGCTGATTCGCGAGACAAGCGCACAAAGTTTCAGAAACAGGCGATCAAAGCGCTTGAGAGCGGCTTGAAGCTTGAGCCATCCAATGAGCGTTTGGACTTCATGCTGTGTGAGGTGTACCTCTCAGACCGCGACGGTGATCGCGCGCAGAAAGCGTGCTTGGACGGGCGAAAAATCAACCCTCAGTTCCCGCAGGGTGCTCGATGATGGCGCGCCTGCGCCGACCCCAGGTCAGTACAAAGAAGCCAAAGAGATCATCGAGCCTGGCGCAAAACAGCGGCGAGGACATTCGGTTTGGTTTGGAGCGCGCACGAATCGCCAGTCGCGATGACCTCGACGATGCTCACCGTTGGTCCGGAAAAGGCATCGCCGAGTTCGAGCTCAACCTGCTCGAGGTCGACTCGCATTTGAGCGAACAGACTATGCAAAAGCGGCGGCGTACCTGCAGAACGCGCAAGCGATGCCGCAGGGCGATGGCGAGGCGACGGTGTTCTTCGGCATCACGCTTGTGCGGCTGGGACGTTTTGATGAGGCGGGTCCGCTGTTGCTCGACACCCTGCCCCACCCCACATGGAGTGGTTGGGGATGGCTGTATTTGGGCGAGTTGCGGCGGCTGCAGGGGCGTTTCGACGACGCGTTCGAGAACTTTCCGAAGGCATTGAGGGACTTCAAGGGGCAGACGGGCCCACGGTCAAGGTTCTCGACCCTCTACGCCGAGTGGGCTCGGGCGTTTGCCGGCCGGTTCAACTGGGACCATCCCAAAGTTGTGGCGAACCTTGAGCTCGGTCGCGACGAGGGTGACCCTGATGACCCAGAGCTCAACGCCGCCTTTGCCGACTACTATTTGAATCGTAAGGCTCCCGATCCTGCCGCTGCGGCGCGTTATCTGAACAAAGTGGTTCAAGTCGCGCCTTATCGCTGTGCCGCAGTCAAACAACTGCTCTCGATGCCCAAAGTGGTCGAAGACCGACGTCGGGCCGAGTTGAAAGAAATCTCCTCCAGTAATTGCCAGTGATTGCATGATATCCAGACGTTTTCTTGAGCTGCTGAAATGTCCCGCCTGCGGAGGCGAGACGCTGAGCATTGGCGCCGGCAGAAGGCCGAATCTTGTGTGTGAGGCGTGCGAGGCCAACTACCCCATCGTGGATGGGATTGTTGACATGATGGCACCTCAACGGTCGATCCAGCCGGGTCAGTATCGCACTGAGACCTTGTTTGACATCATCGCTGGCGTCTACGACGTCGTGGCGCCGGTCATGAGCGTAGGAATCTGGCACTGCTCGCCACTTCGTTATGTCGACCAAGAGAACCGCGCGGTTGGCAGGGCAAACGGTGGCGTGCTCCTGAAAGCTCCGATCGCGACGGGGATCGTGATCGACAAGGTGCTGGCCCCGTACCACGACGTCGCAGTGGTCGGCGTTGATACATCATGGAAGATGCTTCGCAAGGCCCAAGCACGATTGGAGCGCCACGGACATCCTTTCTTACTCCTCAGGGCAGAGCAGCATCGGCTGCCGTTACGGACCGGCAGTGTGGATGGCGTTCAGAGCGTCAACGGGCTGCACACGTTTTCTGAGCGCCAAGGCGCGGTTGTGGAATGGCTTCGAGTCGCAAAACCAGGCAGCAACATTTCAGGCTCGACTCTGATCCGCGGCCAAGAAGGGACCGCAGACGCCGCGCTCGACCAGTTCGAGCAATACGGTGTTTACCCGATGTTACGGTCGGGACGATTTATCGTCGAGGAGCTGCGCGCCGCCGGCGTAACGGACGTCCATCACGAGTCTTACGGTGCGGTGATGTTCTTTACGGGAACAGCTCAGCTGCAGCGCTCCAAGCAATCGGCGTAGCCGGGCCGCAACCTAGTCTTCGCTGACAATACCGAGTTCAGCGTAGGTGGTGACGCCGCTTGTGAACTGGCTGTTCAGCGAACGACGCTTGCGCATCTCGCGCTGTACTTCGCGCGCGACATCGACGTTGTCGTCAACGACTTGTCGAAAATACTCGGACGGCAACGCGAAGAGGATCGTGTCCTTAACCGCCCGAACGTCTGCGGGATAAGGTTCATCAGCCAGCGTGGAAGCAACCCCGAAGAACTCGCCTTCCCGCATTTCGGCCAGGGTCTGTGTGATGCCGCCGAGATCGCGTTCGACAATGATCTCCCCCGTCATCAACAGATAGAGATTTCGGCATGGGTCCCCATCCCGAAGCAGATACTCGCCTTGCAACACTTCGATTTGGCTAAACGCGTGGGCAAGGCGCGAACGTTCGGCACCATCGAGGGCCCGAAACAGGGGGTGACTGGCCAGCAAGTTGTTCAACATTCGCTTGTAGTAGAAATCCCAAAGCACATCCCAAATCTCGGGATTCGAGGCACCGATGGCCGAGATGTCCGCTTCGCTCAGCTCGAAAACCTCCACATCGGTGTGCGCTGAGACGGTGGCCATGCCGTCACGGCCCGTCAGCAGTCGAAACTCCCCGAAGAATTCGCCGTCCGCCATGTGGGCGAGCACAATCGACTCGCCATCTACGTTACGCCACACCTGCGTGGTTCCGTGAACGATCACAAACAGGCTTCTGCGCGAATCGTCTGGCGAAAGAAGGGTCTGACCGGCCGGGAACTTGCGGATCTCCATCGCCTGCACGATCCGCATAAACGCGTCTTGCGACAGCTTCGAGAACAGCGGGATCTCCGGCAATCCCGAGCGTGTCACGTTGACGACGGATGGTGTCTGCGGGGACGACGTATCGTCGGAATCACTGACCTCAACGTCCTCCAAGTCGGGGAGGTCGAAGTCCTCGTCCCCAAGATCGAGACTATCCATGTCGAAGACGCCCAACGAGATGGTCTCGGTGGGCTCGTTGGCCGCGATGATGTTTGCGGTCACTCTCGGCGGGACGCGCACGGTGTCTTGGCGCTCACGAGGTTCGTCGTATTCTTCGAGGATGTCTTCCGAGTGCAAGTCAACCGTCTGATACAGTTCGGGGTTACGGCTGATGGGCGATAACTCGATCGTCATGTCTCGATCTTCGAGCCGCCCCGTAACCTCCTGCATCTCGAAGTCGATCGAGTCCGTCGCTTCTTCGAGCGTGTCCCGCGTCTCATCATGCGGCAGTCCGTTTCGGGTGGGCTCGTCCTGCTGACGCCACACCGTATTCAAGACATCCGCGGTTTTCGTCGCGCCCGTTTTGGGCTGCACGAGCTCGATCATTGAGATTTCGGAATCGAGGTCCTCGCTCTCAAAGTCTTGCATCGATTTTGGGACTTGGGGTTGCGCTTGTGCAGCGACCGAGCCGGCAACGGGTTGCGCAATGCGCGCCGCCGCTGCAGGCACCTGCGCGTACAGCTTCGCAAGGAAGAACTGACTTTCAGTGTGGGTGTGGTCGAGCTCCAGCACAGCTTTGCACGCTGCGATAGCCTCAAGCGGAAGGCCATCGCGAGCGAGCAGCTTCGACGCTGTTGAGTACTCTTCGACCGCATGGTTCTTGCGACCCATTTCGCGAAAGATGGCGGCAAGACGCAAGCGCGCCTCGATGTTCTCCGGATCATCACGAAGAACTTTCTGATAGTACGCGAGGTATTTGCGTAGCTTCTCGGATGCCATGGTACGAGCGCCCGCTGTGAGGTTGCCGACGAACAAACTTAACGCGCAGACAAAAGAAAGGCCACCGTAAGGTGGCCTTCAAGGGCTGGCAGGCAACAATTAGTTGTGCTGCTTCTTCGTGGCTGCCTTGATGGTCACGATGCCGCCGTTTGGTCCAGGAATTCCGCCGCGCACAAGAATGCAGCCGTCTTCTTCGAGGATCCCAACGATCTTCAGGTTCTGAACGGTGACGCGTTCGTTGCCGTACTGGCCGGCCATCTTGGTTCCCGCGAAAACGCGCGACGGCCAAGCGGATGAGCCAATCGAACCACCGTGTCGGTAGAACTCGTGAACACCGTGCGAAGCCTTCATACCGGCGAAGTTGTGGCGTTTCATGACACCGGTGAAACCGCGGCCTTTTGTCGTGCCAACCGCGTCAACGAACTCGCCCACCTTGAAAAGGTCGGGACCAAGCTCTTGGCCGACTTCGAAGTCCGCGAGGTCTTTTTCGCGTACGCGAATCTCTTGAACGTGCTTGCGCGGCTCAGCAATGCCAGCCTTCGCGAACACACCCACTTGGGGACGCGTCAGGCGCCACTTCGGCTCGGTGCCTTCTTTGACATGCTGGTGAACCGCACCATAACCAAGTTTGACAGCCGAGTAGCCGTCTTTGCCTGATTCGCTCTTCTTCTGAACGACGACGTTGCCCTGAACGTGCACAACGGTCACGGGAACGACGTTTCCGTCAGGTTGGAAGAACTGCGTCATCCCTACTTTCTTTCCGATCAAACCTTTCATTGTTGCCTCCTTGTGACCCCTCGACGCTCTTCTTATGAGCGGAGCGCGACCATTGATCGGGGGTGAAGCCAAATTGTCCGCGAAAATGCGGAGCGCGAGTTCTAGACGCATCCCCACAACTTGTCAATGAACACCTACCAGCCGAGCTTGAACGTCGTGAGGCGACCGCGGTCACTCAACATGTAAGCGCGGTCTGCACCAAACTCGATCTCGCTCGAGATGCCGTGGACGCCCAGCATTTTTCGCAGCGGGTATCCAGTGCGACGGTCGAGCACGTAGATGGGTCCGTTGGTTGTGACCAACAGGTAGGGTCCGTAGACTGTGAAACTTGAGGGCACCACGTTTTGGAATCGAAAGCCCCACGCCGGTGCGCCATCTTCGGCGAACACAGCAAAGGCACGTCCGGTGGCCGACGTCGCATAGACCATGCCTTCGTACACTGCGAAGTCTTGCAAGCCCGTCGCGGGATGCCGCCACAGAATCTCTCCAGACATGCGGTCCACGGCATACAGCCCCCCCGAGTAGGACGCGGCATAAATGACGTCTTTCTCGACCACCACCTCGCGGTCGATGTCTGTGAACTCGTCTGCATCACCCCGCAGTTCTACCGACCAGATGAGCTCGCCGGTTTCTTGCTCGAATGCACGCAAAACGCCGTCCGACGCGCCGACATACACTTCGCCGTCGGCAACCACTGGTCGCGGGGAGCCTTCGACGGTGAAGTATTCGGGAGTCGGCGCTTGAAAGGCCCACAGCGCTTCGCCCGTAAGTGCGTCGAAGGCGTACAGGCTGTCGGCTGCATCGACAACAAACACGCGGCCGTCGGCCTCGGTCGCCGGGGAGTCCACAGAGCTTAACAGGCGCGCTTCCCACGTCTTTTGACCGGAGTGAACGTCCAGCGCAACGAGTTCGCCGCGCGCCGTCCCCACAAACACATTGCCCGAACCGCTGGTCGGCTTGGTGGCCACAGGGCCGTCGACATGTGCGCGCCAGAGGGGATTCCCATTGGCGGCCTGAAACTTCACGACGTCACCGCGCGCGGTTCCAACCACAAGCTCGTCCGAGGTCGACAGATGGCCGGGTGTCGCGAGTTGAACAGGTTGAACCCCAAAAAAGTCAATTTGATCGACTTGAGCGTCCCACTCAAACACGAATTCCGGAACAGGGGCCTCAGGCACTGTGTCGAATGCACGAGATGCGGGTCCCGCAGGCGCGGCGCAACCCGTCAGCAGAGCAAACAGTAGCGCGTGGGTTTTCATCACAACGTCGCCAGTCGTCGCTCAATGTCAGATTTGAACGGCGTTTCCGGGTCGGTCTCGACGATCTCGTGGTAGAGATCCTTGGCTTCTTTGGTCTTCCCCGCCCGCTCCAGCAGTCGCGCTTTGCGGTACTTCATGGTCTTGGCAAGTTTGGGATCAACCGTCGAAATGGCGTCGACTTGTTCGATGGCCTTATCCCACTCACCTTTTGCGGCGTGCGCATCCGAGAGGCCCTGCCGCACCGGCACCAATTCGTAGGCCGTTTGCGGCGACTTCAGCACATCGTTGTAAAGCGTGATGGCTTCATCGTATTTTTCGAGGTCAACCGCAGCACCCGCTTTTAGGAGCTTCGCCGGCACGCTGAGCTCGGCCGACGCCGAGCCGAGTGCGGTGTTTGCCGCATCGTACACGGCCTGGGCTTTCTCCGTGCTCGTCGGAAACGTCTCGAACTTCACGGGGTTCTCGCGCTGCGCGAAGGCTTTGACTTCAGGCCCGTCTTCTGTGTACTTCCAAGCGGCGGTAAATGCAGTGTTCAAGACCGCCGACTCGTCGACCTTCTTCTGCTGCATGAACTTGTAGCCGTAATAACCGCCAAGCGAGACGACGATGGCGACGATGCCGATGGTCGCAAGAACCTTCGGATCCTCGAGGGCGTTGACCTTTTTAGAGGCGTACTGCGGAATGACGACTTCAATATCTTCGTGGTCGTCGACGAGTTCAGGCGTACCGTATTCGGACGCCTCCTCGCTTCCTTCCTCGATCTCGGATTGGGGGTCGTTTGACTTCTTTTTAATCTTGATGGCCATCAACGGGCTCCTTAACATCGCGGTCCGCTAGATTTAATGCGGTCCGCCGCTCGCAACAGTCGCGGGACTATAGTGATGGGTCCCGAAGGTGTCAACCGATGAACCTGTGCAGAATTACCGCCTTGCTGGTCGCTCTCCTTACATCTGCCGCAGCCTCGGATGCGGCGGCTGCCGAGGGGCGATTGCGGCTCGCCCCCACTTTCGCCGATCTCAATGGATTGGGGGCAGAGGGTCTCTGGGGGCTTGGGGGCCAAGCGGGGTTCGAGTGGGGATTTGCCGATTACTGGGCGGCGGTCGTCGACGCCACGGGGTCTTACCACTTTGCCGACGACGAACGCGAGATTCCCGCACAGCTCGTGACCGCGGTCGCGCTCGGACTGCGATACAACATCGACATTTTCACGTACGTACCGTGGATTTCGGTGTCAGGTGTCAGCTACTTCAACCAACCCCTCGTCGAAGGGTTGGAATCGAACGTGAACGCTGGGGCCCGTGTCGGGTTTGGCGTCGACTACAGGATGGACCGCGACTTCGCCGTGGGTGTGTTCGGTGAGCTCCACGCGCCCTTCTCCGACATTCAGAATTACCCAATCTACTCGAACGTCGGCATCAACGTCGCGTGGATCTTCCGGCTGTGATCATTTGAAGCGCTGGAAACCTTCTGTCTTGAGTGTCTTCATGTAGTCGTCCAGGGCGCGCTTGACCTTCCCGCTCAGCATCACGGCCCCGATGATGTTGGGGAACGCCATCGACAGAATCATGAGGTCTGAGAAGTCCAGAACGTTTTGGAGACTGGACACGCAGCCAAGCCATACAAAGAAGCAAAACAGGTAGCGGTATGGCATGGCTTGCTCTTTTCCGAACAAGAACGACCAGCAGCGTTCGCCGTAGTAGCTCCACGAGATCATCGTTGAGAAGGCGAAGAGAATAACCGACACCGACAGCAACAAGCTGGCATAGCTGGACAGAGATTCTTCGAAGGCCGCCGCCGTAAGCTCCACGCCTTCAAGGCCGGCCGTGGTGGGGTCGGCGTAGACGCCCGTGATCACGACCACGATCCCCGTCATGAAACAAATGACGATGGTGTCGATAAATGGCTCCAGCAGGGCCACCAATCCCTCACGAACGGGGTACTTGGTGCGTGCCGCGGAGTGTGCGATCGCCGCCGAGCCCACACCGGCTTCGTTGCTAAACGCGGCCCGTTTGACGCCGGTGATGAACACACCCAACGCGCCACCGTACATCGCGTCGGGGTTAAACGCCTGCCCAAGAATCAACGCTACCGCGTGGGGCACATCCGCGTGGTGGATCAACAGGATGACCATGCCACACAAGACATAAAGCACGCACATGAAGGGTACGATCTTGTCAGCGACTGCACCAATGCGCTTGATGCCGCCGACGATCACCAATCCAACGAGCACCGCCAACAGCAGTCCGTAGAGCCATCCAAGGTGGCCCGAACCGCCATGAAGAGCTTCCGCGTTTTGAAGCTTGTAGCCCTCCGGTGCGGTCCACTTCACGTTTCGGCCTTCAACGACGCCAAACTCCAACACCGAAATGGCATCCGCCGGTACGTTGAACTCGGGGCCGGAGGCTCGGGCACGAACGTCGAGCCGGTAGGTCCACATGCCGTCGTAGTCTTTCCAATCTTCCGGCGAGACGTTCACGTCAGCGACGGGCTGAAACGTCTTGCCGTCCGCCGTTTGGAACCGAATCAGATGCTTCTTGAACGAAATCGCTTCCGCTTTTGGGGCATAGATGGTCACGCCACCTTCCGCATGCCCCCCGCCAAGCGCAGGGATCAGGCCGGCAACGGCTAGGAAACTCTGGTTGGCTTGGAACATGTTGCCACCGCCAAACGATCCCAAGATGCACAGCACTGCGAACATGGTGGAGAGCACCACGCCGAGGCGCTTGAACCCAAGTTCGGCGAGCCCGTCGCGCAGATAAACCATCGGGCCGCCGACCACGTGCCCATCTTCGTCGACTTGCCGGTACATTTGCCCCAACGTGCATTCGGCAAATTTCGAGGTCATCCCGAAGAATGCCGCAGCCATCATCCAAAACACGGCGCCCGGGCCGCCGATGGAAACGGCGATAGCGACACCGGCGATGTTTCCCAGGCCGACCGTTGCGGAAAGTGCTGAGCTCAAAGCCTGAAAGTGGCTAACCTCACCCTCGGCGGTGGGGTCGTCGTAGATCCCACGCACGATTTGCACCGCGTGAAGCACCCCGCGAATGTTAATGAACGCGAACCGCAGCGTGAAAAACACGGCTCCGGAGATGAGCACCAAGACCACCAACGGCATCTCGATGCCGGGCACCGCCCAGAAGATCCCCGTCGCGAGGAAGCCCACGACGCCGCCGAGTGCATCGTTGACAGTCGCCTGCATTCTGTCGACGTCACCGCCGGTGAAGATCCCAAGGATGGAGACGAACAACAGCAGAACAATGATGGCCGCGTACTGACGCGCGTATCGAGTAAAACCCATACCGACAACCCTCTTTGGGCGGATTCGTGAAATGCACAATGCGCGGGGTCATAACAAAAAGGGACACACACCCGCAAGGTCGTGCATGGTTGTCGGAGTGAATTGTGGAAAAGGGAATCAGCGAGGGTGGACGCGAACGCCGCTCGCTGAGCGAAGTTCAGTGTTGCCGCCAACCCACGAGCGGTTGGTGCCATCGCGGTCGACCTTCCAGATGTCGAGGGTCGAATCGGCCAAACTCGGCTCGATCACCAGAGGATTGGTGGCGGTGAACGCCAGCTGATTTCCTTGTGGCGAAAGCTGGGCGTTGCCGATGTAGAGCACACAGTTTTGGTCGTCCGGTTTTTGCTCGGCGGCGTTGTAGCACTTCGCATCGTCAAAGTTCTGCCCTGGGTTGCCGAACACGACGGAGTAATCCGAGCTGGTCGGTGTCAGTCGCAGGATGTCGGCATCGGGCATGTTCAGCTCGCCGCAGTCTCGTGAACCGACGACGTAAAGTCCGCCGTCCTTTCCAAACGACATGGGTGCTCGCAAATCGGTGTAAAAGAGGTCAGCTCGACCGGCAGTCAGCTCACAGCCTGGCCGAGGCGGATTTCCTTGCTGTTGTTGGCCCGGCATGCCCAAGACAACACGCCGTGGCGCGCAGACCGCTTTGTCAAGCTGTGTGTCGGCCGGGATGTCGCAGACATGAACGGGTCCACATGCGGCATCGCCACTGCAAGGCGCACCTAGGTTGTCGGCCTTGTCGAGCTCGATGAAATGAATCGCGAGCTGGATGGACGTGCAGCGCCCGAAACGTCCACATCGCTCGCCCACGCCCGTACAATCGGAAGCGTCGGTACACGCGTTGGTATCGAGCGGTGCCTTGGTGGTCATCACGGCCAGGTATTTTCCATCGGCCGAGACAGCAGCCGGCACATCCCCGCCGAAGTAGCTGCCGGAGACCTCTTGGTAGTTCTGCGAGTCAATGGTGTAGATCTTGTCGGCAGCAGTCACAGGCGTGCCCAGCGCGCTTACCGAGATGTCCAACGTCTGCAGCGTGGGGTTGAAGACCACCGAGAGGTTGGTGTCTGGGGAGACAAAAGCATCCCCTTCCGTCGTCTCTGAACTGCCGATGGTGCCGATCTCGATCTCAACTCCGGCGGAATCCATGTAGTACGCGACGTTGGAGCCGTCGTTGTTTCTCACGTACAGGAGGCCGTCTTCGATCGGCTCGATGGCGCGCACGGCGGTAGCAATTGTCGTCCCGGTCCCCATCGCTTTCTTGGATGCGTCCAGCGGCGCCGCGAGCACGTCGAAGCTTCCGGGCGTGTCGACGTTGGTGGCGAGCGTGTAGAACTTGGTGAGTGACTTGTTCACCCAGCACCCTCGCAAGCAATCGACGCCATCAGGGCTGACGGTCACCGTCTCTTGGGTGGCCGTGTCGTAGAGCTTCAACGCAACCGTGCTGTCGATGGAGCTCTTGAGCGAGTACGAAATGTAGTAATCCTCGGGCGTGATGTTGTTGGCGTTGTTCGCGCCCCCGTCGGTTCCGACATCACCTCCGCAGTCTCCTCCGTCGCAGTCGACCACCGATGTCTGGACGCAGACATCGTTGCGGCACAACAATCCCGACTGGCATTCCGAGTCCACGGCACACGCCTCTCCTTCGGCCTTCTTCTTCGTGCCGGAGTTGTCGTCCGAACACGCACACGCCAAGATCGCAGTCGCCAACAGCATTCGAAGTTTCATCTACACACTCGCTCAAGGTGGAGCGCTTCCGCGCAAAATTCAGCAATAGCAGATACCCAATCGCAGCCCCAATATCAACCTCGGGCAGCCTCGCCGCGTTCCAAGCGCTTGGCCTCTTCCCACAGGGAATCCATTTCTTCGAGGGTGGAGGCCTCGGGCGACGAGCCACGTCGATGGAGTTGCTCGGTCACGTAGGCGAAGCGCCGTGAGAACTTGGCATTCGTGCCGTCCAACGCTTGACCGGGGTCGACGTCGCATTTGCGTGCGACATTCACGACCGAAAACAGCAGGTCGCCGAGCTCATCTGAAATCCCGTGCCCGCACCGGAGCGCCTCGAGAAGTTCGTTGGCTTCCTCGATGACCTTCTCAAGGGCTTGCTCAGTTCTGGGCCAATCAAACCCGAGCTGGGCCGCATCGGTTGAGATGGACATCGCACGACTCAGTGCATCATCGTTTTTCATCGGTACTCCGTTGGAGCTTGAAAGGGCTGGCGTGTGCGAACTACACTGTGACTGGAAAGTTTTCCAAATATCCGAGCCGGACTGTGTGTTGTGAATAGCGTTTTCCACATATTCAGTCGCTTGTGTGTGTTGATGGCCGCGTTGCTGGTTGTTGCGACCGCCTCCCCCGCGCATGCACAACGCGACGCGAGCCTTGAGAAACTCCTCAAGGACGCCAACCTTGAAGGGCGTGCGGCCGACACGAGTCCGATTCCCAAGTCTAATGTCGCTGAGGTCAACCTGCAGGTCCATTGGCAACTTTGGAAACGGGTTGTGGGGACGAACAAGCCGGGGTGGATGAACTCCAAGCGCTGCAGCACGACGGTCGGAGCGTGGGCCGGGTTAACCAAGTGACCAAGGCAACCGCGGTCATGCTCGTGGCCGGTCGGCAGAAGGACGTGGCGGACGGCCACGAGATGTTCTTGGCGGCGCAGCGACTTGCGCCGGATCTGCCCTACCCCTACTTCGCACACGCTTCGTACCTTATCGACCGCGACATCGGCGGATTCGCGCGATGGGTATCGGCGGGCTTGAAGGGCTACCGCGTGGCTTGGCAATGGCCGGACACGCGCTTCCCATGGTCCCTGAAGCTGCTCGTGTTTGGGCTCTTGGCGCTGCTTGCGGCATCGTTCGCGTTCATCGTGGCGCAGACGGTACGCCAGTTCGGCATCGTGGCCTACGATCTTGCACGTGTCCTGCCCAAGGGTTTCTCAAGCAATCAGACCGTCGTTCTTTTGCTCGGCATCATCATCGTGCCCGGGGTTGTTCTGAAGTCCCCGCTCCTCGCGCTGCTCACGTTGGGTGCTTTGCTTAGCGTGAGCATGCGATGGAACGAGCGGTTTGTGGCTGCGTTAGTCTTCGCATTGTTGGCGTCGATGCCGTGGGTGGACCGAACGGCGGACAATCTCGCGAGTTACTCAGCGAGCCCGGCGCAGGCGTTGTTCACAGCGCAGTATGTGGCGTGTGATGCCGCGTGCATTGAGGACCTCAGCGCCAGAAGGCAGGCGTCTCCCGACGACGCCTACGTTCTGTTCACCGAACTTCTCGCTTTGTATCGCACCGGCGACAAATCAGCCATGAAGCGCATCGTTGAGGAGGTCCCCTCGACGTCATGGCCTGCCGCCGTCGCGCCGTACGCATACAATTTGGCAGGGGTCGCGGAACTTGCGTTGGGCAACGCCGACCCGGCGTTGGACTGGTTTCAGAAAGCATCCTCAGGCATGAACGGGCAAGCAGCGCCGGCGTTCAATGCGATGCGCGCCCACCAGATGAAAGACGACTTGGACGCGGCCTCGCGTTCGCTCGCGGAGGCGACGGCGCGGAATATCGAGCAGGTGTCGGTCTACTTGACCTACGATCGTCGTGATGTGAACAGCTTCATGATGGCGCCCGGGCTCCCGCTTGGCGTGTTTTGGGACTATCATTTGGTCACCCCACGCGAGGCGCGAAGCGTGATCACACCTTATTGGCAAGCCATCGCAGGCAAGCAGTTTGAACTTGGCATGAGTCAGTGGGTGGGGGTTGCTGGGCTGCTCTGGGTTCTTCTTTGGGGGCTGCTTCGATTGCGCGCGCGGATGAGCACACCTTGCCCGAAGTGCGGCCTAGCTCGCGACCCTAGGGACGACAAGACGACAGGAGCCCACCACCTCTGCCTTCCATGTTACCGCACGTTTGTTACGGGAGCCGGCTTGGATTACCGGGCCCGCGTCTACAACGAGAAAGTGTTGGGTGGCCGTAGCCGGCTGCAGAGTGGACTGCGTCGCGTCGGCTCCGTCATCGCCCCAGGCGCGGGGCATCATCTGGCAGGGCGCAGCATCACCGGCTTTTCTATGGGGACCTCAGCGGTGCTTGGGTTGTTGCTGGCCGTCTTTCCCTTGGGCATCGTCAGGCCTGCCCAAGAACTCGGCTCAAACAATTGGGGCGGGGGCGTGACGGTGGGTTGGTTACTCGTGAGCATCGTGTTGCTGATCGCGCTCAACGCCGCGTTGCGTGACATTGAGCCTGTCTCCGTTGGCCAGACGAGGCGCCCGAAATGACCCGAAAGAAGCTGCCGACACCGATCTCGATCCCCTACGAACTGCCTGATGATTTGCCGTTGGTTTCGGACAACTCTGAGCTCAGACTTGCTGACGCAGAAGTCGCCTCAGCCAGCCACAAAGGTGTGGGCGCGGTGGTTGTTCACCACCTGGTGACGTTTTTTCAAATCCTTTTGCTGCTCGCAGTGGGGGCTTGGACCTACGTCACCTACAAGAACACCCCAGCGTTCGCCGCACCCGAGGCGGGTCAGCGCAACGCCCTGCAGCCCTACGTGGTCGAGTCTCAGATTCAAAGGATCGACCAAGCGTTGCGCGTTTACGAGTCGTTGAATGAAAAGTACCCCGTTTCGCTGGATCTTCTGGTCGAAGACGGCCTGCTTCAAGCGTCCGATGTTGACTATCCGTCGGGAACAACTTACCGCTACCAGCGGTTTGGCGAGGGCTTCAAACTTGAAGGCCCTCGAATTGTGGCACCCGTGGACGCCCCCGAAGGCGACGCCTTGATCTTCGACGAGCAACAGTGACTGAATTCACCCTTCAAATGCATTTTGACGAGCCCGAAGTGGCTCGTTTCATCTTTGGACAGCGCGACGAACACCTTCGGTTGATTGAGCGCTCGCTGGATATCTCGATCGGGGCGCGTGACGGCGACCTCTCCATCCAAGGCGCCAAACGTGACGTGACGACGGCTGAGTTGGCCCTGCTCCAGCTCTATGCGTTGGGCAAGAAGGGATTCGTCTTGTCTCCGGCCGACGTCGTGCGCGCCGTCGAGATCATGGCGAAGGACCCAAACGCAAAGCTGACCAACATCTTCTTGGACACCATCTTTGTGACCGCAAAAAACAAAGTGATCTCGCCAAAGGGAGTCAACCAGAAGGTCTACATCGAGGCGATTCGAAAAAATGATGTGGTGTTTGGCGTCGGCCCTGCGGGCACCGGCAAGACGTTCCTTGCCATGGCCATGGCGTTGTCGGCGCTGATGGACAAACAGGTCAAACGCATCATCTTGACGCGTCCTGCCGTTGAAGCGGGTGAACGCCTCGGCTTTTTGCCCGGGGACCTCCAAGAGAAGATCGACCCCTATTTGCGGCCGCTGTGGGATGCGATCAACGATATGCTCGACGCTGAGCGTGCCCAGGCGCTCTTGGCCAAGGGAGCCGTTGAAGTCGCACCGCTTGCGTTCATGCGCGGGCGAACCCTGAATGATGCCTTCATTGTGCTTGATGAGGCGCAAAACGCGACCAGCGAACAAATGAAGATGTTTCTGACCCGCATCGGCTTCGGCAGCAAGGCCGTCATCACCGGTGATGTGACTCAGATCGACCTGCCACGTCACCAGCGCAGTGGTTTGGTCGAGGCGCTCACGATCCTCAAGGGAATCCCGGGCATCCACGCCACTCACTTTGAAGCGGGAGACGTGGTGCGCCATCCCATCGTTCAACGCATCGTTTCGGCTTATGAGCGGGCCGCGGACGAGGACGCCGGCTGAACGTGCGTATGTCACGCACAACGTGTAGAATCACCGCGCGGACGCCGCTTGGTCGAACGTGGAAGTCGGTTTCGCTCGGATGACAGCACATGCCCAAGAACGCCAAGAATAAAAATGTCTTTGCCCGCGTGGATCGCACGCGCAAGACCTTGGTTGAGACCGTCGTCAAGAGCGTTGGGGCCCAGCTCATCTTGTTCTTTGCGTTTGTCTCGGCGGTGGTCCTTATCATCACCGCTGACACGGGACAGCGCGACGAAGCGCTTCGGGCACTTGTCTTGGGCGAGCCAGCGCCATTCGAGGTCGTCGCCACCCGAGAGTTCACGTTTGTACAAAAAGATGTGGTCCAGTCCGAACGCAAGCGAGACCTCGTCGCCAGCGAAGTGCCTGCAGTGTTTGATTGGCAGGAAGGCCTCGGCTCACGTCTGAGGGACCAACTTAATCAATCGTTTAGCGCCATTCGAAAGGAGCTTGCGACCCGCGCGACCGAACGATTGCGGCAAAAGGAGCCTGAGAAGCTCGCGGCGATCCAGGCCGCTGAATTGGAAGCCCAGACACAACTCCTGTTGGAATCCTTGGATGTCCAAACCAGGGTGTCTGTGGCTCGCGAGCTGCGAAAACAGCATTTCGACGAGTCGTTGGAAGTCTCGATTCGCGACTCTGACTTTGACGCCTTCGCCCGAGATGGTTTTTCGGAAGTCACGGAGAACCTCATCGCCGACATCGTAGGTCAGGTCATGACCAACATCCTCGTGGTGAGCCGTCGTACCCTTGAGGACGAGCAGGAACGGGGGATCTTTTTGCGGCGAATGCGCGGCGACAAGGTGCTCATCGAATACCTTGTGCGCGACATCGACTCGCGGTTTGTCACCATGGAGCGTGTTGCGGCGCTGGTCGAAGAGGCCGGAGCTCGCCGACTTGCGACCGTTGGCGATCGCGAGCTGCGGAACGCGATTTTGTCGACCGCGAGCTCCGTCGTCCAGCCGAACACGTTCATCAACCAAGATGCCACCGTCGAGAAACGCGAAGCAGCGGTCGCCAGCGTTGGAGATCAGTATGTGCGCGAGGATATTCGCAAGGGTCAAGTCTTGGTCAATCGGTCGGAGGTCTTCACGGAAAGGCATCGGCGTTTGATCGAGTCGATGCTCGACGAAACCAGCTTCTTGAGTCGCGGACAGGTATTCGCAGGGGTCGTGCTGTTCGCTCTGCTCGCGGTCGTGACGCTGTATGTGTTTGGCCGGCGCAGCATCGCGTCCTTTCGTCCCAAGGTTCGTGACATTGTGTTCATGGCTGTGAGCCTCCTCTCCCTGCTCGCTCTGACCCGCGTCGGGGTGTTGCTTGGCCAAGTGATGGCAGAGACCGTCACCGCGGTGCCCGCCGAGGCGTGGTACTTTGCTGTACCGGTCGCGGCCTCGGGCATGCTCATCCGGCTGGTGCTCAACAGCGAGCACGCCGCCGTGTTCACCGTGTTGTTCTCGCTGCTGGTGGGCGTTATGGCGGGCAATTCGTTCTTCTTTGCGACGTACGCGGCCGTTGGTGGGTTCGTCGGCGCGATGGCGGCACGTCAAGTCCGCAACCGGATGGCGCTGCTGTGGTCGGGGGTTATCATTGGCGGCGTCAACATGGTCGCGATCGCGGCATTTGCCCTCATTGATGGGGAGTTCTTCAACCTCGCGATCATCGGTCAGCTAAGCCTTGGCCTCATTGGCGGCATCGCCTCTGGTGTGGTGGTTTCCGCAGCGCTGCCGGTCGTTGAGGCGGTGTTCGGTTACACGACGGACATCAAGTGCTTGAGCTCGCGAACCTCAACCACCCTGCTCTGCGCGAGCTCATTATGCGCGCGCCCGGAAGCTACCATCACAGCATGATGGTCGGTTCGTTGTGCGAGGCTGCGGCCGAAGCTGTGGGTGGCAACCCGTTGTTGGCACGGGTGGGCGCGTATTACCACGACATCGGCAAGGCAAAGAATCCTCAGTATTTTGCCGAAAACCAGAAACCCGGCATCAATCCTCACGATAAGCTGAAGCCAAACATGAGCGCGCTGATCATCAAGGCGCACGTGAAGGACGGCCTTGAGATGGCGCGCCACTATCGCCTGCCCGAGGTCATTCAGGTCTTCATCGCCCAACACCACGGCACGAGTTTGATCGCGTACTTCTACCATCGCGCGAAACAACTCGAAGACCCCGAGATCCACGGTGTGGATGAAAAGGATTACCGTTACCCGGGTCCAAAACCTCAGTCGCGTGAAACCGCCATCTGCCTGCTCGCCGATGGCATCGAAGCGGCTTCTCGTGCGATGCCAGAGCCTACGCCAGCAAAACTGAAAGGCTTGGTTCAAAAAATGATCAACAAAGCCTTCACGGACGGCCAGCTCGACGAGTGTGAGCTTACGCTTAAGGACCTCAACCTGATCGCGCAGGCGTTCAACCGCATCCTCGCCGGCATCTATCATCACCGTCCGGAGTATCCGGGCGACAAGAAGCGCGAAGCGGTTGCGAGCGCGCCGGACCCACCGGACCGAAAGAAGAACGGCAAACGCGCGAAAGACAAAGAACAAGACTTCGACGGCAACACCGATGTGTGGGAGTTGACCGCCGAACGCAACCAGCTAGAGGTAGAATCTCATGCCAGTGGACATTCTGTCGGAGGGAACGGCGCGAAAGCATCCGAGGGTTCGCCGGCTGCGAAATCTGATTCGGAAACGGGCCGAGAGTCACTTCCTCGCCTTGGGTCTAGCTGATCCCGAGCTGTCGGTTGTTCTGACAGATAACGAACATATTCAGGCGCTTAACGCGCAGTGGCGCGACGAAGACAAGCCCACCGACGTGCTCTCGTTCCCGCTGCATGAGGCCGATGCGGATTTCACGAACGTGGATTCACTGGGAGATATTGTGATCAGCGTGGAATACGCGGAATCACTGGTTACCGAGCATGGTCATCGCGACCGGGTTGCTCAGGCGCTCGGTGTCGCGCCAGTAAGCCTGGTCTGGGGCATCGAGGAGGAGATCGATTTCCTGCTCATTCACGGCCTGCTTCACCTCATCGGACACGACCATCTGGAGCCGGACGAAGAGGCAGACATGCGAAGCGAAGAGCGACGTTTGTGGGGCCGCGGCCCTAATTGAGGGGCGTGCCCTTGTCGGCTCTTGCCGCGAGCGCGAGCAATTCAGCCATGCGACTCACGACGACGTCGAGACGTTTCAACACGCTGGTCTCTTCGAGCAATGACTGGCGAACGCTCGGATCGCTGACGATCGCGGCCGCAATAGAATCAGCCGCAGCGCTGGGGGTGGGGGCTTTTCGGAGCAGTTGCTGCAGATAACCTCCGACGCGCTCATTCTGCTGGCCGAGGCTCATCACAAGCACCTGCAGTGTCTCAAGACGTTCTTGAGCTTGCGTCGGATCGTCGTCCTCATCAGGGCGGAGCGCGACCTTGACCAACCGGTAGAGCTTCTGTGTGTCGTGCTCCTCCAAGATCTCGACGCGTGCCAAGCCATCGAGCTCGACGAGGAATCGCCCATCGGGCAGTTCCTCACATTTGGTCATGAATCCCACGCCGGCCACGGGAAAGACTTCTGGGCGCCCTTGCGCATCGACCACTTGACCCGGTTTGACGTTGCCCATCACGATCGGTAGGCCTTGGTCGCGCATGTCTCGGATCATCTGGCGGTAGCGGGGCTCAAAGATGTGCAGAGGCAAAATCGTGTGCGGGAAGAACACAATCTGAGGCAGCGGGAACATGGGGATCTCCCCCATGTATTGAGCAAGCGCCTGTAGCAGTGTTTCCATAATTCGCCTTTTGCATTTGTCTACGGCTGTTGGATGAAGCGCCAGGCCAAAAGGTGCGATTGAGTCTCAAAGGTCAGTGGGCGGCTGCGTTGCGGGGATTTCTTTGCCGCTCTCGTCGAACGTGGTCCATTGGCCTGTTGCGACGCCGTTGAGATAGGTGCCCGAGGTCCTGAGTTGGCCATTGGGCCAGAAGAATTCCCACGTTCCCTGTCGCACGTCGCCCTCAAGCGTGCCCTTCGATTTCAAACTTCCCGACTCGTACCACCACTGCCAGACGCCAAACGCTTGGCCATCGACGTACTCCCCTTCGCTGGAAACACGACCGTTTGGGAAGTAGTACCTCCAGGTGCCGTCCATCGCGTCGGCTGTGTAGTCGCCCTCCCATGCGAGTTTGCCGGCCGAGTAACCGCGCCAAGCACCTTGACGTTGGCCGGCGCGATACTGCCCTTCTTCCAATCGTCTGCCCTGCGTATCCCATGAGGTCCAAGGACCCTCTGCCAAGCCGGCCGAGTAGACTCCCTCGGTCTCACGATTGCCGTTGGGATGCCAAAACTGCCAAGGACCGTCCTGCTGTCCGTTGACAAACGCCCCAATCGCTTTCTGCGTGCCGTCATCATGCCAGTAGGACCAGGTTGAGGTCGCGGTGCCAAGGTCGTAGGAACCCTCCTGGATCTTGACTCCAGCCGCATTCCAAAACACCCAGGCGCCATCGGGCAAGTCGTCCCGATACACACCGGTCGAATCGCGCTCGCCGTTTCCGTGCCAGAACTGCCAGGGGCCTTGTTTCTTGTCCAAGACGTAAACACCCTCCGAAGAGGGTTGGCCGTTCTCCCAAAACGCCTTCCACCGGCCCACACGCAGGCCCTTCTCGTACTTCCCGTGCGTGGCCACCGTCCCGTTGGTGTTGAAGTACGTCCACTCCCCGACCAACTCCCCGTTGGAGTAAGCCCCCTTGGATTGCACCTCGCCAGACGCGAAATAGAACGTCCAAGGGCCGTGCTCGGCCCCGGCAGCGTAGGACCCGCGCGACGCGAGGACGCCATTGGGGTGGTAAGTCTCCCACGGTCCCGCCTTGAGTCCATCATCGTAGTGGCCAGATTCTTTCAGCGTTGAGTTCTCGTACCAGGCCATGTAGGGCCCGTGCCGCAGACCCGTCGACGTGGCGCAATAGCGCTCTTGGCCTGCAGGAGGCGCAAAACCCTTGACCGAACACTCGGGCGGGCACGCGTCGACGCTCGTGGGCACGGTGTGGATGGCCGTGCCACCACACGCGACCAAGCACAGGGTCAAAATCAAATAAGGTCTGCTAGCCATTTGAACGCAATGATGGTGCCCAGCGAACTTCCGAGATTGGTCAGGACGAAGATCACCAAAATCCGTGAGAGACGGTTCTTCCACCAACCAGACCAGTGCGTGATGTCATCGCCCACGCGCTCCATGTCAGCAACCGTCGGGGAAGCAACGTAGGTTTGGACGAGTGCAGCCACCATGCCCACACCCACCGTCGGGTTCAACGACGTGATCGGGGCGCTGACAAACGACGCGACGACCGTAACCGGATGTGCCAGCGCAACGATAGCGCCCACGGCAGCCAATACGCCGTTGACCAATACCCACGCGAGCGCAGCGCGCTTGAAGTCCTCCATGTCGCCGTAGAAAAATCCCGCGACAAACAAACCGATGATGATCAACGGAAGAATCCAAGGAATGACCTTCGAGAGCGCCGTCTTCTCAGGCAGTTCCTTCGTACGAGCCACCGCTTCGGGGTCAATGTTCCCGGAAAGAATACGAACAATCCCGGCTTTGTGCGCCGCCCCGATGACCACCACGACCTTGTTGCCCGGCGAGTTGGCGATCTCGTTCGCCATGTACAAGTCGCGTTCATCCACGAGCACACTTTTGACCGACGGAAGGATATCCCCCATCTCGTCGAGCGCTTCCGAGATGTTGTGTGTCTCGCGCAATTTCTCAAGGTCATCTTCGCTGACTTCGGTCTTCTCGAACAAACCCGCAATGAGCAACACCGCGATACTGCTGCGTTTCCACCACGGCGTCATGCGCCACGAACGCAACAGGGTTGTCCGAATGTCACGGTCGGCGAGAACCACGGGAATTCCATGGGCTTGCGCAACCTCAACCGCTGCCATCATCTCCGCGCCGGGTTTGACGCCCGTGTAGCTGCTCATCCGCTTCTGGAATGCTGACAAGGCCAATCGAGCGACAAGAAACGTGGTTTGTTTGTTGCGAATGATCTGCTTGAGATCCAACGAATCCCAGTTCGACGTCTTGGTCATCGACTGAAACCGCTGCTCATCCAACTCCACACACACTGACGTCGGTTTTTCGTTTTCGATCGTGGTTGTGACCAACTCAACCGAACGCTGTGAAATATGAGCTGTACCGACGAGGATGACTTCTTTGTCACCCAGCAGGAGTCGTGTGATGTCGCTAACTTCGTCGCTCATGATTCGCCTTTGGGCAAGGTGGGCGGGTATAACGCTTTGCAGCGCCGAGATCAACGGACATCGCCGCACCGCTTGACACTGAACCAACGAAGCTACACGCTTTGCGCGCTAAAATCCGAACCCGTGGACTCCTATGAAGAAGCACTTTCTGCTGACACTCGTCGCGTTGTCACTCTCGACAGCCGCGTGTATCGAAGACAACGCCGAGCCGACCGGCTTGCGCGACAGTGATGCCACGGGGGGGCCTACCGTCAAGTTTGACCTCGACGCGCGCCCATTTCCGGAAATTCCCTTTCCCAACGACCTCGCAACCCGCGTCGATCCGCGGGTGCCATCTGGCAAACGGCTCAACGTCTCGCTGATCGGCGGCAGCCGACAAGAGGAAAAGGTTCGGCGCTTTGTCGACGAGATGACCGGCTTCGGGGTTTTTTCGCCCATTACGGTGCCCTTTGACGCCCCGCTGGACTTGATGAACTTGAAGGCAAGGCATCAACAAAAGACGCCGAATTTCGAGGACGACGCCGTTTACTTGGTCAACATCGACCCGCGCTCGGCCAATTTCGGGAAGCTTGAACTCTTGGACATGGGGCTTGGAAATTTCCCGGTCCTTCATGCCGAGCCGGACCGCTACTACGACTTTGACCCGCGCAAAATGGGGACCAACCTGTTGTTCGAAAGTGTCGAAGAGTTCGACCTTAACGACAACGGAGTTCTGGATCCGATCGAGGACACCGACGACGACGGTGTGTGGGACAGGCCAAACCTGCTTGAACCCGATGAGGACCCGTACAAACCCGGCAACACGCTTGAATGGTATGAACGTGAGACCAACACCCTCATCTTGCGTCCGGTTCACGCGCTTGAGCCGCGCACCCGCTATGCGGTGGTGTTGACAGACGCGCTGTTGGGCGATGACGGAAAGGCAGTGGACTCTCCGTTTCGGTCCATCAATCACGCGCGCCAGACCGAGGACCTCGCTCCCCTCCGAAGCGTGCTGCCCAAAGCCCTGCCGTCGCGATTCAATCAGGACTTGAAGTCCGTCCGTTTCGCGTGGTCGTTCACAACACAGGACCCCTTGGAAGACTTGCGTGCCATCCGCGCAGGACTCTATGGCCATGGGACGTTCGCACGCCTTCACGACGAGTTCCCGGCAGAGTTGAACTTCATTCACAACGGAAAGTACGACGGCGCGCCCAACCCGCTGAACTTTGACTTTCAGCCATTGTCGTCGCTCCTGGTTCCGCTGCTTCCAAGCTTGTTCGGCGTGGCATCTGGCAGCGCCGACATCATCGCCGAGAACCTGGGTCTCGTGGATTACATGGTCAGCGGCGCGTTCATCTCCCCCTACTTCTTAGCGGACAAAGACGGCCTCGCCGACAAGGAACCTGGCCCGAATTCGAACCCACAAGACGACGACGAGGTCTTCGAAATGGACCCGGCTCTGGGCACGGGATACTACAAACCCGGCGAGGTGACGTTTTTGTGCATGGTTCCAAAGCCAACCGAGAACTTTAAGCCGCCGTTTCCAACCGTGATTTACTCGCACGCGATCAATTCGACGCGTTTGGAAATCCTGCTCTTTGGTGGTGCCTTGGCGAAGTTTGGATTCGCCACGTGCGCGATTGACGCCGTGGGGCACGGCGTGGTCATCCCGCCGGAGTACGATTCCCTCATCCAGAGTGCGGTTAACAACCCTCGGCTGAACATTCCAAACTTCCCTGACACGATCGGACACCACCGAGCGCGCGACCTGAACAACGACGGAACGCCAGACTCGTGGGAATGTTCTTCACCAACGACATCTTGCACACCCGCGACAACTTCCGGCAGACCGCCATCGACCAGATGCAGTTTGTCCGCATTCTGCGATCCTTTGATGGTCAGCGGCGGTTTCCCGCGACCGTGAACGAGGCGGATCCATTTGTCATCGCGCGGCGTCACATCGTCGCTGGTTTTGACAACGATAACGACGGACAGCCCGAGATCGCGGGCGACTTCAACTCCGACGGCGTGGTGGATTTCGGTGGCGACCAAGCGTACGTCGGATTCGGCACCTCGCTTGGGGGCATTCAAACCACGCTGATTGCGGGCGTGGAGCCGGTCATCAAGGCCGCTGTGTCCAATGCGGGCGGCGGCGGAATGACAGACATCGCCTACCGAACGACCATTCGCAACGCGCGGGATGGTGTCACACTACGCATGATGGGTCCCCTGCTTATGGGGCGGATCTTGGACGACGGTACCGACGAAGGAAACGCGGAGCTTTACTTCACGTTGGCAAGTGCCGACCGCTCAGAGCGCGTGGATATCGGGGTGGTCTCTGGCATTGCGGAGGGCGACCGAATCGTGTTGCGAAACCCCAATCGCGAGAAGCGTACCGTCGTTCCTGTGGATGAGCGTCAATCGGTGACGTACGTTCGAAATGGCACGTTTCGCGTCGGCATTGCAGCCGACGCCGACGGCGCGACCGCCCGACGTGCGAAGCTTGGTTTCGACAACCGAATTTCGCTCAAAGCTGACCTCATGGGGTGTGGTCAGCGCGGCGCGTGCGGTGATGTGATGTGTGGCGGCAACCAAACGTGCAATGCCGCGAACGAGTGCGTCAGCATTCGGTCATGCGTCGAGAGTTTCGACCCAAGCCAAGCCCAGTACGTCGATCGAAACATCACCGAGTATGACGAGAGTGTGGTGTTTCCCGAAGAACTCGCGCTGCGCACCGTCCAAGACGCGCGTCTCTACGGTGACCCGCTGATCATCGAAGTCTGGTCGTCGGACAACGTGCTCAAAAAGACCATCGACACGTTCCCATCCAACGCAACCTTCGAGAACATCTACTACCCTGCCGGCACGCCACTCGCCGCACTCGCGCAAGGTTTGGGGCTCAAGCGCCAAACACCAGACTTTCGAAAGTTCATCGGCATCGCTCAAACCCTGATCGAAGGTGCCGACCCCGCCGTCGTTGCTCCCACGTTTTTCCTGCGTCCTGCGTCGTTCCCCTACGAGAAGGCCCTGTTCGATTCAGGAAGCACAAACTTCCTGATGGCAGGCACCGTTGAGACCAAACCGTGCCCATCAGTGCGGGCATCGCGATCGCGCGCACCGCCGGCATCGTCAACACGATGGACACGGATCCACGTTACGGCATCACCGAAAACCAATACCTCATCGACTCGTTTGTCTACGAGGGAATCCATTGGATCGACCGGTTCCCAGACTATCCAAACACACTGTTTGACGCCGACAACCTCGATAACGGCGAGTTCATGGATCCCAACCGCACCGCCGTTCCGCCCAATCAGGACGCAGCCAAGCCCGTGCGCGCGACGATTGAAACACCGTACGGCATCAGCGCGCTTCGTTTGCCGTATCTGAGCACCCGCGGCGAACACACCTTCAACGCCCCGCTGACCGGCACGAACTTCGACGCGACAACGTTTATGACCAACCAAGTTGGGTGGTACCTCATCCATCGCGGTTACGTCCTGTCCGACGACCCCTGCCTCGAAGACAATCGCCTCTCCGAGTGCGGCTTCTTTGACCCAGAAACTTTCACCCCACCTGACCTCTTCCGCTGCTCAACGGGCGGCTGTTTGCGGTCTTGGGAGCAGTAAACTCATGGCCAATTACGTCAACGAACACCCTGATGACCTGCCTTTCCAACGCAGAGTGTTTTGCAACCGAACCCTCAACTTACGTAGCATTCAAGCCATCGGCTACGACATGGACTACACGCTCGTCCACTACGAAGTCGCCGAGTGGGAGGGACGTGCGTGGGAACACATCCGACAAGCGCTTGTGAACCTTGGCTGGCCCGTCGAGAGCCTCGTCTTCGACCCCGAGCTGGTCACCCGCGGGCTGGTCATCGACACCGAGCTCGGGAACGTGGTCAAAGCCAATCGGTTCGGATACGTCAAACAGGCGATGCACGGCAGCCGCATGATGGAGTTCAACGAGTTGCGCCGCACCTACGCTCGCACGCTCGTGGACCTGAGCGAACCACGTTGGATCTTCCTCAACACGCTGTTCTCCATCTCGGAGGCGGCGATGTACGCGCAGTTGGTCGATTTCCTCGACGCCGGAAAACTGCCGCATTCCCTGGGATACTCGGACCTCTATCGCGCGGTGCGCGGCGCTCTCGACCGCGCCCACCTCGAGGGCGAGCTCAAGAGCGAGATCATGGCTGACCCGGCCCGATTTGTGACGCTTGATGCCGACATCGTGATGACTTTGCTCGACCAGAGAAACGCCGGAAAGAAGCTCCTGCTCATCACGAACTCTGAGTGGGAATACACCCGGTTCATGATGGACTACGCGTTTACCCGATTCATGCCAGACGGCATGGTTTGGCAAGACTTGTTTGATCTCATCGTTGTCGGGGCGCGAAAACCGGTCTTCTTCCTGGACAGCTCACCCATCTTTGAGGTGGTCAACGAAGAGGGACTGCTCAAGCCCGTGGTCGGTTTGCCCAAACCCGGCGGCATCTACTTGGGGGGCCACGCCTCGTTGGTCGAACGTTGTCTGAAGATCGACGGCGAGCAAATTCTGTACATCGGTGACCACATTTACGGAGACGTTAGTGTTTCCAAAAGCATCTCGAGGTGGCGAACTGCCTTGGTGCTGCGCGAACTTGAAGAAGAGCTTGAGGCGGAGTTCGGTTCGCTTGAACGGCTGTCACGAATCGCCGCGTTGATGCAAGACAAGGAAAGGCTCGAACACCAGTTTTCGGCGCTTCGACTCGACCTTCAGCGACAAACCGCCGGCTACGGCGAGCACACCCACACCTCGCCTGATGTGTTGAAGAGTCACATGGCGGAACTTCGAGCAAAGCTTCAGGAAATCGACGCGCAGATAGGCCCGCTGGCTTCAGCGGACGGCAGCGAGTTCAACCAGCGCTGGGGCTATCTGATGCGTGCGGGCAATGACAAGAGCCACCTCACGCGCCAAACCGAGCGCTACGCCGACATCTACATGTCGCGGGTTTCAAACCTCGGGGCCTACACGCCGTTCATGTTCTTCCGGTCGCCCCGCGGGTCCCTGCCTCATGACCTCGATTGACTAGCGACGCTTGTACCCGCCGACAAAACGTGTAACGGCAAAATGAACCAAGCCGGGCGCGTGTTTCCCAAGAAACCCTGCCGCTTTGCCGTGTGCGGTGAACGTAAATTCTCGTTTCCTGGCTGCGACAGCATCGACGATGGTTTTCGCGGCCTTGTCGGTCTCCCACATCAACGGCTGGGGGCGTTTGTCCTCCCACTCAGGGTGGAACTCCCCATCATTGTCGACTTGCGCGATCTCGCTCTTGACGAAACCAGGCTGAATCGTCGTGCATGTGACCCCGGTTCCCTCAAGCTCCATGGCGAGGACCTGCCCTATCGCGCGCGCGGCGTACTTGGATGCGTGATACGCCCCGACACCAGGCGACGCGACCATCCCTGCCACGCTTCCAATCAGCACCAAGCGGCCTGACGTTTTCTTCAGCGGCTCAATGCTGTGCTTCGCCGTCACGGCTAAACCCACCACGTTGGTGTCGAACTGGCGGCGCCAATCGTCTGCGCTCAAGTCTTGAATCCGCCCGGCCACCGAGAAACCAGCGTTCGCGACGACAACGTCCAACCGACCAAATTTCTGCAGCACCGATTCAACGGCGGCCTCCACGCTGGGTTCGTCCGTGACGTCGCACACGACGGCGGCGGCCTGCCGGCCAATCTCTTCGATCATTTTGACGGTCTCCTCGAGCCTGTCTTTTCGCCGACCAGAGACCGCGACGTGGGCACCGCGACGCGCGAACTCGAGCGCCATCTCGCGGCCTAAACCAGACCCACCTCCCGTAATCCACACCACTTGGTCTTCGAATCGCTTTGACATATCAGGCTCGCGTGCCGTTGAATGACTGGGATGCCGGTTTTATCACGACGGCACAAACCAAAGTCAACGATGACCGCTTTTGATCCCAAAGCCACCGTCAAGGGCGCCGCCTACCTCGTGTGGAAAAACCCCTCCCTGCTCTTTTGGCAGGTCGGCTCGAGCATGATGTCGGCCGTGGCACGCGGCGCCGTGTTGGTCGGAATTGCCCTCATCCTCGCGGTTGTTGTGGGGATTAGCGTGCGAAGCGGGCGCGATCTCCAGGGTGTATTCGCGTTCCTGAACCGCACTGACTTTTTGTTTGGGGCGTTAGGACTTGGCTTCTCTTCATGGCTGTTTGGCTTCGCGCTCGATGCGTTCGTGTGGGCCGGAACATGGCAGACCACCGCGCGCCATCTTCATAAGCAGCCTGTTCGCTACCTCACCGACGCGGTGGAACAGTTTCCGAGGGCTGTCTGGCAGCGTTTGATGATTCTGCTGCACGACGGGGCCATCATCGCGATGTTTGGGACGACTGTCCTAGCGACAACAGCCGCGGCGTCGTGGCTTGATTCGGGCATCTGGGCCACTGCCGCACTCTGGGGTGCGAGCCTGACTCTCTACACTCTGCTCGCCGTGCTGCTGCGACTTACCGTCAGTGTCGCCGCCGCGAGCATGTTTCTCGAAGGCCGCCCTTGGCCCGAAGCTTGGCTACACGCGGCACAAGCCGTGGTGTCGGCGCCCGTTGGGTACTACCGAGCCTTCATCCTCTCGGCGTACGCTTTGGTGCCCGCCTTTGTCATCTACTACCTCGCCATCTTCGTGTTCAACGTCACGGTGGGAACCGCGTTTCAGCCGGTCGGTGAGTTGGTGCGCCTCGGTGCAGAGTTCGCGATGATGGTGGGTTTCGCCGCGTTTGCCCTGCTGACTCAGGTGAGTTTCTTTAACGCGTACCACGTCCAAAACGGCGAACGCCCCCTGCCCCTGCCAATAAAACCCATGAAGTCCGAAAGCACCCCCCCAGAACTTAAAGACTTACTGCCCAAGTCTGTTCCCTTCCGGATCAACGTTGATTCCCTCGAGCTTTTGCCCCTCTCTGACGCTGTCGATCGTGTGGAGGATGCCGGTCAGGACACAGAAACCCCGGAAAGGTCCGCCAAGGACGACTCGCAAAGCTATGATCTTGAAGCCATTTTGCGTAGTCCCGACGCAGATTCAGGCGAAAAACCCTCGGAGTAATGCCCCGATGCGGCAAAACAATGGACTTCGCCACGAACGTTCTTAGAATGAAAGTATGGAATCTCCCCCCAGCACGCGAGGTGCGGTTATGATTCCCGATTACCTGATCTACGATGAACTGAAGAGACGCCGGGAAGAGGCAGAGTGGGAGCCGCAGCCGTTGCATTTGCCTCTGTATTCGCCGGAGATTCTCGAGGCACCCCGTTATGAAGAGGACGACACAACACCGGATTCCGACTCGGATCGTGGTGTCGTTATCATCGACATGAATCACGGTTGGGATCCGGAGGATTGACCTTCGGCCCGACGTCAGTCTGCCCCGCCTCGCGGGGCATTTTTTTGGAGACAGGATGGCGGAGAGTCTTGCCGACGTGGCGACGTCCCTAAAACTTGAACTTTCTTCGGTTGCGACGCCTGAGGGTGAGTCCGGAGACTGGCTATTTTTGTTCTCGAAGTTCGGTCGTAAAGGTTTTGTGCGTGCTCTGGCTCGCGAAGATGCCCCCCGGATTTTTTGCCACTTCCTTCTGCCGGCTTGGTCGCTCGCCGACGCGGAGAGTCTCGCGGCGCACTATCGCTCGGCCAGCTCAAGCACCTGCGAAACCGGGCCGTTTGAGGGCGGCTTCCGTCTTACGATGGATATCGTGGACGGCTGGGTCATGGCCTTGACGGCGCTCGGTCGACTCGCAGATTTCGTCGACTCCGAGCTCCCGCCCGCGGATATCCTTTCCATGATCACACACGGCGCGACCTCTTCCGCGAGCGCGGAAAACCGTGAGCCACCGTCCGCTTTTGAAGCGATTGGTGAGGAGCCAACGGCCGCGGCGCCCATGCGCTTTGAGCTTGAAAAGCGCCTGTCCGACTGCCGGTTGGTATTCGAGGATGGCGGCAGGCTGTCGGGCAGCGACCGATCGCGCATCCTCGCGGGCCTGAGGAGCCTGCTGAGAGTTCATCTGGACGTCGACGTCGATGGGATGCTCAAGGACACGTCGGTGGAACTGCTCGTGACGAACACGGAGTGGTCGGAGTTAACGACCGTCGCAGCGCTTGAACCCGAGATATTGCGCGTGATTCGTCCTCTGAAGGACCTGACTGACGGCGGGATCTCGCCGTTGTCGTTTTTCGACGTGCAAGCGCCCGTCGCGTCCACAGCTGTTGCGGTGCCCGGGCCGCCCGCAACGGCCGAAACCGAGCAGGTCGTGTTCTCGGCGTCAGAAGATACTCCATTGCGCGCAGGTGATTTTCAGGACCAGCGCCTTCGCGAAGCGGATTCGACGGAGTTACTGGTCGACGTCGTCCTTCGCCACCCGGGGTACTCCGATAGGCGCGTGGGTCAGGTGATCTCGATCCTTTTGTCGATTGAATACCACTCGGCGCTTCAACTCATGCGTTCCGCGCCGGTCGTGATCGCTCGCGGAGTTGCCAACGACCGTGGTCTTTCGATCAAAGAGCTCGTCGAAAACGCAGGCGGCAAGGTGCAGCTCACCGACCCGGGGCGCTATCCTATCGCGTAGCGCGCCAGCCTCGCCGTCGCTCTACGACCACCTCTCGGTCGCCGCCCGAAAACGTCCAGACATCCACGTCCGCGTAACACCCTTCGGACAATTGCCCAAAAGTTGGCGCACGTCGAATGCGTGAGAGCGAACCCACGTGGGTTAACTGCCCTTCCCGCTCGCGCACGACCAGCGCGTTCTCGTGCTGGATTTCCTCGCGAAGCCAGATGCAAACAGCCCCGTCGATCAGGCGAAGATCTGCCCACGTGTTGATGTCTATCTGCATGCGGACACCAAACTCAGGAGCCGGCCCATCGATCCATGTCAGGCTGACATCATTGGGCCCAAGTTGGCGTTTCCAGGGAATGGGTAGGCCATCCACGAACTCGCCGGTGTCACCAATGCACGCGATGCGCGTGGCGGGATGCGCCAAGAAGCCCTCAAGTTGTCCGTCCAAGACGGCGCCGGCAATCTTGCGGGGCGCCTGCGGCGTGGCTGTCATGCACTCAAAATGGGCTCTATGGCCGCCTTGCGACACGTCGACAAACGACTGCCATCCTTGACGTGTGTTCACGACACGCCACGAGAGGCTCTCTGGCCCGGACATTTGGACCTTGATTTCCTCGCCAAGCGCGAGCGAGTTCAGGGCGTCTTCCAACGCGTCTGTGCTGAGTCGATGCATGCTTTTCTCCAGAATCCGACTCGGTTATCGGTCGTAACTGCGATTCGTTGCGAACTTTCGACGGTGCAATGCCGCCAACTTGAAGTATCGCTTGGATTTGGATAGACAAGCCGCCTTGAGGAGAGCGCATGGAATGCAACTACTGCGGCTTCAAACTGCCGGCGGACGGCTCGATGTGCCCCAGATGTGGGACGCACAACGATGACCCGCCGCCGGCGATTGCGTCGGTCGACGAAGTCTCGTGCAAGGGGTGCGGAGCCGTCAATCACAGCAGCGCTGAGTACTGCATCACATGCGGCGCGCCGATGGCTGTCATCACGCGTGTGACTCAGATGGTGCGCACCCGCGAGCGCGAAGAGCTCGAGACGTGGCGCGTTTACGGCATCGAAACTTCGATGGTGGGCCGAGAGGCGGAGCTTCAGACCCTGCTCAACGCCCACGAGGAAGTCGCGACCACCGGCAAACTCAAGACACTGGCCATCACCGCAGATATCGGTCTGGGCAAGAGTCGGCTGCTCGCGGAGTTTCGCCGACAACTTGATGCGCGCCTCTCCTCTACGATTGTCCTCACCGGCGAGTCCCGTGACGAGTCGAGCGGCCCGTACTCCGTTTTCTCGCGACTGCTCCGACAACGGTTTTACATCGCCGAAAAAGAACCCCCTGAGATGGCCAGACGTAAGCTCCTGGAGGCGTGCAAGACCATCGTGGGGAAAGACGCGGAGCGCGTCGCTCACCTCATCGGGCAGATCATCGAGATTGGCTTCGAAAACTCCCCACACATTCCCGAGGTTGGCGACACCGAGGGCGCGGTGGATCTCGAACGCCGGTCCTATGATGCTCTGATCCAGCTCTTCCGCGCGGATTCGGTGCAAAATCCGTTGGTCGTCATTCTCGAGGACCTGCAGTTCGCGACTCGGCCGGTGCTCGCACTCATCGCGCACATGCAGAAACAACTCGCAGATGCGCCAATACTGCTCATTGTCTCGTGGAACGCCGACGAGATTTCCGAAGATCATCCTGTGGCGAGTTTCGTTTCGGACCTTCGGCTCGGTCTTCAACCCTTGAGCGACCGTGAGGTCCGCGCCTTCGTCAATGACACGTTGCGCCGCGCGTCTGTTCCCAGTGGATTGATTGATCGCATCACGGAGGCGGCGCACGGGAACCCGCTCACGGTGGAAGAGTTTCTGCGGATCTTGATCGCCGAAAACGTCATCGACACCCGGACCGAGCGTTGGGTCGTCCATGTCGATCGGTTAAAGGACGTCGAACTGCCCACCACCATTGAGGGCGCCGTCGAGGCGCGGTTGCGTGCGTTGACCGACGACGAGCGGCTCGTTTTGGGGATGGCAGCCTGCATCGGACAGGTCTTCTGGCCCGAACTTGTCACCGCCCTCTACCACTTGCACGAAGATCAAACCGGGGTGGCGATTGCGCACTGGTCTGACACCAATTTGGACACGCGCGTCGAAGACATCCTTGAGAGCCTCGAACGAAAGGACATGATTCGACGGCACGAGGAAGCACTGTTCGCCGACATCGAGCAATCCTACTTCAAGCACAGGCTGGAACAGCGGAAAATCTACGAGACGTTGCCGCTTCAGGAGCGACAACGCTACCACCGGCTGATCCCTCAGTGGCTCGAGAGACGCCTTCCGAGTCGCGAAGGGTTTGAGGAAGCGATGGCGTCTCATTATGACCGCGCACGTTCGCTGGAGCAGGCCGCGCGACACTATCTCGCGGCCGCAAACGCCGCACGTCAGCGCTACGACCACGAACACGCGATCAGCCTTTATCTTAAGGGATTGTCGTACCTGTCCGACTCGGACATCGAGCTCAAACTGACGGCGTTTCATGATTTGGGCACCGTGTATGACCTGCTTGGCGAGTATGACCAGGCGTTGGCCTACTATCGCGAAATGCTGCGTTACGCGTGGATCCTCAACGACCGAGCCAAAGGCGGTGTCGGTTACAACAAGATCGGACGCGCCCACCGAAGCCTCGGCGAGTACGACCGAGCGCTCGAACACTTCAAGATCGCGTTGGACTTGTTTCGGTCGTTTGACGATTTGCGCGGCATCGCGAGTACGCTGGACGACATCGGCAAGATCCACTGGATCCGTGGCAATTTCGTCGAGGCCGAGACGCATTACACGGCCGGTTTGCACCTGCGACGAGAAAGCGCTGACGAGCGTTCCGTGGCGCTCAGCTTGAATCACCTTGGTTCGCTTAAGCTGCAGCAAGGCGACCTCAAGGAGGCGATGGTGTACTTCCGCGAGGCCCTTGAGCTGCGCCGAGCGGTTGGCGACCGCCAAGGCGTCGTCGACAGTTTCAACAATCTCGGCATTTTGTTGCTCGAACGCGGAGACATCGACGAGGCCAAGACGCTGTTCGAGGAGGCGTTGGAGTCGTCAAAAGGCATGGATTACCGGGGCGCTCAAGGCATCATCTTGAACAATCTCGGCGAGCTCAGCCTGATGACCGGCCAAACACACGAGGCGCGTCGTTACCTCGAAGAAGCACTCGCGGGGGCCGAGGACGGGGGCGACCGTCGCGTAATCTTCGATATTCTTCGAAATCTCGCCCGCTTGGAGCTGAGCGAGTTCAACAAGCAGGTCGCGCGTGAGCGCATCACCGACGCGTTGCAGATCGCGCATCAGCTTGATTCTGACGTGCTGATCGCGTCAGGGATGCTCGGGCTTGCCGACATTCATGCCTCGTCGGTTTTTTCGTCGTCACCCGCTGAAGACCATGCATCGATGGCGCGCGAATGCTTCGTACAAGCTGAATCCTTATTGCGTCACATCGGAAACGAGGCTGAGCTCGCGAAGTGCCTGATGTCGTTTGGCAGGTTCTGTTTGGAGACTCAACAGGACGACGAAGCGTCGGAGTACCTTTCCGACGCTGCCCAGATCTTTGGACGCTTGGGGATGCGGAGAATGGTCGACCAAGTGCAGAACCTCATGAGTTCTGTCGGACAATCCCCAGAAAGTTTCTAAGGAGCTGAGTTCCATGCTCCGACAACACCGATTCTGGGTGAAACTGCACCCCGAACGTGCGGTGTGTCCGGTGAGCCACAGCCATCACCATGCCGTCTCCGGTGCCAATCTCACTCAACTCGGAAGGGAGCGGACGCTCAATGCTCAGTGAGTGGTAACGCGCAAACGCACACGTCGCCGGCATGTGGTCAAAGAGTGGATGGTCTTGCAGGGTCATGTTCGTGGCTTTGCCGTGGAATGGATGTCCGTTCTCGCTCACCCGACCGCCGTACGCCACACCAATGGCTTGATGACCCAGACACACGCCCAAGATGGGAATCGTCCCGCCGAACACGCGAACCGCGTCGACGCTGATCCCGGCATCATTGGGGTGCCCAGGTCCCGGCGAAATGACAAGCGATTGGGGAGCGAGCTGCTCAATTGCCGAGATCGTCAATTGGTCGCTTCGCCCGACACCGCAGCTTGCCCCGACCTCAAAGAGCCGATGCGCAAGGTTGTAAGTAAACGAGTCGCGGTTGTCCAAGATCAGAACGTCCTG
>JAWKQR010000014.1:0-143888 GCA_041390025.1 bacterium
CGTCAGATGCCACCGTTTTACGCGGCGATGGACCTGTTGGTCTTGCCGACCTACCGCGAAGGCTTTCCAAACGTCCCGCTTGAAGCGGCGTCGATGGGACTTCCGGTTCTTGCCACGAACGTCGTGGGCTGTGTGGACGCGGTCGAGGACGGTGTGACGGGGACACTGGTCGAGGCTCGAGATGCTGTCGCGTTGGAGCGCGCACTTGAGCGCTACTTGACCGACTCCGCCCTGCGCGAACGACACGGTCGCGCCGGTCGAGCGCGTGTGGTGCGGGAGTTCCGCCCTCAGGTGATTTGGGAAGCCTCGCTGGCCCTGTACCAATCGCTGCTGCACCGATAGTCCGCACGGCAGCTTGGAAGCTGCCGCTCCACCGGTTTTGGACAGTCGCTGCGAATCCCGCAGGACAAAGAGAACGTGGCCTAAAACGTGTA
The DNA here is from genome assembly GCA_041390025.1 of bacterium. Taxonomy (GTDB): domain Bacteria; phylum Myxococcota_A; class Bradymonadia; order Bradymonadales; family Bradymonadaceae; genus JBFFMO01. The sequence continues at coordinate 435 of JAWKQR010000014.1, forward strand.
GCTGGTATTGATTGTCAGCGCTTGGCGATATCCCGTCAGCTCCGACGGGTCGTCCTCGGTTTCTCCAGGGAGCAATTGAACGCCGGCGCTGGACATGAAGCCCACGGAGAATCGTTTGATGCGGATGTCTGTGCCCACTTGGACGTCCATGTACGACCCCGTTGGACCAAGGGCTTCGAGGCCAAACTGCCCCAAGAATCCGGCGCTGAGGCCCACGTAGGGTTGGACGACCTTCCATGGCGCGCCTGCGCGCCCGGTGAAGTAGACGCCCATCGCCTGTGCGTCGACGAGCGCGTAGTCGTCGAGCCATAGGCCCATCTCCATGCCGATGCGTGGACCGCTGCGGAAATCCTTGGGCGCGACCCCAATCCCCATCCCGACCTGCGAAGTGATGCCGCTGTAGCCAAGCCGTTCGTTCACAGGTTGTTGGAACACAAGCCCTGTGCCCGCCCGGACGAAAAACTCGCCATCGAAGTTGTCCTCGGTGTCCCAACCTTCCATGTCGTACGCCTCATCGTACGACGATTCGTCGTCGTCCTCGTCGTCCTGCGACAGCTCGGCTGCCGCCCCCAAGAGCTCCAAGAACAGCAATGCGCCACTGGCGTCGACCGTTGTCTTTTTGGTTTCGTGAGGTTTTCGGTAGTGACGCTTGACCGTCTTGGTGCGTTTGACGGTGCGGACCGGCTCTGCGGCTGAGGCTGCCGGAATGGCGGTTCCACACAAAAGCCCGGCGATAAGGATAGAAGTAATGCTTCGCATCCCCTTTAGACGAAAGGCATGTCGGGCTATTCAAAAAAAAAAGCAGCCTCTATCCAGCGACCACCGGTTTTTTCTCGCGGGTGAGGATCACACGCGCGCTTCGCTGGAACGTGACGTAGGCCCAGGCCCACTCGAAGATGACCGCGATGCGGTTTCTGAAGTCGATCAGGAACAGCACGTGGATGAACAACCAAGCGAGCCACGCCAATCCACCCGTGAACTTGAACGGCCCCGACACCGCGACCGCGCGTGAACGCCCGATGGTGGCCATGATGCCCTTGTCCAGATAGGTGAAGTCCTGCCGGTCCTTTCCGTCGATGCTGCGCCAGATTTGTGCGGCCACATGCTCCCCACCTTGGGAAGCTGCCGGGGCGAGCCCAGGGACTTCCTCGCCTTTGGCGTCGACACACTGGGCCAAATCGCCAACGACAAAGACGTTGGGATGGTCGGGCAGAGCGAAGTCTTTGCCCACAGGCACACGTCCACGGCGATCGAGCTCCACGCCCAAGGTTTTGGCCAGCGGCGAGCCCTTCACGCCGGCGCCCCACAAGACGGTGGCCGCAGCGATGGCGTCGCCGTTCTCGAGGTCCACACCGTGCTCGGTGATGTCCTTGACCCGGGTGTTCAACAGAACTTCCACGCCAAGCTTTTCGAGCTGCATTTGAGCGTTTGCGGACAAATCCTCGGGGAACGCGCTCAGCACGCGCGGTCCGCCCTCGATGAGCACCACACGTGCTTTTGACGGGTCGAAGTTGCGAAAGTTGTCGTTGAGCGTTCGTGTCGCGATCTCTTTGAGCGCGCCGGCCATTTCGACCCCCGTGGGTCCGGCACCGATGACCGCGAACGTCAGCAACGATGCGCGTTCCGACGCGTCCACGGCCTCAGCTTTCTCGAAGGCGGTCAGGACACGGTGGCGAATTTCAAGCGCATCCGCCAGGGATTTCAACCCAGGCGCGCGCTCCTCCCAGTGGTCATGCCCAAAGTAGTCGTTGACCGCACCGGCAGCCAAGATCAGGTAGTCGTAGGGCATGGAGCCATAGGTGTGTTCGACGGTCTGGGTTTCGAGTGAAATCGCGGAAACCTCACTCAACAACGTCGTGACGTTGCTCTGACGGCGCAGCACCTTGCGGATGGGCGCGGCAATGTCGGGGCTGCTCAACGCAGACGTCGCGACCTGATAGAGCAGCGGTTGAAAGAGGTGATGGTTCTCTTTGTCGATCAACGTGATGCGCACAGGTGCGGTCGCCAGTGCTTTTGCGGCCGCGAGCCCCGCGAATCCACCCCCAACGATCACAACATGTTTGAGTTCCATGATTTCTCTCGACGTACGGGCTGGGCATAGGATGCGTGCGAACCCCGAGGGTTCTATCCCACGACAACGCGGGCGAACTGCTCAAAGGCTGCATCACTGTCAAATTGGAGTGACGGTCTGTGCATCGGTCCAGCCAATGCGGCGCAAAGGCCGCTCAAATCATCAAAGTACACGGCTTGGTCGCCGCACAGCGCCCGTGCGTAGGGCAGGTCCACGCTCACGACCGGGAGTCCGCATTGCATCGCCTCGGCGAGCGGCAACCCGAGGCTCTCGGCCCGAGACGTCATGATCAGTACCCGCGCGCGACGGTAGTAACCGTATACCACGTCGCGTGGCAGCTCACCGACCCACGTATGAAACGGCCCATTGGCCATCGGCCGTGTGTTTCCAATCAGCGTCAGGTGCCGCCTCAAGCGTGTTGCCGCGGCGATGGCCAATGCGTGGTCCTTGAACGCGACTTCGTTGCCAACCCACAAAAGGTCGACCTGTCGCTCCCAAAGACTGGTCGCTTGAACCGCGCGAGGAATGGTTGAGACCACGTGGGCGCGAACGCCACAGTCGGCCTCCAACGCGGCTTGCATCCATGGCGATTGCACAATGACGGTTTGGGCGCTTTGGGCTGTGTCGGCAGTGAGCTCTCGCAGAACCGCCAGACGCGCCTGCGCGCCAACCGGCAGCAACGCTGCTGCGGGGTCGTAGTACAGGGCATTGTGGACAAACGACGTCTGCCCCGCGGCCTGCGCAAACCCCGTAAACGATAGCGCCCGGTCGAAGCGCTCGGCCGTCTTTGCCCAGCCCGAGACCGCCCAACGAAGGGCAGCCAGACGCGTTGTTGGGCCCGGAACCACGTGGCATCTTGGGCCCGGCACGCCGTTGCCAAACACGGTGATCTCGTCCACACGGACATCATTGAGGAGCGCCTCGATCAACGCTTCAAGGATGCTCGCGCCGCCTCGGCCCAGCCGATTGGCCTCGATGCCGACCTTCATGGCAGGGCACCGCAGCGGTTGGCCAGCTCCATGGCTCTGGCGCCTTCGGGACGGTCGCGCCAATGCACCGACAACGTCCGCAGAGCGGCACATTTGTTGGTGCGCACGTAGTACTCCGCCAAGGGTGTAGGCTGGTTGAAGCGTTCGGCGACGCCTTTAAGGATATCTTCGGCGGCGTCGTCGTTTCGCGCCTCGGCGAGCCAAGCCCTCGCGACATCACACAACATGCGTTGCGGGCCGGTTCGCGACGCGCCACAAAAGGTCTTGTGGGCTGTCTCTACCCGCGAGACCTCCTCGGCGTCGGCGCGCTTGGGCTCGGCGGTGCGCAAGCGCAGCACGACCTGCGCGACCGTGGCATCGTTTGGAACCGACGTCAGCGCCTGATTGGCTCTCTGACGTGCCTCATCCACCCGATTGGCCTTCAAGAGCGTCTCGACGAGCAGTCCTGGGCCGATGGGGTTTCCATGCTCGTCGGTGCGGCCTTGTGCGATGAGCAGCTCGCACCAAAGTTCGGCCACGCCGTACTCCTTTCGTTGCCAGTAGGCTTCGATGGCGACACGTGCTGCCATCGCGCTGTCGGGATTGGCGTCCACAAGGGCCAAGACGAAATCAATCGCCGCGCTTCGGCCTCGGTGTTTCAGCGCGGTGTCACGCGCCGCGCGCCAATACTCGGGCCGAACGATCGCCCGGGCGGAAAGGCTCGGTGGTAGCACCATCGCGGCTTCCTTGGCGGCGCGCTCACCCAGATAGGATGTGCCGACCTCGCGGTAGATCGCCACGGCTTCTTCGCCGCGTTTGTTGGCAGCGAGCGTGGTGGCATACAAGAGTTTCATGCGGGCGGTGGGCTCGAGCTCGACCGCACGTTTGGCGAGCTGCTCGGCCTTGACGGGGTCGTTGTGCAAGGAAGTTCGGGCGGCATCGGCGAACAGCATCGCGTTTCCCGGCGTTTGTGCGATCTGCAACGCCAGATCACCCTGGGGTGCTGACGACAGAACAAACCCCACCGTCCCAAGAGCGATCATCAGTCCTGCGGCGATGCCCAACGTGCGGTTGGACACATCAAGGAAAGGATACGCGCGCGGATGAGGGCGTTTGGGTTCGGCGTGGTGACGCTGGAAGACTTGGCGTTGAAAACTCTCGAGCACCAACAGCATCGGCAACGAGACCCCAAGCGCCAAGAACGGGAAGTGCATCATCGCGATCCCGGCGACGTAGAGGCCCACGGCCCACGTGGCCACTTGAAAAAACTCGCGGCGATGCGACGCATCGTCGACCTTCGCTGGTACGAGGTACGTCGCAAACAGCGCGATCACCACGATGGCCACGGGCCATCCCAACGTCATCAGCCACTCGATGGGCTCGGTCTCGATCGTCACCAACCGTGCGTCCGGCACGAGCTGCCAGCGCACAAATGGAGGCAGCGTGGTCTCGGTCGCCCCTGCTCCAAATCCGGTCAGCCATGCGTGGGTGGACGCAGCGAGTGTCGCCCGATTGAGCTCCACCCGCACCGCCAGGCTGTCCGGAAGTCCTAATTTTGCGACCAACGCCATCGCCGCAACAACCCCAACACTCACGGCCGCCAGCGCGTGTTTTCGCCAAGGCGCAAGCTCCATCGCCAAGACGAGCACCGCGATCACGCCGAGCAGGGCTAGCACGCCGACGCTGTTGGCTTCAAAAACGATGATGAGCGCCGCAAGTAGGGACAGAGCGCTGTTGACCGCGCTGTTTCGTTGCTGGTTTCGAACGGCGCGCCACGTAAACAAGCCCGACAGCAGCGCAGCGAGCCCAAAAACGCTCGCCGCATGATTCGAGCTGATGAACGTCGTCATTTTGGGGGCGACGCCAGGGTCGTACACACCAAAAAACACGGTGATGTCCGCGAAACGATGGGCTAGGCCTACGAGCAAAGACAACACGATGCCGGCTCCAAACGCCCACGTGATCTGCTTGCGTGTGGCTTCGCGGTCTCGCAGGTTTGCGGCCGCGAGCGTGGCGAGGGCCAGTGTGGCAAATCTCAGAACACGATCGGCCGTTGCACCCGGCTGCGCCGAGATCGCGTGCCAGCTGGACTCCACACCGACCGCCTTCAACGACGCCTGCCACAGGTCCCAAAAGTAGGGGGTGATCAGACGCAACATATCGGCGGGCAAGGGGATGAGCTGAAATCCGGCGAAACATGCCACAAGGGCGCATGCCGCGAACGAGGCCGAGAAACGTGCAGACGTCGTGGCGCTCTGAGCCACAACCGACGCCAACGCCGCCGTTGCCACGAGCACAAACAACGCCATGACAACCACACGATGCACGCCGCCCAAGGCCACAGGAGCCACGACGATGCTCAGCAACAGTAGCTTTATCGCTAGGTTATCCAGTTTGACTCGAAGACTTTCCACGCCGATCCGGTTCATTGACTCTCGGGGTCGCAGTCACTAGGATCTGCGGCCTTGCCCGGAGAATGTCTTTTTGTTTTTGTGCCGGGCTCTGTTTTGATGAAAAAGCCCAGTCTGGTGAAGAATGCTCGACGATACCCAATCAGACGTTCGCTCTGCCGCGATGGCGGACGAGGGTCAATCCCCAATGGTCCTGCTCGCGTACTACTGGAGTTTGGTCCGTAAGTACTACTGGATTGTTTTGGTGACGTCGATTCTGAGTGTCACCGCGGGTTATTTCTGGACCAAACAACAACCCAAGCTCTACCGCACGTCTTCGAAGATCATCTTTCACAACAAAGACAACGCGCTCGGCAAGCAGATCGACCGCGTGGACCTGATGGATCCAGGCGGCACGTGGCAGTTCGAGCAGTTCTGGAACACACAAAAGGAAGTCTTGGGGTCCCGCTGGTTCGCCGAGCGTGTCGTCAAACGGCTGGGGATGCTTGAGGGCGACAAGTTTGTACCCACCACGTCGGGTGGCTCGCCGCTGAGCGAAGAAAAGCGTCTGAAGATGGCCGTGTCGCGGATTCGCGGCATGATGACGGTCGACCTGCAGCGCGACAGCCGTGTCGCGATGGTCACCGCCACGAGCGACGATCCCGAGTTTGCAAAAGAAGTCGCGGATGCCGTGGCCGAAGCCTACGTCGATTACACCAAAGAGGTGCAGTCGGGAGGGCTGACGCAGATCATCAACTGGTTTGATAAGTACCTCGGCGACAAACGCGATGAGCTCAACGCCACACAGACTGAGCTTCATAAGTTCAAGCGCGACAACAACATTTTGTCGGAGTCGTACGAAGACAAGCGCAACCTAACCGCTGCCAACATCGAAGCGGTCAACCACCAGATGAACGAGGTCTACAGCCAGCTTGCGGCTGCGGCTGCGCTCGAGGCGCAGCTGGTGGAGATGCAGAAGAAGGGGGCGACCCCCGAAGATGCCGCGCGCTTCGCGGGAAGCGACGTCTTGGTGCGTCTGATCCAGTCGCAGCGCGAGCTTGAGCGGCAACTCGCCGAGCTGCAAACCGTGTTTGGTCCCAAGCACGAGAGCGTCAGAGGCATCCAGGAGCAGCTTCAATTGGTGGACGCCGCGATCGACAAGGAAGTGAAGCTGGCGCTCTCCGAGGTCCGAAATCGTGTCGCGTTTTTGAACCGTCAGATGGACACCCACAAAAAGCGGCTCGATGACCTGCGTGAGGAGGCGTTCGAGCTTGGTGACCTGGGCCTGAAGTACAGCCAGATCAAGGACCGTGCGGAGAGCCTTCAAGAGCTCTACAAGACCGTGCTCGACCGCTCCAAACAGCTCGACATCAACTCGATGTACGATGCGGACTCGATTCGCATGTTGGAAGATGCCGAGGTCCCTGCGTCGCCGTTCAGTCCAAACCTGCCGTCTAATCTCGGGGTGGCGCTGGTGTTTGGCCTTGTATTGGGGGGCGGTATCATCTTCTTGATCGCCGCGCTCGACAACACGGTCAAGACCGAGGACGACATCACACGGGTTACGGGCACACCGCTGCTTGGAACGTTGCCCGAGGTTGACCTTCCTGGCTTGGGCGTGGAGGGCGCTTCACTCGATATCATCACGGAGCTGGCGCCCAAGTCGTCGTTTGCCGAAGGCATCAAGACGCTGCGCACCAACCTGATGTTCATGTCCGGCGACAAACCGGCGCGCATGCTGTTGGTGACCAGCCCGGGACCAGGTGAAGGAAAAACGCTCATCTCGACCAACATGGCCATTGCGATGGCACAGTCGGGACTGAGGACCTTGATCGTGGACGTGGATCTTCGCCGTCCACGCGTTCACAAGGCGCTGCAGCTCGAAAATGCATCGGGTGTATCGGATGTGGTCGCTAAGAGCGCCAAGCTTGATGACGTCATTCAGAAGACGATGGTCGAGAACCTGTTCGCCTTACCGGCTGGCCACATTCCGCCAAACCCAACCGAACTGCTGCACACCCAAGCGTTCGCAAAACTTCTTGCAGAGCTCGGCGAGCAGTTTGACCGCGTGATCGTTGACTCGCCGCCAATTGGCGCCGTGGCGGATGCCCTGATCCTCAGCCGTAGTGTCGATGGCGTGCTGTTGGTGCTCAAATACGGAGCGACCCAGCGCGAGATGTTCAAACGTTCGATCATGCAGCTCGACGCCATTGGCGCGCCCCTGATGGGATGTGTGCTGAACGACGTCAAACGCAATGCGGCGGGCTACGGGTACTCCTACTACTACTATCGCTCCCACTACGAAGAGCACCCGGAGCAAAAACCTGGGTCCAAGAATCGCCTCGCAAGCTGAGGTGAACCATGGTGCCATTTTTTGTGGTGTTTGTGATGTCGACGGCGTTCCTGCTGACGGCGTCTCGCCCGTTTAACAAGCTCGAACAGCGTTATCTTTGGATGGGGTACGGGGCACACACCGTCTCAGCCGTGGGGCAGGTTTTGATCACCCTGTACTACTATGGCGGCGGCGACATGCTGATGTACCATCGCTACGGCATGGCGATTGCCCAGATGGTGCGCGCGCGCCCCGACCTGCTGCAGCAGTTGGCGGCACTGACCGTGGGCTCGGATCCGTTTCTTTTCCTGTGGGTGGAGGGTGCTGGCGGGTCCACCGGTGTCATGTGCGCCATCGCGGGATGGCTGTGTCTGCTGCTTAACGACTCGTTGGTCGCGTCGTGTCTGGTGATCTCGGCATTTGCCTTCATGGGGCAGGTGGCGATGTACCTCGCATTTCGCATGCACTTGCCCGCGGCCTATCACAAACGGGCGCTCATCGCGTGTTTCATGGTCCCGTCCGTGGTGTTTTGGACAAGTGGCATCCTCAAAGAGGGGGTCGCGCTTGGCGGCCTCGGGCTGGGATTGTGGGGGATGTCTCGCTTTGTGAAGTCGGCGCGGCCAGACCCACGGGCACTGGGCTTGATTGTCGCGGGATTTTGGGTCGTGGGTCTGGTCAAAGCCTACATTTTGTTCCCGCTCGCCATTGCAGGCTTGATCTGGTTCTTCGCCGAACGCTCGCGCAAGCAGGGCAAGGTGTTCAAGCTGCGCATCGCGTACTTGATCCCCGGCATTATCTTGGCGATGGCCGCCGTGACGTGGCTGGGCGAGGTGTATCCGCGTTTCGCGCTCGAAAAGGTGGCCACGGAAACAGCGCAGCTGCAGGGGGCCTACCGAAAGATCGACGCGGGGTCGTCTTACGAGCTCGGTGACCCCAACGCGCGCACGCTGACTCAGCAGCTTCAGTTCGCGCCGATCGCGCTCGTGTCGACTTTGTTGCGCCCGTTCATCTTCGAGGTGCACAACATCGTGTCTTTGATCAATGCCCTCGAAACGTCGGCGCTGTTTATCATGCTGTCGATGCTGTTGTTCAAGACCGGCGGCCGGCGCTTGTGGCTCATCTTGCGCTCCGAGCCGATGCTGCTGTTCTGCGCGGTCTATGTCTTGATCTTCTCGGTGGCGGTTGGCCTCGCGGCACCAAACCTCGGGACACTCTCGCGTTATCGTGTCCCCATGTTTCCGGCGTATTGGTTGCTCGTGCTCACGCTGTTGCCCTTGCGACGCAAGCCAGCTGCACGCCGCGGTCCAGCCGTCAGACGGGTCGTGGGCCCCAAAGGGACCGAGCCAACCCCACGGACATCTTGAGCTTGGTTTAAGCGGCTATCAAAGCGGCCCATGGCTTACAAACCGTTTGAGCGCCGGCGGCCCTCAGAGCCGCGTCACGTTGGGAGCGTCACCCTTGGTTGCATTGCGTGCGTCGAGCACAAGCGAGGCGTGCTTGGTGACAAATCCATAGTCGAAGTCCCGGTGGTTCGTCACGATGACGACCGCATCACTGGCCGACAACGTCTGTGCGCTGAGCTCCACAGAGTCTGCGGAAAACTCGTGGATGTGCGGGATGTAGGGGTCGTGGTAGGTCACATTGGCGCCCCACTCCTGCACCAAGAGTTGCCAGATATCCAGCCCCGGTGACTCGCGCAGGTCGTTGATGTTGGGTTTGTACGCCATCCCGAGCAACAACACATTAGAGCCACGAAGCGCCTTGCTCTGGTCGTTCATCAGCCGCGAGGCTTCTGAACGACAAAACAGGGCATGTTGCCGTTGATGTCCGTGGCGAGCTCGATGAAGCGATTGTAAAAGCCGTAGGATTTGGCTTTCCACGACAAGTAGGTGGGGTCGAGCGGGATGCAGTGACCGCCAATTCCGGGGCCGGGATAAAACGGCATGAACCCAAATGGTTTTGTGCTCGCCGCTTGGATGACATCCCACATGTCGATGCCCATTCGGTCGCACATCAGCAGCATCTCGTTGACCAGCGCGATGTTGACGGCGCGAAACGTGTTTTCGAGCAGTTTGACCATTTCCGCCTCACGCGCGCTCCGCACCGTGTGAACGTGGTCGACCACCTGTCGGTAAAATGCCGCGATCAGGTCTGTAGCCCGGGGTGTCACACCGCCGACGACCTTGGGGGTATTCTTGAGGCCATAGGTGGGGTTGCCCGGATCAACACGTTCGGGGCTAAACGCGACGAAGAGGTTTTCGTCCAAAACAAGGCCCTCGCCGGCAAGCGCGTCCGCGACCAGCTCGTCGGTGGTGCCGGGGTAGGTGGTCGATTCAAGGATGATCAAGACACCGTCGCGCTTAAGGTGGGGGCGCATCGCCGCCACCGACGCCTGGATGTACGAGACATCCGGGTCTTTGGTTTTTCGAAGTGGCGTGGGCACGCAAATCGAGACGACGTCCGCGTTTGCGATGTCAGCGTAGTTGGCGGAGGCCCGGTACCGGCCGGTAGCCAAGGCTTTGTTCAGCTCGTCCGAGGTAACGTCCAGAATGTGCGAGACGCCGCGATTGATCGCGTCGACGGTGCGGGCAGAAACGTCCACGCCGAGGCAGTGGTAGCCCGAATGCGTGACCTCCATGGCGAGTGGCAGGCCAACGTATCCTTGGCCCATGACAGCAACGTGCGCTGTTTTAGACTCGATCTTCTTCAACAATTCGGAGTAGCTCATGGTAGGCCCTTCGCGCGAATCCAACGCGATCGTATCGAGGTGACGAGCAAAACAATTGCGGGAACAAGCATGACCACATCCGCCTGCAGCAGATACCGCATCTGCAACCCGCGGATGTAACACGCCATGAACAGATACACTGTGATCGAAAACGACGCCATGACGACGATGGACCGGTGGCGACGAAGCAACCATGCGCCGGCCAAGCCAAGCAAGATCAGCAGCGTTCGGTAGCCGAACGCGATACTCGCCAACATCGCGACCCGTGGTTGTTCGTCGGGTCGCATCAGGTCCGCTTTGAACAGGGTTTTGTGCAGATTGTGCAGCGGTACCTCGACCATCCATCGCACCGGATGACGCCGTATGTAGGACTTCTTCAGCGCGCCGAACTCCTGCACAAGCTCCTGGTCACAAGGGCGTTCAGGTTCCGTCTGTCCGCCCCACAACCGGATCCCGGTGCCACATGTGCGTGCTTTGGCAAACAGGGCGAGCGCTTGGGGGCGCTCGTCGGGGAGCAACACATGTTCGGGCAACTCCAGCGGCAGGTCGCGCGCGACCCTGTCCAAGTAGACCCCTTGGTCGGGCGTCCACGCGGTCATCCAGTCCACGGCGGCGAACATGTCCGGTGCGTACTGCCGATAACCCGATGACGACGCGCGAAAGATGATGAGCTCGTCGTGATTGATCAGGTTTCGAAGTGGCCACGGCGCGTAGACCAAAATGCCACAAAAACCCGCAACGACGGCTGTTTTGATGCGTCGGTCCCACGTTGGAAGGTAGATCAACCATGCCACCGCAGCCGGCACCGCCAACAACACCAAGTACTCGCGTGTGAGCGTTGCCACCGCCAGATAGACCCCATCGATGGCGGCGTCGCGCAAGCCATGTTTCCGCTCCCGCGTGAGCAAAAGCATGCCCAACACGGCTAAAAAGGTCGTCACGACATCGGGAATGGTCAGGGTCACCCACCACAAGGCGAACGGATAGGTGGCGTACGAAGCCGCTGCACCCCATCCAGCCCAGCGGCCCCCAAGACGGCCGGCGAGCACAAAGAGCAATACTGCAGTGAGGCTGTCGAGCGCGACTTGGAATGCCGCGACCACGGGATAGAGGTTATCTGTGAAAAAACCCAACACCCACAAAAGGAGGGCGTAGCCCGGCACCCGCGTGAAAAGACCGTCACGGAACCCCGGATCGGACGTGTACGTGCCAATCGTACGCAGGTTTAGGCCCGGCGCGACGAAGCTGGCGGTGTCGGCGTGAATGTAAGTCCCTGCCCCGAACAGGTGAGGCGCGACAAACATCCAGTAGATCAGACGCACCACAAGCGCCAACGCAAAAGCAGCCAGCAGCTGCTGTCGCGAGAAGAGCGTTCGCGAGTTGTTTGCCACACCCGATGCCATGTTCCGCCACAAAAACACGCCCGCTCATGCGGGTCAGTTGCGGGCTATCGCCTCAATACGTCGCGCGAGTTGTGTCGCAGCGTCGTCCCACTGGAAACGCGCGGCGCTTTCGACGGCCCGAGCCCGCGTTTCCTTATCCCAATTTCTATCCGTTCGTCGACTCAATGCGTCCAACCACGGGCGAAGTTCCCGTGGATTGACGAGGTCGCCTCCGGCCCCCACGACCTCTGGCAGCGAGGCCCGGTTCGAGCAGATCACCGAGGCCCCCGAGGCCATCGCCTCAAGCGGCGCGAGCCCGAATCCCTCGTACAGTGACGGAAACACAAACGCGTAGGCCTCTTGCATCAGCGCAGACAGTTGCTCGTGGCTGACGTAGCCCACGCCGAACACATGGTCCTCGACCTTTAGCGCACGAAATCGGTCCCACATCGGTCCGGCGGCCCCGGCGTCCAAACGGCCGGTCAGCACCAACCCGACATCAAGCCCGTCCCGGCGTGCGCCAGCCAGGATATCCGCGAGGAATGTTGTGTTCTTATGTTCGGCAAGCGTGCCGCTGTACAGCAGAAATCTTGGCGGCAGGTCAAGGTCGTCAAGAAGTGCCCGACGTTGGCTCGGTGTACGGGGGAAGTAGACCTCGGTGTTGTAACCCTCGGTGATGATGTCCAGGCTGTGCTCGGGCACCTTGCAGTGGTGCGCAACGTCCATCGCGGTGTGGTACGACACGCAAATGGTCGCCGCGCTGTGTTTGACCACCACAGGAAGCCCGTAGCGCATGTACGCCGTAAGAAACGGCGAGAAGTATGCGCTCGGAAAGTGGAGCATCGTCAAATCGTGGATGACCAGCGCCTGAGGCACGCTCGGCGCGAGCATCCCCTCATGAAACGGAATGAAGATCACGTCACAACCATGGCGCTTGAGCTCAATGGGCAACAACGTGTTCAACGCGACAAACCGAAACGCTTGCCGAGCGCGCCCATCGAGGCGCTGCGGGACCTGAATCTTTTCGACGCGAGCGACTCCCCAGTCTGTGGGTACCGTGCTCGTCGAGAGCGTGTAGAGAATGTGGTCGGGAAACATCGCGAACAGTCGCACGCACGTCTCCCGGATGTAGACCCCGAGGCCGCCTGGTTTGTCGTCGATGTACGGAATCCAAACCGCGAGTCTCATCCTGGCGCTCCGATAACGTCCTTGACCACACTTCTCCAGCCGTTGCTAAACCGAGCGTACTCACCGGCTCGGACGAGGTCAGCGATGCGGACCAAGCGCTGACGATAGGGTTGGGTGGCCAGGGCATCACGTTGTCGCATGTGAGTCGCTTTTGCGGCGCAGAACTGCATCAACCGTTGTCCCTGTGCGGTAAGCGCCTCGGGCGGGACGCGGCCCACGAGCTGTTCAAAACTCTCGGCCGTGGGTGTGATCGCGATCTGAACCGCAGACTTCTTCCCCTGTGTGCCGCTGACCTGATTGGCATGCTGCCGGTAATCCAACAGCGGGTTTGGCACCAAAGCGACATCGCCAACCGCCGCACACACCAAGGCCGTGAAGTTGTCGTGACCAAACGGCATCGGGATGGGGAACAACAGGTCGCGGAGCCAGTCGTCGTTTCGATAGGCCATCGTTAATCCAAACGCGATCGTCTGTTTGGCCAGATGCTGTGTGGTGTCAAAGCGTGACGGCGTAAACCCAAGCCGTTTCCATAGGGTTGTTCCCAACGGCGCGAGCTGGGGGTCGACCAGATTTGCGTCGCAGAACGCGACCGTTGTGGTCGACGAAAACACCGCCAGCATGCGCGCGATCTTCGAGGGATGCCATCGGTCGTCTTGGTCACAACACATCACCACGTCACCATCGCAGGCATACATGGCGCGCTCGAAATTTCGTGTGGGCCCCTGTCCGCCGTCCTGCGCCACGACCCGAACGGGGAATGGTGCCTCGTCCTTAAACGTCTCTAGCACCTGCAACGTCGCGTCCTTCGACCCATCGTCGGCGACCACCAGCTCGTGGGGTGGATGTGTCTGATGCGCGAGGCTCTCGAGCTGAGTTTTGAGGTGTGTGGCGCCGTTGTACGTGGCGAGGGCAACCGAAACTTTCACGTCAGCACCTCCGCCCATTGCTCGGCGACGTGTCCAAGCTCAAAACGATCCTGGGCAGCCTTTAACGCGGCTTGTTGCCACTGCCGCAAGGTGTCACGGTGCGTGTCCAGCGCGTTTAGCGCTTCCGCCATGTGTTCCGCGTCCGCTTGGCGCAGCAAACGGCCGGTGACGCCGTCATCAATGATGAACGACGGCCCCACGTTGTCCGACGCAATGCACGTGGCGCCGCACGCGAAGGCTTCGACGATCGCGATGCCAAAGAGCTCCTCCCAGCCGGGGGTGCGTCGTGACGGCAACATCAACACGTCTGCCCGTTGGTAGGCCTGACGCAGTGCATCGCCTTTCAGAAAGCCAAGGTAACGAATGTTGGTGGTCTGATCGGCCGCGGTCTGAACGTGGGCGGCGAGCTCGCCGTCCCCGACGAAGTCGAAGTCAACTTCGGGCAGCATTTGGGCGGTCTTGAGCAGGTCCAATACGCCCTTGGGCTCGACCATCCGTCCCACAAACAAGGCGCGCAACCGCGTCGTGGCGTGCGGGGTCGGAAAAAACTCCGCGGGATCGTAGGCGTGAGGGATCACCGTGGTCCGTGCCCCATGGCGTGCCACCGCCTCGGCGACCGCGGGTGTGACACACACCACCTCCATGCCTTCCAAGAGCCGCCACCACCGCTCGGCGAGTGACCAATTCAGCGGGTTGTGGACCGCGGTTCCCAGCGCCCAATGGGGCCAAGACGTAAACAGGATCAATCGATTGTGCCGTTTGAGCGCCTCCAGCACCCAGATCCAGCCGTTGAACGGCGCCACACCCAAGATGATGGTCTGGTCGCGCATCGCCAGTAACCGTCCCAGATTGACCGTCTTGACGGCGTTCTTGGCGGCTTGGCGAAATTCCCCATGCAACAGATCCCGAGCTGTCGCCCGCGGTGCCGCGAGGGGTGGAAGGTGTTCAAACGCAAACCGCCCCTGTGCCTGCAGGTGGTCGTGCGGCAGGTAGTGACGCCGCGCGCCGTATTCGTGAAGGACAAAGACAGGGTTCATGGTTTCTGCGAGCGCACCACGTGTTGCCCAATGAGGAAGTCACGTAGGCGACCCTGGGTGGCGCGGTCAAGCTGCGCCGTACGGCCGCTCAACGGGACATAGCCCACCTCGTCCACGCGCATGCCCACTTCCCGATGGAATCCGACGATCGTCTTCTGGGTGAACCATCGCAGGTGGGTCCGGTCACGCAGTCCGTACGCCTCGTAAGGAAAATCGCCGCCGACCACGAGGTCTTTGATGATCCGCCAGTTGCGGATGTTGGGCGTCGAGGTCACCAAGTAACCGCCCTGCACAACATGCGACAAAACGCGTTGAATAACCGCCCAAGGGTCCTTGAGGTGCTCGATCACGTCGGCGCAGATCACCACGTCAAACTGTGCGTCGTCGGGCAGCTCAAAGGTGTCGAGGTCTGCGATGTGCACTTCGTCCAAGAACTGCCGGGCTTCGGCGCCCGCCTCGGGGTCGAGCTCCACACCAAAGATGTACGCCGCGCCCATGTCGTTCTTGAGCCATCGGCTCATGCGCCCGCCGCCACACCCGAGCTCCAGAACGCGTTTGCCACGCAGATTTGGCAGCATCGGGGCCAGCTCTCGACGTTCATTTTCGTAGTACGTCACGCGCGGCTCCTGCGGAAGACGGTGGTTTCCCACACGTACGTGTTGCAGGGACCAAGCGAGCGAAAACGTTGCTCAAACCACCCGAGGTCGCGCAAATGCTCCTGAACCGCGCCGTAGGGCTCACGCTCGGCGTTGTCCAACAGGATGGCGCCACCCGGCTTAACCTTCGGAATCGCGCGCATCACACAGCTCGCGCGGGCTCGTCCGTCCACGATGACGAGGTCAAACGACGCGTCATCGAACCCGTCGATGGCTTTGACATAATTCTCAAACGAGTGGGTCTCGTGTCCCTGTGAAAACGAGCGGAACGTCAGCCCGTCGTAAGGAAGGCGCTGGCCGTCGTCCACCGGCGGCAGGTGCAGAAGATCAAGGTTTGTGATGTTGCGCTCGTCGATCACTCCCGCGATGAAATCGAAGAAACCGTCGTCGTGCTCGATGCTCGTGACGTGCCCGGCGCGCCGGGCGAAGAACAGTGACGAACCGCCGCTGCCGTACTCAAACACACGCATGTCCGGGCGCAGCCAAGACTCCAACCACGCAATGGCATCGAAGTTTACCCACGGGATTTCGTCGGCCACCGTCGTGTGGTGGGGCAGCAGACTTGTCAGCCATGGCTTGAGGTGTTTGATGCTCGCCGGGTCGTGGCGCACCATCTCGGCGGTGGAGCGCGCCACGGAGGTGACCTTCTTGAAGACCTCGGGATCTTTGGCCAGCCGTTTTCCAACGGAGACAATGCGGTTCAAAGTGCTCATTCCCAAAAATCCTCAGATTTCACGCGCCGCGGTACCCGGTGATGACGCGGCCAATTTCATGACATAGAGACGACCATGCGTAGTTCGCGAGCACGCGTTGCCGCACAGTTTCTCCCAACTCGGATCGATCGTCGCGATTCATAGCACGTCGAATCGCCTGCGTCAGCGCCGACGCGTCATTGGTTGGCACGACGTCGCCGAGCGTTCCATTCTGTGTAATGTCGCGGGCTGCGCCGACATCTGTCGACACAAGATAACACCGCGCCGCGGCCGCTTCCGCAAGCACCAATCCAAAACTCTCCCAACGCGACGAGAGCGCAAAAACCGACGCTTCCTCGAACCTGCGATAGAGCACGTCGCGGTCTTGAATGGGGCCGATGAGGCGAATCTCGTCCGACCCATGCTCGGCGAGCCATGCGTCGAAGTTGTTTTCGATGGGGCCGACGAGCTCCAACGTCCAACCTTGCCGTTCAGCTGCGGGGATCGCCAAGAAAGCGCGCACCAGACCCTCGGTATCTTTTTGGGGCATGCCCAGGCGCGCCACGTTCAAGACACGACGTTGTTTTGCCGGAGGTCGTCGCTCGATGAGGTGTTGATCGAGCGTAAAACCGTTCGCAAAGATGTGCAGTGGCTTGCCGATCCCCGAAAAATACGGTGCGACCCGGTCGCGCAGGGTTGTGGTCTCGACCGTAAAAAAGTCGATGGGCGCGCTCGCAAACGCCCGATCGTTGAGGTGCTGTTTCCATCCCCGACGACTCGACAGCATCGCGGCCGAGCGCTCATCCATATCCAGCTTGAGGAAACACACACCGTCGGGCCGGATTTCTTTGTAGATGTGGGCGTAGGCCGCGCTCTCTAAGGTCAGTTGGTACAGCAACAACGTGTCGAAACGGTGGGCGTGTTCGTGCAGCCACTTGGACAGCTCGACGAAGCGCTGCGCTCGGTTCGGCCAATAGCCCAAATCATGACACTCGACCCACGGCACAAGCGCGCTTGCGTCGACCGGTGTGGGCTCGACGTTGGTGTGGACCAGGCACGTCTCCCAGCCCAGATCCCGGGCAAAACTCAGTGGGATTTGCCCCACGTCTTTTTGATACGCGATGGGCCGAAGCCGGGGAAACAAGACGCACAGGCGATTCATCGTCGACTCACCTTTGACGAGATGAACACGAGCCCAAGTGCCACGATGCCTTCGACCACCACCATCGTGATGATCATGCCCGGCACGCCCTTGAGCGTGGTCAATGGCCACGCCATGGCGAGGAACACCGACGATGCCACGATGTAAATGTAGAAGAGTTTTCGAAACTTCTGGGTTGCCATGATGAACAGGTTCATCAGCACGCTAATCCCCGAAAAGAAGACGATGGGCAGCATGGTGCGCAGGTAGATGGTCCCCAAAATCTGAGGGCTGCCTGCGATCAACTCAAGGATGTACGGGGCCGCGATTCCGACCCCGACCACGACGCTCATCAGCACGGCGTAGGCTGCGATCAGGGTTTTTTGACGCGCGGATTCGTACGTGTCGTCGTTCTCGGCTGCCCGGCAGATGGTGGCGTAGATCGACTGCGCAGCGGGCGCGACAAACGAGCTGATGATGCCGGCGAGTCGCTGGGCCATCGCATACAATCCAAACTGCAGGTCGTTTGTCAGAGTTCCCAGCATGACCATCGATCCACGTGCGTAGATATGGCTTGGCAGGGTGCCCACAAATGCGCGCACAGCCTCGCTGAACGTCTCGACCATCAGCGTCGCGTTGATTGTAGGACGTGGGCTGATGCCAAAACGCTTCAAGAGCGTCCAACTTCCCAATCCGGTAAAGAACACAGGCGACGCCATCACCAGCGCAGCGGGCACGATGTCTTCGTGGTTGCGGACCAAAACGACCAACAGGCCAATCGAGATGGCACGTGCGACGGCGTTGAGGATGGTGACAAAACCCAGGCGCTCCAAACCCATGAACAGCCACATCGGGAAGAGCATCTCGCCGGCCAAAAGCGGCAACAACGCGATGAAGACGTAGCGGTCCTCAACCCAATCGGGGATGACAAAGGTTAGGCCAATCAGCAGCGACGCCGTGACAACAAACAGCAGAGCACGCGTGGCAGCGACGCTCCAGAACACCCGGCTGAGCTCGGCGAGATCGTCGCGGATGCGCGCAATGCGAGCGGTTGCGGTGTAGTTGTACGAAAGGTTGACGAACAGGACGCCGACCTGAATGATCGCCAACACACGTGACACACGGCCAAATCCCTCAAGTCCCACCACGCGAATGAGGTAGGGAAACGTGAAGATCGGTACCAAATAGTTGATCGCTTGGAGCGCGTAGAGTGACGCGGCGTTCGCGATCACCGTGGAGTGTTTGCCACGCATCTTGAGCGGGTTCAGTGGGTGTTCATTTTGAACGGGCTGTCTGGATCGTCCTCGTGGCGAATCTCGTCGATGGGCTCGGCGTAGTTCTTTCCGCGATACAGCTGGTTGGGGCTGTTGATGACGATGCCAACGGTGTGGCTAACATTCTTGTACGCGTGCGCCACACCGGGCGGAATCAGCACCGACATTGGATTGTCGGCGCCGACAAACATGGTCTCCATCACGTTGTAGGTTGGCGACGAAGGACGGTTGTCCCACACGCGCAACATGAAGTTTCCGGGTCCCAAAAACGCAAAGATATCGGTCTGCTCGACATGTTCGTGGGGGCCACGCGTCACGTGCGGCTCGGTCTGTGAAATGTAGGTCATGACCGGGCGGTACTGCTCTTCGACGTTGTCCGTGCGCCACAGTTCGGCCAGCCAACCGCGGTCGTCGACGAATTTTCGCAGCGGGGTCGCTTTAACGTCGTGAATCTTGCCCTTCTTGAACTCGCGTGACATCTCGCCTCCGTTTGGGAGGCAAAAGGTACGCAGGTCGCGCCGCTTTGCCAAGTGTCACTTGGGCGCGGGCGATGAGTTAGGGTCCGCTTTGAACACGCGGTACAGGTACCAAAAGGCCGGTAGCAACAAGACGCTGCCTGCCGCGAGCGCGATCAACACGGGGGTGGTGACGTTGGGGCTCGTCACGGCCGCGGCGAACGTGAGGTCGGGCGCGATGATGAAGGGGTACTGCGCCAACGCCCAACCTGCGAGCACCAAGACCACTTGCGCCCCGGCGAGGACCCGAGCCACGGCGTATCTACGCTTGACCAGTGATACGATGGCCCCAACGGCAGCAAGCCCCGTGACCACGTGGAGGGCGGCGGCTGCGCCCGTCGCCGTCAGCCCCTCAAAAATCAAGGGTGCGTCGGTGCGCGCGAAAAACAACGTTGTGAACGCCGTCATACCCACCGCGACCGCGGCCCCAAGCGCGCGGGTCCGGAAGTCCTCGCGCAGCTCGCCCTGCGTTTCAACGCACAGGTATACCGCGGCCAGAAACGTCGCTTGGGCCAACAAAAACAGACCCACAAAAACGGCAAACGGTGTCGTCCAGCCTGCAAAAAAGCCGCTGGTGACGCCCTGCGTTTGACTCCACCGAATCTGCCCCGAGGCGACGGCCCCTGCGCTCATCCCGATCGCGATTGGCGTCAGCACGCTCGCTGTCGAGAACACGCGCGTCCAGCGTTTTTGCACGTCGGGGGCTTGGGAGTCGTACGCGCGAAACACAAATGCGGTGCCGCGCAACACGATCCCGATCAACATGGCCGTGAGCGGAATGTGCAACGCCGTCGAAATGGCCGAAAATGCCGGCGGGAACGTCGCGAAGAGCAACACGACGACCAAAATCAACCAGACGTGGTTGGCCTCCCAGATGGGGCCAATCGCGTGCGCGATGGCTTTGCGCTGCTCTGCAGCCCGTGGTCCGCGTGCCAACGCATCCAACACCCCACCCCCAAAGTCGGCGCCCCCCGTCAGTGTGTACACGGCCAACGCCACAACGATGATGCCGGCCAAAACGACGTCATTCGGCATGGGCCACCTCCAACGTGCGAACTTCGGCCTCGCGCTCAGGGCTCATGAACACGATCCGACGCATCAGGTAGACGACCATGATGGCAAGGAAGAAATACAAAACACTGAACAGCGTGAACGGCACCACCAAATGCGGCATGGGCGTCACCGCATCTGCCGTGCGCATGATGCCGTGGACCACCCAGGGTTGCCGGCCGACTTCCGTGACGGTCCATCCCGCCTCGACCGCGATAAACCCAAGCGGCGTCGCGGCCACGAGGGCTTTCAACACCAAGTCGTCCGTTGGCAGCGCCTTGCGACGCCAGCCTAGGAACGCCACCCAGGCGCCAAGCCCCATCATCGCAAACCCGGCGCCCACCATGATCTGGAAGGCGACATGCGTGATCGCAACCGGCGGCCGCTCATCCCGCGGAAAATCCTTAAGCCCTTTGACCTCGGCGTTGGGGTCTGCAAACGCGAGGAAACTCAGGCCGTACGGGATGTCGATTGACCAGCGTGTCGTCTCGGCTTCTTCGTCGGGCCATCCACCGATGTGAAGCGCCGCACCGCGTTCGGTGTCCCAGTGGCCCTCCATCGCCGCGAGCTTGACGGGCTGGTACTCGGCGACGTGTTTTGCACTGAGGTCGCCCGACAGCGGCATCAAAAAAGCGGCAGGAACGGCGACCCAAAGCGCGACCTTAAGAGCCGTCCGATGAAACGCATTTGCCTTGTCTTTGAGCAAGAAGCCCGCGTGAATGCCTGCGACAGCGAAACCCACAGCCGCAAACGCCGCAAACGTCATGTGCATCGTCTGTGTCAGCGCCGCAGGGTTGAACATCGCGGCCCAAGGGTCGATGTTGGTAAACTTGCCTTCGACCACTTCGAACCCGGCAGGCGTGTTCATCCACGCGTTGGCCGTGACCACGAAGATCCCAGACATCGTCCCCGAGATCGCCACCATGACACCCGCGAGCAAGTGCTTGACCGGTGACACCTTTTCCCAGCCGTACAGGTAGATGCCCAAGAAAATCGCTTCGAGGAAAAACGCAAAGCCCTCCATCGAAAACGGCATCCCGATGACGGGCCCAGCGTGTTCCATGAACGTCGGCCACAACAGCCCGAGCTCAAACGACAACACCGTGCCCGACACTGCGCCCACCGCGAACATGATGGCCGTGCCCTTGGCCCAGCGTTTCGCGAGCTCAAGGTAGATTTTGTCTTTGGTGCGCAGCCATTGCGCCTCGGCCAAGACCATCAACAACGGCATCGCGATGCCGATCGCAGCAAAAATGATGTGGAAGGCGAGCGACATCGCCATTTGAGAGCGCGCCGCAAGTAAATCGTCCATGGGAGGCTCCGAGGTGGGGGGACATACCTCGTGCGGTCCCTAACGCAACGGTCGTGCCGTACCGTCTATGCCCGCTTTCACACGCGCTGGCGCAAAATCTGCGGCGATTGATGCAACAGACGTTGCATCAGCGGACGCAAACGACGGTTGTACAAACGGACGATTGGACGCAGCCAATCGGGGTCAAAGGTCAGAAGGTGAATCATCAACATGCCCCACGTCAGGTCGGCGAAGTCGATGGTCACCAAGATCCCGACCTGAAGCCCGGTGAGCGCCAACCAGACCCACGGTCTAGCACGCTTGAAAATCGCCACGGGCGCGGCCAAGACTTCCAGACCAAGCGTCGCGTAGGTCATCACGGTCATGACCAGCGGCGATGCCACCAAAACGTCGCGCACAAAGGTGGGCCGCGCGAGTGGCGACGTCAGCACATACGAAAGGGCTGTCCCGTCCAGCCACGACGCGCTGCCGAGCTTTGTGATGCCGCTATACGAGTAACCAACCGCCATGACGACCCACGCCAAGTGATAGAAGCCATGCGGCAGCCGCCAGTCCTTGTCCATCGGCCGGGGCAACGCGGCGTGAAACAACAGCAACCAGCCGACATAGGGGATGCCTGGGTTGGCGATCAGCGGGTTGCGTGCGAACAAAGAGGCCCACACGACCCACAGAACGATCGCCACCCCGCGATCCTTGATCCCGAGCGCAAAAGCCGACGACAACAACGTCGCTGCGCCGACGGCGATGACCGGTACAAACGGCAGATCAAACCACGCCAAAAACCCGAACATCTGCGAAAATGGCGAGTCGCTCGCCGGCATCATCTGCGGCCCGAAGAGCTCATGGGCGTAGGGTAAAATGCCCAGGAAGTGGATCGTCAAATAGATCCCGAAGGCCGCACGGAACAGGCCATAGTGTTTCGCTGTCCAGCCGTTCATCGTTGACCTCCTTCACACGGGATTTCTACACGTCGTGGAACAGACTCAGGCGTGCCTTCGCGCGGCGAAAACTCGATCGCGATGTCACGAAACTCCGTCGGGTCGAGGCCGAGCTCGCGCAGGACCGGTGCGCCGCCACTTGGGCACATCGCGTAGGAAGCGACGCTGTCGAACATCGGCCGGGTCGTGGGGTTCGACTGCAAAATAGGCCCGTAGGCGAGCACCGCACCAAACACATTCCGACGGTTGTACGGGCCGCTTAGACCCTTGTAGTTCTGGGGGTCGAGCGGCATGCGATGTACACCGTGATCGTCCTCCCAGACCAAGGTAAATGAGGTCGAAAACGTCTCGAGCCCCTCGTGAGTCGTGAAGACTTTTGGGGCCGGCGATGCCGCGGTGGCGGCAGCGATGGCTTTGATCGCAGGACTCCCGGTCGCCGAGCCGGCCATGCCCGCCATTCCGAGCACCGTGAGCGCGATCAGGCGCCCCCGGTAAGGGACGTTGCGGGGTTCGGTGACATCTCGCCCAACCAACATTTCGTCGATGCGGTCTTCGTTCGGTCCAAACCCACACGCGCCTTCGAAAACGGGTGCGGTTGTAGAATGTGCCAAACATCATGTCCCACAGCGCCAAATCGCCGTAGTTCTTTTGGTGGACGCCTGCCTCGTGGTGGGCGCAATGGGACTCGGGGCGTTGGATGATGTAACCGATCCAGTGCGGTGTCTTGACGTTCCAGTGGTAGAACAGCTCGGCCAATCCCCAAGCAATGACGCGCCCATCGCCGCTTCAGGCGACAAGTTCAGCACGACATACATGATGACCGCCGACAGCAGACCGTTGGCGAGCACCTCCATCGGGTGTTTGTAAAAGCTCGTGATGATTTCGAGGCGTTGCGGAGGTGGTGTAGCTGGTGAAACCACCGCCACAGGAACGGCACTTCGTGGCGCGCTCGGTGCCACCAGTAGAACACAAAGGTCAGCGTCAGATAGCCAATCAGGGCGCCGCCGATGGGGCCGGCTGCGTCCACGTTCCACAGGTGGAAGGTCTCGCCGGCGCCGTGCCGGACCTGGCCCATGAAGAACACGACCGCGGCCTGCAAACCGTTGAACAGCGCGGCGCGCGCCCACCAGCCTTTGACCTCTGGCCATTTTCGGCCGGGCATCCGAACCTCGGCCCACATCATGAGCAGGCCGGCGACAACAATAACGATGGGAACAATCACGGTACCTCCGAACGATGGAGTGTGTTTGTTCAACGACTGTGCCGATGCTCCTTTGGGTTCTAAGTCTATGTTTTGGCGAGCTTTTTGGGATGGGGCCCAGAGCCGCTGTTAGCCGGGCCCGTACAAACGATGAACACGGCTGGCCTATTTTTGTCGGTCGCGGTCCCTCGTAATGTCGATCATGTGGCTCGCTGCCATCTTACCCGGACGCCTTCCACGGTTGTTGCGCTGGTACTGAAGAACCTCGACGCTGGTGGCTTCGCCTTTGGGAATCACCGCTTCGAGGTCCTCCGCTGAATCCCTGGGGTGCAGAAGTTCGAACATTGCGCTCTTTGCTTCCAAAGCCGCGAGGTCGCGCTTGGTCAACTCCATCTCGTGCGCTTCTGGATCACAAGCGAATTCGTCGTTGTCCGCGGGGGCGCTGTCGATCTTCAGCACCGCGCCAGCCGGTTCGGGTGTCGGCGTGACCGCGACGGGGTGTGCGACGGTTTGCTCAGGTGCCACTGCTTTCGCCTGATCGTCGCATCCTCCCATCAACGGCAGAACAACCGCGGCGGCCGCTGCGAGTTTGGTCGCACGCGAGATGGGCTCGGGTTCAAAGAGGATGCGGTCTCCGTCGACCTCGAACAGTCCGCACATCTCGTCTTCCTCGAGCATTTTCGACACAAGCTTGTAAGCCTGTTTTTCGGTCATTTTCGAGAAATTGACGATGGTTCGATTGCAGTTTTCGCAGTGGCGATGTGTGTCATTGCCCGGCATCGTGTCCCAATCCATGTCACAAACGAACGTGTGTTCAAGGCTAAGTTTCTTCATGGCAACTCGCTGAGGATACGGGTGGTTTGACGCGGCAATTCGACGGTTTAGCAAAGAGTCGCAATTTTCGTTGTGGTTGTCCATTGGGTCGGCAGCTTGGAAGCTGCTGGTCGACATCGCATTGGGTCAAGATTGAAGCTCGCGGGCGTTGTGTGTGATAGTGCGGCGCCACAAGGAGTTGCCGTGAAAGGTGTGTTTTTGACCGACGGGATCTTTGTCCCCGCGTCACGTTTTCGATGCGAGCAGTTTTTCCCGTATTTCAGGGAAGCCGGCATCCATCCCACGCTTCGTTACGCCTACGGCAAGTCCTACAATCGGGCGATTCACCAGTGGTGGGGCAATCCCTACAAGGTGTTGGGTCGCCTGCGTCGCGGCGTTCACCAGGTTGCTCTGCCCCCAGACACCGACTTTGTGTTTCTTCAACGCACGGCCTTTCCGCAAACCGCGTTGTTCGAGAAAATCCTCGCACGACGGCGGATTCCCACGTTCTTTGACTTCGACGATTCGCTCTGGGTCGACGGCACCGGGGCGGTGAGCCCGTCACGCAAGAAGGCGTTTCAAGACGCAGTCGAACTCGCGGATCATGTCATCGCGGGAAACAGTTTTCTGGCCGATTACGCAGGTCGCCCCAACAAGACGACCATCATCCCAACGGTCATCGACACGCAGCTTTATGTGCCGTCGCCGCGCCGCGCCACCGACACCGTGGTCATCGGCTGGATGGGGACGGCCGGGAACTTCCCGTTTCTGACACGCGTCGCACCTGCCTTAAAAACCGTGTTGGAGCAGCGTCCCAACGTGCGTGTGCGTTTGGTCTCGAACGCCACGTTTGAGCCGCTCTTGGGCATCGATCGCGTCGAGCAGATTCCATGGTCCGCGCACGAAGAGATCGCGCAGCTGCAACGTTTCGATGTGGGCCTCATGCCGCTCGTTGATTCGCCGCTGACCCGCGGGAAATGCGCGTTTAAGATGATTCAGTACATGGCGGTCGGCGCGCCCGTCGTGGTGTCCAACGTGGGGGCAAACGCCGAGGTGTTTGGGGACCACGAGCTCGGCTACATCCTCGATGATTTTGATTGGGTCGAGGCGCTTGTTGCCCTGGTCGACGATGCTTCGCTGCGGGCAAAAATGGGCGAGTCCGGTCGTAAACGCGCCGTGGCGAGTTATAGTATTGAAGCGGTGTTGCCAACGTATCTGGATCTTTTTGAGGCGACGAGACGATGAAAAAACTCGCCTTATTGCTCGTGGTTTGTGGATGCCAACAAACCGACTCGCCGCCTGCGCCGGCACCCGACAAACAGACGGCCAACGTGGCGCCTGTGGTCGCGAGTCCCGTCGTGGCCAAGCCGACCAGCGACGTGCCGAAGGAGGCCGCGCCGGCGCCAACGCCTGAAACCCCAAACTTCGCGAAGGTCGACGCATGGCAGTCGCTGACGACCATCCCACCGGACTTCAAGATGGAGCTGTCGGTGGACGTGGTGGAACACCCGCAGCTGGGGATGTTAAAATCGTACAAATTCCGATTGGACCACCGGTTATTGGCCACGGCGTCAAACCCCACCGGCAACTCCAAATCCGAGCTGAAGATTGGAAAGAGCACAGCGTTGGCCACCATCGGTCGTTTGGCGGACATTGCGTTCCCCGACCGCGCGCTCGTGGGCGACGAGCTCGCCTGCAAAATGCATGAGGCGCGAATTCACTATCGGCTTCGTGTGACCTTGGCGGGGCACCACGCACGTTGGACTTCGTGTCCGGTTGCGGGCTGGAGGTTCCTGGCGTCGCTGAGCTTGTGCGGCACCTCCACAGCGAGGCGATTGATTTGGTGTGGTTTGACGCCATGAATGAGCACGACGACGTGGAAATTCTGGAATGAACGTGTGGGGTCATGTGGCGTTTGCCCACGCGCTCGCGACCCGCAAACCGTGGGGCGTTCGCGCGTTGCGAGAACGGGCATTGCCGCTCATCGTGGGTGCGTTGCTGCCCGACATCATCGACAAATCGTTGCGTTTTGCCGGTGTGTTTCCATGGGGTCGCACCGTCGGACATTCGGCATACGTGCTGACGCTGTTCGCGTTGGATCGCACTTTTGGCGAAACGCCGATGGTTCACATGGCTCATGGCTGGCTGGGTGTCGCATTTGTTCGCAGACTTTACCGACGACGCCGTGTGTGCCGTTCAGTCGACCGGGTATGTGTTTGCTGCGTGGTTCACGTGGCCGTACTTCAACCCGGATATGTACCCCGTGGTTGTCACACCGATTCATCCCGCCAAAACCTGTTTATCGGTCTGATGAAGGCTTCGTCTTGGTATGGGCGTTGTTCATCGCGCGCGTTCGCTCTCGGTGACGGGTGTGGTCTCGAACGTCAATGGGCCCGCAATCTCGGATGGCCGGATTCGGCGAAGCCATTGTGACCTGAAGCGGCAGCTTCCAGGCTGCCGACGTGGGTGGCGTGTGGGTTGATGCTCCATCTGGCAATCTGGAGATTGCCGACCTGCTTCCAAGCTGCCGTGCTGACGTGATACGGAGCGGCAGCTTCCCGAGGTTGACCCGACCACCAAAGCGACGGGCCGACAATCCAAAGGACTGCCGGCCCGTCCCGTCAGTAACGACGGATGGTCTCGAGGACCACGTTCTGGTTGGTCTTTACCTTTCCGCCGCCGAGCTCACGGCGTTTCCGCCACGTCTCGACCTGCGAAAACGTGTTCGTATCGAACCCAGACACCAGCAACACGCCCTCCATGTCCGAAGGCACGGGGACGGGAGCGCATGGCGAGGTTGTTCCAGCGCTGGTGACATCTACCGGTCCAAACATCTGCCGATAGATTTCCAACGCGGCCTCCAGTGGAGCCACGTTTTTGACACCCACACCCAACCGTTTCGCAAGTCCCGCCATCTCGTTCGCCACGGCCCCTTGGGCAGCCGCAGCAGGGTGGAACTGCATGTCCGAGAAGAACCACAAACAATCGGGAGGCCGAACGTCGCGGTTTTCCTTCAACCACTCGATCAGGTGCATCACGGCACCAAACACCTGCGTCCCACCCCAACCGCGATGCAGCTCAGGCGCCTTCGTGAAGTCCAACAGGCCTCCGCGACGACGTGCGACGCAAGTATTTACGCCCGCGCCTGACCAACCCATCATCGAGTCGTCGCAGAACGACGCCTAAGGCCTGATGTTCGCGACATCAACGCTGTGAGCGTCAACGCCACGTCCATCGCACGGGTCGACGAGAACGCGCCGCCGACGTGGACCGACATCGATCCCGACACATCGGCGATCCCGAGGTGCCGTCCCGAAGGCAGCTTGTTCGCCAACTTCCCAAAAATCACATCCAAGACGGGCTCGGCATCGGGCACGTTCTTGGACGCAGTGTGCACCTGGTGTGGCCACACTTCCTGGAAACGCCGGTCCTTGGCCATCTTTGGTAACCGCCGACCTTGATTCCAGCGTCGAGGAAGTTACGTAGATTGCGCAGTTGAAGAGGTCACCCATCAATCCCGAGGTCGAAAGCAAGGCTTTCCATACCCGCTGATTGCGCCGGACGGCCTTGCGATCTTCTTCGGCGCTGGTCCCAAAGTGACCGAACACTTGTTCCCAAGTCACACGCGCGGCTTTGACCTCCGAAGAGAACTCGGCCGACATCGCATGGCCCTTGGGCCGCGACCGCGAGTCTGCGCGCTCGCGATAGGCAACCCGACCAGGAAGTTCTTCCGGTCACGCGACGACGCATGCAGGTACGCCCCGGACGTTCAGCGCCAGTTCGCCCGTTGCACCAAGCGCCGACAGCTCGTCACGCAAAATCGCGATGACATCACACAGCCGCCAGTCTGCTTTGGCGTTGGCGTACTTCATCAACTGGTACTCGTCGAACGAAGCGAGCGTCGCGCCGCGCCCTGGCGTGCCGCGGCTGAAGGCCCCGACAGACCGAGCCGTCCGAAGTGCTGGAAGAACGCCACGACGTCGTCGGGTCGATGCGACAAGCACTTCTCGACGTAGTAGGCCACAAGCAAACGTCGCATTGGGCGTCAACCCGTCGAGCATCGGTGAACCAACGACCCTTGAACCCGGTTTCCTTTCCCGTATGCTTGGGGTCACGCATCCAGGCCGCATACTGCCACGCAACCAGCTCGGTCGCCACCACGGCTTTGAGTGCCTCGTACAACCGGAAGACCTCGTCGACTTCCGACTGGTAGTACTGGTCGGTGATGAGTGCCGAACCCAGCGTGAACGTGAGGTGTGTGCGGGGGTCGGACTTCGCGAGGCTGTAGGCCGCTGCGCCCTCGAACGTGAGGGTATCTCGATCCTGAAGATGAATTCGTTTGAGCTTTCTCATCACAACCTCCGCAATGCTCGTTCATCGAGCGTCCAAAGGCAGGGTGGGATTCGAACCCACGACCCCGTCGTCCAAAGCGAAGTAAGACATCCAGGCGGTCGGATCTCTATACGTGCTCTACCACTGAGCTACCTGCCTGCATTGGGGTATTGCGCGATCGTGCCAACACGGTCGAGATGTGCATAGTGCATATAAAACAGTGGCTTAAGCGGATGTGCGCGTTTTGGTTTCGTCATGTTGTATCTAAGAAGATAGTGGTTTTAGTGGTGGGGATAAGACGAGGCCCACAGCCACCTCATGTCGGAAAGGGGCACAACAGACGTTTTTGGACGACCAAGGAAGAAAGAATACTCAACTGGGGTGTGCCAATGAACCGCAGGATAACCGGCAGGTTTCCGTTCCTTCTTCTACTTCTTTGCGCTCAGCTGCGCAAATCGGGACTAGCCCCCTGATCACGAAGGTATCCCGAAGAAGGCTCGAAACGACGATACACTGCACGTTCTGTTCATTGGAAACAGTCACACCTATACGCACGACGTCCCCAAGATGGTCGCGCGGTTTCAAGGATAGCCAGGTTAACTCACCCGCGATCGCGATCCGTAGCGTTGCTGAGCCGGCGTATCTGCTCGCACACCACATTCAGAACGGTAAGGCCAAACAGACCATCGAGACCGGCTACTGGAACTTCGGGTGATTCAACCTGCGAGTATCGAACCTTTCGAAGACCCCCGAGGCTCAAGTTCGCAACTTTCGAATTCTCGCCGATGCCGCAGCCTTCAAAGGCATCCCTATCCTGTACGGGTATCCGGCACCGCGAGGCCGGACATGTTCTACACGTGGGAAGGCATGCCCTCGACCCCAGCTCTGGCGGCCGAGAAGATTCGCGCCACGAACCTCGCCTCAATTGAGGGCACGAGCGCCTGACTCGCGCCCGCCGGAGACGTTTGGGTCTTGGCGCAATCACGATACCCTGACCTCAAATTGTACACCGACGGCAATCACACCACGGTCGCAGGCGCATACCTGGCCGCCGCCGTCGTCTTGCGCTCCATTCTTCAGCAACCGATAAACGGCAATCCACCCTGGATACCCGGAAGGCCTCTCAGACAAGGACGGCGCCGGTTGATTGATGTGGCGAATTCAATCCCTATGGAGTTCGGGGCCAACAAAGACGGCAAACTACCGGTCGCTCGGCCAGTAGGTCCGGAATGGCGGGTCCTGCCGTGGGTTCGCCATCCACTCGGCGTTCGCCAGATACGCCTCCGCGGCTAGCCGAACCACACGCTGAACCTCTGGAGCTTTTGGAACCGGGAGTTGTCCGATCAACAACGTTTCGACCAGGTGTTTTTGGACCAACGGGTCAAGCGTTGCGTTCGTCAGAGCAGCCCGAACGCTCCACCAGCGGCCGCTACGGGTCCGTGCCTCGCGCAGGACCGGAATCGCGTACCACGGGATATCGCGCTCTCGCTCGAAATGGGCAGCCCATGCCAATGACTGGCAGCGTCTCTCCATGTCGCCGGCCACGTAGTACGCAAAGGCGACGTGCCGGTAAGAGCGACTTCCCATCGGCTCGTACGCAATAACCGGCGCCCACAGCGTGATCGTCTTCCCAGCGGTGCACCCGGTTGAACGTCAACACCGCCCCCGCCATCGTCAGCGACCCAAACACGATCGGAACCCTCGCACGACTCCACACTGCGTCAGTCTTCGGACCAAACTCGATCACCAACGCGGCCAGCATCAACAGGACGCCAAACGTGGGCAGGTACAAATACGTGTCGGCTGCCAGACGTGGCAGAAACACGAGGTTCGAGTAAGGCAATACGTGGCCACCAACACCGCAGCGCCAGTGGCCAACAGCGCAGTTCCTTGCGCTTCCAACCAAGCACACCAAGCCCCATCACCACCAACGCCAATCCTAGGCCCGGCAGACCGTCGACCAGCGTCTCGTCGCCTCGAAAGAAATAGCTGGGGTGCAGCTCGAACGGCAGCGCAATGCTCGCGCCCGAAAGCTCCGCCGCCCGCCTGATGCGAAACAGGGTCTCGACCAACGGCGACATATCGCGTGCGCCATGCTCAGCGACGTCGTCATGCATCGAAGACGTCCAAGCCACGTAGGGCAACGAGGCGAGCGCCAGAAAACTGAGCACTGCGTGAGGCAACGCGTACTCGAACTTCGGTCGGTCCGTTGTAGAGAGGAACCGCGCGAGTGCGACGAACCCCACGACCCACGAAAGATCGTTCCATCTGGCCGCGACCCAATCGCCAACACAAACAATCCAACGAGCCCAACACTCTTGCGAGGCGCTGGAACGCGTGCTCTTCAAACAGCCACAACGCCCCCAAAATGGCCGTCGCCGACAGCAACGTCTGGTGTTTGTCAGCCACGCTTTAATCGGACTCGACAAGCACCGGGTGAAATCGCCCACGCTGCGGTCACAGAAATTGCCGCCCACGTCTTGCAATTCGCCATCCATCGGCGCGCTAAAAGACCTACTAGGCAGGCGTTGAGCAGGTGGATGACCACATGAATGCCGTGCAGCACCCCATAGTAGCCGTCGGGCCCCAAGAAGCCCCGTAACATCGCATACAACGCGGTCGGGATGGGGATCGGGTAGCCAATGTTCGGGTTGACCAGTCGGTCATGCCAGCTGCTGCCCCACCAATCTAAAAATCCGGGGCGAAACACGACGAAATTTGTGTCGTCCCACGTCGGAATCGTGGTGTACCCAAGGGTGGGTGCGTAAAGCGCCATCAGGACCACGCCCAAAATCCCGGCTACAATCGCCTGATTTTTTGCCGATCCTGCAGGTGCGTTCATGCCAGGAACCACTCGACCGTGCGACGTAAACCGTCCTGGTAGGTGACCTGCGGGTCGTATTGGATCAGCTCTTTCGCGCGTGAAATGTCGGCGAGCGAGTCGCGCACGTCGCCAGCGCGTGGCGGTCCAAAGATGGGCGGTCGGTCGATGCCCATGTGCTCGGTGATGATCGCGTATAGGTCGTTGAGCGAGATGCGCTCACCGCACGCGATGTTCATGACCTGGCCCTTGGCGCGCTCGGCATGTAGGCACGCGTTCAAGTTCGCGTGCACGGCATTGGCCACATACGTAAAGTCGCGTGTGTGTTCGCCGTCGCCGTTCATCGTCGGCGTACCGCCCGCCTGCAAAATCTGGATGAATTTGGGGATGACCGCGGCGTATGGCCCATTGGGGTCCTGGCGAGGCCCAAAAATGTTGAAGTAGCGAAGCGCGACGGTGTTTAGGCCGTACAAATCCGAAAACACCTTGCAGTACTGTTCGCACGTCGCCTTGGTCACCGCATAGGGGCTCATCGGTCGCGGCGGCATATCCTCTTGTTTTGGCAGGGTGGGTGTGTCGCCGTACGCCGAGCTGCTCGCTGCGAACACAAACGACTTCACACCCGCATCTCGCGCGGCGATCAGCATGTTCAAGGTCCCCGTCGTGTTGACGTCGTGCGAGGTCTTCGGGTCTTCGATCGAGCGCGGCACGCTGCCAAGCGCGGCCTGATGCGACACGTAATCGACGCCTTCGCATGCGCGTTTGCAGGCATCGGGGTCACGAATATCGCCTTCGATAAACTCGATGTCGTCGAGGAACGGCGCGATGTTGTGACGGTGTCCGGTCGCAAAGTTGTCCAACGCTCGGACGTCGTGCCCGTCTTTGAGCAACGTCTCGACGATGTGGCTGCCGATGAATCCGGCTGCGCCGGTGACAAGGTACTTCATGATTTTTCCGTGATGGGACGCACTGCCCCGGTCATGTGAATCGTTTTGGCATCTGGCGACACCACTCGCCAAAGTGTGTTGGCGTCGTCTTTCCAAGCTTCAAATACGATGCGCGAAGGCAAGTAGACCGGACGCCGAAACGCCACGTCAAATTCATAGGCTTCGTCAGGAATGTCGCGGTCAAGCTCGGCCACCACACGTGCCGCTGTCCACATCCCTGTCGCGATCGCGCGCCGAAAGCCAAACGGTTTTGCGGCCAACGCATGCAGGTGAATCGGGTTGTAGTCGCCCGAAACTGCAGCGTAGCGGCGACCCATATCCTCGGGGACTTTCAGAGCCACCGACCGCAACATGTGCGGTTGGGCTTCGACCGTCTTGGATTCGCGTGCCCCATCGAGCTTTGTTTTCCCAGGCCGCAACACGGTTGTGATCTGCTCCCACACAAGCTCTTTGCCCCTCCGAAACTGCGTCACGAGGTCGAACTCGATGCCCTTTCGAGCGTCGCGCTGCCCGTCAATCGCCACCGTCACGTCAAACCGGTCGTCCAAGGCCAGCGCCGAATAACATCGAATCTGGTTGGCGACGTGGACCAGCCCCAGCGCAGGATGAGGGAAATCGTCGCGCGCGATCAATTTCGCGTGCAGCGCACCGATCAACACATGGGGGTACGTCGCGGGAATGCGCCCGTCGTCGACGTGACCCGCGACCCGCCGAAACGCGCGCAGATGGTTGGGATCGATCTTAACGTTCTCGACAGACTCCGACAGCGACCCCACCACACCGCCCTTCTTCCGGGACGTCAGAATCTT
The DNA here is from genome assembly GCA_041390025.1 of bacterium. GTDB lineage: Bacteria > Myxococcota_A > Bradymonadia > Bradymonadales > Bradymonadaceae > JBFFMO01. The sequence continues at coordinate 33,958 of JAWKQR010000014.1, forward strand.
TGTGTACGCCTCGCGATAAGTCGGCATCTGGGTCATGGTCACCACGGCACTTCGTTGCGCCAAGCCTCGGGCCACGCAGACCCGCGATTACCGGGAATCTCGCGGCCATCGGGCGAGGTCACAAAGTTGTCGACGTCGGCAAACGCGCGCTCGGCATTGATGCGGCCATCACGTTTTCGCATCGGCTCCATGCGACCGTCTCGCCGCAAAAATGCGACCTCGTGGGGCCCGGGCCGCAAATCCACCAACGCACCTTTTTGCGCTGCATTCATCAGCTGTTCTTCGTTGCCAATCGGATCCGCGATGGTCTTGGCTTTGAGCGTCCAAAACAGCAAAGACGTTGGGTTTTTGCCCGGGAACGCGGACGCCAACAGGTCTTTTTCGCCGTAGAACTCTTTGCCGATGTCGTTCTGATTGACCGGTCCCGCCATCAGACAAATGCCGGCGAGCAAGTCGCAATCGTCGGGCAAATCAACGACGCCCATCAATTCGGCGACCAACGCTCCACGCGCCGAGGCTGCGCCAAACGCGCGCACAGCATGCGTCCAATCGATCTTGGCGCGGTCAATCGCGGCACGGTCCAATCCGCCCATGTAAATGCGTTGGCCTGCCAACGCGAACGCTTTTTTGCCGCGTGCCGCGTTGCGGCTAAACGCCCGTCCGGTCGGCAGATCCGCCCACAAAGGCAGGTTCTTAACGACCTTGTCCGTCACAGCGTTCAGGTGGTCGCGCACGTCGCGCAGGCGCTCTTTGCCGTTGGGTGTCATGACGTCGATGCGCTCAAGCATCAGCAGTTCTTTGGCGAATTCGCGATCGACATCGGTCCAATGCACAAACGCGTTGTAACCCGCTCGACCGGCCATCACGGTCAACTCGTCAGGCACATCCATGTCCTGTCGAGTTTGATACTGCGCCGGTGCCTTTTCCTCTTGGTTGACGCCAGGCTGAATACGCTCACTGCGAAACGCCATCATGTTGGCGCCCAACTTCCGACACGTTTCGTGCGAAATTTTCAGCCGTTCGGCAGCCTTGACCTCTCCAATCTGTGCCGCGATCGCGACTCGCCAGCCAGCAGCACGGTCCTCGGCGGACAGGCCAATCAGTTCTTCGAGTTTGCGAATGACATCCCGGTTTTTCTTGGCGTGCTCCCCAGAGAAGGGCCGCATCAAAACCTGCGCTTTTTGGCGTCCACCCGAGGCGACGACCGTCGCGCGCTCGATTTGGTCCGCCAGAATTCCGATGTGCAATTGCTGCAGATAGCCAATCGTGGGGATGTCATCGATGTGCTGGAACTTCTTGCGCAGCCCGCGGATAGCGACGGTCGCAAGGCTGACCACGGGTTTGTGGCCGATGAACGTCAGCAACATCGTAAACGGCGTGCGATAGGGCCGGGACAAGATGATGTGCGTGTGTGTCGCGTGGTCGAGTACCGGCGCCTCGGCGTCTTGCAGCTGCCGCAAGATGTCGGCTGCAAGCCTTGAATCCGCCGGCCCCAAGATAAGGTCGCGGTGCCCCTTGTAGTTGGTCGATTGACGCGCCGTCAGCACACCAAGCGAGACTTCTTCAAAAAGCTGCTGTTCGGTCGGTGGTGCGGCATCCTTCACGAAGGCTTTTGGGCGTTCGAGCGATAACAACCGCAGGCCAACCTCGGCTTCTTCCGCAGTCATCGAAACACGAGTGCGGAATCCAACCGGCGAGGGTGAATCGATGGATGCGGGCAGGTCGTAGCGCCCCTTCTTCGCGCCCTCGCTTGGAAAGTCGGCGTTGCGCATGACGCGCTGTTCGACCGGCGGCGGCGAGATTTTCACCACCTCGACAATTTTCTGTTCTGCTCCCACAGCACACTCCAAATGCTCTCAATGGGGCGGTTCTACAACAGCAATGGGGATCTGTCATTCACGCGACAGTGTGGGTTTGGATCTCGATTGTGATTGGGTCGGCAATCTCCAGATTGCCGAATGGGCGAAGCCCACTGCGGAGCGCTGGCGAAGCGAGGCCCAGCGCTTGGACTTTGAAAATCTGTGATCTGACCCCATGGATCGACCTGTGATGATCTCAGAAATCTGAGTCTTGGAACTCACGACGTTTTCTATGTGTATGTATTTGTTTTGTTTTTAGATCGGCCTTGGGCGTGGCACGACCCTTGTAATACCCAAAAGCACAATCGAATTGACCAAGGTGCTGCCATGAATTTCCTGACCAAAATCGCAATCCTCGCTAGCTGTATGACGCTGTCTGCCTGTGTTTTGGCCGAAAACCCCGAGAAACAACAAGGCATGACCAAGGCCCAAGCCAAGAAAATCCAAAACCCCAGCGAAGACCTGTGTGACCTTTACAACTGGTACGGCGACGGGGTCTGCGACACGTTCTGCGAAAGCCCTGACCCCGATTGCGGCGTCTGCGAAATCGCTGCCTTGTGTCCGTCAGGCTACTACGAGGTCGAGGAATGCAGCAGCCCAGGGCTTTGCCTCGAGATGAACTCCTGCGCCGGTACGCTGATCTGCGAACCCGAAATCTACTGCTTGGGTCTCGACGCTGCCGAGGGCGATGCCATCGCGCCTCAGGAAACGTGCGGTCCTGACTACCAACTCGTGGACTTCTGCGAAGAAGACGGCAGCACCTGCTACACCATCGGCGGCTTCTGCGGCGGTTCGGTCCAGTACTGCGAACTCATGGTCAACTGCCTCGCCTACCCGAGTTGCCCTGCAGGTACAACTCAGGTCGACGCATGCCCGCCGGACATGAGCTGCTTCGAACAGACGATGTGTGGCTCCACCATCTTGTGCGCCGAAGACATCAACTGCGACGCGATTCCTGTGTGTCCCGACGGCACCGTCGAGGTTCAACAATGCCCTCAAGACACGAGCTGCTTCGAACAACGCGTCTGCGGCACGACCATCCTTTGCGCTGGTGACATGTACTGTGACGCCTTGTTTGACGAACAGTTCCAGAGCGCCTGTCCTGACGGGTACTCGTTGGTGGATTCCTGCCCAACGGACGTCGATTGTTACGAAGAAACGATTTGTGGCTCGACGATCGCGTGCTTGAGGGATCAACCTGTGTGTCTGGCGATTCCGGTTTGCCCAGCCGACAAGAAGATGGTTGAGGCCTGCGACCCAGCAATCAACACTCCATGTGAAGAAGTCACGGTGTGCGGCACCACGATCACCTGCCAGTAAACTCAGCCGGAATGCGTTGAGACAGCCACCTTCGGGTGGCTTTTTTTTTCCGCCCGGCAGCTTGGAAGCTGCCGCTCCAAATTGCCTCCTCCAGACACTATGTAGGTGCAACAACTACATTTTCCTCTCGACACCGTTCAACCCATTCGCTAGACAGACTCAGCGGAGGTTGAGCATGAAGAAGTGGACGGCTATGGCATTGTGTTTGTTGGCGATCTCATGTGCCGACGAAGGCACACGCGATACCGACACCATCGAGTTTCCTGGCGGCCCAGCCGACTCCATGGACGACTACCGCGTCCGCGCCGACGGCGTCACCGTCTGGGCAGACCCCGTTGCGATCAACGACGTCCGCACCGACCGCTGGGTTCTCTCCGGTCGCACCAGCTACTCCATCCGCGACATTTCCGCGTCCGTCGCCGGCGAGGAAGTGCAGGCTGAGGCAACAAGCTCGCGCAAATTTGAGGTTCGGTTGCCCGCGAATGCGTTGGCAAATGCTCTGACCGAACAACCGATTCTCGTGACCATCAACACGACATCGGGCAAGCGATTCACGGTCAATTTCGGCCTCATCGCACGTTTTCGAAACGCTTCGGGCTCCAGCCGCTTGTACCCATGGCAGAACATCGTCCCGGTGGTCCAAAATCGCGAAACCGTGCTGCGTGGGCGTGTCACCACACGCGGTCAATTCGACTGGATCCAAGGCTCAAACGACGACGACTCAGAACCCAACGCATGGCAGGAAGACGCCACCCACTGGGTGCTCGACTTCCCGATGTACGCCATCCCTTGGGCCGCAAGCCCCACCGAAGATGCGCTCTACATCAACGGACAGCTCGACGGAAAACGATACGGCAAATCGGCCGAGATCCATATGGAGCTTTCGCGTCTTGGCGTGACGACCGCTGACCCCAACGTTGCGTGGCCAGCGCCGTCCTGCCAGACCGACGTGCAGCGATGCATCGACACCCTCGGTGCTGCGGCGAACCTTGAGTCATGCGGATCCGCCCGTGAAGTCAACGTGTGCGAAGTGGCCCCAGACCCGCAAGCCGACGTGCTTCCGTGGAAAAAACAATTCGCCGACGACCTGCGCGCCGCGATCATCAAACACTACGCCGTGCACGAAGCCGAAATCGTCGGATCGGGTGGCAACACGCGCCCACAAGCCCTGCTCGCGGTCGACACCGACCGGATTCAGGAAGTCCTCGACCCCGAGGAAGACCCAGAAGCCCATGATTTTGGTCAGGTCCGCGTGTTTTCGCATCCAGACATGACCTTCCCAGGCTCAGACATCGTCTGGTTTGGTGCCTACGATCGCGCAACCGGCGCGCTTGTCGGCTCGGTCTACGACTTCAACTGAATCAGGCTGGGGCACGGAGTGGACGTCTCTCACCTTAGATTCTACGCCGAACCCTTCACGACGGCCGAGAGTTCTTGGCCGGCCGACGTACGCCGGCGCATGAAGAAGCGCTCACAGCAAGTGGTCATGAAACGTCTGGGATGGTGGCGGATGCCCGCCTTCGCATGGCATTTCGCGAAGGCCCACAAATTCACAAAATCGCTAAACCTCGCCGAGCTGCGGGCGCGCGGGCTGGACAACCAAACCTTCATCGCCACCCAGCTTGAGTATTTGGCGTTTTTCATCGCCATCAAGGAACTGGTCGGACGTGACGAAGCCGTGGAAATCGCGAGCGAGGTCATGGAAGCGTCGGCCTACGAGCCAATGTTATTGTGCCTGCCAACTCAAGAGGACGTGCGCGCCACGGGTCAGCCGTTCGAAGTGATGACCGAATACATGCGGGCCATGCCAGCGGCCGGCGAGCAGGGCGGCTCGCATGTTATGAGTGTGACAGAGGACACGCCAAACGCCTTTGAGTTTGACGTGACGTGGTGTGTCTGGCTCGAACTCGCCAAGCTCGCTGGAGTTCCCGAGGCCTGCATCCCCAACTGCCATGCGGACGACCTCGTCTTTCCAGACTACTTTGGGGACCTCGACATCTCGTACAAGCGAACCAAAACGCTTGCGTGCGGCGGCGACTGCTGCGACTTCCGATTTGAACGTGGTTGTTCGAAAGCCCAATAAACGTAATTGGAAACGTTAGGCGGTTTGCTTCATCTTCTGCGCGCAGACATCGGAGCAACACATGGTGAACTTATCGATCCTTGAACTCGGCGGCGTGCGTGAAGGCGCGACCCGCAAAGACGCGCTCAACAGCGCGCTGACGATGGCGCAACGGGCCGAAGAACTCGGTTTTCACCGCTTTTGGGTCGCGGAACACCACAACATGGCGACCGTCACGACCGCGGCGACTTCGGTGGTCTTGGGCTACATCGCCGCTGGCACATCCTTCATCCGCGTTGGCGCTGGCGGCATCATGCTCCCAAACCACGCCCCCTATGTAATCGCCGAACAATTCGGGACGCTCGAAACACTGTATCCAGGCCGCATCGATCTTGGATTGGGCAGGGCCCCGGGCACCGACCAAATCACATTGCACGCCCTACGTCGCGACGCCGCCGCGTCGAGCCACTTCCCTCAGGACGTGCTTGAGCTGCAGGCGTATCTGGGGCCGGTGCAACCTGGACAACGTATCGAGGCCGTTCCCGGCTCGAACACCAACATCCCACTATGGATCTTGGGCTCAAGCCTGTTTGGCGCGCAGTTGGCCGCCGAGCTTGGTCTGCCCTACGCCTTTGCCTCGCACTTTGCGCCCCAGGCCCTTCACGAGGCGTTGCGCATCTATCGAGAGCGTTTCAAGCCGAGCGAACAGCTCGAAAAACCGCATGCGATGGTCGCGGTCAACATCATCGCCGCCGACACCGATGACGAGGCCGAGTATCTGTCGACCTCCCAAAAGATCATGTTCACAAACATGTTGCGCGGAAAGCGTGGCCTGTTCCCGGCGCCGATCGACGACATCGACAGCTATTGGTCGCCCATGGAAAAAATTCAGGCATCGTCCATGCTCGCTTGCAGCATCGTCGGCGGACCCGAAACCGTCGAAAAGGGGTTGCGAAAACTGCTGGCCGAAACACACGCCGACGAGCTCATCATGGCGTCAAACATCTTCGACCAGAACAAGCGTCTTCGGTCGTTGGAAATCGTCGCTCAGGCAGCGTCCCTGCGTCGGCCCGAACCGACGTCGAGTGCCGCCTAAAACCTAGCTCCAGTGCGCAACAAACGATCCGTCGGGGTCGTAGCGTTCGGCCTGCAATCGCACGTTAAACACGCGGTCCCGCGGATCGTGACCTACGCCAGCGACGTACTGCCAATTGCCCCAATTGCTGCAGGGATCGTAGTCGATCAATTGCGATTCAAACCACCTTGCGCCCCATCGCCAGTCGATGCCCGCGGTTTTGGTCAGCCAAGACGCCACGTTTTGGCGTCCGCGATTCGACATCCAGCCAGTGCATCGAAGTTCGGTCATGTTCGCGTCCACAAACGGTTCGCCGGTTGTGCCTGTGCTCCAAGCATCAAAGACTCGTTGGTCGTGTTTCCAGGACTTGGAGCGCCGCAAAATACCGCCCCCCTTGAACAGATGCGTCCCTTCCTTGAGCGCCACGAACTGGAAAAAATCTCGCCACAGGAGCTCGAACCCCATCCAGTAGGTGGAATCGTTGGCGACCACTTCGGACTCGTACGCGCGCAATTGTCGCCAAATTTCGCGTGGGCTCAACGCCCCCACCGCAAGCCACGCCGAGAAACGACTGGCGTAATTACGACCCAGTAATTCGTTGCGTGTTTCTTTGTAATTCGCGATCGCATGCGATTTCCAAAAATACTCGTCGAGCCGCTCTAGGCCTGCGTCTTCGCCGCCTTTAAACTCGAATTGGCGACGCAAATCTGTGGAAATTTCCGAGACGCCTAACGTCGAAATCGTGGGTATTTCACCGGGATCAATTCCAGAAAAATTGGGCAATTTCTTTGGCGCCAAAACCACAGCGCGGGGATTAACGCTGGTTTCGACGCGTTTGCGAAACGTTGTAAACACCGGCGGAAGTGCGGTGACATCAAACCCGAGGTCGTCGACATGCAACAGGCTCGCGCCCCAAAACCGATGAACGTTGAGTCCGGCAGTCCTCGCGACCGCGTCCGCGATGTTACGTTCGTCGACCGCGGCCTCGTCATAGAAAAACAGGTCTGTCGCGTGAATCTCGCGCGCGATCTTGGGCAGAACGTCTTCCGGTCGTCCCACGCGCACCACCAAATTCGACCCCAATTCCTGCAATTTACGTCGTAATTCGGCGACCGATTCGATCAGAAAATTCGCCCGGAAATAGCCGGTCCGCTCAAATCCCAAAACGGTTGTGAATTGGCGTGGGTCAAAGCAATAGACGGGCGTCAATGTTTCGGCCTGCGCCGCGGAGACTAGCGCGACGTGGTCATGAATTCGAAGATCGTTGCGAAACCAAAGCAGTGCATTCATGCACAGAGGGATGCTAGCCAACCCGACGAGATGCGAAATTACGCTCCCGTTCGCGCAGCCGTGCCAAGACGTGATCAGCGGCTTCGGTTTTGGAGTCACCATTTCGATAGGCGGCGGCGCGTTCTGAAATCACAGACTCCCAATTCTCGTAGGTGTCTGGATCTTGGCTCTCAAGGCTGTGTAACAGAGCCAACGCTAGCCGAGCTCTCTCGTTGACACTCAGAGCCAATAAGCTTTTTTCAAGTTCGGAGATGGTCATCTTTAGAACCTCCGGGTCAGTTTGGCGGCTTCCACTTGTTGCGTCAACTGAAGGCCTTTCCCGGTCACCGAGTGGGCGAAGCCTACTTACTGGTCCGCATCGCCGGCACGAGACGTTATGGAGTCTGAAGTATTCGGGTACAATGCTCCAATGATCGAACTAAACAAACAGCCTTACCGTGAGTACGTCGAGCTGCTCGAAGAGCTGCGCCGCGACGAATCGGCCCGTGATTGGGTGGCGTTCGACAAGGTCGTTGCAGACGGTCGCGGGACGTACGACGCGAACGAACAAGAGCGTGCGCGAGTCGTTCACGTGTTGTACGTCGATCCGGGCGACGATCTGGACCTCGTGCGATTTCTGCTCGACCAAGAGATTGCTGCGCGACGGGCGGACAGTTTCCAAGGCGCCGGTGACGTGTTGACGATGTTGTCGCTGCGATTGTTGGTGCTCGGCGACGCGTCGGACGACGACATCTGGCGTTTTTGGTCCGCAAAGTGTGCAAACTTCGACACGCTCGCCGGCGGCTACGACATCGAGTTTGTGTTCGCGCAACGACCATACGATGAAGTCCGGCAGCTCGTGCAGGCACGCGGGACAGCCAAGAACGTGGCGTTCTTCGATAAGTACGACGGTGACGCGATTGTCTCCGATCTGCCGGCATGGCGCACACGGCTGGTCAGGAACTATCCAACGTCCCTCGCGGACTTCACCTATCAAGACGCTGCCAGTTGGGCCGAGCTCTTCGGCGACACCGAGACCTACGAGCACTATAGCTTGTTGCTCGCCGGAACGGCTCAAGACCGAGCCAATCTGTATCGACGTCTGGAGCGATTTGATGCCGCCGTCGACCAGTGGCGCTTGGCAGCGGAAGCCGCCACCACGGATTGGGATCGCGCGGCGATGTTGCAGCGTTTGATCTCGGACGCGGCGCAGGTGCCCATCCACGCTTTGGAAGAGGTCGCGCAGCTCGACGCGTTGCGACCAAATGTCGCGGAATGGAACGACGTCGGGCTTGGCCGGATGGCTACCCAGGCGTGCTACGAGCTCGCCGCTGCCACCAGGGACGCCTCCGCCGGTCCCACGATTTGGAAGACCGCTGAGCGTTGGCGAAAAGATCTTTCGAGCTTTACCCTAGTGGGACTGCAGGCCGCTGTGGCCGCCGCCGAGAAGTGGGGCGAGCCGTACGAGCTAGAGGCGTTGCGGCAGGCCGTCCGCGCGGAGCAGGCACGCATCAATGAATTACTGGGGTAGACCAACCGGAATCACTCCACGATCAACAGGGTCTCCCAAAAAACCGGGACGAGTAGGATTACCCTTTTACTTGATCGGTGTCGCAAACACTGTCATCCTTTGGGGCGTTGGTTCCGCCAACTAGATTTGATGTCCAAATTAGACTGATTGGGAGGAAAATGAACGCAACGCAACGCAACGCAACGCAACGCAACGCAACGCTGAAGCTGACGCTTGTGATCGCGGCGGGTCTACTGCTCGTTGAGCCGTCGAGCGCAGAAGCATGTAAAGCCGCTAGTTTTAATGGCTATGCAAGCATAAATGAGTCTGGGAACACCGCCCGCGATATCATTTATTACATTGAGTCTGACTTCGCTAGCGAGATGACATCAACAACTACCACCCCGGTGGACGATGGCATGACTGAGGCGCAAGTTCGTCGAGCTATCATCGCCCAAGCCGAAAAGTGGAATGCCGAGGGTGCCGGCCAGAATCTGATCTACGGTGGCGCACTAAGCCTTGAAAGTCTGTTGGATTTTTGTACCTCAACTTCCGAACGGCCGGCGGTCTACATCCACTTCGACTTTGATTTATCGGCTCTTGGAAGCGTCTCGGCGATTTCTGGCTGTTCAGGTGCGGTTCACATGCGAATCGGCCCGGGTGGCTATAACGATTCGTTTGGCTCACGCGGCGTCGGGTTCGAAAATGTTGTCTTTCACGAGTTTGGCCATGTTCTTGAGCTTGGCCATGCCCACGACGAGTCCCCGCCGGAGTGCCATTCCGCGATGGCGTATGCCTACGGCTGCAATGATAGCGCTCAAAAGCAGGGAAACACCGGTCATGCACGCGGATGGGATAGAGATTGCCTGCCGGTCTATCAGAACCATCGGGACGCGCATGTTCGCTATCTCGGTTTTTCTAGCACGGGGACGCAACGACCAGTCGCAACCAACTACTACTTGATTGCAAAATCCGGGATTCTTGGTGGCGACTTCTTTAGCATCACTGGTTGGCCGAGCATCTTTTTCCCCAGCGTTCTAAACTGGGTCGCCTCGGTCGGCGCCGATGGATATTTCTCTTTTTCGTCATTCAATAGTGCCACCGTTGATGAGAACCAACCAAAGCTGATGTTCGAGTTGGCCGACGTATCGTCTCACTATGGTGCACTCTCTCAGACTGAGTACGATTGGAGTTCCTCGTTCGACGCGCCGTACCTGACGCAACAACAGTTCTCATCGACTTTCGCCACCACCTCCATGCTAGATTGGTTCCGGTGTACGACAAGCGCATGCACATCGCTCATTGAAGCCCGGTCGTTTCTGCCATTGGTACCGACTTACGACCCTATCAGCGAACGAACTGTCTACACACTTTCCTTTGCTGTTTCGCAGCGGAGTCAACCTCGGGAAGATATCTTTGTCTTTCCCGGGCATTACGACTCAAATTTCTATATGGTCCTGAACAACTGGAAACAGTTCAACAATATTAGCGCTGAGTTTCCGAGCGTCTCGGGTCGATGGCAATTCACCGGACAAACCCCTTTCGCCCCCAGCATTGCTTGTGGTGATGTCGGCACCTACAACTGCTTGGTGGCTTGGGTCGATCGCGGCGCCTGGAATGGCGCAGTCCTCTACACCTACTTCCGAATCAATACCTCGACGAATCAAGTTGAGTTCGTGCCAGACTCCAACGGCCACCATGTTGCTTGGTGGCGGGGAACTACGGATACCGCTAGCCGTCCAAGTGTGGCCTTTTTTGCAGATAAGTTTTGGATGGCTTGGAAGACTGCTACTGCCCCATCGCAAGTAGCCTGGGCCAGCAAAGACCCGTCGGCTGGCTACGCATCTGGATGGTCATCAACCAGTTACCTAAGTGAACCAAACATGGCGACACCTCCGGCTTTCATTGCAGAAGACGGAAAGGAGTCGATGTTGATGTGGACGAGAACACCATAAGAGGAAACCCATGAAAAATATCATCTATTTGTTGTGTGTCGCGGCACTCGCTTCGTGCGCCTCGGAACCGACCGAAACACCAGATCAGGTGGCGGAATTCTCGATCGCGTCGGCATCCGAATCCTATCAAGGCTTGCCACAAACCAGCTGTTTCTTGGCTGACCCGTACGACACACTTGTGCTGGTGCGCGTGAATGAACTCACGCTGAAGCCCGCGCCGCCATGCGATGCCGTGCCCGATGAGGACTGGCTTGGCCGGATGAAGGCGGACGTCGAGGTGTTGGCCACCACATCAGATTCACTGCCCGTGGGAACCAAGACCGAGATGCTGTGGCGAGTCGTGATTCCCGCCTCCATCAATGGTGATGCAGCGCCGTTTTATCTGGTGAGCGTCCGCAATGTGGATGGCATCTGGGTTCAAGGGTTCCACGACACCGTTCCGTTGAGCGGCATCAACGGTGAGCCGGACGCCGCTTCCAAACTTCCTGACATCGAATTCCCGACCAATTGGCCGGAGCTAAAGTCCGAAGTATTGACCAACGCCGCCGACTATGCCGGCAAATGTCCAGGCTATCCCATGGTAACCCAAGCCGAGTTCGAGGCCCGGCTTCTGGACCCCAACGTGCGTATCGAGAAGTACAGCTGCGACGTGGACGAGACCACGAACACTCCAGTGGCTGATGACGGTGACGATTCCTACTAGTGCGCCGATGATTTTGATTCCGCTCAGCGAAGGTGGGGCACCTTCACGCCACGTTCTCGCGCGACGTCTTTGGCGCGGTCGTAGCCGGCGTCCACGTGGCGTACGACACCCATCCCGGGGTCGCTCGTCAGCACGCGTTCGATGCGCTTGTCGGCTTCGGGTGTGCCGTCGCACACGATGACCTGGCCCGCGTGCAGCGAGTATCCCATACCCACACCACCGCCGTGGTGGAAGCTGACCCACGTCGCTCCGTTTACGGCGTTGACCATCGCGTTGAGGATCGGCCAATCCGACACGGCATCGGTGCCGTCCAACATCGCCTCGGTCTCGCGGTTGGGACTTGCGACCGAGCCGCAGTCCAAGTGGTCACGGCCGATCACGACAGGCCCTGACAATTCTCCGTTGCGTACCATTTCGTTGAAGCGCAAGCCCGCCTTGGCGCGCTCGCCGTAGCCAAGCCAGCAAATCCGGGCGGGCAGCCCTTGAAACGCCACGCGCTCACGCGCCATTTCGAGCCACTTGATCATGTGTGTTTTGTGGGGAAACAGCTCTTTGAGCGCTTCGTCGGTCTTGTAAATGTCTTCGGGATTTCCCGACAACGCGACCCATCGAAACGGCCCCGACCCCTCGCAAAATAGCGGGCGGATGTACGCCGGCACGAAGCCTGGGAAATCGAATGCGCGCTCGAATCCCTCGTCTTTGGCGACTTGGCGGATGTTGTTGCCGTAATCAAAAACGATGGCGCCACGGTCTTGGAATTCGACCATCGCTTCAACGTGGGTGCGCATGCTGGCGCACGCTTTTTTGATGTAGGTTTCAGGATCGGCCGCGCGCAGTTTGTCGGCCTCGGCCAGTGAATAGCCTGCCGGCACGTAGCCGTTGAGTGGGTCATGTGCGCTGGTTTGGTCCGTGACGACGTCTGGAATCACCCCTCGCTTCAAGAGCTCCGGCAAAATCTCGGCGGCGTTGCCCACCAAGCCCACACTAATCGCTTCGCCCTTGTCGCGGGCCGCGAACACCCATTTCAGGGCCTCGTCCAGATTGTCGGTGCCCTTGTCCAAGTAGCGTGTCTCCAAGCGGCGCTGCATGCGATGCGGGTCGACCTCGATTCCCAAAAACGCAGCCCCAGCCATGGTGGCGGCCAGCGGTTGTGCGCCGCCCATGCCGCCCAGACCGGCGGTCAGGACAAATTTGCCTTTCAAGTCCTCGCCAAAGTGAGTGCGTCCCGCCGCTGCAAAGGTCTCGTAGGTGCCCTGCAAAATCCCCTGTGTGCCGATGTAGATCCAGCTGCCGGCCGTCATCTGGCCGTACATCATCAGACCCTTGCGCTCGAGGTCGCGGAAATGGTCCCAGTTGGCCCATTTGCCCACCAGATTCGAGTTGGCGATCAGCACGCGTGGCGCGTCCAAGTGGGTCTTGAACACTGCAACGGCCTTGCCCGATTGGACCAACAAGGTCTCGTCGTTTTCCAGTTGTTCGAGCTCGCGCACGATGACGTCGAAACACTCCCAGTTACGCGCCGCTTTGCCGTTGCCGCCATACACCACGAGTTCTTCCGGTCGTTCCGCGACGTCGGGGTCAAGGTTGTTCATCAACATGCGCAAGGCGGCTTCCTGTTGCCAGCCTTTGCATCGCAGTTCGTTTCCATGGGCAGCGCGGATCGTTCGACTCATCTGGATTCTCCATTAAATACGCCCGCACTATAGCGCGCGCCCGAGGCGGTTCAACCCTCGACCTGCCAATCCATTCGGAGCGAAAGGCGATACGTTGGGCCGGCCGTGCTAGGCGTTCGGCGCTCGGTAGGCCCACACGGCCAATGCCCCACCAACCAAGCTGATCAGTGCTGCCGCTGTGTGATGCCCGATGTAACCGAATGCTTCGGCCGAAAATCCGCTTAACAACGAGCCAATGCCTGTCGCCACGACCACAACGGAAGCCAACATCGTGTAGTCCGCGCCCGAGTGTTCGGGGCGAGACCAGTCCATCATCACGGTAAACAGCACGACGGTCGCGATCGCACCCAACACGTTTTCGGTCGCGATCACTCCCGCGACCATCGAACGGTCCGTCGCGCCGAGCAGCACCAAGATGTAGACCGCGGCACCGATGGTCTGAAACAACACGGCGACAAACAATGCGATGCGCCTGGGAAACAGGTCGGCGACCGCTGCGCCAAACGCTGTGCCGATCATGGCCGCAGTAAATCCAACACCGCCCGCGATTTCGCCGATGTCTTTCATCGTGAAGCCCCGGTCGATGAGCATCGGGCGCACCATGCCGCCTCCAAGCGCGTCCCCGATTTTGAATGCAAAGATCACAAAAATGACCCGCAAGATCCCGGGACGCTTCAGGAAGCTCACGAACACTTCGAAATGTTCGCCCATGCCACGGTAGGCCTTCGTGGGGTGCTCGGTGGGTTCGCCCTCGGACTCCCGGACAAACAGAACCGGTAGAAGTGCGACGAGCAGCGACCCTGCGCACGCAAACAACCCCAACTGCCAACCAAAACGGTCGATCAACACAAGCGCTGCGGCACCTCCCATCAACATGCCAAGCCGGTAGCCGCCCACTTGGATGCCGTTGCCGATACCGCGCTCGGAAGCGCTCAACGCGTCCACCGCCAGACCGTCTGTCGGTACGTCTTGGCTCGCGTTCAGGAAGTTGACGAGCAGGACGATGGCGAGCAACGCGCCGGTCTGTTGCCACGGGTTGATGAACGCCAACGCCAACATGGCCGCGACGGCGAACAACTGAATCGGAATCAACCAACCTTTGCGCCGAGTTCCCCATGGCGGGGCCTCGTCAAGCCAAGGCGCCCACAGGAACTTGAGGCCCCACGGCGCCGCCAACAACGACGACAAACCGATGACGGCCAGCGACGTATCGGCTTGCCGCAGCACCACCGGCACGGCTTGGCTAAACAGGCCAAACGGCACCCCCTGCGCGAAGTAGAGCGCCGTCAGCAACAAATACTTCTGTGGGCGACTGAGGTTCGAGAGATTCAAGCATCACCAACATGGGCGTGGGAGTGAAGCTTGCCCAAGGTTCGTCGGGTCGGCAATCTCCCGATCGCAGAATGGACGAAGCCCGGCAGCTTGGAAGCCGCCGGTCCATGGGATTGGGTCGGCAATTTCCAATTGCCGAATGGGCGGAGCCCACCTGCCGGTCCACATCGCACGGCAGCTTGGATGCTGCCGGTCCACATCCCACCGAACCCGGCTCTATCTACGTTTCAGGCGTCGCGCGATCTTGCCGACCACGACTTCAAGTTCTTCCGGTCGAACGACGACCACCAAGATTGCGGCGATCAGCCCAAACACGCCTCCACCGGCGACCAGGGCCAGCAGCTGCGACGCCATGTCCGGAGGTTCGATGCCCGTCGCAAATCCCGCGGCGAACCACGCCGGGACACCACAGGCCAAGGCAAAGGCGAGCCCCCGGATGGCGCCCTTGGCGATGGGGGCGACCGGAAGATGTCCGCCGCGTGTCCGGAAGACCACCAAGGTCGCGACAGCATTGACGCTCATGCCGATCGTGGTCGATGCGGCGAGCCCCGGAAGTCCGTACTGACCGTTCAGGAACCAATACAGCGGCGCCGACACGACGGTGACGATGCTGCCCAAGACCATGGGCGTCCAGGTGTCTTCGCAGGCATAGAACCCACGCACCGCCAACGTCTGAACCGCCCATGCCGTCAGGCCGAGCGCAAAGATCACCAACAACGTCGACGTCATCTGTGCGTCAGTCGCGCTGTACGCCCCGCGACGAAACACCACAAACACGATGGGTTGCGCCAGCGCCACCAACCCGGCGGCGGCGACCATCGACACAAACGCCACCCGTCGCAGGCTGTTCGAAAGCATATCCCCAAGCTCAATCGCCTTGCCCTGGTGATACAAGCGCGTCAGGTAAGGCAGCGCGGCTTGGCCAGCGGCTTGACCGATCACCGCAAACCCAAACATCATCAGTTTGCGCGAGTTGTTCAGCCACGAGATCGCGCCCTCGTTGTGCATCGAGCCAAAGTAGCGCAACAGCCACTCGTCGACGGTCACCAAGCTCACGCCCAGCATCAACGGGATTGTGACCCACACGAATTTACGAAAATCGGGGTCCCTCGGCGCAAATCGAAACTTGAATTGGATGTCTTTGCGCGCGGCCCAAAGCGGCACGCCCAACGGCCCCAACACCGCGCCAACCAACACGCCCACGGAAAACCCCTCGATGCCTAACCACGGCGCAAGCGCAACCCCGCCAAGGATGATGCCGAGGTTGTAGATCAGAGGTGAGATCGCGGATGGCCAAAAGGTCTCCCGGACAAAGAGTGTCGCCGAGATCAGCCCTCCCAGATAGAACGCGAGCTGTGCGGGCAGCACAATCCGTGTCATGCGCACAGTCAACGCCAACTGCTCGGCGTTGCCCGAGAACCCCGGAAAAAGGTGCGGGATCAGCTCGGGCGTGAAGATCGTGAGCAACACCGTGAACACGATCAACATCGCACCCATCGTCGTCGCCACAGTCGAAAACAGCCGCCAGCCGCCGGCCTCGTCGCCTTTGCTCATGTGCGCCGAGAACAACGGGATGAATGTGATCGACAGCGTGCCGCCCGCCAAAAAGTAGTTCATCAGATCAGGGACGGTAAACGCCGCGTAATACGCATCGGTCGCAGCGCTCGCCCCGTGCAGGTGCGCGATGATCGCCTCGCGCAGGAACCCCAAAACTCGACTAAGCAGGATGCTGACCGACAAGATCAGCGCCGCAATGCCCATTCGGCGGCCCACCGATTTTTGTTGCTCATCCTTGAGCGATTCGTCGGACATAAAGCACCTGATCTCGCGTGATCTGACGCTACCTCTAGGTGATCGAGGCCACAAGTTATTCCAAATCTGAGCGCCGGCGCGGCGAATTGGCGGTTTGACCGGCAAAGAACACTTGACACCCCCCTAACCCTCTGGCAGTTTTCCGCGTCCCGTTCGCACCCTGATTTATTTAAGCGAATGGATTGAAGGAGAACGCTATGGCACGCCGCTGCAAGTTGTCGAAGAAAGGGCCGTTGGTCGGCATGAATGTTTCGCACTCGCACATTCGGACCAAGAAGGTTCAACGTCCGAACCTGCAACTCAAGCGCATCTTCCTGCCGGAAGAAAACCGCTGGGTCCGAGTGAAGCTTACCGCACGCGCATTGCGCACGGTGACCAAGAAGGGTCTGCTCCAGTACGTCAAAGACGAAGGTCTTCGTCTCCAAGACGTCCTGTACTGAGGCTGACACGCTGATGCACAAGGGCGCGCCTTCAGTTTTGGTGCGCTTTTCGTGTTTCTTGTGACTTTACAAGCAAGCTGGAATCAAAGACCGTATCGCGCGAGCGCGACGATATCGTTAAGGAGTATCCCATGGCTGATCATCACGGTTCAGAGCACGAAGAACTTCCCCACCAGGCCCCATGGGTCATGTGGGTCACACTGGGCGCAGTGGCCTCCTTCTTCACCTTCTTCATGGTGGTGAAGTTTACGGTCGCTGGATAAGCCACCGTTCGTACGCAGTGACCCCGCCCCGGCGGGGTTTATTTTTGCCTTGCGTGTGGTCGCTTGGGGCTTACGAATCTAAGAGCGCAAACGGGCCTCTAACCATTGTCCGTTTTTAAGAGACCATGGCCACCCAACTTCACAACATCGAGATCGAAGAACGCATCATCGCGGTGCTTAAGCAGCGCAAAGGCGCAGCCACGGCCGCCGACGTTGCGGCCGATACCGGCTTGCCGCTCGACGACGTCGAGATCGAGCTCAAACGCTTAATGACGTTGTACAAGAGCCATCTGGACGTCGACGACGACGGCAACCTTCGCTACCGCTTTGACCCATCGTTGGTGCGCCGCGGCGAAGCCGTCGAGCGCGCGCTGTATAAGGTTCAAAAGGCCGTTTGGGCGGGCTTTAAGTGGTTCTTCAAGGCGTGGATCATGCTCATGTTGGTGGGCTACACGATCACCTTCATCGTGTTGCTCATCGCCTTGGCTGTGGCAGGTCTGGCGGCGTCGTCGCGCTCCGACAGCGATTCGTCGGATGGCTTGGTGCGCCTGCCGCTCTATGTGCTTGGACGGTTTCTTGAGTACATGTTCTGGTTCAGCCTTTTCGACGACAGCCGCTCCTCGAGCCGTTCGTACGGACGCGCGCGAAAGAAAGCCGAGAAGCCCGAAAAGCCGTTTTACCAAAAAGTGTTCGACTTCGTGTTCGGGCCAGATGCTGTGACCGACCCTCTGGCCGCGCAGCAAGCGTTCGCGTCGTTTGTTCGCTTCAACAAGGGCCGCCTGACACCGGCCGATTGGGCCTCGCGCACTGGCCAGTCGTTGGAGGAGGCCGAAAACGCACTCACCGCAGGCATCATGCGTTTTGGAGGCGAGGTCGACGTCACACCCGACGGAAACCTCGTGTACCGGTTTGACCAACTGCGGGTTTCGGCCAAGACCAGCGGCGACTACGGCCGTAACATCGAGCCGATCTGGAACAAGCGGGCCGTGCCCAAGCCGCTGACTGGCAACCCGGGCGGCACAAACGGGTGGATCATCGCGTTCAACACCTTCAACCTGGTGATGTCGTTGTTTGTGTTGGGCGGCGTAGGCGCGCAGGTTGCTTTGCCCATCGGTGCGATCATCGGGCTTGGTTGGGTGCCACTGGTCTTCAGCGTCATGTTCTTTGCGATTCCGTTGCTGCGTTGGATCACAAACGCCTCGGCTGCAAAACAGGCGGAACAACAAAACCTTCGCCGCCAAGCGTATCAGGCCGCCTACACCGCAGCCCTCGAGAAACGCGGCACCTTCATCGACCCCAAGGTCGCCAAGTCGGTCGCACTCGCCCTCGACGGCGAGCCAGACTTGGAAGGTGGCGGCGACGTGTGGGTGTTCGAGACGTTGGCCGGCCAGCTTGAAGTCGGTCAAGCCGCACGGGCGGTCGAGGCTGATCGTGTGGTGTTTGGCCAGACCGTGTTTTCGTCCGACGAGGCCGAAAAGTCGCTCGAAGAGTCAGAACTCGAAGAATTCGACCGCCGCTTTGCGTTCGAGCTCGGCACGCCGGCCGCCGAGAAAGTTGGCGCCGCGCAGCCTGCGCGTGTGCTCAATTGATTACGTGACGAAGACTCGCTAAGGTGCCGGTTTTTAGACCGACAGCTTCCAAGCTGCCGTATGTGGACCGAAACCAATGACTCGCCTAAGCCCAATCTTCATCGCTCTTTTGATCGCCAGTTGTGGCGCCGAAAACAAGTCGCGCACGTCTGCCAACGCGGAGGACGCCGGCCAAGACGCCGCGACCGCGGACGTGGGCGCCGACGCAACCGCCACATTGGATTCAGGTCCAGACGCGGACCCTGTCGTGACACTCCCGTCGTTATGTAACGCTGGATCGTCATGGGCAAACGGCCTGACCGCATTTCGTGACGCCAGCGCAGACTGGGGCCTCGACGCCATCAACGCCGAGGGTGTTCGTATCAGCGCTGTCGATTTCGATGGCGATGGATGGCTCGACGTCTTTGCCCGCAAGACCGGCATCAACGGCGACAAATTCGAGGAAGGCGTACGCACGACGTGGTTGCTGCGAAACACCGGCGACGGCAAGTTCGAAGACGTGACGCGGGCATCGGGGCTCGTGCGTGGCAAATTCGCGATCGACGACACCATTGGCCGCCCATCGGATGTGACTGTGTTTGGGGACATCGACAACGACGGCGACATGGACGCGTTCGTTGGCTTCTCGAACGACGGCACCATCACCGAGGGTGCCGCCATCATGATCAACAACGGCGACGGCACGTTTGGGCAAACCGGCGCGACGTTGGACTTCCAACGCGACCTGACCAAAGAAGCCATTGGCGGCGCTGCATTCGCGGACCTCAACCGTGACGGGCGCCTCGACCTTTGGATCGGTTACGGTGCCGTCGACGGTGCGCCGCAACAAGACCGCGCCTACCTGCAACAAGCCGATGGCAGCTTCAAAGATGCCACCGCAGAACTGGGTTTGACGTCTCGGCCCTGGAGTTCTTTGGCCGATATCAACGCCGGTCGGGCACATACCAACGCCTGGTCAGCGGCCGCGTGTGACTTGAACAACGACGGACTTCCGGACCTGTTGGCCGCCTCGTACGGTCGTGCGCCAAACCACCTGTGGCTCAGTGGTTCCAACGGCTACGAAAACGCAAGTGTGCGGTCGGGTTATGCGTTCGATGAAAACCAAGACTGGTCGGACAATATCTCGGCCCAATGCTACTGCAGCGCCAATCGCTCGGCGGCGGGCTGCGCCACGGTGCCCGAGCCCACGGGCATCAATTGCAGCAGCACCCGCGGCTGGAACCCCACAAACGATGTGCAAGCGTTTCGCCTCGGCGGCAACAGCGGCACGACGGCCTGTGGCGACCTCAACAACGATGGCGCGCTCGACCTGCTCACCACCGAGATCGTGCACTGGGACGTTGGGGCAAACTCCGACCCGAGCTCGGTTCTGTACAACAACGGCGACGGTACGTTCACGCGCCCGCTCAGCCAAGACATCGGCCTGACCCGCACACACGAACCAGGCTGGAACGACGGCGACATCACGGCCGCCATCTTGGACTTCGACAACGATGGTCGAAACGACATTTTCATCGCGTCGACCGACTACCCGGGCACACGCGCGCTGCTTTATTGGCAGAAACCCGACGGGACTTTCCAGCTTGTGCCACCTGCACAAGGCATCCAACACCCGTCGGCGCACGGTGTGGTGACGGGCGACTTCGACAACGATGGCGACCTCGACATCATCGTGGGCCACTCAGCCAACCGTTGCAGCTCCGGCACACACTGTTTGCCGGCCGGCGAGCGTCACATCCGGTTGTTCGAAAACGTGGTTGGCGACAAAGGAAACGCGGTGCGTATTCACCTCGTGGGAGCGTCGTCAAACCGAGCCGCCATTGGTGCGCGGGTGACCGCGGCGTTTGGCGATGCCACGCAGGTCCACGAAGTCGAGGGCGGCCACGGCCATTACGGCCTGCAAAACGACGCGGTCGTGCATGTCGGCCTGGGGACGTCGTGCGAAGCCCTGACCACGGTTCGCTGGCCCAACGCCAATGGCGCCGAACAGACCGCTACCCTGCAGGCCGGCTACGTCTACCGGTGGGTCGAGGGCGAATCCCCGACCGTCATCGAAAAATAATGCATCGGGGGTGAATCCTTTTGTGTGTGTTTGGGCATGTCTAAGTAGTGACGGTTCACAAACACAAAGGAGCACCCCATGAACAGCATTTTGAAACGTAACGAAGGCACTGCAGATCGCGCCATCCGCGTTGTACTCGGCCTTGTATTGTTATCGCTTGTCTTCGTCGGTCCCAAGACCCTCTTTGGTCTGATTGGCATTGTCCCGCTGCTCACCGGCATTGTAGGAATGTGTCCGCTGTATTCCTTGCTCGGGATCAAGACCTGTGGAGACAACTGCGAGAAATGAACGCGACGAAGGCCTCATCCAACGCTTTGCGGCTGGGGATGAGGCCGCGTTTCATGCGTTTTTTGCGCTGCATGACCCAAGCCTTCGACGTTACGTAAGGTCCATGGTGTCATCGGGCGCGGTGGTCGACGATATCTTGCAGGAAACGTGGATGGCTGTGCTGAGCGCAGCCGAGAGCTTTCAACCCGGAAACGCACGCGGCTGGTTGTTTTCGATCGCTCGACGGCATACCGCGCGGCATTTCCGCAAACGCGCCGGAGAGCCATCACAGATGGAAACCCTAGAGACATTGGGGCTCAACGCTGGGTGGGGCCAATCGTTTGGGGACGACCTCGCGGCCGCGCACGACCTACGCAAGGCGCTGGCGCATCTGGACGAGGACACGCGGGAGATCTTGGTGTTGCGAGACGTCGAGGGATTTACCAACGAAGAAGCCGCAGAGGCGCTCGGACTCAGCCTGCCGGCGACCAAAAGTCGTCTGCATCGGGCTCGTTTGGCGCTCATGGCCGAGCTCACGCCGGAGGTTAACCATGCCTGAAGATCGCGAAGTTGCAGGCATCCGCTGCATGCAAGTGCTTGCGGAGCTCGGGGACTACATCGATGGCGAGTTGGCATCCGAACGTCGGTCCCAGATCGATGCCCACCTAGAGGGGTGCACCTGGTGCGCTCAGTTTGGCGGCCGATACGCTAACGTCGTCGGCCAACTTCAGGCGAGTCGTGAAGAAATTGCCCCGACGTTGAACGCCGAACTTTTGTGGAAGGCGCGGGGGGCTGTTTGAAACTGCTGTGGCTGCTAGCCGTGGTGCTGCTGTCTGCATGTAAAGGAGACGCCCCTAAAGCGGTGCCGGCTACGCCGCAAGAGACCGCTCCGGCCGCCAGCGCAAAACCAGTCGACGCCGTCAAAACCGATGGGTTTGTGCGAGAACCCCCAAAAATTCCTCATGAACGCAGGCTCTCGATCTGCGCGACTTCAAAAGAATGCGGCGAGGAACGTGCGTGTTTGTTCGGGGAGTTTAGTTGCACCCACGTCCCCGATGATGGGTCCGACCCGTGCAAAATTCCATGCAAAGAATTGGGGCTGTGCGTTCACACGCCAGATGGTTGCCGCGCCCAGACTGAAGACCATTGCAAACACTCCGAGGCCTGCAGACTGTGGGGACAATGTTCCATGTTAGCCGGCGAGTGCCTCGCCGCATCAGATAATGACTGTGCCCAAGGCACAGGCTGCGAGACGTTGGGCCATTGCACCGCGTCAGCGGGCATTTGTCGTGCGTTTCGTGAAGGTGACTGTCAGAAGAGTTGCGAAAAATACGGGCGATGCCAAAGGCTTAACAACACATGTAAGGCCGTGACCGACGCCGATTGCGCGGGTCCGTGCAAATATGAAGGGCGTTGCGCTGCGGGGCGGTCCACCTACAAGATCGAGAAGGGCATCGTTTTCGACGGTGGTTGGTGTGGGTGGCCCAAAGAAGGGGCTTCATGCGAAGGCACCACTGTTTGCGTCGAGAATGCCATGTGTCGTTATCGTAGGTTTGTTCGACGTCATCGCGGCCAAATCATTGAACGTTGCGTGGCCACCGACGATTCGTGCGCACACTCCAAGGGTTGCAGAGAAGCGGGTTTGTGCGTCGCAGACCGTTTTAGCTGCAAAAAGCCCGACGCCATTGAATCCCCTTAGTTTATCGCCTCCTCTCATCTGATATGCTTCGCGCCATGATTCGTTGGTTCCCCATCTTGCTGCTGGCGATGTTGACCGGATGTCCGGACAACCCGATCAAGCTGTGTGAAACCGAGTGTGCGCTTGGCGAAGTGTGTGACGTTGACGTCGGTGTGTGTGTGCCAGCTCCGTTGCAGACCTACGACGGGCCGTTGCCAGGCCGAAACTCCAAGACCGCTGGGACCGAAAGTAAAGTTTTTTACGCCGCGGTAGATCCAGTATCCTTCGAGTTGCTGGGCGGAACACTCACGCGATCCGACCGGGACATAAGAATTCTTACAAAGCTGACGAACTCGCGTTCGATCGCGATGAACACAAACGCGAGCCGTGTCGTCGTGGTGTGGCTTGGGGATGACTCCCGGTTTCGATTTGCCACACGGACCCAGGACAACGACCTGTGGACCTTCGGTGTCGTACAGGCCGACGTCGCGTACGCCGGCACCGAAAACTTTGCCGTCGCGCTCGACGAAGCTGGTGGTCTGACGATCGCATTCCAAGCCACCGACCGTACCTTGCGCGTGGTGCGCTCGAACGACCGGGAGTCCTGGACTGTTGGCCTGGTGGATGACGGCGGTGTCGCAGCCAACGGCGTGGAGTGTCCCGCGACCATCCGCGGGACGCGGCGGCCAGGTGGCGTCGGCATTCAGCCGTCGATCGTCCAGGCTCCCGATGGGGTGTGGATTGCCTACCAAGACGCCGATTGCGGCGACCTGCGACTGGCCCGACAGGTCGGGACGGGTTGGAGCGTGGACGTGGTCGACACCGGCGCGATCGACGCTTCCCCCGTCACGCAACGTGGGCGAACGGGCGGTTGGTCGACGATGGCGGTCGGACCGTCGGGGAATGTTGGCATCGCTTACGTCGACGAGCTGCGTGGAACCCTCAAGTACGTCAGCGCGTCCAGCCTGTCGTTTGTCATCGAGACCGTCGACGACGGGTTCGAGATCGACCAGAACGCCAACCAACGTAAAGACCTCGTCGGCGCATGGGCCCATCTGGACTTTGACAGTCGGGGCGCACCCACCATCGTGTACATGAACCAATCCAACGCCTCACTCCGGCTCGCACAACGCCCCCAGGAGGGCACGCGCTGGGTCCAGCGCACAGTCGCAAGCGAGGGCATCGTCGGGTTCCACGCCGGCCTAGTCGAGCTCGCCCAAGGTCGGTTGATCTCCGGTGAACAAATGGTTCCGGGCAGGATGAGCGGCTCGTCGTTTGTGCAGGTGTGGGAATGAAGCGACTAGGGCTAATGCTGCTGTTGGCCGGTTGCCAGGCCGTCACGCTAGGCGATTCCGGGGCCCAGAAGCCGACACCCCAGCCACTCGCGGCGAGGGTACTGATTGGCGCCGAAGGACTCACTCGCATCTACGAGGTGGAAGCGCCCGACGGTTTTGCGCTCGATGCCGCCGTACGTGTGGTCCCTGCGACGTCATCGCAGTGGGAGATAGGCCCCGTGTCGACCACGATTCCCGTGGCGTCGCGAACCGGCGCATTCGACGTCGACCGGTTTCGCGTGACGAACGAGTTTCGCAATGTGTCGCTTGTCGTTCCGGTGCGTGTGCGCACCGCCGAAGACTTAGAAATCTGTCGTTTTCAGGTGCAGATGGCGTCGGCCACACTCGATTCGGCCGTGGAAGCAACCATAGACACAGGCGTCGTGTTGGCTGCGTCGGGACAACCCGCGGCGACAACGTCGGCAGCCACCGTCACTAAGGTTGGCCCATGTGCGGTCGATGGCACGGCACGCAGCAGCAGCAGCCAAACGTTGGCGTCGTTGATCGAGACCTACACACGCGATGCTCTGTTGGCATCGGGCGCGCAGAACCTCACGGTTCGTCCCTTCGAGGTCACCGGCATTCTTGACGATTCGGTTTCCTTGCGAAGGGTCAGCGTCTTTGACAACCGTCGGGGCGGCTTTGCCGTCACCCAGCGCTCGAACAACGTAACACTGGCAAGCGACGGGCTATCGGCTGAGTTGGGCATCGGCATGATCGCGCAGCGCGCCACGTGTGCGCCGCCGATTGAGGTTAACCCAGCTCAACCCAGCGCCACGGAGCCGATTTCTCCCGCTGAGCTTGAGGCCGCCAACGCCGACCTCGCGTTGGCCGTATCTGCCCCGACCCTTCAGCAAATGGCCGAGACACTGGCCCTGAGCGGGTTCTTGTGCCAAGGGCTCGAGGACAGCCGCCGCCCAGAAGACAACGCCGAACTTATCGCGGTGGACGACATCGGCCTCGATGCGCTTGGCCTCGATTGGCTAAGCGTGGGTCCGTGGGTTCGCGCATCGTCGGCGCCCGGCGCGCTGCCGAGTTTGATCTTGAGGCCCCAGACCAACGATTTTGTCATCAGCTGGCGCGATTTTGTGATCGATGTGTACGCGGATGTCCAAGGCACGAACGTGCGGATTCTGCGGTTGGTCACCACGGCGCAGGCTACGCTTCGTCCTCAGGTTGGGGAGGTGGGCCAAATCTCGACCACGATCGATGCGTTGAACATCACGTCGGCCGACCTGACCTCGGATTGGCTGACGGCACCCCTTGGACCGGACATTGTGTTGCCCTGGGCCAAACGCGCGGTTCTGCTCTTTTTACAGGATCAGTTTGTGTTCCCGTTGCCGTTGGTTTCTCCCCACGCGATGCGCGTGCGCAACGTGACCGTGCGCGACCAAGACGTGGCGGTGTTCTTGGATATCGAGAACTAGCCGCGCACCAACATTTCTTTGAAGGCCGCGCCGACGACCTCTTCGACACAGTGCACGAACTCCTTGCAGCCCTGCCGAAATGTGGGGCGGGTCGAACGCGCGTGGTCGGCGACAAGCGCCACGACCAATCGGGTCTCGAAGAGCGTGCGTGACGGTGCGTGTTCCCAGGTCCAACTGTCAAAATCCGCGCCGCATGATGCGCATTGTGTCACCGTGACGAGCTCGTCATCCGCGGTTAGGATCGTGCCGTGGGTGGGGACCAAGCGCCCGCAATCGGGACAGCGGCTCCACGGGCCGCGCGGCGACAGATAGGGATCGCAGATCTGATGCGGGTCGTCGTACCACTCAACCTCGATGGTCGGGTACACAAGCCCGAGACCTTCGGCGTAGCGTGAAAGCGCGCCTGCAGGACGAAAAGGTTGCCACGCCACGCCGTCACCATCTGGCCCCGTCGCAAATCCGGCCTCGCGCAGAGCGTCTTCGAGCGATGCGGCGACCTGCGACGAAAATCGAGTGCCGTCTTCGGGTACGTACAAAAATCGGGCGAATCCGCCGCCTACCACGTCCATTGGACACCCGCTTGCGGACCGTCCTGCCAGCCGATGACCGGGCTCGCGACTTGAGTGGGCGAGTCGCTCCACAAGATGTAAGCCCACACCAACGCGCCGACCGCAACACCGGCCGTGACCACACCCAGCGTTAGGTTGGTAAACTTCGACGATTCGGTGTCGTCGTACTCCTGCCGAGTCACAGATTCCTTGTCGACCGAGCGTTTTCGGTCGAGCGCTTCGAGCTCGTCAGACGCGGTGACATAGCCGCTGAAAAACAGCGCGGAAGCCACGCCGGATGCTGCACCGAGCGCGACCAACGCCACAACCTTGGGGGTGTTGGGATTCTCTTGCGGCACGGGACTCTTGGCTTTGACCACGGTCAAACTTGTGAGTTGATAGCGCAACTGCAAGGTCTGCCCGCTCTCGACGGTCACGAGTTCTTCGACGTCTTCGTAGCCGTCTTTGGCGACGATGACGCGGTAGTTTCCTGGCGAGATAGGCAACGACGTTGGCGTATACCCTGCTACGCCATTGGCGCGGTCGTCGATGTAAACGACGGCGCCTTCAGGATCGGTGCTAATCTTGATTTCACTGCGCGAGATACGCGATTCGATGATGTCGATGGTCTTTTCGATCCGCGGTCGCTCGGGCGCGTCGGGTACTTCTTCGAGGAACTGACGGTAGTGACGAACCGCCGCCGCATCCTCGCCGAGACGCTCGTAACACAACCCCATACGGTACAAGATGTCGGGGTGGCGATAGATGTCGTAAGCGCGCTGAAAGCTTTCGAGCGACGCCTCAAAATTGCCGACGTCGTATTCCGCTTTGCCCGTGTCGACGAGCTTGGCGAGCGATTGTTTTTGCTCGGGGGTCAAATCCTCGAATGCGTGCGTCTGCGCCCATACCGGCCCAGCGGCAAGTTGCAACGCCAGCAACACCAACAACCACGATTTTGAGACAAGTCGCATCTTTACACCCAATCGAGTCGCAACGGTTCTACTTCCTGTGCGGTTTCGCGGCAAGCCGACAGTCTTTGGTTGAGATAGATGGGTTGCCGGATTCAGCGAAGCCGAACGGCGCCTACTCGATGGAGAACTCGATCTTGTAGGGGAGCTGTGCGGAGCCGGGGTTTGTAATCCCGTAGTAATACGAAGAAATCGAATTGCTCGGGGGAATCGTCCAACGAATGATTTTGGAGCTGCCGTCTTCCAAGCACTCAATCAGCGGGTCCGAGCAGTCGATCGATGCGCCACCGCGGTTGAATTTGAACTCCCACTCGGACTGTTCGCACGCGGCGAGCGGCGTGGCTTTGACCACGGCGACAAGGGTCAACGTGTCGCACGGGATGACAATCTGGCCGTACCAGTCACCAGGTTCCCGGCCACAGATTTGGCCTTCGACCGTGTACATCTGTGGCACGACGTTGTCGCCCGACGGACAGCCGTAAGAACTGCCGGGTCGGTCGGCGTCCGCCCACGTGTCGTTGCGTCCGTCGGCCTCGAGTGGGTCATCACAGCTCGCAAACTGATCAACAGTGCACACACCCGCAGTCATGTTGTTCGTCGAATTATTCGTCGAATTGTTGGTCGAATTGTTGGTCGAATTGTTCGTCGAGTTGTTGGTCGGGGTCGTCGTATTATTGGTCGCGTTATTCGAGGAATTATTGCTCGTGTTATTCGAGAAGTTATTCGTCGAATTGTTGGTCGAATTATTCGTTGTATTGTTCGTGCCTGACGGCATTTGGCACGTGCCTGCAACGCATACTTCCTCGGCGAAACAATCGTCTGTGCTTGTGCAGTCTGCCGCTGGATCCCCGCTGCAGCCCGAGGCCACCGCGGCCAAAAAAACCATCCATTTTTTCATGTTCAATCTCGCGTTAAAAATCTCAAATCGTAATCAAATTGAATGACATTCGCGTACTTGGATTTGATCTCGACGTTGGCAATTCCAATGGAACCACTTGGCGGGACAACGGCTTGAACGTGGAATGTTCCGTTCTCCCACATGCAACGAAAATCGTCGCTTTGTTGGCTGCAGTCCATGCCTGCCGTGTAGACGTTGATCTCGAACAAGTCGGGATCACACTTGACCTTCGGGGTCACAAATACTTCGAGGATGAACGAGCGGCTATCGCACGGGTAGAGATTCGTTTGGTAGCGGTCGATGGTCTCGGTCGCGCACATCTCAAGCGAATTCGTGAAGTCGATGGGGTTGGATTGGTCGCCGGCTTTGCAGCCGCCCGCCCCGTTGCCGCTCATCAAATAGTCGTAGAACGATTCGTTGTCGTCGGGGACCTTGCACATCGCGTCGAGCGCCCGAACCAAACATGCGGAATCGGGATACTGCTCTTTTAGAGCGGCGTACGTGCTGGCTGTATTATTCGACGAGGTGTTGTTGGGGGTGACGTTGTTTGGGTTCGTGTTGTTTGGGTTTGTGTTGTTCGAGGTAACATTGTTTGGGTTCGTGTTGTTGCTGTCGAGCTCGACACACAATCCGTCCACGCAGGTTTCAGAACGAAAACAGTCCTTCGAGGTCGAGCAGTCTGGGTCGCTGCCACAGCTCAACAGGCTTAACGAAAAAAGAGTGACGAGGATGTGTGTTTTCATTTCTGAATGACCTGCACACGAAGCGAGTAATTCGCTTGGAAATTCTCGGCCAACTTCTTTAATGCGATGTATGAAAGCTGCGATTGTCGAAGTCCGGTCTGAGGTACGTTGATGCGAATTTCACCGGCCCCAGTGGTCTTCGTGCATGTCGCCTCGGGGCCGCAGTCGAAGCTGAGGCTGTCGAACTCGAACAGATCGGGCGAACATTGATCGTCGAGCGTCAGGGTCCACACGATCTCGATGTCGTTATTCACGCACGGATAGAAGTCGATGTAATACCAGTCCTCGACGTCGCGTGCGCACTTCGTGGCATCAATCTGAAGATCAAGCGGCACAAAGGTGCTCGTGGTGGGGCAGCCGGCGTACATGGCCGACAATCGCTCACCGTCGATCCACGAATTGTTGGGCTCGTAGGTGTCGTCGGTGCAGGTGCTGGTCAAGCGATCGACCTCACACGCCTGCAAGGCAACATCGGGGGTCATGTCCGCCACCGTCATGTCAGGGGTTGTGACGCCGTCGTCGGCCACCGATACGTCTTGCAACGTCGATGTGTCCGGCGTGGTGCCCATGTCGGGTGTCACACCTGCATCGGAGCGCACACCCTGAGTGCACTGGCCCGAAGCACAAATCTCGGACTGAAAACAGTCGCTGTCGCTGCTGCAGTTGGGGTCCGAAGAACACGAGACGACACTGAGCGCCGCCAAAATCATCAACCATTTCATCAATAAACTCCCGCACGGCGGGTCTGGAATCATTCCACCGCCGATACAGCGGTGCTCGTGGGATTGTAGCAATTCGTGTGCGACGACACTAATCAAATGGGTTGTCTCAGAGCACGGGTCGGCAATCTCCTGATTGCCGATGGGCGCAGCCCAAAAGAAACCCCAAGGTGTTCGGCTTCGCCGAATATTTAGAAGTTTTGAATCTGGCCCAAGAGTTGAGGCCACTTTATGAACGGCTGGACCGAGCCTTGGAACACTTCGATGCGTTCTGCGCGGATGCGCTCGGGGGCGTCGATGGGGTCTTGGCTGGCCCACTTGCGCAGCAGTGCTTCTTCGTCGTCCGCGATGGGCTGCTGATAGATCGTCGCGAAGTAGAACATCGCACGCGCGGCGTTGCCCTTGTGCGAATCTGCGGGCTCGAAACAGCGTTTGCCGTTTTCGTCGTACCCAAGCAGCGCTCCGTCGACCTCGCGAATGACCTCGACGACATCGCAATACGGCGCGTTACCACGGGTCGAATTGACGAGGCTTGTGACGGGGAAGATGTGATGCAGGTCCGAGCGCGCCGCGCCATCGACCGCGCCCATCGACTGGGGCCAGGTGTGCTCGGCGTTCATCTTCAGGTTCGAAGGAATCTTGTCTGTCTGCACCCACGTGTGGGTGTAAACGCACTCGACCTGACCGTTGACGTTGTCCAGCGACGAGAACATCTCCATGCGGGCGTCGTAATACGAAATGCGCAGGTGCGACTCCTGATGCACCTCGACCAAGGCCGCGCGCAGTGCGTCGTCGTGCAAGGACAGAATCTCGTCCTCGGTGACGCGATGGGGTGCTTTGTCTGCGTAACAAGGGCCGCCAACGCAATCGAGCGAAAACTCGAACTGTCCGGCGACGTCGTTGGTGTTTTCCAACACGACCACAAGGTCGGTGACTTCACCGATTTCCCAACCGCGACCGATTTCATCGTTCAGCTGCGGAATTCGAGCGTCCGCCGTTCCCCACGGATTGACCGCGGTCAGGACCTTTCCATCGCGGTCGCGAATACTAAGTTTGGGATTCCAGCGGGCATCCGAGATCTTGCGGAGCATGAGCAACAAGCGGTCGCCTTGAACACCGGTCAGGGGAATCTCGATGCGGCCCTTCGGCGCGATTTCTTGCCGAACCAACGTCGACGTCAGCGTTTCTACCTGCTCGGGAATCTCGTTCGATATCTTTACTTCGTCCCAGATGATCAGGTCGTTCTCGTTGACGTAGCGTCGCAGCCGTTGGAAGGCCGTCTTGCCCACGTAAGGTACGGCGTCGAGCTCGGAGAGCGTGAACACCACGCGGTCATCGTCGGTTCCAATCTTGCCATCTGGGCCTTCGCGGAAATCCGTGATTTCGGCGGCGCTGCGCCAGTAGAGGTCGGTCTTCTCGATCAGCTTGTGACGGCTGTAGGTGTTGACGACACGAAGAATTGCGCGGGCTTCGGGCGTGTTCTCATGGATCGTGTTTGGAACGTCGGCCTTGCCAGACACCAAGAACGCGTCATCGGCGCCGTCGTGAATCTCTTGGGCGGAATCGTCGGCGCACGCGGCCGTAAAGAGCAGGGCGACAAACGTGATTGCGGTCGCCAATATGTGTCGTTTTTCAATCATGCCCCCTAACTGTGCAGATGCCATGCCAAAACTGGCCGTTTCACGCACAACCCCGGATCGTCGCCAAATCAGGGGGCGAAACACGATCTCGATCACAAACCACGCGGTCGAGGCGAGCTTCATCGGAAGATCGATCTTCCGATCCCGCACTGGCCAGTGGCAAGTTCATCAGCCACCAACGCTGCCATCTCGACCGGGAGCCAATTCTGTGCTTTCTTAAGCCGCTATTTTGAAGGAGCGCACGGATGTGGATCGTTCATAAATTTGGTGGAACCAGCGTCGCGAACGCAGAGCGTTATCGAAACGTCGCTAGGATCGTGCTGGACGCAGCAAAACCTGAGCAACGCCAAGGGGTTGTGGTATCCGCCATGTCCGGCGTCACAAACGCGCTCATCGCGCTCGTCGAGCTTGCAAGCCATCGTGATGCCGCATTTGCCACCGAACTTCGGAAGTTGCGCCTCAAGCACATCGAGACCGTCGGCGAGCTGATGTCGGGTGAACGCGCTTCGGCGTTGGTGGCGCAGGTCGAGAAGGACTTCGACGACATCGAGGATCTTTTGCGCGCGATCTGGCTCCTCAAGACCGTGCCACACCACGCCCTCGACCTCGTGTCGGGGTTCGGCGAAATCTGGTCGGCGCAGTTGCTCAACGGGCACTTGGCCGAGCTTGGCCACGACGTGACCTGGTTGGACGCCCGCGAAGTCGTGCATCTACACCCGGGGCCTGCGGTGTTGGTCAATTGGGAGACCTCGGAAAAAGCCGCACAAACTTGGTTTGGCGAACACACCGCGTCCATCGTCGTGATCACGGGTTTCGTCGCGACTGGCGCGGACGGCGTCAGCACGACGCTAGGGCGAAACGGCAGCGACTACTCTGCCTCGATTTTTGGCGCGCTTTTGGACGCCAAGGAAATCCTCATCTGGACCGATGTCGACGGCGTCATGAGCGCCAATCCGCGCTTGGTGCCCGATGCGTTGGTGTTGGACGCAGTGTCGTACAACGAAGCGATGGAGCTCGCGTATTTTGGCGCGAAGGTCATTCACCCAAGCACGATGGCACCCGCGGTTCGGCGCAACATCCCCATCGTCATCAAGAACACGTTCGCGGCCGAGCGCCCGGGCACGATTATCAGCGAAAAGACGTCCGGTACGTTTACGGTCAAAGGCATCGCTACCGTCGACGAGATGGCGTTGGTCAACGTCGAAGGGACGTCGATGATCGGGGTGCCCGGCATTGCAAGCCGCCTTTTTGGGGCCTTGCGGGAAGCCGGTGTTTCCGTGGTCATGATCTCGCAGGGCAGCTCCGAACACTCGATCTGTTTTGTGGTCCCTGACCGCCACGCCGAAGCCGCCCGTCACGCGGTCGAGGAAGCGTTTTTTGCCGAGCGGCATCACGGACAAATTCAGACCGTGGATGTGCACACGGGATGCACTGTATTGGCTGTGGTCGGTGACCGAATGGCCGGAACGCCAGGCGTCGCCGCGAAATTTTTCGGTTCGCTTGGCAATGCCGGCATCAACATCCGCGCCGTGGCGCAGGGGTCGTCAGAGCGCAACATCTCGATCGTCATCGACAGCGCAGACGCTCAGCGCGCGCTGCGTGCCGTGCATTCGGGATTTTACCTGTCAAACCAGACGCTCTCGATCGGCATCATTGGACCGGGAGTCGTGGGATCGACCTTGTTGACGCAATTGCGGGAGCAAGCGGCGCGTCTGTCGGAACAGTTCAAAATCGACCTGCGTGTGCGCGGAATCGCCAATTCCAAACACATGGTGCTCGCGGAACAATCGGTCGAATTGGACACGTGGGAACGCGCCCTTGAAGGTGCAGGAAAAATGGATTTGGACGCGTTTGCCGCCCACATCAAAACGCCCGCTGTGCCGCATTCGGTCATCATCGACTGCACGTCGAGCGAGACGGTCGCGCGTGAATACGCAAAATGGCTCAGGCTTGGAATTCACGTCATTACGCCGAATAAAAAAGCGAACTCCATCGCATTTAATTACTACGAAGAATTACACGAAATTTGTCGAAATCGTGGCGTTCATTATCTGTACGAAACCACCGTGGGTGCGGGGCTTCCCATCATTCAGACGTTGCACGATTTGATTCAAACCGGTGACGAAGTTCATCAAATCGAGGGCATTTTGTCGGGTACGCTTTCGTACCTGTTTAACGCCTACGACGGGACAGTTCCGTTTTCGGAAATCGTGCGTGACGCCAAGGCCAAAGGCTATACCGAGCCTGATCCTCGCGATGACCTTTCAGGCACCGACGTCGCGCGAAAATTGGTCATTTTGGCGCGCGAAATTGGACTGTCGCTCGAATTGTCGCAGGTCGAGGTCGAAAGCCTCGTGCCAGCAGAATTACGCGACGGCACCGCTCAAGCATTCATGGAAAAATTGTCGAGCGTCGATGACGCCATGGCCAAGCTCTTGGCCGAGGCAAAACCGCCGGCGAGGTGCTGCGTTACGTGGGTGTGATCGGTCGTGACGGGCGTGCGCAGGTGGCGTTGCGTCGTTACCCGGCGACGCATGCATTTGCCCGCATTCAGTTGACCGACAACATCGTACAATTCACGACCTCGCGTTACCGCCAAAATCCGCTCGTGGTCCAAGGGCCCGGCGCTGGTCCCGAAGTCACCGCCGGGGGCGCTTTTGCAGACCTGTTGCGCCTGACGCAATACCTTGGGGCCTCGATTTGAAAGCGACGGCTTTTGCCCCAGCGACCGTCGCAAACGTCGGTCCCGGCTTTGATATTCTGGGCTTTGCCGTGGCTGGTCGCGGCGACGAGGTCACCGTCGCCACTCGCCAGGAAGCCGGCATTTCGGTGCAGATGCACGGGCCGGGTTCCGAGGTCATCTCGACCGATCCTGCGCAAAACACCGCGACGGCGGGTCTGTTGCAATTGTTGGCCGACCACTCGCTCCATCACGGTCTGCAGGTCAACATCACCAAGGGCATCCCCATTGGCTCCGGCCTTGGTGGGTCCGCCGCCAGCGCGGTCGGCGGCATCGTCGCGGCAAATGCAGCGCTTGGTTTGGGACTGTCGAATCACGACATGCTGCGCTACGCCCTCATCGGCGAGTCGGTGGCCAGCGGAGACGCGCATCCCGACAACGCGGCGCCGTGCCTGTGGGGTGGTTTTACGTTCGCCAAGGTTTTGAGCCACGGCATCGAGGTTCGGGCGCTGCCCTTGTTGCCCGAGCTACACGTGGTGCTCGTTCACCCGAGTGTTCGTGTTGACACTCGCATGGCTCGCCAGGTGCTCCCAGACGCGTTCGAGCGGGGATTGGTGGTGCAGCAGACGGCTAACCTGACACGGATGGTTTGTGCGGCTTATGAGGGCGATTGGGAAGGTTTTGCGGACGCGTGCGAGGATGTGCTCGTGCAGCCTTACCGAAGTTCGCTGATTCCTCACTTTGATGCGGTTCGCAACGCGGCACTTGGCAACGGTGCGCTGTCGTTTTCGATCTCGGGTTCTGGCCCGACGATGTTTGCGTTGGCAACCGCCGAGCACGCCGAAGGCGTGCGTGCAGCGTGTGCAGGCGTTTTTGATGGGTTGGTCGACGTTCAGTCGTTTGTGTCGCCGCTTGGTGCCCCGGGAGCAAGGATCATCGCATGAAGTTCAAAAGCACACGTGGAAATGCCCCAGAACTGGGCTTGGCCGACGCCCTACGCCAAGGACTAGCGCCCGACGGTGGTCTTTACGTGCCCGCGGAAATGCCCGTGTTTGCGACCGGCGATGCGGACGAATCGGCGTTCCAAGAGATCGCAAAAATGGCCGTCGCTCCGTTTTTTGAAGGGGACATCCTTGAACATCAGATGGCCGCGATCATCGACGAAGCGTTCGATTTCCCGGTGCCGTTGGTCGACCTTGGCCACACGACCAGCTTGCTTGAGCTGTTTCACGGACCTTCGGCTGCGTTCAAGGATTTTGGCGCACGATTTTTAGCCAGCGCGATGTCGCGGCTTGAGACCGGAAGTCCTGATCCGTTGACGATTTTGGTGGCGACGTCGGGCGATACGGGTGGGGCGGTCGCCGCAGCGTTTTGGCGCAAACCCAACGTCAATGTGGTTGTGCTGTACCCCGAAGGCAAAGTTTCGGCTCGACAGGCCCATCAGCTGGGATGTTGGGGCGACAACATCACGACCTTTGCCGTGCGCGGCGTGTTCGACGACTGCCAGCGCCTGGTCAAACAGGCGTTCGCGGACCCGGGTTGGAACGCACGTTTTCGGTTGTCGTCGGCCAACAGCATCAACATCGGCCGGCTTTTGCCACAAATGACCTACTACGCGGCGTCCTCGCTTTGGTACCAAGCGCGGCACGGTGTGGCGCCAGGATTCATCATCCCAAGCGGCAACGTCGGCAACGCGACCGCCGCGGTTTGGGCCAAGAACATGGGCTTCCCCGTGCGTGAAATCGTGTTTGCCGCCAACGCGAATCGACCGCTTGTTTCGTGGCTTAAATCGGGCAAATACGAACCGACCACCACGGTCGCAACCCTTGCCAACGCGATGGACGTCGGTGCGCCAAGCAACATGGAGCGCCTGATCCATCTGTACCCGACCCCGCCCGATTGGATGCGTGCAGTCTCCATCGACGACGCCCGCATCCAGGCCACAATTCAGGCCGGCGAGGACAAGTGGGGCCAGACATTTTGCCCGCACACGGCGTGTGCGATGGCCGCGCGCGAAGACCTCGGCGGCGAGCATTGGATCGCCGTGGCGACCGCCCATCCCGCAAAATTCGAAACCGTCGTCGAACCGTTGGTGGGCCACGAAGTCGCCGTGCCGCCTGCATTGGCCGAATTGTTGGCGCGTCCCTCGAACGCCAAGACGATCGACGCCGACCTCGCCCAGCTCTCGCAGCACCTTGCGTGATGAGAGAACGCCCGAGGCTGAACGTCCACGAAATCTAACGGAAGATTCTGGTATCCGATGGCCGAAGCCGGACAGGTTGTTCGGCCAAATCGCATGAGAGAAAAAGGGTGGGATACTCGACTTTCCCGAAGGATGAAGAATCCAGGGAAGCGTGGTGGCTCGCGTTTCCTTGTTTATGCCAAGAGGTCGGAGAGGTCGAAAGGCCGCAATCCATCGCACTGCACAGAAGGACTTCCCCGCTCCAAGAAATAAATGTGTGTGGGCAGAATCAGTTATCGAATCACATTTTTCTCGGTTCCTGATAGCGCTATGTTTAATTTTTCGCCCACGGGTTTCCTCTCGTAGGTTACTCCCTATCTTACCTTGCTCTTTGGAGACATCGTGAATTCGCCCTCCCATTTCATCCCACGAAAGTTCCAAACTTTGCCGGGCGAGGAAATCCCGGAAGATTGGTGCACCGCAACTGGAGTGTTTGTGGTGATCGGTGAGCCGGGGACGGGAAAATCGTCCTTCTTGACAGAAGTTGCTCGGCATCGAGGCCATTCCTCTATTCACGCCCGACAACTGATGAACCGTTCGACGACAGATGATGAGTTCATTGTCGACGGCTTGGATGAGGTTGCGATTCGCAGCCATGGGGATTTGGAGAGA
The DNA here is from genome assembly GCA_041390025.1 of bacterium. Lineage (GTDB taxonomy): Bacteria > Myxococcota_A > Bradymonadia > Bradymonadales > Bradymonadaceae > JBFFMO01. Next base: position 70,638 of record JAWKQR010000014.1, read on the forward strand.
CTGATTGATAGACTCGGGGAGTCAAAGGCACCGTTCATTTTGCTTGCCATGCGCAGCAGTTGCTGGACGAGTGACATAAGCGAATATTGCAGGCGCAGTTTCGGCCGGAAGCCGGCCCTACTTTCACTCCTTCCGTTCGGATTCGACGAGCAGAAGAGATTCTATCTTGCTGAGCAGCCAAATGGTGAGTTTGAAGTCTTTCGCCGGAACATTTACAACGTGGGGTTGGGTCCATTGCTGGGAAACCCACAACTTCTAAAATTGCTAATCCGCGCATCTGGCCAGGGTTCGTTCCAGACTAAGTCGGCGGCGTTCGACCTCGCCTCAAGAAACGCCGCACAGGCGCTGACGAGCGGTCGGACCCCTATACCGTCCGAGAAAAAGATAGCTGCGGCGAACGAGATTTTTGCGAAACTGCTCTTATCTAACTCCGGGGTTGTGGCGGCTTCCGAGGTCTCTGCGCACGATTCAATGCCAATTGCGTCCCCATATATTAGGTCGTTGTTGCGCAGCTGTGATTTCGACGAACGTGAGATTCTAGAGACTAGCCTTTTCCGGCTGTCGGGAGATCCCGACTGTCATGAACCGATACACCGGACTGTCGCTGAGCATGGCGCAGCGCAATACCTCGCCGGTCGAATCCGCGACCCTCGAGATGAGCTTTCTTTGACTCGAGTTCTCGCGCTCGTGGCACCCAATAATATCGTTCGCCCAGATCTCAGGGGTTTGGCGGGTTGGTTGGGCTCGATCGGCTCGAGTGAAACGCAAAAGGCAATGGTAAAACTTGCCCCATACGATGTGTTGACTGACGGAGACGCTGCGCGACTTGGCCCCGGCGAAACAAGGGAGCTATTACGGTCGTTAGCAGACCTTGCCGACCGCAACCCTTACTTCCGAAACGAGGATGTGTGGCGAGTCTTTTCCGCGCAGATCACACAATTGGATTCAGGTTTGGTTAATGAGTATCTCGCCGATACTGCGAGACCCCAACAACTTCGAGGGTTACTCCTTGAAGTGCTTATCGAGTCTGAGCAACAGTCGACTTCGGGCACCCTGATCGCCATGGCGCTAAATGAGAGAGAAGACCTAACGCTCCGAAAGTTAGCCGTCCGTGCATTGGGAAAAATTGAGAGTTGTAACTTGGAGAGGATCTTCGCGGACCTCCTCAATCTTCGGTCGGCGGCGGGGTATTCGCTTGCCGCACACCTTGCGAGCACAAATTTCAGTAATCCGACCGTCGATCAGGTGTTCCAGATTATCAAGCCAACTCCCCAGTGGCATTGGTCATCTCACGATGAGTCATTCGAACTTGTGTGGCACGTGGTCCGAACACTCTCAACGTCCGAACTCATGTCCATTTTGGAACGATTGCAAGACAGCTACAGTTGCCATTGCGGACAGGAAGGTTTTCGATGTGAGTGCGACATAGCTTTCAGCAAAGATCTTTGTCGAGTTTTGGACGTGTATGTCGAGAATACGCCGGTATGCGACCCTGCGACACTCGCTCGATTCATCCAACCCATGCGGTTTCAGCGAGAACTTCCGCCCCAACGGAGTGCATCTGTTTGCCGTTTGCAGGAAGATGTCGCACTACGTCGAGCTGTCCAGGCGGAGCTTGTATCCAAAGCTATCGCGGAGAATAGGCGTCCGCTCTTTCACTTGGGTGTTGGCCGGCATTCAGGGATTCGCCCGCGCAATGGTGACCGTGAACATCTTTCCAACCGCTTTGTAGAACAGGGAGATTGGGATACATGGATGAAACTGATACCCGACACCCACTTCGAGGCAGACCGTCCTTTGCGTATTCATATGAAGCAACAAGCGCGCGACCACGTCTCACTCCTCGCCCGCTGGCAGGTTCTAAAAAGGCAACGCAAAGCCGAGAACATGGTTTGGTTTCGACGCTTTGGGCGTAGGCCAAACCGGGCGAAACAACGGGCGTCGAGAAGCGCTAAGATTCGTGGGCTGAATCAACGGTTCTTTGAGGAAAATCAAAAGAAGATCGTAACAGGCGAGAATGAAGCGTGGATTTCGGTATTCGCCAACCACGTTCTGCACGGTGATAGGCCTGATGATGAAGAATGGAAGGTGTTTGATGACATGACTTTGCCGCTGAAAGTGCTGCGGAGCGCGCTGCCCCGACTTGAGAGTTATGTTCCCAATCTTGCTGGACTTGCGCAGTATGCCGTCGAAGGCAAAACGACCAATGCTATGCTTTGGGTGCACGCCGCAGCGGTAGCTTGGCTTCGACTTGAAGAGGACCTTGGCGAGTTGTCTGACATGGTGTTGCAGGCACTGATGACGCGGGTGGATTGTTACCCCGAGGGTGTATCGAGTGACGAACGTAAGATCCTGAACGACTTGGTCATTGCTCGACTGTTCGACACCCTTGAGAAGTCGGAGGATTTTTTGAGGGCTTATGTCGAGCCGCAACTTCAAGCCAACAAACGGTATCCGCCAGTTCTGTGGCTAAATCGTTTCGATTGCTTTCACCCCTTGAGGGCTAAACTTGCAGTGGAGTGGATCTCCAACTTTCCAGACCTGCAACTCGAAACTACGAAACAACTGTTCTCTATCATCCAGACGAACTGTACCCCCGAAATGATTCGTCAAGTTGTTAGTGCAAAAATCGAGCTACATTTCCCTGTGAGCCCTCAGATTTGCGTCCGAAAGTCCGTCGGTGGTAGAGGAGCGGCTCTGAGTGCGTACATTTTGGGCGATCGCACATTTGTATTATGCCGAAGCAATTCAAGAAAGTGCTGCTCTTTCGCATTTGGCGTCGTCGCCTGACCATTTGTTTTGGATCAGAGAGGCCGTGGATCCACACTTTTCCCACTACCCGAGTCCATGGCCGAATCTTTCGGTCGAGCGTGTTGAGTGGGTCCATGAACATACCTCCCCATTGGCCCGAGGTGACGTTACCGAATAGCTTTGGCAGTTCTTCGCCCAAAGAGGAGCAAGCGTTCAGGTTTCTCAAATCCCTAATCTGGTCGATGCGGCTATGCGATCCAGCGGTCGCACTCCCACGGTTGGATTCTCTGTTGATGGACGAATCTTTTCGGTGTTTTCGTGAAACACTTCTACACATTCAATTCGAAGCCAATCAAACTCTTGCCGCGAATTCCGTTACGATCCCTAGCTGGCAAGCGGTGGTCGAATTCCTTGACAACTACAGTATTGTGACGGTCGAAGACCTGCGTGCCGCTGTTATGGATCAATTAAGCAATTTTCAACGCGAGATTCGCGGCAGCGAGTACAACTACTGGAGGAACTTCTTCGACAACAATGAACGTGTCGATGAAAACCGATGCTCGGAGGAGATTGCTAGCCGGTTGGCCCCGGTTTTTGCGAGGCAAGGGGTTGCCGTCAACATTGAGAGAATGACCGTCAATCGAAATCGTTGCGATATCACCTTCACCAAGACTTTTCAGGGAAGGAGCATCAGCTTGTTCGTTGAGGTTAAGGGGCAATGGCACAAAGACCTTTGCACGGCCGCGACGGAACAGCTTCACAAGCGTTACCTCTGCCATCCCGATGCTGCAGATCAAGGAGTTTATTTGGTCCTTTGGTTTGGGCGGAGTGAAATGGTAGCAGGCCGAAGGAAGCACAAATTTGCGAGTGCGGAAGACTTGGGACTTCATCTGTCGAACGAGCTTCCGGACAGCCTCAAAGGAAAGATCGACGTCGTTGTACTCGACGTCTCCAAACCTGACTGAAATGGATTTGAACGTAATGATGAGTTACAGTTCTAGGTCAGCGCGCACGTCGCGCGAATACGCTTCGGTGAGTTTTTCGGCGAGCGCTTTGGTCTCGTCGGTGATCTCATCGGGGGCTTGGATCTGGATGACGACGTAGAAATCGCCTTTCTTCTTGCCGCGATGGACGCCTTTCTCGCGCAGCCGCAATTTCGCGCCCGAGTTGACACCCGGAGGGATCGACACGTTGAAGCCACCGTGTGGTGTGGGCACTTCGAGCTTCGCGCCCGTGATGGCTTCGGGCATCGTGACCGGAAAGTCCAACAACAAGTCCAAGCCGTCGCGGTGCAGGTGGGGATGAGGCGCGACGCGCAGCGACAGGATCAGGTCGCCCGCGGTGCCTTTGGGGGCCTGTGCAGGTGCGGGTTGGCCCTGACCCTTCAGGCGTAGGCGCTCACCGTCGTCGGCGCCGGCTGGGATGCGCACCTTGATTTTTCGGCCGCCCAGGCTCAATTCGAGCTCGCCGCCTTGCACCGCCGTCATGAAGTCCAGGTCGAGGGTGGCTTCGATGTCTTGGCCCTTCATCGGCCCCGTATAAAACCCACCGAAATTCGAATAGTCGCTGGTATCAAAGGGGCTTCGGCCGCCAAAGATGTTGCCAAATAGGTCTTCGAAATTCGCGTTTGTCTGGTATTGCCCCGGACCGCGTCCACCGCCCGAGCTCTGCCAACGTTTGTATTCGCGGGCCTGTTCGGCATTGAAGCCTTCGCGCAATCCTACCGACCCGAACTCGTCGTAGAGCTTGCGTCGTTCGGGGTCGCTCAACACTTCGAAGGCCGCCGAGGCTGATTTGAAGCGGTCTTCGCGGACTTTGTCGTCAGGATTCAGGTCGGGATGGTTCTCGCGCGCAATCTGCCGATACGCCTTTTTGATCGTGGCATCGTCGGCGTCTTTGGCGACCCCCAAAATTTTGTAGAAGTCCTCTTCCATGTGGCACTCCCGATTCCGTGAGGAATCGATGCTCAGGTCTACGAGAACTTAGGCTCAATCCAGCCTTTGCCAAGGTTCTCGTTGTTGCGACCTTGGCGCCCGATCGACCAACCGGACGTCGGCTTTTGACCGGCGGGATCGGGAACCTGTCCCTGTCCGCGCTCGTGCAGAACCACGTCAAACGCGGTTCCACCGATGGGGCGGCCCACACCTTCGGGCACGTACCCTAGCAACCCAAGCAGGTGCGCATGTGTGCTCAACTTCGGTGCCGCGGCGGCAAGTTTCTCGACCCACTGCTGCAGCTTGGCGGTGTACGCCTCGACCTCGGCCGCAACGGCTTGTCCCTTTTGGGTTTCCGCGTCCAAGCGCGTATTGCAGGTCGCGAACAGCTTCTTGAGCAGTGCCCATCCGCGCTGTGACACGTCGTGCAGCTGGCGCTCGTTCTTGAAACAACCTTGGACCTTCTCGTCGGTGCGAAGCATGGCGAGCAGGCGATAGGCTTGAGCGATGGCGGTCGTGGTGTGGTCGGTGGCGTGGATGTGTGCGCCCATGGCCGTCGCGATGACGTCCGCTGCGAGCTTCGTGCGCAGAATCGCTTTGGCGGTTTGTGCCCACATTTCGAGCTCAGAAACCGCGAGGTGCACGCTGTGGTCGCCAATGCGGTTTTCTTCGGCGCTCGTGTACTTTTTCCAGAGCTCCTCACCCTTGTGGGCGAGGTCGTGCGCGGAAGCGGCGAGTTCCTTGCCAAAGCCGGCCTTGGCAAGCAGTTGGCCGAGCTCGGCGCTGTCATGAAATCCGGCGTCTGCTGCGACAACGTAACCGAGAAGCTGATGAAACGAGACTGACATACAAAACCTGTGGTTAGGCCCAATCTTCAGGCGCGAGAGCATAGCCAAGGACGCTGCGCCTGTACAGTTCGGAACACGGTTGTGCCGTTGGAAGGAGCCACGCGTGACCACGCCAACTCAAAACAGGTCAAGGGTCTCCAAGTAGCCACTTCGTTTCTTCTCCCGAAGCGCCGTCTCGAGCAGCTCGGAGGCCTCATTGTTGTCGCCCATTCGTCGACAGCTCTTGCGACCCTTGTTTCCGATCTTTCCGTATCGCGTTAACACCTCACAGCCCTGTACCGCGCCTTCCCAATAGGTTGACGACTCAGCCCGCTCAAGACGCACGTACCACGCGCCAGTCCTGACCTCGTGGGTCGACGACAACAGGCGTCCTTTCGAAAACATCACGAGTAAGTCACGAAACGATGACGTCAAATAGGCAGAGTCCAACTCTTCATCGAGATCTTTGTGGCTCAGATACGTGCCGACATCTTCGTGGTCGACTTCATAGAAGTGCGTGAAGCCCGCGCGCGTTCCGACGACGATCCAGTTGCCCGCGGATGTGTACATCACCGGCAGAAATCCACGCTGCGCCAAATACTCAAGCACCTCGTCTTCCTCGACGTTCGCGATAAGCTCCTTCGCGGTCAACAGGCTCACCGCGCCTATGGTCGTCGAATGCGCAGGACCCAAGTGTTGATAGAACCGAATCAGCTCACTCGGATAACCGGCTTCGTGCATGGCCTTCAATGTCTTCGAGATGGCTTTGCAGGCATATCCCGACGGCGTTTGAACGTGGATCTTGGCCAAGAGCTCGCCGTAGTCCTCAAGAATCGCGCGTTCCTCGTCCATCGACTCTGAAAAGCTCGGCAGGACCAGCGCAGGCTTGAAAGTCTGCTCGGTCGCTTTCGCCTCATGATAGCTATTCGCCGAGAGTGTAAACGCCCGCGCAAGCTCGGCGCCGTCGACCAGGTAGTCCCGACCAGCACCTGCGAGCGGGAAATGGGTGATGCCCCAGCCACCGCGGTTTTTGCCCTTAAAGATCCACCGCCCAGGTTCCGTGGGGATGGACTGCCCGTTCTTCGTGTCAAACGCATCCGCGATGGGCCGCAACGTTGTCTCTGCAACCAGTTTGTGGAGCTGATGTTCAAGGTCGATGGCGATCCCGTCGCTGAACGCGATCGGGTCCCTTAACCCGGCCTCGTTGTAGAGCGTGAAGTGCAACGGTTGTGCAACACCCTGGTCGTAAGGCATGTCCATCCTCATCGTTCCGGGCAAGTTCGAGACAAAGGCTGACGCATGGTCGCATTCGCCCGACGTTGGAAGCGTCCAGAAACTCACGCCGTGCGAGCGTCCTTCCACGTAGTTGGCCTGTTGCGCGAGCTCGCCGTTAGGATGAAAGCGCCGGAATACGCCATGGAGACGACCACCTTTGTCGCGCGGCTCGATCGTGAGCAGCGAACCGTCCGCTCGCCAGAAACGCCACTCGCCGATGCGTCGACCCAATGGGTCTTTCTCACCGAGCTCCCACTCTTGGTCGGCATCGTTCCACTGAGCGTTTGTGGGGACCTTACTAGGCGTCTGGCGTGACACGTATACCTCCGAATTTAGGGCTGGATGCCGATGGCGCCGGGGATGGCCGAGAGCCCTTCACCGTTTGGCGTCAGGCCAAGGTCGGTCACCGCGCCCGAGGCCTCGAACTTGATCCGGCGGATCGCCACGTTTTCGCTGACGAACACATGTCCGTTCAGGTCGCCGCGTGTGATCATGACGGCGTCGGTCGGCAACAATGTGGCCTCTTGGCGTTGCAGATTTCCGCGCAAGGTCAAAGGCTGAGCCGAGCTTGTGTTGACGTCATAAACCTGGATGTTGTCGCCTTGCGATGAAATCACGATCGCCGCGTTCCCAAACGGCGAGAAGACCGCGTCCTGCGGATCAACGACGGGGAAATTTTGAACCTGTGCAATCTGGCCGGTCAACGACACGACGCTGATGCTGTGGTTGCTGAACAAGCCAGCGTCCCCGACGATCGCGTATTTGGCGTCGTTCGAGAGCGCGAACCCCGCCAGACCGACGTCCTCGGTCGTAAAGGCCGATCCACTGGCGACGCGCGTTAACGTGTCGCCGATGCTGATCTCGTGCACATGATTGGGTTCTTCGCTGTCGCCAAAGTCGACGGCTTCCACAAAGGCTTGTTCGGGGCTGACGAACGCCATGCCGTACGCAAGTTTCGCCGGCGCGACCAAGCCCTCGTCGGTCAGCTCGCCGGTCTTGCAGTCGATCTTGGCGCGATAAACGCCGCCGTTAACGTTCCGGAAGCCTGAATTGATCATGTAGAGGTATTCGCCCGTGGGATCGATCAGGATGCTGGATGCGTATTGGCTGGCTTGAAAGCCTTGTTCTATCACTTCGACATCGCCATTTGGCAGGATGCGGAAGATGCCAATCTTGCCGTCGTCGAGCCGCACAAAACCAACCTCGCCGTCTGGCGTAAACTGGATTTTGCCATCAAAAGCTCGGCCGAGCTCAAACTGGGTGTAAGGCTGTTCGATGACGCCCTCGGTCGTGACCTGGTGGATCACGTAGACCGGCGACGAATTCGCGTCGTCGTCGTACGGGCGAGCGACCACGAGTTTGCGGACGCGGTTGGCGGCTGCGGGAACGCGGCAGACGGTGGGGTCCATGTCGACCGGCATGTCGACGGCCATGTCAGGCGTGACCGAAACGTCGGGCTGTGAGGTGTTTTGGTCCACCGCAACATCGGCTTGGACGCCCATGTCGAATTCGTTGCGAATGTCCATGTCGTCTTGCGTCGACGTCGCGTCGTCGTCGCTACAACTCGCCGCCGCGATCAGTGCCAAAGCCAACATCCACTTCATTCGAACTCCTTGGAAATCCGCGTGTTCTTACAGAAAAGTTGGTTGATTGTCCAAGCTCCAACGGTAACCTCATGGGCCGGCAATCTCCGATTGCCGGATTCGGCGAAGCCTCATGGGCCGGCAATCTCCGATTGCCGGATTCGGCGAAGCCGAACGCTACCACCTCCAACGGTGTTCGGAGTCGCCTGAACGAAAAAAGGCAGGCCGAAGCCTGCCTTTTGAGTTCGTCCAACGACGAATCAGTAGCGGTACGTCTCGGGCTTGTAAGGACCCGACGTCGGTACGTTGATGTACTCAGCCTGTACGGGCGAAAGCTCGGTGAGCTTCGCGCCGAACTTGCCAAGGTGCAAACGAGCGACCTTTTCGTCGAGGTGCTTTGGAAGCGTCACGACGGTCTTGCCGTAGGCTTCTGCGTTCTTGTGAAGCTCGATCTGAGCCAACGTCTGGTTGGTGAACGACGCCGACATCACCAAGCTTGGGTGACCGGTGGCGCAACCAAGGTTGACCAAGCGGCCTTCCGCCAAAATGATGACCGAGTGTCCGTCTTTGAAGCGCCATTCGTGGACTTGTGGTTTCACTTCGATTTTTTCGACTTCGCCCTTCTTGGCCATCTTTTCGAGGCCAGCCATGTCGATTTCGTTGTCGAAGTGGCCGATGTTGCACACGATCGCGTTGTGCTTCATGCGCTTCATGTGGTCAGCGGTGATGATGTTGAAGTTGCCCGTGGCGGTGACGTAGATGTCGTAACCGGCTTCGATGGCATCTTCGACCGTGATCACGTCGATGCCCATCATCGACGCCTGAAGCGCGCAGATGGGGTCGATTTCGCTGATCGCAACGCGTGCGAACTGACCGCGGAGCGAATCCACGGAGCCCTTGCCGACGTCGCCGTAACCACAAACGATGGCGCGCTTGCCCGAGATCAACACGTCGGTGGCGCGCATGATGGCGTCGATGAGCGAGTGACGGCAGCCGTAAAGGTTGTCGAACTTCGACTTCGTGACCGAGTCGTTGACGTTGATGCCGGGGAACAGCAGCTCACCGTCTTCAGCCATCTTTACCAAGCGATGAACGCCCGTGGTGGTCTCTTCCGAGACGCCGCGGATGTTGGGAGCGACGGTCTTCCAGTAGCTTGGGTCGGCGTCTTGAAGGTCGTTGAGAAGCGCCAAAATGCACTGCATTTCGTGAACTTCGGTCGAGTCTGGGCTCGGGACCTTGCCCGACTTGTTGTACTCGAGGCCTTTGTGGACCAACAACGTGGCGTCGCCGCCGTCGTCGAGGATCAGGTTTGGTCCCTTTCCGTCCGTCCAGTTGAGTGCTTGGAATGTACACCACCAGTATTCTTCTAGCGTTTCGCCCTTCCAAGCAAACACGGGGATGCCGGCGGGTTTGTCGGCGGTGCCGTTTGGACCCACAGCGACGGCTGCGGCAGCGTGGTCTTGGGTCGAGAAGATGTTGCACGATGCCCAACGCACTTCTGCGCCGAGTTCGACCAACGTCTCGATCAAGACAGCCGTCTGAATCGTCATGTGCAGCGAGCCTGTGATGCGCGCGCCTTTCAAGGGGAATTGACCTTTGAATTCTTCGCGAAGTGCCATCAAGCCGGGCATTTCGTGTTCGGCCAATTCGATTTCTTTACGGCCGAACGCCACGGTTTCGGGCGACAAGTCGCGGACCTTGTAAGGAAGGTCCGAAAACAACGGAAGCCCAGTGTTCATGAAGGTGGGCAATTTTTCTGCGAGCGAGGAAGCCATCGGTTCTCCTGTTCCTATCTATGTACTGACGCGCTTTTGATGCGGCGAATCGCAAAGGGATACAACGCGGCATTCATAGCGACTTGAAGTCGATGAGGCAAGGGTTGGGGCGCGGCAGTTTTAGGGCTTGCCCAAAGCGAGCCGCCCATCGTCCATGGCGACCAGAAAAGCCTCGGCCGCCGGGGCAAATGCGCTGAGGTTTGGCATCGGTGTTTCGGACATGACCTCGCCTGTGTTGACGTCGCGCGTCACCCAAACCGTCGTCAGGCCACGTCCAACCAAATGGTGCAAGGTGTCACCGACGACCACCAGATTGTGCGCGTTCGCAACGTCTGTCGCGAACCCGTCCACGCGCCCAAGCTTGGTTGCCGTTGCGTAAAAGATGTGGTCTGGCGCGCTTGCGACCCATTCGATTGGCTTCGAAATCCCGGACTTTGCGGCATCGAAATCCACCTGAAACAGGCGAGGAGGCCGACCGATCTTGTGCGGCTCCCGGGTGAGTTCGGACAGCGTGACCGTCAGGCCGAGCGGGTGTTTGAAGGCCATCGCATCCACCACATCGCGCTTTTTGCGCGAGGGCCGCTGGGTCACATCCGTAAACTCGCCGGTCAAAGTGTCAAACGACACGATGCCTTGGACAAATCGACCATCAACCGTGGCACAGCGCGGTTCACACAAGATGGTTGCGCGCTCGTCGAACGCCATCACAGGCGGCAGGGATTCGTGCGGGTGCACAAACACAAACGTCTGACGTTGCATCGACTTTAGGTCGACACGGTCGATCGCGCCCTCGCGCCCAACCACCAAGCAAACATCGCCCGCGCACACGATTTGCCGCACAGTGCGTAATGGGAAGACCGACGACGGCTGTTCGGCCGGAATGCGCTGCAGCGTCTGCCCAAACCGGCGCGCGATGGTCTTGCCGTCGAAAAACAGCGCACCCGATGCTGCGGCGTCTAGGCGCACGGTGGACGTTTCGCGATGGCGCCAGACCGCGGGGGGCGTGACGCCCAACCCGACGACCTCGTCGTCGATGCTCTGGGCATCCGAGGCACCCCAATCAAAACGGGGACTGACCCCGTTCGCGCTCCATAGGGCGGCCTGCGCGTAGGGCGACTGCCACGAGGGCTCGGCCGGCCACCACTGCGCCAGGAAGCCATTTGCAACCCCAAAGACCCGGTCGACCTCTTCGAGGTCCGCGATCAGCTCAAACGTTCCGTCGGGTGCGTTCGCGACCTCGATCCCTACGGACGACTTGCGGAAGATCCGTGTGTGTTGGGGGTCCATCCACACGTCGGAGAAAGAGCCGGTGAACTCCTGATGGCCGTCGGCCCAGGCCACAAGCCAGGTGTCGCCGCGCTGCACCACGATCGCCCCGTCTTTTGCGTCCACGCGCGATACGGGCACCTTGGATTCGACCAGCTTCGTCCAGCCGTCCTGTGTCCAGCGCATCACGCCAGTGTCGGTCAGCACCAAAAGTCGTTCGCGATCCCAGATCATGCTGGCTTGAGGTTGGGCGCCCCGCATCAGGGCGGGCATCGCGAGCGATTCCGTCGCCTTTACGGTTGTGCCCTCAAGCACGGTCACCGTGCTCGCCGAGCGAACCGCCGTGTAACGCGGGCCGCGCGCCACAAACGTGGCGTCGCTGGGAACGTCGATCCGCGTGCCGTCACCTCCAACCATGACGTCGTAAAGATACGCCTGTCCATCATTGCGCTGGAGCAAGGTCTTGCCGACCACGGTGGATGGGTCAAGGTCGAGCGTCTGGCCGACCGGCAGCACACGAGCCAACTTTAGCGGAACGTCGGCGAAGGTCGACGTCCATTCGCGCGTCGCTGGTGCCTCGATCTTCTGGGCGAGGGTGGACGGTTCAGGCGGAGCTTCAGCAGGCGGAGCGTCACAGGCGACACATGCCACAAAAAAACCGACCCAATATGCTCTCATGTCAGTGGTCCTTGCGCAGTGAACCGTTTCCAAAGATGGCGTCTTCGGACAAGCCCTCTTTGGGCGGCTTTGGCGTGGGGTCTTTTGTGATCGTCGGCTGCGGGTTGGCGACGTGTTTGACGTCAGGTTTTGGCCGAGCTGGTTTCTGGCCAGACTTGACGGCGCCTTGGGCGTTCGAGCCGTCCCGCAGGGCAAACTGAACGTTCGCGCGTGCCAAATCGATCACGGGTCCCACGGGTTTTGGCACCGCAACCGGTGTCGGAGCCGCCACAACGACGGGCGTGGGTGCGGGCTCTACGTGTTTTTGTTGCGACGCCCAGAACAAATAGAAGACCCCCGCACAGACGATCAAAGTGACGACGCCAATCCCAATCGCGATCACGCTCAACGAACGGTCTGCGTTGATCTCTTTGGGGCGATTGGACTCAATCGTCGAGTCCGTGTGAGGCCGAGCCTCGGGATTGGTCTCGGTCTTTGGGGGCAGCGGCGCTGTTGGCGCTTGTGTCGCTTCGGGCGTTTGCAGCATCACGCCCGTGGCAGCAAACGGATCGGGGTCCCCGGCACGCACCTTTACGCGGTCCGCCTTGATGATGTCAGGGTTTTGCAGCGGCGTGGTCGGGTAGATCTCGTCCTTGGTCTCGAACGGATAAACGTTGGTGGGCTTGTCGTCGTCGATCTTGGTCAAATACCGCTCGACGTCGGTTTCCCGCCGCAACCCCTGCGTTGGGCCGCTCGGGGCCGACTCGCCGTTTGGGAGCTTGGGCAGCAACCACGCGTCGACCACCTGATCAAACGTCATGCCGGCTTCAGAAGGCACGCGGTCCAGATGCATTTCGCGTTGGATAGCTTCGATGCGCTCGCGGACCGCACGCGCCGTCGTTGGGCGTTTTTCCCGCGATTTGGACATCAATTCCGAGGCCAGATCCTCGACCGAATTCGGCAGCGACCCACCAGGAATCAATGACCGCAGCTGCGGCGGCGATTCTTGGATGTGTTTGATCATCACCTGCAGACTGTTGGTGCCGCTAAACGGCGGCCAACCCGAGACCATCTCGAAAAAGATCACGCCCAGCGCATACAGGTCTGCGCGCGAGTCCAAGGTTTCGTTTTGAGCCTGTTCGGGCGCCATGTACGCCGGCGTGCCGCACACCATGCCCGTCGCTGTGATCTGGGTGTTCGCCTCGAGCGCGCGGGCGATGCCGAAGTCGAGCACCTTGGCTTGACCGAGCCGTCCGCCATCGGCATCACCAAGATGTTGTCGGGCTTGAGGTCACGATGGATGACCCCTGCGTTATGAGGCTCCGACAACGCGCCACAGACCTGGTGCGCGATGTCCAGGGCGAGCGGAAGCCGCATGCGCCCCTTGGACAGCAAATCCGCCAGGTTAAAGCCGTTGACGAGCTCCATGACCAAGTACAAAAGGTCACGGTCGCGGTCCTGACCAAACTCGATCAGACGCACGATGTTGGGGTGGGTCAGCTGCGAAATCGTGCGTGCTTCTCGGAAAAAGCGTTCCAGCGCGATGTCTCGGTTGGCGAGCTCGGGCCGCAGAACTTTGACGGCCACGTCACGGTTTACCGAGAGCTGAACCCCGCGATACACCGAGCCCATGCCGCCTTCGCCGATGAGCTTTTCGATGCGAAATCGCTCATCGATCACCATGCCGATCAGGGGGTCTTTGCCGCGCTCAAGCGAGAACACACGCGATCCGTCATGCGGGCAAAGCCGCATGGAATCATCGTCAAACGTGCGAGCGCACTCAGGGCAGTACTGGGTCATGGAATCCGGTCCTAGGCGTGTCCATTGTGGACACGGCCGGACGCGGACGCAAGTTCAACACCACCGGTTCACCGTTGATCTCAACCACTCGGAACTCGACGCGTCGGTTCTTCTCGCGGGCCTCCTCCGAAAATCCCTTGGCGATCGGGTCGGATTCACCGAGGCCGATGGCGCGCAAGCGACTTGCGGCGATGCCTTTTGCGATCAGGTAGTCGCGCACTGCCTCGGCCCGAAGTTTGGACAGCTCGAGGTTGTAAACGTGGAAGCCGCGGTCGTCGGTGTGGCCTTCGACTTGGAGCAAGGTGATCTGTGCGTTGGCTTTCAACAACGCGGCTACCTCGTCGAGGATGGCGTGGCTCTCGGGTTTGATCGTTGCGGCGTTGTAGTCGAACTGAATCTTCTCAGAAATCTCCGCCTTGTTGCCTTCGAGGCGCACATTGGGCTCGCCCTCATCTGGGCAGCCGTCCTCGTCGTCCACGCCGTTGACGACTTCCGGTTCTTGCGGGCATTCGTCGCTGGCGTCTGGAATGCCGTCTCGGTCGTTGTCGACATCTGGGCATCCGTCGGCGTCTTCGAAGCCGTCGACGTCTTCGGCGAGCTCGGGGCATTGGTCGGTGTCGTCAAACACGCCGTCGTTGTCCTTGTCGGCCAGCGGGCACCCCTGTTGTTCGGGTTTGCCCGGCGTTTCTGGGCACTTGTCTTCGGTGTCGAGCACCCCGTCGCCATCGACGTCGTCCTCGGGACAGCCATCGCGGTCGTCGAGCTGGTCGAAGTCTTCGGCGTCCTGTGGGCATTTGTCGGCGCGATCTTGGATGCCGTCGCCGTCGTTGTCATCGTCTGGGCATCCATCGGCGTCCTCGAATCCATCGAGGTCTTCCGGTTCTTGCGGACATGCGTCGTCGCGGTCGTCGATGCCGTCTTGGTCAACGTCCGAAGCGGCGGGCGACCATGTCACACCCGCAAACGCACGAAAGCCCGGCGTGCCGACGGCGTCGTTCAACCCGATGCCGCCCCCGGCCTGCACCAAGATGTCGTAGGGCAGGTCGAAACGAAAGCCTGCTTGAGCTTCGACGGGGTTCTGGCCAGTGGTGTCGGCGTCGCTGTGGGTAGCAGCACCGAACACGTTGGCGATGACCTGCACGCGCGGCGTGATGACCGGAAGATGTGCCCCGACCGACCACTTGAGCGTGTTGTCGGTCACCAGGTTGTTCGTCGTCTTGGCTTCGCGAAACTGATAACCCACGTTCGCCGCTACGCCAGCGCCGCCCTGCAGCTCCCAATCCACAACCAAACGAGGTTCGACGCGAACGACGCCATCGGAGTTGAAGCTCGCGCTGTCTCCGGTGGGGACATAGACCGGTGCGAGCAAGCCCACACCAAAACCACCCGTCCACTCGTGCTTGACCAAGGTCACTTTTGGCACCACCCGAACGTCGGCCAGCGCGAAGGATGCCACGCCGTCGGGCACACCAAAATCGGCCACCGCGTCGCCGTCCTGGTAGGCCACGATGGGAAGCATGAAACCGACTTCAAACCAGTCGAACAATCCAATGGCCCCGCCGACTTCGACGTGCAATTGGGATTTCAACAGGTAGCCCGTTGTCTGCCCATCGCGCACGAGCCTCAGTGGCGCATCCGCGTAGTGCACCAACACGTCAGCCGACGGGGTGAGGTGGCCCAATACCTCACTTTGTGCGGTTCCCAAGATGTTGTTGCGTTGTGCTGGAAGCGGTTCGAACTGCTCGACCTGAACCGATTGTGCGTTTGCGGACGCAGCGAATAATGTTGTCGCTGCCACGACAAGTAAGTGTTTGAGTTTCATGTGTGCCCTTTCCCTTCCGACTGCCCTACCGTTGGAATCGGCACGTCTGGGAAAAAGCTTTATCGAATTCTAGTTTCTCAGCTGGCCCGAGATCAGGTCGATGGGCTCCGAGGGAATCACCAAGCCGGTCAGGTCGTATTCGGTGGCGTCGGTGATCTGGACTTCGAGGATGTCGCCGGGTGTCGGGAAATCCCCGCCATGCTCGAACGACAGGTAGGTCACACCGTCGATATCGGGTGCTTGGCCGTAGTGTCGACCTTCGAACACAAGCTCGTGTTCTTCCGAGACGCCGTCGACGATGACCTGCGTCGTCTGGCCGATCCACGCTTGGTTCTTGGCGAGGCTGATGCCTTGCTGAAGCTCCATGAGGGCGTTGTAGCGCTCCTGTTTGACGTGGGCGGGGACGTCGTCGCCAAGTTCAAACGCCGACGTGCCTTCTTCGGGGCTGTAGGTAAACACGCCGACGCGGTCGAATTCGACTTCCTTGACCCAGTCGTAGAGTTCTTGGAATTCGGCATCGGTCTCGCCGGGGTAACCCACGATGAACGTCGTGCGCAGCACCATGTCTTCGATCGCGCGGATGCGCTCGATCAGACGCGCTTGCTTGTCGCGCTGAATGTTGCGTTTCATCGACTTCAGCAGGCGCTGGTTGATGTGCTGCAGGGGCATGTCGACGTAGGGCAACAGCTTGTTCAGGCTCGAGAAACACTCAAGCAGCTCGTCGGTGAAATTCCACGGATACATGTAGAGCAGGCGAACCCAGTCGATGCCCTCGGCCTGCGTGTCGAGCTGACGCAGCAGGCGAATCAGGTAGTCCTGATTTTCTTTTGGATTCAGGTCGATGCCGTAGCTCGTCATGTCCTGCGCGACCAAGATGACCTCGCGCACGCCGCTGCGGCCAAGCTTGCTGGCCTCGGTTACGACGTCTTCGATGGTGCGGCTGTTCTGCGTGCCACGGATTTTCGGGATGATGCAGAAGCTGCACGATCGCGAGCAACCTTCGGCGATCTTCAGGTAGGCCGAGCCGCCACGAATTGTGTTCGTGCGCGCGACCTCGTTGTCCATGATGAAGCTGCCAGGCTGAATGTATGCGCGATCCGACAGTTGGCCTTTGATCGCCTTGTTGATCGACGTGAACGTCTTGGTGCCCAAGAACGTGTCGACCTCGGGGATCTCGCGGACCAGGTCATCGGCATAGCGCTGCGCCAAGCAACCCGTGACGATAACCTTGCTCAGGCGGCCCTGATTCTTGAGCTCGACCATCTCCATGATGGTGTCGATGGACTCTTCCTTGGCCGCGTCGATGAAACCACAGGTGTTGATGACCACCACTTCGGCCTCGTCCACATCCCCGACCATCGCGAAGTCGTTTTCGGCCTGGATCATGCCAACCATGACCTCCGAATCGACGCGGTTCTTGGGGCAGCCCAGCGAAATCATATGTACTTTTGTGGTCATCTTATCGGCCCGCACAGCAAGGGGTTAAACGGGCGCGGAGGCTAGCGGAACCGGGGCAGGCCGTCAAACAGCTGTGGAAGAAGAACTCCGCTCTCAGAGAGCAAGTTACGACAGGAATGCGGTCTGTCGGACAGGCGACTGCCGTCGTGGATTTATGCTCGTGTAGAATGGCATAAAGTCGGATTGAGGGGGATCGTCGACCATCCAGAGGCCACGATATGCGAGTGTTAAACGGTCCCGCTGAAAGAAGGATGAACTAAGGCGCAGCGTTGCACTTCAACGCGACATTCACCAATTGCCCCTTGTCGTTGTAGTGCATTCTCATCCCGGAAATAATTCGGCGATTTCCACAAGATATCGATTCGTTGACACTGCCTGTGGGGTCACCTATTCGTTGCGTTAGTGAGTACCTGTGTGTAGCCGCCTGTCTACTAATGGTATAGTTGTAATCCCCGGCGCAAGAAGCGGCACCTCAATGGTCTGGTTCTCAACCGGCAGAGCACTGGAGTTGCGCATACATTCGAGCTCTTCTAATGCTGCAAGGTGTCCGTTTTCGCGGCGGAAGCCCAGCCCGTACAGATAGTAGTTTGGCGGACACAACTTCATCGGCGCAGGCCGCAGACTTTCGGTTTCATCGTCGACGAAGTACTCAGAATTGAGGGCGTATCGAAGGCGCGAACTGTGGTTCAGTATTGGCTCAATTCCGGTAAATGAACTTGGACCAGCAGTACGAAGCCAACGCCAATTTTCATAATAGACGATTGGATCCCAAATTGAGCAAACGGGCTTGAACGTGCCAATTCCGCCGTTCCGCGATGGAAACCCTCGTAACCCAATCATGCCGCCGGGTACCATTTCGTGCGGGTGTCCATCCGTGTCTTGGACGACTACTCGTCCTGGAAGCTTCGCGACTAAGCGATCGCAATCAACCGAATAGACGCCGCCGGTGGCAGCAACGTAAGTATTCCCCGTCTCGTCAGGCACGAACTCGAATTTGGTTGCTGGTAATCCAGAATCAACCAAATCGCCCGAAATATCCCATCGTTTGCAATATTTGTAACAATTTTCAGTCTCGTCACAGATCGTCCTAACATCCGCGCAGGCGGGTAAGGATTGAAGACATTCGGGACCTTCGCAACGCTGAACCTGCGCCTCGTAGGGTGAAAAGATTAAAACATCATCTTCTCGTCCCGCCCGAGCAAATCCCACGAAATGACTATTGGCGTCGTAAGGTGCGGATCCATTCCACTGGTTCGATGCGCCCATGGAGTCACGCGATACCGAGATAACACTGCCAAGTTTTAGCGGCGCAAATCGGTCGCTGTCAGTCCATTGCCCATCACCGCCATAACCTGCACAATCCCGCGTCGGGCACGTCAGCATGCCACCACCGCTGGATCCGGCTAGCGCCGAAATTTCTCCCTGAACCCCTTCTGGTTTATAAAATCGGGATTGCGGCATTCCGTTGGGTTCAATTCCACAGATTAGTTCTTCAGGTGAAAAATACTTGTCGTCCGGAAACAATTGGCCGTCATCGCTCACGAGTGGCGTGCGGATATTGAGTGCGGTCGTGGGAAATGGATAGGCGTTGAAATGAGTCGCCCAAGCCGGGGTTGGCTCCCCACCACTACCCGATACCTCGCTCTCACTTAACTCTATCTGATTAAAGAGCACGCCCGGTGTGGTAATCACAAACTCGCCAAAACCGAGGTTTTGGCCAAAAGGTCTAACTTCTTCACCTGCAGGAAAAGATGCCCCGTATTTTTCTGCGTCGTAACGGACTTCGACAAAGGCGAAGTCCGAGTTCCTATCCACAGGAAAGAAATCTCCTGACACTGGTACCCCGCTCCACGCGCGACGCAGAGCAACTCGGTCGCCTTGGCCAAGGGGCGCAATAGGGTCTTCGATGGTGCCAACAACGTCTCGGACGCCATGTAGCGAAAGCTGGAACATTCGCTCAGGCAAACCCAACGCCTCCTCTGGCTCGGTGCCCGCCGAATAGAGGTCCGTCCCATCTTGCTCGGCGAATCCATAAGCTGGGTAGGATATGCCAAACGGCTGTGGCGCAGCTGGATCGTCGACCATCCAGAGGCCACGATATGCAGATAGGGGTGTAAGACTAGTAACACCGTCAAACATCACTTGGGTGTCGGTGCGAGCATGGGTTCCATCAACCACGTGGTGGGCCGTTGCCAACAAGCCATCACCCACCAACGTTGAAGAGCCGACGACAGGTGGAAGCTCGCACCTACGTTGGTCGTTACAGATCTCTCCGCCGAAGCATTCATTGCTGTTGAGACATGGGTCGAAGGTCGACGGGGAGCAAGGTACGCTCATCCGATCACGTACATACAATAAGCCAGCGGCCCGCACCGCACTCGCAAGTTGAAAGTCCCGTTGGCCTGACAATGCATTGCCGTTTTGATGTTCCTCAAAACCTCGGTTACGATACCACCGGTCATGGTGTGCAGCCCGATCGGTTCCGGCAAAGGTGATTTCGTGGCCAAATGTTTGGTCATCCGGTTGGTCAGGCCCACAGGATATCGCTAGGAACGCAAGTACCGGGGCATGGTAGAGATAGGCCTTCATTCACTTCTCCGATAAACAAACGAGTGGTATTGATCAAATCCATCTCCCGGTTCGCCACACATTGGTGGCAGTTCCACTCGTGTTGTGGCGTTAAATAGGCTCAGACCATAACACCTTCGGGGGTTTTCGATGGGTCTTTCTGTGCGGAAGATGATTTCGTATTGCGGTCCGAAAGAATAGATGGAGACGTGGGCCCATCCTCTTTCCCAACTTTTCAAGTAGACGGCGGCCATTCTCTTAAAATGTGGCGCTGAATCACCTCGAGGTGGTAGTTGGAACGCAATGTCCTTTGGTGTTTGGAAGAACTCTCTAGGCAGCAGTACGTACCACAAGGCCGGGTCAGCAGGCACATTCGATCCAGCTTTGGCTTGGAGCCATTCATCCATCGGATAAAGATAGAAGTCGTAGGTACTATGAACAATCGGGTCCGGAATTTTCGGACTTTCCGCCCAAAACTCACTTGTTGTCGCTCCTGAGACACCGTCCTCAAGCGAGAAGATTTCGGCATCGATCTGCGAAAGAATACTCTGTTCTGGCTCAGAAAAATGCCAAGCCTCAGCGGTTGGCGGCGCTGGCTCATGCGAACACGCACTAAGACCACAGGCCAGAATCATCAAGTTACGATGCATTTGCTCCCCACGTTGAAGACTTGCGGTGATGCCCCTTAAGACGGAGGGGGTGGGTAGAGTTTATCGATACCATTTTAGGGGTGTCAATGGTATGCTTGTGTTTTGAGTGGTCCTGGGTTCACCGGAGCCACTCCACAAAGATCTTGGGGGTGCCAATGTGCAATTCGCACCCACCAATAGTTTATTGGAATTAGGGGGTTAGGCGATTTCGGTCGCGCGGAAAAAGTGTCGTCTCACGGATGTTTTGCAGACCCAACAGCTGCATTAAAAGCCGCTCAAGCCCAATCGCGAAGCCGCCGTGCGGTGGCATCCCATACTTGAACACGTGCAGATAAGATTCGAAGGAATCCGGCTCCAATCCGCGAGACCTTAACGCGTCGAGGTACGCTCCATGATGATGCAAGCGTTGCCCGCCGGTGATGAGCTCCAAACCGTGAAACAAGACGTCGAACGAATTCGACGCTTCCGAGCTCAGATTGCCTGTGCCCGGATGGGTGTAAAATGGCCGTTTCATCAAGGGGTATCCCTCGACGAAGACCAGCGCAGATCCTTGTTCCAAGCCCCACTGGCCGATCACACGCTCTTCTTCGGGCGCAAGGTCGGGTTCGCCGATATGCACCCTGGAATTCAGGCGCTCTGCCGCAACTTCATGCGCTTCGTGAAATTCCAAAATCGGTATTTCCGAAGGCAATTCAGGCGCAGTAATTCCCAAAATCTCGGCAGCAGGACTCGCCGAAATCGCCCCGAAAATCGCGCGCAACACGCCTTCAGCCACCCCCATCACGTCACGATGGGATTCGATGAAACCAAGCTCGACGTCCATCGACGTATATTGCGCAAGATGGCGAACCGTCGCGTGAGGTTCGGCCCGAAACACCGGCCCGATCTCGAACACGCGTTCAAAAACGCCAACCATCGTTTGTTTGTAGAATTGAGGACTCTGGGCAAGGAACGCCGTCTGTTCGAAATACTGAACCTCGAACACATTGGCGCCCCCTTCGGTCGCGCCCGAAACCAATTTCGGCGTATGGATTTCTACAAACTCTTGGGCCCGCAAATGGTCACGAAACGCCGCGGTCACGATGCCGTGCAGCTCGAACAGCGCGCGACGTTGAGGATGCCTCAGCGTCAGGGCTGCTTCGTCGAGCAAAACCGGCAAAGTCACGTCAAGCGCTGGGTGGTTCAACGCCACAGGCGGTGGCTCTTCGACCCGCGAAATCACGTGGATTTTCGATGCGTGAAGTTCGTCTGGGCCTCGCTTCTGCGCGACCCATTCACCTTCGATTTCCAGCACCGTTTCAAGATGGCAATCGGCAATCGGCGAGCACAATGGGTCGGATGCAACGACCTGAGTCAGGCCGTGCCGATTGCGAATGATAAGAAACGAAAAGCCCTTCATTTGGCGTCTGGCATGCAGCCATCCGCGAAGCCTTCCCGTCGATTGTTGAGCGGAAGTCATCATGTCTCCTGTGTTTCGGGGCCCTCGGCGCCCGAACACAAAGACATGTCAGGAGCGCTGAGAACCCAAATCGTCGTCGTTGTCGTCCATAAAACTGCTCCTGTTTGGTCGAATGACCGAGGGTGAGTGCACCGCAACGTCGTTTGGAAGTCAACAGATGTTCACGAAATAACCGCGACACATCGCTCACGGCAGCCTGGAAGCTGCCGGTCCACATCGCTTGCGGCAGCTTGGAAGCCGCCGGTCCACGGCAGCTTGGAAGCTACCGGTCCATGGCCCGTTCTTAGCTGAGGACGACGACTTGGCGTCGGAACAGGCGTTCCACGCCCATCAAGAATTCGTCGGTCGGATCGACCCAGAACTCCTGAGGCAGAGGCAGCTCGACGGAGCCTTCGCCGATGTCTTTGGTCAACGAGACGGCCAGCGACGTACGGCAGGTGCCGGGGTGGCACGACATGATGGCTTTGACGCGCTCCAGCTCGCCGTTTTGGATGTCGTCGACCTTGAACTCGACCTTGACGCGTTTGACGCGTTCGCGACGCGCTTCGTCGATTCGGATAAAGGTCTCGGCGCGCAACTTTCGCACACGTGCGTCACCGTCGCCGTCCTCGTGCACGCTGCCTTTGACGAGCAACGGCAACCCGCTCTTGAAGACCTCCTCGTATTCGGCGAACACCGACGAGAAGACCAAGACTTCGACCGCGCCTGATTTGTCTTCGAGCTGCATGAACGCCATGCGGCCGTTTCCACTCTTTAGCGGGCGTTCTCGGTACTCTGTGATGACGCCGGCGACTGCGACCGATTCGCGGTGGTTGCCAGCGTTGACGATCTGCGAAGCCGCCGACGCGCCCAACAAGCCGACGTCGTTCTCAAAACGGTCGAGCGGATGCCCGGTGACGTAAAATCCGAGCAACGACTTTTCGTCGTCCAACACCTGGCTGTCCGATGCGGCCTCGACCTCGGGGTAGACGACTTCCAAATAGGTTTCCTGGACCGCAGGCGCCATCATCCCGAACAGGCTCGACTGTCCGACCTCGGCGTCGTGCTGCGCTTTGGAACCACGATCCACGGCGAGGTCGATCGCGGCCGCCATCTGGGAGCGCGCCATCGCGATGTCGCCGATGTACCGGGAGTTCTTTTGGGGACCGACGGAGTCGAATGCACCACATCGGATCAGCGTTTCGAGTGTGCGTTTGTTCAGCCGTTTGGAGTCCACGCGCGAACAGAAGTCGAACATGTTCTTGAACGGTCCTTCTTTTTCGCGTGCTTCGAGGATGACCTCGATCACCCCTGAGCCCACGCCCTTGACGGCCCCGAGCCCGAACCGAATCTTGCCGTCGACCACGCTGAAGTCCATGTGGCTTTCGTTGACGTCGGGCGGCAGAACCTCGATGCGCATGCCCTTGGCTTCGTTGATGAAACGAACGATTTTATCCGTGTTGTCACGGTCGCTCGTCATCAAGGCGGCCATGAACTCGACCTTGAAGTGCGCCTTGAGATACGCCGTCTGATACGTGATCAACGCGTACGCCGCCGAGTGGGACTTGTTGAAACCGTAGCCCGCGAAGAACGCCATCAGGTCGAAGATTTCTTCGGCCACGCGTGGATCGACGTCCAACCCACCGGCGCCAGCGAGGAAGATCTCCTTTTGTTTGGCCATCTCCTCGGGCTTCTTTTTGCCCATCGCGCGGCGCAACAGGTCGGCGCCACCAAGCGTATAGCCGGCCATCACCTGCGCCGTTCGCATGACCTGCTCTTGGTAAACCATGACGCCGTACGTGGGCTTCAGGGTTTCTTCGAGCCAAGGGTGCGGGTACTCGACGCGTTTGCGGCCGTGTTTGCGATCGATGAAGTCGTCGACCATGCCTGAACCAAGCGGTCCTGGGCGATACAGCGCCACCGCGGCGATGATGTCTTCGAAACAGTCAGGTTTGAGCTTCTTCAGCAGCTCTTGGAAGCCCGACGACTCAAGCTGGAAGACGCCGGTCGTATCGCCGGCCGAAATCAGCTTGAACACCGCAGGGTCGTCCATCGGGATGCGCCGCAGGTCGAACAACGGTTCGCCACTGACCGCGCGCTGTGCGTTGATCAATCGGACAGCGTCGTTGATGACGGTCAGGGTCTTCAACCCAAGGAAGTCGAATTTGACCAAGCCGGCTTCTTCGACCTCGTTCTTGGCGAACTGGGTCACGATTTCGCCGTTGGCGCCGCGGCAGATTGGCACGTAGTCCCAAAGGGGTTCTTCCGAGATCACGATGCCGGCGGCGTGCATGCCCGCTTGCCGATTGAGGTTCTCGAGCGACAATGAGATGTCGAACAGGTCTTTGACCCGCGGATCTTCGTCGCACAGCTCACGCAGGCGAGGCTCTTGGTCGAGCGCGCTCTCGAGCGTGATGTTGAGCTCCTCGGGGACGAGCTTGGCGATGCGGTCGGTGTCGCCAAAGCTGAGCCCGAGCGCGCGGCCCACGTCGCGGATGCACGCCCGCGCCTTGAGCTGACCGTACGTGATGATCTGCCCAACGTTGTGTTGCCCATACTTCTGCGTCACGTACTCGATGACCTCGCCGCGCCGATTCATGCAGAAGTCGATGTCGAAGTCCGGCATCGAGACGCGCTCGGGGTTGAGGAATCGCTCGAAGAGCAGCTCGTAGGGGATCGGGTCCAAGTCCGTGATCAGCATCGCATACGCGACGAGCGACCCTGCGCCCGAGCCGCGCCCTGGACCGACGGGGATGTCGTTCTTTTTGGCCCAACCGATGAAGTCCCACACGATGAGGAAATAACCTGGGAAACCCATGCCGACGATGACGTCGATCTCGAGCTCCAAGCGTGCGCGGTACTCGTCTTCATTGACCGTGATGCCGAGCTCTTTGAACTCGGCAAAGCGCGCCTCGAGGCCTTGCCGCGCCACGTGCGCGAAGTACTTTGCGATGACCTCTTTGGGGTCCTCGACCTTGGCCTCTTCGATGAAGACCTTGGGGACGTCGTAGAGTGGCAAGTAGACATCACCGAGCGGGATTTTGACGTCGCACATCTCGGCGATTTTGACCGTGTTTTCGCAGGCTTCGGGCAGGTGCGCGAAGGCTTCGTACATTTCTTCGGGGCTGCGCACGTACAGCTGGTCAAGCCCGTGTTCCATCATGCGCTCGACGTTGACCGTGCGGCCAAGCTGAATGGCCATCAGGATGCCGTGGGCCCGTGCGTCCTCGCGTTTGAGATAGTGGCAGTCGTTGGTCGCGACGACCGGGATTTTGAGCTCTTTGGACAGGTCGATCAGGAAGTCGTTGCACTTCTTTGCTCAGGCAACGCGTTGTCCATCAGCTCCAAGTAGTAGTGGTCGGCGCCCATTAGATCGCGGTAGCGCGCCGCGGTGTCACGCGCCTTGTCGAGCTCGCCCTTGAGGATCGCTTGGTTGACCTCGCTGCCGAGGTCGCCCGACAACACGATGAGCCCCTCGTGGTATTGCGACAGAAGCTCGAAGTCGAACCGTGGGATGTTGGTGCGCTGGTGCAGGCCGTCCAACCACGCCATCGAGTTGAGATACATCAGGTTTTTGTAGCCCTGAAGCGACTTCGCGAGCACCGTCAGGTGGTAGGACTTGGGGTCCTTGGCTTCTTTGTAGGGCTCGATGCTGACGTAGGCTTCGCAACCGATGATGGCCTTAAGCCCTTTTTTTTTGGCGGCTTTGAAGAAGTCCACAGCGCCGTACATGTTGCCGTGGTCGGTCATCGCGACCGCCTTCATCCCCAGCTCGTCGACCCGTTTCATCAGCTCGGGTACGCGGATCGCGCCGTCGAGCAACGAGTACTGTGTATGGACATGCAAGTGGACGAAATCTGCCATGACTCATCCCTGAGTAAGGTGGGGGCTGTAGGGTAGTCTTTCTGCTCAGATTCGTCGAGGCGCTCTCCGGGTTGTCGGCGGTTGAACGAGGCCCCGACCCACGCGAAGTCAAGCATTCATGGGGGTTCTGGCCACATGTCGAATTCGGCGGATTATTCGCCCAGTTCGGGCAACCACACTTCGACCCCATGAAGCCCGAACGATGGGTGTTCGGGCAGTTCAACAAAGGTCCGCGTTCGAGTTCCAGCGACAAACTCGTGGATTTTGGAGTCTCTTGCGATCGCGCGCCACACGGCCACACCATGGGCTCCACGAAGTTCCACGTCGAAGGGTTGGTCACGTGGCAACGACGTGTCCGGATCGAGATGGGGCAAGAGAACCGTGCCGACGTTTGGTCGCGAAAAGTACGTGTCGATGGTCAAGATGTAGGTCGACATGGTCCACCACGGCGCAATACATTTCGAGGCTCAAGCAGAGGCCCGACATGTCTTTGAATAGTCGATACGATATCAGCATTCTGTTTGGCGATGCCAAAACTGCCGTGGCTGCTTGGGAACAGACCTTTTCCGACGCCACCCTAGAGCGATCTGATGTTCGAGAGGGCCAGACGTGCTTGTGGAAACTCCACCTGCAGGCCATTCCGCTCGACGAGCTTGACGCGAGGCTCTGGCCACAGGTTGGCAGTGCCGCCTGGATCAGCGTGGACGCCGATTTGACAGGTCTCTATGGCTCGGAGATTCAGCGGTTCCAGGGCGGCTTGATGGATCAACTCGGCACGTCCGTCCGCGCTCTGCTGCGTGCAGGTGGAACCGCGGTTGTATTGCATAAGGCAGCGGGCACGGTGAAACCTGCTCAGCAATTCCTGAACGAGCTGGACGGTTTGGCGAGCTACCGGCCCTGGCTGGACTTTCTTGTCACCCAAGACGAACAGACGCGATGCCGCACCTACGGAATGCCCCACTACATGGGCCTACCGAACATCCATGCTCACAGCGCTCACCTCGATGTTTTTGCGGCCGAACGGTGTTTTCGCGCAGTGACCGCGGCCTTGGTGCAAGGTGTTGGCGAGCAGGTGTGCGCGCCGATGTGGTTCGACGACGAACCTGCGATCGTTTGGCAGGTCGAGCGTGACGAAGACCAGCTCGCCGTTCACCTCCGGAGCGATACGGTTGAGTCGCAGAATCCTGCCCAGACTTGGCCAAAAACGGATTTTGAGCTGTATGCCCTGATGCTCTCGGATTTGGTGCTCGCCGAGTTCCGAAAGTCCCAGTTTCGGCTCTTTGACGCCATCTTGTTGGACGGCGAATTGCCGTGTCGCGTGTTGTGTCTGGAGTGTGCAGGCCTGTGTTTATACGTCACTGCGGGCTTCGGCCGCGTTCCTGCGCCGAACGGCAACGCCGAGAGTGCCACGCAGTTCGTCGAGTACGCAGCCCTGGGGCCTTGGGACACCGCGATGATTCGGCAATTGGCGATGCTGGCTGACATCGCACATGCTTCGGATGTCCCGGGAGGTGTCAAAGATTACGACATCCTGTCCGCCGCACCGAACATGGATGGTTTTGTCGCGATGCCGCTGAATGACTTGGGATTTGAGCCGCAACCCATCGCCATGCGCATGTTCTGTCCGTTCTTCTCGTTCGAACGTCCCGAAATGGCGCTGGATCCTGCGGCTTGGTGTGGTCGAAACCTTGGGAGGTTCACTGCGATCGCGGACCGCTGGTCGCAGTATCTGACGACGCTGAAGTAACTTTCAGAACCGCATCCGTGTTCCAAGCGACAGGATTTCAGCAAAACCGCTGTACCGGCCGGGGAACACGTCTTCGCCCTCGGCCTCTTTTTCGAGCACGGTCACGTGGGCAAAGCCCAAATCCGCGTCGATGTTCGGCCCAAACGACCAGGTGGCACCGACCGACACCACAACTCGATTTCCGTCGGGCAAAGTGGGGGACAGAGTGTCGTCGGGCGATGGGGTGGGGTCCCACACCAAGCCGCCACGTAGCCTTAGCGGTGAATCGAACGCGCGGTGTTCGTAGCCCGCCCGGATGGCCACGGTGTCGCTCCAGTTGCGGGGTTCGTTGACGTCGGGGGTGTTCGGGTCGTCAAAGTCGATGCCAAAACTCTTGAACGAGCTCCAGCCGAAGTACTCGACGTCGGCGGACACCCTTCCCAAACCAAGGTCGTAGCTCAGGCCCGCCGCAATACGGGTGGGAAGGTCGACCGACGTTTTGACGTCTTGGTCATGCGCCGCGACCGCAAGTTCGATGGGGATCTGTTGGAAATCAGCGCTGCCTTCGTACGAAAGGGTCGCCCCGGGGCGAAATGACACGCCAACGCCCAAATCGTGGATCTGAGCGAACGTCGCGACCTGGTAACTCAACGCCGTCGCGGCCCCGCCGAGCTCGACTTTTCCTTCCGTGTCGACGGCGTCCACGTTGCGTTGCAATTCCACGGTCGACCGCAATAAACGGGGCCCAGCAGCCAACTGCACCGAAAACGTCGGTGTCCGGTAGCCCACGATCGCGTTGCCCGAAACTTCAAAAACTTGCAGTGAAATACGTGTGACTTCGAACCGCCCTGACCAATCGGCAGGCCACGCCAACGTCGCGCCAAATGGGACGTTAAGGCCCACGACGCCACCCAAAACCAGCGGAGAATCCGTGACGAACCCGACATGCAACGCAGGCGGCGTGGCGATGCCGAACTCCGAAGTCGTTGAGGTCTCGTCTTCATGGGTCGAAAAAGGCGCGACCGCTGTGATGGTGCCGCCCGCAAAAAGACCGGAAGTCGTGACGGCCGCGGGGTTGAACATCGAGGCGCCCGTGGCGTCGGGCGTGCCTGTCACTGCGTTGCCCTGACCAAGCGCAGCAGCGCCTTGCTCGGCGACCGCGAAACCCGCCGCCAAGGCATCGTCAGCGTGCAAGACCGCAAAACAACCTAAGGCCAATGCGATTTGCCGGGAGCGATTAGCGTGCATTGAAGAACTCCACGACGGCGTCACGTGCTCGGCCACCTTCGAGCGAGGTTGGGTCAAACAGGAATGCATGGTTGCTGATCAGCGGCGTGTAGACCTGCAGAGGCACGCCCGAGCGCTCGGACAGCGAGCGTGACGACGCGTTGGGCACGACGACGTCCCCTTCGGCCATCTGGATGATGACGCGCTTCTTGGGGAAGGTCTTGATCGTCCCGTCAGGTGCCTCGTATTCGTGCTGCCGCGTCGTCGCGTGGTGAATGACGTTCAGCGGGTCGACTGGGTCGAGCAACCACCGAAGTCCAGTCTCGAACTCGAAGTACTCGTCGGTGCCCTCGGTGATGTCGCGTTCTTCCAAAACGTTGGCCAACGCGGTTTCAAACGAACCGGAAGTCGTCAGCAGCTGGAAGAAGTTTGCGCCCGCGACGTTGAGGGCAAACGATTCGATGTCGGGTTCCACGCCGGCCAAGATCGCGCCCATGATGCCGCCGAGGCTCATCCCGAGGTACACCACGTCTTGGTCATCGAGCACGTAACCGCCCGACAACGCCGCCCAATCGACGCTGCGAATCACGCGCAACGACTGACACAGGTCGACGACCGATTGCGCAAAATGGTCCGGAGCCGAGGCGATGTCCTCGACGTCCACGAACTTCGCTCCGCTAACGGCCGGCCAGACGGGCCCGTTGGGAAACGGGCTCGCGACCGATTCCAATTCACCCTTTGAGCCGTCCGCAAAAATGCACTGCCCAAGCTCGTCGCACGTCGCGGCACCTTTGCAATCGAGGTCCTGCGTGCATGGCGTGCGCTCGCCGTGGAATGGGAAGTCCATCGAGAACACCGCGTAGCCCTCTTGGGCCAGCCGATTTGCGATCATGTAGGCGAGCTCGCGGCTGGTGAACAGTCCGTGTCCAAAGAGCACGACGGGAATCGGCACGCCCGGTTGGGCGGACTCGGGAATCGTTAGCACGAATGGCGTCGAGCCGAGCACGGTAGCGCCGTCGGTACGAAACGCGTTCGTCGCGGGGTCGAGGTGATCGAGGATCGTCATGTCGCCGCTGACGATCGTTTGCACGTCACGCATGATGATGGGCAGCCCGCGCTCGTTGGGCGACTTGTTGATGGTGTTTTGCACCTGCGCCGGGATGTCCTTTTGGTACAGCTCGTTGCGCAGGCCATTCAGGTAGGTCACGGCCGACACCGTCGTAAACGGGATGGCCGCGGTGATGGACTCCCGGAAGATGCCGCGGTCTTCGAGCGCGTCGAGCACCGGCGCCATCTGAGCACGCACGGGCTCAAGCTGCGCCGCGGATTCATCGTCGAGCACGCCGACCTGTGCCTTGCCGTCGACCAACAGCGACGCGCGCAACCTCAGCAAAGCTGCCAGCGGCTGCGATTCGGCGAGCACACCGCCGACGGTCACACCCGAGATCACCGCGACGTGGAACGTGCCGTCTTCGAGGGCTAGTCGGGGCTTGATGAAGATCGTGTGCCCATCGTTCAGGACACCGCGCGTCACGTCGACCACCTCGACCACTGCGCCGTCTTGCTCGGCAAACAGCCGTACGGTGTCGGCATTGACCGAAGCGACGTCCACGGCCGCTGTGGTCTTGGCGATGATCGCGCCCGACGTCGAAAAACCTTGGTGACGGTTGTATTGGTCCTTGAGCGCCTGTGTGGTCGCATCGTCTTCGTCGTCTTGAGGCACCTCAACAAAACCCGTCATCACGTCGCGCAAAATGTCGTTGGGGATGGGAATCTGCGACGCATCGGGGTCAAACCACACCGCGGGCCGATTCGTGGTCGTAAACTCGCCGACCACGGCCACTTGTTCTTTGACAAACCCGCGCAGCGCCATCACGTCAAAGAGTTCTTGGTAGTCGATACGGATCTCTTCCAACGCTTCGGCGACTTCCTTTTTTTGTTCCCGGGATTCACCCGGAACCGCCGAAGGATGCTCGGTCAGCGGCGAGTCTGAACGCACAAAATAGAACGCCGGGTCGGCGATGACGGGTTCACCGTCTTGGCCCAGCGCACCGTTGTCGTAGCCGACTAGACCGTAGACATAGGTCTGGCCCGGCTCCCAGCTTGTACCCAATCCGTTCTCGACCGGGAGACCTGTGACACGGATGGTGTCGGTGTTTGTGACCTCGACTTCGACGTTGACCGAAGCCCGGGTTTCCTTGTTCGTCACGAGCACGGCGGCCGGCACGGTTCCATCGGCCAAGGCACCCGATGTTGGGATGACCAGGGTCGATTGCAAGGGATACCCATCCAGGAAGTTGAGGTAACCTCGAAACTCGCGCTCCGCGTCCGAGATGTCCCCATCGACCGGAAGATCAAGACGGCCCTGTGAATTGTCGCGCACTAGATTCGTCGGAGTCGGAAGCACCCCGGTCGCCGGATTCCACAACGCGCGCACCGCGGGTCGTTGCGGTTGAGTGGTGATGTCGGGCGCACACGCGGCCAAAAAGGCGGTAAGTATGACAAGACGACGCATGGCGGCTCCGATACGATGCTTGGGCAAAGGCGCGGGCAACCTACAAAATCGCGGCATCCGCGGCAATGCCTTGAGGCTGACGATGGCTGACATTCTGAAGAACGTGCTGGCTGTGCTCTTGGTGGTGGGGTGGATGGGTTGCGCCTCGACCGCCAACCCGGTCATCTCGGATGCTGGAGATTTGCGTGACGCGCAATTCGATGCGCCCATCGATTTCTGGAAGATCGACTACAACCGGTTGCAAGCCGCATGTTTCTTTGCCTCGAACGATGCCCGTCGAGCCAACGGGGCAAGCACACTCGCCTACGACGCGCGGCTTGAAGCGGCCGCAGCGAACTATGCGCGCGAGATGTCGCGTGGGCACTTTGTGGCGCACGTGCATCCGTCCAACGCCAAACTGCGCGAACCCGGTGACCGTGTGCGGGCGCAAGGCGTCCCCAACCCGTTTACCGCCGAGAACATCGCCTTGGTGCAAGGTTATCCCGTGCCCGACCGAACGCCTGTCTTCGTCCGCAAAGGCGGATTTTCGTTGACCGCAGATGGTCCTGTCATCGGCCCGCACACGTATAAATCCTTGGCCGAATCCGTGGTCGAGGGTTGGATGAATTCACCCGGCCATCGCAAGAATCTTCTGTCGCCCGACGCGCTTCAGCTGGGCTGTGGGGCCGCGCTGACGTCTCAAGGTGAGATGCCGATGATGCTTTTTGTTCAAAATTTCCAGCTCTTTGAAGCCATTTCTGAGAAATGACGGGTTGTTTGTGGGTATTCCCACGGGGCTGGGTCTGCTATCTTTTGTCTGACAAAAATGGTCCAGCTCACAGGTAGCTATGTCGAACGACGACGATTTCGACGACACGCAGATGGTCAGCAGCTTCGATCAAACCGAAGTTGCATCGGGCCACATGTTTTCGATCGCGCGACCCCAAGACGACGGGGATTTGGTCGATAGTACGGAACGGTTCGACCCCAATTTCACGGGGATGCTCGAGCCGACCGACCGAGCGCCGGGCTCTATCTTGCGTAAAGCCGGCCCGACGCTTCAGTTTCACGACGACGACGGCCTCGACGAAGACAGCGATGCGTTCTCGCAGACCAACGTGGCCCCGATCACGGCGGATGACTTGGATGCGGTGGCGATCGGCAGCGCAATCGACGGGCGTTTCCGGATCACGGGTGTGCTCGGCGAAGGCGGCATGGGCAAGGTTTATCAAGGGATTCAGACCTCGATTAACCGTGAAGTTGCCATCAAGGTCGTGCGACCCGAGTTCGCCAAAGACCCCGAACTGCGGGCACGCTTTGAACGGGAAGCCCGCCTGATCTCGAGCTTCTCGCACCCCAACATCGTGCGTTTGGTCGACTACGGCGAATCGGCAGGGCGCTTGTACTTGGCGATGGAATTCGTCAACGGACGTCCCACGTCGCACCTGTTTGGGAAAAAGCAGATCCACCCGCGTTATGCGCTCGACATGACCCGACAGGTATCGTCGGCGTTGATCGAAGCCCACGCCAAAGGTGTGGTTCACCGCGATCTCAAGCCCGACAACATTTTGGTGACCCGCATCGCCGATGGCACGGTGCAGTACAAGGTGCTCGACTTCGGCGTCGCACGCACGAGCGCATCGGACTTGACCGCCGTCGGCAGTGTCTGTGGAACCCCTCAATACATGGCGCCCGAACAAGCGCGTGGCCAAACCGTGACGCCGGCCTCCGACATCTACGCCGTCGGTGCGATGTTGTTCGAGGTCCTGTGTGGGCGGCTCCCATTCGTGGGTTCGTCGCCGGTGAAGCTCATGATCATGCATGTGCAAGATCCCATCCCCGACATCCGCACCCTCGCGCCGCATGTGCCCCAAGACGTCGCGGAGCTGGTGATGTCCATGATGGCCAAGAATCCGCACGAGCGCCCGGGCAGTTGCGAACAGGTCTGTGAACGCATCGACCTCATCAACGCTCGCCACGGCTGGACCTCGGTGATTCGCGTACCTGCAGGCCCGCTGAGCGAGACCACCGCTGGTTGGGAAGTTGATCCGGCCGAGGAAGCGCGCCGCAATTCGATGGCGCACACGGTCGACGAGGACTCGCACTGGCTCTCAAGCGGGGCTGGAATTGACGAGTCGTTCAGCAGCAATCAGGCACCACCGCCCAAACCAGACCTGTCGTCACGCGATTTCAGCAACGCGGTTTTGGACCTGCCCGAGCGTTCCGAGCCCATCGTGCAACCCACGCCGGCGCCCGTTGCACCAACCACCCCAGCACCGCATCTTCCAGCCCCGATGTACGCTGACCCCACATTGACCGTCGAACGCGAAGCGCCGCGCGTCTACACGCCGCCGACGGCTGCACCTGTGCACACCCCGCGAAGCTCGGCATCGGTCAACCCGTCGAAGGTCAACACGATCCTGACCATCGCCCTAGGTGTGTTGGTCGTGATCACGCTCACGGTGGGCTTTTTTGTCATCGTCAAACCCAAGCTCGGTGCCGGATCAGCGGGGTCCGCGATCGAGGCCACGGGCGTCGCGAAACCGGTGTTCGAGCAGATCGCCGACGGCGGATGGGAGATTGGCCCCATCGTCGCGAGCAGCATCGACACCGTTGAGGTCCAGAGCGGTCGCGTGAAGCGAGACGGCGTTCAGGTTTCCGTCAGTGTCTACACGTTCCCTGATGCCAAGCAGATCCGACAGCAGTTTGACGGCGTCTTTTTGCCCAACATGGCCTACATGAAGGACTTGGTGATGGTGCGTGTGGATCCACCAAGCGACGGAACCGTGACCCAAGCAGACGTCGAGCAGGTCACCGGTTTTGCGGCCAAGGCGATGCCGGGCGGTGAGTTTTCGATCACAACAACCCGCTAAGTTGAGCCGGCAAAAACGAAAAAGCCGCTGCGAACAGCGGCTTTTTTTGTTCTTGAGGGAGATTACTCTTCGCCCTGAGACATCGCCAAACGGGTGCGGGCGCGCTTGAGCGCTTCCTGATGACGAATCATAACGTCTTCCTCGACGGTCTCGGTCTTGGAACGCTCTTCGAACTGAAGCAGTTCTTTCTCGGCAAGCTCGATGGCTTGACGTGCTTCCGCTGCGTCGATCTCGTCGTAACCATCACACGCTTCTGTCATGACCGTGATCTTGTTGGGCAGGACTTCAACGAAGCCACCGTCCACAAAGAACTTTCGTTCACGTTCGGTCGTGCCGCCCTTGCTGACGAACCCGCGCACGACCATTTGGCCGATCCCAAGTCCCGACAGCAACGGAAGGTGGCCTGGGAGAATGCCCATTTGACCTTCCGAACCGGGCAAAATGACCTCTTCGGCTTCGCCGGAGATGACCGCCCGTTCGGGTGTCACGACTTCAATTGTCAATGTCTCTGCCATGACCGTTCCTTCGGATTATTTCTTTTCAAGTTCAGCGACCATGCGCTCGTGCTTCTCGCGCGCTTCGTCAAGCGTACCAACAAGGTAGAACGCTTGCTCAAACAGGTCGTCAGCTTCGCCGTTCACGACCGCTTTGAAGTCCGCGATGGTGTCTTCGAGCTTGACGTACTTGCCGGCCATACCGGTGAACTGCTCGGCCACGAAGAACGGCTGCGACAAGAACTTTTGGATCTTACGGGCGCGCTCAACGGCGAGTTTGTCTTCTTCCGAGAGCTCGTCCATACCGAGAATCGCAATGATGTCCTGAAGCTCTTTGTAGCGCTGCAGGGTGGCCTGAACGGCACGTGCGACCTCGTAGTGTTCCTTGCCGACGACGTCGGGCGAAAGAATACGGCTCGACGAGTCCAACGGGTCAACAGCGGGGTAAATCCCAAGTGCCGACAGGGGACGCGACAACACGGTCGTCGCATCCAAGTGGGAGAACGTCGTGGCAGGCGCAGGGTCGGTAAGGTCGTCCGCAGGCACGTAAATGGCCTGAACCGACGTAATCGATCCCTTCTTCGTCGAGGTGATGCGCTCCTGAAGCTGGCCCATTTCCGTGGCGAGCGTGGGCTGGTAACCCACCGCCGAAGGAATACGACCAAGGAGGGCGGACACCTCGGCACCGGCCTGGGTGAAGCGGAAGATGTTGTCGATGAACAACAACACGTCACGGCCTTCTTCGTCGCGGAAGTACTCGGCGATCGTGAGCGCCGAGAGCGCCACGCGGGCACGCGCGCCGGGTGGTTCGTTCATCTGACCGAACACGAGCGCTGCCTTCGAGTTGGCCCAGTCGCCGTTGGGCGCGAGGACCTTGGACTCCAAGAATTCGAAGTAAAGGTCGTTCCCTTCGCGGGTACGCTCACCGACGCCGCCGAACACCGAGTAACCACCGTGGCTCATCGCAACGTTGTTGATGAGCTCTTGGATGAGAACGGTCTTGCCCACGCCGGCACCGCCGAAGAGGCCGATCTTTCCGCCCTTGGCGTAAGGAGCGAGGAGGTCGATGACCTTGATGCCCGTTTCGAACATCTCGGCGGCCGTCGACTGGTCTTCGTACGATGGAGGGTCACGGTGGATCGCCCAGCGTGTCTCGCCTTCGACAGGCTTGATCGCCTTGATGTTGCCGCGCGAGACCTTCTGCTCGTCGAGGTGGTGCACTTCGTCAGGGTTGCGGACCTTGACCGTGATGGTCGTTTCGCCCTCTTCCGAGATGATGCCGCGCACAAGCGTCCCGTCGTTGAGCTCGACGATCTGAACTTCGTCCACCGGGTCGCCGGTGACGTTCAGAATGCGTCCGAGGACCTGCTGGCCCACTGGGACGGTGATGTAGTTGCCGTCGCTCTTGACTTCCATGCCGCGCACAAGACCGTCGGTCGAGTCCATGGCGATGGCGCGAACGGTTCCCTCACCAAGGTGCTGAGCGGTCTCGAGCACAAGGTTCCAAGGCTTATCGGAAATACCGGGGTTGCTCACGCGAAGCGCGGTGAGAATCGGAGGAACCGAATCAGCCGGGAACGAAATGTCCACCACTGGGCCGATGACCTGAATAACTTTGCCGTTTGCAGCCATGTTTATCTCGCTTCAAAAAATCAGAGTTCGTTTAAACTTTAGCCCTTGAGCGCTTCAGCGCCGGAGACAATCTCGACCAGTTCTTTGGTGATGTAGGCCTGACGCGCACGGTTGTACTGCAGGGTCAGAGCCGAAATCATCTCTTTCGCGTTGGTGGTCGCGCTATCCATGGCCGACATACGCGCAGCGTGTTCGCTGGCTTCGGCCTCAAGCAGCGCTCGCAGGACTTGCACTTCGATGTTCGCGGGCAGCAATCGTTCAAGCAACGAGTCCTCGTCGGGCTCAAAGATGTACTCGCTGGCCGCCAAATCCGCCGCCGGTGCTGCAGCGAGGTCATCAAGACTCAACGGCAGAAGCTGGTGGATGTTGGTGTTGTACGCAATCGCCGAGACGAATTCGTTGTAGATGATGTAGACGCGGTCGTACTCACCGGCGACGAAGTTCTCGATGGCGTCTTGGGCAATCTTCTTCGCCTTGGCGTAGCTGATGTTGCCGATGACGTCGGTGTAATTGCGCGCCACTTTCGTGTCGCGTGTGCGGTAGAACACGTCGCCTTTGCGGCCGACCGTCGCAAGATGCACTTCCACACCCGCGGCAGCTTGCTCGCGCAGGAATCGCGCCAATGTACGAAACACATTGGCGTTGAAACCGGCACACAAACCACGGTTGCTCGTCACCACGATCACCAGCGCTTTGCTTGGCAGCTCGTTGACCTGCAGCAATGGGTGGGTGGCGTCTTGCACGCGACCGGCCACGCTTGAAATCACGAGGTCCATCTTCAATGCGTAGGGACGTGCCTGCTCGGCGCGCTCCTGAGCACGACGCAGCTTGGCCGCCGACACCATCTTCATGGCGCTGGTGATCTTCTGCGTGTTCTTGACCGACGCGATACGCGTGCGGATGTCCTTCAAATTCGGCATGGATTACTCCGGATCACTCAGCAGCAGCAGCCTGCTTGCGATCGGCCTTAAATTCTTTGGTGAACTGCTCAAGCATCTTCATGGCAGCGGCGGTGGTTTCGGACTGACCTTCCTGGCCCGCTTTCTTTCCGAAGTTTCCGTCCGCCTTGATCTTGCCCCAGAAGCCTTTGTCTTTGGTCTCGACGTACTGGTACATGCCCTGCTCGTAGTCACGAAGTTCGTCAACTTCGAGCTGGACGATGAAGCCTGCGTTCGCGGCAAAAATCAGAAGGATCTGCTTGGCCACGTCCAAAGGCGCGTACTGCGCTTGTTTCAAGATCTCCACGAGGCGTTCGCCCTTGGCGAGCTGAAGCTGAGTGGCCTTGTCGAGGTCGGACGCAAACTGAGCAAACGCTTCAAGTTCACGGAACTGAGCGAGGTCGAGCTTCAGGGTACCAGCGACGTTTTTCATCGCCTTGATCTGAGCAGCACCACCGACGCGCGACACCGAGATACCCACGTTAATCGCGGGCCGAACACCGGCGTAGAACAAGTCGGACTCGAGGAAGATCTGACCATCCGTAATCGAGATCACGTTGGTCGGGATGTACGCCGAAACGTCGCCAGCCTGTGTCTCGATGACGGGAAGCGCCGTCAAGCTGCCTGCGCCCAATTCGTCGGACATCTTCGCAGCACGCTCAAGCAAGCGGCTGTGGATGAAGAAAACATCGCCGGGGTAAGCTTCGCGGCCGGGTGGACGACGAAGGAGCAGCGACAACTGACGGTAGGCCACAGCCTGTTTGGACAAGTCGTCGTAGATGATCAGCGCGTGCTGACCATTGTCTCGGAAGTACTCACCCAGCGTCACACCCGTGTAAGGCGCGAGGAACTGAAGCGGTGCCGACTCCGATGCCGTGGCGTTGACGACGGTCGTGTATTCCATCGCGCCATGCTGACGAAGCTTCTCGACCACCTGAGCCACGGTCGACTCTTTCTGGCCGACAGCGACGTAGATGCACTTCACGTTGTTTTCTTTCTGGTTGATGATCGTGTCGATGGCGACAGCGGTCTTACCCGTCTGGCGGTCACCAATGATCAGCTCGCGCTGACCACGACCAATGGGAACCATCGAGTCAATGGCTTTCAAGCCCGTCTGGAGCGGTTCGTGAACCGACTTACGGGCGATGATGCCGGGAGCCTTGACTTCGATACGACGGCGCTCCGTCGATTCGATGGGGCCCTTGCCGTCCACAGGCTGACCCAACGCGTTGACCACGCGGCCAAGCAATTCGGGTCCCACCGGAACGTCGACGATTCGCGCGGTACGTTTGACCGTGTCGCCTTCGACGATCGCGCTGTCGTTGCCCAACAAAGCTGCACCGACATTGTCTTCTTCGAGGTTGAGAACCATTCCGAAAACGTTGTGGGGAAACTCCAGGAGCTCGCCGGCCATTGCCGATTCAAGACCGTAAATGCGAGCGATACCGTCGCCCACGGAGATCACGCGGCCCGTCTCACTGACTTCGACGCGTTTGTCGTAGTTCTCGATCTGGTTCTTAATGATCGAGCTAATCTCTGCGATATTGATAGCCATCTCAATGCCTCGATGAGGTGGTGATTACACTTCTTCCAAAATTGATTGTCGCAGCGAGCTGAGCTGCGTGCGCAACGAACCGTCGAGCACCATGTCGCCAATGCGCGTGGTCGCACCGCCGATCAGCGCTGCGTCGACTTCCGTCTTCAGAATGACTTTCTTGCCCGTCATCGAGACCAGAGCGGCCTTGATGCTTTCAACCTGAGCAGCGTCGAGGCTCGTGGCGGTGGTCACCGTCGCGCGCACGTTGCCGTCATGAAGATCGACCTGTTTGTCGAGTTGATTCGCGATGTCTGCGATGTCTTTGATCCGGTCTTTGTCGACCAACAACAGAGTCAGGTTGGTCGTCATCACATCCCAACCCTGCTTCTGCGCGATGGCGCGGATCACGGCGCGACGTTCGTCGACGCTGACGCCCGGATTGGCGACGATGGCGCGAAACTCCGCGCTCTGCTCGTAGACGTCGGCGAGTTCACGCAACTGGCCCTGAAGGGTCTTGTAGTTGCCGCGCTCGATCCCGATTTCCAGGAAAGCCTTGGCGTAGCGTTTTGATGCTGCGTTCATCTTCAGTCCTAAATATCAGGCGACGGATTTCATCGATTTGAGGTCGTTTACGAAACCATCGACGAGCGCGTGTTGAGCCTTGTCGTCGAGCTTCTCTTTGACGCGGGTCTCGGCTAGGTTCAGCGCCATGTCCACGGCTTGCTCTTCGATCGCACGGACGGCTTTTCGAAGTTCCTGCTGAATCACAAGCTCGGCGTCCGAGCGCATCTTCTCGACCTGACGTTTCGCATCGTCCACCAGTCGATTTTTCTCGGCCTCGCCTTGCGCGTGGTAGTCGTCCATCAACTGTTTGCGCTCCGCATCCAGTGCGTCCAACCGCTGCGAATATTCACTGAGCTTCGCTTCGGCGGCTTCGCGCAACCGTTTGGCCTCGTTCAAGTCCGCGGTGAGCTTGTCGCGACGGTCGTCGAACATGCCACGCAGACCCGGGCCCGCGTATTTTGCGATCAGACCCACAAAGATGATGAGATTGATCATGGAAGCAACCCAGTGCCCCCATGGGAAACCTTCTCCGTGCCCACCTGCCGCGAAAGCAGGTGTTGCCGCGAGGAAGGTCGCGAGTGCGATCAACGAAGATGTTGTTCTCATCGGGTCTCCTCTTAAGCGGGCAGCATCTTGCCGACAATGGTGTTTGCGAGATCGTCTGCGCGACCTTGGAGTTGCGTCAGCGCTTCTTCGCGCTGAGCAGCAACACTTTGACGTTCGGTTTCGATCTTCGCCGAGATCTCCTCGCGCGCTTCACCGATCAGGTCTTGGTACTCCGCTTGTCCCTGCGTGCGCAGGGATTCACGTACTTCGGTGGCCTCGCGACGGGCGTCACGCATTTTCTTTTCGTATTCGTTGAGGGCTCGTTCGGCGCGCGCTTCGAACTCATCGGCGTCTTCGCGTGAGCCTTCAAGGCCTTGATGCCGCTCGTCCATCGCCTTCATGAAAGGCGTGAAAAGCAGCGGCTTGAGGACCATAAAGAGTAACAAGAACAGCCCCATCTGAATGACGAGTGTGGCGTCAAAATCGATGGCAGCCGAAGCTACGATAAAGGTGTTTGCGAACATGAAAACCTGTGTCGCTCGAGAACCTTTGAACAGGGCTTACACATAAATGCCCTGAGGAGTCGGGCGCCTTTAACACGGCCAATTTTGAGTGTCAACGACTGAAGGATCCGCCCCCGTTCGACGGCGGCTCCCCTTGGATGCAAATCACGCGTCTTTTTTGCGGTTGAACTTAACCAACACACAACTTCATGGTAAACCTGTCGCCCACGAATGCGCCTTGAGATGCGCGACCTTCGGGCAGCCACTGAGTATGAACATGACGTTGTTATCCGGCGAGAACCTTCCGTTCATCGAATCCCTCTACACGCAGTACCTGAGCGATCCTGGCTCCGTGGACCCAAGCTGGGTTCCGTTGTTCGAGGAGTATTTCGGCAAGGAGCGAAACGGCGGCATTCAGACCAAACCCAGCTTTATCCCAAGCGGCGTGTTCAACGCGTCGTTCCAAGGGTTGGGCGGACATAGTGAGGCTGAATACGCACCTGAGGTCAGTCGCACGCCGGTCAAGGCGCCCGGCCGCACCACAAAATTCGCCGCGCGCGCGCTCGCGATGATTCAGGCCTACCGGCTTCATGGCCACTTGATCGCGAACATCGACCCGCTCGGACGTCCACGCCGCAGCACCCCTCCCGAGCTTGACCCCGCGCACTATGGCTTCACGAAGGAAGACATGGACGCTCAGGTCAGCTGCCCCGAGCTGTTTGGGGATCGTTCGGTCAAGCTCAGCGAGATCATCGATCGTCTGCGCCATCTTTACTGCGGCTCGGTCGCGGTGGAGTTCGTCAACATCCCCGACACGGACGCGCGCGAGTGGCTGCGTCAGCAGATTGAGCTGAACGACTACGCCGAGATCAACGGCAACGAAGAGCGCCGTGCCATCTATCAGGACCTCGTTCGCTCCGACGCCTTCGAGACGTTCTTGCACACCAAATACGTGGGCGCTAAGCGTTTCAGCCTCAGCGGCGGCGACGCCCTGATCCCATTGATGACGGCCATGTACGACGAGGGCGGAAAGCTCGGCGTGCGCGAATCGATCATCGGCATGGCACACCGCGGGCGCCTCAACGTGCTGCACAACATCATGGGCAAACCCGCTCAGGCGATGCTCTCGGAGTTTGAAAAGACGTCCAACCCCGAGGAATACCTTGGGTCGTCGGACGTGAAGTACCACATGGGGCACTCCACGGATTATCAGACACGGCATGGGGACTCGATCCATCTGTCGATGACCTTCAACCCAAGCCACCTTGAGTTCGTTAATCCCGTGGTTCTTGGACGCGCCCGCGCCAAGCAAGACCGCCGCAAAACGGCCCGAACCGACGTGTTGCCCGTGCTGCTGCATGGCGACGCGGCGTTCAGCGGCCAGGGCATCGTGGCCGAGTCCCTGAACCTGTCGCTCGTCGATGGCTTCTCGGTGGCGGGCTGCCTGCATATTGTGACCAACAACCAGATCGGCTTCACGGCTCTGCCCGAGGAGTCGCGTTCGACCACGTACGCGACCGACATCGCCAAGATCCTTGAAGTGCCGATTTTCCACGTCAACGGCGATGACCCCGAGGCGTGTGTCCGCGTGGCGAAGCTCGCGATGCGCTACCGCCAGAAGTTCCAGCAGGACGTCGTGATCGACCTCGTCTGTTATCGCCGTTACGGCCACAACGAGGGTGACGAGCCGCGCTTCACGCAGCCCCAGATGTACGAGATCATCGACAAGCTCAAGGGCATCCGTGAGATGTTCGGCGACGTGCTCATCGAGGCCGACGCCGGCAACGCCGATTTCGTCCACCGCGAGTGGGACACGAAGATGGGGGAATACGCCTCGGTCTTCGAGGAGATCCACGAGAAACCCAAGCGTGCGCCCATCAGCTCACTCGATGGCGTGTGGAACAAGTTTGAGGGCGGCACCGTCGACCACGAGGAACCCAAGACCGAGGTGCCCAAAGACGAGCTGACCCGTGTGGGACTTGCGCTTAGCCGCATTCCTGACGACCTGAACGCCCACCGCACCATCCAACGCTTGTTCAAAGGCCGCGAGGAAATGGCGCGCGGCGAGAAACCCGTCGATTGGGGCTTTGGCGAGGCGCTCGCGTTTGGCACATTGGTCGCGAGCGGAACGTCGGTGCGGTTGACGGGGCAGGACGTCGTGCGGGCCACCTTCAGCCAACGCCATGCCGCCGTGACCGACCTATCCACGGGCCACCGATACTGGCCCACCCGCGAATTGAGCACCGACGGTGCACGCTTCGAGGTCTACAACTCGGTGCTCTCGGAGGCCGGCGTGCTGGGGTACGAGTACGGATACAGCCTCGATTACCCCGACGCATTGGTCCTGTGGGAAGCGCAGTTTGGCGATTTCGCCAACGGCGCACAGGTCATCATCGACCAGTTCATCAGCTCCGGCGAAGACAAGTGGAAACGCCTGTCCGGTCTGGTCATGTTGTTGCCTCACGGCTACGAGGGCCAAGGCCCCGAACACTCAAACGCCCGGCCCGAGCGCTTCTTGCAATTGGCCGCCGAAGACAACATGTTCGTGTGCAACCTCACGACGCCGGCGCAATACTTCCACGCGCTGCGCCGCCAGATTATCGGTCGCAAGCGAAAGCCGTTGGTCATCATGACGCCCAAGTCGTTGTTGCGGCACAAGGCCGCGGTCTCGACGCTTGACGAGTTTTCGGATGTGGGTTTCCAGCACATCATCGGCGAGACTCGCCCGAACATTGATCCCAAGAAGGTCGAGCGCGTGGTGCTCTGCAGTGGCAAGGTCTATTACGACCTGATCCAGTTCGCCGAAGACCATCAGCTCGACCAAACCGCGATCATTCGGGTCGAACAGCTCTATCCGCTCGACACCGAGCAGCTGCGCTCGGTGCTTAAGCCGTTTGAGCACGTCAAAAAGATCAACTGGGTGCAGGAAGAACCGCGCAACATGGGCGCCTGGTACTTCATCTTCCCACGTTTGGTTGAATTCTTTGACGGCAAGGTTCTGCCCAAGTACGTGGGGCGTGTTGAGTCCGCCAGCCCCGCCACGGGCAACCACGATGCCCACGAGATCGAACAACACAAGTTGTTGGCGCAAGCGTTTGAGCTCGCGGAGTAGATCGACCCCGCTGCGCAAAAACACGCCGATGAGGTACAATGGGGACGTGGGCGGGCATCTAAGGATCGCCGAACAGGCGGAGCCCACGCATCGAGGACGTCACCATGCAGGACCCCATGACCTCCAAACACCATCTCATGTTGTGCCTTGGCATCCTGACAACGCTCGCGCTTTCGGCGTGTTCGGATTCCACCGCACCTTCCAGCACCACCTCGGATACGGGCACACTCGACGCCGGCATCGACACCGATGTCGAGGAAGCGATCTGTGGTGATGGAAAACGCACCGCACCCGAAGCCTGTGATGACGGCAACACAGCCGACCTAGACGGCTGCGCCGCAGATTGCAGCGCGGTCGAGGAGGGCTGGTCGTGTCCAACGCAGGGCCCGTGTGTGCAAGGGGCGAGGTGTGGCGATGGGAACCTGTCGGCGGACGAAACCTGCGACGACGGCAACACCCTGTCTGCTGACGGCTGCTCCGACGCGTGTGAAGTCGAAGACGGCTGGACCTGCCTTGAAAGCGGCAGCGCATGTGTCGCGGCGGCCTGTGGCGATGGATTCTTGGCGGGCGAGGAAGCCTGCGACGACGCCAATCCGAACGACGGCGACGGATGCAGCGCGACGTGCACGGTCGAGGCTGGGTGGGTGTGCCTCGCAAGCGGGGAGTGTATCGCCCAACAATGCGGCGA
This sequence comes from bacterium, assembly GCA_041390025.1. Lineage (GTDB taxonomy): Bacteria > Myxococcota_A > Bradymonadia > Bradymonadales > Bradymonadaceae > JBFFMO01. The sequence continues at coordinate 114,640 of JAWKQR010000014.1, forward strand.
CGGCATCGTCGCGGGGGGCGAGGCGTGTGATGACGGCAACACGGACGGAGACGACGGCTGTGCCGCCGATTGTGCCGTGGTCGAACCAAACTACATCTGCCCGACCGCAAACCAACCCTGCCAATCCACTGTCGTGTGCGGGGATCGCCGCGTAGGTCCCACCGAAGCGTGTGACGACGGCAACACCATGTCGGGTGACGGTTGCAGCGACGTGTGCGCGCGCGAACCCGGTTGGTCTTGCCCCGCGCCAGGGGCCCGCTGCCGGGCCGAGCGTTGTGGCGATGGGATCCTCGCCGGCGCCGAGGCGTGCGACGATGCCAACCCAGACGATGGCGATGGGTGTTCGGCGCTGTGCCAGGTCGAACAGGGGTGGGCGTGTCCTCCGGCCATGTCGTGTTACCAAACCACGTGCGGCGACGGCGTCGTCGAGGGCACCGAGCAATGCGATGACAACAACGTACGCCCGTTTGACGGCTGCTCCCAAAACTGCACCAACGAGGCGCAGTGCAGCGGCGGCACATGCACCGCGATTTGCGGCGATGGTGTGATTTTGCCCGGCGCCAACCAAGAGGCGTGTGACGACGGGAACACGAGCTCGGGTGATGGGTGTTCCGCGACCTGTACCGTGGAGCCGGGGTGGACGTGCCTCGTTCAGCCCGAACCCCTGCCCAGCGAGATCGTGCTTCCGCTTGTCGTGCGCGACTTCAAGGGGATCGAGTGGTACGCCGACAACACCACACAGTACGGTCACCCAGACTTCAACGATCCCAACGATGGAAACGGCGTCATCTCGTTTGGCATCGTGCAGCCCACGCTCGGTGCCGATGGTCGTCCGGTCTTGTCGTACGCCAACGCGGCCGCGTCGGACGCCACGGGATTGCCGAAGTCCGCCGCACGTTTCGCGCAGTGGTACGACAGCTCAAGTCCATGGAACATCGAGGAAATCCGCTACCTCACGCTGACCCGAGGGGCGAACGACTCCTACAGCTACGATTCGACGGCGCAAGGCTTCGCACCGTTTAGCACTCGCGGCTTTTACCCGATCGACAACGGCGGGTGGGTCGCACAAGGGTCTGAAGCGCTCCGCGCGGCGCACGCAACAATCAACGATGGCGGCAATCACAACTTCAACTTCACCACCGAGACGCGGTTCTACTTTCAGTACGAAGGCACGGAAGTGCTCAATTTCTCGGGCGACGACGATATGTGGGTCTTCATCGATGGGCGACTCTGCCTTGACGTCGGCGGCCTCCACGGCGCACTCGCCGCGACCATGAATCTGGCGAATCCGGCCCTTGAAGCCAACGCGACGCAACGAGGTATTGTCACGGCATGCAAGGCTCACCTTGATGGGTTGGTGTCTGCCGCGAATCCCAAGCCTCTGGTCGAGATGGTGATTTTCCACGCGGAGCGTCACACGTCCGCGTCCAACTTCAAGCTCGATCTGCGAGGCTTCGTCAAACAGCGTTCAAGCTGCGAAGAGACCTGCGGAGACGGTGTGGTGACGATCGGCGAGGTCTGCGACGACGGGGTCAATGATGGGTCCTACGGGGGATGCGCCGCCGATTGTTTGTCGTTTGGTGGCTACTGCGGCGATGGGACCAAAGAGGGTCCGGAAGCGTGCGACGACGGCGTCACGCTCAACGATGGACGCTACAACGGTTGCAATCCCGATTGCACACCGGCCGGGATTTGTGGAGACGGGGTTGTGCAGCCTCGTAACGAAGTCTGCGATGACGGTGTCAATGACGGTGGATACGGCGGGTGTTCGCCGGACTGCCAGACGCGCAGCGCGCGGTGCGGAGACGGCGTGGTTAACGGACCTGAAGCCTGTGACCGAGGCGCTGGCCAAAACCTTGGCGGCTACGGTGGCTGCAATCCTGATTGTACGCTCGCCCCGTACTGCGGCGATGGTGTTCGACAGGGCACCGAGGAATGCGACGACGGCAACACCAACCCCAACGACGGCTGCAACAACCAATGCATCCGCCCCCTTCTCTGAGCCCGGACCGGCAGCTTTCACGCTGCCGGATGTTCGGCTTCGCCGAATCCGGCAATCAGAGATTGCCGGCCCACGCGCCAGACGTTCGGCTTCGCCGAATCCGGCAATCAGAGATTGCCGGCTCAATGGGGGCTAGCTGTTTAGCGGAGGACCGTTGACCGACAACGCGGCCTCTTTGACCACCTCGGCCAATGTGGGGTGCGCGTGGGAGCTCCGTCCAATGTCCTCGGCGCTCGCCCCAAACTCCATCGCGACCGCGAGCTCGGCGATCAGGTCGCCAGCGCGCGGACCGATGATCTGCGCACCCAAGATGCGGTCGGTCTTCTCGTGGGCGAGGATTTTGACGAAACCTTCCGTGTGCGCAAGGGCCTTGGCGCGGCCGTTCGCCACGAAGGTGAACTTGCCCTTCTTGTACGGAATCCCAGCTTCTTTAAGCTGCTCCTCGGTCTTGCCGACCCCCGCGATTTCGGGCTCGGTGTAGACGACGTCGGGGATCGCATCGTAGTTGATGTGCGCGCCGATGCCGTTCATGCGCTCCACACAGACCACGCCTTCCTCTTCGGCCTTGTGGGCAAGCATCGCGCCAGGAATGACGTCGCCGATGGCGTAGATGCCCTTGACGTTGGTCTCGAAGTTCTTGTCGACCTGAATGACGCCGCGTTTGTCGGTCTCGACGCCGACGTTCTCCAGCCCAAGATTCGTCGTGTAAGGCTTGCGTCCAACGGCGAGCAGAACGCGGTCGGCTTCGATCGTGTGCGCTGCGCCTGACTTGTCTTCGTACGAGACGGTCGCGGTTTCACCTTTGACGGTCGCGCCGGTGACCTTAACGTCGAGCACGAACTCGATGCCCTGTTTGGCAAAGATCTTCTTGGCTTCCTTGGCGATCTCGGCGTCGGAGTTGCCCAGGATTTTGGGCATGTACTCCAACACAGTGACCTTGGAGCCAAGTCGGCGCCACACACTGCCAAGCTCAAGGCCGATGACCCCGGCCCCAATCACAATCAGGTGTTTGGGGATCTCGGGGAACGACAACGCCCCGGTCGAGTCCACGATGCGGTCCTTGTCGACCACCACGCCCGGAATCGCCGAAGGTTTGGAACCGGTCGCGATAAGGATTCGCTTGGTCTCAAGAACTTGTTCGGTGCCATCGGCAGCGGTGACCTTGACGTGCGTCTTGTCGACGATCGAGCCAAAGCCGTTGATGCCGTCCACCTTGTACTTCTTGAACAGGAACTTGATGCCGTCGGTGAGCTGCTTCACCACGCCGTATTTGCGCTCCATCATTTTTGAGAGGTCGAGCCCCACGTCGCCCACGTTGACGCCGTGCTGAGCGAGCGCGTGGCGTGCTTCCTCGTATTTGTCGCTCGATTCGAGCAAGGCCTTGGATGGAATGCACCCGACGTTGAGGCACGTTCCGCCGTAGGTTTCGTACTTCTCGATGCAGGCGACCTTCATGCCGAGCTGCCCAGCACGAACTGACGCGATGTAGCCACCTGGGCCCGAACCGATAACGATGAGATCATACATGTTCGCAATCCTTGTCTCTTGAAACGGCCGCAGAATTACCTCAGAACCGCCGGTCGTGCCAGTTCGATGCAGGTCATTTGAAGAAGCTTCGCTAAAGTCTGCGGGTGGGGTGCCGATGAGTCCATTGAACCCAAACGGAGCAGACCATGAGCGCAGATCGTCAACCTCGCCGCAAATCTCGACGCATCCAGTCCACCCGTATTCGTATTGCGATGGAAGTGACGTCCGACGAGTGGAAGATGCTGCAAAACGTGGACTTCGACGCTTTCTTTGAACGCACCGAGGAGCGAACCAAGACCACGTATCTGCCTCTCAAGGCGCTCGAAGCCCTGCGTTAAGGGTGCCGCCTAGATCTCGAGCAGGATGCGCTCGGGGTTTTCGATGCACTCTTTGATGCGCACGAGGAACGAGACGGCTTCTTTGCCGTCGATGATGCGGTGGTCGTACGACAGGGCGAGGTACATCATCGGCCGAACCTCGACCTTCCCGTTGATGACCACAGCGCGTTCGGTGATGTTGTGCATCCCCAAGATACCCACTTGCGGTGGATTCAGGATAGGCGTGGACATCATTGAACCGTAGATCCCACCGTTTGAGATCGTAAACGTGCCGCCTTGAAGGTCACTCAATCCCAGTTTGTTGTCTTGGGCGAGCTTGGCGAGTCGACTGATTTCGCGCTCGACTTCGGCAAAACCAAGGCGGTCTGCGTGGCGAACCACGGGGACGACAAGGCCCTTGCCACCCCCGACCGCGACGCCGATGTGGTAGAAATTCTTGTAGACGATCTCGTCGCCGTCGATCTCGGCGTTGACCGCAGGATACTCCTTCAACGCCTCGACGGTGGCCTTTAGGAAGAAGGACATGAAGCCAAGCTTCATCCCGTACTTCTTCACAAACTGGTCTTGGTACTGCTTGCGCAGCTGCATCACGGCGCTCATGTCGACTTCGTTGAATGTCGTCAACATCGCGGCCGTTTGCTGCGCTTCAACCAATCGTTTGGCGACTGTCTGACGAAGGCGCGTCATTTTGACGCGTTCGACCGGCTCATCACCCTCGATCACTTGGGTGCTGGGTGCTTTGGTTGGTTTTGCGTCCAAATGCTCGAGCACATCACCCTTGAGGATTCGACCGCCAGGGCCCGTCGCATCGATCTTCGAAGGGTCGAGTTTGTTCTCTTCGACCAACCGCGCGACGGCAGGACTGAGCGGCTTATCGTCGGCCCCATTCTTCGCCGCAGCAGGAGCAGGCGCGTCTTGGGTTTTGGTCTCGGTTGCCTTTGCAGCAGGCTTGTCGGCTGCAGGACGCGCGCCTGGCTCGATCTCCGCGATCACGTCACCCACATTCACCGTGTCCTCGGCCGAGGCTTTGAGTGTTTTGATGAAGCCAGCCACAGGCGCAGGCACGCTGACCGTGATTTTGTCGGTTTCGAGCTCGACAAGAACTTCGTCTTGTTCAACGAAGTCGCCTTCTTTTTTGAGCCATTCCGAGACGATCGCCTCTGTGACAGATTCGCCGAGGGTTGGAACCGATACCGTGACACTCATGTGGGAGCACCTAAATCATTGGAGGAAACGACTGATTTTTCGTGGCAAAACATACATGCGCAGTTGGATGCGCGCAACGCACTCAGGGCTTCAACCCTAGTGAGCGTGCCCGTCATGGTCATGGCCTTCGTGCCCGTCGTGGTTGTCGCCCTCGGCGGGTTTATCACCATCGGCACCGGGCTTTTGCTTGAGCATCATCCCGCACTTGGGGCATTTTCCGTCACCTTTTTCGAGGCTCGCATACTCGACCGTTCCCATGTCGCAATACCACGCACCAGCGGGAATCTGCTCGGGTTTCACCGGCGGGTCAAACGTTGTGCCTTCGGCGGTGACCGTCACCATCGACGCGCCAGACTCCGCAGCTTTTTCGGGAGCTGCCTCCGAGGGTGCCGCGACCACGGCCTCCGCTTGTGTCGCTGTGGCCGCCGGTTCTTGGGGCTGTTCGGCAGGTTTGTCGCAACCGACCATGATTAGGGCGACAAGGATGGGGGCAATGTATTTCATCGTGGTCCTCAAGGTCGTGGGTTTCACGCTTGCCCGTATACCACATCGGTGGCGGGTTTGGAGTCAAAAACGGTGCGCGTGGTCACGGTGTTAGACGGGTTCGACGGTCAGCAGTCGCATGTGGGGGTCGATCAGCCATGCTTGCATGTCTTCAAGCATTTCGAGCGCGTTGTTGTAGCGGTCACCCCGGTACTTTGCCACGGCGCGAGTTAAGATGTCTGCAAACCCGGGCGAGCTCGCGGGGATTTCCCACGGGTCGGGTGACGTGTGCGCCAAGAAACATGCCTCAAAGTCGCGGGAGCTGCACAGTCGTTTGCGCGTGATGATTTCACACAACGTAACGCCCACGGCGTAAATGTCGCTTTGGGGTCCCGATTCCCCCACGAACTGCTCCGGCGCCGCGTACTGCGGCGAGCCGACAAACTCGCCGACTCGCGTTGGGCTCGCGGTGTTAAGGACACGTGATTTTTCGATGGCGATCCCATAATCCAGGATTCGAATCGTGTGGTTGCCCGTAAAGTCACGCGTGACCATCAGATTCGAGGGTTTGAGGTCGCGATGAATGATGCCGTGATGATGGGCTTCGACGAGCCCTTTGAGGATGGGAACGGCGAAACGTGCGGCTTGGCGCTCCGAAAGCGCGCCATGCTCCCGCAAAAATTCATGAAGCGTTACGCCCTCCACAAACTCCATGACGATGTACGGCATGTCTTCATGCATGCCGGCGTCGTAGACGGGCACCGAGTACGTGCCAGACAGTTTTCCTGCCAGACGTCCCTCGCGCAGCAGGCGTGAGCTCATGCGTTGAACGTCGTCTGCCGACGTGCCGACCACTGGCGAGAGCATCTTGACAGCGACATGGCGATCCAAAAGGTCGTGATAGGCCTTGTAAACCGTCGAAAACGCGCCGGTACCGATCACGTCGAGGAGCTCTAGCGGGCCAATGCGCCGCGTCATCGTCGTTAGCAGCACCGTCGGTTTTTCGATCACGGGTTCGTCGATGACGTAAGACGGCTCAAAATGTGGATCGGCGTTAATCGACAGGTCGATGCTCTCGATCTCGTCCTCCCATTCCGCCGCCCACACGTCAGCCGCGGCCACCACTTCAAACGGTGTGTGGACGACATCTCGGGTGGGCTGGTCCTGTTTATGCGACGCGATGGAGTCCGCGAGTGACGCGTCCAAGCGTGGCGTGCGCGCACGGGGGCGTCGCTCAGGCTGCAATGCCGCGCGCATTGAGTGAACATCCTCGAACTTGAACTGTGTGGCATCGTGACCGACTTGGCGCATCTGTGCGACTTCTTCGGACTTGCCCAGCGGCAGCAGCAACGAGGTCAGCAGGCAGCCAAGGGCATACAAGTCTGACGCGACGGAACATGTTGTCGCGTCGCCGGGCAACCAAGAGCGCCAGATCTTATTCAGCGAACCCGAAAGCCCCGAGCGTATGTAGGCCGCACACAGGCCAATGCCGTCGACTTCCAACGCGTTGATGCGCCCAACCGCCACGTCGATGCGCAAGTCCTTGGGGGTGATGGCCCCAAAATAGATGCCGCGCTCATGCATGGCTTGGTAAACATCGAGCAGCCGAAGCGTGATCTCGCGCACCATCGAGGCGGTGATCACCGTCTGATCGATCGTGGGCAGTGCGTTGTACCGGCTCGACACCAGGATGCGATCGCCCTCGCGGATGATGCTGTCCATGCCAACGACAATCGGGTCGTTTTCGAACACCGACAATCCTTTCCGCGTACGATGAAGGCTTGCCTCAAGCAGGTCGATCGCGTCGCCCGAAGCGTCTGCGAGCGGGAGCACACGGACACGGACCGGTCGGTCGCCGACCCGTCCAAGCCAGACGCCACCACAAATCGCATCGGTCTCAAATTTTTCGAGAAGTATCGTCACGTCGCCGCTTGTAAATTTGCCTCAAACTCATGGAGTTGGCGCGTGTTGTCAACTACGACACGTTCCACCTCCGACGCCGCAGTCCGAACACAAACAGAATCAGCACGGGGAGATTGACGAGGACGTTCCCGACGGAGGTGCATCCATCTTGCGGCGTCACAAACTCAACCGGAATGGTTGGGCTATCGGTCGGTGTGTTGAGGGATCGTGGGTCTTGGTTGGGCAAACATCCGTCGCGCCACCCAAACGCCGCGTCCGTTGGACACTGATCACAGACATCCCCAACGCCGTCGCCGTCCCCGTCGGCCTGGTCTGGGTTGGGCGCGACGGGGCAGTTGTCGTCGACGTTGACGATGCCGTCTGCGTCGGAGTCGGACGCGCGTCCAAGGGCCATGGCGTCGTCATAGGTCAGCTCGTCGTTCGGGACTTCGGTGCCCTGACCAAACCCGCGCGTCGCCGAATCGGAGTTTTGAAAGGCAAGCACGACATTGTCCCAGTCGCAATGAGACGATTGGCTCGAGATGATCCCGTTGTTGTTACTGTCCAAGCGCGTGTTTGTGTCGACGCTGCCGCTTTGGTTCCAATCGATGGGTTGACTGGCATCGCTGTCGGTCACGACGAGGTTGCCATCAAGGAAATACACAACGTGTTCCCAGCTTTGGGGACCTTGGATGCCTTTGGTGTCGTCGAGTGAACGCTCGTCAATCGTGGGAAGGTGGTGACGCGAGAAATCGAGCGGCCGTCCCGCATACGCCATCGGCAACTGGTAGGTGTAGTTCATTACCGACAGATAATTGGCCTTTTTTCCCTCGTTCGAGTTGCCTCCGTGGCGCAGATTCAGTGTGTGTCCCAGCTCGTGCATGAATGTGCCAGCCTGTGCGACCTGCGTGTTTCGCTCTCCCCAAAACCCCATGGAGACGATGAGATCGTTGCCCCATATCTCGGCGATGCCCGAGTTCGAACGGCCTCTTAAGGCCCACACAAAAAGCGCGTAACGGTACACCAGCCTTTTGGCCTTGATGATGTTCGCGCAGTTCTCGGAAGCCCGGTCGCTCGCCGTTCCAAACCACCCTCGCGAACATGATGTGGTGTCGTCGTCGACCTCAAGCGTGCCAAACTTGGTGAGGTCGATGTCTTCGGGTGAGATCTCATCGACCAACGAAATGTCTTGTCCGTCGACGTGGACCACTTCATCGTCCATCAGCAGGTGAAGACGGATTCCGGTGGAGCCATCGGGGTTTCTGACCGGCGCCTTCGCAAACGCTTCCACGACCGCGTCGAGCCCAAAGACATCTTGGTCTGCCCAGCGGTCAATCTCGACAAAGATGTCCTTCTTGTTGGGGTCGGCCCCGAGCGCCCTGAGGTCTAGGTCCACGATACCGTCGCCATTGACGTCGATGCCCTCGCGTTCCCACGCGTCGCAAAGTCCATCACGGTCCGCATCGCCGCTGCACACGGGCACCCCGATTGAGAAGACGATGCGTTCACTTTCGGCTCCCGGTTTGCCGGCGACCCATCCGCTGAGGTCCTCGATCTGACCGTCGGGCTTGATGATATGGACATCAAAGGATGCGGGTGATTTGCCCGAATGGTTCTCGGCCCAAACTTCGTATCTGCCCGCCGATGCGCTCTTCGTTTTCCACACCACATGTTCGACATGTGGGCGGATGGCCCCGCCCACGCAATCTTCTGAGCGATAACAGGCGTCGATGACAAGCTGCGCGTCGCCGGAACGCGTCGTGTGTTCAATGTCTGGCGACACGATCGTGCCGTCGGGCAGCTTTAGGCGGATGTCGAGGTCCGTATCGGTTTGCCAAACCAGGGTGACGCTTGATTGGCCTTGGACGACGCAGTTTTGCGCGATGCAGACCTCGGTGGCGTCGCAACCGAAGTCGTTGGCGCACGCAGCCGTGTTCTGCGCCCACGCCGGAGCGCAAATGCACGCCAACACGCCCAATGTAAGAATACGTCTCATGTCTATCCCCCTTAGAATGTTACGAATTTGGCCACCCGCTGGTCGGCCCATTGGAACTTTGTGGCGACGGTTTGCCCGTAGGCCCTGGCGCCCGCGATAACAAAACACGCCACCAACACAAGCAACACAACAAACTCCGTGGCGACTGAAGCCCGATTGTCGCGGCACAAACCGATAGCGATCGTCTTGACGCGCATTTTCCCCTCCACATGTTTTCGGATGCAGTGACGTGTCGTCACTCAACAGGGTTATCGGTCAATGCGTGCAAATGTTGCGAAAAGGTTTTGCTGCAGCGCCCCAAGAACCGCACAGATTACTTGAACTGTACGTTTTTCAACACATTGAGACTGGAAGTGGGTGATCAAATGTGGGATGGTATCCTACATCAGGTGGGTACGCATGGCGTTGAATTGGAATCACATCGAAAGTGAACCAGACCGCGAAGCCATTTTCGCGAGACTTTCTGCGTCTTTGGAACGATCCACCCCCACCCCAAGTGACATTCTGCGCGTCGAAAATTTGCTGCGCGACACCACCGTGTCGAACGCCCTACGCCGCGAGGTTTCCCGGGCCTTGCTCAAGCACACCCGTCGAGAGTCAACCCAGCGGCTTCCTTTACTGTGGGCCGCGAAATCAAGCGACGAGGAGTTCCGGGCAACCGACGAGATCGAGCTCTCTGATGTGACGGCCGTGGTCTCGGGCGACCAGTATCCCATGCTCAACGAAGAACCCACCGCCGAGCGCGACTGGGACGACATGCCACTGCCCGCGGAAGCCAGCATCGACGCGAGTGGGATCTTGAGCATGGGGGATGATGCATTGCTCGCCTTCGTGCCGGGTGGAAGGCATACTCTGAGGTTCCACAGTCGGGTCTATGACGGTGTGGATGCCGAGGGTGTTTTGTCACTGCTTCGCCGCGGCATGCTGCTCGGGATGGACGTGATGGCCGCCCACGGATGGGAACGTGTCGTCGATGACCCGCGTTTTCAAAGGCTTGTCGAGGAGTTCGACAACGAGATCGAGCGTGTGATGGCGCGGCTCGACGTGATCTCGGAGCCAGAAACGCAGGAGGATCTGACGACGTCAGGCGACATCACACGGCCGTTTGACCCCGGGCCCGTCTTCCCGTTCGACGAGATCGACGATCTGTTTGAGACTTCGCCGACGGGGCCGAAAGTGCCCGATCCGAGTCCCGAGCCACCAACCATGCCATTGGTGGACACGAAGCCGTCGCGGCCGTTGCCGCCGGGGCCATTGGAGCTTGCAAATTCGGCGGGTGTGGCGCTGGACCGTCAGGGTGACACGATGGTTGCCCGCCCGTCCAAAATGGCTGCGACCCCGCCAGCGATGCCTCCCACCCCGCCGAGCGAGCCGGGTGCGCACCGTGTGCCCACAGCCGAGCTGCGATTTTCGGTGCCTGCGACCGCGACCGTGCAGCGCCCCGCGCCTGCGGAGCCATCAAGCAAGGCTTGGATGTGGGTTTTGCTCGCCTGTGTCGGCGCGGCTGGGCTCGCCGCGTATGGGCTGAACTCGGCGCCACCCGAACCAAAGGTCATTACCGCGCCACCGTTTCTCTTCGAAGCGGTCGAGGCCGCCACCGCAGCCGTGGACGAAGCCGCGGCCGTCAACGTGGAGGACCCGGCGTTTTGGCGCGAGGCGGCGCAGAACCGGGACGCCGAGGGGAATTACACCGCCGCCAAGGCGCTCTATCAGCATGCGTTTGAACTGCTGCCCAACGCCGAAGACGCTCTGAAGGTGGCACGGTTTGAGGCTCAGCAAGGGCAATTCTCGGCGTCTCGGACATGGCTGAAGAAGGCCGCCGACCTAGGGGCGAGTGACGACGTCGTGGTCGCACAACTTCGGCAGATGATTGAGCTCGACGAAACGCTCAGAGTCGCAGCGCGCGAGTATGTGCCGCCTGCACAAGCGCGTCTGGTCTGGGATCGCTATCGCCGTGAATACCGCGTGATTCTTGGCACCGAGCTGATCGGCGTGTTTGTGCCTGACCAAGGCAAGAACCAGCCTTGGGGCCCGCAGGTTGCCGAATATCGACTGTGTCAGGTGATCGGTTGTAGCCATCGCGTCGCGCGCGCTTTTCCGGCGTTTGTCCAAGCATCTCGTTTGGAATTGCATCGAGGCGTGCGAGCCACCGACGGCGTGGTCCAGGGTGGTTTCGTGGAAGTCCCCCAGGTCGCATTGAAACGCGTACCTATCGAAGTTGAACAGGTTTGGGCACCGTGGTTGTCGGTGAGCAAACCACTGCCCGAGGGCCCCTATGGCAAGCGGCTGTTGGCGTGGGACAACATCGATCCGGACCTTCGGCTTGATTTCACAAACTTGGCAGGGCAGACCATGACGTCGGTCGAGCTCGCCCGTCAGATCGCGAGTTTGTTTTTGGTCGATGCTTTGACCGGAAACACATCGCGTACCACAACCCGACCTATCAATCTTGGCCGGTCCACGGGGTTTGATGGGCGACGCATCGTGTCGCTCGACCCACCCGCGATGGCCGCTCGGCCAGAGAAACGTGTCGAAAAGCGCATCGCCCAAGTCGAGCGGCTCGACCGGTTTACGTGGTTGGGGCTTCAAGCGATGACGCGCGACTCGATGTTCGGCGCGATGTCGATGCTGACCCGCAAACAACAGGACGCGTTTTGGGCGCAACGCGATCGACTGGTCACACGCTATGCAGCCATCGAGCGCGAGGTCGGTCCAAAACGCTTTGTCCTAACACCCTGAGCCGTCATGCCGTGGTTGATGAAAACGGAGCCCGACGAATACGGCCTTGAGGACCTCAAGGCGGCAGGCATGGGGCGATGGGACGGCGTGCGAAATTATCAGGCGCGAAATCGCATGAAGGAGGCCAAAACAGGCGACGACGTGTTGATTTACCACTCGGGCAAGCGACCAGCGATTGTGGGGACGGCAAAGATCGCCAAGGAAGCCTACGACGACCCCGCGCAGTTTGATCCGCAGAGCGACTATTTCGACCCCAAAGCGACCCCTGAAAAACCACGCTGGGTTGCCCTCGACCTGAGCTACGAGTCCACCTTCAAGTCGCCTGTGCTGTTGGCAACCCTGAAGGCCGACGCCCGATTTGAGGGGATGGAGATGCTGCGCCAATCCCGGCTGTCGGTGTCCTTTGTCGACCAAGACCTGTTTCAGACCATCGTCGACATGGGCTCAGAAAGCGAAGCTTAGGCCCACGCCCAAGTTCCAGAACATGCCATCGGTGTCGAGGACGCCAAGGTCGTTGTTCACGCGGCTCCATTCATCGTCGGCATCACTGTCGAGCTCGTCAAAACGGGCTTCGGTCTGCATCTGCCACCCAAGGCGCCCACCCGCGTAGAGGTTCAGCTTCTGACCGGTCTCCCATTGCGCGATGGTCGTGACGTAGTCCAGCCCCAAAAAGCCCTCGACCGCCAAGTCGTGTGTGAAGTCCGACCGCACATCCTGCGCGCGCACGGTCAGATCTTGCAGCGCGTATCCCACCGCGACCCCAGCCAGCGGTTTAATGTGATTCCACAGCGTTGGACCGTATTCTCCGCCCAACATGAAGCGGTAGCGTGTCCATTCCAGATCGACCTGGCCCAGCAGACGCTCTTGCGAAGGAATCGTGCTGCTGTCGTAGGCAAAAAACAGCCTCAGACCATCCAGCGATCCCGACAACCCGTAGCCAATCTGCAACGTCGAGTACGTCAGATAGTTCGAGTCTTGCAGCGCATCAAAGGAGGTGTCCGTGGCGATCTGACTTCCCACTCGCAGGCCAACGTCAAGTTCGTTGGCCGACGCTGCCGAGGAAACGACGGTCGAGGCGAGTACCAAAGTAAATATTGAGTTTTTCATCTCAGTTCTCCCGACCAAAGAAGTCATTCAAAAACACATTTTGGTACACGGTGGCGTTCTCGGGCCGCGGGTCGTTGGCATTGAGCACCGTAAACTCACCCGTGTTGCTGCTGTGCGGCACGATGAGCACTTCGCTGTCTTGGTCGAAGTGGACGCTCGTGCCGTTTCGGGGCAGGTCGAAGTTTGTGGGGTGTCCGTCGTTTCCAAAGATGGTCAAGTTGGGCAGCGTTTGGAACACAACGTATGCAAACGTGCCGTCAAACAAAACGTCCCGCAACGCGCCGCCCTGGATGGGGACGTCGTTGTTTTTCTGCAGATTCAGCAGCGAGAAGCCCGATCTCGGGTGGAACACGATGGCTTGGTCGGGCACCGAGGTGGACATCTCGATGCGCTCGGGCAAGTTGTCGAGGCGAATCGCCTCCACGCTGCGGCCAACGGTGGGTTCGTCGCCTTCGATCGGCACGAGCTCAGGTCGAATCACCGCCACGAGCGAGCTCTCCGGCGAGTACGCGATGACCCGAACTTCTTCGCGCAGAGTGCCGTCCTCCTCGACCGTGGTCACAAACGGGACAAGGAAAGCGGCGGGGTTATTGATGGGCAACGCCAGCGTCACACTGACGTCCGAAACGGTGTCGACCAACGTAAACCGCGCGGCGTTTTGGGCGATGGTGAGCAGTCGCGTGGAGCCATTCGACAACGTCAAAACCTCCATGGCTGCTGGGCGATCGACCGTAAGTTTGTCGGTTGAAAGCTGCAGCTTGCGGCTCGCTCCGTCGGGGGCCAGACGCACCGTGACACGTGAAATGTCCGAGTTCTGGGTGCGGATGTACAGGTCGAGCTTGTCTTCCTTTGACGTGTCGAAGATGACCTGTTGGGGCACCAGCAGCGCGTCAGCTTCGCTGACGGTCAACGGAACCTCACGGAGCCGGTCTTCGTCGTTGTCGGCGAGCAGGTCGAAGATGGTGACTTCGTTGTCCGAGAGCACCGCCATGACACGTTGGGCGCTGCCCGACAGGTCAAACGGTTTGGTAAACGCAAAGCTGTTGGCCCGCGTCGACAGCGTGGTGAAGGTCGCGGACTTCGTGCCCTGCAGATTAATCACGCCGATCTCGTTGAGGTTTCGCGCGACCACATTCTCGTCCGACGCGCCCGAGAAGCTCAGGATCACATACTCGCCGTAAGGGTCGACGGTGATGCGGTCAAAGTCGCCCGACAGCTCGATTTCCTCGATGTTCGAGGGATCCGTGGCGTCGATGATCTGCAGGACCTCGCGATCCTCGTCGACGACGAAGATCGACTTGCCGTCCGCCGAGGCCGCGCTCGCGCCGGGTTGTTTGCCAATCGTGGCTGTCTTGATGTCCAAGATCGCCTTTTCGCCATCACGATTGGCGTCCAAGGTGTAGACCCGCGAGGTCGAGCGTTCGATGTACGCCAAGCCGTTGACGGTTTCGATGGGCCCAACCAGTGACAGAGGCTCGTCCCATCGCGACGACGCGTCATCGCCACAGCCCAAGGCGCCGACCAATGCGGCAACGATCATCCATTTGTGATTCATATTCATCTCTCTAGTCGATGCCAGAATTAAGCTGATATCCAGTTACAGTCTGCCGTTCGTCAGTATCCACGCTGACAAAAGTCATGCGCCCTTGCGGGTGAATTTGGGTGATGTAGACCCGTCGCGCGGGCCCCACGATTCCAAGCCCCTCGGGATAACTTGCGAGTCGAAACGTTTGGGTCGCAAATGTCGACAGGTTCGCCACCAAGATGTCCTTTTGGGTTTCCACGCGACGTGTCTCGTCTGCGGGAACCTTGAACCCGAGGTAGAGCTTGACGAAGCCGTCGTCGTCCGACCACAGCGCGGAACGTCCCGCGTCGTGTGTCGTCAGGATCAAGCGGTTCGCGCCGCTGGCGACATCGAGCAGCGAGATCGCCCAGCTACGTTCGATGTACTCAGGGTCGAGCGGCGTCGATCCCGCAGGGATTGGCTGGTCGACCTTGGAGTGCAACACAACAAACGCGCGGCCAAGCGTGTCAGCGACGGCACCACGAATGCCCTTTTCGAACGTGATGCGGTCCTGAGAGGCTTTGTCAAAATCCCACAAAATACCGCGGCGCTCGTCGTTGAGCGTCGAGAAGAAGAGCGCGACGTTGCCGCCAGGCGCGACCTCGGCCGCGCCCAACGTTGCGATGTCGAGGTGCAACAGCGTCACACCGTCGACCTCGGGGAGGTCCGTGCTTGGGGCTGGCCCATGTCCTCGACGGCCATGTCCATTCCGGCGTCGGCCTCGATGCCTACGTCGCCCATGTCTCCCATGCCTGCGTCATCCATTCCGGCGTCATCCATTCCGGCGTCGTCCATTCCAGCGTCCAGCTCGACCGGAGGGTCGATGGGCTGAAGCGCGTCGGCCAGGTTTTGAAGACCCTCGGGCACGGTGGCCACGAAGTGGTTGCCGGTTCGGGGCATCGAAACCAGCACACGGCCAGGTGTCACCCAATCGAGGTCTGTTGGGATCTCGGGCAGCGCGATCAATTCTTTTTCGCCGGTTTCGAGGTTGATCAACGACAGCGCACGTTGTGTGGCGGCCCGCGCAACGGCCCACGAACCTGTGGGATCGACGACGATTTCTAGGTCGTCTGGATCGGCGTCGATGACGGGAATTGGCGGCGCGAACACGTCGCCGGTCAAGGTGTTCAGGTCGATGCGGCTGATGCCGTCGTCGCTGATGACTACGGCAAATCGGCCGTCGTCGCTTAGGCGGACTTCTCGGACGTTGAACCCGACTGCGATCTGGTAGGCGCCGGACTCGTTCAACGCCGTGACCGATGCGAGGTCGACCTCGGGTGCCGGCGCGACGCCGTCGAGCTTGGCGAGGTCAAACCACACGAACGCCCATGTGGCGTCTACTGAAGCTGCGAGCGCGTTCCCACGCCGCAATGCGCGATACGTTTGAGTCTTTAGGGTCGTCGCGTCGATGCGCGAGACGGTGCTGCTGCCCGCGTTCAACGCCCAGACGTTGCCGGTCGCGGAGTTCTTCGGGCCCACGATTTCGGTGGGTAGGAAGCCCACCGGAACGTTTTGAACCCGCAACGTGCTCGAATCGATGACCGCCACCGAGTTCAGGGTTTCGTTTGCGACAAAGACACGGTCGCCCACCACCGCCGGAGCCGAGAAGTCGTATTCTTCCTCGACCTCGGGGACAAAGTTGTTGGTGTTGTTCGTGGTGTTGTTGGTGTACGAACCATTGTTAAAGCCGGCGTCGTACTGACCACCGTTGCCGTTGTTTTCGTACGTCGAGTTGTTGCCATAAAAAGCATCGGAGTTCGCGTCGCTGGCGCATCCCCAGGTCCCGACCAGGGCCGCCACACACAGATATTTGGTCAGCTTATTCATTTTCATTCCTCAATCGATCACTGCGTTGAGCTCGTAACCACTGACCGTTCGTTGTTCGTTGGTCTCGAGGTCAAAGAACGTCAGACGGCCGTCGGCGGCTTCTTGGCTGACGAAGACTTTGTTGCCCACGCGTCCCAATTGATTGGGCTGCTTGGGCAATGCGACAAAGTCGCTGCGGAAGGTATCCAAGTTGATCTTCATCACACCGCGCGTTCCCGCGACCGGGGACTTCAGCAACACAAACAGCAGCATCCCTTGTGCCGAAGGTGTGATCACAAAGTCCGAGGCTTCACCCTGAAGCACGATGGGGCGCAGGTAACCTGTCGCGAGGTCGATCAGCGTCAAGCCATTGTACGACCGGAAGTAGTCGGTGGCCGTGTCGTCTTTGAACGCGTCGCCACGGTGGATGGCGATCGCACGCTTGGAGTCGGGTGAGACGGCGAGGGCATAGACGCGATTGCGAAGCGACCACACCGAGGTTTCGTCGTCGGTCAGCGAGACCTGCTCGACCTCGTAGTTCCCGGCCAGCGTCGAGTACAGCACGACATGCGACCCATCGGGCGTGATCTGCGACAGTCCAAGCCCCACTGGAAGCGGTTTGACGTCGGGTGTGTAGGTTTCGTCGGCCAAGGCCTCCAACACATCGACCACCACCAGCTCGCGCTGTGAGGGGACCGTCAAGATGACCCGCGGCTCGGCGCCGGCGATGAGATCGATGTCACTGCTCAGTCCCGACAGCGCAATGGGATGCGGGATGGGATCGTCGGCCGGGTTGTCCGGCAGGTCGTACAATACGACCTCGGCCGCCTCCGCGCTTCGCACGACCAGGAATCGGCCGTCGTCGTCGACCTCCATTTCAAACGAATCGGTGGGGTACAAATCGGAGTCCAACCCAAGGTCGAGCTTGGGGACCAATCGGTCCGACGTCACGTCCTCAAGCCGCAGGCGATTGACGCCTTCGCGGCCAAGCAGAAAGAGCTCGCCCGTGTTTGTGAATTCGACGTCGCGGATCAGGCGCGTGACACTCAGGTTGTAAACGGCGTCTTCGGCAGGTGTATCGCCGAGTTTGATCAATGCCATAACTTGCAACGAAGCGATCGGCGAGCTGCTCAGAGAACGCTCGGGATCGATCCAGGCGATCGCGTAGCGACCGTCGGGAGACATCGTGAGCCGGTTGACTTCGCTCGGGACCTTGAACAAGCGCACGTCGCCCTCGCCAACGCCTGTGCGCGAGGGTTGGTCTGCGCGAATGATCGCCGCGGTCGAGTTGCCTTCGCACAACACGTACGCGACGGCGCCGATGCCTTCGATGTCCGTGGCCGCCACGTCACGCGGTGACTGCCCAACCCGAAGCGGTGTCACTGTAAGGGTGTTGGCGTCCACACGCGCCACCGTCGAAGCCGTCGGATCGCCGTTGGGAACGAACACATAAGCGGCCGTGGTGGCGACCTCGCGGACCACAAAGCGCTCGGCCTCGTTGCCGTTGCTCGAGTTCCCGTTCGTGTTGTTGTTCTGACCGACGTTGTTGGTCGAGTTGTTGACGTTGTTGTAGCCGTCAAAGGCACCCGATTTCTGACTGGCATCGTCGCCACAGCCAGCGATGGCGAGCGCAACGGCGATTGGAGTAAAGCGATTCAAAGGAAGCCTCCGTGAAATTGGCATCCATCCAAAAGTCATCGATTTCGGAATAATGAGATAGCAATACGCGGGCCAGAGTTGTACGTCGACGAAAAGACTGAAGAAACGCGGTATAACGTCACAGCCGCAGCGCTTGGCTCGGACATAGATGTCGCAAAGATGGAGTAGAGGTCCGGAAATCTGAGGCGCGTCTGCTCCAAACATCGAACGACTTTCGACGACGAACGGGCGAATCGACGCTCGGAAGAACAGAGATGCCAAGCATCTTGCATCCTGTTTACACCGCGTAAAATTGCCTGAATGCCGCACTCGGTCCAGAATGCCCCCAGCCCCAAGGCGAGGTGTGTATGAACTATGAAAGTGTTTTTCGGCGCGGGCTCTTTGAGGGTCAGGTCCATGTTGTGACCGGCGGCGGCAGTGGCATTGGTCGTTGCATCGCCCACGAGCTGGCGAGTCTCGGGGCTCATGTCGTCTTGATCGGCCGAAAGGAAGACAAGCTTCAAACCGTCCATGACGAGATCGTGGAAGATGGGGGGGCAGCGTCGTTTTGGACCTGCGACATTCGTGACGAAGAGCGTGTGGTCGAGGTTGTGCGAGCGGTCATTGAGCGCCATGAACAGGTCCACGGCCTCGTCAACAACGCCGGGGGGCAGTTTCCGGCGCCGCTCGCCTTCACGTCCAAGAAGGGGTGGGACGCGGTGATAGGGACCAACCTGACCGGCGGTTTTCTGATGAGCCGCGAGATCTACACACAGTGCATGATCGATAGCGGTGGCGCGATCGTGAACATTGTCGCTGATTTTTGGCGTGGCATGCCGGGCATGGGCCATTCGGGTGCGGCGCGTGCCGGCATGGCCAACTTCACGAAGACGGCTGCAGTCGAATGGGCAGCAGCCGGCGTCCGGGTCAACGCCGTCGCTCCAGGCTGGATCGCCTCAAGTGGGATGGACACGTATCCAGACTACATCAAGGCGACCATCCCCAAGCTTCGGCACTCAGTGCCGATGAAGCGGCTGGGCCGGGAGGAGGAGGTCAGCGGTATGGTCGCGTTTCTGCTCTCACCGGCCGCACGGTTCATGACGGGGGTCACCATTCCAATCGACGGCGGCGCGCCGCTCTATCCCGCGACGTTTGACGTTCCCGACCATGACCGCGCGCCGGAGTACCGCGGATTCCATCGCGGCGAGGACTACGATTTTACCCGAGATCCCTGAAGTTGCTAAAACCCAAGCTCCGCGTTATTTTCCGACAAGAAACACGCACACCACAAACTGAGTCACCGAATGCGTAGAACACTTGCGATATGTATGTCGTTGGCCTTGGTCCTTCCCAGCATCCCGTTTTCGGCATGGGCACAGGACGAGGCCGCGTTGAGTCCTGAACAGAACGAAGAGTTCAAACGCCTCACGACGGAGGCGGCTCAGAAGTTTGAAGCAGGCGAGTTCGAGCCCGCGGCAACGTTGTTCCTTCAAGCCTACGAAATCAAACCGGTCTCGAACATCTTGTACAACGTGGGTCGAATCTACGAGAAAGCCGGTAACTTGCCGTTGGCGCTCGAGAATTTCGAAAAGTTTGTGAAGTCACCCAACGTCGAGCAAGAGCCACGCCGCGATGCGGTCGAGCGCATCAAGACGATTCGTGAAGTGCTCGCGCTCGAAGATGGTGGCGAAGACAATCAGCAGACGACTCAGCCGGCCCCGGCCAAACCTGTCGAGAAAGAGGAAGACCACACCCTTGCTTGGGTGTTGATGGGCACGGGTGGTGCGGCGTTGTTGGGATCGGGGGTCATGGCGGTTCTCGCTTCGGGCGCCAACGGTGATTTCGAAGATGCCAATAGCTTGGAGGCCCGTCGTGACGCGGCCGACAGCGGCGAGACGTATTCTTTGGTGGCCGACACGCTTTTGATCACGGGCGTTGTGTTGGCGGGCGCCGGGCTCGCCGTCTATTTTTTGGTCCCCGGCAGCGAAACCGATTCAAATGCCACAACACTACGAATTGCTCCAACGGTTAGCGCACACGGTGCTGGCCTTGGACTGGACATGAACTTTTAATGAGGAGTTACACCATGAATCGACTGATGTGGCTTGCTGCGCTGAGCCTGTTCGCTTCGAGTTGTAGCCTCCGTTACGACTTCACCGAATGCAAATCCACCGCGGACTGTACGCCGCTCGCGGCCGAAGGTGAGCTGCTCGCGTGCGTGAACAACGAGTGTGTCCCGACCCAAGAGTGCCAAACCAACGCCGACTGCAAAGACGCCGATCGTCCGATCTGCACAGCGAACGCGTGTGTGGCGGACACGACCATGGGTGATATGGGCAACGACACGTCGGTGACGCCCGACATGGACAACACACCGGACATGTCCGAGGACATGCCGGTGGACATGGCCCCAGCGTGTGCAGACAACACCGAGTGCGCGGAAGGCCAACTTTGCATCGAGGGTGGATGTGTTGAGATCGCCTCTGAGGATTGCCAACAGGTTGTGATCGGGACTGAAGCCCGTTCGCCAAAGACCGTTGTCCTCGGTGCGGTCCTGTCGATCTCACCGCCCTACACGAACATCGGTCCGCCGCTTGAAAAATCGATCCGACTCGCGGTCAAAGAATTCAACAACGCAGGCGGTCTGCCTGACGGATCGCGCATTGTGCTCGTCAGCTGCGACGACGCTGGGAATAGCGCGAAGGCGCAGCGCGGCGCGACGCATCTGGCCGACGTGCTGAAGAGCCCAGCGATCATCGGGCCGCTGCTTTCGACGCCGTACATCGACGTCGTGACCAATGTCACACGTCCCAAAGGTGTTTTCACGATCACGCCGACCGCGAGCGCCCCCGAGATTACGGCGTTGCTTGACGACGGGTTGTCTTGGCGCACGTTCCCCTCGGACGTCATTCAGGCGAACGCGGTCGCCGGACGCTTGCAGGAGCTTCAAGCCATCAGTAGCCGCCGCGTGACCGTCTTCTACAAAGACGACGCTTACGGCAACGGTCTGTTCAACCAGCTCTCGCCCAAGATTCCCGCGATTGTGGGCAACAACAGCGTACAGTTCATCAAGTACGCCGATCCCGCGACGTTTGGTTTCGACACAGCCCAGATTCAGATGGAGTTTGGCCGTGTCATTGGGCAAGCCGCGGTCAGCCCTGGAAACCTCTTGATCGTGATTGGGACAAGCGAAGCCATCAGCCTTGCGTTGGCCTACTACCAAAACGTGACCCCAACGACGACCATCTTCACCCACGGCGCTGCGGCTGACCTGACGACGATTCCGGCAACGAACGAGGCGCTCCAACCCTTGGTTCGAGCGCTGGGTCCAAACATCTTCCACCCGACGAACTACCCGACCTATTTGACGCGATTCAACGTGGAGTACCCCAACGAACCACCCATCACGATCTCGACGCTGGCGTATGACGCCACCGTGGTGGCGTTGCTCGGGATGAGTGGAGTGCCTTCTGGTGAGGCGGTCACGGGTGCCGGCATCGCGGCTGCAATGGCCAAGATCGTCGACAAGGATGGCACCGTAGTCTCGTACGATGACCCGACTTTCTTTACGAACGGCCGTAACGTGTTGGCATCCGGTGGGACCATCGACTACGTGGGTGTCTCGGGCGAAAACGACTTCGACCTCGCCACGGGGGATGTCCGCTCGGATTTCCTGACATTCACGACATACAAAGACGCCAACAACACGTGGCAAATCATCCCCGAACGCGCGTATCTGCTGGCGCCCGCACCGCTGTTTGTGGGGCGTTGGTTTACGCTGTGCAGCGCTCAAAGCCCCTCGCCGGGCATGTGCCCGTCGCAGACCCAAGCATGCATTCCGGCAAACGCGTCCACGTCGCTGTGTCTTGAGACATGCGCCACCGCCGACCCCATGTGCCCAACGGGTCTGACGTGTACGCCGCTTCCCAATCCTCCGGGTGCGGGCGTGTGTGCTCCGCCGCAGCCCTAAGTTCACTTAAGACTTCCTTAAGAATAAGCGCGTTTTGTTTCAACTTTGTTGAAACGGCGCGCTTTTTTCGTTGTGTCGCGCGGACTCAGTGGAGGCTCGTTTTCGAATTTTATCCAATATAACAGCCGCTTGTGATTGGGCTCGGGTCTGTGAGTTCTGTGGCACGGTTTAAGCAATGTTTCATGATTAACTACACGGAGGTGCGTTATGAAACATTTGATCATCGCAATTTTGACCGCTGGATCGATGGCCGCATGTGGTGGCGCCGAAGAACGCGGCGACCAATCGAACACGCAGACGGAGGCACGAAGTCAGGCGCCTGCTGCGACGGCGAATGGCACGACGGCGACAGACGACACTGTGGCTACCGACACTGCGGAAGCTCCCGCAAACCCGACCGTCGGCACGACCACGGACGAAACGGTGACCGCCGAGGTCAACGAGCTGCAATCCGATCTTGAGTACCTTCGTCAGGAGGAGAAACTCGCCCGCGACGTCTACTTGACCTTGGGTGAGACCTACTCGGCTCAGGTGTTTGTCAACATCCCCAATTCTGAGCAGACGCACATGGACCGAGTGCTCGACCTGCTCGACGCACGCGGCATCGCAGACCCGGTCGCCGGCATGGACGTCGGGGAGTTCCGAGACGCGTTCTTCAACGAACTCTTCGTGGATTTGGTCTCGCAGGGACTGGAGTCACGTGAAGCAGCCTTTGGGGTGGGCGTGGCCATCGAAGAGCTTGACATCAAGGATCTCGACGAGCGCATCGCGAAGAATCCACCCGCAGATGTCGCTGCCGTCTACGCCTCACTGAGAGCGGGCTCGGTCAACCACTTGGCCGCGTTCAACCGACAGTTGCGATAGGGCGCGGGCGGGGTCTTTGTTGACCTCGCCTTGCCTTCGCTGTATTGCCGAGGGCAGCAAATTCCCTGCCCAAAGGTAAGCCATGTCACGTCACGACGGCCGTCAACACGACCAACTTCGCCCCATCTCCATCGAGACCAACTTTACCAAGAATCCTGCGGCTTCCGTGCTGATCCGCTGCGGAGACACCATTGTGTGGTGCGCTGCAAGCGTTGAGGAACAGATCCCACGCTGGCTCAAGAACGAGGGCGGCGGCAAGGGCTGGGTCACGGCGGAGTACATGATGTTGCCGGGCTCGACGACGCCTCGCTCGAACCGCGAAGGCCGTCGTGGTCAGATCAGTGGACGCACCCAAGAGATTCAACGCCTGATTGGCCGCAGTTTGCGCGCCGTGATGGATCTCGAAAAACTCGGCGAGCGCACGATTACGCTCGACTGCGAGGTCCTTCAGGCCGATGGCGGAACGCGCACGACTGCGATCAATGGCAGTTTTGTCGCGCTCGCGCTGACGCTCAAAAAGCTTCTGGTCGAGCAGAAGATCTCGCAGATGCCACTCAAACACTCGTTGGCCGCAATCTCGGTCGGCTTGGTCGACGGGGAGATTTTGCTCGATCTCCCCTACGTCGAAGACGTGGCCGCGGATGTAGACATGAACGTGGTCATGACCGGCAAAGGTCGGTTCATCGAGATCCAAGGCACCGGTGAGGAATCTACGTTTGCCGACGAAGAGTTCCAAAAGTTGTTGGTGGTCGCGCGCAAGGGAATCCGCGACATCACGGCGATTCAACGCGAAGCGTTGAACAACGATCCGCTTTTTGAAGGGTTGTTCGCATGAACCTGTTTGGTGTGCTTGCGGGTATCTTTGGGGCGACAGGCGTGGCCGCAGGGGCCTTCGGTGCGCACGCGTTGGCATCGAAGCTCGAACCCAGAATGTTGGAAGTTTTCGAGACGGCGGCCCGATATCAGATGTATCATGCAATCGCGCTGCTTGGTGTGGCGTGGGCGTGGCAGCAAACGTCGCACAGCACGGCCGCGCAGGTGGCCGGTTGGGCGTTCACGGTTGGCATCGTGCTGTTTTCCGGGTCGCTCTACGCGATGGTGTTTTCGGGCGTACGTGCGCTTGGCGCGATCACGCCCATCGGTGGTGTGGGCTTCATCGTTGGATGGATCGCGCTGGCGGTCGCGTTGAGCAAAGCCGCGTAAGGTCTTTTGGAGGTCGTCTTGAGCCGTTACGACGTTGTGGTGATTGGAAGTGGGCCGGGAGGCGAAGGCGCGGCGATGACCGCAGCCAAGTCCGGCAAGTCCGTGGCCATCGTGGACCGTTATGCCGAAGTTGGCGGCGGGTGTGTCCACTGGGGCACGATCCCTAGCAAAGTGCTGCGTCACGCGGTCATGGAGTACGTCGAGTTTCGCCGCAATCCAATGTTCCAGCCGGCGATGGAGCACCTGCACATCACGTTTCCGATGCTGCTCAACGCAGCCGGCCGCGTGATCGAGCAACAAGCGTCGATGCGGCGCCGTTTTTACGAACGCAACGATGTGCGCTTTGTGGACGGCCACGCACGTTTTGTCGACGGCAACACGATTGAGGTCACCAACGACGACGGCGCCGTCGAGACCATTTACGGCGAGAAATTCATCATCGCGGTGGGCTCAAGCCCGTATCGTCCGGCCGACGTCGACTTTTCGCATCCACGCGTGTTGGATGCCGACACAGTTCTAAAGCTCGACACGACACCTCACACGGTCACCATTTACGGCGCCGGCGTGATTGGTTGCGAGTACGCGTCCATCTTCCGCAACCTCGACGTGAAGCTGAACCTTGTGAACACGCGCGACAAATTGCTCAGCTTCCTCGACGACGAGATCATCGACGCGTTGAGCTACCAGCTTCGGGATCAAGGCGCCGTGATCCGCCACAACGAAGAGTACGCCAAGGTCGTCGCGCACTCAGACCACGTGGAGCTGCACCTCAAATCGGGCAAGATCCTCAAGAGCGAATACCTGCTTTGGGCGCAAGGGCGTACCGGAAACACAGACAAACTTGGTCTTGAAAATGTGGGCATCTCGGTCAACAGCCGCCGCCAAATCGACGTCGACGAAAACTACGTCACCAGCGTCCCCCACATCTACGCCGTGGGCGACGTCGTCGGCTTCCCTGGGCTCGCCTCGGCCAGCTACGATCAAGGCCGATTCGCGTGTATTCATGCGGTCACTGGCGAGTGCAACCGACGTTTGGTGGACAACATGCCAAGCGGAATTTGGACGAGTCCCGAGATCTCGTGTGTGGGGCCCACCGAAAAAGAACTGACCGAAAAACAGGTGCCTTACGAGGTCGGCCATGCGTTGTTCCGAAGCCTGGCCCGCGCACAGATCGACCGTTGCACCGTGGGCATGCTCAAGATCCTCTTCCATCGCGAAACGCTTGAGGTGTTGGCCATCCACTGCTTTGGGAACAACGCCGCCGAGATCGTGCACATCGGCCAGGCGGTGATGGCGCAGAAGGATAAGACCAATTCGCTGCGTTATTTCGCAGACACCACCTTCAACTACCCGACGATGGCCGAAGCCTACCGCGTCGCAGCTCTGAACGGCTTGAATCGACTGTAGCGAACCGATAAGGATGAAGGATGTCGATTATTCGGGTTCCGTCTGGTCATTCCTAGCCAGGTTCACCAAAGCCTTGTCAGCGCCGAAAATGCGCTGGTGGTGCAGTCCGAGAAACCCCGACGGGTGGGGTGTCGCGTATTACATCGCGAACACACCCCACGTCATCAAGAGTGCCCGCGGCGCAGTCGACGACCTATTGTTCAAACACGTCTCTGGCGTCGTCGCGTCCGAAACCGTCGTGGCGCATGTGCGCAAGGCGACACAAGGCCAGCTCTCGATTGTGAATTCTCATCCGTTTCAGTTCGGAAACTGGATCTTTGCCCACAACGGCAACATCCCCAATTTTGACGCGGTGCGCGCTGGCCTGCTCGACCGTGTGTCGCCCAACAAGCGCCGCTTCATTCTGGGAAACACAGACAGCGAGGTGATTTTCCACCTGATGTTGACCCACCTCAAACGCAAGGGCGACCTGCACGCAGCCTTCGACACCGCCGCGGCCGCCGATGCGATGCGCGAGACCATTCGCGACATTGAGGAGGTGACCGGGCTTGAGTGTTACAAACCCGAGGATGAGCTCTCGCTCTCGTTCATTTTGACCAACGGGCAGTCGCTTGTCGCGCACCAAGGCGGCAAAGAGCTGCGCTACAGCACCTACAAAAAGCGTTGCCCCGAACGCGATTCCTGCACCAGCTTCGCGCCGTGTTGCGAAGCGCCGATGCCGGCAGGGTTCGTCAATCACCTGATCGTGTCGAGCGAGGTGCTTCAGGGAGAAAACGTCTGGGTGGAGATGGCTCCTGGCGAAATTGTCACCGTCGATCATCGCATGAAATTTGGGACGCACGGGCTCTAAGCGCGCCTCGGGAGGGTTGAGCGCCTTGGTGGTGTCGAGGGATTGACCGTGTTATGACGGCTGCGAAATCAACAAAAAGGGAGCCGTTATGAAACGTTTGATGAAACTGTGGTTGGTGGGAGCGCTCGTTCTTGCTTCGTGTGGAATACCTGAGGAACAACACAACAAAGTTGTCCAAGACCTCGAGAACATGAAGCAGGAGCTCGCTGCGACGCAGCAGGCGAAGACCGACAGCGAAACCGAGCTCAACGCCAAAATCGACGAGTTGGAAGCCAAGATTGCAGCTTTGGAGGCCGAGAAGGCCGACCTTGAGGGCCAGCTGAACAACGCGAACGCCGAGCTCTCGATGTTCCAGTCGAAGACAGGTGGCCTCGAGAAAGCGCTGGCTGCGACCAAGGTCGAGCTCGACGAGCTCCGCAAGGCCAAGGTGCTTCAGGAAAAGCGTCTGGCCGAATACCGCAAGTTGACCGAACAGCTGGCGAGCATGGTCAAGACCGGCAAACTGCAGGTCAAGGTTCGCAACGGCAACATGGTCATTCAGCTGGCCAACAACATCCTGTTCGACACCGGCAAGACGGACGTCAAAAGGACGGCCAAGAGGCTCTGACTGAGCCGGAATTTCAAACCATCCAGAATCGTCGGTTCTTGGTGGCTGGTCACACCGACAACGTGCCGATCGGTCGATATAAGAGCAACTGGAGCCGTCGACCGCACGTGCTGTCAACGTTGTTCAGTACCTTCAGGACGCTGGTGTAAACCATCGGTGTTGGCTGCGGCGGGTTACGGTGAGTTCGATCCGCTGCGAGCAATGACACCGACGACGGCAAGGCGCAGAATCGACGGCATCGAGATCATCCTGTTGCCAAACCTCGACGAGCTGCCAAAGCTGCCCAAAGATTTGATCGAAGGTTAGTCCACACTTGAAGCCGTTCCTGCCCATGATTTTGTCATGTTTGTGGCCGGCTGCGCCAACAACAAGGGCTTAAGCCTTGGACTTGACGGCAGGCGCCGACGGGGCAGGTGGACGCCAAGACGTCACAAACCGAGCATCTCTACGATGTCATCCAAGGCGACCGCCGAGTTTGATGCCTTGTACGGCGATTTCAAGGCGTTACCCAACATGTTTGGCGTGATTCGTTTCCGCGCTGACCTGTTTCACGCAGCCATGGCGTGCGCCACGGCAGGCGCTTGGAGCGCAAGCCGAGCCTGAGAGTCCCGAGGCGCCAGCGCCGCCGAGCTCGGCTTAGCCTGCGAGGTCGTGCCGCTTCCAGCGCTTCAGACGGCGCTGAGTAACTCGCCCGAGAAAGCCACGGCACTGGCAGGGTTACGTGCGATCGATGCCTTACGCGAGAAACGAACGTTGTTGGAAGGCCGATTGAGGGCGCTTCCACGTGACACAAACGACATGCGCGAGTACGTCGCGTCGCAGCGCTCGGAATCTCGCCGCGTAGAGCAAGAACTCGAACGCCGTAAACCCGAATACAACGACCGCGACTTCGCCACGTCAAAACAGCGGGTGCGGGAGTGGCAAGCCAAACTCGACGCGCTCGAAGCCGCCGTCGAGCGGCTCGATACGAGCCGCGTTGAATGGCAAACCGCGCTTGAATCCCGAATGGCGACGCTTTACCGGCAGATATCGCTGTTGGGTACCCAAAGATGAAGTGGTTCAAGTTCGCGGTTTTGGTCGCGTTTGTGATCACGAGCGCCCTCGCCGTCCATCACTTTAACCTGTTTGACTACAGCCGCGCCGACGTCGTCGCAAAGCTCGAGTCCATGGGGCCGTGGTCTCGGGTCGCATTCGTGGTCGCGTACGCGTTGCTGGTGTGTTTAACCGTGCCTGGGACCGCCGTCACCGTGTTTGGTGCGACGTTTTTCGGGCTCGGCGAGACGTATCTCATGGTGTTGGTTGGCGCGACCATCGGTGCCTCGCTGAGCTTCGGGTTGGGGCGCCTGCTTGGGCGTGAGGCCGTCGAGAGCGTATTGTCCAAAGGTGGGATGTTCGAGCGCATTGAGGCGATCAGCCATCGTTTTGAAGCGCGCGGTGTTTTGGCCGTCGCGTACTTGCGCATGGCCTATGTTCCGTTTGTGGTGCTCAACTACCTCGCCCCGCTGACGGGGATTCGGTTTCGTGACTTTGTGGTGGGCACCGTCATCGGTATTTTGCCTGGTACCTTTGTGTTTGTGTTCCTGGGCAACACCCTGCAAAGCGCGTGGGACACCGGCGATTGGGGCCGCTTGGTCTCGGTGCAAGGGGCCATTGCCGTGGCCTTGTTTGTGGCGAGCTTGGGGCTTCCTTGGCTCGCCAATCGTGTCTTCAGGCCCGTGAAACCTCAGTCAACGGGCGACGGCGATCCCTTCGACGGCAAACAGCGGTAGTTTTTTTCGAAGTTTTCCACAGGATAAAGCTCCATGGTTTCATGGTGTTAGGGGCATTGTTGGTTGGTCGGCAAAGAAAAATGGCACACGTCGTGCCTCATTCGACCTAAAAATTTCCAGTGAACCTCGTAAGTCGTTATGATGAGGACATCTGCGGAAGTCTTGCACATTAGGGTGATTGGCACTCGGCAAGATGCAGAACGATGTGGGAAGGACCCCACGCGTGAAGGAGCAGGGCCTAATGCTGACCCTCACCAGGAAGGTTGGAGAA
>JAWKQR010000015.1:0-127391 GCA_041390025.1 bacterium
CGACAGATGCACGCATGCGTGCGATACATTCGCGGAATGCCGCGGCCCTCGGTCCGAAATTTCCTGTGTGAGCTACTGTCGTGACTACTCAAACTGAGGCCACGCATACCGACGACGCAGAAGAACCACGCGTTCTTCTCGCCGCCGAGGAGTTGCTGGGGTTCTCCATCGCGGGGCGGTATCGCCTTGAGGCGTTGGTGGGCGAGGGCGGCATGGGCGTGGTCTACAGGTCCCATCAACCGGGGCTTCAGCGCGACATCGCGATCAAACTGCTCAAACCGAGCGATGTGCAAGGGGCAAAACGGCTCGAGCGGTTTCAGCGCGAGATTGCGATCATCGCCGGACTGTCTCACCCCAACATCGTGCGTGTGTTTGATTCCGGGGTGGATGACCGACTTGGCCTCCATTTTATCGCGATGGAGCTCGTCGACGGCGTGTCGTTGGACACCCTCATCAAACACCACACGGTCAAGCCAGAGCTCGCGCTTGAGATCGTTTACCAGATGTGTGCCGCGCTGACCGAACCCCATGCGCACAACATCATTCACCGCGATATCAAACCCGAGAACGCGCTTGTCGCGGTGATGTCGGACAACACGCTGCAAGTCAAAATCCTCGATTTTGGCATTGCGCAAAGCCATAGCGGCGACGGTGGGCGCTTGACGACCACAGGCGTGGTCATGGGAACACCCCGCTACATGGCTCCAGAGACCGTCCAGGGCAAGACGCTCACAGCGCGCACCGACCTCTACGCTGTGGGTGTGATCCTGTACGAGATGTTTACCGGACGCACACCATTTGCCGGCACAACACCCGTCGCAACGATGATCGACCACGTCACCAAACCCGTGCCGCGCCTCGACGAAACCATCCACAACTTCGAATACCCCAAGATTTCGGAGTTGGTGCGCTCTCTGCTCGAGAAAGACGAGTCCCTGCGACCCAAATCCGCCGCCGAAGTGCGTGAAAGCATTGACGCCATCCGCGACGCTTACGGGTTCGGAAGATTACGGTTCACGCCCGGAGACACGCTCACAGCGCTCTCCGATTGGTTGGAGGACGCCCCCCAAGGCGCGAGCGAATCCTACGACGAGATCGCCGGCAGCTTCGATTCCACGCTTCCAATGGACGCCGAAGGCGAGGTGCGCACGGATTCGTCCATGATTCCGGTACCTGCCGTGGTGGCACGTCGCCATTTCAAGGAAATGGGCTGGTCCAACCAGATGCCCGACGCATCTGCTGAGCTCGCGCAGGCCGAGGAAAATACGCCGTCCCCGTCATCCACACCATGGTTTGCGATCGGCGCAGTGGTGCTTGTGTTGGTCGCTGCAGCGGCATGGTGGCTGCGCCCCACATCCGAGCCTGTCGACCTTGCGCCAGGTCACACCGACGCGGTCAAGACCCCAGATCCCCTACCTTCTGAGCCCGTCGTGGTTGCTCCCACGGTGGAACCCGCGGTCAACGACCCTGTCGCGAGCGTCGACGCCGGGGAAGACGCCGCGCCCGCCGTCAATGCAGCGGTTGAGAAAAAGGTCGAGGTCGAGCGCAAAGTGGTCGCCAAGCCGGCGGAACCCAAAGTGGAAGACACGGTCAAACAAGAGGACGAAGTCAAGAAGGGGCTGGAGTGGATAAATACGCCCTAATGCTCGTGTGTTGCCTCGCGGCGACGCTGCCGGCGACCGTCTCGGCGCAGACCATCGACGAATTGGCCCCAGAGCAGCGGGAGCTGCTCGGACGACTGTTCACCGAAGCGCGTACGGCCTACGACGCAAACGACTACGCCACGTCGATCGCGCGCTTGGAAGAGGCGTGGGCGATCTTCCCCGAACCCAACATCCTGTATCGCATCGCCGAGATGCACGAGCAGCTTGGAGAGCGAGACGCTGCCATCGGCCGGTACGGGGAATATCTGACCAACCGCCCCGATGCGCCCAACGCCGTCGTGGTCAAGACGCGCATCAAGCGACTTCGGGCTGAACGCGACGCCGCGCGGCCCAAGACCGCTCGTCTGACCATCGATTCGCTGCCACAAGGGGCGACCGTTTACATCAACGACGTCGAGCGTCAGGGCGTGACTCCGCTCGAGATCGAGGTCAAACCTGGGAAATACGCGATTTCGCTTGTACGGTCCGACTACGAGCCCAGCGTGCGCACCGTCGAAGTGGACGCGGGAGACCTTCGGACGTTTGATTTTCGTCTGACCAAGACCAAGGCCGATGTCATCGTGGTCGAAGAACCGTCGGTGGCCCCCTGGGTCCTGCTCGGCGTGGGCGCGAGTACGGCCCTCGCATCCGGTGTGTTGTTCCTTGTCGCAAATGACCGACAAGACACCATCGACGCATACGAGAGCACCAAGCGGACAAGCACGAGGCCGTCCGATTACGACCAAGTGCTCGACCAGCGCGAAACGTATCAAAAGCTTGGCATCGCGACGGCTGGCCTAGCTGCGGCGTGTGTGGTGGTGGGCGGAATGTGGTGGCTGCTCGACGATGACGAATCAACCTCCGTGGGCCTCACGCCGTCGGGCGCAACCTTTCGCGCGCGCTTTTAGGCGAGCTTGTTTAACGCCCGCTCAATCGACGACAGCACGGTCTTACGGGCCTTGTTCGCTTCCTCGTGCGCAAGCACCGTCAGGAGCTGGTCCTTCGTCAGCGCATCAAGCGCGGGAACGATATCCTTGACGCCGAGCGTGTCGTAGCCGGGAATGGCGAGGTCCGTGCGCGTTCGGCGAGTCGCTTCAAGACGGGCGGCTTCCTCACGAAGTTTTGTCGCCTGCGCTTCGAGCGCGGGGATGCGCTGCGCGACGTCCGCCACCGTGTGGATGGCTTGGTCACGTGCGTCAAACAACGCGTCAATGCTGTGCTCGCGGACCCGAACGCCGTTTTTTTCCAGATCCCTGACCAGCGTCAGAGCGCGGTCCTTTGTTTGTTTCTGAAGCGTTTCTAAGCGGCTTCGCGACTGCGTCAAAACACGTTCAACGGATTCGAATTTCAAAGTGTTCATGGTGTTCTCCTCCTCAGGTTCCGTAACAACCTAAGCATGACGCAGTGCGTTATCAAGTGTTTTTTGACGCGTTGCGTCAAGTGGCGTTCTTTTTCTTCTCACCTGAGCCCTTGACAGGCGAGTTACGATAGAGGAGGCAAAGAATCCTCACGGCTCGAATTGAAGGAAAGCAAATGGTGGAACGACACGGTGGCGATATCATCGCGGAAAAGCTTGCGGCTCGCGGAATTGGCGCACTCTATACCCTGTGTGGCGGGCACATTTCGCCCATCCTTGTCGGTGCCGAAAATTACGGGATCCGCGTGGTCGACGTCCGCGACGAAAAACACGCGGCCTTCGCGGCAGACGCCACCGCCCGTATGACCGGTTTACCCGGTGTGGTGGCCATCACTGCCGGCCCGGGAGTCACGAATACGATCACGGCCGTCAAGAACGCACAAATGGCGCAATCTCCCATCCTCGTGCTTGGTGGAGCCACGGCGACTGTGTTGCGTGGGCGTGGGTCGCTGCAGGACATCGACCAAATCGCGTTGATGGCACCCGTGACAAAGTGGGCCACCCGCGTCACCACCGTCAAAGCGCTGGGGCCCACGATCGACCGTGCGCTCGATGTGGCGATGGAAGGCGTGCCCGGGCCTGTCTTTGTGGAAGTGCCCGTGGACTTGCTGTACCCCCAAGAGGTCGTCAAGAGCTGGTACATCAAAGAAGCCGGGCTCGAGAACCCAACGACCCTGCCTCAGCGCGGACTCGAACTTGCCATGCGTGGCTACCTCAAGCGGCAGTTCCATCAACCCCACGTGCACGTCGACCTCGAGATGCCCAAACCAAGCCTCGACGTTTTGCCGTTTGTTGACGGTGTCGCCGAACAGATCGAGAAAGCCGTGCAGCTGGTTAACAAGGCCAAGCGGCCGGTGCTCGTCGTCGGCAGCCAAGCGCTTGTGAACTTTACGCCGGCTCAGGCCGACGAGCTCGCAGATGCGATCGAGCGGATCGGCATGCCGGTGTTCCTTGGAGGCAACGCCCGCGGTCTGCTGGGGCGGTTTTCCAACATTCAGTTTCGCCACAAACGCAGCGCCGCGCTCAAAAAGGCCGATGTCGTGCTCGTCGCGGGTTTCCCGTTTGACTTCCGGCTGGGCTACGGCCGCAGCATTTCGAGCAAGGCAAAGCTGGTCTCAGCCAACCTCAGCCCCACCGACCTTCGCAAGAACCGCCGCCCCACGATTGGTCTCGAGATGCATCCCGGCCAGTTTTTGCTCGCCGTTGCTCGCCAGGCGACGCCTGACCAAACCGCGTGGACGCCCTGGTTTGACGAGATTCGCAAACGCGAAGACGCGCGCGACGCCGAGATCGTGGAGCAAGCCAAAGACGCGAATTCGGAAGGACTCATCAATCCCTTGGATTTCTTCCTCAAAATGGAAGAGCAGATGTCCGACGACGCCGTTCTGGTGGTTGATGGCGGCGACTGGGTGGCCACCGCGGCTTACATTCTTCGGCCACGAAAGCCCCTTTCGTGGCTCGATCCCGGTGTCTTTGGCACGCTGGGCGTGGGCGGCGGCTTTGCGGTCGGCGCGTCTGTGTGCAAACCCGGCAAGGAAGTCTGGATCGTGTGGGGTGATGGCTCGTCGGCCTACTCCATCTCGGAATTCGACACCTACGTTCGCCACGGCATGGCCCCCATCGCTGTGGTCGGAACAGACGGCTCGTGGGCGCAGATCGCACGCGAGCAAGTCGAGGTGCTCGGCACTGCGCTTGGCACCGAACTTTTGCGCACGGACTACCACACGATCGCCGAGGGCTATGGAGGGGTCGGGCTGTTGCTCAAGGACCCCAAGGACATCGACAAGACGATCGCAAGGGCCCGGAAACTGGCCGCGAGCGGCAAGCCGGTGTTGATCAACGTCCACATCGGTGGAAGCGATTTCCGCAAGGGTTCGATCTCCATTTAGTGGGTGTGACATGTCGGATGTGAGGACCGTAGCCTTTGGGCTCATTGAAGAGATTTGCCGAGACATCGGGCCGCGTTTGGCGGGCACGAAAGCCGAGAAAGACGCTCAATTGGTGTTTGAGCGCGAGTTCAAGGCGGACGGTCTGCAGACGCGATGGCACGACTTCAGATACAACCAAAACCTGTACGCGAACCTCGTCCTCCATTTTGCCGTCGCCCTGGCAGGGACCGCGGTCGGGCCAACCGTACCGCTTTTGGGGGCTGCGCTGCATGTGCTTGTTGTGGTCTCGTACTATCTGGACACCACCAAGCGCGCGATGGTGCTCAGGCGGCTGTTTCCGTTCGTGGCATCCCAGAATCTGCTCGCGATTCACACCGCACGTCAGCCCCTGCGCCGGCGTTTGGTGGTCATGGGGCACGCCGATTCGGCGTACACGGGTTGGTTATTCCACGAGAAGATGCTCAAGAACGCCACCCAATCGCCAGGGCCTCTCAAGAAGTCCATGGCGCTGATCTTGTTCACGCTTGCGTTGCTGAGCGTGCTCGAGGTCGTCCACTTCTTTGTGCCCGTTCCCTACCTGTGGGCGATCGGCGCGCTGCTGACGTTGCCAACCTTCATTGGCTTGATCCTCAACCTTCAGATCGTCATCAAGAATCAGGTCGTGCCGGGTGCCTCCGACAACCTGAGCGGCTGTGCGGCGTTGGTTGTGCTGCACCGGCGATGGAAGTCGGCGATTCCTGACGACTGCGAGGTCGTCTACGTTGTCACGGGTGCCGAGGAGGTCTCCACGGGAGGCGCATGGATGCTCGCGCGGGACATCCGCGCCGAGTGGTCCACCCAAGACACCACCATACTCGCCATCGACACGCTGAGCGGTGGGACTCTGCGCATGCTGGTCAACGGTGAGATCTTCACTGGTTCCATCCCCCCGGAACTGCTTGAGGCTGCCCAGGCCGCCGCTGCCGAGCATCCGGAGTTTGGGACGGTCGAACGCTATGACATTCCATCGGGCGCCACGGACGCCGCACCCTTTGAACGCTACGGGTTCAAAGCCTTGAGCATCGGGTGCGTGGATCCCGAGATTGGGGCACCCAAGAACTACCATGTGCCTGCAGACAATCCCCAGAACTTCGACGTGGAGCAGTACGAGCGCAGCATCGGTTTCATCGATGCACTCGGCCGCCGTCTCATGGATGCGTGATGGGTGACACTCCCAACATCCGTGAGCGACACTTCCCTGTGGACCAGAACTTCGACGGCTGGCGCCTCGATGTGTTTCTTGCCAACCGCATCGGACGTCTGTCGCGCACCCGCGCCGGAGACATCGCGAAGTACGGCGATATCGCGATCGTTCCCGCCCGAAAGGTCAAGGCCGGCGCGCGGTTGAGGCAAGGAGACGTCGTCATCGTTCGAGAGCACCTGCCGCCTGAGCGGGTCCAAGACGATGAGGTCGACCTCATCCACCAAGATGAGGCGCTTGTCATCGTGAGCAAGCCCGCGGGGATGTTGGTGCACGAGGCAGCGAACATCCGGTTGAACACAGTTGGGGCCTACTTGGAACGCATCGGCCTGCGCGGCGCGGAGCCGGCACATCGACTAGACCGCGAAACAAGCGGGGTTCTCGTGTGCGCACGCCACCCCATGTTTGTCCCCATGTTGCGCGACATGTTTGCGAGTGAGCACCCTCAAAAGACCTACCGCGCGATGGTTGTGGACGATGACGAGCGTTGGAAAGTCGGCACGCGTGTGACGCTGACAAACCCGTTGGGATTGGATCCAACCTCAGAGCTGGGTGTGCGTATGACGCACGGCGACCTGCTCGCTACCACCCACGTCACCTGTCTGCGTCGGGGTAAGGTGCGCCACCCGACGCTTGGCGACGTCAGGCTCGCAGACCTAGAAGTTGTCATCGAAACCGGTCGCCAACATCAGATTCGTGTTCACCTGATGATGGAGGGCACGCCGATCGCCGGCGACAAGCTCTACGGGTTTGATGACGCGTTTTTCATGGCCATTTGCGATGACCCAGGTGATCCAGAGCTTCGGGCGCGTTTGGTTTTTGAGCGCCACGCCCTTCACGCGTGGCGATTGACGATGCCACACCCATCGACCCGCACGCCGATGACCTTCGAGGCCGAGCTGCCCGCGTTGTGGGATGCCGTGGTGTTTGAATCGTAGGGCAAGAACGTGCGTCAAACGGAGGTCCCGTCGCAGCGACGCGTTGCGGGACGACGCGAGGATCTGAGATGCGTATGCTTTTTGTGGCCATGCTGATGATGTTTTCGACCAACGCTTGGGCTCAGTCGTGGATCTTGAGCCCCGAAAAAGCCATCGGGATGCTTGCCACGTCCACGGTGCTCGACGTTCGCGGGGCTACGGCCTTTACGTTTGGACACATCAAGGGGTCCACGCGGGTGACGTGGCAACAGTTCTCGAAGTCCGAGAAAGCCTTCCGCGGTGAGCTGCTTCCCGATGCAGCACTGCAAAAGGCTATCCGTGCGGTTGGGGTGTCAAACGACAAGCCTGTCATCGTCGTGGGGGACCCCGACGCGTGGGGGGAGGACGGTCGAATCGTGTGGATGCTTCGGGCGGCCGGCCATCCAAACGCGTTTGGTGTCGATGGCGGCTACCCGGCGTTGAACAAGGCAGGGGCGCCAACCCAGATGGGGCGCGGTGCGTCGCTGGCCAAGGGAAACTTTAGCGTCCGATGGGACACCGCACTCTTGGCCACGACACAGGAGGTCAAGGACGCGATCGGCAAGCCGGTCACGATTCTCGACGTACGCGAGGCACGCGAGTTCCAAGGGAAGACCCCTTACGGCGAATCACGCGGCGGGCATGTGCCGGGTGCAAAACACCTGTGGTTTCGCGACCTGCTGACCGAGGACGGGCGTTTGCTGCCCCAACACCAACTGCAAGAACGGCTGACTCAACGTGGCGTCTCAAAGGACCGGCCCATCATCGCCTACTGCACCGGCGGCATTCGCTCGGGGTGGATGGTCATGGTCCTGCGCTCGCTTGGCTACGATGCGTCAAACTACGCCGGCTCGATGTGGGAATGGTCGAGTTTGCCCGCCCAGAGTTACCCTCTGGAGTAAAGGCGCTTGCGTCGAACGTGTCGCACCGGCGATACTGCGCAACGACCCGATTAAAAGTGATTCATGGCCACTATCATTTGCTCGCGGTGCGGTACGCGGAACGCAGACCAACTCGACCTTTGCCGTCGATGTGGAGCGCCCATCCGAGATGCCGAGTCGACAGAAATTTTGGGTGAGATCTGGCAGATCACCGGATCGTTGCCGAACAACCCGGCCACGTTTACCGGACGTCACGTCGCGACCAACCAACGTGTGCTGATCAAGCGACTCAGCCGCTCGGCCGCCATGGATCGAACCATCCGGAGTCAGTTTCTCAGCGAAGCGGAACTCCTGCAGACCATCGAGCACGAGCACATCATCCAAGTGTTGGATGTCGTAGCTGACCCCGCGGCTCCCGCCATTGTGATGGCCAATCCAGACGGCGAGCCGCTCAGCCGATTGATCGAACGTCGCGAACGCGTGCCGGTGCCCGTGGCCATCGCCTTCGCGCTCCAACTGCTCAATGCCCTAGACTACCTTCACTCCGTGGGTGTTGTGCATCGCAACCTGACATCCGACACGATCCATGTGATCGAGCACCCCCAGACGGGCCTCGCACATTTGATCATCACGGACTTCGGATTGGCGCGTGCCATTCATCTTGACGCGGCCGTGCCCGCCACCGGAACAGGTACGCTGGTCGGCATGCAAGTTCAGGACAACGCGGGGCACTTGGCCCCCACGCCCTACATGGCTCCTGAGACACTCGCAGGCGTCGCGGATTCACGCGCCGACCTCTACGCGCTCGGTGTGCTGCTGTTCGAACTGATCACGGGGCGGCGACCCATCGGACACAGCCTGACCGGAGACAAGCTCATCCGGGCGATTCATGAGGAGTCACCCACGATGCTGCGACTGCTGCGGCCCGAGGTCAGCGCCGAACTCGAAGAGACGCTGAACCGTCTCATGGCAAAAGATCCGGATCGTCGATTTTTTGATGTGTCGGACGCACGGTCTCACCTGCTCTCGGTGGCGCACGCCTCGATGGTGAAGGTCCCCGCCGGGCGGTTTTCGCGAGGCAGCCAGGCCGGCGACGACGGCGCACGGCCTGAGGAGCTTCCTCAGCGTGAGATCCATGTGTCGGCGTTTTTTGTCGATCGTCTGCCCGTCACGGTCGCGCAATATCGCACGTTTCTGCAGGCGACCGGCCAGGTGCCGGTCGAAGGCTGGGAGCGCCACAATCCCGTCGACCAACCCGACTGGCCCGTGGTTTACGTGACGTGGGACGAGGCGAAAGCCTATGCCGATTGGGCAGGGAAGCGCCTACTGACCGAGGTCGAGTGGGAGAAGGCAGCGCGAGGCACCGATGGCCGCATCTTCCCCTGGGGCAATCAGCTGCCAAACCACGACCTCGCATGTTTTGCCTCCGAATCACGCGAGTCGGTCTCGGCCCATCCGGCCGGAGCGAGCCCGTATGGATGCATGGACATCGTCGGAAACGCGTTTGAGTGGGTCAACGATTGGTACAACCGTGATTACTACGCGCTCGCGCCCGATGTAGACCCCAAAGGGCCCAACCAAGGCTCGAAGAAAGTGCTGCGAGGGGGCTCGTTTGTGCACGAAGCGTTCGCCCTACGCGTAGCAACGCGAGGGCGGTACGCGCCGCATGAACGTCGCGCGAACCACGGCTTTCGGTGCGCGTGGTCTCTGGATTACGCGTAAAGTTTCTCTTCGACCATGCGGTCGGCGACGACGTCCATGGGCAGGTTGCCCTTGGCACCACGCTCAAAAATGCTGAGCATCGTGTCGTAAATCTGCCCAACTTTGTCGAGCACCTTGTCCGCGTCATAACCCGCGTACTCTTGTGCCACGTTGATCAGTCCGCCTGCATTGATGGCGTAATCGGGGGCGTAAAGGATGTTGCGCTCCATCACCATCACACCGTGACGTGTCTCGGCGAGTTGGTTGTTCGACGCGCCGGCGATGATCTCGCAGTTGAGCTGCGGGATGGTGTCGTCGTTGAGAATCGCGCCGAGCGCGCATGGGGCGAAGATGTCGCATGCAACGCTGTAAATGTCCGCCGGATCCACTACCTGGGCGTTGAACTCGTTGACGCACCGCTGGACGTTGTCTCGATTGATGTCGGACACGGTCAGACGCGCACCCTTCTCGTGCAACTCCTTCGCGAGGTAGTAACCCACGTGTCCTACGCCCTGAATGGCGACGTGCAGGCCGTCGAGATTGTCGCGGTCCCAGCGAAACATCGCCGCAGCTTCGATGCCGCGCCGCACGCCCAGCGCGGTAAGCGGGGATGGGTCGCCCGAGGAGCCCGAGTTGGGGTCGTAGCCGAGCACGCTGTTGGTGTGCTTCTTGACGATCGTCATGTCTGCGACGGTCGTGCCGCTGTCCTCGCACGTGATGTAGCGGCCGCCCAGCGAATCCACAAACTCGCCAAAGCCAGCAAAGATGTCGGCACGTTGCGCCTCGGTCATCCCTTTGGGACGCACGATCACGGCCTTCCCACCGCCGTGAGGCAGTCCAGAAATGGCCGCTTTGTAGGTCATGCCTCGACCAAGCCGCATCGCATCACGTATCGCTGACAAGCTGTCGGGATACTCGATGAATCGACTGCCGCCGATCGCCGGTCCAAACTTCAGATTGTGGATCGCCACAATCGCATGAAGCCCCGTCTCCACATCAGTTTTGAGGTGAAGCTCGCCAAATTTGAGTTCGTCTGAATAGTTAAAAAGATCCACCGCTGCCTCCTGCGGACTGTGCCGAGTTCGGTCCCTCTATATGCCTTGGATCTTCGATTCGCAAGCATGTCTTATGACGCTCCGCGTCAATGATGCTGCGGCGATCAAACGATTACATTAGAAGTTTCCGTCGAAGCCGAGCGCCGCAAAATCGTTGTCTTGTAGGATCCGTGCAGCGGTCACGCTTGGGTCGTCTGCCCAAACGTCAAAAACCACAAGCGAGCCTGTCACGCGCAGCCATGTCGCGAACCGATGGCCCACAGACACGGTGCCAATGACACTCGAATTTGCGACGTCAAACACACCGACGGCTCTTGATTCAAGCCACGGGGTTGTCCACTGCAGTGCGGTAGCCACGCCAGCCGATCGGCGGCCGACGGCAAGGTATTCACCGGGTTCTAGGGGTTCGGTCAAAAAAACCTCAGCCGAGACCAGACGAGCGTCCGTCTCGGAATCGATGTCTTCGTAGGACAGGCCCAGCGCGCCCGCGAACGTCGGAACGCGGGCGGTCGTAAAGTCATCACGAAGGTAGGTTTTGGTGGGGTGAAACACCGCGTCAAGCCGCACGCCGACTGGACCAACGTATCGCGTGCCCTCGAACGCGATGGTGTGAAGGCGTTCGTGTGTGCTTTCAAAGATCGTTTTTCCCTCGGCGCGCAGGTCACTCAGCGTGTTCAGCTGTCCAAGAAGCTCCGGATGGCGTTGCAGCAGCCCCACAAAGTCCAAGTCGCCCAAGAACGTGGCATCGCCAGCAACCGTCGCCAGCACTTGGGCGGCCGTGGGATCCAGCGTGATCCAGGGGTGCGGTCCCATCCCAGAAGTAGCCCACGGCCACATCCAGTGTTAGCGAAGGTCGTTGCCGCACCGCGCCGCCGCTGACTCCTGACGGCAGCTCGTCAGGTCACCTGCGTGCCCCTGAAGCGCGGGCTGAACATCATCGATTACGCTTGGGTCAAAAAGCTGATTCAACACACCAGACACGGGAAAAAGCGGCGGCGGTGACGGGGTTGTTTGGTGAAAACGCCGCCGTATCGCGCCCAAAGGCCCAAGACCGGTTGGGCACAAAAAAGGCGACAATCGCTGATCCTCAATTCCGGTGCACCCCAGGTCACGTCTGCGGCAAGCTGAGGGATGCGTCGCTGTGCGCGATCGGGCGTGATGGTGGTCGGGTCAACAGGGTTGATCACGTCTGCTGGTCGCGTCAGGTCCGTCACACCCCACCGATGGATCATGTTTCCAAATCCCACTGTCCAGCGGTCGTGACGCAAGATCACGTACGCCTCGCCGGGGCGAGCTTCGTAAGAGGCGCGCAGGTTCTCACCGCGTTCGTCAAACGCCCACCAATGCTCAAACTCGACCTCAGCGACGGCCTGGAAACTGCCTGAACGCGCGTACTCCAGCCGCAGGCGAAGCTCGGTGGACTGCTCGAAAATGTCCTCGTGGGGACTCCAAGCCAAATCCGCGGCCGTCGTGTTGGACCACGTTCCAAGGAACCGGGCAGACTCAATCTCAACGGGGGCTGTGGGGACCTCAGCTGCCGCAGGGCGCATCTGCACGTTTTGTGGGTCGTCCAACAGCTCCTCACCGCCATCGGCGGCGTAGGCGGCCTCTGAGGCGCCGTGGTTGTCGGGGTCGAAGAGGTTTTCTTGTGTCCCGACGTCCGGGGCCGCCGTTGCGTTTTCGGGGTCGTAGAGTGTCTCTTCTTCGGCGTGGGCCAAGGCAGGCATCATCGCGACCGACAGGACAACGAGTCTACTTGCCCAGTTGGTCTTTGCTGAATAGCCCATCGTCGAGCTCCGATTCGCTCAAAGCATCGATTGTCATGGTGGTAAACCCGCCGCCTTCGGCCCGCAACGTCAGCTGCTTTGCGTACGTTTGCCCAGCCGTGGTCTTGTCGAGCTTCTCGATGAATAGTGTCTTAATCACCTTGTCGGCATCGCCAAAGAAACGCACCCGCATGGGGATAAAATCGCTCTTTCGAACCCAAACAGTGACTTTGGAATAGTCGGATTTTGCGCCTTTTTTCGGGGTGGTCTCGACCACGTACACATCGGTTTTTCCGATCTTTTCGTCTGGAAGTCGTTTGTACTCACCGTCTTTTAGCGCGCGGGACTCGAGGTCCGCGTACGTGAAGTGGGACCCCAAAAAAGCGCCGTTCTTTTGTCCGCCTTCGATGCGCCGGGTCACCTTGAAGGACGGCAGATACATCCACACGTCGTCTTCGCCCGCACGCTCCGCAAACAAAAACGCCTGTCCCTGAACCTCCGCGGGCGCCAGCAGCGTGACCAACGTGTTTGCGAGCCCTCCAATCTTCTTGCTCTTGACGTCGAGGCGACGCTCGCGACGCTCCTTCTTGGAATCCTCAACGAGCAAGGTGAGCTGCGCCTGACCTGCCTGAAATCCCATCGCGTTGCGGTCCACGGCTTTGTTGACGATCTCTTCGCCTGTCAGCGGAGGCTCTGTGGCCCAGCCCCTGATCGGCGCGACCAGAAAGCCTAGAAAAACAAAATAGAGTAGGAGGTTACGCATTAGTAGTCTCGGAACAAGGGGGTCGAAAGGTAACGCTCACCTGTGTCACACAGCGTTGTGACGATTCGTTTCCCGGCAAATTCTGGCTGATGTCCCATCTTGATGGCTGCCGCGACGTTTGCTCCGGCGCTGATACCAACAAACAGGCCCTCTTCACGCGCGAGGCGTCGTGCCATCTCCATCGCTTCGTCATCTTCAATGAGCACGATGCCGTCGATCAGTGACCGATCGAAGTTCGCGGGGACAAACCCTGCGCCGATGCCTTGGATCTTGTGCGGTCCTGCCGGTTGACCCGACAACACGGCGCTGCCGCTCGGTTCCACGGCGAACGCTTTGAAGTTGGGATTGCGCTGTTTGAGCACCCTCGAGATGCCTGAAATGGTGCCACCGGTACCAACCCCCGTGACGATGGCGTCGACATGCCCGTCACAATCGCTCCAGATCTCTTCCGCCGTGGTGTTCGCATGCGCGTCAGGATTTGCGGGGTTGTCGAATTGCTGCAGCATCACCGC
This sequence comes from bacterium, assembly GCA_041390025.1. Taxonomy (GTDB): domain Bacteria; phylum Myxococcota_A; class Bradymonadia; order Bradymonadales; family Bradymonadaceae; genus JBFFMO01. The sequence goes on from JAWKQR010000015.1 coordinate 13,824, forward strand.
GTCTGGATTGGTCGCCACGAGCTCCGCCGCCCGTTCCACGGCGCCCGACATGCCAAGCGGCCCTGACGTCAAGACAAGTTCGGCGCCAAGGGCTTTGAGCAAGGCGCGGCGTTCGAGCGACATGGTGTCGGGCATCGTCAACGTCAGTCGGTAGCCTCGCGCCGCACAGATGTATGCGAGTGCGATGCCGGTGTTGCCGCTTGTGGGTTCGATGATCTGGGTGTTTGGACCGATGCGTCCGTCGGCTTCAGCGGCGAGGATCATGTTGAGGCCAATGCGGTCTTTGACGCTGCCCAGAGGATTGAAGAACTCCGCCTTGCCCAGGATCTCCGCGGGGCAGTCACCCACGACCTTGTGCAGTCGGATGAGCGGCGTTTTACCCACGAGCTCCACGATGCTGTCGTAAATCGCCATGTTTACCTCAGGGCTTCTTCAGGCGCTGGCGTCGCGTAACCCTCGATGCACTCTAGTATCTCAAGCGCTGCAGCATACCGTCCTAACGGTGGCATGATGTACGCACCCACGACACGATGGGCCACGGCCTGCAGGGTCTCTTGGGCGATTCGAACGCCTTCGCGCCGCGCCTCAGGTCCACTGCCGGCCTTTTGCATCCGCTCCCGTATGTCGTCGGGCACGCTCATGCCAGGGACTTCGTTATGCAAGAACTCGGCGTTCCGGTAACTCGCCAGCGGCAGTAGCCCGACCAGGACGGGGACGTCGAGGTGTTGGGTGTCATCAAGAAACTTCTCGAGCACGCGCGGGTCGTAAACGGGTTGCGTCATGATGAACTTCGCGCCCGCGGCGACTTTCTCGTCCAACCTTCGCAGCTCGCGTTCGTAGTCGGCAGCGGCCGGCTCAACCCCACACGCACAGAAGAACTGTGTCGTGTTGCCAATCTCACGTCCTGCTGGGTCAACCCCACGGTTGAAATTTTGAACCATCCGCAACATGCCGATGCTGTCGAGGTCGAACACCGCGGTCGCGTGTGGGTAATCGCCCACTTTGGGTGGATCTCCGGTCACGATGACCAGGTTGTGCAGGTCGAGTGCGTGGTAGGCCAAGATGTCAGACTGCAATCCCAGAAGGTTTCGGTCTCGCCCGCAGACGTGCAGGATGATCTCGGTGTCGAGCTCGCGCTGAAGCTGTGTGGCCAGCGCCCAGTTCGCCATCCTGACCGATGCACGCGGACCGTCGGCGATGTTGATCACGTCAACGCCGCCCTCGCGCAGCATCCTTGCGGCGTCCACAGCCTTTCGCGGGTCAAGGCCGGCCGGGGGGTTGACCTCGACGCTGACCACAAAGTTGTCGCGGTGCAAGCGACGCCCAGCGTCAGTTCCACCGCCCTTCACGCGGTCCTCCCACACTCGCCAGAGCTTTTTGGCAAGGCCAGACCGCTCGGTCAGGGGAACCTCGGGCATGCCTGCAGAGTCGGCGATGTCGACGATGCTCAACCGCGTCGATGCACGGCTGACGCGCCCACCACCCATCATACGCGCCGAATCCACAACGCGGCTGATGTGGTCGGGGCCGGTGCCACAACAGCCACCCACCACGCGCACGCCAGCTTTTAGGTAACGCCTCGCGTACACGCCGAAGTACTCGGGTGTGGCCATGTAGATCAGTCGCTCGTCGACCTTCCGGGGGTATCCGGCGTTGGGCATCGCGCTGACGGGCACGCCGAGCCCAACCATTTTTTCGACGACGTCGAAGACCACATGTGGGCCTTCAAGGCAATTCGCGCCGATCACGTCCGCGCCCCAGTCGATGAGCAAGCGTGCGACCCGTTCGGGGTCCGCGCCATCACCTGTTCGGTGGTCCGAGTCAAACGCCATCTGCGCGATGATCGGGAGGTCACACACCGACTTGATCGCCTCGATCGCGAGGCGAATCTCGCTCAGCAATCGGAAGGTCTCCAAAATGATGACGTCGACGCCCGCCTCGGCGAGGATCTGCGCTTGTTGCGCAAACGCGTCGCGAATCTCGCGCAGCTCGGCGTCGGTCATCATGGTCGGGGTCAGGCTCGTGGGGCCCATGGACCCGGCCACGTAACACCGTCCTTGCGCGACTTGTCGCGCCAGCTCGACGCCGTTTCGGTTGATCTCGACGACTTTGGACTCGAGGCCATGGCGTTTCAGTTTGATGCGGTTGGCGGCGAACGTGTTGGTGGTGATGACGTCGGCTCCGGCATCCACGTAGTCGGCGTGGATCGCCTGGACCAACTCAGGATGGCTCAGGTTCGCGTCATCAAACGACTTGTTGATGAAGATGCCGCGCTCGTAGAGCTGCGTGCCCATGGCACCGTCAAAGACGAGTGGGGCCTCTTGAAGGGCTTCTAAGAATGATTTCATGGATGGATCCACACCTGAAGAGCCGCTGGCTTGTCAAACGTAGACCGCGAGGCATCGGGATTCAATCCCGGCTGCGAGCCTAAATTCCGAAGAACAAGCGCTTCGCGAAATCCGAAGACAGTTCGGATTCGAAAATCTTCCGCGCGGCTTCGCGGATATCGTATTCGATGCGGTTGTACTCAAAAGTTTTCGCTTCCGAGTCATAAACCCCAAAACACGCCCGGTTGTCGTTGTCGCGGGGTTGTCCGACGCTGCCCACGGTCACGATGTACTTGTAGCCTTCTTTGAAGGTCAGCAGCGGCGGTTCAACTTCCAACACACCCTCTTCGGGGTGAAGCTGGAACGACTTGGTCAGGTGGGAGTGGCCGATGAACGTCACGTGTTTGAGCTCGTCCCAGTGCGACAGCAGCTGTGTGGCTTGGTGGACGTTGAACACGTATTCGAAGTCTTTCTGGTTGATTGGCGACCCGTGGCAGAACATCACGTCCTCCCACTCTTGGCTGTAAGGCAGCGTACGAAGCCACTCGTGGTGTTCTTCCCGAAGCTGGCGTGCGTGCCAATCGAGCGCGTTTCGCGCAGCGTCGTAATAGAATGCGTAGTTCATGCGTCCAGAGACGGCGGCGTCGTGGTTGCCCAAAATGGTGTACTTCGCGAGATCACGAACGACGTCGCAACATGCGTTTGGGTCGGCGCCATAACCCACGACGTCTCCGAGGCAGACATACATGTCGATGCCCGGATCACGTTGTTTGTACTCCGCCACTACCGCTTCTAAAGCTTCGATGTTGCTATGAACGTCGCTGAAAATGCCAACTTTCATCGTGCACTCGCCGAAAGGGGTGACACCGTACAGTGTATTCGCAAGACGTAAAACCGAGAACTGGAACCGTTACCGAACATCACGTTTTTCCCTTGCGAGTCGTGCGGCGTCACGCAGCACTTTGCTCCGGTCCTTGGACAGATTGGCCAATGTGCCTCCCTGAACGTCCTCAAGGGCAGCCAGCAGGTCGACGTATTCCGCGGCCGTTCCGTCCCGTTTGATGGCACGCGTCAATGCAGGCAGGAGTCGGTCGCCGTACTGTGACACCACGCGCACCAACCGGTGCACGTCGCCCTGGCGTGCAGGATCGTGCAACACGTCCAAAATCGCGGGGATGGCGGTGCTGCTGCGCACCGCGGAAAGCGCATGAACGGCGACGTAACTGCCGCTCGGCCCCATCGTTCCAAGCGAGCGGACGAGCTCACCCTCTAGGGAGTCTCCCTTGGTTTCGACAAACCGCGCGAGTGCCGCGAGCTCGGGTGAGTTCATGGTCTCCGCGGATTCCAAGACGGTGGTTACAGCGTCTGCGCCGAACCGCTCAAGCAGCACCTGAGAAGCCTCAAGCCGTCCCTTTGCGTCAGCGAGCAGAAGCTCGAGGTCCTCGCGGCCCATGCCGGCGACGTCATCGAACGAATCGACGATCGCATCGTCGGGCAGGAAATAGGTCACACCCGTGGATTCACTTTGGCGTGCCACCACGAGGGTGCGGTCGACGCTAAACGTCTGCCCAGCCTCGACCTCGGCCACGGACGCTTCTTCGAGCTCGGCGATCTCTTGCGCGCGTTTGAGGCTGACTTCGGCCAGCTCGACCACGTCGGCATCCGGTGGGATGCCGAGCTCCTCACCAAGGCCGAGCAGCGCGTCCCAGTTGTCCCATTGGGCGCCCGGGTCCAGGTCGTTGACCCGCAAGGAAATGCACACCTCTGCGAAGTTCGCCACCAGCAGCTCGGCAAGTTTGTCCTCCGAGGACGCAAGCCCGAGCTCCAGCGCGCGCTGACGGCAGAGCCGGCGCCAAGAAGATTCCAGAATTGACCGCCGCGGTCACCACACGGTCGCGCGCCGCTTCAAGGCGTCGCAGCGGGAACGAGCGATTTGCGATCACGTAGGCCAGACGTTCGGGCTGCGTCCAAAATCCCATGATGCCTGCAGCGAGCTTGATCTCCGAGGTCGATTCAAGGTCCTCAAACGTCTGCGCAAAAAACGGATGCCGCATCGGTCCCACACGCTCGAAATTGCGGTCCAGGTAGGCCTTTGCCGAAGGCTCAAAACTCCCGCCGGCCGTATCAAGCAGGCGATTGGCCTCGTCCACAATCCACAGCACGTTCGCGCGCAGCGGTGCCTGAATCTCGACGGCGCGCAACAGCGAGCCTAGCGGCTCGTAAAGCCCCAACCGAGCGCTTGAACCGTGGCAAAGGCGATCCAAACACTTCTGGTGTTCGGCGTTTGCAACATCGAGCGCCCAGCCAATGCTGTTCGTGACTTTGTCGTCGTCAAGGTTGACCAAAACCACACCGATCACCGGGTAGTCCTCGATGACGTGGAGCTGCACGTAGAATTCAGTGTCGTCGCTGAACACGGCTTCGATGTCTGCCCGTGGGGCGCGCGCGGCGAAGACGAGGTGGTCGTCGCGCAAGGTCGTGACCCTGTCGCCGGGCGCCTTGTATTCCGCAAAGCGCGACGGAAGGCCGGTAGTAAGCGGGTTGATCAGCGTGCGATCGGGCTCGAACTCCTCGATGCCCTCGTCGAGGATCTCCGACACCTCGGACGCGAGCTCCTCGGCCTCCTCGGTGCCCTGAAGTTCAAGGAACTGGTCGTCGGTGACAACTTGAGTGGCCTCCTCGGCGTTTGAAATTGGGCCGCCGCTGAGCTCCTGAATCTGGCGTTGTTCAAGGTTCAGCTTTTCTGCTTCGAGGCGTCGTCGCTCGGCCTCCAGGGATTCTCGTGCCGCCTTCAGTTCGGCGCGCTCGGCGTTGAGGCGTTCTTCGATGGCGTCGAGCTGGCCCCGTTCCTTATCGAATCGCTCACGCAGATCCGCGAGCTGCTGGCGCTCGACCGCGATCGTTGCCTTGGCTGCCTCGATCTCCTCGTCGCTCGTGCCCTTGACCGGCGCCGGCTCGGGTTCACCCGATGCGAGCGCAGCAAACGCCTCGACCGAATAGACGACCTTAAAATCCCGGACGTACTTGGGTTGGGCCGCATCATCCTTGTCGAGCTCGGCGAGCACACGACGGCGCTCCTCGCTCTCGCGGTGTCGCAAACCATCGGGGAGTAGCAGGGAGAACACGCGACGCGACGGGTCGTGAAGAAGAACCGGCTGCGCGAGGTGATAGGTTCGCGCTTTCTTCCGATCCGGACACACGATGAAGGGCGCCTGAGCTTAACTCGAGCAATTCTGCCGAATCGGCGACGTTGATCGACGAATAAACGGTCGCCGAGAACGTGGTCCCGGCGTCACTCGCGACATGAACGGACGCGCGCGTTGTGGTTCCAAGACGGCTCTGATAAGCCGAATTTCCGCTTGATTCCATGGAGGCCTCGGTTCTGTGCATGCACGAGAAGATCGGGGTGATACCACGCGGACTTGGGCAGTCGCGCGTTGCGACCGTTGCCCCGTAAGGTTGATGATCGTATACCTGCGCAACTGGCTTAAGAAGGGGCGACTGACATGTCACACACCACTCTCCTCGAAGAAATCGACGCCCTGTTCTCCGCCGACGCTGCTACGTTGGGTGCATCCGCGCGCGACACGTTCGAGCGGTTCCTTGACGCGCTGGAGGGCGGTCACATTCGTGCAGCACAACGCCGGGACGACGGCGAATGGGTGGTTAATCCGGTCAAACGGGGAATTTGTTGGGTTTTCGGGCTTGGGCGAAACGTTGAGTTCGCCGCCTGCCACTTGTTCAGCGACAAGGACACGTACCTCATCCAACAACTCCTGGTCGTGGAGCGCAACATACGGATTGTCCCCGGGGGGAACTCGGTGCGACGCGGCAGCTACATCGGCCGCAACGTGGTCATGATGCCGCCCGCGTTCATCAATGTCGGCGCGTACGTGGGTGACGGCACGATCGTCGACAGCCACGCCTTGGTCGGGAGTTGCGCCCAAGTTGGCACCCACGTGCACATCTCGGCGGGCGTGCAGATCGGCGGAGTCCTTGAGCCCATTGGACAGACGCCAGTGATCATCGAAGACGGCGTCATGCTCGGCGGAAACTGTGGCGTCTACGAGGGCGTCCGCGTTCGCCAAGGAGCCGTGCTCGCCTCAGGGTGCGTGGTGACGGCCAGCACGCCCGTGTTTGACCTTGTCAACGAAACGGTGCTTCGCGCGACACCCGAGGCGCCCTTGGAGATCCCCAAGAATGCCGTCGTGGTCCCTGGGACGCGCCCCGCCAAGGGGGAGTTCGCGGCGAAACACGGTCTGCAGATGGCGGCGCTGCTGATCGTCAAATACCGCGACGAGAAGACCGACGCGCGCACGGCCCTTGAGGAACTGCTCCGATGAGGGTGGCCGCCCGGGCGCTTGAGATCGTCCCATCTCAGATCCGCCGCATCACGGATCGTGCCCGCGAGGGCAGTTTGCACCTTGGTTTGGGGCAACCCGACACCGCTTTGCATCCCAACGTGACGGCCGCGATCCAAAACTACGTGGCGTCCGGTCGCGCGCCGTATACCGCCAACCTTGGCACACATGAGGCGCGCGCGGCCGTCGCCTTCCATCTGGGGCGGTCTGTCGACGAGGTCTTGATCACCCATGGAGTCGAGCAGGGCCTGGCGTTGGCGTTTCTTGGGATGGTCGAGCCCGGCGACGAGGTTCTCATCCCCGACCCGGGTTTTCCCTCCTATGCAAACCTCATCCGTGTGGCGGGTGGGGTGCCTGTTCCTTACCCCCTAGGTGTTGACTGGAGGCTCGACCCTGAACGCGTGTTGGCGGCCATCAGCCCAAAGACCCGCGTGATCCTTATCAATTCGCCATCAAATCCGACGGGAGCGGTGCATGCCCCGGGAGATCTTTACGAGGTCTTGGAGCTGTGCACAGCCCGCGGAATTCGTTGGATCAGCGACGAGATCTACGAGGACTTCGTGTACGACGGCGTGCACGCGAGTCCCGCCGAAACCCATTTCGAGTCCGGTGTGCGGCTTGGTGGCTTGTCGAAGAGTCATTCTATGATGGGCTGGAGAATCGGCTGGATGGTGGCTCCCTCGGCGACCATCGCGGCCTTGAAGGGGCTTCACCAACATCTGGTGACCTCGGCCTGCGGTGCTTCGCAAGCGGGCCTCATCGCGGCGCTTGAGGTCCACAGCGAGCACGCGACCGCCATGGCCAACGTGTTTTTGAAACGAGGCGAAGTGCTTCACGCCGCGCTCGAGACCCACGGCATCCCGTGTCCGCGTGTGATGGGGGCGTTTTATCACTTTATTGACGTGCGAAATGCGGCAGAACGAATCGGCGGAAGTATAGCGCTGGCCGAGGAAATCCTCGAAAAGGTCGACGTCGTGACCATCCCGGGGGTCGGGTTCGGCACTGGCGGGGAGGGGTATCTGCGTTTAGCTTACACCGTGGACGAGGCCGTGCTGGCGGATGCCGCGGGTCGTATTGCACAGGTTCTCCACGCGCTGGATTGAGAGGCGACAATGACAGAATTCGACATGAGCGAAGGCGCGCAACCCACGGTGTGGGAAGAGCGTTTTGAGGGACAGATCAATACCTTCTTCGACGAGGCGATCGCGCGGGTGCCCGGTTTTGTGGACAGGCACTTGCGCAGCTTCCGGCGTGTCATGGGACGCAACATGTCCCCCAAAACTGGCGTGGGCGATGTGTTGGTGGGCCTTCGAAACATGGCGTCTGGAGTGTCGAAAGCCGTGGGAGGGCCCGACTTCGAGACCACGACGTTTACCCACGACAAGTTGGTGGAGGCTTTTGAGCGCGAAGTTGTGAGCCCGGAGGAGCTTGAGAGCCTGTTGGCGCGTCTGTTCGCCGAATTCGAAGAAGCTCTGTGGGAGAAGGCCCAACAAGAACTGTCTTTGAGCGAGACCGATGAAGTGCGCCTCGTGCGTGAGCGGCTCGAAGCGATGATGGAGCGCGACATTGCTCACGATCCACTTCTGGCTCAGGCGCTGCGCACAGGCGTCAAACTCGGCGTGCCGGCCACATTGGGTTACGTGCTGATGGGGAAATTCCACGCCGGTCCAACGTTTGGCGATGCGGCGCAGGAGATCTACAAGCGCAATTTGGATGTCTATCAGAAGGTGCTGGTCAAGGTCGGTCAGCTCGACGTGCCCGGCTGGGTGGGCGCGGTCGGTTGGGCAGGCGGGATCGTTGGGACCTTGGCGCTAGGCGGCGTGATGGAGTTCACGCTGAACAACGTACGCGACGTCAAGGGGCAGTACATCCGACAGCTCAATGCCGCGCGTTACGCCCTGTTGTACGGGGACAATCCCGACGACGCGGACGGACGTGGTGTGCTGCACGTGGTGCGCGGCTTGGAGCGCCGCTATGACCGACTGCCGGAGCTGACCTCGAAGATTCTCGAATCGCCTGACAACGTCTTGGAAATATCTGAACACTCACGGAAGTGACGCATGGGCCTTGTGGCGGTTTTCTTCTCGACCCTTGTGGTACTGGGATATCTGGTCACGATTTGGTGGCTTGACCGGTATGAGCGCGAGCCGTGGTGGCTCATCGCATCGACGTTCGCGTGGGGTGGGCTCGGGGGCACTTGCTTCGCTGTGGTGCTCTCAGCAATCCCCGCGGTTGGGTTGACCGCGCTGTTTGGCGAGCAGGTCTCAAGTGTGGTCTCGACGGTGGTGGTTGCGCCGGTGGTGGAGGAGATCACCAAGGCGCTCGTTTTTGTCCCGCTGTTCCTGACCCGTCACATCGACACCGAGACCGACGGCCTGATCTACGGCGCAGCGACCGGGCTTGGGTTCGCCGCGGTCGAGAACTTAGTCTACTACGCAGGGGCCGGCGACGCGCTTTATTCCACCATCATTTTGCGGACGTTGTTCTCGACGTTCGTCCACTGCATCGCTTCAAGCATGGTGGGAATTGGCGTTGGGTGGGCTCGCCATCGCCCGTGGACGTCGAGCTGGGCGATTGTGGTTGGCTATCTGGCTGCGGTCGCGACCCACGGCACATGGAACGGGCTGGCGGTCCTCACCGAGAAATCAGGCCAAGGGCTGGTCTTTGTGTTGTCGTGCGGCTTATTGACAGGGGCGGGCTTGATGATGTTTGCCCTGACACAATGGATGTTGATCCGCGAGCATCGCGTGCTTCAGCGGATTCTCCGTGTGGAGGCGGGCCGGGGCACCTTGTCAGCGAGCGACGCGGACGCGATTCCGTTTTGGACAAAACGCGGACGGGTCAAACATCCTCAGCGTCGAGAGTTGATCCGATTGGCGACTTTGTTGGCTTTTCGGCAACATCAGTTTGAGCAGAGCGGTACGCTCGATTCGCCCAAGGCCGTCGCGGAGCTCGACCGATTGCGCGGCGAACTGGGCGCGTTGCAGGTGGGTTGATGCCCGCGCGTGTTCTCGATTGTCGTGCGCATGGCTTTGCACCTATAGTGCGCGCGTTTGGACCCCGAGGAGATCATGAGTAACGAAGAAGAAAACTACATTCATCAAAAAGAGATCGACAAGGTTCAAGCTGAGCGACGTGAGCGCCAGCTTCAGGCCCTGCGCGACGAAGAGCGTGCCAAGATCGCTTCGGCGCTTCACACCAACGAGGAAGTCGCTGCCGAGGCTCTCGAGCTTGGCTTTGATGCAGAAACCGCACACGTGCTTCCGCTCGTCCCGTTGATCCAAGTCGCTTGGGCGGACGATAAACTGACCGATGCGGAGGCCAAAAAGATCATGGATTTGGCGTCGGTCAAACACGCGAACTCACCAGCCGCGTTGGAGTTTCTCGAAATGCTGCTCGCCAAGAAGCCCTCGCAGGTATTCTTCGAGCGAACCGAGCGCGTGATCCGTCACATGATTCAAGCGAGCCCCGATCCCCAGGATGGACGGGATATTTTGGAGACAGCGAAGGCGGTCGCCGAGGCTTCCGGTGGGTTCTTCGGATTGCGCAATCCGATTGGTCCCGAAGAGCAAGCCATTTTGGACGATCTTGCCGAACTGCTTGGGCTTTGAGGCCCGACCGCGTGTGAAACCAAGGCGTGTTTGTAACACGCCTTTTTTTCTTCTTGGTAGGTCACTGCTGACGAGCGCGCAGTTTGAGCTCTTCGGCTTGTTTGCGCAGAGCCTCCGCTTGTTTTTCCAACAAGCGACGCTCGTTGAGCAACCGATCGATCTGAGAGTCAAGGCTTGTGGATACACCCTCGTTCGATGCTTCCACAGATTTGGACGGGTCCGCATTGGCGTTGATAACAACGGTCTGCGTCAACTCGCCAAAGAGGTCCTCCGCGGGAGCAGCCGTTGGTGTGCCTCGCGCATCCGTGACAGGGTCGGGTGTGATTGCGGGCGCGCCGTTGGCGACGGCTTCGTAATCAAACGCGCCATCGCTCGACTCGTTGCTGTTGTTCATCGAGCCCACCGAAACAGCATTGTTGGCCGAACCCTGCTCCGCAGGGGCATCGGTGCTCTGCGCGGTGTTGTCTTTGGCGGGGGCCGAGGTCGTCGTGGTCTTTTCGTACCGGGCGATCACACGGTCACGGTCGGTCTCTTCGAAAAATCGCTCTTCACGGGCAAACGACGACGCCCGGCGGGACAGCCTCTTGGACTGCTTCAGCTCGTCGAGCCGCTGGTCGATCGCACCGAGGCGACGTCGAAGTTGGTCTTCGGAATCGAGCAGTTCATCGGCGGCCGCGAGCAGTTCGTCGGGATCCTGCGCCCGCTCAGCCAGCGTCAACGCCGCATTCAGGTCGCCCACGCTCGGTGCGGCGGGTAGAGGAGCCTCGTATTCCGCCCGTGTCTTTCGCAAGGCGTTCAACGTGTTGACCGTCTTTGCACGATCGCTTGGGGATGCCGACGCGAGTGAAGCTTCGAGCTGTTTCATGTGCTTTTCGAGCCCGGTGACGGTCTTCGCACGCTGCGTGTTGATCTTCCCGTCCAAGGTTTTCAATTTGGACTGGAGGCCAGCCAACTCATCCGAGAGTTGCTTGCTCTGGCGCAGAAGGTCGTCGAGCACCAAGCGATTCGTCAACGTGTTTGGGGCCTGCTTGAGCTGCGTGATGCGCGAAACAACACCGCGATGTTTGACCTCAAGCGCCTTCATTTGCCCGATGAGCTCCTGGCGGCCCGAGAGCTCACCTTCGTACTGCTGTTCCATCGCCTCAAGCGCTGCGCTGGGCATGATGGGTGTGAGCCCGGGCATCCACATCGCCACGGTCATCACAAGTTGCAGTATTACGGTCGTCACGGTTGGCATCGATTCATCCTCTGCTGTCCACAACTGCAATCGACGATCCAACCCGAGAAAATATTGCGTCGAAGTCGCTAACACCCCGAAAAACAAAGCTACGAGCCCCATCGGTCGGCGACCTCCGTGGACGGTACGTCGCAGATTTCTGTTGTTCTATGTGGTCTGCCTCAGATTTCTGACGGATCGATGGTCTCACGTGCGGATCGGCTTGCTTGAGTTTGGTATTGTGGATACTCTGGGCCCTCACGCATCATGGTGCGACAAGCTGCGGCAATTGAGACAGGTTGCGAGCTTGGGGCATGTACGAGCCGCCGGGCGAACGCTCCATGTCGGAAAACTTTTCGATTCCAACGCCTGGCGATGTTGTCGCCGGCAAATACAAAGTCATGGAAGAGCTGGGGCGCGGCGCCTATGGCGTCGTGTTCCGTGCCGAGCAGGTAGGTCTTGCGCGCGATGTGGCGCTGAAGACTCTGCTTCCACAGGCTTTCTTACAGGTCGACATCGTGCAGCGCTTCGAGCGTGAGGCGCATCTGATCGCTTTGCTGGATCACGCCAACGTCATCAAGCTCTATGACTACGGCAAGGTCGACGGCCTCCTCTACATGGCGGTGGAGTATGTTCAGGGACGTACGCTGTCGGAGCTGATTAAGGCTGAGGCGCCGCTGCCTGTGGCGCAGGTCTACCAGATCGTCATGCAGATCCTTGATGCGCTTGAATACGCGCACTCACGGGGCGTCGTTCATCGCGATCTCAAGCCCGACAACATTGTCCTGCTCAAGACCCCACCTGACGAGGGAACGCTCGACGAGATCGTGAAGATTTTGGACTTTGGTATCGCCAAGCTTACCCGTGGCGATCACGAAGAGAACCAGCTCAAGACGCTGACCCAGGACGGCACGGTGCTGGGTACACCGCACTACATGTCGCCCGAGAACATTGTTGGCGATCGCATCGATCACAAGACCGACCTCTATGCGGTGGGTGTGATGATGTACGAGATGTTGGTCGGCAAACATCCGTTTGACGCGCCAAGTCCATCCGCCGTCATGGTTCGTCACTTGCGTGATGACGCGCCTCACCTGCCCGGCGAGCTGTTCAACTCAGCGTTCGACAACGCGATCCAGGCCTGCCTTCAAAAACAGCCTGACGACCGTGTGGAGTCCGCCGCGCTGGTCCGCGAGCTTCTGAACACCGCGCCTGAAAACCTCCCGCCGATCAAACGCGCGGTTGCGCCGCCGGAGGTGTCGTCCATCCAAAGTGGTGTCGCCATTGCGCCACCCCCCAAGCACACCGCGCGGTGGTCGATCACGTTCGTCCTGCTGGGGTTGATCGCGGCGTCACTGCTCTGGCTGGTGTTTTTTGACGACAAACCCGAACCGGTGGTGCTTACCACCACCACCGCACAGGTTCCGGTCGTCGAGCAGCCGCAGACGGTGGCCGTCGAGGTCCCACCCGTCACGCCAGATATGGGCGCACCCGACCTGTCCGGGTTTGAGTTCGGCGAGGATGATACCCCCGCTGAACCGGTCGAAGTTCCCAAACACAAAGACCCCAAAAAGCGCCCCGATGAGCCCAAAGATGAGAAAGCTCAAACGGTGGTCTTCCGCGTCAACTCGACGCCGGCCGACGCCACGGTGACTTTTGATGGGGTGTTGGTAGGTAACACGCCGGTCAAGCGAGAGGTCAAGGCCGGCGATCAGGTCATTCGCGTGCGCGTGTCGCACGTCGGCTACAAACACGAAGTGTTTGAACTGACCCCCGACAAAGACCAAGAAGTGAACGCCCGTTTGGATTACGAGCGAATCAAGATGTTCTGATCATCGACACCGTGTGTCGGTTTCCTGACATTTGAAGCGAACGTGGAAGTGGCGCGCGTGCCCCCGCTCGTGCCGAATGATGGCAAGGCCAGGTCGGTTGCTGCGGTACTCGAACACGGCGTTGAGCCACTCTTCGGTGGCGCCTTGTTTCTCGGCGTACGCCCTCAACACCCGTTGCCAGCGTTTGTCCATGAAGACGTATTCGACGTTTCCACCGTCGATGAACTGCTTGATCAACCAGAACGATTTCTCCACGTCGAAATCGCGACGGGGAATGTTATGGAACCGCGAGTAATTCGGGGGTTCGCGAAGTCGAGGGTAGGTGATATCGACATCGCGGCCACTCTGGTGCGACTTGTGCGGCTTGAGGCGACGGCCGTTCTTGACGCTGATGTCCCCTACGATCAAGGGCTTGGATTCCGGGTATCGCGCGTTAAACGCGTCCAACACACGGACGATTTCGCTGACCGTGTAGTAGGTTCCAAACGCCCGATGTGGGTGAAGAATTAGGTAGCCGTCGCCCTCTGGCAACGGTTCGCCGTCGTAGAGCCGTCCGTGGTTGGGGTCGCCCCAACTCTTCGAGAACTGCTCGCTGCGTTTCCAGACCAGAATCTGCTGGCCCTTCTCAAGCTTGTCGAAGTCGACCTCCGGATTGAGCTCCTGGAGGTGCTTCATGGGTCCCAGACCCTGCCCGAGCAGCTTGTACTTGGACGGGTACGTGACCGTCATCCACAGCTCGTCGCGCTGACGGGTCGAGACGACGGGAACGCCGGACTGGACGTCCCAAGCGGGTGTTGGTTCAGGAACACGCCAACGATCCCGAGAAGCGAGGCGCTCAACGTGGAGCACCAACTCGGGTGTGAGCAGCGAACTGTTTGGGAGCGGACTGAAGAGAACGGCCGCGGTTCGAAGGGCGGACGGTGTCAGAACACTCGCATGTTGGGCTTGACCATCGGCTACTGCCGAAATGGTGACGAGCGTCACCGCGAAGGTCAGAAGCGCCAAGCGGGCAGTTTTTTTAAGTACCATGCGTCTTACGGGGACGAGTTCGTATTATTCCTCAATCCATCTAGCGAGAGGGAAGCGAGTATGATGACGATCCAAAATGGGAAAATCAACGATTTAAAAATCGTTTATTTACAATTGGTTACGTCATGTTGGGGGTGGGGCGGCTAGAAGTTTGACCGGATTTGGACGCCAAATCCGTCGGTCGAAGCCGTCGGAATCCACGAAATCGAGTCGTCGTCGCTCGATAGATGGTACGCAACGAGCCCGCCGCCCACCACGACGAACAGCGTGCCGGCCCCAGCGAGGCTCCAAAACACCGTTTGGCGGAACTCGAGGTCACTCTTGAGCTCGTCGTAGCGGGCCTGCGAGGTGCCGGCGCCGCCTTCCGACTCGGCGATGAACGAATCATGCAAATCAGCGCTGAGCAAATCGAGCGTCACTGCGCTGGCCAGAAACGCAGCGCCGACCCCCATCGAGATGAGGCCGAAGTCGCCGAGGTTCCAGTCGTCGTCTTGCGACGGCCTAACGATGGGGCCGCTCGCGATGTCCTGTGCGATCGTCATGGAGTGTGGGCGAATCACCTGATCAAACGCGGCCACACCGAGGTACTGCGCGTCGATTTGCGCGAGCTCAGCAGCATCGCCTTCGAAGTTATCTCGGCAACTCTTTAGGCTTTGAACAGCCTGTGTGGTCTCTTTGAGCTTCACGAGCGCGAGCGCACGATTGCAATAGAAGATCGCCTGCGGCGATAGGGCGATTGCGGCGTCAAACTCATTCAACGCCTCGAGGAATCGCCCTTCGCTCAGCAAGACCACGGCGGTCTGATAATGTTGCTCCGCTTCCGCGCGATCGCCATGGGGATCTTGAGCAAATCCCGGCGACGACGCCACGAGTAACGAAGCGAGGACCCATATGTGAATGCCTCTACGCATACCCTGTTGTACGGCGGCAGCGCGCGGGCATCAAGCGCCTTTGAGCGGGATCGGTAGGATTGACCATCCAGCCTGACGCGCGTCGTCGAAAAACTCCGGGTACGATTTCGCCACGACCCACGGGTTGAGCAGCGTTAATGGGCCCGCCACACTCAGGACAAGTGCTGCGAACGCCAGGCGGTGGTCGTCGGCAGGATCGGCGATGTTGGGCGCCATCGCGCCGCCCTCTATGCTGATGCTTGTCTTGTCGGTGTCGACCCTCACGCCGTTGGCGCGCAGAAGCCGTGCGAGGTCTTCCACCCGGTCGGACTCCTTGTGTTTGAGCGTCGTTCCACCTTCGATGCGTGTGATTCCCTCCCGCAACGCGCATGCCGCCGCGAGCACAGGCACAACGTCTGGCATGTCCGAGACATCGAACGCACGGGTGTCCATGGCAAGCCGCGATCCGAGCCCGCTGTCGGGCTGATTGGATGGATGGGTGGAGAGTTTGATGGGAATCCCTCGCCATTGAGGACACGCCACACCGCAAGACTGCTGTCGTCCTGAGCCGGTGGAGGACATGTTCCTGAAGATTGCGCCCGTCCAGCTGCAACACTCGTCTTCCCCTTGCACGCTCACGCCGCACTCCTTGTTATCGCCAACGTAAGGTCGAGGTACCCGCGGCTGACGACCTCTGCCGTCAATCGCAGCTCGAAGTGGATGCCTGCGACGGCGAGCATGGCGAGCGCGGATGCATGTTGTGAAGAATGGGAGTGGGTCCACAGAGACGACGGTGGGAGGTGTTCGCCAGCCGGTAACGTACGCAACGCTCAGGGTCCAGAGATATGCCGCAACCAGCGGTCAGCAGCGCATCGAACAGCGCTGGTGTGGACGGTAGAGCTTTGGCGCGAGTTGAAAGGTCGTGTGGCGACGCGTGGCGGCCAGCGCCGCCACAAACGGAAGGTGGTTCCGCAGCCTCTCCTCCTACATGCACGATGTCCTGATCGATCTGTTCGCGTGCGCTGCATGTGCACCACATCGGCCGCTCGAGAATGCCCCTGCACACGAATCTTGCCGCCCGACAGGTGTGACATCACCAAGGCGCGGTTCAGCTCCGACTTGCTCGCCGATACCACGGGCGAATTCGGGATTTCGCCGCTCAAAGCGCAGGGTCACAGCGTCGTGGTGCCACCTTCATACGTGAGCGGAACGCACGGACCCAGTCCTCGGGGGCGATTTCCATGACGCGCGCGGCTGTTCCGGTGGCGTCGAGCACCACCGAACGCATATTGTCCACGCGCTTCTTATCCTGCGTGAGCGCCTTCGACGATTTGGTCATCACTTGGCAACTCCATCGGATGAATGACGCATAAAGAGGATAGATCGTGTTGGTACAGACGATGTGCCTCGTCTTGGCTCATCTGGCCGTGTTTGACCGGACATGGGCCGCCGTCGCCATTCCCCCAAGCCACCGCTGATCCGTGGTCGAGGGCGCAGTACAGCTCAAGCGCATGCGCCATCGTGTGACCGAAATTCAGAAACGTCCGGATGCCACGTTTCTCGTGCGGATCACGCGCCACGATGTCGTGTTTGACCCCGATGGCAGCGTCCAAAAGTGGGAACAACAGGTCTCGAATCTCGGCAAAAGGCGCGCTCACGATGCGCTCGACCTGAGAGGGCTCTAGGGCCAAAACAATCTGGGGCTCTCCGAGCCAAAGGCCCTTGATGAGTTCGACAAAACCTTGGCGTCGCTGGGCGATAGGCAGCGTGGCGAGCAGGTCTTCGCAGATGTACACACGATGTGCAGGGTAGAAGGTACCGAGCTGGTTCTTGGCCCTTCCGAGATTAACCGCGGTCTTTCCGCCATGGGCCGAGTCCACCATCGCGACAAGCGTGGTGGGCACATGCCACAGGTCCACGCCCCTCCAGAGCACACTGCCAGAAAGCCCACCGCGTCGCCGACGCTTCCGCCGCTGACCGCAACGATCGTCATGGGGCGTGAGCTTTGACGGTCCAAACCTGGTGGGCCAAGGTCTCAATCGAGGCGAGTGACTTCAGGATTCGCCGGCTTGCACCAACAGCGGGTTGGGGAGGGATTCGAGGATGGAGGCCAGCGTCGGCGATGACAATCGCGTTCTGCGGCCAGTCGATGCCTCCCACAGACTGGATGCGGACCGTCTGGCTTTGTGACTCTGGGTGTCGATGTGTCATGGATGCCACAAGTGGGGTGAAACGACCGGGGTCTGGCCACGGATCTGTGATGTTCGATCCACAGATCTGGGCACACCATGATGATCGAGGGAGCCATGGTCAAGCGAGATAAGGAAACGTGAGGCAAGGGGAGGAAACATGCGCACAATGGCCACATGTGCCTACATGTAGGACAAGGTAATCAAACTCCGTTTCGGCTGATCATCGTTGGCTAAGAAGCCTGTTTCCAAAGTTGGCACACCCATTGCTTAACTAAGAATCGTACATCGAAGCTACCGAGGAGCAGCACCCGATGAAGACGCCAACCGAAAACAAAATCGCAACCCTGGTACTCACCGCCGCGGCAATGTTCGCACTGACCGGCTGTGAAAAAGGGATCTTCTCACTTGAGATCGATGGAAGCGACGACGTCGAGTACGTCAAGCCATCCACCACCCCAGGTGAAACCACGACGGGCCCAACGGCCTGCATGCCAGACGACCGTTTCTTCCTTCGCGAAGTTTGGGCGCCGGTGGTGTCGAAGTCCTGCTACGCGTGCCACAACAGCCAGGGTTCGGCGAAAGAGACCAGCTTGGTCCTCTACAACGCCGGTTGGGGTAACTACCTTCAGAACAACTTGGACACGTTGACCGAGCAAGCTCGCACGTCCAAGGACGGCGAGTCGGTGTTGTTGCTCAAGGCAACTGGCCGCATGGCACATGGTGGTGGCGCGCTGATGGAAATCGGCGACGAAAACTACCAACGCCTCGACGCATTCATCAAGCGCGCTGGTAGCGACAACAAGTGCGAAGTCGCGGACGACTCGGAGTTCTTCCAAGACGTGAAATTCCTCGACTACGAGCAGACGTTGCGTAAGGCTTCGCTCTCGTTGGCTGGCCGTGTACCCACGCAGACCGAACTCGACGCGCTCATGACGCTTGGCCTTGACCCTGTCCTCGAGGGTGTGTTGGCCGAAGACGCGTTTTACGACCGCTTGGTCGAGTCGTTCAACGACACGATCCTGACGGACCGCTTCGCCACGGGCGACGCGGCCGTTCAGCTGCTCGACGAAGACATGTTCCCTAACCGCGAGTGGTACGGCGACAACACAGACATGCGCAACGCCACGAACTTGGCGATTGCCCGTGAGCCCCTCGAGCTCATCGCATACGTCGTGCGTGAAAACCTCCCGTTCTCGGAAATCCTCAACGCCGACTACACCGTGGTGAACCCGTTCTCGGCACGTTCGTACGGCTTGGTCGACAACGACGGCAACTGTTTGGTTGAAGACTGCGGCTTGAGCTTCAGCGACATGAACGACGCGTCGGATTGGCAGAAGGCACGCATCCCCGGTCAGCCTCAAGCGGGCGTGTTGACGACCGCTGCGTTCCTCAACCGCTACCCCACGACGGCCACCAACCGTAACCGTCAGCGTTCGGGTGTGTTCTACAAGCTGTTCCTTGCCACCGACGTGCTCAAGTTGGCCGACCGTCCTTTGGACCCCTTGCAGTCGGACCTCTCGAACAACCCAACGTTGTTCGACCCACAATGCAATGTTTGCCACGACGTTGTGGACCCGGTTGCCGGTGCGTTCCAGAACTGGGACGGAAACGGTCACTTCAACCCAATGGACAACGGCTGGTACACCGACATGTTGCCTCCAGGCATCGAGAAGTCGAAGATCACGCAGGGCGAATCGGCCGAGAGCTTGCCATGGTTGGCCGAGCGATCGACCGCTGACCCACGCTTCGTGCAATCGGCTGTGGAACACGCCTACCGTTTGTTGACCGGCGACGCACCTTTGACCTACCCGCTCGACCCATCGCAGGCGAGCTACGAGTCGGAGTTCCACGCATACGAAGTGCAGTACGAGTTCTTCAAGCAGACGGGCAAGCGTTTCGTCGAGTCGAACTACAACTTCAAGACGCTGATCAAGGAAATCATCAACAGCCCCTACTACCGTGCACTCGACGCACGTGACGACATCTCGCCGATGCGTCAGCTTGAGCTCAAGAGCATGGGAACGGCACGCTTGTTGACCCCTGAGCAGCTCAACCGCAAGATCATCGCGACGACGGGCCGCGCCTGGGTTGCCAACAACCGCAACGTGTTGCTCGACAATGAATTCAACTTGCTGTACGGCGGCATCGACAGCTTACCGATCATAAGCGTATGGACTCGCTGAACTCGGTGGCATCAAGCATCGCACGCCGCATGTCCAACGAGGTCAGCTGCTTGGCAACCGCCAACGACTTCGGCAACGCACGGGAAGAGCGCTTGATGTTCCCCAACGTCGAATTGAGCGACACGCCTGATTCGAACCCAGCGGCTATCCGCAGCAACATCAAGCACCTGTACTGGCAGTTGCTGGGCGAGAAGCTCGAAGAGAATGACCCAGAAGTCGACCGCGCCTACCAGCTGTTCGCAGATGTGTGGCAGGATGGACAGAATAACAGTTACGGCAACTTGCCGAACATGTGCCGCGCCAACGGTGTGGACAGTGACAACAACTACACGGTTCGCTCGTGGATGGCTGTGGTATCTTACATGCTCAGCAGCTACGACTTCCTGTACGAGTAATTTCGCCTAGACGACTCAAGATTTGGACAAGAGGTAAGCCATGCAACGCAGAACATTCCTGAAAGCAGCAGCCGTAGCCGGTCTCAGCGTCGTCTCCCCCTTCGCGATGGAGGAGGTGCAGGCGCAATCCGCAAACGGACTCTACAACGGCCCCGTGTTCTTCTTCATCCAGTGTGATGGAGGTTGGGACCCTACGTCGATGTGTGACCCGAAGGGCAACGCCAACAATATGAACCGGTACGCCACGGACGCCATCGAGATGGCAGGAAACATTTCCTACGCCCCCGTCGCAAACCACGCAGCGTTCTTCCAGAAGCACTTCGAGCGCACGTTGATCATCAACGGCATCGACCAGTCGACCAACGGGCACGAACAGGGCGAACGCTACACCTGGTCCGGCAAGCTCAACGAAGGGCACCCTGCACTCGGTGCCGTGCTCGCCGCGAGCGCGGGTCCCGCGCTTCCGATGTCGTTCATCTCGAACGGTGGTTACGACCAGACGATGGGCATCGTGGCCGCGACGCGCGCTGACCGCGTGGATACGATTCCTCGCATCGCGTTTGCGAACAAGATCGACATCAACAACGATGCGACCTTCCACAGCGACTTCGCGTACCAGAAGATCCAAGAGGCCGCAGACCAGCGCCTTGAGGCACGTATGGGCCGCATGAAGCTCCCTCGTCTGCGCAATGCCATGGGCGCGCTGCAGACCTCGCGTTTGGGTGAGAAGGAGCTCAAGGAAGTGCTCACGTATCTTCCTGATAACTTGAACGACAACAATGAGCTCGTGCGTCAGGCGCGCGTCGCTTTGGCGGCGTTCAAAGCCGGCTTGGGTGTCTCGGTCAATATGCGCATCGGCGGCTTCGATACCCACGGCGACCACGACAACCGTCACATTCCTCGCCTCTCGATGGTGTTGGACGGCGTCGACTTCATCTTCGACGAAGCCGAGCGCATGGGCATCGCAGACCGCGTGTTCGTGATGGTGGGCTCGGAGTTCGGTCGTACGCCTGGTTACAACGGCGGAAACGGCAAGGACCACTGGCCGGTCAACTCGATGATGTTGTTCGGCGCAGGCGTGCCGGGCAACAAGGTCATCGGCGGTACAGACGAGCGCCACGGCCTCAAGATGGTCGATCCAACGACCTTGCAGGTGGTCGAAAGCGGTGGCATCCGGATCCGTCCCGAGCACGTCCATGCGGCCATCCGCAAGTTCGCGAAGGCACAGAATACCCCGATTTCGTTCCAGTTCCCGCTCAGCGAGCAGGACATCGGAATCTTGGGATAAGTTTACCAACAGCGGGAGGGGAAGCCCGCGGTAGGAAACAAAAAAGGCCACTCGTTCATCGAGTGGCCTTTTTTGCGTGGAGTCTCATGGTCATTCTGCGGGTGCGAAGCCGCGACGCATCGTGTTTTCGCTGATGGCGCGGGGTTCGAGGAACTGAAGCAGGTAGTCGGGACCACCGGCCTTCGCGCCTACGCCGCTCATTTTGAAACCACCGAAGGGCTGCCTGAACACGAGGGCGCCGGTGCACTTGCGGTTGATGTAGAGGTTGCCGACGCGGAATTCCCGACGCACCTTGTCTAGGTTCAGCGGGCTTCGGCTGTAGATGCCGCCGGTAAGCGCGTAACGTGTGCTGTTGGCGATATCGAGCGCTTCGTCGAAATCCTTGGCCTTCATCAGCGCGAGGACGGGACCGAAAATCTCTTCCTGCGCGAGGCGCGCGGTCGGCGCGATGTTCTCGAAGATGGTGGGGCCGACGAACGTGCCGCCTGCCGGGACATCCCGCGAGACCAGCAAGGTGCCTTCTGTCTTTCCGAGCTCGATGTAGCTTTGACACTTCTTCTGGGCTTCTTCGTCGATGACCGGTCCGATGCCAAACGCTGGGTCTGTGGCCAGGCCGATCTCGAGGCTTTTGACGGCGCCAACAAGGCGTTCTTTGAACTCGTCGTAGGCCGAGGCCAAGACGATGACGCGGCTGCATGCCGAGCACTTCTGCCCTTGGAAGCCAAAGGCCGAGGCGACGACGCCGTGCACCGCTTCGTCGAGGTCGGCATCGCCGTCGACGATGATGGCGTTCTTGCCGCCCATCTCGCAGATGACCTTCTTGACACCCATCTGACCGGCGTGTGTGTTGCCAGCTGATTTCAGGATGCCGAGGCCGACCTGCATGCTGCCGGTGAACGCGATGAGGTCGACGTGGTCGTGTTCGACCAAGAACGCGCCGACTTCCTCACCGTAGCCCGGCAGGAAGTTCACGACGCCATCGGGGAAGCCGGCTTCCCTGCACATCGCCATCAAGTGAGCGGCGATGACCGAGGATTGCTCGGCGGGCTTCATGATGACGGTGTTTCCGGTCACGAGCGCCGCCACGGTCATCCCTGTGAGGATGGCGATGGGGAAGTTCCACGGCGCGATCACGGCAGCGACACCACGGGGTTGGTAGAACATCGTGTTCATTTCACCCGCCACGTTGCCCAGCCGCTGCGGGGCGTCGAGCCGCATCATTTCCAGCGCATAGTAGCGGCAGAAGTCGATGGCCTCACACACGTCGGCGTCGGCCTCGCGCCAGTTTTTGCCGACCTCGTGAACGATGACCGCGCTGAGGTCGTTTCGCTTCTTCATCATGATTTCGGCGAGCTTCATCAGGAGCGATGCCCGCTCCTCGGCTGGCCGGCGTGACCACGAAGAAAACGCGGCGCGCGCGGCCTCGACCGCCTTCTGTGCATGTTCCGTGTTCGCGGCGTAAACGCTGCCCACGACTTGTTCGGTGCGGCTTGGGTTGTGCGACGTGATCTTGCGGTCGGACGTGATTTCTTTGCCGTTGATGACGATGGGCCAGGTCTTGTCGAACAGCTTCGGGGCCTCCGCCATCGCCCGGGCGAAGCTCTCGCGGTTGTTGGCGAGCGCGAAGTTGAGCAGGGGGGCGTTGCGGAAGCCCATGGGCGTCAGCGGTTTGATGTGCTCGATCCCTGTGCTCTCGGACTGTCCTGCGGGGGCTGCGGGGGCCGCCAAGAGTTGGTCGATCGAGTATCCGTCGGCGTACGAATGGCGAAGCCATGATTCGTTGCTGGTGTTCTCGAGCAATCGTCGGACCAGATAAGCCATGCCGGGAATCATCTCGCCGATGGGCGCGTATTCGCGGACGCGGTAACCCATTTGGGCGAGCGCGAGTTTCATGGGTTCGGCCATGCCGTACAGCATCTGGAACTCCAACGCCGTGGCATCGATGTTCAACGATTTGGCGTACACGATCGCGTGCGCGATGCTGCGCACGTTGTGCGAGCCAACGGCCAATCGAATGTGGGGGTGATTGTCGAGCAAGACTTCCGTGCAGCGCTCGAAACAGGCGTCGGTTTCCCACTTCTTGGACCACACCGGATTTCGCCACGCCTCTTGTTCGCTGTGGATGGTCTCGAAATCCCAGTACGCACCTTTGATGAGGCGCACGGTCACTGGGGTTCCGCGTGTTTTTGCCCACGCGGAAAGCTTTGTCACATCGTCGACGGCGTCGCGCAGGTAGGCCTGGATCGCGATGCCCGCACCATCAAACTTCTGGAACTCAGGTTCGTCGAGCAGGCTCTTGAAGAGTGCGATCGTCAGGTCTTTGAACGCGTACTGCTCCATGTCCAGATTGACGAAGGCGCCGTTTTGCATGGCTTTGCGGAACAGCGGGCGCAGGCGGTCCTTCATCTGGCTGATGCTGCCGTCGAAGTCGATGGGGTCGATCTGGCTGTAGAGCGACGAGACTTTGACCGACACGTTGACGCGCGGAACCCGTCCCCACGACGCCTTTTCGAGCTGGGGATTTTCCTTCCAACCGGCGGTTTCGCGGATCAGTGTGTCCAGAATCTCGTCGTAGCGCAGTGCGTAGGCCCGGGCTTCGTCTTCGCTGACTGTGGCTTCGCCGAGCAGGTCGAGCGTGAAGGCGAGGTTGGATTTCCAGATTTTGCGGAGGCTATCGATGGCGTCGGCGGCGGTGGTGCCGGCGATGAACTTCGATGCCATCCCCGTCATCTGCTTTTCGATCTGCGAGGCCGCGATTTTGGCGACCATCGAGTCGGGCTTGACCTTGTTGAGGCCCCATTGGAACGCCGCGGGAAAATCCGTATCGGGCCGGCAGAAGTATTCCTGAAGATGTTGGGCGACCTCGACGTGGCTGCGCAGCGTCGGGAACACGTCGACGAAACGAAACATCTCGACCTTGAACGCCTCGTCTTTCATCGAGATGTCCATGACCTTTCCGCTCCACCAGTCTTTGTTAAAGACCGATGGGGTTTGGCCCTTCATGCGATCGAAGATTTCCTTGCCGACGACTTTGACATCCGCATCCGACACACGCGCCATTTTCCACTCCTGCGATGGTCACAATCCCACGATTGCTCGCTGTGTGGGCGGTTCTATCAGGTGGAAAATGGGGAGTAAAGTACGCCGCTAGGGGGTGGTGAGGCCCTTGAACGCTTCGCTCTGGGAGTTCGTCAGAAAACGAATGAAATTCGCCATGGAATCGGGATCTTCGGGGGACACTTGGTTGAGGTGTGTCCGCAGATTGTCGATGCCTGTGTTGGTTGGGACGATGAGTTTTTGCGCGTTCGGAATGGTTTTGGCAGAGCTGCCCACGTAATCGAAGATCGCCTTGGTCAGTTCGGCATCGCGCTGCGGTTGCCGCGCTGCCGCGATCGCACGTTTGATGGCAAGGTTTGCGGCGAGGTTGGAGTCGTTGACGATCGTGTGCTTGGCGGCGCGGCACAGGGTCTCGGGCACGTCCGCTTCGGGTGTCAGGGGGGTTACGGCTTGGCACGCCGTTTCCCACATTCGCATCGAGCCCGGAGTCACGGCAGGCGGGTCACAGGCGGCTGTTTGCGACGCGTCACGAAGTGCAGCGGTGAGCTCGTCGCGCATGAAATCTTGTGTGCTCAACGTGGTGCATCCGGCGCGGATACTCCAGCTTTGCATGGGCGCGGAATTCATCGCGAGCGCCGCTTCTACGGAGTTGGTCGGTTCGCGCCGCGTCGCCCGCAGGTACGCGGGCAGGCGGTCGACAAACGATGAGGTCGAAAAGGCCTCGGGTGTTGGAAGCAGGCTGACCAGCGACGGCGCCTCGCCCTTGGCGGCGATCAGGGATTGGGCGCAGCATTCTCGGGCTGCGGACGCGTCTGCCTCTGTGGCGCACGTCATTAGGCGAGGCATCGCCGACGGCACTCCGATTCGGTCGGCATGATAAAGCCGTTTTGCCAGCGAACACATGCGTTCGGGCGGCGCCTGCTGTGTTCCCGCCAGCAGTTCTTCTTCCCATCGCGAAGCGTGGAACTCCATCATGATGTCGGGTGCGCCCGAATTGATGGCCTGCATCGCGCAGTCGGCGAGTGCGTCGTCGTATTGAATTGCGCGGGACAAGGCCAACGAGGAGCTGTCAGCGGAGTGCTCGGCGATCGTCTCGCACGCGCTGATCCGTACGGTCTGATCGGGGTCGAAAAGTCCTTTTTCGGCGACCTCGGCGTATCCGTGTTCCGATGCATAGATGACCAAAGATTTGCGGACCGCCCCAAGTTGAAAGCTGCCGATGAGTAGCGTGAACAAGACGCCGAACAACAGCACGGGGGATGTTGCGATCCACACGCGACGTCCAATCGTTGGGGCATCGGCGGCAACGATTGCGTCGCGCGATTTTGTGGGGTCAAAGCCAACCGAGCCGACCGATGCGTAGAAGACGATCGGCAACACCATCAGTCCTAGGAACACCGCCAAGGCGAGGAAGCTGGTTGACCAAAAGTAGATCGCACCGCCTAGAGCGACGAGGGCTCCAAGTCCTTGGGTCAGTCCGACGACGAACCAGTATCTGACGGGGGCGCGTTTGGCCATGAGACCATGGTACGGCGTGGGGTGGAAGTTCTCAAGGAGCGGTGGGCGTTACGTTGAGTTTTCCTTTGAGCACGAATGCATTGGCATTGGCAGAAAATGCGGTCGCCGCCAGCGTCGAGGTTGAACCTGGCACCGTGATCACCTGGTCGGACAGTGACTTTTGCAGCACACGCTTGCCCTCGCCGACAAAACCCGAGGAAGCCCAATTGGCGACCGCGAGCACAACACCGGGGAGCGAAGAGTCCTTGAGCTCGACCTTGGCAATGTCGACCACAAACTTGTTGTCGACGATGGCCATTTTTGCGTCGGCTGGCGTCGACCCAATAACACTGGCCGTCCGAGGGCATGTTCGAGGAGCCGAAAGCCAAAGTTCTGACGCGTTGTCGCCAGTGGAGGCGAACGAGCCGATGGTGACATGGTAGTCACCGGTCGGGTTCTGTTTGCCGTCCGAGTCGTAACGGCGCGGAACCTTCGTAGCCTTCAACCCAGCCTGCACGGCCGGCACGAGAATCGCGGGGCTGATCGCGATGGCCGCGTTTTGGTCGGCTGTGAGGTCCAAGATGGGTTGCAACGTGCCCTCGGCCGCAAGATTGCTGCCGAAACCGAGGTAGACGAGGCCGTTCTTCGCGTCTGTCTTGAGCTGAGTCGGAAAGACTTCGAGACCCTCGATGCCAAGGCTCGCGCCACTGAACTGCAACAGCGTGACCGAACCGAGCTTTGAGGTCACCGCGGTCAGGAGCTTTTGAGAGAGGGGAGCCTTGAGCACGTTGGCCCATGTGGGTGCAAGCTGTGCGATCTCGGCGTCCATCGAGGATTTGCCGATCTCGGCCATCTTCTCGAGGTTGAGTCGAACCTCGCTCTTGCCCGCGTCGTTGCGCGCGAACTCGATGGGCGCGACAAGGGAAAACGTGCCTTTCAGGGGTACCCGTTGAATGGGCAAAATCGGGACTTTGACGGCCAGATCCCCGCTGAGTTTCCCGGCGACACGCAGGCAGTGGTCGCAGGCTGCATCCGCGTACACCGCAAGGTCGGCCGGCGCGCCGTCGGTCTTGACCGAGATCGACTGGCCGCTGGCGAGCGACACGGTGTCTGCGAGGTCGAGGGCTCGTCCGAGCCCGTCGTTGAGCGCGAGCTCCACCATTCGGTTGAGAACGGACGACTTTAGGGTCACACCAAAGTGGGTTGGAGGCGTTGCTTCGGCGCGTTGAACAAACGTGGCTTCCGTCGACAGACGCTGTTCGTAGTCACTCTTGACCTGAGGGCACTGACTCGAGCAGCCGAGGTTCATCGAGACGAGCAAAATTGCGGCGATGGCGGTGGGTGTTCGGAGGCGTGAATGCGGCATGACGTTGTGATTCCGGTTCAAGAGTGGCTTTGTGGCGCAAACGCAGCCACGGTGTATACTTGTAACGACATCCAACTTATCCGAAAACCGAGGATTTGAATGCGACGCATGTTGCCGTTGTTCGTTCTTGCCGCTGTGTCCGTATCCACGGACGCGTTTGCTGACCGTGTCATTCAAAACGACAGCCTCGGCGAGACCATTAATGCCACGGTCGCGTCGGCTGAGATCATCTCTGGCGAAGCGTACGAGGCGGTCTTTGATATTCCGGCCGAGTATCTGCCCGAGAATTCCGGTCGTCCGCTCAACTTTCTGGGTGTGCGTGTGTTGATGGTCAATGGAACCGATCCCGGACGGTACTGCGGTCGGTTTTCGGTGGAGCTGTACGACGAAGGCAACAACGTTGGCATGCCCGAGCCAACCTGCACGTTCGTCGACCTGAACACGTTTCAGATATTCAACCCAAGCTACAAGGAGCCCGGCACCAAGTTCTTTGATTTGGCGACGATCCCTGTCGCCAATGGGCCGCTTGGCTTTGTGGTGGATGGGCAGCCCAATACGGGGAATGTGGCGTTTACCGACCTGTTGTTGTCGGCGGTCAACGCCAACCGTGGCGTCAATGTGGGGCCGGTTGCGATCAACACCTCACGTGTGCGCGTCGTGATTCGCGCCCTCGACGAGCAGTGCGGTGCGGTTGGCCAAGGAGCGCACTACCCGATAATGGTCACGGACCAGGACGGCACATCCGCACGCGGCAGGAACTTCTTGTACGGCCACGAGCCGACCATCTGCCCGACCTTCCGAAGTTACTATTGGGAGGATTTCGGTCCCGCGTTCACCGCGACGCCTGGCGATTTCCTGATTCGATTGATCGTCGATTACGACAACGGCGGCCCGCTCCCGGATGCGGGCATGCCCGACGCGGGTGACGATGCAGGGGCTGACGTCGGGGTCGACATGAGCGTCGATGCCGGCGACGACATGGGTGGCAACAACAACGGGACCAACAATGGCACCAACAACGCGACGAACAATGCGACCAACAATGCGACAAACAACGCGTCGAACAACGGCACCAACTCAAACAACAACGTTGGGGCGTTGACCGTAACGAACATCTCGCCGGCGAGTGGATTGAACGACCAAAACACCGACGTCGTGATTCTGGGAACGGGCTTTGAGCCTGGCGTCGAAGTATCCATCGGCGCGAAAGTTATCGGCGTCACCGACACAGAGCCTCAACGCATTCGCGCGACTGTCCCGTCTGGTCTTGAGGTGGGCACGTACGATGTCATCGTCACGGTCCCAAGTGGCTCAAGCGCGATTCTGTCGAACGCGTTTGAGGTCAAGGGGCTTGGTTCGCAAAGCGGTGCAGCCGATGAAGGGTGCGGTTGTGGAAGCGTGGATGGTGGGGCGGCGACAGGGTTGTTGTTGGCGCTGGGCCTAGTGGGTCTTCGCCGCCGCCGCCGAGCCTAGCCGCTCAGGCGTCCTGCGTGGCCTTGGCGGTCGCATCTTCAAACATGACTTCTTCGTCGAACGGGTCGTACGAACGTGTTCGTTTGCCGCCCTTGAGGAATCCACGGAACACATAAATGGTCTCTTGATTCGGCCCCAGGCCGATCTCGGCGGCGCCGTGATCCACCATGCCATCAAGGATCTTTTTGCCTTCCGCGACGGTGAGCGGGGTCGCGAGGGCGAGCTCTTCGACGGTGACCTCACCATTGAGGTCGCGTGCCACGCCGAGGACCGTCTGTTCGATGGTGCGAGGGTCCAAAGCTTTGTCTTTGGGCTTCGAGAATCCCTTCTTGGTCATCAAACCGCCCACGACCCCAAAAATTGCAAAAAACAGAGCCAGTCCGAACATGGCCCCGCCGTCGGCTCTGCTCGCGTCAAACATCATTCCGATGGTCGTCGCCACGAAGAGCAAAGAAATGGCGAGCGTGCCTAAACCCGCAAAACCGAGACAGCCCCGATATTTCAAGATGCGCCCCTGCTCAAGCGATCACCGTAAAGGATTGCTCGCCGCGGGGATCGAGCGTGCGGTCAATGAAGGCGCGCGCTTGCAGTGACCAGTGGCCTCCGTCTTCGGAGAGCACAGCGTCCGCGGGGATGACGATGACGATGGGAATCACGAACTCGTGATCGGCCGGCAGCTTTGTGTCTTGGGCGACCTCGGCGGACTGCACGTAGTCCTTCCACTTTCCCTCGCGCTGCACCTGACCGTCCAAGTTGATGAGGATGTAGTCGATGTTACGACTCTTTTCCGGGCTGCGCAGACGAGCCGTTGCGCGAAGTTCTTCGCCGGCTTTAACGTTGGACGTTTCCAGCTCAAGCGTGAGCAGGACGTCGCCGCCCGTGATGGCGTTGAGCTTCCCAGTGAGAAACTGCATCGTATCGCTGAGCTTAAACTTACTCATCGCGTGTCCAGAAATGGTTGCTCCGATTATGAAGCGCACCCGACCCGGACGCAAGGCGCGTTATTCGACCGGCGAAAACACCAACAGCCGGTTGTTGGCCGGCATGGGGATGTCATGGCGCAGCGCGATGCCAACAGAGTTTGCGGTGTCGACGACATCCTCCAACACACGGATACCACCCCCGGGAACGTTGGACCTCAGCCACAGATCGAAGTCTTCGTTGCTCGGTTCAAGCGGGCGCTCGAGGTAGCGGTACGGGCCGTAGAGCACAAGCGGCGCGTCAGACGGCAAAAGGTTCGCGGCGTGTCTGAACAGATGTTGGACAGCGGCGGCGGGCGCAATGTGGAGCACGTTCGCGCAGTAGATCGCGTCGGCATGTTCAACGGGCGCGACCGCGTCAAACAGGTCAAACAGGACGGGTTCAAGAAAGTTGGCTCGGGCCGATTCCTCGCGCCATGCCTGAACACTTTCGACGTTGTCGTGGTTGGTCGGTTGCCACGTCAGGTCTGGGAAGAGCGCCGAAAACGCCGCCGCGTGTTGGCCTGTGCCGCTGCCGATCTCGAGGACGAGACCGGCTTCGGGAAGCACCCACTTGAGCTGCTCCGCGATCGCGGGAGTGTTTCGAATCGCTGCTTCGGAGACACGTTTCATACGGTTTGGAGCTGCCGTGTGCGGGCTTGGCGTCGCTCAAAGTCCTCGCGCCACTGGGCTTCGAGCAGGTCGGCCCAGGCTCGAATGTAGGTCACCGCGTCTTCGCGATTTCGGTAGTCGAGCTCGCCGGCCCCCAGCCGTTTGAGTACTTTGGGGTCGCTGAGGCGTTCGAGGTTGGCGATGTCGTTGGTGTTGAGGCCCACGCGGACCATGATTTCGATGACGCGATCGAGCGGGTAGCCGCTGTCAGGGCAGAACTCGCGGGCTTGCTCAGTCCAGTCGCCGGCATTCTCCATTGCCATGCGGTGGATTTGCGCCTTCGACAATCGTGTCAGGGTTTGGGCGAGGTGGCCGCAGTTGCAGCTGCCCATGTGGTTCCAGTGGAATTTCGCGCCGTTGTCCATGCGGTCCGCGGTCGCGCGAAGTGCAGCAATAAGTTCGAGGGATGGTTTGGCCATGGCCGGTCTCCGGGGTTACTAAACTTCCTGCCTCCCTTGGGATGCAAGTATAGCGACTCCCGGTGCGCGAGTCTCGTGTTGGCCGTTAGAACAAGGAACGTGTGTTCGCCATGTCGTACGAGCGCTTGAGGGAGGCTTTCTTGGCGCGTTTGCCCTCGTCCGAGCTGGGCGCTGCGGACTGCACGGTGGTCTCGAGCTGTTGCAGCTCTCCATCGACGCGTCCAAAGGCCTCGTCGTCTGCGAAGTCATACTTCGCCGCTGCCGCGCGGTTGCTGGCGCGTTGGTCCTTGACGAGGTTTGCGGCTTTGTCCTGTTCACCCTTGGCGTACAGGTCCATGGCGACTTTCATGGTCTCGGCCACCTGAACTTGCTGCGCGCGCTTCATGACGTCTTTGTCGACGGTCGCGATGGCTTTTTTGTCGTTCGTGACGCGCGCCGACAGTGTGCGTGGGACCCGTCGTTGCTGGTCGAGGAACGGGTCGGCGTAGCTCAGGTTGGCCTTCAAAATTTCTTGGGAGCCTGCGTCGCGGGTGGTCACGCTGAGGCGAACCAAAAGGTCTTTGGACTGGTTCGCGAAAAAGTCTCCGAGTCGCACGGTGGCGCGGTTGCCTTTGAGCGTGTGCGCGAATCCCTCGATCCCGAGCAATTCAACACCTGGAGCGACATCGATCGTCAGCGTGGTCTTGCGTGCGACGGTGGTCGACAGACCCGCACACTCTTGTTCAAACATGGCGGCGAGGGCGGTCGGTTCGGCCGTGTCGAAGAAGTAGTAGTTGCCGGCGCCGTTCATCGCGACCTGCATCATGAGCTCCTCGTTGTAGTCCAAGCCAATGCCAAAGGTCGTCGTGGCGATGCCGGCCTCGAGCTGGGTGCGCGCGAGGTTGTTCAACGAGACTTGGTCGGTGATGCCGTGATTGGCATGGCCATCGGACATCAACAATACGCGCGAGATCGCGTCATCGCTGCGAAACGGCTTGATGAGGTTCGCGCCTGTGGTCCAACCGCCGGAGAGGTTTGTGGAGCCGCTGAGCCGAATGCCCGCGATGGCGTTGTAGAAGATCTCTTTGTTGGCGGGTGTGGCTGGGAGCGACTCGACCACGGTGGTGACGTCCGACCCATAGCTGACGATGGCGAGGCGGTCTGTCGCCTGGAGCATGTCCACAAGTTTGACACCGGCTTCCTTGGCAAGCTCGAGCTTGCCGTCGGCCATCGAAGTTGACCGGTCCACCACGAGCGCCACGTTCAGCGGAAGCCGCTTGCCAACGTCAGGCGCCGGGCCGCCTTTGATCTCGATCGACGCGTACACTTCGCTGCTTGCATTGATGGGCAAGTTGGCGTGCGACAACTGTGTTTTGACCGACAGCCGGTCCGCGTTTGTCTTGGTTTGCGCCGCGGCAGGCGTTGCGAGGAGCAGCGAAAGGGCAACGAGAAGAAAGGGTCTCATGGAATCTCCGTGGGATGAATGACAGGGATTCCAAACGGGCTGGTCGCAAAATGGATCTGCCACGCGATCAAAAAAAAGCGGGATTTCTTAATCGCGGGCCTCGGTCATGATACACACGAGGCCGCATGACCCCAGACCAAGGAAGGCCCATGGGCGCGTTTCAAGGCAATCTGACCTACAAGTTATTTTATGTTCAAGGGGAGCTCCCTGAGGACTGGAAGACGCTGTATCTGACCAGCATCCGCAAACTCGAATTCGTGCCGCTGACTGCGGATGCCGAAGACGAAGAGACCGTCGGCTGGGTCAATATTGAGCGACCTCTCCAGACGGATTTTCACCTCGATAATGTGGTCTTCAACGACTTCATTAACCTTGGATTTCGGAAGGATCGTTGGACCATCCCATCGGACCTGCTCAAGGCCCACCTTGAGGAAGCCGAGGCCGAGTACATGATCCAGAACGAAAAAAAGCATTTGAGCCGCTTTGAGCGTGACGACCTAAAAAAGCGCGTCAAAAAGCTGCTTAAAGAGCGCTCGATTCCCAAGATGAAGGTCATCGACATGAGCTGGGAGCTTGAGCAGAAGCGCGTTCGCTTCTGGAGCCAGTCCAGCACGGTCTGTGAGCTGTTCCAAGAGTTCTTTGAGGAGACGTTCGACCTGAAACTGCTGCCGGCGAATCCCTACATCCATGGCCTTCAGTTCGACCTCGACGAGGACGAGCTTCAATCGTTGGCGACCGTAGAACCGAGCAACTTTATGGCGGGCGTGCCCGGCATCGACTACTGAGGAGAACCCCATGGATTTGCTTGATTTGATCAATAGCCAGCGTTTCCTCGGCCCAGAATTTCTGATGTGGCTGTGGTTCAAATGCGATTGTTTTGATGGCCTTTTGGACGTCGAGGGACACGGAAAGGTTGAGGTCGTGTTTGACGACGCGATGACGCTTGAGGCCTACATGGCCGAGACCGAACGCAGCGACCTCAAAGGCGGCGCACCGGCGTTTTCGCCTGAGGCCAAGACCGCGCTGCGTCATGGAAAGCGTGTGTCGAAGGCCAAGATGCGCATCGTCAAAGAAGGGCGTGAGTGGTCATTTACGCTCAAGGCCGAAAACTTGGACATCGCCAGTGCCAAGATTCCAGCGGTGTTGAGCCGCGACGACGACGAGCGATTCTACGAGCGCATGTATTTGCTTGAAGAGCTCGAGGAGATCTTGGAGAACTTGTACGAGGAATTCCTGCATATTCGCTTGGCATCCCGCTGGGGCGAGCTGGTTCTGCCGGCGATGCACAAATGGATTGGAATGGATGATCTTGCGACACCTGAACATTATCCTGTTTTCTAGTCTGCTCTGGGGCTGTGCGGACGACACGACAACGGCGGTACCCGACGCCGAAACGGACGCAGGCGTCGACGCGGACATCATGCTTGCGTGCGACGGTGTCATCGCATCGCAGCCGCTGGCGGGTGCCAACCACGTTTCCGAGCCCACCGAAATCACGTACGACGTTTCGCCGCCGGCGAGCGGGCCGCATCGGCCGTTCTGGGCTCGGTGGGGGGAGTACGCGGTGTTGCCGCCCCAAATCTACGTCCACAATCTGGAGCATGGGGGTGTCGCGCTGTTGTACCGGCCAGATGCGCCTCAGGCCGACATCGACGGGTTGCGCGAATTCGCCAAAGTGCGTGATTCCGCCGACGGGGGGACCTTCCGCTGGATTCTGACCCCCTACGACGGTCTGCCCACACCCGTGGCTGCAGTGGCTTGGGGGTGGGTCTACGAGGCGAGCTGCTTTGATGCGGACGGCCTGAACGTCTTCTTGAGCCGGCACTATCGGCAGGCACCCGAGGACATCGGCTCGGATGGGGCCTTCAGCGATGGGTTCATTGGGCGGCTATGAGGCATGACGTCACGAGGTGGCGCGTGTAATGTGCTCGCCAAGGAGGCGCGATGGATCGGCTCGTTAAACAACCCGTCAAACTTGCCCAGAAGGGGATCAGAGAGGCCATTCGGTTGGTGCAAAAACCGATTCGGCGTGGCCCCGCCGGTGCGCCTCCGGGCAGTTTGCGGGTGGATCCTGAAGCGCCGAAACCGCAGATTCGCGTGCTGTGTTACGACGACGACGATTTCTCGGAGCACGAGGTCAGCACGGTCGGTGACTTGGACCCGTTGTTGGCGCCCTGGTCCAAGCGTTGGATCGACGTTGACGGGTTGGGAGACGAAACCATCATCCGTGAGATCGGCGAGAGGTTTGGCATCCACCCACTCGCGCTCGAAGATACGGTCCATGTGCATCAGCGGGCCAAGACCGAAGATTACGGCGAATACGTGTACTTCGTGTCTCGAATGGTGACGCAGGTTGATGGGAAGTTTGTCATCGAGCAGGTCTCGATTTTCATTTTCCGCGACACCGTCTTGACCTTCCAAGAGCGACCGGGCGATTGCCTTGAGCCAGTTCGCGAGCGCTTGCGCTCCGGTCGCGGCAAGATCCGAAGACACACGGCCGACTACCTCGCTTACGCCATTATTGACGCTCTGATCGACGGCTATTTCCCGGTGCTGGAAGGTCTAGGCGACACTCTGGAAGATTTGGAGACCGAGATTCTGCTCGATCCCACCGAGGACTTGGTTCAGCAGGTCCACACGGTCAAACGCGAGTTGCTGACGTTGCGACGCGCGATTTGGCCAATCCGAGAAGCCGTCAACGCCTTGATGCGCGAGGAACTGAAGGTGATCACCCAGGACACTCGGGTGTTTCTTCGTGACTGTTACGACCACTCGGTGCAGTTGGTGGACCTGGTCGAGAACTACCGCGAGCTGTCGAGCGGTTTGATGGACTTGTACCTGACCGGTGTGTCCAACCGCATGAACGAAGTGATGAAAATGCTGACGTTGATCGCGACGATCTTCATGCCGTTGAGCTTCATCGTGGGCCTCTATGGCATGAATTTCGACCAAAGCTCACCGTGGAATATGCCTGAGCTTCATTGGAAGTACGGTTATCCGTTCGCGTGGCTCATAATGTTGCTGACGGCGGGGGCACTTGGCGTGTATTTTCGCCGCCAGCAGTGGATTTAGACCGAGGACAGCCCGTGACGACAATCGCTCTTATTTCAGACTTTGGTTATCGCGATGCTTATGTGGGCATCATGAAGTCCGTGATCCATGGCATCGCGCCACACGCCGAGCTGATCGACCTGTGTCACGAAGTGCCTGTTCACAACGTGATGTCGGGTTCGTACTTGGTTGCGAGCGCGGTTCCGTACCTGCCGACGAAATCGATCGTTTTGGGTGTGGTCGATCCGGGCGTGGGAACACGTCGTCGGGCCATCGCGGTGCGCACCGAGACCCACGTCTACGTTGGACCCGACAACGGCTTGTTCCATATGGCCTACGAGATCGAGGAACCGTTGGAAGCCGTCGAGCTGACAAACTCGGAATATCATTTGGCGCGCATATCGAAGACGTTCCATGGTCGCGATATCTTTTCCCCGGTCGCCGCGCACGTCGCGAACGGGGTCGAACTGTCGAAATTGGGCGAAGCCATCGAGATTGAGAGCCTGGTTCGGCTCCCAGAGATCGGTCCGATCATCAAGGAACATGGCATCGAGTGCAGCATCGTGCACATCGACCACTTCGGGAACGTGGTGACAAACTTGTCACGCGAGGTCACGACCGCGGCCGGCAAGGTGCCGAAGTATGTGCGCATCGGCGAGCATCGGGCCCCATTCGCGGAGACCTTTGCGGACGTTCCAAAGAATGACCCGGTGGCTTACTTCAACAGCACGGACTACCTCGAAGTTGGCATCCGCAACGGAAGCGCCGCGGACCAGTTGCGCATCAAACAGCGCAACATGATCCACCTCGAGACCGAGTAACGTACCAAAACAATCAGGGGCGCATCCCAAGGCCATGGAACTTCATACCGTTCTAGTGGCTCATTTTGCGGCGACCTGCGTCATGACAGGCCTGATTTGGTTTGTGCAGGTGGTCCACTACCCGTTGTTTGCGAGCGTGGGACGCGAGGCGTTCGCGGCCTATCAGGCTCAGCACGTGCGGCTGACGACGTACGTCGTGGGTCCCCCGATGTTGATCGAGGCCACCACCGGTGTCTACTTGGTCAGTCAGGCGGCAGCCCTGCCAAATCAATGGGCATTCTGGGCGGGGATGGTGTTGCTGGGTGTGGTTTGGGTCGCGACGGCAGCGTTCTCGGTGCCGGCTCACGGCCGCTTGGAGGCCGGTTTTGATGCCAAGGTCCACGCGCGGCTGGTGTGGACAAACTGGGTACGCACGCTGGCTTGGACGGCCCGTGTGGGGCTGGTGTGGCTGCTGTTGTGACCGCCGTTCGGCTTCGCCAAATCGGCAGCCTGGGCCGGTCCAAGCCGCGGGGAACTTGACGTCTGGCTTAATATTGGGGGCGGAAATCTCCTATTGCCGCACGTCCTACTTACGTCGGCGCCAGCCGAGCAGCAGCAGCCCAAATGCGAACGGTACGGTTCCCAACCCGGTTGCCGAACATCCACCACCACCGGGTAACTCCCCATATTCTTCACCGCGCACCCCACTGCCTTTGATGCCGAGTTCGGGAATACTCCCAATGACATCGGCCGAGAGGTTGCGCTTGGCATTCAAGACCACATCAGTGCCCTTCGTGTTTGGGCTTTCGTCAGCGCTGGTTTTCGATGTCCACGTCGACCTAGGTTCGTCGCAGTCCACAGCGCCCGTCCAAGGGTTGCGGATGATGTAGCGGCCTTGAAAGTTGTTGATGTACGAATCTTGGGCGCCCTCTTCCAGCTTGCCCGTTTCAGAATCTACGACGAATTCACGTCCGCCAACGATAGGGCCCGCGTTCCTGAACACTAGGTCTTCGGCGACATCGTCTTTGTCGTAGCGTGCATGCATGCGCGTCACGACCCAAGCTCGGTCGGTCGCGCCGCCCACCACGTCTGCGCCCAGCGTGTTTAAGTCAGCGGGGCTGAGAACTGGGCCCGGGCACGGATCACAATTCGAGGCCTGCCACGCGTATTCTGTGACAACAGCTTCGGGATTGGCTTTCAAGGTTTTCGAGAAAAGCGTCTGGTAGAAGCTTGAGAACGAATCACGGACGCTTCCTACCACTTCGATGTTGGTGGGGATCGTGGTGTTTGGGCGGTTGGCCACCTCGTAACGCTGGTTGCGGCCAAGCGTGTAGATGATGAGGTCTTGCGTGCCTTGACTATTGATCATTCCCAAGCGCACCGGCAATGAGAACTCCTCGCTCGTGTACGCAAAGCGCAAGGGCGACAAAACAATTTTGCCGTTGACGCGCGGAGCCAACCCGACGTCGACTTTCGCGACAAAAAAGTACATGCCCGATTGAACGTAGGGCTCGAAGTAGGGAGCCGCGCCCGTCGGAATGTTGTAGTCGTTGTCGGTCAACCACGTCTCAAGTCCCGTAGAGTTGTTTGCGCTGAGGATGCTGATGTCGTACTCGCCGACCTTGAACTGAGCCTCGACCACGACGGGCACGCTGTTGTTGGTGCTGTTGTTGGTGCTGTTGTTGCTGGAAGAGTTGTTGGCTCCCTGGTTGAGGTCATAACCCGGAGCGCACGGGTCGGCTTCAAAATACTCCACCAAGCGGGGCGCGGTCAGGGTGTCGATCGTGGCAAACACCTCGGGCACCAGTGTCTTGACGTCGTCCTGCATCAGAACTTCGGGGACGGGAACCACCATGGCGAAGTCTTCAACGGGGCCCTCGTATTGGTTTTGCATCGACAACACGGTTGTCGTGCCCTCACGCATCAAGACCACTTGCGTGGCGTTGGCATAGAGGTCGGCGCCTGCGCCGCCCACGTAGAATCCACAGAAAGCCATGGCTTGGGGTGCGGTGAGCACACAAGCGGCCAAAGTCAGCGTTGCCAGGGTACGTTTCAAGGGATTCCTCCATCCATTTTGGTGATGGACGGAGAGTAAGGACGGTCGATTCGCGAAGCAAGGAAGGGCGTTTCGACGAGGTGTGGTGGGAGTGAGCGTGACTTACTTGCGTCGACGCCAGCCCAAGAGCAGGAGTCCGAACGCAAACGGCATGGCGCCAAGCCCAGTGGCCGAACAACCGCCGCCGCCGTCGGATTTGCCCGACGTGATGGCTGTTCCCCCGGTGCGCACACCGGTTCCGGTGATGCCGAGCTCGGGCACGCTGCCGATGATGTCGGGCACCAAGTTTCGGTCGGCGTCGAGCACGACGTCGGTGCCCTTGGTGTTCGGGCTTTGGTCGGCTTCGGTCTGCGATGACCAGTTGGTGTTGGGTTCTGCGCAATCGACAGCACCCGTCCAAGGGTTTCGGATGATGTAGCGGCCCTGGAAGTTGTTGATGTCTGACTCTTGGGCGCCTTCTTCGAGCTTGCCGGTGTCAGGATCCACGACAAACTCACGGCCGCCCACGATGGGGTTCGCGGCCCTGAAAACGAGGTCTTCGGCGATGTCGTCTTTGTCGTAGCGCGCGTGAAGACGCGTCACGACCCAGGATTGGTCGTTTTCAAGGTCCGTGAATTGGTCGGCCCCAAACGTCAACAAGTCCGCGGCGTCGAGCACTGGGCCTGGGCATGGGTCGCAGTTGGATGCCTGCCATGCGTACTCGGTGACGACGGCTTGGGGATTCGCTTTCAACGTTTGCGAGAACAACGTCTGGTAAAAGTTCGAGAACGAGTCACGGACGCTGCCAACGACTTCGATGTTGGTTGGAATCGTGACATTTGGGCGGTTGGCGACTTCGTAGCGTTGATTGCGGCCAAGCGTGTAGACGATGAGGTCTTGGGTGCCTTGGCTGTTGATCATGCCCAGTCGCACAGGCAGTGCGAAGTCCTCGCTCGTGTACGCAAAGCGCAACGGCGACAAAACCGTCTTGCCGTTGACCTTCGGGGCGAGCGCGACGTCGACCTTGGCGACGAAGAAGTACATGCCGGATTGGACGTAAGGCTCGAAGTATGGCGCTGCGCCCATTGGGATGTTGTAGTTGTTGTCCGTTAGGTAAGTCTCAAGACCAGTCGAGTCGTTCGCGCTCAAGATGCTGATATCGTACTCGCCGACTTTAAACTGAGCTTCGACGACGACGCCGTTGTTTGCATTGTTAACGGTGTTTTCGTTCGTCGCACTGTCGAATTGGTCGTCGTACACGGGAATGCAGGGATCAGCCTGAAAATACTCGACCAAACGTGGCGCCGAGAGGGTGTCGATCTTGGCGAAGACCCCTGGCTCCAACGTCTTGACGTCGTCTTGCATCAAGACCACGGGAACCGGCACGACCATCGCAAAATCCTCTGCGGGGCCTTCGTACTGGTTCTGCATCGAGAGTACGGTCGTGGTGCCTTCGCGCATGAGCACCACCTGTGTGGCGTTGGCGTACAGGTCGGCGCCCGCGCCGCCAAGGTAGAAGCCACAGAAGGCCATAGCTTGTGGTGCGGCGAGTACGGTCGCGGCGAGGACAAAGGTCGCAATGATTCGATTCAAAATGGTCTCCACATTGGGTGATGAGAAGACCCTATTCGTAGTCGACTTGCGTTACAAGTAATTGCGAATAGTGCGTAAACGTTACTTGCGTCGACGCCAGCCGAGCATCAACAGTCCGAAGGCGAACGGCATGGCGCCAAGACCCGTTGCCGAGCAACCGCCGCCGTCGAGCTTGCCGGGCTGCGAGGTCAAGCCCGTGCCTGGGTCATCGACCGTGCCGTTTGTGTTGCCCATCGTCCCAACCGTCCGCTCTCCTGTTCCGGTGATGTCGAGCTCGGGCACGCTGCCGATGATGTCGGGCACTAGGTTGCGGTCGGCGTCGAGGACGACGTCGGTGCCCTTGGTGTTCGGGCTCTTATCCGCTTTGGTTTGTGACGACCAGCTGGTGTTGGGTTCGGCGCAATCGACGGCCCCCGTCCAAGGGTTGCGGATGATGTAGCGGCCCTGGAAGTTATTGATGTCTGACTCTTGGGCGCCTTCTTCCAGTTTGCCGGTGTCAGGATCCACGACGAATTCACGCCCACCTACGATGGGGTTCACGGCCTTGAACACGAGGTCTTCCGCGATGTCGTCTTTGTCGTAGCGCGCGTGCAGACGCGTCACGACCCAGGATTGGTCGTTTTCGAGGTCCGTGAATTGGTCGGCCCCAAACGTCAACAAGTCCGCGGCGTCCAGAACTGGGCCTGGGCATGGGTCGCAGTTGGACGCCTGCCATGCGTACTCGGTGACCACCGCCTCGGGGTTCGCTTTGAGCGTCTGCGAGAACAACGTCTGGTAGAAATTTGAGAATGAATCTCGAACGTCGCTGACCACCTCGATGTTGGTTGGAATCGTGACATTTGGGCGGTTGGCGACTTCGTAGCGCTGGTTGCGGCCAAGCGTGTAGACGATGAGGTCTTGGGTGCCTTGGCTGTTGATCATGCCCAAGCGCACGGGCAGCGCGAAATCCTGACTGGTGTATGCAAAGCGAAGCGGCGAGAGGACGGTCTTGCCGTTGACCTTCGGCGCGAGCGCGATGTCGACTTTGGCCACGAAGAAGTACATCCCAGATTGGACGTACGGCTCAAAGTAGGGCGCGGCGCCCATGGGGATATTGTAGTTGTTGTCGGTCAGCCATGTCTCGAGCCCGGACGAATCGTTCGCGCTCAAGATGCTGATGTCGTACTCGCCGACTTTGAACTGTGCCTCGACGACCACGCCGTTGTTGCCCCCGGCCTCGGGCACGGCGTTGTTGATGCCGTTGAAGTCACGATCGTCATATTGGGGAGCACACGGATCGGCCTGAAAATACTCGACCAGCCGAGGTGCCGACAGGGTGTCGATCTTTGCGAAGACGCCTGGCTCCAACGTTTTGACGTCGTCTTGCATCAGCACGACGGGTACGGGCACAACCATTGCGAAATCTTCCGCGGGGCCGTCGTATTGGTTCTGCATCGACAGCACGGTCGTCGTGCCTTCGCGCATCAGCACAACTTGGGTGGCGTTGGCGTAAAGGTCGGCGCCCGCGCCGCCAAGATAGAAGCCGCAGAATGCCATGGCTTGAGGTGCCGCGAGCACGGTCGCTGCGAGGGTCAGGGTCGCAAGAATACGTTTCAAAGTCGTCTCCACATCGGGTCAGTAGGCCTTAAGGGGTTACCATGTCGATAACCTGTACAGGAATGCGACCTTTGCGACACTGATCGTCGTTGGCCGCGCAGGTGTCTTGGATGTTAGGTGCTTGCTCGTCGCGCTTGAAATCGCCGAACGCTTTGTTCGCGCCATCAAGCCACGCAGGGTCGCCCCCGAGCTTCTTGAGCGCCAACATCTGGTTGCGCAACAAGTGAGGGTCTCGAGGTTCGATCTTCAGCCCAGCCCTCGCGGCGCGATAGGTGGTGTCGGTATCACTGATGCTGCCCGCCGCGATGGCGAGGTCGCGCCAGATACGGTCGTCGTCAGCGAGCTTGCTGGCCTTGTCGTACCAGAGGACCGCGTCCTTGAATTTGAACACACGGTGATTTGCCTGACCGCGCGCGTACTCGATGGCGGGATGTTCGCCGATCAACTTCTCGGCGAGTGCGAACTGGTCCATCGCGTCCTGAAGCCGTCCCTGACGCCCGTAAACGCGCCCGAGTTCAAAGCGAGTCTTGGCGATGGCACGCGCCTCGCCTTTCTCACCAAGCAGCGCCAGCGTGGTCAGGAAGGCCTCTGAAGCCTCGTCCAGCGACTCGGACACGTGGTGGGCGAGTCCTTGACCACGTTGGTACTGCCGAACCCATTCTGGATTCTCTGACGCGGTCGGCTGGCCAAGGGTCGTCGTGTTGCGGTCGATCTCAAGGATAGGCTGTGGCTCACAGGGGTCGCCTTCGAATCCACGGAACTGCTTTGCTCCGGCCTGAAACACGGCGTCCTCGGGGCGTTTGGTGTGTTTGCAGGCGGCATCTTGAAACGTTTTTGTCAGACGTCGATGACGCAGCGAAGCTGTGACTGTGAGCGGTTCCGCGGCGGCGCCATGCTCAAATCTGTAGCGAATGACGGCTGAATCTTTGGGGCCGATGCTGTGTTTAAACGCTGGGGTTCGGAAGCCATGAACGGCGTGGTCGACCACTCGTTTTCCTTGGTCGTCGACCATGTACGCCTGCAGCACGTACGCTGACGGATCCGCCCCTGAGTTCTCGTGGTCGGTGCCCGCCGTTGCGATGACTTTGCCGTTGGCGTCTTTGACCTCGACCTCCACCCATGTGTCGCGCAGATCTTGTGCTCCGCCCGGGAAAACGTGACCGACGTTTTTGTTATGGACGACCACGTCAAACCAAACGCTGTCGCCGTCTTTGGCGCCGGCCCAAGGCCGAAGGGCAACTTCGCCCACACCGTATGCGGCGATGTCGATCGTCGCTGCGTCTTCGACCAAGGCTTTTACGGCCTCAAACTGCTCGGGGCTCGCCATCTTGGCCAGAGTCGAGTGACCGCCCGGGAAGCGGTGGGAGTTGTGGCCATCGGGCGTGGTTGGCATGTGGCAGCCCACGCAGTTGGTCGGGGCCACGTCGGTGATGCGCCCCACCAAATTCCCATTGTAACCCGAGCCTCGGAACGGCCCCCACTCATCGAGGCCTGAAATGACGACCTCGTGACCGGTTTCTGGGCTCATGAACCCGCGGTGACACGAGACACAGAGGTCGTTCGTACGCAACGCCGCCATGCCCACACGACTGAGGTGCGCTGTCAAGCTGTCGGCATCCCCGTCTTTGGGGATGGGGATGGGTGTGGTGTTGAGCGTGTAAGAGGCGTTTCCGTCGGTCGTGACGGCTTCGACCCCGTGGCACGTGTTGCACGAGACGCCCGTGTGGGCACGCACCGACGACCCGTCGATGGGTTGTTTGAGCGCCCCGTCGTACAGCAGCGCGGGATCATGACAGCCGCCGCAGAATGGCAGCTTGTCCGCCCCGCTTTTGGCCGAGAAGTCATCGAAGGCCACGCGGTAGAACGGGTTCGACATCGAGGCGAGCGCGTGAACGCTGTCGTTCCATTCCTCGACGATGGGGGCGTGGCATTCGGCGCATTGCGCCACTTCCTTGTGCACCTCAAGGTTGTAGGGTGCCGCGGTCGAGAGCGTGGTCAGGCTGGGGCCGAAATCCACGCTGCCTTTGGGAAGGGTTGGCGGTTCCACCGCAGGCGCATTCGCCTGCGGTGGTGGCTCGCCGTTTGGGGCCGGTTGTGGGGTACTCCCGTCACAAGCAATCAGAAACAAAAAACCAACAATGAAGTGACGAGACATACCGGGCCCTTACGTGTGCAGCGTGTTCCGACGATGCCGGTTCTCGCCGCGGCGTTCAAGTGATTAGTCACGACGGCGTCGGATGCGGCCAAAGACCATCAAGCCGCCAAGCGCGAGCAATCCAAGTGGAATGGCGGTGCCCGATGTCGACGTGCACGCGCCACCACCACTCTTCGATCCCACCGCTGCGACCACGCCAATCTCGGGGATGTCTTCTCGGACGAGCTCCTCGACGGGACGGTTGGCGTTGACGCCGCTGGTGGCAAACGCGTCGTCTCCGGTTGTGTTCGGGCCGGGCGCAGGCGTTACGGCAGGGCCCCACTGGTTGGGGTTGCTCGGATCGCCGCCCCACTGTTCGTAGATGGGATCAGCGCACAGGACCTCGCCCTCCCAACGATGGCGAATGATGTAG
The DNA here is from genome assembly GCA_041390025.1 of bacterium. Taxonomy (GTDB): domain Bacteria; phylum Myxococcota_A; class Bradymonadia; order Bradymonadales; family Bradymonadaceae; genus JBFFMO01. The sequence continues at coordinate 57,677 of JAWKQR010000015.1, forward strand.
CGTGCTTGGAAGTTGTTCTGCGACGAGGGCAGGGCGCCTTCTTCGAGCTCGCCGTTTTCGTTGCGCATTTCGCGCCCGCCAACCACTGGGTCGGCCTTCTTGAAGACGAGGTCTTCGCCCACTTCGTCCTTGTCGTAACGCAGGTGCAAACGCGTGATCACGAAGTCCCAGTAGCCTTGGTCGCCAGCGTTGATGACGTCGCCACCGAGCGTCTCCGATGTCTTCTGGCTGCAATGCGACGGACCTGGGCAAGGGTCACAACTTCCAGCGTTCCACGAGTATTCGGTGATGGCCGACCCTGGATTTTCTTTGAGCGTGCGCGCGAACAGGGACTTGTAGAACGACGCGAAGTCGTTTCGGACCGCGTCGACGACCTCGATGTTCGTTGGGACGAACACGTTGGGGTAGTTGGCGACCTCGTAGCGTTGGTTTCGCGCGAGGATGTTGACGATGAGGTCCTGCTGCCCGTTGCTGTTGATCATCCCAAGGCGGATCGGCAACGAAAACTCTGGGCTCGTGTAGTTGAACCGCAATGGCGAAAGGACCGCTTTTCCGTTGGCGTCAAAAGCGACCTTGGTGGGGTCGACCTTGGCGACGAAGAAGTACATGCCAGCGTTGACGTAGGGCTGGTAGTAGGGGGCGGCAGCGGGCGGCACCGAGTAGTTGTTGGTGCTGAGCCAGGAATCGAGCGCTGTGCCTTGGTCGGTGCTAAGGATGACGATGTCATACTCGCCGACCGAGAACTGCGCTTCGACGGTTACGGTGCCGGGATCCTCGTTCGTGCTGTTGTTGACGTTGCCGGCCTGTGGGCTTGCAGCGAAATCATATTCATATTGAGGCGTGCAGGGGTCTTGCTCCCAATACTCGACCAAACGCGGCGAGGTCAGAGTGTCGATGGTGTTGAACAGTTGGTTGTCCAACGTTTTAACGTTGCCCTCCTGCAAAACGACCGGCACCGGCACGACCATGGCGAAGCCTTCGGCCGGACCATCGTAGCGGTTCTGCATGGACAACACGGTCGTGGTGCCGTCGCGCAACAACACGACCTGCGTCGCGTCAGCAAACATTTCGGCGCCTGCACCGCCCACGTAAAAACCGCAGAACGCGCTGGCCGACATTGGGATCATCGATAGGGCTGCGACCGTTAGCACAGATCCCAAGATTGATTTTGGAACACTCATAAAACCTCCTGTTGGATATCGCTGAAGGTTAGTGCAACAACCAGTCCAGAAATTCGGATGGGCGAAAATCCCCATGAATGCTGGCCGCGGCAAAAACGGCGCGGAATGGATCTCAGAAATTTGAGGCCGTGCACGCTGATGCCGTTCAGAAAACTGCCACGCACCATCCCTTGGCGCTTGGGCATCCCAAGCCCGGAGGTACGGATGGGAATTCAGGTAGTTTGGCTAAAGCGTGACCTCAGGCTCGTGGACCATCGTCCGTTGGCCAGCGCCGCGGCGCGCGGCGACGTTGTAATGTTGTACATTTACGAGCCGTCCATCGTGTCCGCAGACGACTACGACGGATGCCACCTAGATTTCATCAACGAGTCGCTGGCCGAGTTGGACGCTGAGCTCGCAGCGCGAGGCGGATTCGTCACCTATCGCTTCGGCGAGGCGGTCGATGTGTTCGCGAGCCTGCATCGCGAGTTTGTGATCGACGAAATCTGGAGCCATGAGGAAACTGGAAACGCGTTGACCTATGAACGTGACAAGGCCGTCGGTCGCTGGGCGCGTGCCACGGGGGTCAAATGGACAGAGCTTCCTCAGTTTGGTGTCTTTAGACCCTTGGCGGACCGTGACGGCTGGGCGGCGCGCTGGGACGACTTCATGCTCGAGCGCGTGACGCCGGTACCCGAGAAGCTCCGTTTTGCATCCGTTCCCAGACATGCCCCGATGACGTGCGCCGAGCTTGGCATCGAACCGTCGACAAAGTTGTCTGCGCAGCGCGGTGGGCGCCAACTTGCCCTGGAAACGCTCGAGACTTTTTTGACCGAACGCGGTGTGAATTACCGCGCGGACATGTCGTCGCCGGTCGAGGGCTGGGAAGGGTGCAGTCGGCTGTCGCCACACCTGGCCTACGGCACAATTTCGATGCGTGAGACGTTTCAGGCCACACGCTCGGCCGTGGACGGCTGGAGAGCGCGGGGCCGCGAGGTCGAGGTTGATAAGCGTTGGTTTGGGTCGCTGTCGTCGTTTCAGGGCCGATTGCACTGGCACTGCCACTTCATTCAGAAGCTGGAAGATCAACCATCCCTCGAATTCGAAAACATGGCGCGCGCGTACGATGGCATGCGCGAACCGCATTGGAACCAGGAATGGTTCGAACGTTGGTGCGCCGGACAGACAGGTTATCCGATGGTCGACGCGTGCATGCGCTGCTTGCACGAGACCGGTTGGATCAACTTCCGGATGCGGGCGATGTTGGTGTCGTTCGCGAGCTACCACTTGTTTTTGGATTGGCGGCCGACCTCGCGCTACCTAGCACGCCAATTTCTCGACTACGAACCCGGCATCCATTACTCGCAATTTCAGATGCAATCTGGCGTGACCGGCATCAACACGATTCGGATCTACAACCCTTCCAAACAGGTCGAAGACCAAGACCCCGACGGTATTTTCATCAAGCGTTGGGTGCCCGAACTGGAAGCGGTACCAAAGGCTCATCTTGCTAAACCCGAGACGATGCCCGGACTGACGCAGCTCGAAGCCGGATGTGTGATTGGCAAGCATTACCCCGAGCCGATTGTCGACCACAAGGAGGCTTACAAACTCGCGCAATCACGCGTGTGGGCCGTACGGAAGCAGCCCGCGGCGAAGGCAGAGGCCAAGCAGGTTTACGAGAAGCACGGCAGTCGAAAGAAGCCGCGTCGTTAGGCGAGCTTGAGGAGGTCGTGCGAGAGCTCGATGATCTGATCGAAGCTTTCGGCGACGAAAAACACCTCTTGCGGCGCGTCGTAGTCGATCGAAAGCTCGCGGATGGCTTCGATCGTCAGTGGCTTTTTCTCGACCGTTGGGTCAATGGAACGCAACAAGTCTTGGATCCCGCCGTTGTTTCCGGCGCCGAAGATTTTGAGTTTTCCATTCTCCAAAATCAGCCCGTATTCGACGGTGTACCAGTAGAACAGACCAATAAGTTCGAGCAGTTCGTCGTTCTTGGTCTCGACCGCTGCACGTGCTGCACGTCCGATCCCGACCGACATTTCGACGAATGGCTCGTACATGAACATCGACGCGTGGCCGCGCAGCTCGTGCAGGATGTCAGGTTCGGGGGTGAAGAACGGGTAGTCGGGATGGCGAACGTAAGGTGTGCTTCGCATGACCTTGTGTTCGAGCATCATCAAGAATTCGGATTTCTCGAGAAGCCCACCCACGGGTGCGAGCATGAAGCCGGTTTCGGCTTCCATCTTGGCCGAAACATCGTCGAGCTGTGGGATGTGGTCCACGGGGAGGGCGAGTTTGTCACGCCCTTCGAGGAACGCCGAAGCCGAATAGCGATCCTGAAGAATCAACAACAATTCCGAGACGATTTTCCACGTTTTGTGTTCGTCCTGAGAATACTCGTAGCGTGGGATCAAGGGCCAAGCGCGCTCGGATTGATCGATCAGCGACGCCACGCGCGACCGATAATCCGTGTCATGTGCGCCGGGGTAGTTCGTCTGAACGATGCTGCCGTATTCGTGAGACGTAAACGGGGTGTTTTTCAAAAAATCGCGGTTGCGGCGCATGGGGCCTCCCTTGTGGTTCCATGGGGGGAACATATCGAACGCACCACATATGTCCAGCGCGCGTTATTGTGCGCTGCAGCATCACGAAATCACGCCGCCGAAACGTGATCCTGTTCGCCCGTCTGGACCGCCCACAGCATGGCGTAACGGCCCTTGGCGTTGACGAGTTCATCGTGGGTGCCTGATTCGACGATTTCGCCGTTTTCGAGCACAACGATTTTGTCTGCATGTCGCACGGTGGACAGACGGTGCGCGATGACCAAGGTCGTTCGCGATGACGCGATGTGCGCGAGTGATCGTTGGATGGACGCCTCGGTTTCGTTGTCCACCGCCGACGTGGCTTCATCGAGGATCAAGATCGGCGGGTCTTTGAGCACCGCCCGCGCAATAGACAACCGTTGCCGTTGTCCGCCCGACAAGAGCTCGCCGCGCTCGCCGACCGTGGTGTCAAACCCTTGGGGCAGGGCCTCGATGAAATCGAGCGCTTCGGCAGCGCGTGCGGCTTCGACGATTTGTTCGTCGGTCGCATCAAACGTTCCATACGCGATGTTCTCGCGGACGGACCCGTGGAACAGATAGACCTGTTGGCTGACCAGTCCCACCGCGTGGCGCAATGACGCCAGTTCGAATTCGGTGACGTCGATCCCGTCGATCGTCACACGTCCTCCCTGCACCTCGTAAAAGCGCAGCAGCAGGTTGATCAGTGACGTTTTCCCCGAGCCTGTGGCGCCGACGATTCCCACCGTCGCTCCTGCCGGAATATGAAGGTCAAATCCGTTGAGGAGGCGGTCGCGACCGTTGTAGCCAAAATCAACGTGTTCAAAACGGATTTCGCCTTTGACCGAGGACGTCGGCACCGATCGTTCACCGCCTTGGATTCGCACGGGGGTCTCGAGCAAATCGAGGACGCGTTTGGTCGATGCCATGGCGCGTTGGTAGGTGTCGAATGTCCGTCCCAAGCGCGTCAGTGGCCACAGCAGTCGCTGCGTCAAGAAGACGAGCACGGAATAGGTTCCCACGGCCAAATCCCCGCTCAACACCAAGTGCCCGCCGTAGACCAACGTGGCCGCAAAACCCACGACGATGGCCATTCGGATAAGCGGGCTGAAGGCAGAGCTGAGTGTGATCGCCTGGCGGTTGGCCGCCTCGTACTCACGGGATTCGTGCCCCACACGGTCGAGCTCGAATTGTTCGGTGGTGTAGCTCTTGATGGTCGCAATGCCCGACAGATTGTTGGACAGCAGTCCATTAAGGCGCCCCACGCGGTCACGCACCGCGGCATATCGGGGTGCGAGCAGCGTCTGAAATCGGAATGACCCGTAAAGAACGAACGGAATGGGCAACATCGCCATCCAGGCCACACTTGGGGCGAGCACAAAAAAAGCGCCACAGATCACAATGGCGGTGGTCGCCACTTGCAGAAGATCGTTCGCGCCATCGTCGAGAAACCGCTCAAGCTGATTGATGTCGTCGTTCAAGATCGACATCAAATTGCCTGTCGATTTGTCGTGGAAAAACGCCATCTCTAGATTCTGGATGTGCGCGTAAGTCCGCATTCGTAGGTCATGTTCGATGGCTTGGGCCAGGTTTCTCCACAGACGCGAGTAGGCGTATTCGAACACGGATTCTAGGCCCCAAATCAGTACAGTGACGACCGCGAGCACCACCAACTGGTCCATGACGTCGACCACGCCCAGCTTGGCGATCAGCGAGTCTTCGCGTTTGACCACGATGTCCACGGCAGCACCGATCATGCCGGCGGTGCGAGGTCAAAAATCTTGTTGAGCACCGAACACATGGACGCGAGCCACATCTGACGACGCCATTGCAAGGTGTTTTTGAGCAGACGTACGAGCTGTTCTTGAGAGTTCATGGCCAGCCTGAGCGACGGAGTCGACCTAGCTTAGTCGCTGTCGGTCGTGGGGCGCGTTGTAGTCCAAGATGGGCCCTACGGGAACAATTCCTTTGGGATTGATCGTCGGGTGACTCTCGAAATAGTGCCGCTTGATGTGGGTCATTTCGACGGTCTGTGCGATTGGGGCGGTTTGGTAGATGTCGCGCGTGTACGCCCACAGATTAGGAACTCGTGCAGCATTTTGAGGTTGCAGCGGAAGTGCAGCACGTAGACGGGGTCGAATCGGACGAGGGTTGTGAACAAGCAGATGTCGGCCTCGGTGAGTTTTGGACCGCACAGGTAGCGTTGTTTCGCGAGCACGTCCTCCCATTGCTCCAAGGCCTTGAACACGTCTGCAACGGCGCTCTCGTAGGCGTGCTGTGTCGTCGCAAACCCGGCGCGATACACGCCGTTGTTGATGGGTTCGTAGATCGCCGTGATGACGCGGTCGACCTCGTCGATGATATCTTTTGGCGCGAGGTCGACATCGTTCTTTGCGATGGCCGCAAAGTCGTGATCGAACATGCGAAGAATATCGCGCGATTCGTTGTTCACGATCGTCCCGAGCTTCTTGTCCCACAAGATGGGGACGGTCACACGACCGGTGTATTTGGGGTCCGCGGCGCGGTAGACGTCGCGTAGATGGGTCGCGTGGTGAATCGCGTCCTCGGTGGCGCCGGGCGTTGACGCGTCAAAGTGCCAGCCGTCGTCACTCATGTACGGGTGGACGACCGAAACCGTGATGTCCTCAAGCCCTTTTAGGGCACGGGCGATAAGGGTTCGGTGTGCCCAAGGGCAGGCATACGAAACATAAAGATGGTAACGGCCGGGTTCTACGGCGTGTGGCGTGGAGCCGTCGTTCGACACGCGGTTGCGAAACACGGTAGGTGGGCGCTGAAAACGGCCCTCTTCGTCGGGTTGATACCAGTCTGTGCTCCAAACGCCTTCGATCAAATGTCCCATGCAGTCTCCTTTGGTTCGACCTTAGGATGGAACGGTGGACGTTTGGGTTCGTCAAAGCGAGGAACTTTGCGAAAACACATTGTTTCCGGTCAGGTGGCTTGCGCGATCTCGTCCTTCCACTGACGCGACAAGGCGACGTCATGTCGGTAGCGCTCAACATTGGACGCGGTGGTCTCTTCGTCCCATCCCAGCAGGGTGGCCATGCGTTGGGCGATTTTTGGTGCGGCGTTCAGCCCTTGGTCGGGGTCTCGGTAGAAGATCTGAGTCCGCTGGATCAGCATGTCCGTCACGGTGGTGGCCAACTCCTCGCCGACCCCGAAATCGACCTGCGCCATGATCTCCGGGCGGCCCTCCACCATGGGCTCGGCGAGCTCTGGGTTAGCGTAGACCAAGCGTCCGACCTTGATCCCACGCATCCCGTACGTGTTGGCAAGAAGCAGTGCCGACGCTTCCGAGATCTTGTCCCCAGCCGCGCTGCGAATCTCGCGCGCAACGCGGTTGTGGTCGTCGTCGGGCGGCCAGTTAATCGCACCCGGCAACGGAGCGCCGTCGGTGTCGGCGGGTTTGAGCTTCCCGGGCAGCTTGCCGGTCATGCGTAGCCACTTGGCCGCGACGTCCACGACTTCGGCGGACATGCGACGGAAGGTGGTCAGCTTGCCGCCGGCGATAGTGACGAGGCCATCCTCGCCAATGACGATCTCGTGTTCTCGCGATACGGCCGATTCGTCGACGCCTTCCTCGCCGATCAAGGGTCGCAGGCCGGCCCACGTGGAAACCACATCGTCATACGTGATGGGATTGTCGGGGAAATAATACTCGGCGGCCTTGATAAGGTAGTCGACGTCGGCACGGGTGGCGCAGACCTGCCCGGGGTCTCCTTCGTAGTCCGTATCGGTCGTGCCGATGTAGGTGGAATCGCCCCACGGAATGGCAAACAAGACACGTTTGTCTTCGGGATGGAAACACACGACAGCGTGATTCACGGGCAGTTTCCCATGTGGAACGACGATGTGAACACCCTTGGTCGGGCGTAACAACGAACGCGCGGAAGGCGTGCTCATGGCGATGGTGCGGTCGGTCCAAGGGCCGGTCGCATTGATGACGACCGCAGCTTTGACTTCCTTCAACGCTCCCGTGAGCTGGCAACGAACGACTGCTCCGTTGATGCGGCCGTCCTCCCCCTTCAGAAACGAGACACACTTGGTGTAGGTCGAGACGACCGCACCACGCGCGGCTGCGTCGAGCGCGCTCTCGAGGGTCAGTCGTGCGTCGTCGGTCGAGCAGTCGTAATACAGTGGCGCGCCTTGCAGGTCCTCGGACTTGAGCGCGGGTTCTTCGCGAGCGACATCCGCGGGTTTCATCTTGCGATGCCGTCGCGGTGTGCGAAACAGCGCGAGGCCGTCGTAAATCCACATACCCGCATTGATGGTGTGGATGCCGCGGCGTGCGCCTTTGTAGACGGGGAACAGGAAGCCCAGCGGGTTGACGAGATGGGGTGCGATGTCGAGGAGGATTCGGCGTTCCGAGACCGACTCAAAGACCAGGCTGAACTCAAGCTGTTCGAGGTAGCGAAGCCCGCCGTGCACGAGCTTCGACGACCGCGAGCTGGTGCCGTAGGCGATGTCTTTCATCTCCACGAGCGCAACTTTTAGCCCGCGCATGGCCGCATCCCGCGCGATTCCAGCGCCATTGATGCCTCCACCGATGACAAGAACGTCGAGCTCGGGACCGAGCGCGTCCCACATCTGTTGCCGAGTTGGCATGCATTCTCCTAATCGAAAACCGGGGCGAGGACGATGTGGCGTCGTCCGGCGTCAAAGTGAGATGTTCGAAGCCGGATTTCGTCGCCAACTTTGAAGATGAACGGCGGTTCGCTGCCCAGCACACCCGCCGAGAAGTCCAACGGTTCGCCAGCGACCACAGCGAGGTCTTCGGACCAGACCTTGACGTCCACCGGGATGTCGTCCAGCAGCACGTAGAGTCGCGTGGGCCGCACACCGATGATCGTACCGGAACGTACCGGGCGCAGTTTTGGGTCTGTGGCGAGGTCGTCTTTGAAGACCTGTCGGATGACCATCAGGCCAACTTCCTTTCGATCGCCCGTTGTGTGGCGTTGCCACGGTTGGCTGCTTCAATCACCCGGTCCCGAAGGAGTTCGTCGTCTTCCGGGGACTTGCCGGTTGCATGCCGAGCACTTCGAGCGCTTCTTTGTGGGTGAATATGCCGACGATCTCGCGCATGGGTGCCGTGAAGCGCGCGTAGTGGTCGACCCCAAGCGCAAAGTGCGGTCCCACCGTTGCGCTAAAGTCCGACGAGCGGTTGGCGTAGCGCACTTGCCGCTCGATGGCGATCCGCAGACGCGCGTGTTCATCGCCTGCTGGCAGCTGTGCGAGATAGTCCGCGAGGCTTTGCCCTTTCCACTGCCATTGCGGGCCGAGCTCGTGGGTCTTGACGATGTCATCGAGGACCTCCTGGAGTTCGGCCAGACGCTGCGAAAGCGGCGGAAGGTGCACCCGAAAAACCGACTGGAGCTGCGGGGAGTGGCCCAGTTCGGCCATCAACCGCGCCCCTTCAGTATTGCACAACAGTGAGATCTGCTCGTTGTATCGCTCGACATCGTTGCGGATGCGTCGCGCAACCTCGAACCGATCGGCCGCGTCGTTCAGACGAACTTCGGGTTCGTACCGCTCGAACATGATGGCTTCACGTTCCCTCGCAAGCTCCATGCGTAGCAGCCCAACAGTCTGAAGGTGCCTCAACGACTGGGCGTATGGTGCGTTGTCGTGGTCGTGGTGTTTGCCGTCGAGCCAAGCCTGCACGCCGTCGTAAGACAGTTTCGCTTGGCTATGAATCATCGCGCGCTTGATGGAGACCGCGGTCACAACACCGTTGGTATCTAGGGCGACCCGAAACACAACGGCCCGACGGTCAACGTGAGGGTTCAGCGAAATAACGCCTTCCGAGAGCTCAGCAGGGAGCATGGGAACCGACCACCCCGGAAAGTAGTGGCTGGTTCCCTGTCGCAGCGCGTGCTCGTAGAGCGGGCTGCCGGGGCGGATGAAAAACGCTGCGTCAGCCAGCGCATACCAAACCAAGAACCCCGTGGCGGTCGCCTCGATAAACAGCGCTTGGTCGAGATCCCGCGAGTCGTCGTTGTCGATGGTCACGAACGGTCGGTCTCGCAGGTCTTCGGTACCGCGCGTGTCAAGCGGGTGCGCGGCGAGCTCGGCCGTCTGCGCCAAACACGCTTCAGAAACCGCCCTCGAGACACGCAGTTTTTGAAGGATCGCTTTGTACGATTCGATGATTGCGCCTGTCCGTTCGCTCATGGGCCCGACACTTCGAGAGCGGTCGAGGCCCACGTGATCTGGCCGGCAAACGCACCTTCGACCGACACCGTCTGGTTGTTTCCGGCACGTGATATCACAGCGAGACCCGCGCTCGTGCCCGCCGAACCCGCTTGGTGATCTTCGGCGATTTCGGTCCAACCCGCACCGGGCGTGTGGGCCGCAGCTTCCAGCGTGGTCGCCGAAAGGATGAGTGTATTGGCGTTGCTGTCGTAATTGTACGCGTAATCACTGGACTGCTGGCCGTTGAAGCAGTTGTTCGTCGTCGACGCATTCTCGACCACAACGTTTCCGACGGCGAGCGCGGCCGTTGCGTTCTTAACCTGGACAACGGTGACGACGGTCGCAAACGCGTTGCCTGTCAGATTGACGACCACACCACTTGCGGGACGCGCGCCACGTGACCCCCAGACTTCGAGGCGTTGTCGGTCGTCCCCATCACACTGCGCTGCGATAAACGTCCACGCGGCGCCCGTGCTCAAAACGGACTGGACCTGCCGCGTTGTGGTTCGGATCGACACGAAGGCGAGGTAGATGTCGTTGTCTTGGGACGCCGCCAGTTGAGGTGTGATGATGGCGTTGTTCCCGGCGCCTTTCCCTGTGACCACTTGTCCGACAACGGCGCCCGCGGGGGCGCAGGACGTTCCGTTTCCGGAATATCCTGCGTTGCAGGCACACGTGAACGACCCTGCTGTGTTGGTGCAAGTCGCGTTCGTGTCGCAGTTGTCGACCCCCGCGACGCACTCGTCGATGTCTGAGCACGTACTTCCATCAAACGCGTAACCAGCGTCACACACGCATGTGTTGTTGGTGCACATGCCGCGCGCACCGCAGTCGCCGCACGATTCGACGCCCAGATTCGAGCATGTTGCCGAGAGATCCACGTCGCCGCACTCGACGCCCCGTGTCCCGCAGGCTTTCTCGACAGGGCATCCACAAACGTTTGGCGTTCCGCCCTCGCCGCAGCCGGTGCCGTCGGGGCAGCCGCCGCAGTCGTAGGTCTGCATCTGACCGCAGGCGTCGGGTGCGGTCAGGGTCCCGCATGCGTTGAGCCGCTCGCAGAATTCACGTTGTGTTTCAACGCATCCGCACACGTTGTCTTGACCACTTCCGCCGCACGTTTGCGGGGCGGTGCACGTCCCACAATTAAACGTGCGTGTGATGTTGCACCCAGGGTCAAGGGCTTCGAGCGAGCCACAGTTCTTACCCAATCCTTGGCATACTTGAGCGTCCGAGGATCCCGGGCACGCACACACATTGGACGTGCCGCCCGCACCACATTCGAGTGGCGCCGCACATGTTCCGCAGTCCGCCGTGCGCGCGTTGCCGCAGTTGTCGACCGACGTCAACGCACCGCACGTCGCCGAGAGCCGCGCGCAGTAGGCCGCGTCACTTTCGGGGACACACGACGTTGCATCATCGCCGGCATCTTGTGTGGATCCGACGTCGGTGGTGGCTGGATCGACCACCCAAACACCCGCAGAGCAAATGGAACCGGGACGCACCTCGTCCGCGGAGCATTTGATGTCTTGCGGGATTTCGAATGAACAGGACGCGGTGAACGCGGCCACAAAGAGCATGAGCGATTTAAACATGGTTGAACTCTGTCACGCAGACGCGCGGGATTCAAGATCGCGGCTAGGGTTCTTCTGCTCTCGGGTCGAATTTGAGCGCTCCAAGGCGCCGGTCGAGCTCGGCAAAAAACTCGCGGATGTTACGGGCGTTTTGGCCAAAGTCGCCTTTGCCCACACGTGACTTGCTTCGAACCGACACGCGGGTTGCGAACTCGGTGACCGGCTCCACGCGGATCTCAACATCGTCGACAAAACCAAGGGTTCGCGAAGTGTGCTCAGCTTTGATGACCAGCGCCGTGCGGTCGTCCGACACGAGCGTCCAGCGTTTCATCTCGGTCACGCCGCCTCGGGCTTCTTCGAACACGCGCTGAGGATCGGTGGAGTAATACTGAGGCAAAAGGTCGGCGTATTCGGGGGTTTTCCCCGTTTCGACGTCGTTTATGACTGGCCAGACCGCACTTACAGCGATGACCGCGACGATCAAGACACCAAAGACGGCAAGTGCCGCGTAAAACAACTTTCGTTTCATCTAGTTCTCGACCGTCACAGAAACGACCTCTTCGAAGGTCGTAAGGCCTTGCGCCATGCGTTTGATCGCCGCTTCGCGCAGAGACATCATGCCGTTGGCTCGTGCCGCGCGCCGGATGTCGGGCGCGGAGCTGCGGGAACCGACGAGCTTTCGGATGGACTCGTCGAATCCCATGATCTCAAAGATGCCCAAGCGCCCATAATACCCAGTGCCGCGGCATCGAATGCACCCCTCGCCCATGTGCACGGGAAGGCGTTGCTCGGAGCCCGGCGGTAATTTGATGTCGAGGATGTCGATCTGCTCGCGGGTCAGATACGTCTCCACCTTGCACGAGGTGCAGATGCGACGGAGAAGCCGTTGCGCCATGACGCCGACAAGTGTTGACGCGAGCAAGAATGGCTCGACGTCGAGCTCAAGCAGACGTGTCACGGTCGAAGCCGTGTCGTTTGTATGCATCGTGCTGAAGACAAGATGGCCGGTCAGCGCGGCCTGAATCGCCATGTTGGCCGTCTCGCCGTCACGGATCTCGCCGACCATCACGATGTCGGGGTCTTGGCGAAGGATGGTGCGCAGCGCTTGGGCAAACGTGACGTCGATCTTTCGTTGCACCAGCACTTGGTTGAACTCCTCGTACACCATCTCAATCGGATCCTCGACCGTGGTGATGTTGACCTCGGGGCCTGCGAGTTCCTTGAGGCTGGAGTACAGAGTTGTGGTCTTGCCGCTGCCGGTGGGGCCCGTGACCAGAACCAAACCCGTAGGGCGATTCATGAACGTGCGCCACGTCGTCAAGTCTTCTTTGAAAAAGCCAATGGAGTCGAGGTCTTGGATCAGATGCTCGGGATCAAAGATACGTACGACGATCTTTTCGCCGAAGGCGACAGGCAGGCTCGAGAGACGCAGCTCGACGTCCCGCCCGTCCTTTTGGATCTTGATTCGGCCATCTTGCGGGCGCCGTTTTTCGGCGATGTCCATCCGGCCGAGCATCTTCAAGCGGCTGACCAACGGTGGGTGCACGGAGCGAGGCAGCGTGTAGACGTTGTGGAGCACGCCGTCGATCCGAAACCGGATGATCGTGTGTTCGCGCTTGGGCTCGATGTGGATGTCGCTTGCACGTTGGTCAAACGCGTAGTGGAGCAGGTATTCCACCGCGTTGACGACAGGTTTGTCCGTGGCCTCGATCTCGCCCACATCCGTGAGGCGGACAAGCTGTTCGAGGTTGCCGATATTGTTGCTGCTTCCAGCGTCCGCATTCGCGGCGTTGATCGAGGAGCGGAAGCCGTAGACCTCTGTGATGATGCGTTGGATGTCGGCGCGCGAGCACACCACGATGTCGACGGGGCTCGTGATGATGTCGTTGAGCTGCTGGATCAACGACAGGTCGTACGGGTTATCGAGCGCGATGACGACGCGCCCGTCGTCCTTTCGCAGTGGGACGCAGGTGTGGCGACGCGCGAATGGACGCGTCATGGTCGCGACGATGAGGTCGTGGTTGAGCTTGAGAGGGTCGGGTTTGACCCACGGCTTTCCGACGTCGGCGGCGATGGCCTGCATGATGAGGTCATCGTCCACGGGTCGCCCGTTGGCTGCGGTGAACTCAAACGTGGCGAGGATTTCGGCGGGCGTGACCTCAAAGCCCGACGATTTTCGCCCGCCGGTCGCGACCCGGTCGCGCAACAAACGTTGTCGGATGTTGGGTTCAGAATTTGTCGCGAGCTTGGCCTGTTCCACAGACAGGTGTCCCGCGTTAACCATGACCTTTAACAGGTGCGAAAGATTGTATTCGACCACACGAACCTCCACCGCCCCACCATACGGCAAACTGCGCCCCGTGTCGCGTTTCCTGCCGTCGTCTGTTACACTGATTGGCGAGTCATCGAAGTGAGAATTGTATGAGTCATGTGTCGTCGCCGCAGAACAGAAACTTTGCATGGTGGTTGTCCGCCTTTCGCTTTTGGGGATTCCACGTTGCCTGTCTGGCGGCCATCTGGACCGGCTTTGATGCCGTCGACATCGCCGTATGCATCGGCCTGTACTTGGTTCGCATGTTCGGTGTGACCGCAGGCTACCATCGCTACTTCTCGCACCGAACCTACAAGATGGGGCGAGTGATGCAGTTCGTGATGGCGTGTCTGGCGCAGACGTCGTTCCAAAAGGGTGTGATCTGGTGGGCGTCCCACCACCGGCATCACCACAAATATTCCGACCAACCCGAAGACGTTCACTCGGTTCGCCAAGGCGGGTTCTGGTGGGCCCACGTGGGTTGGATCTTTGACGAACGGTGGGAGAAAACCGACCTCGCGCGGGTCAAAGATTTGGCGCGTTTCCCTGAGCTGATGTGGCTTGACCGTTGGCACGCTGTACCGCCGGTCATTCTCGCGTTGGTCTGTTTCGCATTGGGCGGATGGACGGGGCTCGTCGTCTGGTTCATGTGGAGCACGGTGCTGCTCTGGCACGGCACGTTCACGATCAATTCGTTGGCCCACGTTTTTGGCCGCCGACGCTACGACACCACCGACGACAGTAAGAACTCGTTTATCCTCGCGGTCATCACGCTCGGAGAGGGCTGGCACAACAACCATCATCACTTTCAGGCGTCGGTGAACCAGGGATTTTATTGGTGGGAGATTGACGTGACCTACTACGCGTTGTGGGCGCTTTCAAAGGTGGGCTTGGTTCAAGACCTGAAGCGACCTCCGCTGCATGTCGTGGAGGATCGTCCGCATCCCGTGGTCGCGTTTCGGCAGTCGGCTGCTCAGATCAAGCTCGAAGCAATGGCGGCCATGGACGAGTTGACCGAAGCCGCAAAGCTTCGGGCGTCCGCGGCGCAGGTCGTCTTCGAGGAAGGCATGGCGCGTGCGAAGACGGAGGCCCACGAACTGTTTGAGGACGGGATGCAACGGATGAAGTTGCAACGTGACTCGCTTGTGCGTCGCTTTGACGACATGGGCAACGCGATTGAGGAAGCGGCCGTCGGGTTCGAAGATCGTCTCGCTGAGATTGAGCGTCGGGCCGAGGCGCACTTGCGCGAGCTGGAACAGACATCGATTCAGGCAGACCGCGAAGCCATGAAGATGGCCGACGAGATCGCTGCCTCGGCCCGCCGTGCCCTGACTGAGATTCAGGAGAAAGGCCAGTCGATCCGTCAGGCTACCCAACACGATTTGTCGCTTCAGAACTAGGCCGTGTTTGGAGCCGGCATCCTGAAGTGTGCCGTTCCAACACGGTCGTGAGGCGTCCCCAAAAAAGAAAAGCCCCGCAGTTTCCAGCGGGGCTTTTCTTTTTTTCTCGCGAACGAATTACTGAACGGTGATCGTTGCAGCCATTCCGTTCGAAGCAAGGCGGTTAGCGACAGCGAATTCACCCGTGGTGGTGAACGTGTAGCTCCACGACTGACCTGGGTCGACCATCTGGTCGATGCCAAGAGCCGAGATCGTCACGTTGTGACGCTCTGGATCCTTGTTTTCGAACACGACCGTCGTGCCAGCTGGAACGCTGAGCGAGTTCGGATTGAACTTGTATCCGAACATTTGGACGGTCTTCGACTCAGGAGTCGACTGCGTTGGCGTGGTGTCAGCAGGGGTGTCCGAGCCACCACAAGCAACAGCAAAAAGAGAAGCAACAATCGTCAGTGCGATAGCGGTCTTGCGAATCATTTAATTCCTCCTAGAGAATTAGCGAAAACAGGATTCAAACCTGTAATACCCTTAAATCTGGTGCAAACCGCCCGCACCATACTCCACTCTGCCACCTTGTCAATGCGCTTGCGGATGGCTTGCGCGGGCCGGCTGGGTTGACCGATCGAGGCTTCGCAGTCCTAGAGCCTCGGCCACGTGCGACGCAGAGATGTCTGGGCTTTCGTCGAGGTCGGCGATGGTTCTGGCCACCCGCAAGACACGTTCATGCGCTCTTCCACTCAGGCCAAGGCGCTCGACCATGTCTCGCATCCATGCGTGGCCCTCGGCGTCGAGCTGGCAGTGCGTCCGTCGCTCCGCGGGTGACATGGAGGCATTGACTCGTGCAAGTCCCAGGCGGGCGTGCTGACGGGCGCGCGCGGCTTGGACACGCGTCGCAATCTGAGCCGAGCTGTCATCTCCGCGCGTGCGTAGAGCGTCGTAATCGACGGTCGGGACTTCCACGTGCATATCGATGCGGTCCAACATCGGTCCCGAGATGCGGCCGCGATAGTTCCGGACCTGTTCTGCGGTACACGTGCACCGGCGGACTCGTGCGTTTCCAAAGTATCCGCATGGACAAGGGTTCATGGCTGCGACAAGCATGACCTCGCACGGGTACTTCACGCTCACGAGGCTGCGTGTGACCGTGACAAACCCGTCTTCGAGTGGTTGTCGCAGAGCCTCAAGCGTCGACCGTCGATACTCGGGGAGCTCGTCGAGGAACAACACACCGTTGTGGGCCAAACTGACCTCCCCGGGGCGGGGCACGCCACTGCCGCCGCCGATAAGTCCAACGTCTGAGATGGTGTGGTGGGGGGCACGAAACGGCCGGTTCCTGACCAAACCGTCGCGGTTCATACCGGTCACACTGAAGACTTTCGTCGTCTGGATCGCCTCGTCGAACTCCATTGGCGGCAAGATGGTGGGCAGTCGGCGCGCGAGCATCGACTTGCCGGAGCCCGGCGGGCCAACGAGCAATATGTTGTGCCCCCCAGCCGCCGCGATTTCGAGCGCACGTTTGGCCTGGCCATGCCCAGCGACGTCGGCAAAGTCCACAGGCGCTGAGGCCGCGCTGTCGTCGAGCTGCGCCACCGTCGGTTCGAAGCCGGGCTTGCCGCCGAGCAGGCGCACGACATCACCCAGCGTCTTTAGACCGTAAACCTCGACCCCTGGCACGAGCGCAGCCTCGGCCGCATTCTGGGAGGGTAGAACCACACACTTCGCGCCGCTTTCCATCGCCATCGCGGTGATGGGCAAGGCGCCGCGGATTGGGCGGAGTTCTCCGGTCAACGACAGCTCGCCGATGAACACCACGTCAGACAACGCCCACGCTTGGGTCGGACCCAGCTTGACCTGAGGCAGATAGTGCATCGCCGCCAAGACACCAATCGCGATGGGAAGGTCAAAACCGGTCCCATCCTTTCGGATGTCGGCGGGGGCGAGGTTGACGGTGAGTTTCTCGCGCGGGAACTCGAACCCCGCGTTCTCCACCGCGGCGGGGACGCGAAGCCGGCTCTCACGAACCGCGCCATCAGGAAGCCCCACGATGTGGAACACTTGCAGACCTGCGGCAAGGTCGACCTCCACATCCACGGGGTACGCATCGATTCCCAACACCGCTCCACTTTGCACGGACACCAACATGATTCCTCCCTGGGTTGCACAGGAGGTATCGGTCAATCGCTGCCAAAAGTTGCGAATCTTGGAAATGTTGATGGCGCCTGGGTTTGCGCGGTGTGTTGCGTACAAATGGATCGGATCGCGTGGTCGCTAAAAATCCTTTACAGTGGTCAGCATGGATCTGACCTACAAAATCGTGCGGCGACTCTTGCGGGACCGGGAGGTTGACTTCAGCCGGAATCGCAATTTCGAGGCGTATGAAGATCCCAACGTCAAACGTGCCCTGCGCATCGCGCGGCACCTTCAGAGCGTCGAGCGCGACCTGCTCGCCGCAGACGGTGAGGATGTAACGCTGCAAGCGGTCGAACAAGACGATGCCCAGGTCGTGGTCCGATTGGCCTATCGGTCTGGGAACGGCCGTAGGGTGAGTTTCCTGACCCCACAAGAGTGGCAACTCCTGCTCGAGAGTGAGCGCATCCGGGCAGTTCTCGAACGTTTGCTTGACGCCGCTCCGATGGAGACGCAAAACAAGATCCCACGAGACGCCTTAGCGATGGACGAATGATGAAACAGTTTTTGATGATCTTCTTGGCCCTGACCTTCATGGGTTGCTCCGCAAACCCGGGACTTCCTCAGCCAGCGGCCCTGCCGGCTGGAACCAACTTTGGGGGGGTCTGGTACTCGACACAGTTCGAGCACATGTACCTGCGTCAGACGGGTGATGAAGTGCGTGGCATTTATGCCTACAAAAATGGAGGAACGCTCGAAGGCGTTGCCAACGGCAATCTGCTGAACTTCACGTGGATCGATCCAGGCGACAAAGAGAGCGCCACGCGTTCGATCGTTGGCAAAGGCTACCTTCAGCTGCTCAAAGAAGGCGACAAAGTCGTCCTGCGCGGTGAGTGGGGCTACGGAGAGAGTATGCAAGGAGGTGGACCGTGGGAGGCCGAGTGGGTGCGCGATATGGACCCCGAAGATCCGCGGAACCTCGAAGAGCTTCGTGAACGCGGTGTACAGTAAGGTCACCACTGGATTTTTGGGCCGCTACGGAACGTGGCGGCCTTTTTTGTGTCCTAACCTCACGACAGGAGGACTCATGAGATTTTTTCGAGGGACCCGAGGTTTTTCGGTGTCCGAAGTGATTTTGGTGGCGTTGGTGGGACTTGCGGGATGTGGCGCGGCGCCTGTCCAATCCGACATTGTTCCCGACACCGCGCAGACGCGAGAATCGGTGCTCGGCGGCATGAAGGCCGAGCTCGACCGCTCGATGAAGGCGATGCGTCTAAAGGACTTCGAGCCGCCGTACTTCATCGCTTACGCGCTCGAACAGGTCGAGGACGTTGGTGTTTCCGGGAAATACGGTGCCATCACGTCCAACGATGCGTCGCAGTCACGGACCGCCTACGTCGAGGTTCGGGTCGGCGACTACAGTTTTGACAACTTCGCAAACATCGACGGCGAGAGTTTTCGGATGTCCGACTACCAGCCTGACCGCATTGCGCCGCTTGGAGACTCGCCGGACGCGATTCGTGGCACGTTCTGGCTTCTGACCGACGAGACCTACAAAAAGGCGGTCAGTGATTACCTGACCAAGAAGGGCTCATCGGTCTACGACACCGAGGATAAAACCAGCACGCCGAGTTTCTCGAAAGAACCCGTGGTGTCGTATCGCGCGGAGATTTCCCCGCTGCGCGTCGAGCGGCAGGAATGGGAGAAACAGATCAAGGCTGTGACGGGTGAGTTGCTCAAACAAAAGCACGTGCTCGACAGCTCCATGGAGGTCACCGCCCGTCGTTCGGTGCGTTATTTCGTCAATTCCTGAGGGGACCACGATCGTCGAGGAACGCACGATTTACGGCATTCAGCTTGAGGCATGGACCCGTGCGGACGACGGCATGATGCTCGACAACGGGCGTAGTTTTTATGCGCGGACGCTGGAGGAGTTGCCAAACCTTGCTCGCCTCAAGTCTGAAGCATTGGCAATGGCCAACGAGCTTGATGCTCTGCGCAAGGCCCCCAAACTCGATCCGTACACTGGACCCGCGATTTTGGAGCCCGAAGCGAGTGGTGTGTTGTTTCACGAGGTGATCGGCCACCGGCTTGAGGGCGAACGCCAGAGCAACGAAGAAGAAGGGCGGACCTTCAAGGGGCGTGTTGGCCAGGTCGTGATCCCTGAGTTTTTAAGCCTGCGCGATGACCCGACCTTGGAACGTTTCGGCACGCATCAGCTCAATGGCTATTACAACTTCGATGAGGAGGGCGTGAAGGCCCAGAACGCGGTGCTGATCAAGGACGGCGTGCTGCGAGGGTTTCTCAAAAGCCGAACACCCATTGAGGGGAGTCTGGAGAGCAACGGTCATGGCCGCGCCCAGGGCATCCGCAAGCCGATTGCACGTATGGGCAACCTGATCCTAGAGGCCGACCCGTCAAAGACGGTCTCCGAATCGGCCTTGAAGCAGTTGTTGATCGACGAGGTCAAACGCCAAGGAAAACCGTTTGGGCTCATCATTCGTGACATTACAGGCGGCTCCACCAACACATCCGGTTGGGGATACCAAGCCTTCAAGGGTTCTCCGCGACTGGTCTACAAGGTCGATCCCGAGACGGGTGACGAGACGCTTGTGCGAGGCGTGGAGCTCGTGGGAACGCCGCTGACCTCCATCAGTAAGATCGTCGCGGCGAGCGATACGAGTGATGTTTTCAACGGCTACTGCGGCGCTGAGAGCGGTTACGTGCCCGTGTCGACCGTCGCTCCATCGTTGCTGACCACGGAGATCGAGCTTCAGCGAAAGCGCGAGGACAATCAGCGTGCTCCCATTTTGGGTGCGCCTTGGAATTGAGGAAGACAACCCCGGCCGTCGTGGCGCTTGCGGCGACGGTGGTCCTCATCGTTGGGACGGCAGTTCTGCTGCCGCTGAGCCATGTCAGCGTGGAGGGGAGCTTCTTTGCAAAAGTCACCGTGGGTGTTTTCGTGCTGCAGATTTTGGCGGTGCGCTACCGTCGTCAGGGCGAAGCGGCGCTCGTGGCCGCGCTGAACGGTGCGTGTTTGCTGACGGCGTTTACGACGGTTTATGCCGTAACGCAGTACTTGCTGCCTGAGCACAATCCGGCGTTTTGGGACTCCGCGTTTGCCCGGTTTGACGCTGCGCTTGGTCTTACGGCGGATGACATTGTTCGATGGACCCGTGCGCGGCCGACGATCGACCTCGTGCTGGCCAAAATCTACTACTTGTTCTTCTTCCACCTCGCCCTCTACGTGCCCTACGCGGCGGGGATTCGGCGCAATCCTTGGCGCATGTACGAGACGCTGGCGAACATGTTCGTGTGTGCGTTGTACGGACTGGTCTTGTTTGGGCTGTTTCCCGCCAAAAACGCCGTGTTCTTTTACGGACATGAAGACCTTTACCACACGGCGCGACTGGTCGATCACCTCGACCAACTGTCACGCGGGGCGTTCGGCGTGTTGTCGCACCAAAACGCCCAAGGCCTGATTCAGTTTCCGTCGTTCCATGTGGCGATCGCGGTGCTGCTTTGCTGGGACTTGCGCTACGAGCACCGGGTCGTTTTGGCAATTGGCATCGTTTGGACGGCGTTGATGACGTGGTCTGCGGTCACGACCGGCGGCCACTACGTGATCGACATTTGGGGAGGGCTGGTCATCGCCGGCGCGGCGGTCGCGACGGTCAGACTCTTGTGCGGCTCAAAGCCCCAAGATTGAAAACTGCCACTCGTGGCCCATGTTGTCGTCGGTGATGATCTCGGCGTCTTTCGTCAGTTTCATCACCGTCTCGTGGCTCTTGAAGTTTCCGCTTTGGGTGCGGATCTCCTCAATGATCTCTTCGAGTTTTGCGACATGGTCGGGGCGTTTCTCGTCGAGGATCGGGTGCGCATCGAGCTGATAGTGCGTCAGCACGTCACGAAGTCGCTCGGGGTCAATGTCCAAGGGGGATGGGCTGGCGATCGCGCTGCGTAGGTAGGCGACGCAGTTTGGCATCACCTCACACACGGTCTTAAGCACCCGTTCGGAGCCCGTTGTGTTGAGCATCAGCACACCGTTGGGATGGAGATGGTCTTTGACCATCGTGATGAACTCTTGGGACAGCAGCGTCGTCATGAAGCCGCGATGGTGGAACGACGCGTTGATCACGATGGCATCGAACTTCTCGTCATGCGCGTGCATCCATCGCCGTCCATCGTCGGCGACGTGTTCGATCTTCGGATTGTCGAGCAGTTTGGCGGCGTCGGGATACTTTTTGATGAGGTCGTAGTAGCCGCCGTTGATCTCAACGATGACCATGCGCTCCAGCTGTGGATGAGCGGCGAGCACACGTGCCCACGAACCTGTGGCCATGCCCACAACCAAGATGGACTTGGGTGCCGGATGAAATGCGCTGAGCGAAAACGGGCGCGCGGCACCGTTGACGTCGTTGATCAGATCAACCGAAAACGTGCCGTCGTAGGCGCCCCCACCGTACGCGACGTCGTTGTCGTCAACGGCGATGAAACCGCTTTTGTTCTCGACGATGTACTTGAAACGTTGGCCATCGAATTTTGCCCCGTAGAACAGCTTTTCGAGGACTTGACCGTAGAGGAATGGCTGCGCCAACACCGTTAGTCCGATGAGCGCCAACAAAACAGCACCGCCCATTCCGAGTCGTTTCGCGTCAGGGCGCGTGCTCGCCCAAAGCGCGTACGCGAGGCTGAGACTGCCGCATGTGAGCACGGTGATGATCGAGCCTGTGCTCGCGTGATCGAGCCAGAAAAACCCAGTCAGCATGCTGCCGGTGACCGCACCGAGAATATTGGCGACGTAGACATAGCTGAGGTTCGCACCCACGCGTGCATCCGCCGGTATGCCGTAATGCATCAGCAGCGGAAGCTGAGCGCCCGAAAGGCATGCGGCCAAAAAGACGAAATAGAGCGCCGTGTACCCTGGGATGTTCGCGTGCAGGCTGAGCATCGCTGCCATCGCTGGAATCACGAGCCAACCCGCGAGCGCGCTCGCCGCGAAAAACGCTGCGACAGCTCTCAGCGCCGAGGTGGAGTGCGTTGGTTGTCCGTGGCTGAAACGCTTGGACCACTTGGCACCGACCGCAAGACCCGCCAGAAACAAACCAAGGAGCATCGGAAATGAGGATGCCGCCCCGGCGGTGGACCACGAGAACATCCGCGCCCACAAAACCTCGTAGGACAACGAGACGAAGCCCGACACAAACGCCATGACCAGAACGAGTCGAAAAATCATCGTCGCCCCGCGAAGAAAACCGTGCCGGCGACGGCGAAGTTGCCAACCGCGGCCAAATGGACGGCTCCTGACAGGCCAAACCATCGGAAGATGAAGAAGGACGCCATGATGCACACGAGCGCGCTGCCCAGCGTGTTGACATGGTAGAGGTCGCCTACGGCGTCTCCGACTTCGGAATCTTGGGCGACGATGTGGGCGACGAGCAGCGGCAAGGTGGCGCCCATCAGCATCGTGGGGACGACCAAAATCGCGAAACACAGCGCGCCGGCCTGGAGCGCGTCGATGCCGGCTGTGGCTTGGCCAACGGCGTTGAGCAGCGGGACTGAAATGAGGCCGAAAACGCCGATCCCCGCCTCGACCGCCGCAAACCATATTAAGAGCGAGTCAGGTCGCCGCTTGGAAAGCTCACCACCGGCAAGACTGCCCAGCCCAAGCCCCAACATGAACACCGCGACGATGGCGGTGGTCGCTTCGGAATTGGTCCCGTAGGTCAGGAACAACAGGCGCTGCCACGAGAGCTGGTAGAGTAGGGCGCACATGCCCGACAGGCCAAAAACAGCATAAAGTAGCTTCAGATTTAGAATCTTCGTCGCTGTCATTCGCCTTCCTCAAGGATGTCTATGTCTAACACAGGTCGGTCGAACACTTGACCGTTTTCGACCGCGAGCACGCGTGTCGCGAGGGCGACGGGTGCGGTTCGGTGCGTGATAAAGATGACGGTGCGTTCGGCAAACCAAGGCTTCATGCGTTCGAGCAACCGTATCTCGGAATCCGGGTCAAACATGGAGGTGGCTTCGTCCAAAATCACGACCGTCGGGTCTGCCACGACGGCGCGCGCCAGCGCGATCCGTTGTCGCTGGCCGCCCGAGAGTCGCACGCCGGCCTCACCCACGACGGTGTCGAGCCCTTCAGGAAGGTCGCTGAGTAGTTCGTCCACCAGACTGAGGTGACACGCCCGTTGAAGCTGTTGCTCGTCCGCGTCGGGGTCGACGAATAACAAGTTCCCGCGGATGGTCGTGTCCAGCATCTCGGTATGCTGCTGTACCAAGCAGACAGCGCGCCTCAGGGAACTCAGTGAGAGTGTTTGGATATCGATCCCGTCGACCGCCACAACACCACTGTCCGGCCGCCACAATCCCGCGATCAGATTGACCAGTGTCGACTTCCCACCCCCATTTCGGCCGGTGAGCGCAACAAACTCAAGGGGTTGGATGTCCATCGTCGCGTTCGTGAGGACGTTCTCGCGCGCGGGGTAGCCGAAGTGCACGCCGACCATCGATACTTGGCCCCGCGGGTCCACCAATTCGGCGGTTCCCTCTTGTTCGGGCTCCAGGGCAAGGATCTCGGCGAGTTTGTCCAGCGTCCCGCGTTCTTCTTTGAACTGCAGAACAATCCCGGCAAGGGTTCGAAACGGTGCCACCAACAGGAACGAGTACATGATGAACTGGCTGAGCTCGACCGTGTTTAGCTCGGCACCCAACCACCCGTGGGTCGTCAGGTAGACCAAACCCGCAGCGCCGATAAGCTCGATGGTGCGGGTGATGGGGGAGTACGTGGCGTCGAGTCGATTCCGGTGCCGACCTTGCTCGACGACATGCTGAAGGGCCTCGTCGAAGGTCCGATTGCGTGCGTCGACCCGAGCGTAGGATTTGATGAGGGAAACGACCTCGAGGTTTTCGACATCGATCTTGTTCGCAGCGCGCAGCGCCCTCCAATACATGGTCGAGACACGCTCGATGTATCGACCCAAGGTGCGCACAAGCAAGAACAACGCAGGTGCGATCAAGACGCACAAGGCTGTCAGCTGCCACGAGATGCTCAGCGCGAATGCAAGCGCACCCACACCGGTTGTCAACGACCCCACAAGCAAGACGGGCTGCGAGAGCACCAACGTTCGGATCGTCCACAGATCACGAAACTCGGCGTCCACCAGCGCCGAGGTCCCCAAGCGTTGGTGATCGGCCACAGGGAGGCTCATCAGGTGCGCGTGGAAGTCGGCACGTGTGGTCCGTTCCACGGCATGCGAGACATTTTGCGCCGCGAACCCCGCCCAAGCACCAAAGGCCAGACGCGCCATAGACAAGAGCGCCACACCAAACAGCGACCACGATAGCTCCGTGGTCGCGTTTGTCATGAGGGCCTCGATCGATGTCCCGGCGACCTGTGGAATCGCGAGTGATGTGGCGGAAGCGAGAATCTCTCCCACCAAAATGACGATGAAAAGGCCGGCGTGCGGTTGAGCCCGCGTGAGCACGAAGCGAATGGCTGGGTGCGAAAACATAACGAATTCCTACCCTCGTTCGCCCCAACTATGCACCAAGAAACAAAAACGGGGCCGTGTGGCCCCGTCATGTCGCGCCGCTCGCGATCACAGGACACCACGTCGACGCTGGTCGCGCTCGATGCTGCGGAACAGCGCACCGAAGTTCCCCTCACCGAACGCCAAGTGGTTCTTGCGCTGGATGAGCTCAAAGAAGATTGGGCCGATGGCGTTGTGTGTGAAGATTTGGAGGAGGTAGCCCTCTTCGTCACCGTCCACGAGCACGTTGTGCTTTTTGATGCGGTCGTGGTCTTCGGTGACGTTGGGTACGCGGTTGTAGACGGTGTCGTAGTACTCGTCGTCGATGTCGAGGAAGCGCACGCCTGTGCCTTCCATCTTGTCGAGTGAGTCCAGCAAGTCGTCGGTCGCCAGTGCGATGTGCTGGATGCCGGGGCCGTCGTATTCGCGAAGGTACTCTTCGATCTGTGATTTCTCTTCGGTGCCTTCGTTGATGGGGATACAGAACGAGCCATCGGGCGAGCGCAGTGCGTAGCTCAGCAGGCCGGTTTCATCACCGCGGATGTCGAAGTAACGCACTTCGGTGAAACCGAAGATGTTTTTGTAGAAGTCGGCCCACTGGATCAACGTGCCTTTGTAAACGTTGTTGGTCAGGTGGTCGATCGTGTGGAAACCCTTGTCCGGCACGATGCTGGGCTCTGGGTGATCTTCGAATTCGGCCTCAAAGAAGTCCGCCGGGCTGTCCACGAAGTAAATGAGGCTGTCGCCAATGCCATAGATGGCCGGCAAGTCGAACGCGGCTCGGGTGGTTTCGTTGGGGTCAAATGCGCGTGCGCCGCGCTTGACGGCCTCAGCGAACGCAGCGTTGGCATCTTCGACGAACATGCCCATGCCACACGCGCTTGGACCGTGCGTCGAACGGAACTGTTTGGCGAATCCGTCGCCTTCGTTGACCAAGAAGATGATGTTGTTTTGCTTGAAGCCATCAACCTTGCCGGTCTTGTGGCGGAACAGTTTGGAGAAGCCGAACTTCTCGAACAGCGCGCCCATGTTGAAGTCGGACTCCGCCGAGTACTCAAGAAACGCGATACCTTTCAGACCGATTGGATTGTTCGACATGGGAACTCCTTGGGGGGGCGCACAACGGCGACGTTCGATTAACGCGCATATTCTAACTCGTGGTCTATCCAAAAAAAGAATAA
The DNA here is from genome assembly GCA_041390025.1 of bacterium. Classification (GTDB taxonomy): domain Bacteria; phylum Myxococcota_A; class Bradymonadia; order Bradymonadales; family Bradymonadaceae; genus JBFFMO01. Next base: position 83,733 of record JAWKQR010000015.1, read on the forward strand.
AGTTTAGTTGTTGTTCATTGGATTTTTAGATGAAGTGGGAGCTCGCGATGAATCTGCACTTGGACGGTCTCGAAGCGCTGGATGCCATTGTGCGGACGGGCAGTTTTGCCGCAGCCGCACGGTCGTTGAAGAAAGCGCAGTCGGCGATCAGCTACGCGGTCCAGCAGCTCGAGGTCAGCCTCGGTGTCACCGTGTTTGACCGAACCGGCCACCGCGCAGCCCTGACCGATGAAGGCCGCCTCATCCTCGAAGAGGGGCGAAACTTGCTGGCTAGCGCTCGCCGGATCGAGGCTCTGGCGCGTCAAATGGGCGAGGGATGGGAGGCCAAACTTGAGGTCGTCGTGGACGGCATCTTGCCGATTACGCCGGTGATGCAGGTCCTGAAGCAGATGGCCGACGAGAACATTTCCACGCAGATTCAGGTCAAGGTGGAGTTCGGGCGGGGTTCAGTTTCGTTTTGACCGCGACGATGCCGACATCATGTTCGTCAATGACTTTGCGGCCCGCGACAACCTAGCCGCCATTCCGTTCCCGGAAGTGACGGTCGTCCTCGTGACCTCACCCGAGCACGCTCTGGCCAGCCGCGAGGAACCGTGGACGCGGGCCGAGCTTCAATCGCACGTCGAATTGTCGGTGCACGATTCCAGCGAATCCGAGCGCGCCGATCCGACCATGTTTGGGGGTTCACGGGTCTTTTTCTTGAGCGATTTCGCGACAAAGAGGCAGGCGTTGTTGTCAGGATTGGGCTTTGGATGGGCGCCTTTGTATCTGATCGCGTCGGACCTAGAACAGGGTCGATTGGTCGAAGTGCCCTACGAGCGAGGCAGTCGTTACAGCTTTCAGCCGATGCTGGTCTACCGCGTCGACCGCCCGATGGGCCGGGCTGGCCGCCGGTTTGTGGAGCTTTTGCGCCCATGACGCGCGTGTGAACGAAGTTTCGGAGCGACCCAGTATGGTGCATCATCGCGTTCTGACTGCCTTGGAGAACCGTTGAACGAGCGAAGACCGCTGTGGGACAACCCAACTCTGGTTTGGAGTGCGCTCGTCTTGCTTTGGACGGCCGGGCTCGTTCGGCGCATGTTCTTTGACTTCGTGCCGGGCGATTTCACAGCCTACATCAGCGCGGCGGACGTTTTTGTTGCGGGGCAAAATCCGTACACCGAGGCTCGATTCGCGACGCCGAGGTACGACGGATTTCCTTACAATTACTTCCCAGGGACGTTGTTCTTGATTGCGCCGATGGCGTATCTATCGACCACGGTCCTTGTGACCGCAGACTGGGTTGCGCGTGCATGTGCGCTCGTCTTTGTTGGGCGCACGTTGAAGCGACACATTGTGCCAGACATGGCGACCCACCACTTGGGCGTGCTCATGTTGTTGCACGAGCCGTTGGTCATCGACCAGCTCGTGGGCAACATGGTCACGTACTTGATCGCCGCATGGGCACTGTGTCTGGAACTATCCAAGCGCAGTGGCACCTTGCTGGATGTGTTGGCCGCCTTCTTGGCCGGCGTCGTCCTGTCGTTCAAGCCGTTTTGGCTCATTCCGGCGGGATGGGTATTGGTCTCTCGGCGGTGTTGGTCGCTGACCGTGGCGTTGGTGTTGGGCGTGGCGAGTACGCCGCTGGCTTCGTTGCTTCTGCTCGATATGATCCCGGCGTTTCGCGCGCACACTCAACAGATGCGAGAGTTTTACTTCTCGGTGGATCTCCTGACGTTGGCTCCTTGGGCATTGGCGGTGATGGTGCCCGCTTCTGTTGTTGGAGCGCTGCTCGTGTGGCGCAGATACCCATCGGAGTGGGTCTTTTTGTTGGGGTGTGTGTCGGTTCCCATCTGGCCGCGGGTCGCGACCTATTCGTACGTCATCACGCTGCCGTTTTCGCTTTACCTGATTCGGCGATTTGGCTGGGGAAGGGGTTTGGCGCTGTCGTGCGTGACGCTTGGACCGTTGCCTTGGCTGCTTCGCGATGCAGGCGTGTTGCCCGGCGAGCAATTGGAGAACTGGGTCATGTACATTTGGTGCTGGTGCGCTGCATTGTTGTGCGTGTGGTGTTTGAAACGCGAGTCCGAGGAAACCGATGCCGTCTGAACTCAAGAAGCCGTGGCAACGTCCCTTCGACCTGAGCTTGGTCTGGGCGGTGTTGCCGTTTGGCCTGATTGGTTTGGGATTTGCGTTGATGCCGCTCAAATCGTGGGACTACTGGTGGCATCTGGCTTACGGCCGCGTCATCGACCGCACCCACGAGATGCCGATGTTCGCGGATTTCCTGTACACGATGCCCGCCGATGCACCGTCCTACGTGCAGGCGTGGTTGTCGCAGTGGGCGCTCTATCGCATCCACGAAGTGATCGGTTTGCACGGCGTCCTGATTCTACGGGACGCCTTGGCCGTGGGCGCGTTTGCGGTGCTTGGGTACTGGGCCGCCCAACGGTCCAAAAGCTGGCCTATCGGCGCCATTTTGGCGCTGCTGGCGGCTCCCTTTGGCTTCCTATGCATCGCCGCGCGCACCCACCTGCTTGCGTGGCCTTGGTTCCTGCCCCTGATCGCCCTCGCGTATGCCGTGCGTCGCGGCCGCTTGGGACTTGGGTGGCTTGTCTGCATTCCGCTGTTGTCCGTGCTGTGGAGCAATATCCACGGGACGTTCATGATTCCGACGTTGGTGTGTTTGGCGTTTCTTGGGGCGGCTATTGGCGACCGCTGGATGCGCACGCATGCGTTCGAGCCCCGGCGCGTTGTGGCTTGGACCGCAACGACGGTCGGTTCGGCGCTCGGAACGCTCGTCAACCCGCGTGGGTACGAGATTTACCTGTACCTGCAGGACCTGACGACCAACCAAGAAAATCGCACGTACATCACGGAGTGGTTCCCTGCGACCCCGTTTTATCCGGAGTTTTACGGTGCGTTGTTTTACGTGCTGCTCGTTGGGCTTCTCGGCCTGATGGCAAGCCGATGGCGAAGCGTGGACTTGGCCGACCTGTTCTTGTTTATCGGGTTTTCCGCACTGGCCATGGGGCAGTCGCGCGCGCTGCTGTGGGTTGGCCTGTGTTTTCCGGTCGTCGCAGCACCCTACGCGGCCCGATTTGCTGGGATTTTTGGACAGGGCGAGCCGCCGTCGAAGATGATGGAGGGGGTTAACCTGACGATCGCGGTGGGCTTGTGTGCGGCGGTCATCGGCTTACAGCCATGGACAGACCACAACGCGGCCGCGGCGCAGTCGCAAATCACGCCCACACGAACCGACGCGCCGATGGCGGGTTTGCTGACCGTAGACACCCCTGTGGAAGCGGCTGCCTGGCTCAAGGAAAACGGCACGGACTGGCGCATCTTCCATGACCACCGCTATCCCGGTTATCTGCTGTATGTTTTGCAGGACGCGTATCCCAAACAGATGGTTTACGTGGACAACCGCGTAGAGCTACCGAGTGCCGAGCAGTGGCGCACGTTCGACCGTGTAGGCAATGGCGAGGGTTGGCACGAAACATTCGAGCGCTACGACGTGAACGCCGTCGTGGCGTCGACGAAGACCCAACGTGGGTTGATCGACGCGCTCAACGATGCCCCAGGCTGGAAGCGCCCGTTTGCAAACGAGCACTACGTCTTGTTTGTGCGCGAGTAGACACCGCGTGTTGCGTTGTAGCGCACGCGCATGACCTCTTTGAGCATCTGAACCGACTCGTGGACGTATCGCTGGCGCTCGCTGACGGCGCCTTTGGTGTCGCTCATGTCTCGGTGGGACCATTCGACGGGGACTTCGGCCACACGCAGCCCCGCGGACACAAACAGGTACAGAAGCTCGACGTCAAATGCAGACACCCTCCATCCCTTGGCGCCCTTGGCGCGTTGGAAAAACTGAAGACGCGGAAAGTGTTCGAGCGCGACTTCGCGACGACACGCCTTGAAACCACACTGCGTGTCTTCAATCTGCGCCAGAAGCAGGGATTTTCGGAATGCACGAAACGTGCGGCTGCCGAGCTGGCGAAGCGACGAGAAGCCTTCGCGCTCGCCGCCGCGCGATCCAATGGCGACGTCGTAACCCTGGGCGAACTTGGGCGCGAGTTTGGACCACTGATGCAGCGGCGTGGACTGGTCCATGTCCGTGAAAAGCACGATGTCTCCGCGCGAGGCCTGGATGCCCGCCCAAACCGCGACGGGCTTTCCACCGTGTGGGATGCTCAAACTGGAGCAGTGTTCATGGCGCGCGACAAACGCTTTGACGAAATCGAGCGAGCCATCCGTGGATTCGTCATCGACGACGATGACCTCCCACGCGATTTCTAGCGTGGTGAGGAAGTCGTAAACCTCGCTCAGAACGCCGTTCTCAAGATTTCGAAGTTCGTTGTAACACGGAATCACGACAGTGAGTTCGGGCATCGGCTTCCGTGTGGGTCATCGGTGGAAGGAGCTGGTACGCAGGATTTCGCCGGCCGCAATGTTTCGGTCGGATTGGTGGCCGCCGTAAGTGTTCCACTGACTCTGTCTCATGGCGTCCTCTGGGATCGTCCGCGATTCCACAGGAACGAATTCGACCATGTCTTGCCGCAAGAACTCGCCTTTTTGAATGTCGCGCGCGGCTGCAGCGACACGCTCAAACGAGCCTTCTTTCTTGGGGGCGACAGCCACGAAGAACACAAAAATCCCTGCGATGAGCCCAAACGTGGCAGACCAGAGGAACAATCGTTTTCGCGGATTCATGAGCGTGTCGCTGCTGAGTTCGCTGAGAGTGTATCCCGAAGGGGCGCGTTCGAAAAGCGCACCTACCGCACGAGGCGCTGAAGCACTTCGATGGGCTGGCAACCCACGACACGGTCGTTCTCGCTGAGGAAGGTCGGGACGCCTGAGACACCCAGCTCATAGCCAAAGGCGCGATTTTGGATGACGCGCATCTCCCAGTTCGACGCGCACGACGCGCTCATGCCTCGTTCCGGGCAAAGTCCGACCGACTTCGCCGCGTCGCGCAGGACATCTTCGTCTTCAAGATCGACACCGTCTTGCCAGTAGAGGTCGAGCAAGCGGTCTTTGAGCGCGTCGAGCTTGCCCAGCGACCGTGCCCATTCCGTGAGCGCCAGAGCGCGCATCGAATTGGGGATATGCGTAGGGATCGACATTCGCACCCCGAACAGGTCGGCGAGCTGCAAGATGTAGTCTTGCGCATCAGCGAACCGCTCCTCGCCGAACAACGTCGCGGCCGCCACGCCACCCTTGGGAATCTCTGGGTGAACCTCAAATCCGCGCCAGTCCACCTCGATGTTCGTGGTCGCCCGAAGCTCAGCGAGGGGACCTCGCTCAGCGACGTAACAAAACGGACAGATAAAGTCGGAGAAGACGGTGATTCGGTTCAACTGTGGGTTCCTTTGCCTTTCATCAACAGGGATGCGTCGGGCAACCGCTCGGTCGCAAAATACCTCAAATTCGTGGTCGGCTCATCTTTTTGGCATGTAGGTGTTGCGTTGGGCGCGTCGTGGCGCGATGCTAAGCCCACCATGGCAAACGACGCGAAAAAAGAAACCAAGACGATTACACGCAACCGAAAGGCGTTGCACAACTACTTCGTGGACGAAGAATACGAAGCTGGGATCGTCTTGTACGGTTCCGAGGTCAAGAGCCTGCGTGATGCGCGTGTGCAACTGACCGATGCGTATGCGCGCTTTGACCGCAACGAGCTGTGGCTCGTTTCCGCGCACATCTCCCCGTATCCATACGCCACGCACGTCAACCACGAACCCGAACGGCCTCGGAAACTCTTGTTGCACCGTCGTGAGCTCAACCGCTTGCGCAACAAGGTCGAGACCGCCGGCTACACCTTGATCCCGTTGGAGCTGTACTTCAGCGGTTCGAACGTGAAGGTGCGCATTGGGCTTTGCCGCGGCAAGAAGCTCTTCGACAAGCGTGAATCGGTGCGCAAACGCGAAGCTGCACGAGAGATCGCCCGCGAGACCGCCGACGCCAAGCGTCAGTGGAAAGACTAGATCACACCAACAACGTGACGTAATAGACCGCGAACGCCGTCAAGAGTGCGGCGCTCACGGCACTCATGGCGCGCAGCCACGGTTTAGGTTTGTCTGCGTCTGGCACAAACGCCATCGCGCGGTGGTTGAACACGGCTAAAACCGGCGCGGTCAGAAACGAGAGGGTGGTCGCGACATCGATCAGTGCCGGCAAGCTCGTCATGAAAAGGGCGAGCACCAACGACGCCCCAAGCGCTTGGATCGCGATGGCCGCCCAATAGGTTCGCCCCGTTTCCACGTCCGATCCGCCGGGGGTTTCGGGACCTCGAAAACGTTCGATGAGGGTCACGATCGCGCGGGGAAACCCATCCAACACGGTCAGCGTCGTCGAGAACATCACGGCGAAGGCGCACGAGCCGATCAGCGGCCGGCTCCAATCTCCCAACGTCTGTTGATAGAGGTCGAGCACTTGCGCGGCGAAACCGCCCGCCGATGCTGCGAATTCGACGTTTTGACCGTGCATCACGCCCGCGCCGAGAAGCAGAAAACAGATCGCGAGTAGCGCGGTGCCGACGTAGCCAATGTGGAAATCCAGCATCGCTTCTTTGACGCTCGGCACATGTTTGGCGTCTTTGCCTTTGGCCAGGGTCCACAGCGAATTCCATACCGCGACGTCGATCGCCGAGGGCATCCAGCCGATGAGCGCCGCGACGAACATCAAGGTCTTGGGGTCCATTTGGGATGGAGGCAACCAGAACGCTGCATCGACGAAATCAATGCGAGGCAACACCAGCGCCGTGGCGGCAAACGTCGAGACCGTGAACACCGCGACCAAGACTTTGACGATGCGATCGAGCCAGTGGTAACGCCCGACGGCCAGCAGCACGCCGCACAGGACCATAAGGCCCGCGGAGATCGCGGCTGGACTCCCGGGCACGCCAAACGCCGCCTTGGCCAGGCCTGCGGTGACGACCGTCACGCCCGCCTGCACCGAGAACATCGTACCCAGCGTCAAAAGACCGTAGATCACCAACACCCAGCGCCCTTGCTTTCGGTAGCCTTCCAGCAAAGAGGTGCCTGTGGCTGCCGCGAAATGTGGCCCGAAACGAAACGCCGGGTACTTCACCACGTTCGCCAGCAGGATCAGGCCGCCCAGTGCCAGTCCCCAACCTGCGCCAGCACGGGTTGACTGCACGAGGTGCGAAACGCCGACTGCCGCGGCCGCAAAGACGAGCCCTGGCCCCAGCACTTTCCAAAACGAACCGGACATGTCGGCCTCAGAACGAGAAGGACAGAGAGAATTCTGGATAGACGTCCGTGCAGTCGTCGCATGCGCTTACGATGCGTTCGACTACGAGACCGGCGTTGATCGAGATGGGGCGTTGCACCGACACAACCCCTAAACGGCCGCCCACGGACTGCTGATCGTCAAACCCATCGACGTACCAGTAGCGGAAGAACGACCCGATGTAGGGGTGCAGAAACGGCACCTGCCAGAAGATGTAGCGAGCGCCCGGTGTAATGGTGGCGACGAAGGGATCGTGCGCGAGCCAAGCCGATGTCGAGAGCTCGAGGGCCGGGCCTTTGACGATGAAGTAACCCGCGCCGACCGAGATCACGATGAAGTTGTCGTTGACGTCGGTTTGCAGCTGGATTCCCCCGCTGATGCTCACTTTGCCTTGGTCGAACGGTGTCGGTTTTTCCTCGGCCGCGGCCGTGGTGGATAGGCAAACAAAGACAGCAAGAAGGAGTGCTCTAGACACGACAAAACCGGGGCAGTGGATACCCCGGTCGTACGCTAGTTGCCTGTTTTTCGTCAAGAACTTAGCGGTAGATCGTGCGGCTCATCTCTTCGCCGTCGCGGTCGAAGACGACCCACGAGCCTTCCTTTTCGCCGTTGTGGTAGTTGCCTTCGGACTTCATCACACCGTTGGTGTGGTACTGGATCCACACGCCTTCTTTGGTTCCGTATTCGTACAGGCCTTCCTCCGCGACCTCACCATTTTCGTGGTAGCGAACAAACGGTCCGTGTCGTGTCCCGCGGTCCGTCGAGCAGTAGGTCTCGAACGAGGTCGTGACGGGCTCCGTGTAGATGGGGCAATCGACCTCTGGCAGCTCTGGGTCCGGCTCGGTCTCGACGTAGACGACGCTGGGTCGGTCAACGTAGTGAACCGTTTGGTAACGGGGCCAGTACACGTACCGGTACGAGTAGTGGTAGCGGGGTGCGTGTAGTGGGTGCGGTAGGGCGCGCGCGAGTGCACGACCGTGTGACGGTTATGCACGGTCCGCGTTGGCCGAACTTCGCGCGTCCGGACGGTGGTGCTGTGGCCGCGACGACCAGTGGTCGTGGTCGTGACCGTCTTGGTCGTCGTGCCCTTCTTCGAGGTCACCTTCTTTTTCGACGTGTTCTTGCCGGCCTGTTTGTGGACCCGCTTGCCACCTTGACGGGACTCACGAAGGATCTGCTGCGCTTGGGCGTCGCCCGAGGGAAGCGTCACCATTCCACCAAATACCAAAGCAGCGAGAAGGGGCAGTGTTTTGAAGAAGTTCATGGGGTTCACCTTGCTGTCGCGAGTCTATCCGCGTCATTCGGGACTAAGACGCACCTGTGCGCGACCGTATTCAATGTAACCACAAAAAAGTGCGCGAACGTACAATCCAAGCGAAGATGCCCGGTGGAGGCCCGATGGAAGTTGTTGGAGACGAGTTTGCCGTTTGGCGTGTCCATGTCACGCCTACCCCCACCACATCCCCGCGTGCGGCGGTGGTGCTCGCAACGGCTTTGGGAATCCCCGTAAAATCCGCGACGGCGCTTCTCAAGGCGGGCCCATTCATGGTGCCCATCAATCAGACCAAAGAGGAAGCGCTTGAGCTGGCGCGAACCCTTTCACCATCTGGGTTGAAGGTCGAACCCCAACCGGTCACGAATCCACCGTCCATCGCTTGCCTTACGCACACCAAACTCGCAAACAACGGCCAGTGTCGTGACTGTGGGCGTTGGATCTGTGTCGTCGAGAATGCCCAAGCGCTCGGCATGCCCATCTGCGAAGACTGTTTCAAGACGTTTTTGACGCGTCGCACGTTCCGATGGGTGCGCACCACGGTGCTGCTCCTTGTGCTGGTCGGCGTGGCGATTTGGGGGTGGAACGAACAGCAGCGACGCGAGGAGCGAAGGCTTTGGAAACGCCCGCTAAACATCGGTGTCTTTGTGATCGTCGATGGCGACGTGGACCGTGATGCGCTCGACGCGCTGCCCAATCGCGCCGACGAAATGGAAGATATTCTTGACGCAGAGTACCGCAAATACGGCGGGTCGATGAAGCCGTTCAGTTTCGTCTTTTCCGAGGCGATCGCATTGCCCCAACCCCTTCCAGAACTGAAGGGCGACGGCTTTTTCAAGCGGGTTGAATACACGTACGCCATGTGGGGATTCCGGCGCGCGGTGGAGTCAAAGTTGCTCAGACCGGTCGAGGAGACCGATTCGCGCGTTTACCTCGTGGTGCGGCCGGCTCAAGGCAAGCAGCCGCGTTTGTTTGAGGGGCTCGCCGCGCGAGAAGGTGACTTTGGCGTGGTCGAGATGGAGCTCGCCCCTGATACCGTGGATCTGGCCGTGATCACCGCGACCCACGAGATGTTGCATACGCTCGGCGCATCGGACCACTACGACCCACAGACTGGACAAGCTATTTTCCCGCAGGGTTACGCGGATCCGCGAAACCGCTACCCGCAGCGCTACATGGAAATCATGGCGCATGACATCCCCCTCGGTGAGGGACGCGCGAGGCTTCCAAGCCTTGTTGGCGAGATTCGGGTGGGGTCCAAAACCGCACGCGAAATCGGGTGGACCCAGTAAATTGGCTTTGCCACTTCACAAAACCCGTGAAATCTGCGAATGCTACGTTATTGAGTAACCCGCCGAACCGGAAGCGGTTGCTCCTCGCCCAAACAAGTAACGAACGTTAGCGCCCAAGTCTTGCGGGTGCTGTGTGCAGAAGTAGCGGTCACATGGGTCGAAAACGACGCAGAAGCCGGGGCCCGAGTCAGCAGATTGCTGCGATCGACCCCGAAGAGTTCACAAGGCTGCATGAGCGGCTTTCCGATTACACACCGATTCAACCCTTGGAGCGCATTCGCCTCGAAACCTCGCGCGAGGAGATCGTCGGCCGAGTGTTGGACCTGGTCACACCGATTGGGCGCGGTCAGCGTGTTCTGGTGACCAGTCCGCCCAAGGCTGGCAAGACCATGCTGTTGCACAAGATTGCAATGGCGGTTCGTGCCAACCACCCCGACATCCATCAGGTGGCGGTTCTTGTGGATGAGCGCCCCGAAGAGGCGACGGATTTCACACGGAACTTGCCCATCGACGTGCGGTTTTCAACCACAGACCGCGGCCCAAAAGAACACATCGCCCTCGCGGAGAGCGTAGTTCAAAGAGGCCGTCGAACGCCTGTTGGACGGCCAAGACGTGATGATCTTGTTGGACTCGCTGACGCGTTTGGCGCGTGCCTACAACACGGTGTACGCCAACTCGAGCCGTACGTTGTCCGGCGGTGTGACAGCGGGTGCGCTCGATCGCCCCCGTCAGCTCTTTGGAACGGCGCGCAACCTTGAGGAGGGCGGAAGCTTAACGATCGTGGCAACCGCGCTCGTCGACACCGGCAGCCGCATGGACGAGGTTATCTTCCAAGAGTTCAAAGGCACCGGAAACTGCGAGATCGTGCTCAGCCGCAAGCTCGCGGAACGCCGTCTGTGGCCTGCTGTCGAGATTTCGACAAGTGGCACGCGGCGCGAAGAGATGCTGCTCCAAGACGTCGAGCGCGAGAAGTATCCTGTCTTGCGTCGCAAGCTGTCGGACATGGGCGAGGTCGAGTCGTTGGAGTGGATGCTCAAACGCACAAAGCAGTCTCGTACCAACATGGAGCTCATCAAGGGCATGCTCAACTGAGCATCACACCGCCTTCGAAAACCCCGATTGCCGTTGACGGTACGTGTCGAAGATCGCCGCGATGTTGCGCACAAAGAACCGTCCCGTCGCGGTGACGCGGAATCCTGTGGCGTCGATCTTGACCAACCCCTGAGCGGCGAACGTCTGGAGCTCAGCCAGCTCGTCCGTGAAGTGATTCGCAAAGTCGACGTCGTGGTCGCGACTGAATCCGTCGAACTCCACGCGATTCGAACACATGATCGCCATGATGACGTCGCGCCGAACGTGGTCTTCGGTTGTCAGGGTGATGCCGCGGTCAACCACCGATGCACCGCCATCAAGTTTGGCGTTCCAATCATCAAGCTCGCGTGCGTTTTGGAAGTACATCGTCTGGGTCTGCGAGATCGACGACATTCCAAATCCGTGAATATCGGTACCTTTCCAGGTGCTGTAGCCTTGAAAATTCCGACGAAGGTTGCCCGTTTCGAGCGCGATCGCGAGCGCATCGTCAGGCAGCGCAAAGTGGTCCATGCCAATGTGGGTCCACCCTGCATTGACGAACTGTTCGGCGGCCTGAGCGAACAGTTCGAGCTTGGCGTCGGCCGAGGGCATGGGATGTCGCTCGAGCAGCTTCTGCGCGGGCGCGGCCCACGGTACATGGGCGTAGCTGTACACCGCGAGTCGGTCCGGTCGCATCTGGATCACGTCCGCGATGGTCTCGCGAAACGACGCACTCGTTTGCCCCGGCAAGCCGTAGATCAGGTCAAAATTGATCGCAGAGAACCCGAACTCACGCAGCCAGTCCACGACTTGCCGGGTTTGTTCGAGCGGTTGCTCACGATGGATAATCTTTTGGACCTCTGGATTGTGATCCTGAACCCCAAGCGAGGCGCGGTTAAAGCCAGCATCCCGAAGGGCGGCGATGTGCTCACGCGTGACTTCGCGCGGGTCAATCTCGACCGAGATTTCCGCGTCTTGGGCCACCGAAAGTCGGGCACGAATCATCTTTCCAAGCGTCCGCAGTTCATCGGGCAAGAAGAATGTGGGTGTTCCGCCTCCGAGGTGGATCTGCACCACGTTTCTGCCCTGGAGGAACGGCATGCGTTGGTCGAGCTCAACCTCAAGCTGCGCTAGGTAGTCTGCCGATTTGCTCTGGTCACGCGTGATGACTTTGGTGCACGCGCAGTACCAACAAAGCGAGCGGCAAAACGGCAGATGAAAGTACAGCGAGAGGGGGCCGTCGCCCGCCATGCCTGCTTCAAGCTCCCCTGGCTCAAGTTCACGGAACGAGAGCGCGGTGGGATACGAGGTGTATCGGGGTGCTGGTACGTCGAATTGTTTTAGAAGCGCGCGGTCAATTTGCATGGGTCATCTCCAAAGATGACCGTTTGAAAAGCAGCATGCGTGCCAGCCGGAAAGCCCCGAAAATACACGTCCACACAGGCTTTGGGTTGTATTTGGTGTGAAAAATATGCGCCGCGGCGAAAATGCTGCGCTAGAGCCCGAGGTTCTTCGCGATGATCTCTTTCATGATCTCTTGTGTCCCGCCGCCAATCGGCAGCAGGCGGGCGTCGCGACTGAGGCGTTCCACCAACGTTTCGCGCATGTACCCCATGCCTCCGAAAAGCTGCACGGCCTGGTAGGTGACATCCACTGCAAGTTCAGCGGTCAGGTTCTTGGCCATCGAGACCTCTGCGACGAGGTATTCGCCGCGGTCCACCCGCGAGGCGACCTGGTAAACGAAGGTCTTCGCGGCCGTGATCCGGGTCGCCATATCCGCGATCTTGTGGCGGGTGACCTGAAACTTCGAGAGCGGGCGCCCAAAAGCTTTGCGCTCCTCGATCCATGCTCGGCACTCGGCCAATGCGAGCTCGGCCGTCGCGACACCGTAGGCGGCCAGCGCGAGGCGTTCGTTCTGGAAATTGCGCATGAGCGTAAAGAAACCACCTCCCTCGGCGCCGACGAGATTCGCTGCGGGCACCCGTACATCCTCGAACGCGAGCTCGGCCGTGTCGCTCGCCCACCAGCCGGTTTTCTTGAGGGCGCGTGAGACCGAGACTCCCGGCAGAGTCTTGTCGATCACAAGGAAGGTCAGCCCCCCGTGCGGGTCGTCGTCGGTACGGACCAAGGTTGTCAGGAAGTCGGCACGAACCCCGCTGGTGATGTAGAGCTTGCTGCCGTTGACCACATAGTGATCGCCGTCTCGGACCGCACGCGTCGCAACGCCCGCGACGTCGCTCCCTGTGCCGGGTTCGGTGATGGCGAGTGCGGCGATCTTGTCACCGCTGAGGGCGGGCCGCGCGTATCGGTCGATGAGGTCTGCGTTTTCGCTCTGGATGATCGGCGGCAGCGCGATGCCCAGCGACCCAAGACCCACCGAGACGCCCGTTGATCCGCCTTGCATCATGCCTTCGATGGCCATGACCTGCGCCAGTGCGCCTCCGCCGGACCCGCCGACGCTCTCGTCAAACCCGACGCCTAAGATGCCTGCGGCCGCTGCGGTCTTGTAAAGTGCGCGCGGGAACTCGCCTGCTTCCTCCCAATCTTGCGCGAAGGGCCGGATTTCTTTGAGCGCGAAACGGGTGGCCGACGCTCGAATCATGCGGTCGGTTTCGCCCAGAAGATTGTCGAAGAAGTCACTCATGGTGTGCCTTGGGGCTAGCGTCCCTTGTAGACCGGGGTCGTACGGTTCTTGAAGGCTTCGATTCCAGCTTGGTGGTCCTCGGTCGCGATGGCGAGCTTTTGATACCTCGCCTCGGTGTCAAAGCTGGCCATGAGGTCGTTGTCGCACGCGAAGGCGAGCGCTTGTTTGGTCAGCGCGATGGCGTACGTGGGCCTCTCGGCGAGTTCCCGTGCCCACTTTTCGGCCTCGGCGGCGAGCTGGTCTGGGCGCACCACACGATTGGCCATGCCAAGTGCCAGACAGCGCTCGGCCGGCATGGCTCGACCGTCGATCAGGAATTCGAGCGCACGGCTGTAGCCGATTTGCCGGGCCAAAAACCACGTTGCACCAGCGTCGGGGACGAGGCCGATCTTGATGAATGCGGGGTAGATGGCGGCCTCGTCAGACATCACACGAAAGTCGCACGCGAGCGCGATCGACATACCAGCGCCTGCTGCGGGGCCGTGCACCGCCGCGATGACCGGCTTGGGCATCGACGTGATGGCCGAAATGATGGGTTTGTATTTTTCGAGCAGGTAGGTCTCGACCTCGGCGGGTGTGAGCTCGTTGCCGAACTGCGACACGTCGGCACCGGCGCAAAAAGCGTTGCCCTCACCTGAAATCACCACTGCGCGAATGGCCTCGTCGGCGCTGACGGATTCGAGTGCTGCGCGGAACTCGTTTGCGAGCGTCTCGTTGACGGCGTTTCGTTGTTTGGGGCGGTTCAGCTTGATGTGGGCGAAACTGCCGCGCAGCTCAACCTTGATGGTCTCGTAGCTCATTTAGGATCCGTGTGGAATGGGACGTCGCCCGCACCCGCTGGGGTTTCGTCGTCGCCGATGTCGTTGGTGTTTCCGTAACCAAGTTGTCCAAATTTGTTCAGACCCCAGCAACGCACCTTGTCGTCGGCATGGGTCGAGCAGTTGTGGTAGCTGCCTGCGAAGACATCGAGTGCGTCGGCGCCAAGGTACACGTCGCCAGCGATTGCAGGCAGCTCGTCGTCACCGATGTCCCGTGTGTGCGAGTAGCCGAGCTGTCCGAAGTTGTTCTCACCCCAGCACTGAACGTGTCCGTTTTGCAGCAGGGCGCAGGTGTGGTTGTCGCCTGCCGCGATCGAGATTGCCTTGTCGCTGAGCTGTACTGGCTCGACCAACGTGATGGCCTCGTTGTCGCCGAGGTCGTCGGTGTTGCCCAGCCCTAGCTGCCCTTTGCCATTCCAGCCCCAGCAGCGCACCGCGCCGTCTGGGAGTAGGGCGCACGAGTGAAGCCGCCCCAGCGCGAGCTTGGTCGCGGTGATGTCGGGCACGATGCCGGCCGTCTGGGGGAGCTCGTCGTCGCCGATGTTGTTGCGGTGCCCCAATCCAAGCTGCCCTTTGTCGTTCCAACCCCAGCACGTTACGCGGTCGTCGTCGAGGATGGCGCACGAATGGTACTTGCCCACGAACACATGTTTGGCGGGGGCCGCGAGTTTGACAGGGGGCACCGTGGCGGGCGCCTCGTCGTCGCCCACCGTGGTGGTGTGGCCCAGCCCGAGCTGTCCATATCTGTTGCTGCCCCAGCATCGAACGTTGCCACTGTCGAGGCGGACACAGACATGGCTCGCATACTGCGAGCCCGCGGCGGCGACCTCGGTGGCCACGCCGCCAATGTCGATGGCGGGTGTGTCTTTGACCGAGCGTTTTGCCTCGGCGCCGCTGCCCCCCAGCTGACCCGAGCCGTTGGCCCCAAAACACTTCACCTCGCCGGCAACCGAGAGCAAACACGTGAACGAGGCGTTTCGGTCACCGGCAGCAGACAGGCCGGCGACCTCGAAGCCGGGGTCGATCCAGTCGCCGGCAAAAGCACCCTTCTTGTCGCCGATGGCGGCCTTTGTCGAAAGCCCCAGCTCGCCGTCGAAGTTTGCGCCCCAACACCGCGCCTTGCCATGCTGCAGCAAGCAGGTGTGGTACTTCCCGAGTGACAACCGGAATGGGTCTAGCGGCGCAACCGGCGCGTGAGCGTCTGTCTCGGCATCCGTGTTTGCGTCCACACCCACGTCGAGTAGCGCGGGTGCCGCGTCGGGTGTTGCATCAGTGGCCTCACCCACGTCGGCCGATGCCTGTGTGACGACCGAGGCGTCGGGGGGTTCAAACGGGGTGGTTTCGGAAGGTTGAGGGGCTTTGTCAAAATACCACCAACCGCCCAGCCCCAGGGCCACCAACCCGAAGAGGACCGTTACGCCCCATGCCGTCGCCGGCTCATTCTTGCGTGGCGCGACCGCCGGCTGAGGGTCCGGGTCGATCGCCGGCGAGACCTCGGCTTGCCGCGTGGGCGCCTCGAACACCTCGGCCGAGATCAGGTCGCCGCTGTCGATCAATGCGGTCAGTTCCACACCGGCTTTGCCCGCTCGGCCCGGGCGCGCGCTGAGCACGTCGAACGCGGCGTTCATCGCGTCAAGAAACGACGCAGCGTCTTGGTAACGTTGTGCTGAATCACGCGCCAGCGCGGTCTTGAGAAACGCCAAAAACTCCGGCGGGAACTCAAACTCTGCGACGTTTTCGAAAGGGTCGAAGTTCTCGTCGAGCTTGTTGGCGACGATCTCGTTTTCTGTCGCGCCGGGAAACGGGCGTCGACCGGTCAGCAGCTCGAAACACATCACGCCCACGGCGTACAAATCCGACCACGGCCCAATGTTTTTCAGTCGAACTTGCTCGGGGGCCATGTAGCTCGGTGAGCCGAGGGGCCACTTCGTGTCTGCGCGATTCTCGACGAACTTGGCGGTGCCGAAGTCCAAAATCCTGACGTGCATCGGATTTCCCGCGACACGCTGAAGCATGATGTTTTCGGGCTTGATGTCACGGTGGATGATGTTGCGGGTGTGCGCAGCCTGAAGTCCGTGCAGGATCTGCCCAAGAATCGACTGAACCTGCGCGTGCGAGAACCCCTTACGCTGCATGGCGCGATCGTAGATCTCTTGACGCAGAGTCGCGGCGTCGTCGACGTACTCCATCACGAGGTACGGCCGTTGTTTGTGCAGCCCGTACTTCAGAAGCCGAACGATGTTGGGATGCGACACGTCGGCGAGTGCCTCGGCTTCGCCTTGAAACTTCTCGAGCAGGGCTTGCGTTAGAACGGCGTTGTCCGAGGGGAATTCGAGCAGCTTGAGGGCGCCTCGAAGCCGGAAAAGTGGGCTCTGCAGGGCCAAAAACACGCGGCCAAACCCTCCTGAACCCACAACGCCAACAACGAGATAGTCGCCCAAAACCTCACCGATCAGGGGATCGGGCGTGCCGCTTTCGTGCGCCGAGGTCCAGAACGGCTTGGGGATGAAGTGGTAACCACGTTTCGCGCACGCCTTTTCGTTGCACGGTTTCCCCACAGGGCCCGTGTGGTCACAACCCGGACATTTTCCAACTTCGTCAGGCATGCATGCGTTACCGAGCGAGCGTCAGTCGAGCTCGCCGTTCTTGGCTTTCGCCACCCATTTGGTGATTTCGCCCTCGACCAACTCAACGGCCTTTGATTGAAAGGGTTTGAAGATAAACGGCACGTTCATCTCGACCTCGATCTCTTTGGGGCGCAGGTCGACGGTGCCGCCGAGCTTGATCCCTTTGGCCTCAAAGCCGATCTCCGCGAAGGTGTCGGTCTTCCAGTTCGCGGTGGGGCTGTATTTCTCGAACTTTTCCGAATAGGCCTCAAACGCCTTCACGCAGGCTTTCTTAGCAAGAGCGAGGTCTAGGTCGTGTTTAATGAGCTGCTTCAAAGGTACTCCTTGGCTTTCATGTTCGCACAGAATGCGCGCCAGCGTAATCGCAACCACCGCGCACGCAAAGTCATTTCAACGCACGCCGTAGTGAAGGTTTGTGCCCTCTTCGCTGCGGTCTGTGGCGGTCGGTGGGGCCGTGCTGAGCGCGGCAATTCGGCGGTACCAGTCGTCGGGAAGGTCGATGTCCAGCGCTTGCAAAGCCGGCGAGAGCTGGGACACGCTCCTCGCGCCAAGCAATGGAGCCGTGACAGCCGGGTGATCGGCAACCCACCGCACCGCGAGCGCGACGGGATGCACACCGAACTCCTGAGCGAGCGCCGTGAATTCTGAAGCAACGCGGTAGTTGTCCTGATCGCCGTATCGCAACGAGTACATCGCGTTCTCGACCAAACGACCTGAGGCGGGCTTTTGCCCGGGGCCGTATTTTCCGGTTAAGAGTCCGCCGCCGAGCGGACTGTAGGCCATGACCCCGACGCCGTTTGCGGCCGCCATCGGCAAAAGTTCGACCTCGGCTTGGCGTTTGACCAGATTGTACATGGGTTGGATGACCGAGGGGGCGGTCCAGCCCCGATGTTTGCACAGATCAACGGCTTGTTGGGTCTGCCACGCCGAGAAATTGCTGACGCCGACGTAGCCGATCTTTCCGTCCGACACCAAGTCGTCGAGCGCGCGAAACGTTTCTTCGATGGGCGTTTTGTCGTCGAAACGGTGCACGTAGTAGACGTCGATGTGGTCAATGTTCATCCGTTTGAGGCTCGCTTCCACGGCGCGCCGCAGATGGTAGCGCGAGGCCCCGCGATCGTTTGTGCCCGGACCCGTGGGAAAGTACGCCTTGCTCGCGACGATCACTTCGTCGCGATGGCCCGCGATCAGCCGCCCAAGAATCTCTTCGGACCGGCCTTGCGTGTAGACGTCCGCGGTGTCGAAGACGGTGACTCCAGCGTCTCGGCACGTCGCGTATAGCTCGGCCGAGGTTTTTTCGTCGGCTTGGTCACCAAACGACATCGTGCCAAAGGCAAGCCGCGACACGGTCAATCCACTGGCACCCATTTGTATGTACTGCATGTTCTTCCTTTGAGGCATCAAGGCGAAACGGGAGATGCGGACCGGCAGCTTCCAAGCTGCCGATGCGGCAACCAGAGGTTGCCACGCCAAGAACCGGGTACGTGCCCGATTCGCCGCCAAGGGTATGAGGCTCTGAGGTTGGGGGCAACGGGCAAAGACGCACCGCGCCGGGATGTGAGGCATCCCATGAGCCGAGGTGAAGATGGACAGCGAAACATACGATGTCGCCGTTATCGGCAGTGGTTTTGGCGGGATGGGAGCCGCGCTCGAGCTTGCGCGCAGCGGGGCCCGCGTCGTGATGTACGAGGCGTTGACATACCCGGGAGGCTGCGCGAGCACGTACAGCCGGCGAGGACATCGATTTGAGTCCGGCGCGACGTTGTTTTCAGGCTTTGGGCCCGGCCAGCTCTTTGACCGCTGGACGCGTGAGCTCGAGCTCGACATCACGTTCGAGGCGCTCGATCCGATGGTCGAGCTACGAACGCCGTCGTTTTCGCTCGAAGTGTCCAGTGATCGGGACACTTTCTTGGATCGCTTTTGTGCGTTGCCATGCGCCAAAGACTTCCCGGTCCGGGAGTTCTTCGCCAAGCAGAAGGCCGTGGCCGATACACTCTGGGGCCTGTTCGACGACCCTGCCATGCTGCCGCCGTTCGGGGTCAAGGAGGTGCTTGGCCACATCGCGAAGTCGCCGTCGTATGCGAGCCTGCTGCCGCTTGTGAACACGAGTTTGGATTCGGTGCTTCGCCGGTGGGGAGTGGCCGAGTTCGACGCTTTGCGCACCTACCTCAACGCGGTGTGCCAGATCACCATCCAGACCAACGTGGCCGAGGCCGAAGCGCCGTTTGCCTTTGCGACGATGGACTATTTCTTTCGCGGAACCGGGCACGTGCATGGTGGGGTGGGGCATTTGGCTTGGGCGCTGTGCCATGCGTTCAGAACGGCTGGGCGGCACGCTGAGCATGGCCGACAAGGTCGGCGAGCTCAGACACGAGGACGGCGCGTGGACCGTGGTTTCGCGCCGAAAGAAGGTCCGAGCCCAACACGTCGTCGCGAACATGTTACCCCAAGACCTTTCACGCATTGCGAATGTCTCCAGCCGACGCCTGGACAGCGTGGCCAGACGTGTGGAGGCCGGTTGGGGTGCAGCCATGCTGTACCTGTCGGTCCCTACCGACGTGGCTGCGCCCGACCCGCATCATCTTGAGCTCGTCGCCGACGAGCAGGTCGAGTTTATCGAGGGCAATCACGTCTTCTGCTCGATCAGTGGCGTGGACGAGACCGACCGAACCCCCGAGCCCGGTCGCACCATCACGTGTTCCACGCACGTGCCGATCTCCAAACTGCGGACACTCGACCCCGAAGCTCAAGGGGTCTACATCAACGACGTGCAGCAGCGCATGCGTGACACCATCGCGCTGCGCGCCCCGGAGTTGGTGGAGGACGTTCGTCTCGAAATGCCTGGCAGCCCCCGAACATTTCAACGCTTCACGCTGCGCTCCGAGGGTCTTGTAGGCGGCATTCCTCGCCGCGTTGGGTTGGCGAACTACGGCGACATCTTTCCGCGGCCTTTTGGGCCCAACCTCTACCTCGTCGGAGACAGCGTGTTTCCGGGGCAGAGCACGCTCGCGACCGCCATCGGGGGCGTGAAGGTCGCTCAGCAACTCTTGCGTTGACCGTCGATATTTCGATCTTAGCTTCGCTCCAAGATCGACCAGCCCCGGAGCCTGTTGATGAGCGAACTAACCAGACGTGTGATTGCGACCGAGACCCGAAGCCCCCACAACCGTGTTGTGGCTCTAGTCTTGGCCATTTTCTTTGGGTACTTCGGCGTGCACCGCCTCTACCTCGGAAAGTTCTGGACGGCTGCGCTCTGGTTCTTCACCGGCGGGCTGTTCGGCTTTGGTTGGGCGTTTGACGTGATCATGCTGTTGCTTGGGCGCTTCAAGGATTCGGAGGGCCGTGTCATGGGTCCGCCTCAATACCAAGAAATTGGTCAAGGACAGACCTACCGAGCCATGCCTGTTCCCTCCCCCAAACCCAAGACGGAGGACGACATCGCGCTGGACGAGCTCGACGCCGACCCGCTCGAAGAGAAGTTCAAAGACCTCGAGAAAGAACTCAAGACGGCGCGTTAATGCGATTCAATGGGCGCCTCCATGAGCGCCTCAAGCTGTGACTTTGCGGCGAGTTTCGAGGCTTCTAAGTCGCCATCTACAGGTTGGCGCACTTCGTAATAGACTTTGATCTTGGGTTCCGTGCCGCTTGGGCGAACGATGATTCGTGCGCCTCCCTCTAACCGATAAATCAGCACGTCACTCTCGGGGAGATCGAGTTTTTCGACCTTCGAGCCCGTCGTTTTTGTCCCGCTGCGCAGGTCGCTCGTGGATACGACGGACTTCCCCGCGACCACGCTGGGCTGTGCGGCGCAGTCGCGTTCCTCTACCGCAACTCGGTGTCGTCGGACCGTACGTAAGGAGCGCTGGCCCGTCAACGAACAAATCGCGTATAGATGGCGAGCTCGTCAAAACCGGTAGCTCCGCGTTTCAGGGCCGCCGCCATCTCGCAGAACATGACCGCCGCCGAGACGCCGTCTTTGTCACGCACAGCGCCGACCGTGTATCCGAGGGCTTCTTCGTAGCCAAACGCGAAGGCCTCTGGACGGCTGAGCGACGCGTTTCGTCTCGGCCGTCAACGTCTCGAAATAGGTCGCGCCGACGTCTTCGGCCATGACACCAAGCAGCTGGCTTGAGACGATCGTGGTCGCGACAGCAACGTGTTGCTTCTGGTCGGTCGCGTGCGATGTGGCAGGCCGGTCCCAGCCAGCGCGCCCCATTTGATCACCGCGTAGCATGTGGAACGCCGTTGGCGTCTTTGGCTGCGACGGCCTGTCGGCATCGGGGTCGTTGGCGATGGCGAGTCGGCGTCGTGTTCTCTGGCGCAGGCGAGCACCATGTCCATCGCACCGGGCTCCTCAGGGTTTGGAAACCGCACGGTCGGGAACTTGCCGTCAGGTTTCTCCTGTTCACGCACGACGTGCACGTCCTCGAAGCCGGCCAGATTGAGGGCCGCCAGGGTCGTTTCCGCGCCCACGCCATGAAGAGGTGTGTAGGCGATGCCCAGCCGCGGACGTGCGTTTGCCGTGGATCAGGTGTCGACCCCCTTGCATGCGACGTAGAGCAGAGACCCTCTGGGAGTCGGTGATCGGCGCGAGTTTTCAACCCACGGCAGGGTCGTTGAGCGTGGTTCAATCGCCGCGGCGATGCTGGAATCGTGGGGCGAAATCTGCGCGCCATTGCCCCAGTAGACCTTGTCGTTATTCGGGGTTGTGGCTGGTGACCATCACACCCGCGGCCGCGTTAGCGGGCGCTGACGGCGTATGCCGTGACGGGGACCATCTTGGATGACAGGTGAGCCGGATGCCAAGCGCAGCCGAGGTTCGTGCCGTGTCTTCGGCAAGCTCTGCGGAGAGAATACGGTATCGTAGCCGACCACGCCGCGCGCTCGGCCGCCCCGCCACAAGGGGTCGCTGAGCAAGTAGCGTCAAACCCGGCGCTCCGCTGGCGCACCACCAGGCGGTTCATTCGCATTGGACCGGCGCTTACAAGCCCCGCGGTCCCAACTCGAGGCGGCCTGAAAACCGCGCGTCGAGGGCCTCGTGGTCGCCGGCGTCGACCAACGCCTTGCAGCTCAAGTGGGGCTGGAGGGTCGGTCGATTGAGGATCAGCGTGTGACGTCTTCAGCAAGAGATTCATGGTGGAACTCCATTGAAGAAGCTCCCCATGGGTACCTGTGAATCGTCTCGGGCAAGGTTTCCTGCGCGTCCCAAGGCTGAGGAGAATGCAGCAAGGTAAAACGCGCAAGCTGTTGAAAACCTATGACACACTGCTACGTTCGCGCGTTTTGGACCTGAATGTGATCTGTTGAGAAAAATGAAATATTTTCATTGGTTTATTTTAGCAGCTGCGCTCGTTGCCCCCACTCTCTCGGCCTGTGGCGACGACCTGCAGATCAGCCGTTGTCATTCGTACCGACAACAACACCCCAATCCCACGCCTCAGCCCGAGCCCGAGCGAGCGAAGGCGGTGCAGGCTTGTTGCATTTCCGGACCGCGTGTTCAACGTCGACCCGGACACCGAAATCAACCTCGAAGTGCTTCTGCGCACGGTCGAAACAGGCAACAGGTCGAGCAGAACCTTCGATTCACGGTGCTTCAGGCGCCCGACCCTCGCTCAGCCTTTCGGCCGAAAACGTTGCAACCGACGCCGCAGGTGCGAAGGTTCTCGTCAACGTTGGCCGCCCCGGCGTGATCGTCATTCGCGCACAAGCCGCAAATGTGGCCCTAATCGAGTTCACGCTCAACGTCTCGAACGTGGCACCTGGCGACATCGGGTCGATTCTCCGCCTGCAAACGCGGCGCCCCAGTTGGCTCCGTACCGCGTTCGACGTACCCAACGTCGACGTTCGATTGCGCCAACTTCCCGCGCGTCCTGGCTGATGCCAACAGTTCACTGTCGGCACTTCGTAAAGGCACGCTTGTCACGCTTACACCGTGACCGTGCAAGCAATGGGCAACGGCACCACCCGCTGGCTGTAGGTTGTGGACGTCGCCGTGCAGCCAGCACGACCTGGCCGGGTATGGGTGGGCTCGTGCCGCTCGACCCAACCGGCACCTACACGGTGACCGGTTATTAGGTATCTCGGAGGCCATCGCGCAGTCAGGACAAGCCGGCAGCGTCTGGGCTGATCGACTTCCCTCGCGAACCCCGGCATGTTTGTCTACGACTTCCTCATCGCACAGATTCAGAATTTGACGGGCTTTAGCCTCGGCTTCTTGACCACGGTATCGGCGTGGACGTGTTGAGTGGCTGACACACCATCAACGACTTCATCTTCCAGAATACGCTTCAACCAGTTTGCGAGGGTCAGCGTCGTGCCGGGCCATGCTCAACAACCTTGAGGTCGAGCGAACTTGTCTCGACAAGCTGGCCGACTTCACGTTTGAAGGCTACGAACACTGGCGAAGATGGTCATTTACCTGTCCTGGAACTGCCCAGCCGGTTCGCCAACTTGGGATGCGGCCGATACGAGATTCCGGTCGATGCGATGGCAACCTTCCTGGTCTTGGCAGCGTCAACTACCTCTGGACCGGAACCGTCGTGACTACGACCAGCTTGAGATCGACAGCCTCGCCTTCTTCGCCTACGGTGAGCTGTTGACCATCATTGAACAGGTCGCCATTCCGCAGCTTACAGGCGTACGCAACCTCACTGGGTGGCGCACTGGCGTACTGGCTGAGCCAGCAGCATCGCTCAGGCTTGGCGTCCGGCCGCTCATCCAGTCGATCGCCAACCAGGCATGCGTGGGCGCTGTGAACAGTGTGTCGCTGCTTCGGTGACGGCTTTGCTTTGTTGAATCAGTCCGTGTCGTTCGACTTGGCGTTCGACGGCAACGCGACGCGCGTGGACAGCGCATCGGAAGGCTTTGTGGACTCGATCGGTGACGGCGCACTAACGTGGTACGATGGTTTCGACCGATACTATCGTGACTGGTCGGTGCTTAAAGGAGTTCTAAGCCGCAACCAGCGTGCTTTTTTCAATCGCCGCATCATGCGGCGATTACAAAATTTCGCGCCCCCACGACAAACCTCTCGAACGCGCTCAGCGTTCAATACGGCTTCGAGAGGATGACAATGTAAATAACTGTTTTTGATGGCACTGGTGGCGTTGACGGGCTGCACTATGTCGAGTCCGCAACGATTGCGGCGACGAAGGGTTTGCCGGTCTGGTGCATCACCAGCATTGGCAATCCCATGATTTCTGCCGATGGTTGTTTGGTATGCATCAGCAACCAGTAATGGTACGCTCAAGGGTGGGACGACTGCGTAGCGACCCAATGCGGACAGGGCTCGTACTGCGTGGGCGGTGCGTGCGTGACGTGTGACATGCCGGAACAGTTCGGACTGCGGCGGCAACGATCGGCTCTGCTCGGCCGACGGGCTACATCGGCGCCGGTACGGTGCCGGGCCGACATCGATTGCGCGCTCCGGACGCGTGTGCGCGCAATGGATTTTGCACGGCTCCGGTGGTCGACCCCGATCCGACGGACCCGACCAACCCGGACCCGACGGATCCAACCATTGACGACCCCGACTTCGACCCGATGACGTTTGTGGTTCGTCCGCGTGTGTGTTCAACAGCGAATGTGGTCCGGGCGGCGTCTGTTTGGACGCGAAATGCCTATTCGTGCACAGCGGACGCTTGGTCGCCACCGGAGAAGTCTCAACGGCGCATGCGCTCAAGATCCCGATGGCGGCCACCAATGTCTTTACAACGCCGACTGCAGAGAGCATTTTGCCAAAACGGCTACTGGATCGTTGCGTCGCCGACGTCGACTGTGGCGCGGGTCAAAGCTGCCAAGCCGGTGTCTGCCGCCGCGATACGGCTCCACAGCCTGAATGCCGCGTTAGCGCGGACTGCGGCGCTGCCGGGTCTGTCAGGACGCACGCTGCCGCTTGGCCTGCACGTAGCTGACGAGGATTGGAGCCGATGCGTTGTGTGACGCTGGGCGTGCATTCCAAACGCCGGGATGGCCTCCCGAGTGTCTTGTGAGCACCGACTGCGCCGGAGGACTGGTTTGCACCAACGGACAGTGCGGCTGATCGGAACAACGTTTGTGCCTAAGGGTCGGCTATGCTGGCGGCCAGAAAATCAAACGAGTGGTTCGTGACGCAAGAGGCCGAAGATCAATTTGACCCCGAGTCGGCTCTGATTGAAGCCGTTGCGGGGGATATGTCCGCGTTCTGGGCGTTTATTTTGATCTCCACCTGAACCACGTCACGCTCCTTGGCGCGCCTGTAACCACAGCCCAGAACGAAGACGTGGTGCAGAGGTCTTCATCCAGTCATGCCGAATCGCTGGCCCATTACCTGCCGCGGCAGTACGTGCCACCTGGCTCTACCGGGTCACGCACCCAACGTGGGTATTGATCACCACGAAAGCGACGTGTGACGGTGGGCTCGCGCGTGGCGGCCGTTGACGGCCGACGACGCAACGAGGCCCGCGACTTGTGCCGCGCGTTGTACGCGGCGCTCGGCAGGCGTTGAAGCATCGCGGGTGTTTATGTTGCACGAGGTCGAAGGCATGAAGCTTCGCGAGATCGCCGAGTTGACCAATGAATCGATCAATACGGTCGCGGCGCGCGTGCGTCGCACCCGCGAGAAGCTACAGTCCGTGCTCGAGAGCACGATGCGTGAGGTCGACCCATGAGCCGTTGGAATGACGACGATTTCAAGCGCTATGCGTTTGATTATGTGCGGGGCGATCTGGCAGAGGACGAGGCAGCGCTGATCGAAGAGAAGATGCACGCGTCTCCCGCATACCGGGAGTACGTCAAGCGAATCGATTCGTTGGTGGGCGGGGCGCGAAAGGCCCCACCCGAATCCGAACACCCCTTTGATGCCGATGCCCTCTTCGGCCGCATCGAGGCGGCCGTTGCACCTGCCGCAAAACCTGCAGTCGTGCTCCATTTGCCGACGGTCGAGGACCAAGACATGCCCACGCCTCGGCCTGTCGGGCGATGGGTCTCGCTCGGTGTTGCGCTTGCAGCGTGCCTGGCAGCAGGGCTCTACTTCCTTTTGCGTTCGAGCCCAACCCCGCCTCCTGCTTCGGACGTGGCGAACATCGTCGACCCGGCCGAGCAACCTAGCGCGCAGGTGGAGCACGTCGCGGTCGCGCCGGTCGAGCTCGACGACGAGGAGGTGGGACTGTACGCCAGCCAGGGGGCGAGATTCGCGCTCAGCGAAGGCCTCGATAAACGACTCAAGCTTGAGGAAGGCACGGTGCTCGTGGAGTTCGTGCCCCAATCCGGCGGAAGATTGACCGTCGACGCTGACCAGTTCGAGGTCCGTGTCGTCGGCACGATCTTTTATGCCTCCACCGATGGCGGGGGCGTGGTCGGCGTGGTCGCAGGCGAAGTGGTTGTCACGCCAGAGAATGGCGCGCCCACCGCCGTAAAGGCCGGTCAAGAGTATCGGATGCAGGGAGGCTTGCAGGCTGCATCCGCTGACCGCGTGGCCGAGGCGGAGCTCCACGTCGATGTCGAGAGGCATCTGGACGTGCTGGCCGCCCGTGCGGTCGTCAAAGACGCGCCGATCGGTCCACGCAAAGTCAACGCACCCAAGCGGTTGTCCCCCGAAAACGCGCAGACACGCGATGACGCGAACCGTCTGATTCGTGAAGGTGACGTGGAGGGTGGGGCGGCAATGCTCGAGAAACTGCTGGGGAAACTTAACGCGTCGGACCCCATCGCGGGGTCCATCCGGCTCGATCTGGCGCGTATCTATCTAAAGCGTTTGGGCCGTCCTCAACAGGCCGCGATTCATCTGCGCCGGTTTGTGACCACACGTCCAAACGATGCAGCGACTCCGCTCGCGCGGGACGAATACTGCCGGATTGTCCGCAACTCCGGCCGCACCGATGAGATCTGCCGGTGACGTGGCGCTGGGTCGTTGTCGTGATGCTCGCGTCGGTGAACGCGTGGGCCCAGGAGGTCACGACCGTGTCGCTGGTGACCGACGCAGCGTGCGCCGACGTGGGGGGCGAGACGGATTTTGTGCGCGAACTTCGGCAACGGCTGCCGGATGCTCGGTTCATCCTCGGGGTCGACACAAATGCGGCGTGGCAATTAACATGGCGACCCGACGGCGAGACGTGCGTGGTTGAGGTTGTGGGCCTTGAACTGGCGACCATTGCGCTGCCCAAAGGCTCCACCCGTGGAGACCTCGAACTTGCAGCGAGCCAAGTCGCATGGATTGTCACCATGGCCACGGCGCCCGTTGAACCCGCGCCTGACCCAGCCGTGGAGGCGGCTACGAAGTCGTTCTGGCGAACCTGTTGCCGAGCCCAAACCTGATCCCCAACCCGCGGCGGTGCCTGACCCTCAAGCCAGGCCGCCGGAACCCTCGCCGCAGGCTGCACAAACCGAGGACCCGCAGCCAGACGTTACGCCAGTAGGTATGGTGTTTGCGCTCCGTTCCTTGAGCCTGCCGGCGTACGACGACGACAACGTCGTGCCGTCCATGGCGATTGAAGTTTGGTCCCCAGGACACCTGGGCATCGACGGCCTGGAGGTTGCGCTTCTGGTGGCCAACGCCGGTTACGTGGATGGAATTCAAGCATCTTTGTTGGTCAACCGCACGGGCAGACTCGAAGGCATCCAAGCGGGCTTCTTCAACTGGGCCGATGACGTTGACGGCATCCAGCTGGCGTGGGGGGCGAACGTGTCCAACGCTGGGCTGATGCAAGTCGCCTTTGGGGCCAACGTCGCGGTCGGGCCCTCAAGCTTGCAGTTGGCCGGCGGCGCGAACGTCGCAGACGACGTGGCGTTTCAGGTGGCATCGGTCAACGTGGGTGATCACGCCGACGTGCAGATAGGGGCGGTCAACGTCGCCGACCGCGCCACCTTGCAGATAGGCCTGATTAACGTCTCAGAAACGTCGGACGTGCCCATCGGGCTCATCAACATCATGACCGAAGAGCCCGCCTACGCGACCGGCTGGATCACCACCCGAGGCATGGTCGTGGCAGGTGTTCTGCATGGCGGGAAACGACTGCGCTACATGTACCTTGTCGCGGGGGCGCCTTCGACGAATTCGGGTCCCGCTGTGGGCGGCGCCGGCCTTGGGCTTAGTGGACACTTTGATTTTTCGACGTGGTTCATTGACGTCGAAGCGATGGGGCTTCAAGTCGCCAATGACGTGAACAAACAGAGTTTTCTGTTCTCAACGCACGTGATCGCGGGATGGCAGATCGCCTCACGATTTGCCGTGTTTGCGGGCCCGGGGTTGAGCACGCTGTGGACCACAGACGCAGACAAGCTGGGGCTTCCACCCGATGGCGCCGCCTCGCAGCTTGGCGACGGAACGACGCCGGACCGCTACGCGTGGTTGGAATTCCACGCCGGAGTTCGCTTCTAGGTTTCGAGTGCGCGTTGAACCTCTCGAAGCGAGGGTCGGTTCCCTGGCCGTCGTCGCAAACATCGGTCCGCGAGCTCGGCCAGCGTGACATCCACATCGGCGTTATGTGGCGTGGGGTCTTCGGTCAATTGTTTCATGAGGATCGCGTTGGGCGTCTGTCCCGCGTAGGCGGCCCGCCCATTGAGCATGAGGTAGAGCAGGGCCCCAAGTGCGTACACGTCGCTCGCCTCGTGGACAGCCGTCGGGTTTTCAATCGTTTCGGGCGCCACGATTCCGGCGCGGGAGGCGGACTCAGTGTGGGCGGACAACCCCAAAGGATCGACGAGCGCGACCCGCGGCATGGCGGCATCCGCGTCGATCAGAACGTTGGTCGGCTTGAGATTCCCGTGCGGGCCACAAGACGCGTGGAACCTGCTCAAGCCCGACACGAGCTCCGCCATGACATGGCGCACAACTTCGGGGGATACCGGTTCGGTGACCCACTGCGAGAGGGGCGTGCCGCCGACATCGACCCGAACGTGGTAAAACAGGCCGTCGGGGGCCACGCCGAAATCGATCGGCCAGCCCAGCCGCGGGTCGAGCGTGTTGGCCAAATCTTTGGCGACAGCCGTCATCTTGGCGTGGTCTTGCCGTTGGCTGACCTTCACGACCAGCCCTGTCTGCAACGCGTCCCGTTGAGCGCGAAAGACCTCGGAGGTCGCGCTTGAGCCGAGCGTTTCAATGGGAGCGTAGGGCCCAAAAATGTTCTCTTGGTTCGCGCGGTCACGCACGCGTTGAATCTGACGGTTGCTCTGCCACATGAGCGCCAACCCAAACGCCACTGCAAACAGGGCCATGCCGGCCAAAGCCAGCTGCTGCGAGACAATAGGCCGACGCAACGCGGTTTCGGGAATCGCGACGACCGTGATGAACTGCAGGTTCGTTGGACCCACGGGTTTTGACGTGATCCACCATGGCTCCTGTCCAATGATCGTACGTTCCGTGCCCGCGGCGCCAATTTGCGCACGCGCAAACGCCGCAGCGATCTCGGGACGGTTTAGATCTTCCACCGAGCTCAAGACCGCCGCCGGTGTGCGTGAGTCGGTGGTGTTGGGCAGGCCGATGACTTGCCCGTCACGCGAGACGACCGCCACGACCCCATACTCTGCGACCTCAAGACTGCTCGTGAATGCCGAAATGTCCTGCAGCATCAAATCAAGCGCGATGACGTATTCGCCGGTGGGCGCGGGAACGCGCGTTGACGCCGTGATGCCGGGGTCCTTTGTGGTGAAGAAGATGTACGGTTTGGTCCACACAATCTCGTCGAGCGCCGCGGCCTGCGCAGCTTGAAACCAAGGACGGCTCGCGGAGGTGTAATCCAAGTCCTTGGAATACGCGTCCACGACGGCCCCATCCGGCCCGAGGACCTCCCAGTGCGTCGCGCGGGGCTCCGCGCTGCGGTCGATGCGTCGATTGAGCCATCCCGTCTGTGTCTTAAGGAGCATGTGCTCGCGCCCCCGCTCGTCGGCGACGATGACCGAGGTCGCCGCACTTTGGGAGCGCAGGATTGGAATCAAGAGCGCGTTGAGCGCGTGGGGATCGTCGATACGCAGCGTGCCCATCCGTGTCCAGTCCGTGAGCAGCTGAAGTTGACGCTGAATCGGGTTGAAAAACCGGTCTATCCTCGACCTCGGTGCGCTCCTCCCGCCCGCAGCGACCGTGAGCTCCGAAGGTTGCGCACCAATGCGTGTGTCGAGACCAGAACAATCGCGATCATTCCGCCAAACGCGACAAACACCAACACCGCTAGATTCGCGAGAATGCCTGTCGGAGGCGTTCGACCTCGCATCGCCGTGTTCAGGTTTCCATCGCAGTTTCATGCGCCAAACTATGCCAGCTCGACCAAAGAAAGAAGAGGACGCCATCGTCACTTTGCGGGTACAACGGACGCATCAAACGACTCATTTATGTGGCGCATCGCTGCTCACGGTACGCATTTTACAAACGTATAAGCGTCACCGGTGTCGACCACGTTCGAAGTCAGGACCGATCCTTGTGGTAGCCAACCACCCCAACGGGTTGATGGATCCTTGTGTGATCCGTCTAGGCCTCGATCGCGAAGTTAGTTTTCTGGCGAAAAGCACACTCTTTGAGAACCCCGTCGGCCACCTCACCATGCAGGCGTTTCGCGCGATCCCGGTGTTCCGCGCGCAAGACGGCAACGACACGTCGCAAAACAACGCCACATTCGACCTGTGCCAAGAACGCTTTATCGAGGGGGGGGCCGTCGTGATTTTCCCCGAGGGCGTCAGCCACTCCGACACCAAGATGAAACGTCTAAAGACCGGCGCGGCACGCATCGCGTTGCAGACGCAAGACGCCGCCGAAACGCTTGAGCTTCACATCCTGCCCGTTGGCCTGTTTTATGAGGCCAAGGACATATTTCGATCGCGCGTATCGATGGCGGTGGGAGCGCCCATTCGTGTGTCCGACCACCTAAAAGCGTTCCGGGAGGAAGGCTTCGACGCGGCGAGTCGTCTCACCCAGGAGATTGACGACGCATTTGGTGACTTGGTGTTGCAGGCCGATGACGCGGAGGTCTGGGATGGGCTTGTCGCGGTGGCGCGTTGGACGGACGCTCATGCGGCGCACGACGTCGCCGCGGTGCAACAGCGCGCTCAAGACCTCTCGGCGGCTTACCGAAGATTGCTGCAGACCGACCCTTCCGTGGCGGCGGATTTGGCCGACCAAGTTCGCGAGTTCGCGCATCTCCTGCGCATGGTAGGCATCGACGACCCGTGGGACGCGCACGCGCCGCACTTCACGCTTGCCCGCGTGGTTCGTGACACAGCGACGTTTGTGGTTTCGTTGCCCTTTGCCGTTTTGGGCGTGCTTACGAGCTGGCCTCCCTACCGTGCGTTTCGGCCCATCGCACACAAAATCGCAGGCAAGGAGTTGGACCTCATCTCGACGATCAAGGCGCTCCTGGGATTGGTCTTCTTGCCACCGATCTGGCTGATCGAATCGATCCTCCTAGGGTACTATTGGCATTGGTGGGTCACACCGATCGCGTGTTTGGCGCTCCCGTTTTGCGGTTACGTCGCGTTGCGATTTGGCGAGCAAGCCGACGCGCGCCGGGAACTCTTCAAGGCGTTTTGGCTGGGTCTAACGCGCCAGAAGATGCTCTCCCAGATTCGAAGTCGACGCGCGGAGCTCGCAGACCGCGTCGATGCACTGCTGGGCCAGCAGCTCTGATTCAGTTCAGGATGTCGATTCCAAGCGGTCCAGAACCCGTCACGGTGGTGCTCTCGTCGCCGTCGAGCTTCAACGTAAACGAAGCCTCGGAGTTGAACTGATACGGGTTGGTCAATGTCCCTGCGATGGTGCGTGCCACCGAGCCGTAGTCCGCCAACAGATCACGAACGGTGACCCGCGTCGCGCGGACGGTCAAAGACAATGTTTGGCCGTTGTCTCTGCCCTGGATCTTGAACACTCTGGGAACCGAGTAACCCGATGTCTTGTCCGTGAACTCGGCCGACGCCGTTAGCTTTGCAGCCGCGCTCTCGAAGAGCACCTCGCCATCTTTGACGACGAGCACCCATACGACCGACTTTCCACCGAGGTCCTCTGTCGTGCGGATCTCTCGCCACGTCACCATCATGCCGTCATGGTAAGCCTTGAATCGCGAGAAGCGATTGGCGAGGTCGTAGGGGGCGATGGTGGACATGCTCCAATCGCCCATCCCGTTCGCTGACGAGACCGGATACCAAGTTCCCGCCATCCCGATGCGCCCCGAAACGCGTGCCTTAGGCGACATCAGCGCGAGCTCAAACGTCTCGCCGCCGACCTTGATCTTACCGCTGCCCGGCCGCCAAGCAGGGACTGTGTTCTCGAGCTTGAGGTCGATCCGCACATCGCCGTCGTGGCGCAGTCGGTAACCTTCGCCGTCGGCCTCAAGCGTGGACTTCCCCATGCGGATCTTCAAAACCTTGCGATCAAACGACCAATCGTCTTCGTCCAGCTCCGCCTTGTAGGTGTAGGCCTTTTTGCCCGGAAGCCTCACACGCGCAGTGGTCACTCCTTTGTGGTCACCCCACCCAAGGTTCGAGACGGTGAAGTCCATGTAGACGTCTCCGCCGCCATCCAATGGGATGTTGAAGGTGTAGCGCTCCGAGTAAGCCTCGCCGCTCTTGAGTTTGGGGATGAAATCACTTTGCTTGGGCACCGCTGTGCCGCGACCCCACGACGGCTCGGCTGCCTGAACGTTGGCTCCAGCTAGGAGCGTCAACAACACCAAAATCATCCACCTCATATCGACCTCGCTTGTCTCTATGATGCGGACAATCCCCTGCCGTTGCCAA
This sequence comes from bacterium, assembly GCA_041390025.1. Taxonomy (GTDB): domain Bacteria; phylum Myxococcota_A; class Bradymonadia; order Bradymonadales; family Bradymonadaceae; genus JBFFMO01. The sequence goes on from JAWKQR010000015.1 coordinate 116,387, forward strand.
AAATCGCCTAACCTTCGACCGTTAAGATGACATGGTCGATGTGCATGAAGCCTTCGTAACCCTGCAGCTCTTTGGGAAACTCCAACGTGCCGGGAATGGTGCCGTCACGGTCTTCGATGCGTCCATGAACGCTCTTAAGCCCGCCGTGCCACCATCCTGGCGCGGAAACGACAATGAGGTCGCCGGGGTCCACACCCAGAGCCTTTCGGTCGTCTGGGTGAAGATGAACTCCCAGTTCGTCGCCGCCAGTGGGCATGCCCGGATGTTCGTCGACGATTTTCAACTTCAGTGTCAGCGTCGCGCCTGCAGGTTTGGGTTCACTTCCCTTGAACTCTCGCATGGCGTCGACTTCCTTGCTCGCGACAAGGTGCGGATGGTCTTCGGCTTCGCCGCGGAAGATCAGACCCGCGACCAACGCAATCGCGGTCGAGACCGACAACCCGTAACACGCGCGCATGTATTTGTGGGCCTTCATCCCCGTGCCACCGGGCTCCACGCCTTGGGCGAACGGCTCGATAACCTGCGGGAACACCAGTGACAAGGCGACGGCAACGGTACCGCCCACCAACGTGATGACCGCGGCTTTTGCGCCAAAACGCTTCCAAATCACGCCAGCGAGCAGTGTGACCGCCATCGGAGGGATGACCGCGGCGACAAACGCGGCATGGGCCTCGTAGATCGAATCGAAAGACATGAACAACGGGACCAATGACAAGGCCACTGCCGAGGACGCCACGGTCGTGATCCGCGCCACGCGCAGCATTGCTTTGTCGTCTTTGCCCTGCCCAAAGTAGGGCTGCCAGACGTCGTTGACGATGACGGCCGACGCTGCGGTGACTAGGGTGTCAACGGTCGACATCAGCGCCGCGACCAGCGCCGCCATGATGAGCCCGAACATCCCTGGCAGGGCCAAGATATTGGAGACCACGATGAAGACGTTGTCGGGATTGATCATCGGGTCGATCTCGCCGTTGACCGCCATCACTCGCCCAACCCAGCCCGTGCCCGAGACGGCCACCGCGGCGATCGGCATCACGAAGATCGCCACCAGCGTGATGGCTTTGCGTGCTTCAGCCACGTTTCTGGCGGACATGAAACGCATCATCACGCCTTGATTGATGAAGTAGAAGGCGATGCCCCCTGTCATCGCGTCTTGCCAAAACACTCCCATGGTATGGAAGCTCGATGGCTCGTTAAGCCCTGCTAGGCCCATGCGATGCGGCTGTGGCAAGGCGGTCCAAAATGCCTCCCACCCGCCGACGTGATAGACCCCCGCCACGAACAGACCAACCCCCACGCCGATCAAAAGAAACGCTTGAGCGAGGTCGGTCATGATGACCGAGGTCTGGCCTCCGAAGGCGACGTAGATGGCTGTCGCGCACGCCGCGACCGCAGCCGACAGCAAGACGTTCCAACCTGTCAGTGTGTTGATCGCCTTGCCGAGCGTGAAGTAGTTGATGCTGATGTAACCCAGCAAAAACACGAGCAAGATCACCGTCGCCAGCAGGCGAGCGGGGCGGTTAAAGCGCTTTTCGAAAGTACTCCGGGGATGGTTGAGACGGCCGTAATAGATGATGGGCAACCACACCGCTGTATCCACAGCGGCATCCAGAACCAGTCGTTCCAGGTACGACATGGTGCTCGACAAACCAAATCGGAACGCGGTCGCACCGTATTTCAGAACGGTAAGACCAATGGTCGTGGCGACGCAGCTCATCGCGATGAGCCATCCCTTGAAACGCCGCCCGCCAAAGAAGAAGTCGGTGGTGGAGCGCGTGTACCGCGCGAAATACGACCCCAAGCTGATGATGCCCACGAAGTAGACGATGACGACAGCCGCGTCTAACCACGTCCCGATGAACCCTGTAGCGCCGTTCCTTGCCCATCGGGGCAGCGGTCCCGGCTCACCAACAGCTTGAAACAAGCCGTGCAACCCGGCGTAAAACAACAGCCCTGCGAGCAACATCCACAACACGCGGCGATCGGTGATCGATCCCGCGCGCGGTGCAAACAACCCAGCAAAAAAGACAAGGCTGCCAAGGCCGTAGACGTAGAGATAGGGCGCCCAATGCATGCGGCCTCCATAAAATCAGATGCGCTGTTTTACACGCTGAGTGGGGTCAGCGCCACCCTAGGCGCGACGCAATTCCTCACCGAAGTGAACGGCGCGTATCTCCTCGGCTTCCATGTCGACGAGCAGGACACCATCGCAGTCAGGCGACGGTACTCAACAACTGCCGTCGTGTTGCGGCGGCTCACCGACGGCGCGCGGCGTGCGGTCTTGACCTCGGCGACAAAGCGCGCGCCGTCGTGCTCTACGATGAAGTCTGCGATCAACCGCACACTCCACGCGCTCGTCATCCACGAACACCGGCCACAGCAGATGCACCTGCGCATCGACGATGGTCCAGCCGTGTCCAGCAAGAGGGTCTTCGGCACGGCGCTCGCCGCGTTGAGCGCGGCGCTGGCGGTCGCGCAACGTCTTTTTCAAAGCGAACTTTGCCCAACGCCGCCGGACTAGTGACAACCAAAGCGCAAGTACCCCGGCGGCCACCCACCATCCTGGCCATTGCAGATCGAACACGTGTGTCACGAACAGCCAGCGGGTTCAGCGCGTGTGGCGCTCAAAGCAGCCAAAACCCTGTTTGGTCTCCGGGGTTGTAGGGCTCTTCGCCCAACAAGGCTGCCATTTGAGGCACCACTTTCGTTTTCATGAACTCCATGTCGTCGGGATGCTCGGCCTCCCATTTCGCGAAGTCGTCGAGCTTGGGAAGGCTTGGGTTCGGCATCTCGAAATGCCGCTCCCTTGGCATCGTCGCCGTGGCAGGTTGAGCACTTGAAATCGGCAAACTTGTCAGGCTTGAACGCCTGAAACGTGGCCTTCATCACCGGGCATGACCGTATGTTTCATGAAGGCGTGCTGCTGGTCATGGGTTTTTTGTCGTGCACGCGGTAAATCACCTTGATCGCTATCGTCGTGGTGGTCATCGCCGTGGGTTTCGTCGTGGGAGGCTTGTTCAACGGTCTTGGTTTCTGGCGTTTTTTTCAGGGCCGCTGCAGGCATTACCGCGCGGCCAACGCCGCGACGAGCATCGAAATTGATTCGGCGCATAAGGATCTCCAAATGTAACAAAAGGAGCCGCTACCATCAACCCGGTGATCCGCGGCGTCAAGTGAGACACGTCGGTGAATGCAGGCCTGCGGACACGCGCGCTGAAGATTCTTTTGAAACCTCAAAGACTCAGGAAAAGCTCAACCCCGAAGACGCCGTCGTCGCCAAACGGCAGGGGCGGAAGTTCGCTGCTGCCGGGCTTAGGGCAGATGTCGGCGACCTCAAAGGTGCGCCCCCGATAGGTGCCCCGTATGTAGAGCGGGCGGACGTCATGTTTGCACCAGTTGCGCTGCATCTGCCGGATCTGTGGCGGGTTCCACAGTTGATCCTTCATGATGTGTTCGTACTCCTCGACGTAACCCGGTTCCTTGAACCATCCCTCGTCGATGCGGACGTAGTCCTCCGTCAACCTCATGGCTTCGGGGACGACCATGTGGTTCCAGCAACCGTCGTCGATCCGCAGGTTGCTGAGCATGGCGCCGGCGTGTTGGAACTGGATCCCAACATAAGGCGTGAGGCCGTTGAGGAAAAACAAGCCGACCAAGACCCGTGGGGTCCACGACGTGACGCGGTCGGGCTCGACGTGGCGCGCGACGAGTCCTCGCCAGCCAAAAGCGACCGGCAGCCACAGCAGGAGCAGCCACAAAAACCCTTCGCGCGGGATCATCAACGGCTCGGGCCGAGCGCCGTGCACCGTCAGGCTGATGCCCAAGATGGCCAACGCGGTCGGCACCAGCCAGCGGAAGTGCTTCGACCATGCGACGTTCAGCGCGTCCATGTCGTCGGGCGTGACGAAACTGGCCCACCCCACGATCATCACGAAAAAGAACGCGGGGGCCATCGTCAGGGTCAGCGGGATGTGAAAAATGACGCCCACCCACCACGCGAGGCGGTGGCGGCCTCGGGCGAACAGAAACGCGATGCTGGCTTCGAAGCTCAGGGCGACCCACGGCCACAGGGGAGCCAGAACATCGGGGATCGGCATGTTGTAGTATTGGCCGAGCTCGACCATGCCGTAATTCGCGCAGCTGGTCGCAGGATGAATGAAGTCCCAATTCAGTTTGTGGAACGTCGCCAACGAATAGGTCGCGATCGTCAACCCTTGGATCGTCTTCAGGAACGTCCCTTGGGCGTCGTCGGCACCGCGATAGTTCCGCACTATGCCCACTATCGCCGCCACACACACAAAGATGAGCAGCACCGATTGTGTGAGCTGATCGCGATGGAAGAGTAGCGGGATCGCAAGGCCTATTGCGCTCAACAGCCACGACACGAGCCCCGGTCGGATCACCATCACCAAGATTCCGAGCACATAAATGATGTTTGCCGGCATCCAATCTGGCGAGGATGCGTCCTCAAGCCACAGGTGGAAGATGGACGCGAACACAAACGCGACCGACACCAGCCGAAACGGCCTGCCGGGTATTTCGCGGAACAGGAATGGGATCCATCCTCGGGGCTCAAACTGTGGCGAAGGCGTGGTCAAGACGTTATGAACCCTTATCGGAACTTGAATATGTGGCCATTTTGTGGTACGAACTCGCGCGCGAGCCAGTGTGTTTTACCTCAGATCGAGGCAGGCGCGCGAAGCTGTCATCGTCGTTGTAGCGAGCTTCTGGCATCAACAGAAGCTGTCCTCCCACCGGAGTCGTTCCCATGCTTTCGATAAAAGAAGCCATCTCGTCCACGATCGGCCGCAAGTACCTTATGGCCGCCAGCGGGTTGCTGCTGACCGGGTTTTTGGCCACGCATCTTGCGGCCAATATGTTGTTGTACTTGCCGGACGGCACGCAGTTCAACCAGTACGCCAAGAAACTGCACGATCTCGGGCCGCTGTTGCTCGTGGCCGAAATGGGCCTGCTTGTGTTGTTCGGGTTGCACATCGCCGTGGCGTTGAAGCTTCACTTCGCGGGCGGCAAGCAGCGCGGTCGTCAGTACCAAGTCGGCCAGACCACTAAGGGCGGCGCGAGCAAGTACAACCTCTCGTCCAACAACATGATCTGGACGGGTTTGATCCTCGGCGCTTTCCTTATTGGGCACGTGGCGTGGTTCCGATTCGAAATCGGAGTCACCGGCACCTACATGACGATGGTGGATGGCGTCGAATCACGTGACCTGTACCGTCTTGCAAGAGACACCTTCGCCAACCCGGTGTTTGTGGTGGGTTACACGGCAGTGATGGTCATGTTGGGCGTTCACCTCCGTCACGGCTTCTGGAGCGCGTTCCAGTCGCTAGGCCTGATGGCGCCGAAGTACAACAAGCCCATACAGCTCGCGGGCTACGCCATCGCGTTTGCGTTGGCTGTGGGGTTCCTTGGGATCCCACCGTTCATTTACGTTTCTACTCATTTCATGAAGTAAGCGGAGTTAGACCATGATCCTCGAATCAGGCATTCCCAGCGGACCGTTGCAGGAAAAGTGGAGTCGCTACAAAGAGCAGATGAAACTCGTCAGCCCTGCGAACAAGCGCAAACACACCATCCTCGTGGTGGGCTCCGGACTCGCGGGCGCTTCGGCGGCGGCGACCCTTGGTGAGCTCGGCTACAACGTGAAATGCTTCTGCATCCAAGACAGCCCACGTCGTGCGCACTCAATCGCGGCGCAGGGCGGTATCAACTCGACCAAGAACTACCCCTACGACGGCGACAGCGTCTACCGGTTGTTCTACGACACCATCAAAGGTGGCGACTACCGCTCGCGCGAGGCCAACGTCTACCGGCTCGCCGAGATGAGCGGCAACATCATCGACCAGTGCGTCGCACAGGGTGTCCCGTTTGCACGCGAATACGGCGGCGAGCTCGCCAACCGCTCATTCGGTGGTGCCCAAGTGTCGCGTACCTTCTACGCACGCGGCCAAACCGGTCAGCAGTTGCTACTCGGCGCGTACAGCGCCCTCAACCGTCAGATCGAGGCGGGTCACGTCAAGATGTACTCCCGCCGCGAAATGCTTGACCTGGTGAAGGTCGACGGCAAGGCACGTGGGATCGTCACGCGCAACCTCGTCACAGGCGAGCTTGAGAAGTTCGCAGGCCACGCGGTGCTCCTTTGCACCGGCGGATACGGCCGCGTGTTCTTCCTCTCGACCAACGCGTTCAACTCGAACGGTACGGCCGCATGGCGCGCCCACAAGCGTGGTGCGTTGTTTGCCAACCCCTGTTTCGTGCAGATTCACCCAACGTGCATTCCAGCCTCGGGCGATTACCAGTCCAAGCTGACCTTGATGTCGGAATCGCTGCGAAACGACGGCCGCGTTTGGGTCCCGCGCGAAAAAGAAGACGCTCTGGCGATCCGAGAAGGACGCAAGAAGTCGAAGGACATCCCGCGCGAGAAACGCTGGTACTACCTCGAAGAGAAGTACCCAAGCTTTGGAAACCTCGTCCCACGTGACGTGGCGTCGCGTAACGCGAAGCTGGCATGCGATATGGGCCTTGGGGTCAACCCCACTGGCCGTGCCGTCTACCTCGACTTTGAGGACGCCATCAAACGCGACGGCATGGACGCCATCAAGGACCGTTACGGCAACCTGTTCGACATGTACGCCAAGATCTCCGGCGAGAACCCCTACGAGGTTCCGATGAAGATCTACCCCGCGATCCACTACGCGATGGGCGGACTTTGGGTCGACTACAACCTCATGACGACAATCCCCGGGCTCTTCGCTTTGGGCGAGGCGAACTTCTCGGATCACGGCGCGAACCGCCTGGGCGCGAGCGCCTTGATGCAGGGCTTGGCCGACGGCTATTTCGTGATCCCCCACACGCTGGGGAACTACCTCGCGACCACCAACTTCTTGGCGAGCGAGCGCGAGAAGCCCGTCACGGAAGATCACCCGGCGTTCGCAGAGGTCATGAAGGACGTCGAAAAAGAAATCGACGTCCTGCTGACCGCCGGCAAAACGGGCACCAAGTCGATGATCGACATCTACCGAGAACTCGGCGAGGTCATGTACGACTACGTCGGCATGGCGCGCAACAAGGAGGGCTTGGAGAAAGCCCTCACGTTGTTCCCCAAGCTGATGGAGGACCTGAAGAAGAACGCACGCGTTCCTCAGGACACCGACTTCAACAAGTACCTCGAGATGGCGGGCCGCATTAAGGACTTCATCGAGATCGGCGAGCTGATGGCACGTGACGCGCTCGTCCGCGAAGAGTCGTGCGGCGGTCACTTCCGGGAAGAGCACCAAACCGCTGAAGGTGAGGCGCTACGCGACGACGACAACTTTGCCTACGCCGCGTGTTGGGAATGGAAGGGAGAAGGCAAGGAACACGAGCTTCACAAAGAAGTTCTCGAGTTCGAAAACGTTAAGCTCACGCAGCGCAGCTACAAGTAAGGAGACCCAGATGGCACTCAAAAGCTTTAAATTGCAGGTCTGGCGTCAGAATGGCCCCAATGATGCTGGCGGTTTCGAGGATTTCTCGGAGTACGCCAAGGACGTGAGCGAGCACGCCTCGTTCCTCGAAATGCTCGACCTCATCAACGACCGATTGATGCGCGACGGCAAGCGACCCATCGAGTTCGACAGCGACTGTCGTGAAGGCATTTGCGGTCAGTGCGGCTGCGTCATCAATGGGCAAGCACACGGTCCCCAACGTGGCACCACGGCCTGTCAGCTTCACATGCGCGTGTTCCAAGACGGCGAATCGCTCGTCGTTGAACCGTTTCGTGCGAACGCGTTTCCCATCATCAAAGACCTCGTGGTCGACCGCTCCGCGCTGGATCGCATCCAACAGGCCGGCGGTTACGTCACGGTCAATACCGGACCCAAACCCGATGCCAACAGCATCAAGATCGGTAAGGAGGTCTCGGACCGCGCGTTTGATGCAGCTGCCTGCATCGGCTGTGGAGCTTGCGTTGCTGCATGCCCCAACGCGTCGGCGTCGTTGTTCACTGGCGCAAAGGTGACGCAGTTCGCGTTGCTGCCTCAGGGTCACCCAGAGCGCAACACGCGCGTCGCCAACATGGTCCGTCGCATGGACGAGATGGGCTTTGGGCACTGCTCGAACATCGGCGAATGTGAAGCAGCATGCCCCAAAGAGATTTCTCTTGAGAACATCGCGATCATGAAGCGCGAGTACCTCAAGTCGATGCTCGCCGGGCACTAAACACGCGCCAGAAATCGAAAAAGGCCGCACGCTGTGCGGCCTTTTTTTTCGTCCTTCTAATTGTCAGACCAATTGTGTAGGGTGGGGTACTACAACAGGAGGCACGATGCGGAAGACCGCCCTAGTGTTTGCGATTAGCACTGTTTTGGCTTGTGGCACGTCGGACGATCCCGAAGTGAACAACGGGACGAACAACACGACGAACAATTCGACGAACAACACGACGAACAATTCGACGAACAATTCGACGAACAACACGACGAACAACACGACGAACAACACGACGAACAACACGACGAACAATTCGACGAACAATTCGACGAACAATTCGACCAATAACATGACAGGTGGAGGTTGGGTCGAAGTGTCGAGCGCGTGCGCAGGCTCCAAGACCAACGCGCTGTGGTTTGATGACGCCAACGTGGGGTACTCCGGCTGCGGTGAAGCTGCAGATGGTTTTGGGCTGTTCAAGACAACCGACGGCGGAGTGACGTGGTCCGAGGTGAGAAACTTCGAGGCGCTTCGGATCAATGACATCCGTCGGGTCGACGGTACGCTCTACCTCGCGGGCATTCGAAATCCGGGCGGCGGCAGTGCGTTCAAAGTCATCGACACGAACGGTACGCTATCGTTTGAAGTCATGTTCACGCCCAGCAACAACGCGTTCACCAGTACGCCTCAGGGCGAGAACATCGCCGTCGCGTCGGACGGCGCGATCTTGGTGGATTCCCTGACTGGGCGCTCCGCGACCTTGGTCACGGCAGACGGCACAGTGATCGAGACATCGACCCTTCACGAAGACGCGATTGCCAATCCCGACACAACAAGTTCGTTCCAAGTGCGCCGCCTACAGATGGTCAACGACCGCTTCGCGGGCGTGGGAAGCACCATCAATGAGCCGGCCCAGTTCATGGCGCCATCCACGCTCGCGGGCGCGACCTTCCATATGAAACCTGTCCAGCTCCAACCATCGAACGAAGACGGCGAGCTGCTCGACCTGCATGTCTGGGGGCCGCAGAAGATGATCACGGCGGGTTGGAATCAGACCACCAATGCGGCCCGCTCACCGCTGATTTTCCGCATCGATGGGGCCGACCCCACCGATGTCGGCAACTGGACACGCGTGGACGTGTTCGCTCAGGGAATCGAGTACGACGGCGGCGTCTACGCGTTGGCAACACGCGGCGACGAAGTTATCGCCGTGGGCACGAAGTTCCCAACCAGCTCGGGTGGCTTTGTGATTCACTCCACCGATGCAGGGCAGACTTGGACGGACATCACACCTGGGCCCGACAAGCCCGGCGAGATCTCCAACGCGTGGATTTTCGAGGATGGAAGTGTGTACGTGGCGGGCGGGGGCCTCGAAGCCTACAAAATGTCAGTCAACTGACAGGGGGAGCGTATTGATCCGGGGGAGCCAGCGTCACCGCTGGCTCCTCGGGGGTCAATCTCACCAAACGCCCTCGTCGTCGCTCGGCTCCTGTGTTCCTTCAGCATTCGGATGCAGCGAATCGTCGCCGTAGTCGCAGAAGTCGACGTCGACCAACCTGCCGTCCTCAAAACACCACTCCGCAAACACACCCTCGCGGATGCGGTACTCGAGGATGATCTCTCCGAAGTCTTCGAAGCCTTCATCGTTGCGGTACAGCGGCTCGCCCATCAGTTTGACCACGTCGGCTTCGGTGCTCATCGCCTTGAGGTCCACCGGAGTGCCGTGCACGCTCAACTGAGGCGTCGCGCCGGATACAAGATCCAGGGAGATCGAGTCGATGACACCGTCCTCGGTCGTGAACAGGAGCCCAAACTTTGGATACTGGAAAAAGTCCTGTGAATATTTCCCAGCGTCGTGCGGACGTCCGAACGGCTGCAGACTGTCCCGCGACCCACCGAGCGACACCGTCGCCCCGTCATCGAGCCTCAGCTCGCCGGTGGCCACATCGACCGTGACGGTGAGGTTTTCGCGTTCGTGCCATCGTTCGCCCGGATGGGGCGGCTTGCGGTTGAATACACGAGAGAGCCAATCCAGCATGTTACCTCGGAGCCGCAAAAGTCAGTGGAACATGGCGGAACCCCGCAGCCACTGCATCGGTTAAGAACCGCAACCATCGCTCACGTGTTGTTCCCGCAACAAGCGAAAAATCGCCGCCTCCCGCGCCGGACGGCTTTGTGACGAGGCCAAACGACTTGGCCATCTCACGCAACTCACGATGACGGTCCGTGACGATCGACGCCCCCGTCTGGTCACCCAAACGCTCCATCAATGCATCGCCGGAATCCAGCGCTGCCAGGAGTTCGCGCGTGTCTTGATTGCGGCATGCCTCGATGCCGACCGACGCCGTGGACGCAATCGAGTTCAGCGTCGCGCGCACGTCTTGGCGCGTCACAAACTGGCTCACTCGCCCGGCGAGCTCGGTCGAGCTTGCCGGCTCACCGAGCCAGAACGCTTCGATTCGCGTATCCCAAGGCAGCTCCATCGGGTCGGCTATGGCGTACCGCGGAGGTTGCCCAATCCATGGATGCTCCGCCCACTCAGCCGCCATGCGGTACGCGAGCAGCCCCCCGAACGCCGCAGCAGCTACGTCCGCGCCGCTGCCGCGCCCTTGTTGGTGCATGCGGTGGGCATGGTCAGCGATCGCGAATACGGCGCCGTCCTCAAGGTCTGGCCTGACGGCGCGCAAAATCGCGACACACGACGCCGCGGACGAACCAAACCCCATTTTGACCGCTTCCTCGAAGACCGCCGAGACATCGACGGTGAGTCGCTGCAGGAATTCCGCGCGGTCCGCGACGT
>JAWKQR010000016.1:0-125866 GCA_041390025.1 bacterium
ATTGCAGCCCGTTCCCCGCACACGCGGGGCTGAACCGGCTCGCCCCCAAATGCCTGCTTGAATTGGTGACCGTTCCCCGCACACGCGGGGCTGAACCGCGCTAGCAGTCGATTTGGCCACAATCGCAGCGCCGTTCCCCGCACACGCGGGGCTGAACCGCCAAGTTGCCGCCCGGAAATCCCGTTCCGCGTCCGTTCCCCGCACACGCGGGGCTGAACCGCGTCAGGCTTCGTCGAAACGGTCGGGGCGTCGCCGTTCCCCGCACACGCGGGGCTGAACCGAATCTGATAGGTCAGCGTACCGGACGACGTAGCCGTTCCCCGCACACGCGGGGCTGAACCGGTGCGCCCCGGGATCACCGACGATATGACCGACCGTTCCCCGCACACGCGGGGCTGAACCGCACCCGACCAAGCACCCGACGAAGGCAGGGAACCGTTCCCCGCACACGCGGGGCTGAACCGCTTTCCTGCACCGTCGACCAGCCGGACATAGCCCGTTCCCCGCACACGCGGGGCTGAACCGACAAGGCAATCAAGGATTACTGGATACCAACCCCGTTCCCCGCACACGCGGGGCTGAACCGGTTTGGGTTTTGTTGCCTGCGCTTGTGCCGGTCCGTTCCCCGCACACGCGGGGCTGAACCGATCATCCGCCATTCAGCGGCCGAAAGTTGTTCCCGTTCCCCGCACACGCGGGGCTGAACCGGTCCCCGGCCTTTGCTCGAGCTTTGAGCCGGCCCGTTCCCCGCACACGCGGGGCTGAACCGATCCATCAACGCCGCCTTGACCAGGCTATCAACCGTTCCCCGCACACGCGGGGCTGAACCGGATGCGCCTGGCTATCCCGTGCAGCCTCGAGTCCGTTCCCCGCACACGCGGGGCTGAACCGCGATTCAAATGTTGAACCAGCAGCTTGATTCACCGTTCCCCGCACACGCGGGGCTGAACCGTTGGCATGTAGACGGTCGTCCCGGTGGTCGTCCCGTTCCCCGCACACGCGGGGCTGAACCGATGTCAGCATCAATCCCGAGAAAATAGGTGCCCCGTTCCCCGCACACGCGGGGCTGAACCGCCGTTCGCGCTTCGGAGTATCGCCCGCCCGCTCCGTTCCCCGCACACGCGGGGCTGAACCGGCGTTATTCGGTGTACAAGCTCGAGGAGACTTCCGTTCCCCGCACACGCGGGGCTGAACCGCAGTGTCGCGACGGCATCAGCGTCCGCAACGCCCGTTCCCCGCACACGCGGGGCTGAACCGCGACGGACAGGCCTAGGATGGCGGCCCAGAACCCGTTCCCCGCACACGCGGGGCTGAACCACATCAAGCGAATCACGCCAGAGGCTGAGGTCTCCGTTCCCCGCACACGCGGGGCTGAACCGATGAGTGATGCGCTTGGAACCCGCAATGACATCCGTTCCCCGCACACGCGGGGCTGAACCGCCGAGCGGGTAGCGACCGGCCCGATGCCAGCGCCGTTCCCCGCACACGCGGGGCTGAACCGAGGCGGACAGTCTAGTTGGCACAGCGGGCACGCCGTTCCCCGCACCCCAAGGGCACTTCCTCGCAGACAAGTCTGCTCAGGGCGCACACGCGGGGCTGAACCGACTCCGTCCATTCTTGAGGCAACACTGCACGGCCGTTCCCCGCACACGCGGGGCTGAACCGTGGGGAGTAGCCATTTGGGACGGCCATGAGCTCCGTTCCCGCACGCGGGGCTGAACCGTCAAAACAGCAAGCCAACGGCGCCGGTGGGACCGTTCCCGCACACGCGGGGCTGAACCGACACACGGCACCTTCATGCGGCCGATCTTCAACCGTTCCCCGCACCCAAGGGCACTTCCTCGCAGACAAGTCTGCTCAGGGCGCACACGCGGGGCTGAACCGATGCCAAGCGGTATCGAGACCAAGCCAAGGTCCCGTTCCCCGCACACGCGGGGCTGAACCGGCCGATGCTGCGTCCATATTTCTCGTAGGAGGCCGTTCCCCGCACACGCGGGGCTGAACCGTCGGCGAGCGTTTCGGGTTTGGCTGGCTCAGACCGTACCCCGCACACGCGGGGCTGAACCGGATATCAAGCAGTTAGCGGCCGCTCTTTCCGACCGTTCCCCGCACACGCGGGGCTGAACCGCGACTGCCGCGTTTTGGAGCCTCATCAACCCCGTTCCCCGCACACGCGGGGCTGAACCGGTCATGTTTTGGGTCTTGCTTCCATTCGTCTTCCGTTCCCCGCACCCCAAGGGCACTTCCTCGCAGACAAGTCTGCTCAGGGCGCACACGCGGGGCTGAACCGGCGAATTACGACGACTGGAAGCGATGGCGCGACCGTTCCCCGCACCCCAGGGAACTTCCTCGCAGACAAGTCTGCTCAGGGCGCACACACGGGGCTGAACCGAACACGAATCGCGGTCTAACGTCGCGAATAAGCCGTTCCCCGCACCCCAAGGGAACTTCCTCGCAGACAAGTCTGCTCAGGGCGCACACGCGGGGCTGAACCGGCGACGTTGTGACCCTGCTGGTAGCCGACCGCCCGTTCCCCGCACCCCAAGGGCACTTCCTCGCAGACAAGTCTGCTCTGGGCGCACACGCGGGGCTGAACCGCATTCGCGCGCTCAAAAAGGGAGAAACACCATCCGTTCCCCGCACCCCAAGGGCACTTCCTCGCAGACAAGTCTGCTCAGGGCGCACACGCGGGGCTGAACCGACGTAGTCCGCGATGTGGCCAGAGCATCGGCTCCGTTCCCCGCACCCCAAGGGAACTTCCTCGCAGACAAGTCTGCTCAGGGCGCACACGCGGGGCTGAACCGCGATCACTAGTGCTACGTGTGTACCGGAACCGCGCCGTTCCCCGCACCCCAAGGGCACTTCCTCGCAGACAAGTCTGCTCAGGGCGCACACGCGGGGCTGAACCGGCCATCGCCGCTTGGTAAGTAGCAATGGAGCCCCGTTCCCCGCACCCCAAGGGCACTTCCTCGCACACAAGTCTGCTCAGGGCGCACACGCGGGGCTGAACTGTGCGGTCGCCTCCCACGCATGAAGGCGATGGTCGCCGTTCCCCGCACCCCAAGGGCACTTCCTCGCAGACAAGTCTGCTCAGGGCGCACACGCGGGGCTGAACCGCGCTTGAGCGCTCGCGGACTGTGGCGTTGACCCCGTTCCCCGCACCCCAAGGGCACTTCCTCGCAGACAAGTCTGCTCAGGGCTCACACGCGGGGCTGAGCCGATCGACCCAATGGGTAGACGCGCGTGTTCCCCGCACCCCAAGGGCACTTCCTCGCAGGCAAGTCTGCTCAGGGCGCGCACGCTTGGCTAAACGGTCGGTCGTCGGCCACGTCACAGTCCGAGGACCCGTTCCCCGCACCCCAAGAGCACTTCCTCGCAGACAAGTCTGCTCAGGGCGCACACGCGCGGCTGAGCAGTGTCTCGCGGAGGTGGACCGCGTCGCGCCACATTGCAGCGGTTGGCTTGGAGCCTCCGGTCATCGCAGTCGGTTGCTGGAAGGCGCCGCTCGGCATCGCACCAGTCGGGAGCGTGGAAACTGCCGCTCCACACTACAGCGGTCGCCAGCTTGGAAACTGCCGGTCCAGCTCGGCGCACTCGTCACATCCGCGACCCAAGCACCCACTTAAGGTCGGTGGCCAAACTCTCACGAGTCGCTGAGCGGCCTAGCGGGGAGAGCACGCTGAGCAGAGCGGCGTAATACAGGCTGAATGCGAGCCGCACGGCGTCTTGCGGTGTCATTCCGGGTGGCAACGCCATCTCGGCGACGAGGGCCTCGAGCCCCACCATAAATTTTAGCAGCGGCAAATGGGCGGCCAACGCCTCGCCTTGCAGCATGGGAAGCTGCGGCACGATGACCCGCGCGAGCTCGGGGTGGCTGGCGTAGTGCTCAATCAAGGCCCAGAAGATATCGACGATGCGTTCGAGCCCCGGATCTTGTGTGTGTGCATGGGCGAGCGCGGCGTCGACGACAGGCATGGTGTCCTCGCGCCAGATTTCGTGCAGCAAGGTCTCCTTGGAGCTCGCGTAGACCAACACGGTGGCGGGTGACACGTTCGCCTGGGCGGCGATGCTGCGAATGGTTGTGCCATCGTAACCCAACCGCGCGAATTGGTCGGCGGCGGCGGCGCGAATGCGTTGCCACTTGTCGTTCTTGGCGTCTTCTCGCAATCCCATTATCGGATGTCCTGCATGTACGACTTGGCTTGAGTGATTCCCGGTTCGAGCATCCGTTCGATGCCGGCCAACGCGTTGGGGACCCCGCGCGCCAAGGTGTTTCGGGCCCAACATGCCACGGGATTATGCCATTGTGCCACGGCACCCACGCGCCGGCTCTGCGACTTGATGGCCCGAACACGGCGGTCTCTTGCGGCGCGCAATGCGGCTGGAACATCCGCAGCTTGGTCGCGCAACACCAAGGCGAGCGCCACGGCATCCTCGATCGACTGCGCAGCGCCCTGCCCCATGTTCGGCGTCATCGCGTGGGCGGCATCGCCGATTAAGACCGCGACGCCGCGCCCCCACTCAATGCTGTCGTGTTCGTTGATGTCGTGGCGCATCAAGAAATCATCGCGCAAGCTGCGCACAAACTCACCCGCCTTGCCGTCGAACTCACCAAAGAGCTCGCCGAGGATCGCCTGTGCGTCGGCCGCGGGATCGTCGTGTCCGCCCGGTGGCGCGTCGGCCACCAGAAACGCGTAGATTCGATTTTTGGTTAAGGGCACCAAACCAACCCGTTTGCCACGACCCCAGACCTCGAGGACCTCCTCGAGCCCGATGCGGTTTTCGCACACAACACGCCAACATGTGTAGCCTGCGTAGACGGTTCGCGCGCTCACGTTGAGCTGCGCTCGAACGGTGCTGTGGATGCCGTCGGCCCCCACGAGCAGATCAACGTCGAGGGCGGTGCCATCGCTCAAAAGAACATGGCCGCTGTCGTCAAATTCACGAACTGTGGTTCCCAAGTACGTCTGCACGTCTAGACCCGCTGCCAGCGCGTCGTGAAGGTCTGGTCGATAGAACGCAAACGTGTCGGCCACGGTGGGATGCTGCGCCATCTGAGACGCGTCGAAGCGCACAATCGCATCGCCGTTGGCCGATAGTATTCCGCCGTTTGATGGACGGTGGCCGGCCGCGCGAACACGTTCGCCGATTCCAAGGGCATCAAGCGATGCCAGCGCGTTAGCCTGCAAGACGATGCCGGCGCCGATGGCGTCAAAAGCCTCGACACGCTCGACCAGCGTGACCTCGTGGCCGTCCTTTGTAAGCGCGTGAGCAGCTGTTAAGCCTGCAATGCCACATCCACACACCAAGACTCGACGTTTCGACATGCTCAGCTCCACTTTGAACGCGTTTATTTTTAAACATGTTCAAAATGAAACTCAAGTTCGATTGTTCGTTTGGTTTTGCTTGCGTCGAACACGGTCTGGCCGACCGTTGTTTCTAAACAACTGATACGCGCCCTCACCGACCACAGCGAAAGCGATCATGCCCACCAGAATCCACACATGCGACGCCGCGGTCCCCAGAGTGTGAGCGATTAGAGCGAACAGGGCGAGTGCACATGCGACGACGCCGAAAACGGCGACAATTCGGCTGCTTTGGATGTCTTTGGATTTCCGAAAACACGCCAAATTCACCAGGCCAAAGATGCCCAAAAAGCTTGCGCTCGCCATCATGGAAATGCTGGACAGGTCGATCAAATTCGCGAGCAAGAGCGCGCCCACTCCCGTCACAATCAGCCCCACGGGTTGTTGCCAAACTTTGACCTCGAATTCCTCGGGGAGCTCGCCCTCGGTCGCGATCGAGTAACTCAGCCGGGCCGCGCCGTACAACGTCGAGTTGATGGCGGAGAGCGTGGCCAACACAGCCGCAATTCCCACAACCGTAAACCCGAATTGGCCGAGCGACGGTTCGGCCGCTTTGGCGAGCGCAAAATCTTGGGCTGCAGCGATGGCGGCGGCGGACATCGCACCGACCACGACCAGCGCGATGAGCATGTACAAAACGATGACAAACACGACCGACGTGTAATATGCGCGTGGTAGATTCTTGGCCGCGTCTTTGATGTTTGCCGAGGTGTTGGCAATGAGCTCAAAACCCTCGTACGCGACGAAGATCATCATCCCTGCGCCCGCGATGTTCAGCGGTGATGTCCAGGTTTCTGGCGCGATTCGCGATGTGTCGATGCCGCCAAGACCAGCGCCGACCACGAGGATCAGGATCGCGATTTTAAACGCAACGATGTAGGTTTCGGCGCGGCTGACGACCGAGGCACCCAAAAATTGAGCGCGAGGGAAGCAAAATTCCCGCGCTAATTAGGACATGATTGGCCACCGAATTGTCCCAATTCGCGGGCAGGAATGTCGCGGCGTAATTGCCAAACGCCACGGCATACAAGGCCAACGTGACCAAGTACCCCATCCACAAAAGATTATTAACCGAGCCCGTGAACCACCCAATTCCGAACGCTTTGTCGATGAAAATAATCGTGCCGCCATTGTCGGGATACGCGACCGACAGTTTCGAATACGAGTAGGCCGTCAGCAGGGCGACGACACCTGCGATCGCGAACGCGATCGGCGTGGCACCTCCGGCAAGCACGGCCGCCAGGCCGAGCACGGCAAATATCCCGCCGCCGACCATTCCGCCCACACCGATGGCGACCGCGCCAAGGAAAGAGACTTCATCGTTGGTTGTTTTTGTGTGGGTCTTGGCCATGCCCTGTTGTCGGCCGCCCTGCTCGTTCGCGCAACCCAATTCTTGGGCACTGTTGGACCGGAAGAGTTTCTTAAGGATAAATCCCGCAATCTTCAGTCGGGCGCGGTTGGCACCAATCCCGGGTCTCGGATTGGGGCTGGCGCCGACATCGGAGCCTGCTCGGTAGCCGTCGGTGTCGCGCAAGCCGCGACGCACAAGAAGATGACCACAAAAAACTTCATCTGAGATCCTAAGGCGACCCGGAAATCCGCCCAATCAAGGTTGGTCCGGTGCCACGATTCGTGTCAGTTTGACCGACGATAGTCCCGTTTTGGGCGTGGAGAACAGCAGGATTCGCTTTCGCGCAGCCGCGACACTTTTCTGCACTTTTGCCGCGCACTCCCCGCCTTTGCACGAATTGTCTCGGATCTGAAAAATCTCGAATTTGGAGCCCGAACGCACGGCCTCGAGATCGTAACCTCGCCAAAGCATTTTTCGGATGCGGGACTGCGTTCCGCACCGTGAAACGGGAACTTGCGCGATCTCAATTCGTGCGTCCTTGTCGAAGGTTGTCGGCACCCAGATCAACGTGTTTTTTGAAAAATCGAAATCTTTGAGCGAATCGGCCACGGCCGCTCCAAGCTTTGCCTTGACGCGGGCGTGGGAGTTAAACGTCTGCGCGGGTTCGACCGAACCCGAGTCAAACGAGGTCGACCTCGTCTGCGCGAGCCCCAATGCGGGCAGACCACAGACCCAAAAACATAACATGAAGATCACTGTTTTCATCTCGCACCTCGGCGTCGTGATCTAGGACGTGACCCAAGGCGAGGTATTCATGGAGCGTTATCTTGCGCGGAGTACGCGTCGCATGAAGACGGCGTGATCGTCATAGCCCTGCACGCTTCGAACGGTTTGGAACCCCATCTTCTGCCAAAACGATTGAGCGTCCATCACGGCGACAAGTGTGATCTCGTCGAACGCGGCATCCATCGCGTGCTGGACCACTGCATCAACGAGTGCTCGCGCGATTCCCTGACCATGAGAATCGGGGTGCACCACAAGGTCGTGCAGATGCACGACGTCACATTCTGGCGGCAAAACGTCGATGGAACGCTCAAGTCCTGGCGATTTGTCTCGTAGCCATGGGTGGGCGATGACGTACCCCACGGCTGCGCCATTGGCGCATGCCAAGAAACAGAAATCTGGCGCCGCCCTTCGTTTGGATTTCAAGACCTCCTGCGTTTCGGCGAGTCCGGGTGGGTAGGCCAGATGCTGGATAACGTCGACGGTGTCGAAATCGTTGTCGTTTAGCGGTCGGATTGTAACCACTTCCATCCTTTGGGGTGACGGTTTGTGGGCTTCGCCCATTCGGCAATCAGAGATTGCCGACCCAATCGCATTCG
The DNA here is from genome assembly GCA_041390025.1 of bacterium. GTDB lineage: Bacteria > Myxococcota_A > Bradymonadia > Bradymonadales > Bradymonadaceae > JBFFMO01. Next base: position 8,100 of record JAWKQR010000016.1, read on the forward strand.
GCAATCGGAGATGGCCGACCCAATCGCATTCAGCGTTTGGAGATGGCCGACCCAATCGCATTCGGCAATCGGAGATGGCCGACCCAATCGCATTCAGCGTTTGGAGATCGCCGACCCAATCGCATTCAGCGTTTGGAGATCGCCGACCCAATCGCATTCGGCAATCTGAAATCACTGACCCGCTCGCGGGTCAATCAACCGGCCGTACACAAGCCATCGCTTGCAGAGTACTATGCTCCCATAGGAGGTCCCATGAAACTCTACCTCGCCCTTTTCATCGTGGCTGTGTGCTCGGCTGCGTGCAGTGACTCGTCGAACGGCTCGGTCTCTGACGCCCGTGATACCGGGACGACCGCTGACCCCGGTTTTGACGTTGGGGTCTTGGATGACTTCGGTCAGACCGAGCGCGACAGTGGCACCGACATGACGGCATCGAGCGGCTCGCATCCCTTTGGTCCTGACGACGCGTTTTACAACCAAGACGTCAGCAACGCGCCCAAAGCCGCCGATTCGGACGCCATCGTCGCCGCGTTGCGCGAAGCCGGCGGCTGGGGAAATGGAGACCGGTTCCAGATTGATTTTAGCATCGAGGTTTTGACCGCGGACGCGTCAACGCCAAAGCGAAGCTTCGAGCCTACCGACGATTTTTACTCGCCGGATTGCGACCCCGCCCCCATGCCGGTTCCGGCTGACGGAAACCTAGAAGGCGAGTCTGGTTATGCGTGTGAAGGCGACGGGGATTGCCATCTTCTGATCCACTCACCCAGTGAAAACCGACTTTACGAAATGTGGCGCGCCGACATTCGTGGCGACGTATTCAACGGCGGATGTCAAGCCATCTGGAGTACCACATCGGCGTATCCAGAGACGGGGCGCGGAGACCAGTGCACCAGCGCCGACGCGGCTGGTTTCCCCATCACACCGCTACTGTTCAACGCCGATGAAGTCGCAGCCGGCGAGATCAACCACGCGATTCGGTTCATCCTGCCAAACGATCGCGTACGGCAACGGATGTACGTGCGACCCGCAACACACGGCACCAACACGACAGGTGGTCCAAACACGCCGCCGTATGGGGTGCATTTTCGCTTGCGCGCGGATTATCCGGTGGACTCGCTGCCCTCGGAAGGCGCGAAGGTCGTCGCGCGTGCCCTGCAAAAGTACGGCATGTACCACGCGGATGGCGGCAACATTGCGTTGACCGCGCAGAGCGATTCACGAACCACCGCAAAATGGGATGGGTTGCTCGGCCCGCGGGATTTGGCGGACCTACAGGTCGAGGATTTCGAGGTGATTTACCATTCCGATCCGATCCCCGTGACCTTCGACTGTCAGCGCACGCCCATCGAAAATTAGTTGAATCGCAACGGCAGCTTGGAAGCTGCCGGTCCATGGGATTGGGTCGGCAATGTCCCATTGCCGAATGGGCGAAGCCCACCGTGGGATTGGGTCGGCAATGTCCCATTGCCGAATGGGCGAAGCCCACGTTCCGCGTCACACGACAGCTTGGAAGCTACCGTTCCACAGGTTGGAGTCAGGCGTCGACGCCGCCGGGTTCCCACAATTGAATGGGATTTCCCTCGGGATCGTGGGTCAGGGCAAAACGTCCGTTGGGATAGGTTTCGGCATCGATCTCAACCGTGTTCCCGTTTCCGCGCAGTTGTTCGACCATTGCATCCAAATCGCGGACGCGAAAGTTGATCATCCACTGCTGTTCGGGCCGTCCAAAGTAGTTTGTATCGTGCTGGAACGGCGCAAAAACGGTTTGCCCAGCTTCGGTCTCCCAGCCGGGCTCGTCGTAATCCTGAGGCACGGGGCTGACCCCTAGATTTTCGTCGTACCACTGGGCCAAAGCACGCGGGTCTTTGGCGCGAAAAAAGAATCCACCGATTCCAACGACTTTTTGCATGCTGGGCTCCCAGGTATCACGGCGTTGAATCTACAGTGTGCAGGTGCAATTGACGCTGATGAACGGGCCGTAATCCGCTTCCCAACGGGGTTCTGACCAATCCGTGCTGCAGTCGGCTGAAACGCCGGTGTCGGCAAACCCTGCGCTGGACGTGTAACAGGTGGCTGCACCGCAGATGAGTTCGCAGGATTTTGCGACCAACGAGACCTTGTAGATCTGGCAGAGGCCACCCTCGAGGCAGTTGACGCCTTCGCCCTCGCCATCAAACGTCAACCCAAGCTGCGTTGCTTTTGCTTCGCAGTTGTTCGAACAGGATCCACATGCTTTGGGCTCGTAGTCACCCGAGCACACTCCAGAAGCTGCGCAGTAGTTTCCGCTCTGGCAGGCCGGTTGCACTTGGCTGCAGTATGCTTGGCCCTGCACCGCCACCGCATTGTCGCAATGGTCGTCGCTGCTGTTGGGTCAAAACACGTGCCGGCCTCACACGCGGCCTCGTTGCTCCCGTCGCAGGCGAGTGGCATTGGTGTGAGGCGCTGAACTTTGTTGCCGGCTTGGTCGTGAACTCCGCGACAAGGTCACGAGTGATTGGGGCGTAAGAAGACGATTGGCTGGACCGCGTTGAGCTGGCTCCACGTGACCATCAGTTGGTACGACCCTTCGGCTGCCGATGATTGGAAGGCGCCGTACGTCGCGCCGCCTGGGGATTTGAGGGTTCCGCCGATCAAATCGCCGGTGCCGTCAGGGTCGGTCACAATCGCCGAGATCGTCAGTCTTGTAGTGCTGGGCGTTGCCGTCGTGGTGTTGATCGACAGGTCGATGATGCGCGGACCATCTGCCGGCAGCGCTTCACACTGCTGCGCGTCGTTGCAAACCGACATGTCGTCACAGGTACCGCAGACGACGTCGGCACAGGTGGGCGACCCGCCGCACTGCAATCCTGTGCAGCAATCACCGGTCGTGCCGTTGTTGGTCGACACGTTGTTGTTGGTCGTAGTCGTGTTGTTGCTCGACGCTTTTTTATCTTTGCTGGCGACGTCCCCGCAGCCTGCGGCGACGATCTGAATCACTACCCAATACGATTTCATGGGACCTCCTGATGCGCGCAATCTAGGGCGAATCAACGACCTCGCCCACTGAAAATTTCTGAAAAACAGCGATCCGACTTTCTCCCCGCGGAACCGCCCTTCTGCAGCTTCCGTGGGCTGCGCCCATTCGGCAATGGGACATTGCCGACCCAAACCCATGGAGCGGCAGCTTCCGTGTGGCGCGGAAGGTGGGCTTCGCCCATTCGGCAATGGGACATTGCCGACCCAATCCCACGGTGGGCTTCGCCCATTCGGCAACATTGCCGACCCAATCCCTGTGATGGGCGTCGCCATTCAGCAATGGGACATTACCGACCCAATCCCGGTGGGCTGCGCCCATTCGGCCACGTGCGACGGCCAACCGAGCCGAATCCGTGGCGCGGAAGGTGAGCTTCGCCCATTCGGCAATGGGACATGACGCGACCCAATCCCACGGTGGAGGCGTCGCCCATTTGGCAATGGGACATGGCCGACCCAAACCACGGTGGGCTGCGTCCATTCGGCAATGGGACGTGGCCGACCCCAATCCACGGTGGGCTGCGTCCATTCGGCAATGGGACATTGCCGACCCAATCCCACGGTGGGCTGCGCCCATTCGGCAATGGGACATGGGCGACCCAAACCCACGGTGGGCTGCGCCCGTTCGGCAATGGGACATGGCCGACCCAAACCCACGGTGGGCGTCGCCCATTGCTGTGGGACATGGCCGACCCAATCCCACGGTGGGCGTCGCCCGTTCAGCAATGGACATGTGACCAAACTGCGACGCCATGCCGACAAAGGTGCAATCGCAACGACTTCCCGTTGCACTGGCGGACATTGTTGACCGTATGAGGCTAATGTTGAACCGACTGATCTGCACCTGTGTGATGTCGCTCTCGCTCACGGCGTGTATCGAGAGCTCACTCCGACGGGCTCGGCCATCGATATGGGAAGCACACCCGATAGCGCATTCTTGGACGCTGCCGGTTTGGATTCGGACAACGACAAAGACATGCCCGACGCGTCGGCGCCCGACATGGCTCCTGACCCCACGCCGTGGTGGAACGACGGCTATTCGCACCGCGCTCGCATCACGCTTGGCGGCAATGGCCGCAACATTTCGGACTTTCGGATGCGTGTCGTTTTGACAGCGAGCAGCGTGCATGCAACTTTTTCGCGCGAAAGCGTCGTGTTCGTGTCGCAGGACGGCAACGAATACACGCATGAATACGAGCTCAACGGCGCGGGGGAAGCTCAGACGTTTTGGGTTCGTGGGGACTTTGAACTCGGCACAGACTTTTGGATGTATTGGGGTGGCGACTCGGACAGATCCTCGGCCGGCAAGACGTGGGAGGACCATGTGGCAGTGATGCACTTCGCGTCGCAGGCCGTTGCGATCGCGGCGGTCGGGTCGTCGTTGCCCGAGAGTGTGCAGTGCATGAACTGCACCACGGCGGCTGGTCTGGCGGGTGACTCCGCGCTGGTCACATCCGCGGGCGAACGGGCTGAGCTGATACCCGAGCCAGTCACGGACATCCGCGTCAACCCCGGGAAGTCACTGACGGTTCGTTGTTGTATCGTGGTAATCAATCGACGGACCGACAGGATGACGCTCGTCGACGCGATGTCGGATTGTGTGGGTTGGCGAGCGTTTGTCGCAGACCAGGTTGTCGTCGAGTTTGGGACGCGAGACAACGCCGGCGATTGCGCCACGATCTCGACCCGCGTGGCGACGCCCTACACTCCCAATGAATGGCATCATTTGGCATTTACCATCGACCGCGACACCAACACGCCTAGCCTCATGGCTTGGCATGACGGTGTGTCGATTGGGTCGTCCGCCATAACCTCGCAGGCCGAATCCAATCTCTCTTCGAAGGTGGTGTTCGGCGCGAACCGGACCGGTGTGGAGTCATTTGATGGCCTGTTGGATGAGCTCCGAATTTGGCGCGGAGTGGCTGCGCCAGACGAGGTAGTCTTGGAGCGAGACAACACAAAGGGCGCCGTTGCGGTGGTCAATTTAGCGACGGTCCAAAGCCGCGTGTCGTTTTAGTGCGTAGGAGGGTTTTTGCGATGAAAAATCCGATTGTTTTGATGTGCCTCGCTTTGGCGACCGGATGTATCGAAGCCGCGCCCAACACTACAAATTCGCGTCCCGACCTCGGTGTGGACGCCGCCACACCCGATGTCTCTACGGCTGACGACATGGGCAGCTCGGACGCCACCGGGAGCGGCGATACCAACGATCCCCCGGACGCGGATCCACCGGATTTGGGCGACCAGACGCCGTGGGCGGACGACGCCTACACACACCGGGTGCGCATTGACCTACGGCAGGGAAAAAAGGACACGGTGTTACGGGTCGACGTGCCCATTCTCCAGAGAGACAAATTGCCTGCCTTCAACCCCGAAACGGTGCGCTTTTTCTCGTCTCAGGGCGGCGACTACATCCATGAACACGAACGCAGCGGAATCGCCAGCGCAGAGACGTATTGGGTGCGCGGTGACTTCGACCAAGCGAGCCACATCTGGATGTACTGGGGTAGTACGGCAGTGGCGTCCAACCCAGCACAAACGTGGGAGGAGTTTTCCGCCGTTTACCATTTCGCAAAGAATTTTACCGAAGGCAATTCCGTGGACGGCGAACAGGGGGCCTGTGCTCAACCGTGCAACACCGGCGACGGCGTTGGGCAAGGCGCTGGGTTGGCGACAACCATGGGGCAGGTGTTTTCCGCGACACCCAGCACGCCTGGGGCTATTCACGTCGCGGATGGCGACGTTCTGACGGTTTCTTTGTGGTACGCGAGCTCAGACACGACGCAAAACGCCACGTTGGTCGATGCGATGAAAGACTGTGTCGGTTGGCGCGCCGTGACCGAGGACGGTCAGGTCAGAGTCGAGTTCGGCACACAATTCAACGATGATGTCTGTACGGACGCGGGACGAGTCAAAGCCGGCGGCGAGTTTGGCAGCGGCGGGGGTTGGCACAACTTGGTGTTCACCGTCGATCGTGAATCCCAGATGCCTCAACTAACGGTGTGGATCGACGGCAACCGCGTCGACTCCCAACCCATTTTGAGCGCGGGCGAAGCGAGTCTGGCTGAAAAGTTTGCGGTGGGTGCGACGTTCGACGGAACGACGCCGTTTATCGGTCGGTTGGACGAGTTTCGTATGATTCGGCGCGCTGCGACAGATTCGGAAGTGGCCTTCGAAAACGCTAACATAAAAGGCGAGATCACCGATTTGGACACGACCTCCGTTCAAGCGCGCGGTTTTTGAGGTATCCATGGATTTTGCCGCACAGATCAAGACGTGCTGGGCCGATCACGGCACCGACCCCGCGGGGGTCGAGCAGCGTCTTCGGGAGTTGCTTCCTCACGCGTCGAATTCGCAAGAGCGCGTGTGGTCAGATCTGGACACACGTCGTCAGGTTTGAACGTGGCCGATCCACGTAACGGCCACGTCATCGACCAAGTGGTTCACCGGCTCACCTCGGCAGAGGACGCGTCACGATCCTAGCGGATGCCTATCTGTTGGCGACGATTTTAGGTCAAGACGTCACGCCTCGGCTTGTCACCTTGCTTCAATGGGATCCCGAAAACTTTGCAGCGTGGGTTGTCCGGGCTGCGGCGTTAAGCGCGGAACATCGCATCGATGGCGGGAATTTCGACGGACTTGGCGACCTGCTTCAAACCGTGCGTGCATCGGACGCGATGACGGCCGGCCACGTCGCCGAGCGCGCCATCGCGGTGTCGACCAACAATGCGGTTTCCATCGCGGTCGAAAACGCCGAACTGACCGAAGAACAGCTGCACACATTGTTGCCCTTGGCCACGGCGTCCCGTCGATATTGGCAACGTGTCGGAACCCCGCTGAACGACGCACGCGGCGCATACCTCGTGCAGTTGGCGGCGAATCACTGCAAAGAGATCGAACACGCGACAAAGGCGGCGCAGGACGCACTGACGATTCTGGATACCCTTGAGGACGTCGAGGTCGACCGGGCGTTTGTGCTGCTGTCACGGGCGTATACCGCACGCTTGGCGAACCGCGATTGGTCAGCCGATTTGGGCGCGGCCGATCAGCTCGCGATGAACTGGGCAGACGGCCTGCTGAAGTGGTACACGGACACGCGTCAACGCTACTTCGGTGCCTGATGACCCCGTTTGTCCAAGAGCTGCTCGTGCTCGCGAGCATCCCCATCACGAGCGCTGTCGTGGGTTGGGGAACCAACGTTCTCGCGCTCAAGATGACATTTTACCCGGTGGACTACGTGGGCGTGAGGCCCATCGGTTGGCAGGGCATCATCCCCGCCAAAGCTGAGTCGATGGCGCGCCGCACGGTGGAGCTCATCACCACCAAACTTGTCGGCGTGGACGAGGTGATCGACCGACTCGACCCAGACCGCGTGGCAGACGCGCTGGCCCCGGCATTTGCGCCCCACCTGAAGCGCATCGTCAACACCACCCTTAAATCAACGCATCCCGAGCTGTGGGCGCTCGTGCCCAACGCCGTGAAAGACGAGATCTACGCGAGCGTCGAAGCCAAAGCACCGGAAGTCGTGCGACAGTCCGTGATCGACCTCAAGCTTGAGGTCGACCAACTCATCGACCTCGAACACATGGCGGTGCAAGCGTTGCTGGCCGACCGCGCTTTTTTGAATCAGATTTTTTTGGAATGTGGACGTGAGGAGTTCAAATTCATCGAGAAATCGGGATTCTATTTCGGATTCGCGTTTGGCCTCGTCGTTATGGGCCTCTGGGCGTTTTTTCAGGCACTTTGGATTTTGCCCACCGTCGGATTTTTGATCGGCTGGGCGACCAATTACCTGGCCCTGAAAATGATTTTCGAGCCGGTCGAACCCAAACGCATTTTCGGGTGGACGTGGCAGGGATCGTTTTTGAAACGCCAAGACGAGGTCAGCGAGGCGTATTCGCGTTTGATCGCACAAAATATCGTCAACACTCGCAACTTGCTGAAGACCTTGATGGATGGCCCGGGCACCACGCGGCTGCTCGAAATCGTCGACGGCCACGTCAAAGACGTGGCGGCGACCTACAACGCGCTGCCTGATGCGGTGACCACGGTGTTCATCGGCGGCGAGGCTTACGAGGCGCTCAAACACACCATCGCAGACGAGATCGTGGCAAGCGTGACCGATGGCCCCATCTTTGCGGTACAAAACTACGCGCACGGGGCGATGGACATCGAAAACACCTTGCACGAGCGCCTGGTGGCGCTACCGCCGGACCAGTTTACCGGACTGCTGCGGCCCATCTTTCAAGAGGACGAGTGGAAATTGATCCTTGTGGGGGCGGTGTTGGGGTTGCTTGTGGGATTTGCTCAGGCGTGGTTGATGTAGGAACGCCGAGGAATTTTCGGACGGCACGCACGTCTTAGATCCAAGACGGATGGGCGATGAGCGACGACACACACGACAATTTGGAGCCCTTGGTGACGTGGAATGACCATGTGGGCCGCGTTGCGCTTATGTCACTCGCCCTGAGCTTTACGGTGCACGCGAGCATTCTTGGCGCGGCGTTTCTTTCGTTCTCGCCGAGCGCGACCGCCGACTTGGACGTGGAGTGGCTGGAAAATCACGATCGGCTTGAAGGTCTTGGTGGGTCGTTCCAGAGCCCGCCCGAAGTGTTTGTCCACGCGGACCCCACGCCCGAGCCCGAGCCTGAGCCAGAACCCGAGCCCGAACCGGAGCCAGAGCCTGAACCCGAGCCTGAACCCGAGATAAAACCCGAGAATCCAAAACCTACACCGGTAAAACGGCCCGCAAAGGAGACACCACGTAAGGAGCTCGCGAAAAACACAAAAAATCCGTTTGAGGGTGAACAATTGCCGGCGATGGACCGCTCGGGTCCCTCGGGGCTGCCGTCGATGGAGGCCTACGGCCCCGGGAATGCGATCTTCACGGCGTTGCTGCGCCTTGACCGTGTGCGTGGAACGCCGCTTGAGGAGCCGGTGCGCAAGATCATCATGAATGTGCCGGACTACCGCATCGCGCTCGAGAGCACGGGTGTGGACCCCGTGGTCGATGTCGATTCGATGTTCATGGCGTCGGCCATGCCGCAATACATCCAGCACACGTTTTTGGCGGTTCGGCACACGATGTCGGATTCCGAGATGAAGACTGCCTTGGATTCGCGATTCGAGACGCCGAGCGCTTGGCGAAATTACTGAGGCATTCAAACGCGAGATTTGGTGCCGTCGAATTCCAGATACCAAGATCCCGCACCATTTTTGTTGGCGAAACCAGGACTCGCGATTTTGGCGCGACCCGAATGGTTGCCCCAGTTGACCAATGAACTTCCCGCCGACAGCGAGCTTCGAGCTGGGTCCCAGGCGAACGTGTCGATGCTCGATGGCTTGGAACAGATTGAGAAAGCCGCACCGGAAAACACCTTGCTGCTGATGAGTGGAAATGGCGCCATGGCGATCCTGCCTGGGATCGGGAAAATTCGGTTTGTGACGGGAAAGGTCGCAATTTTGAATCCGGAGGCGCCACAGGTCCGAATCGACCTCCAATTAACCAGTGGAGCGGACGCACAAAAATTCGTGGCGGCGTGTCCGGACATGAAAAAACAATTAATTTCGGGAGTGCCCTTCCTGGCGCGTGGGATGGTTGGCAACCTCGTTAATCGTGTACGTTGCGAGGCGACCGACAACTACGTCAACATCGCGGCCGACTACACGCGCGACGAGGTCGTTAATATCCTGGGTTACGCGTTGGCTTTTGTTCCGCGCCCAGCCGCGTTGTCGCAACTGCCGGTGCCACCGCCAAAACCCGCGCCGAAGCCGCCACAAGAAGATACGCCATTGGCGCCTTCCGAGAATCTCTCGACTACGCCAACGCAAGACCCACAAACTTCCGACGCCGGGGGTTTGGTCCCCGCCGATTTGGCCAACGAAAAAACCGACGGTGGGCTTTGATGTTTGCACGCCTCTTCGATCTTTTGTTTGGTTGGATCGGCAAACTCTTGGGTTCAAAAACTCCAAAAGCGTTGCCCGCTCCCGATATCGTGGTGGAGTTTTCGAGCCACGTCGATGACCTAAAATTACGGGTCGATCGCGCGACGATGTTGGCGCGCGTGGAACCGATGGTGCATCTGACAGGCGTCGTGACCAATACCGGGGAACGCGTTGTTCGGGAATTGTCGGTCGTCTTTCACGCGAGCCACAACGGGGTTTCGGTGGGGAGATTCGATTCCGAAATTCTGGGCAGCCATCAAGGCAATCTGCGTCCCGGCGATAGCCAAGCCTTCGACGTGACGTTTCCGGTACGAAGCGACGCCAATGGCGTAGTCGTCACCACCGACGTGTTGGACATCGTGCCGTTCCAACCGGTCGCTGCCCCGGTTGAGGCAATGCTCGATTGGCAGGCAACGGTACCGGTGGGCGTGGACATCGTGTTTCGTGAACGGCTGCGCGAGTTCCGCCCGTTTGGCGACGGCAGACAGGGATTTTGCCACCTGACGATCGAGGTCGACAATCAGGGGCAGGCGGTTTCGGTCTTGAAGCTCGAGCTTTCTTTTTTTGATTCGGACAAAAACGTGCTCGACCAACGTGAGGTCTTGGCAGCGTGGACGGGTGGGCCTCCGATTCACTCCGGCGAGAGGCGATTGGTACACGTCATCTCGAAGGTGCCCTCGTCGTTTCGCTCGTATTCGGGCACGGTTGTGGACGTGGTTTAGGTCCACGTCGCAACGCCGGCCAGGGCTGCCGGTCCATGGGAATGGGGCAGCTTCGATACGCGTTAGGCGAACTACGGCCTTCGGCCATTCGGCAACCGGAGGTTGCCGACCCAGCCACCGGTGCGGTTCGCCCATTCGGCAACCGGAGGTTGCCGACCCGGTCCGGTGCGGTTCGGCCATTGGGCAACCGGAGCTTGCCGACCCAGTGCGTTGGGCGAACACCTGGCCTTCGGCCATTCGGCAACCGGAGGTTGCCGACCCGGTCCCACCGGTGCGGTTCGGCCATTGGGCAACCGGAGCTTGCCGACCCATTGGGCGAAGCCTAATTTCGGTCCATCGCCGTTATTCGTCGCGGAGTTTGTCCAAGATCGAGGCGTCCTCGAGGGTGGTGGTGTCGCCGGTCTGGCGCCCTGACGCGATGTCGGCGAGCAGGCGTCGCATGATTTTTCCGCTGCGTGTTTTGGGCAACGCGTCCGAGAAACGAATTTCGGACGGCCGGGCGATGGCGCCGATTTCATGGGCGACGTGTTCGCCCAGCGCTTTGGCCATGTCGTCGTTCGCCTCGTGTCCGCCCTCGAGCGTGACAAAGGCGACGATGGCCTGCCCTTTCAGGTCGTCGGGGCGTGGCACAACGGCGGCCTCGCACACGGCCGGGTGGCTGACCAACGCACTTTCGATCTCCATGGTTCCCAGACGATGGCCCGCGACGTTGATGACGTCGTCGATGCGGCCCATAATCCAAAAGTTGCCGTGTTCGTCGGTGCGCGCACCATCGCCTGCGAAATACATTTGTTCGAAGCGACCGTAATAACCGTTCTTGAAGCGCTCGGGATTGCCGTAAATCGTGCGCAACATGCTTGGCCACGGCTTGCGGATGACCAAGAATCCACCGGAGTTCGCGGGAACTTCGTTGCCCTCGGCGTCGACGATCGCCGCATCAATGCCGGGCAGCGGATGCGTCGCTGACCCTGGCACCGTCGTGGTCACACCGGGAACCGGCGAAATCATCATGCCGCCCGTCTCGGTCTGCCACCACGTGTCGACAATGGGGCATCGGTTGCCGCCGATCAGTTCGCGGTACCACATCCACGCTTCAGGGTTGATCGGTTCGCCCACGGTTCCGAGCAGTCGCAGGCTCGACAGGTCATGTTTTTGAACCCATTCGTCGCCCCATTTCATGAAGGCACGAATAGCGGTGGGCGCGGTGTAAAAAATCGTGACGCGGTGGCGCTCGATCATGTCCCAGAATCGGTCTGGGTGCGGCGAATTCGGGGCCCCTTCGTACATCAGCGCGGTGGCGCCGTTTTGCAGCGGTCCATAGACAATGTAGCTGTGTCCAGTGACCCAACCGATGTCCGCGGTGCACCAGTACATGTCCTCGGGTTTGAGGTCGAAGCCAAGCGCGACGACAGTTTTGTCAGCGCATAACCGGCGGTGGCGTGCACGACGCCCTTGGGTTTTCCGGTGGTGCCGCTGGTGTAGAGGATGAAGAGTGGGTGTTCGGAGTCAGACGATTTGGCGGTGTGTTTGCTCGATTGGTTGTCGACGAGGTCGGCCCACCAGTGGTCACGGCCGTCGCGCCAGTCGACGTGATTTGCGGTGCGACGCGCGACGATCACGTGTTCGACGGTGGGGCATCCATCGTTGAGGGCGGCATCCACGTTATCCTTGAGTGGGAGCACCGAACCGCGCCGCCAGCCGCCGTCGGCGGTGATGATGACTTTGCATTCGGCGTCTTCAACACGGTCACGGATGGCGTTGGGTGCAAATCCGCCAAAAATCACGCTGTGCGCGGCGCCAACGCGAGCGCACCCGAGCACCGCGATGGCGAGCTCGGGGATCATGGGCATGTAGATCGCGATGCGGTCGCCGGCCTGCACGCCCAGCGATTCCAGCGCGTTCGCAAACTTACACACCTCGGAATGAAGCTGTTGATAGGTCAACGTCCGCTGATCACCCGGCTCGCCCTCAAAGACAATCGCGGCTTTGTTGCGCGTCGCGCTGTCCAGATGCCGGTCAAGGCATTGGACCGACATGTTGAGCTTTCCGCCCTCGAACCATTTCGCGAAGGGGGTCTCCCAGGTCAGGGTTTTCGAAAATGGGGTTTCCCACACCAATTCTTCACGGGCCAAGCGCGCCCAGTAGCCTTCGTAATCGCTTGCTGCCTCGGCTTTGAGCGCCGCGTAGAGCTCAGGGGTGAGATTCGCCTGTTTGGAAAACGCGGCGTCGGGCGCAAAACTGCGCTCTTCTTTGAGGCTGCTGTCGATGTTGGCCATGGCGGTTCCTTGCGTGTGATTTGAGCCAAAGACATAGCAACGCCATGGCAGCGACGCAACGCGCTTGCGGGAATGTGTCGATTTGCACGACACTTATCACTCTAGGAGGTCACGATGGATTTGCGCGCATATGTGGAGGCGTTGGAAGACGCTCGACAGAAGAAGTCGGGAGACCTGACCGAGGGCGATCTGCGCGAAATCGTGCGCGAGCTCGGCTGGAGCGACGAGGACATCGCCAAGATCGATGCTGAGATTGAAGCGTCAAGCGAGCGAGGCGCCAATTTTGCGAGCCACCGTCTGTGGTCCAACTCCATCGCCGAGTACGAGGACGCGCTGCGACTCGCGCCCACTCGGTTGAGCATCTTGTCGGGGCTTGCCTCGAGCCACATGGGCAAGTTCCGCGAAACGCAAGAGCCCGAGCACCGCACGAAAGCCGAATATTACGCACGACGATGCTTGGACATCGATCCAAGGTACCAAACGGCGTACGCGATTGTGCGCGAGATCGGCGACGCGCGCACGCGCGGTCCGCGCGCAGGAAGGCGGCTCGCCGCCGGGGTCGCGATTCTGTCCGTGCTCGTGGGAGCTGGCGTTTTTGTCAGCCTAAGCGACTCACCGGATACGATGCGGGTACCGATTGTTCCGCCGCGCGAGGGCACGCCGCAGGCGCCGCAGAACGTCACGCCGGTCACCGCCCCTCCCCCCGTTAAGGTGGTCGCGACGCCGCCCACGAGCCCACAATCCAACATCGAGGTTGAGTTTCAGGCCGCCGAGGGGCTGGGCTTGACGTTGGAGATGCGCAAAATCGAGCAGAGCGACTACGACTCGGGGTCGTACTTCTCGTACGCGGCGCTGCTCAAAAACACAGGCAATCTGGAGTTCTCGAAGATCAGCGGGCGGCTGGAGCTCGTGGGTGCGGACGGGACGAACGAGGTCGTTCATGCCGCGACATTCCTAGACACCCACGAGGGCGACATGCGCCCAGGCGACGTGCACGAAATGCAGACGACGATGAAGAGCCGACCGGGCGTCAAGCTCGCGCGGTTTGTGGTCACGACCATGGAGTCTCGCGTTGCGCCAGAGCGGTATCCTGACCTTGTGCCAGTCAACGTGATCTGGGACATCCGTCAGCCCCCATCGGTCAAGCTCGACATCTTTGAGAGGCGCGTCAAAGTTGGGGATCGAAGCAAAAGCATTCTGAACACAGCCTACTTTGAAGCCGAATGGGAGATTCGCAACGTCGGTTCGCAGACGTTGAAAAAGCTCAACCTCGAATACCGATTGTATGATAAAAGTAACAACCTACTGGTCACCAACTCGATGTTGACCGTGTACAGTTCCCTGCCCGAATTCCTGCCCGGCGAGAAGCGAGTCGAGACCGCCATGAAGGAGATAAAGACGGGGGAGTACGACCACTATGAATTGCATGTGATCGAGGTCGAGTGAGCGAGAAGAAAAAACATTTTTCGATGCTGCGAACGTTTGCATTGGCCGACATCTTCACGTTGGCCAACGCGGGTTGCGGCACCGTTTCGATTTTCTTGTGTCTGAATTACTTGCACACAAAAGAGCTCAATTTTTTGTGGTTGGCGTTTGTGCTTTTGCCCGCGTCGTTGGTCTTTGACGCGTTCGACGGCTGGATCGCACGCAAACGGCAGAAGTGGTCGAGCCTAGGCGCCGACTTGGATTCCTTGGCCGACGTCGTCTCGTTTGGCATCGCGCCCGCGGTGCTTGCGTTTACGTTGGGCATGCGAGGCGGTTGGGACGTCGCCGTATTGGTCTATTTCGTGTGCTGCGGCATCTCGCGTTTGGCGCGCTACAACGTCACGTCGGCCGAGATGTCCGACGAAACCGGCAAGGTAAAATATTACGAGGGCACCCCCATCCCAACGAGCTTGGTGCTCGTCGCGGTGCTCGGTGTCGCCTGCTGGACCGGCGACATCGAGGCGCAACTTTGGGGCGGAAACTACCGCTTCCTTGGCGCCGGTTTCCACCCCTTGGTTTTGATGTATTTGGTCAGCGGCAGCGCGATGATCAGCTCGACCCTGCGCGTTCCGAAACCTTAATCTGCCAAACGGCTCAAGACGAGGTCTTTGATGCGACCTCCATCAAAGCGTCCCTTCGTCTGAGCGACCACGGGGCCCATGACTTTGCCCATATCTTTTTTGTTCGCGGCGCCGGATTTCGCGATCTGGGCTTCGACCAGCGCGATCACTTCTTCCTCGGTCAGCGGCTTTGGCAAGTACTCGGCAATCACTTCGAGTTCAGCCTCTTCTTTCGCTGCCAATTCCGGGCGGTTGCCGGCCGTGTACTGCTCGATCGAATCACGACGTTTCTTGGCCTCGGTCGAAAGCACATCGATGATTTCTTCTTCGGTGAGGTCGCGGCGCAGATCAATTTGTTTGTTTTTGAGGGCCGCAATGAGCATGCGAATGGCGCTAAGGCGTTCTGCGGCCTTGGCTTTCATCGCCGTCTTCATGTCCTCTTTCATCTGAATAAATGTTTGTGCTTCAGCCATTTCCATTCTCCTTTTCAGCTCCACCCTCCAATTGAGGGAGGGCGCTAAACCTTGCGTTCGCGATAGATATTCCGTTCTTCAATATCAAACAGTAATTGGACACACTTGATGGGGCCGTTATCGACCTGCGTCACCTTTTTCGCGCGCATTCCGAGCTCCATCCCCAATTCTTTTCCAGCGGTAATTACGCTGGCTTTCCAGCCTTGGAATTCACGGATGAGCGTGTCGCCCAAATCGCGATGCGCCTGTTTTTCGCTGTCTTGCAGGCGCACACCATAAGGTGGATTTGTCATAATTAGGCCGGTGGGCGCAAACGGCTTGATGTGTTTTACGTCGGCGACAGAAACATCGATGAGATCTGAAAATCCCGCGTTTGCGACATTTTCGCGCGAGGCATCGACGCTTTCATCGGAAATGTCGTAACCCACAATTTTCGGACAATTTTCGAGCCCTGCGTCGCTGCGGCGCGCGGCGTCTTCGCGGAGCTCCGACCACAAATCGGCCTGGTGTTTTTTCCAGCGCAAAAATCCGAAGTTCGTGCGCACGAGCGCGGGCGCCGTGTCGGTCGCGATCATGGCCGCCTCGATGAGGAACGTGCCCGAGCCGCACATCGGGTCGAGCAGCGGCAGCCCTTCCTTGGCGGCTTCTGGCCAACCAGCACGGATGAGGCACGCCGCGGCGACGTTTTCTTTGAGCGGGGCCTCGGTCGACCGCACGCGGTAACCACGTTTGCAGGCTGTCGCCGGCGATGTCGATGTAGAGTGCTCGATCGCCATCCACATGACAGGAATGGTCACATCGGGTTCGACGGTGTCGATGCTTGGGCGCTTGTTGTACGCGCGACGGAATTGGGACGATTGATCGCGTCTTCTTTGACGCGAAGCGATGCGAAATGCGTGCATTGGGTACCGCGCGCGTACAAGCGTTGTTTGCAACAAACGCGTCGTCCATGCGCAAATGTTCGTCCCATGCAACCTGGTTGGTTGCAGTACAGACCGTCCTCGCTTGGCGCTTTGAACGACGAGATTTTGAGCAATACGTTGCTCGCAAGTCGGCTCCAGAAGCACGGCGCGATAGCCGTCTTCAAGGCCTCCGCTAAACGGCAACTTCCACCCCGACTCGCCTTCTTCGCATTTGCAATGCCAATTTGTTGCATCTGCGGGCGAGTAGATCTTCGAGTCCTCGAGGACTGGCGGCGAAAAAATTCCATTACGGTTTGGGGTGCGCGAGGAGGAATTCCATGACCTTTGTTGGGAAGGCGGCTTTAGGCCGGGGATGTGTGACCGCCCAAATTAATGGTCCACACCCCGCGCGCCCCTTCACAATTGTCGTAAATTCAATGTCGGTTTCTTGCTGCCAATTTCCTGGCCGTAATGTCGATCGCATCGCGGGTGCTGCTTTCGCGTCGCAGCCGTTAAAATCTCGCCAGAATCTACGCTCGCGCGGGCGGAGAGGGTAACCTGCGGTCAAGGTCTCGGCAGGCCACCATAAAGGATTGTGGCATCGGCGGTCCCGTGCAATTGCGCCACGCAACTTTTTCGGAGGGCTGGCCACGGATGTATCGAGCGGTGCGGCGCCTGCGAGGCTGACAATCCCGGCGATCGTCAGCGCGGTCACGTCATGCGGTAGCTCATGAATCCGCCGTTGGAGTGGCCTGACGAGGTAGACGCGTTTTGCGTCGATGTTAAATCGTTGTTTGGCTTCTTCGATCAGTCCCGAGATGTAGGCGACATCGTCGTTTCCGGCCTGGTTGAGGTCGCAGCAGTAGTCGGTGGCGTTCCAATAACGCTGTCCGAAACTGTTGACCAAACCGTTGGGTGCGAGCAGCACAAAGCCCAAGTCGTCCTGCACGCTCGTCAGCTGAAAGTAGACGTTTTGGATCGGACCGCTGGCCGTGTAGCCGTGCAGCACAATGACCAACGGGTGAGCCACGCTGTTGTCGTAGGGCTCGGGCAGGAACGGATCGACGGGGCGGTCGCCGCCAAGCGGAGATGTGTCGACCACCTGCATGCCCATATCGTCGCCCGCGTCGGGTTGCGCGTTTGCCATGTCGTCTTGCGGCGCCGCGTCGGCTTGGACTGCCGTGTCGTTGGCAGCGTCCCCGGCGGCATCTGCGGTGGTGCCCGTGTCGGCGTTGTTGGTGGTGGAAGGCGCTGCGTCGTCGCTGCAAGCGGCCATCAGAACCATCAAAAGAATCAGTTTTTTCATGCACTACCTCGCGGCGCGCGACGTTAGCGACTCGACGGGCGCGGTGCAAGGGCGTTGGTAGACAAAGGTGGTTGTTGGGGGGACACTTGGGGGGTCCTGAACAGGAGGAATTGATGCGATACGTTTTGTTGATTTGCGCCGCGATGTTGGTCAGTGGCCCTGCGTTTGCCGATGGCAAGGGCAAGGATAAGGACGAACAGAAAGAGCAGAAGGAGAAGGGCAAGTCCGACAAGGGAGACAAAGACGACAAAGGCAAGTCGTCTGACGACCACGGGAAATCCGGAGAGAAAGGGAAGTCGAACGACGACCACAGCAAGTCTGGCGAGGACCACGGCAAGTCCGGCGAGGACCACGGCAAGTCCGGCGAGGGGCATGACGAGATGCCAAGCCCGGAGGGCGGTGAGGATGAAGGTGCCGCGCCCGTGGACAACCTGACTGCGCAGAGAAACGAGCTGGAGAAACACAATCGCCGCATGGCAAAAATCGTGCGGCTTGAAACGTTGGGTACGGAGCAAAGCGCCCCAAACCTTGTGGAAAAGGCGAAGATGCTTCGCGAGAAGGAGAACCGTCGCCACAAGAAGGCGATGGATCGATTGAAGGCTGAAGCAGAGCGAGAGGAGCAAGAATGAAGGCATTTATCATGATGATTTTGGCGGTCGGGTTCATGGCGGGCTGCGACAAGAAGCCCGAGGAGCCCGGTGGCAATCCGGACAGCATTGGTACCCCCGCGGTGGTGCCGCCGGAGGTCAAAGAAGCGCCGGTGGTGGAAGCCAAGGACGACACGCTGATCCCGATCGAATACAAGCAGCAGGCTGAGCGTGACATCACAGCTGAGAACGCGGCCGCAGTCGCGGACGAGCTTGAAAAAGAGATCGACGAAGACATCGATTAACCGATGTTTTTCGGGCGCTTATGCGCCTTCGAATCCAATTCGCAACATTTAGGGGCGATTGACCGATAACCCTTCCGAAACAACAGTTCGGAGGGTGGGATGGCATCGGTTGAATCATTGGTCCAAGCAGGCGATTGGCGCGGATTAGGGCGCTGGTTGGGGTTTGAGTCTCGTCCTGTGCGCATCAGCGCAGGGGGTCTTGCGGGCTGGAATCTGGGGGTATTGGAGGGCCACAGCGTCACGGTGATGACGTCGGTGGGTGCGAGGCTTGTCGTGGTAGCTGGTGGTCCGTCGCACCGTTCGCGCCGCGTGGCGATGCGCGAAGTGCATCGCCGCAATCCGTTGGACGTCACGCTGTGGATGTGGGTCAGCGAGGAGGTTTTGGAGGTGACGTTTGGGGTGGAGCGAAGTGATGGGGGTTTCGACGTCCGGCGGATGGTGCTCGCGCGGGATTGTCCGGAGCTGGAGGGGTTGCGTCAGCTGGAGGGTTTGAGGATTTCGGGGTTGGTGTCACCCGACGAGCGCGAACGCGGCCGAGCGGTGCGGCGGCACTTCGAGGAAACCCTGGATCGCGAGACGATCACCCGGTCGTTCTTCTCCGGCTTTCGACAGGCCCTGAACCTTCTGGACCAGACCCTCCTCCAAGGTCCCCTGGACCCCGAACAACGGCACGCGGTGTGTCTGAACACCTTGTTGAGGGTGCTCTTCCTCTACTTTCTGCAATCCCGTAGCGCGCTCAATAACGACCGACGTTTCATCTTACGTGCGTGGCGAGGGCGTGACCGCGAAGGAAGTTTTTACCGAAGTGTCCTTCGGCCGTTGTTTTTTGGTGCGCTAAACACCCCTCTTGACCAGCGCGACGAGCACATCACAAGACTGGGCGATGTTCCGTTTCTAAACGGTGGTCTGTTCGACCCAACACCCGTGGAACAAAACCATCCAGCCCTCGACTGGCCCGATGAAACGTGGTGCCACGTGCTTGAAAACCTGATGGAGCGTTACCACTTCGAGGTGGGTGACGATGACCCGAGTCACAACTGTTCCATCGACCCTGAGATGCTCGGGAAAGTCTTCGAAGGTCTGATGTTTGGCGACGCCCGGGCGAAATCTGGGAGTTTCTACACGCCTGTGGATGTCGTCCGTTCCATGGTGCGCCAGGGCTTGGAATCGCACTTGTGTCAAAGCCTCGGTTGGTCCCCGGAGAAGGCCGGCCAACTGTGGGTGTCCACAACGGTCGACTTGGACACCCGCGACCAGTTGCGGCAGGCGCTCACCAACTTTCGGGTGTTGGACCCGGCGGCCGGCACCGGCGCATTCCTCCTCGAGACACTCCATCATCTCAAACATCTGTGGACTCTGGTCGATGGTCAGGTCGACCACGTCAGACTTCGCACGCTGGGTGCATGACCACCTGTACGGGGTGGACATCAACTACACGGCGACGCGGTTGTGTGAGCTGCGAATCTGGGATGGCCTGTTGGCGGCGACGCCTCAATACGCTGTGCCCAACATGCCGCCGTTGCCAAACCTCACCCACCGCATTGTCACCGGAGATGCTTTGATCGAGCCGTTTGACCTCGTGTCTCGACGCACGCGTGCGGGTGTGTTGGCAAACTCCGACGTGCTGCGAGGTGACCGCGCACAACGTCTTGCCTTCCAACTTCAACGCACTTACCTGAACTGCCACGGCAGGCAAAAGCCTCCAAGTTCGCGCCGCGCTCGATGCAGCGGAGAAAGCCAGCGCGGTCCATGTCCTCGAGACGCGATTGAGGCGCTTGCGAGCCGATGCCGAACACCTGAGCTTCACGCCACTGAAATTGACCTTCGCATGTCCGGGCCAATCGCTCGGCGAAACGTGCGCTGACCGACGTCGAAAAACAATACCAAGCGGTGGTCCAACGCATCATGGGACGCCCAAAACAGTGATGGTCAGGCGTTCACCATGACTCCGGCGGCCAAATTCCCGAGGCCAGCGCAAGACGGTGGCTTCATCTGATCGTCACCAACCTCCTTGGGTGCGTGCGCACAACGCCGACCGCGCCAAATCCGCGTTAAGCGTCGTCGTTACGCAAGCTGCGCAAACGGAATCTACGTCATCCGCCAGCCGCGGTGTGCGCGCACCGTTTGGAACTCAGGTGGATTTGGCGAACATCTTTCTCGAACGCTCCCTTGAACTGCCGCCGAGACGGACATCTGGTGGCGTTGGTTCCCTGAAGATGTTCCGATCGTTACAAGGAGCAGGCATCCGTGTGCTCGGGCGGCATGACATCCTATCCATCGAAGACTTCTCGGAGTCCTCGCGGGCGATGTTTGACGCCACAACCTACCCTGCGTGTGTTCACGTTCGGCGCTCGAGTTCCAAGCTGCCATCGGTGGTCAAAGTCTGGGTCCCATGACCACTGCGAATGCTGGGCACAAACTTTCTACTGATGGGTCGCTCGGGTCCTCGTGCCGCCGATTCTGGCCGTACTTCGGAACCATGCAGCGCAAGAGGACGCGCATTTTGAACCCGTTCCGGTGGTGTTTTCACCCGTGGAGCCAACGACCTCTTCCTAGGGACCAAAGACGAGCTACGCCAAAAACTGGCGCTCGACGACGATGCCTCTGCTGCGTCCAGTGTTGATGATGCGATCTGCGCGCAGAACATCGCCGGACCTTCTGGCTCTGCTACGATGACCTTGGCGAGGCCTTGACGCCGCTGACGGAGACCCGTGACTTCTTTGTATGCACACACTAAGAAGCTGCTGATGGCTCAGAGAGATCGATGAACTTCAACCAACCTTTGTGGCAGGTGTTCCGGCGCCGTTCCGATTCGACCAACACAAAGGTTGCTTGAGACATTTCCAGAGCATTCGCGCCTGATTCGCAATCTCGGTGAAGTGTGGGCGCTGAACACCGTTTGGCTACTTCCAGCGCCACAAACGATGCACGCGGCACAACCTGCAGCAATGGTCGTCAAACCGCCAGTGTGCGGTTTCTGGATGTACCCTGGAACGCGTGCGCACGTGGAAAGTACAACATGTAATTTCGCGTGGTGCATTCAACGTTGCCTGTCACGCAAGCCTGGTTGGCGACAGCCGAACAGGGATGTTCATCGACGACCATTGCGCTGGCATCCAACTGACTCGATCGCGCTGGCGCTGGGGCCTCTGCGTCGCTGGAGGTCGCTGACCACGTGGGGACGGCTGCAGCCAACACCGCCATTGACGGAACTGGTCCTGGTGGCTGACCCAGCCTGTGGACGTTCAGGTAATGCCGGGCTGAGTTTCACGCTGCAGCCAGACCGTCGGGGCCATGACGCAGCCTGGCGGTGTACTGTTGGCCGATGCCGTTGGGCTGGCACGCGAACGCTTCCGCAAGCCGCCGTGGCTGCGTCGCCGTGCAGGCAGTGCGGCTGCCAATTGTCATCTGCACGCGCACGTCTGACCTGAGATGTGGCGGCAGACGTGCAAGTGTGCGTCCGGGCTCACGCTGCCTGGGATCGACTTCGTCAGTCACACACATCAAAAGAGTCGAGCGCCGGTACACGTCCAGCCAGCTGGGTGATCGTCGACGAGGCGCATCATTTTCGTAACCACACGAACCGAGCCAAAACCTCGCCAATAATCCAGATGCACCCGTCTTTCTGGTGAGCGCCACCTTTATTGTCAACTCCGTATGGGATCTCTAACACGCTTCGACCTTCATGGCAGACGTCGACACGCGCGGATACGACCTGCACAGGACGCGTTTGAGAAGAGTGCTCAATAATACGCCAGCGGGCCTGGAGATCTTCAGTTGAGTGTGTGCGGCGGCGAAGACGCCGGCGAGAGGGCTGCTGGCCGATCGTCCTACCGCGGAACTTTCGATTCTGTTATCAGCCGAGTCTGGGCGAAATGGTGGTCTGGGCAACCTTGGTCTGCCCGGATCCATGATCTCTGCACTGCCTCGACGGACTGGCCACGGAGGATTGCTCCGTCGACCATGCTCAGAGTGTGGGAAGGCGGCCGTCTGCACGATGACTGGGCGCCGATTCACTTGC
This sequence comes from bacterium, assembly GCA_041390025.1. GTDB lineage: Bacteria > Myxococcota_A > Bradymonadia > Bradymonadales > Bradymonadaceae > JBFFMO01. Next base: position 30,694 of record JAWKQR010000016.1, read on the forward strand.
AGGCGTCTCCACGAACAGGTTTGAGCCGACGGCAAGGGGTAGGGCTTTGGACCGAGGTCTGTTTTGCGGACTGCTTTGGTGTCTGTGCGAACAATCCGTCTTCGAAGTTTCGTCTGAACAACGACAGAGCTCATCGAACGCGAGCGAGTGGCTGCTGACCTGCTGGTACCGCGCTCGATTCGTGCGTATGCCGTTGCCAGGTGTTGTCGCAACCTGTACGAAGGACGGCCTTTGCTTCGGTTTTGATCAAACAGGTGGAAGGGTTTATCTTCGAGCTACCAGCGCAAAGGTGGAAGGCCTGGTATCGCCAACTTGCTGGAAGAGCTGGGCAGCAATGACAGCGGGGCTTGGTCATGGAAGGGCGTGTGGCGGTCATGCGACGGGGCTGGACGCAGAAAATGGAGGAGCAGGCAACGCGACGTCCTGGCGGGCCACCACATTTCCGACCTGCCCCGCACACCAGAGCTGCAAATTCTCGTGACAACTGTCCGACTGCCTTCTCGGGAGGTGGAACCTTCAAGACTGTAGTCAGATTGCCTTTCTGGACCTGCCCCGACACCTTGCACGCCGTCGAATAACGTATTGGGCGCTTGGTACGCCCAGGATCCGCAGCGCGCACTGTGGCCGCTTACTTGCCGCATTGAAGGTTGGCACAGCATACGTTGTGGATGCGGACGAAGATCTAGGGAGGCATCCCCAGGCCGAGGGCGGTTCGATGGGATTTGCACTGCCGGTAAAGCCAGCGCCAGTCAGTCTGCCAGAGATGCTGACCTTCGGAATGGACGCAGCATGAACGCACCAGGTCAGGCCTTTTTCACGCGGAGGCATATGGCCACCTTACGCACAACACTGGTTACGGTCCGTCACGACTGTCAACTTCCGTCGATACCGGCTGATCGACCTTGACGACGTCGGCGGTGTGGGCCTTTGAGACCCTTGCTCGTGGATTGTGGAATACCCGACCACCCACTTGACGTCATGGTGGGGTCACAGCAGCTGACGATGGATCCGGCAGAAGACCTATGGAACGAGCTCCGGCAGCTACGCGTTCGTGCCTGTCGAGGTCGAGTTGCGTGCTCAAGCCGTGCTTGGCACCGTATTGAAAACGGATTTGGTACGAGCACTGGACGAATGGTTTGCGCTGAGTGCAACGATTGCCGCACGCACCTGCGGATGAGCCGTCCGCGCTCCAGCGCTTGGTGTCTCGGGGCGACGGGAAGCGTTTGGCACAGGAGGTCTTGCGATGGGACGGATTCTCTCCAGAGGTTCAGGTAGAGCTCATCGCCAGCCTTCGGATCACCCCGGAGGCCACGAAAGCGAGCGCCCGCCCAATACATGCATATGCAGATGAAACACCGACTGACCTGCCTCAACCCCATTGTTGATCACCAGTCGATACCCTTCGAGTCCCTCGGCTTTGGCAATCTCGGCGGTTTTCAGGAGCATGTGGCCCAGCACCATTTTGTCGTCGTCGGTCGCCTCAAGACAGTTCAGCATGAACTTCTTGGGGATGATCAAAATGTGCGTGGGGGCTGCTGGGTTGATGTCGCGGAACGCCAGGCAAAGGTCGTCTTCGTAGACCTTATCGCATGGAATCTCACCGCGGATGATTTTCGAGAAGATCGTCTCCGACATTACTGTCCTCCAGAGCGGCTATCGATCAAGATGGTGACGGGCCCTTGGTTGAGCAGTTCGACGTTCATGTCAGCACCGAACACCCCGGTGTGAACGTTGATCCCGATGGCTCGCGCTTTGGCGACAAACGCGTCCACCATCGCTGCTGCCGGTTCGGGCGCCATGGCTGAGACAAAACTGGGTCGGCGCCCCTTCCGAACATCGCCGTAAAGCGTGAACTGACTGACCACCAACAGGTCACCCCCGACGTCCAACAGGGACAGATTCATCTTTCCGTCGTCGTCCGAGAAGATGCGCAGATTGACGGTCTTGTCGAACACATAGTTTAGGTCGTTCGCGTCGTCGCCTTGCCCGATCCCCAAGAGGACCAAGAGCCCCGCACCGATGGATCCCACATCCTCGTTCGCGACCTCGACCCGGGCGCGTGACACGCGCTGAATCACCGCGCGCATGTCATCTCCGCTTCTTGGGAGGTTTGACTTCCCACGAGAAATTTTTGTCATCAACGCGGATCCAACCTTGGGCGCCTTTGATCGACGTACGAATCCACCACACGTATTCGCTTGGCGTCGGCGAACCGTCCCAGTCTTCGCCCGAAAAGTCGTCCGGGATGGGGCAACCCGCGATGAAATCGTCGTTGAGCACGGACATCCAGCAAGAGCCGCCGCCTGTCGCTTTGAGCAAGTTTACCGTTTCGCCGGCCTTGATCTCATGGAGGTCTTCCTTACCGGTCTTGCTCGCAACACGATCAAAGCGCTGAGCGATGACTTCGACGTCCTTTTTTGCGGTCAACCGCCGCGGCTTTAAGACAAAGACGGTCGATCGATTGACGAATACTTCTTTTCCGGTCTGAAGCATCGCCTTACCCGAAACCGACTGGTCTTCACCCGCGCCACGCAAAAGTTCCACCTCGCCGGTTGGCCCAGTGTAGGTGAGCTTGAGCGTTCCTTCGATGTGATCGAAAGGCGTACCATCAAGCGGCTTACTGCTCCCCAAGAAGGGTTCTTCTTTCGCAGCGGGAGCGCTGACATCAGGGGTCACGCCGACGTCTTGCGTGACTTCGACGGGTTCTGGAGCGGCGGAGAGCTCGGCTGGGGGTTCTTTCTCACATGCGACCAAGAATACTGCGGCTGCGATCAAAACTCTCACACCAACTCCAACAAAACGATGATGAGTACAACGGCAGCCGCAATTGCGACAAACCACCAAAAGCGATTTGTGCGGCCTGACTCTTCTGAGGGCGCCAAGGCTTGCAGGTTACGCGCAAGCAAGTCTGGAGGATAACTTAGGTCGGGAAAAATGTAGAGCGCCTCATCCTCGTCCACAACCATGTGTGCGTACTTCTGAGCGACAAAATCGTTTAGCGCGCTTTGAATCTTAGACGTGGGCAGCTTTGAGCGTGACGCGAGGAAGTCACAGCTGAAGGTCTTTCGGGTGGATGTGGCGATGAGCTGAAGCAACACATGCTGAGCACGCGCCTTACGCGACCAGTCGGCATCGTCGCACAGACTGCTTACATTGCGCGCAAAGTTCGGCTGCTCTTGGAGGTGCGCGCCCGCCTCAAGGTCCACCGCACCTGTGGTGTCATCGAATGTGTAGTAGTCGATGCCATCCTCGCCTTGGATTCGATGGGTCGAGCTCAGGTCATCGAGGCTTTCCAGGATGCGCGCCACGCTGTCGACGTCCAGCGGCACGTAGGGTACCACCTGCAACACCGCCACTTTTCCATGCCGCCTCGCGAGCTCGTGCGCCACCACTGAGGTGATGCGCACTGCGGCGGGTCCTATGTTGAAACGTTGGGTATCGACCATGGCCTGTCGCCTTGGTGGCTTCAAAGCGCGGAGGTTAGGCAGATTGCAGAGCGTATGGCAAGAAACGAAAAAGCCGACCCGAAGGTCGGCTTTTTGCGTAAAGGCAAGAGCCTTAGAACGTCACGTCGTTGGTGACCGAGTCGTTGGCCTTGTTGAACTTCGACGAAACCGTCGAGCCGAAGACCTTGACGATGGCGATCACGAAACAAGCGATGAGGATAAGGAGAATGATATACTCCGTAGCCGTCGCGCCGTCTTCGTCGTTGTGAAATGCGACCATAAGGTTTTTGATGTCCATCTTAACTCTCCACAATGTATGCGGGCCTTTAAGGCCATTTTTTTAATGTTCTGTGAAGACCGAAGCCTCCACCACTCTATCGACTGGTTTCCCAGTCTAGCAACGCCCGTTTGAGCGATAGCCTCGTTAGAGTGCGTCTGAACAAGTAGCACTTACCATGCCACTCTCGGACACCGAAACAATTTTCATTGTTTCGTTTGGCTTCCGGCTATTTGCCTTCCACCGGCGTGTGACACTTGGTCACACATAGGGACAATTGCCCTCGGCCTTTAGACCGCGGGGTGAGCAAGCCACCAGACCAAAAAGTCGCGGTAGCCCTTCACGTAAACGGCGCATCCGATGAGCGAAATCGTCGCTCCCAAACTCACCAAGCTGAAAACGATGATGTATTCGGTCATCGCCACGCCTGACTCGTCCTGATGAAAGTTCTGGAACAGGCCTTTCGTCTTATCCCAGGTTGTCATCAACGCGTTTGTCATCCGTTTCTCTCCTCACCACAACCTGCATGGAGGTTCTCTGACCGTAAGGTAGATGCCTTCAAAAACAAGTTTTACTGCGGTGTGTTATGGTTAACCTAACAAATCAAATTGTACCCAGCAACGAATCTTTACGCATTCGGTTCATTTTTATGTGTTTTTCATGAATTCGAACGGTGCCGTGTTGCATCGCTGTGGTTGTGCAAAGGTCGATCCAACTCAACCGGGTTCGGGACGGGTTCGATTGACAACCCCACGATCGGTCGATAAATCGGCCTCCTCAGCTATCCGCCGGCCAAATCCATGTCAGAAAACGATCCATTTCCGCACACCTCTGGGGACAATCGACCCGAGACCCACACGCTCGAGTCTGAAAGCTATCCCATCGACCCCCTGATCACCTGGGTTGATCGTGGTGAGCATCACGCGCAGGTTGTGGGCGCCTCCAACGGGCTGAAGGCCGCACTGTTGGCGGACTTGTCACGTCGGACGGAGAGGCCGATTTTGGTGATCACCTCGACCGCGGAGTCTGCGCGAGAGGTCTCACGGGACCTCTCGCTCTTTGTCAGCCGCACACGTGAAGAAGCGCTGGAAGACGATGTCGTCTTGTTTCCGGAGTTCGACGTCGGCCCCTACCACCAGGCATCCGCAGACCGAAAGCTGACGTTGGCGCGGCTTCGCGCCGCTTGGAAAATGTGTCAGGCAAAACCACCGCGGTTTGTGGTCACATCTGTGCGTGCGGCCATGCGTCGCACGATGCCTGTTGGCGCCATGAAGTCGTGGTCGGACACACTGGCTGTGGGTCAGGAGTGGGGGAACGCCCGTCTTCGTGAAACATTGACCCAGTGTGGATTCTCGGAGGTCACACTGGTGGAGGATCCGGGAACATTTGCCATCCGCGGCGATCTGGTCGACGTCTTCAGCCCCGCACACAGTCTGCCCGTGCGCATCGAGCGCTGGGGCGATGACATCGCCGAGATGCGTGCGTTTGACCCCAAAAGCCAGCGCACCCAAGCCGATGTTACGCAATGCCACGTCTTCCCGATTCGCACCGAGGTGCTGAACGCACAGACGATTCCGTTAGCCAAAGAGCGCCTGCGTGCACTGGGAAGTGCGTTGCATGTGCCGTCCAAGACGATGACGGCGATCACTTCGGATCTCGACGCGCGGATGCACTTTGTGGGGATCGACGCGATGTTGCCCGCGTTTTACGACGCGCTCGGGGATGTCTTCGATTACCTCCCAAACAACGTCCTGTTTGCCATCGACGACCCGCTGACGCTGATCGAAAACGCGCACGACCTTGAGGAGAAGCGCCGGCTGGAGTCCGACGAGTCCATCGCCGACAAAGAACTGTCGTTTCCTTATGAGGACCACTACCTCACGGCAGCACAGGCGCTTGATCGCTTACGCCATGCTGCACGTGTGGAGTTTCGCCGTGTTGCGATTCAGGCCGCCGATTCGCCGCTCCCGCTGGCCCCTGAAGAAGCAACATTCCGGTTCGTCGCGCGGCCCAATACCGACATTGTTCAACTACGCAAGCGCCACAACAGCGTGGAAGAAACCATGGAGTGGCTGCAAGACGACCTCGACTTTTGGAAGCAGCGGTTTGGACGCATCTGTTTTGCCTGCCGCACCCGAGGTCAAGTTGAACGCCTCGAGGCGCTGCTGAAGCGCTCGGGAGAAGACCCACTGATCCTTGAGCCGCCTATCGATGTGACCGAACCCGTGCCGCCTCCGGCCGGAGTGGTCGAGATCTACCACGGCGAAATCTCGGAGGGGTTTCGTTCCGAGCTGCTGAGCATTGCGGTGATCTCGGGGCACGAGATCTTTGGCAACCGCGGTGTATCCGCCACCACCGCTTCGTTGACCGAACACGCGGCCATCAGCCACTTCCGAGACCTTTCGCCGGGTGATTTTGTCGTCCACCTCGACTTTGGCATCGGAAAGTACCAAGGCCTTGTGCGGCTTGAGGTTGCCGGCATTGCCAACGACTTCCTCCACATCGAGTACGCGGGCAACGACAAACTCTATCTGCCTGTGTTCCGACTCGGCCGGGTACAGAAGTACATCGGCTCGCCCACGGGCGTTCGTGTCGACAAGCTCGGAGGCACGACGTGGCAGCGCACCAAAGAGAAGGTCAAAGCCAACATTCGGGACATCGCCCAAGACTTGCTGAAACTCTACGCCGAGCGCGAGCTGCGCAAGGGCCACGCGTTTCAGCCACCCGACGAAATGTACTACGAATTCGAGGCCTCGTTCCCGTTCGAGGAAACTCCAGATCAAGCGCGCGCGATCGAGGAAGTGCTCGCGGACATGCAACGCCCCCGCCCCATGGATCGTCTGGTGTGTGGCGATGTCGGCTTTGGAAAGACCGAGGTCGCCATTCGCGCAGCCATGAAAGCAGCGTTGGACGGCAAACAGGTCGCCGTGTTGGTGCCAACGACGATTCTTTGCGAACAGCATTTGGTGTCGTTTCGTAAGCGTTGTGAGCCCTTCGGTGTGCGGGTCGAGTCGTTGAACAGGTTCCGCACGACCAAAGAATCCAAGGACATCATCGACGCGTGCAAAGAGGGCAAGATCGACATCTTGATCGGCACCCATCGTTTGCTTGGCAAGAGCGTGGAATTCCGTGATCTGCGGCTGCTTGTGGTGGACGAGGAACAGCGATTCGGTGTGACCCACAAGGAGCAGATCAAACAGCTGCGCAGCAACATCGACTGTCTAACGCTCACAGCGACGCCGATACCCCGCACACTGCAGATGAGTTTGCTGGGAATCCGTGACCTGTCGATCATCGCCACCCCACCCCATGACCGTCTTTCTGTGCGCACACACCTCGCGCGGTTCAACGACGGCATTGTGCGCGAGGCGATCATGCGCGAACTCTCCCGCGGAGGGCAGGTGTTTTTTGTGCACAACCGCGTGCAAACGATCGAAGAGATGCGTGAGCACCTCAGCGCACTGATCCCCGAGGCGAGGGTGAAGGTCGCACACGGCCAGATGCCTGAGAATGTCCTCGAAGAAGTGATGGTCTCCTACGTGCGCGGCGAAACCAACGTCTTGCTCGCCTCAAGCATCATTGAGAGCGGGTTGGATATCCCAAATGCCAACACCATCATCATCAACCGGGCGGATATGTTCGGCCTGTCGCAGCTCTATCAGCTGCGCGGACGCGTGGGCCGCGGAAAAGAGCGCGCCTACGCGTACCTGCTTATCCCGGCAAAAGAGAAACTGAACGACGACGCCGAGAAGCGGCTTGAGGTCATTCAGATGCACACCGAGCTTGGCAGCGGGTTCCAAGTCGCCACCTACGACCTTGAGATCCGTGGCGCGGGAAATCTTCTGTCGGACGACCAATCGGGCCATGTCGCGGCGGTGGGACTCGACCTTTACAACGAGCTGCTTGAAGAGACGATCCACGACCTGCGCGGACAGGTGGTCGATACGGACGTCGAACCCGAGGTCAACCTGCGTTTGGAGGCGTACATCCCGGACGACTACATCGAGGCGACGTCACTGCGCTTGATGTTCTACAAGCGCTTCTCGCTGGCACGCTCGATGGAGGAACTCTTCGACACTTACGGCGAACTGTGTGACCGCTTCGGCGAGGCGCCACAACCGGTCTTGAATCTTAAGGACGTGGTGGAACTAAAGATTCGCTTGCGAGACCTGCGCGCAGATAAGCTCGACGTCGGGCCGTCAGCGATGCAGCTCGACCTGAACGCGACCACGACCCTCAACCCCAAAAAGGTGTTGGAGTTCATCGAGGTCACCCGAGGAAAGCTGCGTCTGACGGCGGACATGAAGCTGATCTACAGCCTCTCACCGGCTGAGTCAGCCGATCCTATCGGCACAGCTCGCGGCATGCTCGAGACGCTCGCTCGGATGACGGGTTAGCCAAGAACGACAAAAGCCCATCGTTGCCGATGGGCTTTGACCGGCCGGACGGCGGTCTACAGCCGAAATGTAAGCCCTGCCGACAGGTCCACGTTGACCGAGGTGTCTGGCACGAGGAGCATCAGGTACAAGTCCGTCGTGAAGTCCATGAAGTCGGTCAGAGGGAACGCCAAACCGCCACCCACGCCAAAATGGACCCAACCGGTACGAACGGTGTCCCTGAGGTAACAGTACTGATCGCTGCCCTTTGCAAACGTCTCTTTGCCGGCGCACACGGGCAATGATGCGAGCTTTGGCAGCTGCACCCAGTTGCGGACCCGACCCACCCCGGAACCGATCGACGAGTACACGCGCATCGAGTCTGTGTTCTGGAAGAACCATTTGTACTTCAGGCCAATCAAACAATCGCCCGGGAGGCCAAGGCCAAGGCATTCCTCTTTGGTGTCGTAGAAGCCGCCACCCTGGTCGATGACGAGGTTGGTGAAATCCTGCGACGGGGCGAACTGATAACGGAAGTACAGTCCGAGCTGGATGGTCGGGGAGATCAGCACGCCCACATCAAGCAACGCATGCCCAAAGGCAGGAGCGACACCAGGATTTACATCGGTTTCTGGGTTGGCGGTCGCCTTACTGCCGGCCAAGAACCCGCCGCCCGTGCCGCCCAGAAGGGAGATCGAAACCCATTTTCGCCCGGCCGTGTCCGTCGGTGCGGGTTCGTTCTTTTTGGGGTCTTCCTGAGTCAAGTTCGAGCTGCCGAGCACCACCATGTTCAGGGGCTCGTTGTCCGATCCGACCTTCGCGATGATGTCGCCGCCTCGATCCTCCGCAAAGATGAAGTAGTCGATCTGGCTGGTGCGAATCTCTTTTCCGGGAATCTTGGCCGCGAAACGGGTCTTGTTCGTCGGCTGCATTTCCACACGATTGAAGTCTGGCTCATCGAAGCGGCGGAACAAGACAAACATGCGATAGACCGGCATGTCCGCGGGGACAAACGCCTCAAATTCAAGGTCTTTCCCGGCGTCCGCCGTGGCAATGGGCTTGTGGGTAAGCTCTGAAACCGCAGGCTGCGTGTTTGTGTCCGTTGCGGCCGGCGCAGCGCGTTTTCGGGCGCGCTTCATCACATCATCAAGGGTGGGCGTGGCGTAGTTGGGGTCGATCTCGACTTTGGGATCGTTCTCGACCGCGGCCACGAACGCATCTTCGGTGATGGCTTCGTCGCGGGTCGCGGCGAACCGCACAACACCAAGCATCGCCCAGATCTTGGCGAGTGCAGGTCCCTTGAACTTGTTCTTGTCGGCGAGTTTGATCGCGTCTTCGAGCCGCTTTTCGGCGTCTTGGATCTGCAGCACATCGTAGTCGTCGACCGCAGATGCCAATGCCTTGGCGAGCTTGGATTCGATATCCTGAGCCCACACCACGCCAGGCTGCGCGACGGTGACCATCGCAAACGATGACACCGCGAGAATCAGAGCAAAGATGCGGCCCAAGGGCCGCGGAAGCGTTCCACGTTGCATTCTGCCAACCATTCAGTGTTTGACCCCCAAAGCGGAGGGCGGTCAATCTACTGTTTTGTGATGTGAATCTCAACACGACGGTTGGTCGCGCGACCCGCCTCGGTCGAGTTGTCGTCGATGGGGCGTTCCTCGCCGTAACCAATCGACTCGATGCGTGAGGGATCGATGCCGCGCTCGATGAGGTACAGTCGAACGCTGGAGGCACGTGCATCGGACAGCTTCTTGTTGGACTTGTCGCTGCCACGGCTGTCCGTGTGACCTTCGACCCGGATGTTGATGTTCGGGTTGTCACGAAGGATCGCAACCACATCGTCAAGCAAACCGAAGCTCTGCGGCAAGATATCGGCCTTGGCCGTCTTGAAGAAGACCTTCTCGTTCAGTTTGATCTGGTCGCCTTCGATCTTCGCTTTGGATTCCTTGTCTGGGCAACCGTCATCGTCTTTGTTGCCGTTGTAGACTTCGGGTTCTTCGGGGCATTGATCGAGCACGTCTGCGATGCCGTCGCCGTCGTTGTCGTTGTCCGGACATCCATCATCGTCTTGGAACCCGTCGAAGTCTTCGGCTTTGTCTGGGCACTGGTCGTTGATGTCGGCGATGCCGTCGAGGTCGTTGTCGATTTCTGGGCAACCGTCGTTGTCTTGGAACCCGTCGACGTCCTCCGGAACAAACAGACAGACGTCGGCCGGATCAAGAATGCCGTCTTTGTCGTTGTCCTTGTCTGGGCAGCCGTCCTCGTCTTCAAACGTGTCAAAGTCTTCGGGATCGACAGGGCACTGGTCCACATTGTCAAGGATGCCGTCGCCGTCTTGGTCGGAAGGCTTGGGCTCAATTTTCACGGTCGGCGTCTTCTCGACGACGATCGCGACGGTGTTGTCCAGACACTCTTCGTGGTCGGACAGCTGGTCTGCCTGACGTGCGTTTTGTTCCGCAAGATCGAGGTGGTTTCGAGCCTTGACGAAGTTGCCTTGGCGCAGCTCGTACAGACCGAACTCGACGTTCGACTCCGAGAACGCGAGCTGCTTGGGCGCACAGTTGTACGCGCGGTCGTGGATTGACTTATTGATCGCTTGGATTTCCATCGCACGACCACGAAGGGTTGCACCGGTGGTACAACCCGACGTCACGAACAACATCACGCCAGCAATGGCGAGCAGTAACAAGCGGTTCATTGCGCTTCCCCTTCTTGGGTCAGACGATCGAAATCGGCCGCTGGGTTGCCCTCTGGGCGGCCCGTGTCTTTCATCAGTTCAGGGGTCAGGGTCTTGTCAGCCGGCGAGCCGGCCCAAGGGTCTTCTTTGGCCTTGGACAACGCTGCTTCCGCCGCACGTTTGGCTTCGGTCGCGTAGTCAAACGATGCCTCGAAATCCGAGTAGCCCCATTCTTCACGCGATTTGTGCATGTAGAACTTGGCGCTGTAGTACTCGTAGGGAGCCTTCTGGTCGGCCGACGCCACACGCGCACGCTCAAGGGCTACGGCCGCTTCGCTGATGCGTTGGGTCGACTGAACAGGGCCACAGCCCGTCACGATCATAAGCGCCGCTACCGCCCACAAGGGCAACAGGCGCATTTTCCACTTGGCGGAAACACTCATGGCGTAACCTGCGTCAAAGCACGTCGTTTTAGGAAATCCGTGCATGGTGTATCAGACGGGAAAAACCCCTGTCAACGGCACAATGCCTCGCTCAAATCCGATCGTTGTTTGCGGGTAGCGACGATGGGGGCGTTCCAAGAGCCGCGATCATCACCAACCCAAATTCCAGTGCGCTTGCCCACCACGGCACCAGCCACGGCCCACCCACACGATCGCTCAGCCATGCCATGTACCCTAAGGTCACCAAGCCGCTAAATAATAACGCTCCCCATGCCCACCTACAAGCCGCCGAGCGGCGAGCGGAACCAGCCACACAACTTTATACCCAAGGATGCACGGTGGGTGCGACCATCAACAACGAAAGCATCACAGCACCGCAGCCACCACGGAGTCACGGATCACCCACGGCAAACAGGAAGACCGAGAACGCAGGCTGCCCCATGAGCTTGCCCAATGTTTGCGCGATCTGATCAAACGCGGAATCGTGCAAGGCAGAACCTGTCCCTGCCACGCGACCCAGCCCAACTTCAGCGCCACCGCATCGAGGCCGAAAACCGGATCAAGACCTTGTCGCCGCTGAGTCTCCCCAGCGTTCCAGCAACCCGTGGGTGGAGTGTCCGGACCACACACGAAAGACGCCGTCATTGCTTCGCCACGACGTCGCGTAAGCCGCGAATCCTGCCCAGGTCGGACGGGCGCTCGGGCAAACACGGGAGGTAAGTCAACGCCACAACGGACAAGGCCATGGTCAGCAATCCCAAGCGCGTGCGAAGCCTCTCTCGCGCGCGCAACGGCGCAAAAAGCACCAAAGCCAGCCCGATGACCCCAAGGAATTTGGTCGCGATGCTCAGCCCCAAGAACAGACCCGCGCCCCCACGCCTCCGCTCCCACAGCGCGCACCCGAGCACCAAGAGGGCGACCGCGACCCCGTCGATGTGGCCTGACCACGCGGCCTCGACGATGACGAGCGGGTTGAGCAACACCAACGCTAGGGTCGCCTTTGTCAGCTTCAAGACCCGCGCGGCCGCAAAGAAACAGCCCAGCTCCACCGCCACAAGCAGCGCACGAAGCGCGGTCATCCCCCCGCCAAGCCACGCATTGAACGCAAACAGCCCTTGGGCGACGGGCGGATAGATGGTGGGGATTTCGGGGTGATTGATGTGCGGCCAAATCTCGGCATCGCGCACGGCCGCAAGCGCGGTGGCCTCCGGCGGGTGCACAAATGGGTTGAAGCCCGCCAACCACACGCGGCCTTCCCACACGTAACGATAGAGGTCGTCGGAGAGCAAGGGGTCATGCCCAATCAACGCCATCCGAGCCAAAATCGCAGCGCCCCAGATCCAGGCGATAGGCACGTGATTGGCGCGGGCACACACCCATGCGTAGGGAACGAACAACGCGGCGTACACCGCGAGGATCGCACCATCTGAGGGTGCGAACGGCAGCGCGGCGCATCCCAGCGCAAGCAAAAACAGTGGCAAACTGTTAAGTGGCTTCCATGACATCAAGCGCCGCCCGAGCTCGCCCGCTGCGGGCTTTGACTCCGTGCCACGCGCTCAGACACGCGACGTACAAGAAACCGAACTGGAACAGCATCAGGAACGGAAGGCTGTACACGCCGTCTTGGGCGGTTGAAATCACAAACACGATGGACGCGGTGAACCATGCACCCAACAAGAACTCCAGCAGCGGCATCACCGTTCCCTTGCGGAAGTAGGATTTGCCAGTCCACGACTGATCACGGCGCGCGATGGCATATTTTGGCGTGCGCACAAAGGGGGTCTCGTGGCGGACCAGAGCCTCCAGAACCGCCTTTGCGTTGTTCAACGACAGTCCGATCCCCAACCCCATCACAGCGGGCAAGAGGCGTAGGATCTCGATCCGGCGCCGGCCAAGCTCGCGTTGGGATGTCCAGTAAAATGTGCAGATAGAGACGGTCGCGCCGAGGAAAATCGGAAGGTCGACCATCAATGTGATCATCCACCCCTCGTGCATTCGGATCACGGTCGCGACCGGCATCAGCACGGCGAGCATGACGAGCAGAAGGTATGCGGCATTGGCCGTGAGGTGATAAAACGCCTCAAGCTTGACCCAGTTGGGCAGTTCGCTGCGCAAAATTGTCGGCAGCAGCTTCATGGCCGTTTGGATGGACCCTTTGGCCCAACGGTGTTGTTGTGATTTGAGCGAGCTCATCTCGACAGGTAGCTCGCTGGGGACGGCGACATCGCGCAAGAAAACGAACTTCCAGCCCTTCATCTGAGCGCGGTAGGACAGGTCGAGGTCTTCGGTCAACGTGTCATGCTGCCAACCTCCGGCATCCGCGATCACCGAGCGGCGCCAAATTCCGGCGGTTCCGTTGAAGTTAAACAGCCGCCCTGACCGATTTCGCGCGGTGTGTTCGATGACAAAATGCCCATCGAGCAAGACCGCTTGCGCGGCCGTGAGCAGGCTGTACCCGCGATTGATGTGGTCCCACCGCGTCTGCACCATGCCCACCGACGGCTCAGTGAAATGGTGGATCGTTTGAAGGAGGAAATCCTCTTGAGGAATGAAATCCGCATCAAAAATGGCCACAAACTCGCCGCGGGCCACGGCCTGACCAGCCTCGAGCGCGCCTGCCTTGTAACCCACGCGGTCGGTGCGGTGGATATGTTTGATGTCCACGCCCTCGGCCTGCCACCGATCAACGTGCCTCTTGACGATGTCAAAGGTGTCGTCCGTTGAATCGTCAAGCACTTGGATTTCGAGCCGGTCGGTGGGGTAGTCAATGCGACACACGGCGTCAATCAGCCGCTCACACACGTAACGCTCGTTAAACAGCGGGAGTTGGATCGTCACAACCGGCAGCTCGTCGGTCGAAAACTCCCGAAGCGGTTTAGCATCCGGACCTTGATGGCGTCGGTACAGGTAGACCATCAGGTAGCGGTGCGACCCGTAGAACGCCAAGATCGCCAGCAGCCCAAAATAGGCCACCAGGACGAGCGCACGGACTATGGAGGCTTCAATGAACATTCAACATCACACGCAGCATAACCCGCAAAGGATGCACCTCAGCGATTGAGGTCGCAAATTCTGTCGCGACGAACGCGTGACAAGCACACGGGAAAGTCTTTATAAAGCAACTCCCCTCGAAGGCAAGCGCGCCCCATGAGTCAAACGGTACCCAACGAAGAAAAACAACCGCCGAGCCCCGCATCATCAAGGGCATTGTGCGCAGTTTGCGGCCCCACCAGTGGGTCAAAAACGTGTTTGTTCTTGCGCCCTTGTTCTTTTTCAAAGGCGTTCTTGGTGCCTGAACTGCTCGCGCGCGAGCTGGCGGCGGCCTTGTTGTTCTCGCTGACGGCGGGTGCGGTCTATCTGATGAACGACATCTTCGACGTCGAGAAGGACCGAAACCACCCCATCAAGCGCAACCGCCCGATCGCCAGCGGGCAGCTGCCGGTTGCCGCTGCGCGCACCGCCGCCGCCATCATCGCACCGGGAAGCATCGTGGCCGCGTTTTTGATCGATGTCCGAGCCGGGGGCATCATCCTGGGCTACTTCGTGATGAACTTCGCGTACTCGTTGCGGCTCAAGCACGTACCCTACATCGACGTGTCAATCATCGCCGCAGGGTTTGTGATGCGCGTGATGGCGGGCGCATTCGCCATCAACGTCGCCATCTCGAATTGGTTGGTCATTTGTACGTTCCTTCTCGCGTTGTATTTGGCGCTTGGCAAACGCATGAACGAGCTTCGACTCGTCGAGTCCGGGCGGGCGGACAAGGTTCGCAAAGTGCTCAAGCACTACAACTCGGAGCAGCTGAATTTTGCGGTGTTGTTCGTGGGCGGCCTGACGATCGCGGTGTACACGATTTACACGCTGACCTCGTCGCTTCCAGACCAGCCGTTGCGGTCGGTCCACACGCCATTCGCGTCGCCATATCTGCCCGCGACAATCCCGTTCACGGTCTTTGGAATCTCGCGATTCTATCTGTTGCTGTGCCGTGAAACCGACGACTCCCCCACGGACCTGATCCTGCGCGACAAGCCATTCATCGCGAACATGGCGCTGTGGCTGTTGGGAATGGTGGTGCTTTACTTCTCGGCGCCATGAACCCCATCGAGCTTGCGGCGACCATCATGGGGGTCATCAGCGTCGTCTTGACGGTGCGTCAAAACATCTGGTGTTGGCCTACGGGGCTTGTGATGGTGACTCTGTACATCTTCGTGTTTTACGACGCGCGGCTGTACAGCGACATGGTGCTGCAGGTCATCTACATCTTTATGCAGGTCTACGGCTGGTATTACTGGCTTCGTGGCGCGCAAAATCAGGCGCCGGAGGTTCGCACACTGACCCAACGGGAACGCGGGTTGTGGGCGGTTGTAGCCGTGCTAGGGATCGGCGGTCTTGGTACGGCCATGGGCACGTACACTGATGCTGCGCTTCCTTATTGGGATGCGGCGACAACCGTCTTGAGCCTTGTGGCGCAGTGGCTGCTTGGGCGCAAAGTGCTCGAAAATTGGGTGATTTGGATCGCGGTGGATGTTTTGGCCATTGGGATCTACATCAACCGCGAGCTGTATCTGACCGCTGGCCTCTATGGCCTGTTCCTGGGACTCGCCGCGACGGGGTTGTGGACATGGATTCGGGCACGCGAAAACGTTCAACCGGCATGATTCTGGGCAAGTTTTTGCCCCCACATCGTGGCCACGAATACCTCGTCGAGTTTGGACGCCACTACGTCGACGACCTGACGGTTTTGGTCTGCAGCATTGAGGCGGAACCGATTCCAGGTGAGTTGCGTCATCGGTGGATGCGCCGAATGTTCCCGGATTGCAACGTGGTTTGGGTCAATGACGAGAACCCGCAAGAGCCCGCGGATCATCCGGATTTTTGGGACATTTGGGTCCAAACGATTCGGCGCGTGATGCCCGAAGGGCCCGACTATGTGTTTGCGAGCGAGCCCTATGGTTTTGAGCTCGCCGCTCGGCTGGGTGCGTCGTTTGTGCCGGTGGACATTCAGCGTGAGATGGTTCCGGTGTCGGGAACGGCGATTCGTCAGTCCCCGATGCTCCACTGGGACGCGATCCCTGACGTGGTGCGGCCGTATTTCGTCAAGCGTGTGTGCATTTTTGGTCCCGAATCCACCGGGAAGACCACCTTGGCGAGGGACCTTGCCGCGCATTTCAACACGTGTTGGGTGCACGAGTATGCAAGACCACTCTTGGACCATCAAAACGGCGAGTGTTTCGAGGACGACATCCCACGCATCGTTCGTGGGCAGGTGGCAGCCGAGGATGCCCTCGCGGGTCGCGCCAATCGCGTCCTATTCACCGACACGGATGTGCTGACGACAACGGTATGGAGTGACGTGCTCTTTGGGAGGTGTCCACCTTGGATTCGAGCGTTGGCCTCCACACGCAAGCCCGACCTGACGTTACTGCTCGACATTGATGTGCCGTGGGTCGACGATGCGCAACGGCATCTGCCTCACCTGCGGCGCGAGTTTTGGCAGCGGTGCGTCGACGCCTTGGAATCGGAGGGTCGGCCTTGGGTGGCGATCCAAGGGGATTGGACCACACGATTCGCCACAGCGGTTCAAGCGGTCGAGCGGCTTATCGATTCGAGTGGTTCTTGACGGTCTGTCCGCAGCAATGCTAATTGAGGCGGTGTTCAATCACCTAGACCTCACGACGCCCGGCACGGCTTGGGTGAAGCAGAGGATATCCGATGTCTCGAAAGTCTCTCGTCGGTCTCTTGTGTGTCCTTGCAACGTCTGCGATCACGTCGCCGGCCTTGGCCTTGGACAACGACCTCGTTTTGTCGCGGTTTGCCACGTTCGACCCGCAGGAGTACGCGGTGCGCGATGCCAATGGCAACGTAACCACGGCCTGTGTCAGCGCGTGCGGCACCGTCAAACCCAACAAACAGCTGTTTGAAGCCCTCGTCACCGACATGGGACAGGTCATCGCACCCAAAATCGGCTCACCCGCCGAGACACTGGGCGAGGCCGGATTTGCGCTGAATTTCCAGACGTCGTTGGTCTTCATTCCAAACGACGAGGAACACTGGAAGATCGCGGTGGAAGACCGTGACCCGGGTTCCTCGCTATTTATGGGGAACCTTCAGGTCCGCAAGGGTTTGCCGTTCTCGTTCGAGATGGCGGGCAACTTTGGGTACATCTTCAACAGCGAGATGTTTACGCTTGGCGCGGACATGAAGTGGGCGCTCAACGAAGGCTTCTACTACTTCCCCGATTTGGCCATTCGCGGCAGCGTCAACACGTTGCTTGGCTCGCCGGACCTCAACCTGATCACGGCTGGCGGCGACATGAGCATGTCAAAGTCGTTCGGGATTTCTGGGGTGGCTTCGATTACGCCTTACGTGGGGTACCAGATGCTGTTCATCGTCGGCTCGAGCCGGCTGTTGAACGCGTACCCTCAGGACCCACGTTCGCCACAGTTCGACCAAGACCGCCCGGCAGGTGAGGGTTCAACGACGTTCTCGCCTGAGTTTGTGTTTGAGCAGTACGACACACAGATTAACCGCGTGTTTTTTGGCACGCGCGTGAATGTATGGGTGCTCAACTTCGGACTTGAAGGGGTCATCGCCGACGTCTCGCAGGCCATGTTCTCTGTCGGCGCTGAGTTCTAAAGCAATCGAGACGTCCCATGACCAAGATCATCAAGCGCTACTCCAACCGAAAGCTTTACGACACCGAGCGGAGTACCTACATCACGCTTGAAGAGATTCGGGACATGGTGCGTGATGGCGAAGACATTCGCATCATCGACAATTCCACCAAAGAAGACCTGACCAACGTGACGTTGGCTCAGATTATTTTTGAGCAAGAGAAGGCGCACAAGCGCCTTTTGCCGTTGTCATCGCTGCGCTACATCATCCAACAATCCGGCGAAGACCTGATGCAACGCATCCAAAGTCCGGTGACGCAGTTCCGTGACGAGGTCAAACGTAAAGCCGACGTCCTGGAAGAAGGCTCCAAGGCACTTCGGGACTTTATCGACGGCACCCAGCGGTCGTTGGACGACATGCAGAACAAGGTCGACGAGCGCATGCGCGACGCGATCGACCAGATGACCCACATCCCTGAGATGCGAAACGACATGCGTGTCATGGAGATTCGCATGCGTGAGCTGGAGGCCACGGTGCAACGGCTCGAGAGCCTCGTGCGCGAGCGCCAACCCTCACGTTCCCCGATCGCTTCCGATCCTTTCCGCGACCTACCCTGAAGGACCCCATGATTGTCGAATGCCCGGAATGTTCTACGCAATTCAACCTGCCGGCGGACAGGGTGACCACGCGTGGCTCGAAGGTTCGTTGCTCGAAGTGCAGCAAGACGTTTCGGGTTCGACTCAGCGCGGACGGCAATGCCGAGGTGTTTCAGAAGAGCGAAGGGGTCGCGGACCCACCAACCCAAGACGTGGCTGACCTATTCGACGAGAGCTTCGCCGAGGAGCTCGATTTCGCCATGCAGTCGACGCAGTTTTCGGCGCCCGGGGGCGGAACACAGGAGGTCGACCCTCGCCGTACGATGATCGGCCTGCCCGCGTCTAACCGCGACGAGCCGCGCTCGAAAAGTGCCGCCCCGGACTACAACCCATTTCCGTTCGCGGCGCTTGACGAGCCCAAGAGCCACACGCCGATGCCCAAGCGCGCGTCGTCTCCCACGCCCATGCCGCAACGCAAGACCGCGCCAACACCGACGGGGATCGACCTTTTTGATGGCGAAGACCCGTCGTTGGCGACATCGACGTCCACGGTCATGCTCGACGATCCGTTCTCCGAGATCTTCGACGAGCCGCAAGCTCCTGTGGCACCTGCGGCGGCGTCCAACGAGATGTTGTCACCGTCGCTGCCCAAACTGGGGCGCACAGCGCCGCAGGCCGTTGCTCCTGCACCGCGACCTGAGCCGACCCTGAAGAAGCCGCTTGTTTCTGCGTTGCCCGTCGACGATGTGCCCAACGAGGCGGAGATCCTTGGCAATCAGGCCAGCGATTTTGGTCCCGCCGAAGACTTGGTGGATCCAAGTTTTGGTCAGGACACCTACTTCGACCCCGATGCCGGTCGACCGGTTGTGGCCGCGCCACCCGCTGCCGCGGCCCCGCCCCGAGCGGCGGCCGCCGCTCGGCCAGCCCCCGCGCCCAAGCCCGCGGCAAAAGCGGCGCCGCAAGCTCGCCCCTTGGCGATCGATGACGAGCTCGATCTTGCCCCGCACCGCATCGGGGGCGGTGGCTTCCGAAGTTCGTGAACTTCGTGTTCATCCTCGTTTTGGCGGTTGTGTCGGTGTTGGGTTACATCGCCGCGCGCACCGGCGGCATCCTCGATTTTGGGCAGTTCGACAACATGATGGAGATCTTGGTCGAGGGTAAGGCCTACCAACCTCGCGCCGAGTGGACCAAACCCGCACCCGCGCCGCTTCCCCCGGAACCGGTCAACCCCCTGAGCGCTCAGAACGTTTTTGCAAGAATGCTCAACGTCGGGAAGAAAGACAGCGTCTTGATTGTCAGCGGTGAGGTGGCCAATGCCAGCAGCACCGCGAGCGAACCCGTCAAGGTTCGGGTGATGCTGCTTGATGACCAACAGAAGGTGCTCGGTGAGGTCAACACCATGAGCGGTCGGACCATCGACGTTGATGCCATCGCAGACGCCAAGAACGTCGAGGATGTGGCGTCCCTCAAGCCCGGCGCCCCCGCAGGGGTCAAGGCCAACGGGTCCGAGGGGTTCACGGCGGTCTTCACGGATCCTCCGGCACGTGCTCGCGAGAACAAAGACTTCCAGGTTCGCGTGGAACTTCGGTAACCGAGGAAACAAGAACGGTGTCACACGACGACCATGACGACGAGGTCGAGATCGAGGTCGTCGCTGAGCCCCCTCTGGTTGAATCTTCAGCGCCAGACCACCTTGTTCAGCTCTACGACCGCACCATGCGGTCCATCGGGGCCATCCCCGAGCTCGCCATGCGACGCGCCAAGTTCGACGGCGTGCTCAAGTCGTTGACCGCGGACGAAGCGGTGTGGTGGCTCGACCAGCTGGTGCGCGGCGCGTTGTGGGGCCGCAGCCCTGAGATCGACGGCATGTTGGCTGCCTCAAGCTGGCTGATTCGCCTGCGCTTGGATGATGAGTACGAGCTGCTGCAGTCCATGTACGTCGCAGCCCACACGGCAAAAAGGGATTCCATTCTGTCGATGTTGCGCGACTTTCCGCCGCATCGTGCCCTGGGCAAGATGGCGAGGCTTCCAGACGTGAAGCTGCCCATCCCGCGCGAGGTCACACTCGGCGAGAAACGCATGCTCGCTGCCGGGAACGACCGGCGCATCATCGAGCGCTTGCTCCATGACAACAGTCCTCTGGTCGTTGAAAAGCTGATGACCAACCCCGCGGTCAACATCCAAGATGTTTTGTCCATGGCATCACGACGACCCACCCTTCCGGGTTTGTTGATGCCGATCGTCTTGAGTGACGCCTGGTTTGTCGAGATGCGCGTGCGCGAGGCGTTGGTCCAAAACCCCTACACACCCACAGGCGTGTCGCTGCGACTGCTGCCAACCCTGCACACCACCGTGTTGCGTAAGCTGCGCTTTTCGGGCGACCTCCACCCCGAAATCGCCGAGAAATGTAAGCTCTACGTCGATCTTCGCGAACAACGCACAGCGCCGTGGGGCCATTGATGGACCGGTTGTTGAACGCCAAACGCATCGCCGTCGTGGGCGTCGCGAAGAATTGTGGGAAGACCACGACGCTCAACTTCCTGCTTCGTTTGGCCCACGCAGACGCACGCGTTGTTGGGGTTATGTCCGTAGGCATCGATGGCGAGGCCGAGGACGTCCTGCTCGGTACACCCAAACCTCCGGTGCACGTCGAGGTCGGGCAGTGGGTGGTGACGGCCGACGAGGCTGCACACGCCGGTAACGCGACCCTTGAGTTCGTCGCGTCGTTGGGGATCGAAACCCCGCTTGGTGATGTTGTCCTGTGCCGTGTCGTGGAAGCCGGCGAAGTGGTCCTCGCAGGTTTGCGCCACCGGGCGGATGTGCACGTGGCGGTCAATCACCTCGAAGGCGTCGGCGTGGATCTCGTGGTCATTGACGGTGCCTACGGACGCATTGCAGCCGCCCACACCGGGCTTACCGATGGCGTCGTCGTGTCAACCGGTGCGGTGGTGGCGCCCCATGTCGATGGCATCATCGAACGAACCGGCTTGATGATTGACCGACTGAATCTGCCGCGCGTCACAGAAACGTGGCAAATCGACCTGCTCTCCCGCGCCATCGCGCAGAACCAGTGTCTGTTGGGTGGACCGAATATCGAGCCCACACCGCTTCACGCCAAGTCCGCATTGCTCGGCCTGCCCAAGAGTCGCGACCTTTGGACGTCTGACGTACTCGCCATCGCCGTACCAGGTTTGGTCAGTGACCGCGTGATCGACGAGCTGATTCACGCAGGCGGCACCGGGCGTGCGGTGCTGCTCTCGGATGGGACAGCGCTCCAAACGGATGCGCGGCATCTGGATCGGTTGCGGCGCCATTGGGCGGTCTACGTCGAGAAATCGGCTAACCTGCTGGGGATTGCGATGAATCCGACGTCGGTTCAGGGATGGACCGTGCCGGAACGCGCGCTTTTTGACGGATTACAGAAACGATGGCCGGAAATAACTATTTTCAATCCGATTCATGACTTAGAATCGCGACAACAACTGTAAACAAGGAGCTCTGGTGGCCCAAACAATACGCGATCGTGTTGATCGTCTCGTGCGCGAGGCGCTAGACAGCCATGTCGATTTACTCGCGGTATTGCTGGCCGAAACGGGACTGGAGTCGGAGCTTCAAGTGGCGCGCCTCGACCGCCTTATCTGTGCGCTGCAGGCACGGCGATTTGAACCCACGATCTTCGAAGAGGGCCGTCGGATGCCGACGTCGGTGGATTTCAGCTCGGATCCGCCTGCCGTACTGCTCAACGAGGAGTTGTTGGGACGCGTTTCCGACGACGAAGTCCTGTCGGCGTTGGCGCGTCCCATCGGTCAAATTCTGGAGGTCGCGCCCGTGAGTGTGGCGGTTGCGCTGCAGATCCGTGACGACCGTTTCATCAAGAACCTGACGACCAAGGCAAGTCGCCGCTCAGATCAGGCGACTGTGCGCGCCAACGATATTCCTGCCTTCGTTGAGTACAAGATGGAGGTCTTCGGGACGCGGTTGGCGACGCTGGCCAAGGCGCTTGGGCGCGAACATAGCTTTGATCTTGTGACCAACGACGAGACCCTTGCAGCGTTGGGGGGTCGCGCGTCGTGGCCCGAGTGGGCGGACGTGGGGAACCTTAGACTGAGCGGTCAAGCCATCGAAGGGTTGCGCACAGCGCTCGTCGACACAGTCTGGAGCGATTCTGCGGACAAGCTTTGTGAACTGGTTTGGGATTCGTTGGCGCTTTCGGGTCAAACGTTCTTGCGACACGCGGGTCGTGACCTTCGCGGTGAGAACGTGCCTCAGCTCACCGAGGTGCTCTCGGCGCTGTTGGCCGCCGTCGCTGAGCAGGAGCGCACGTTGTCCGATGACCCCAGCACATGGGCAGTCTACACGGATGTGCATGAAGCGTGGCTCCAACTCGACGATGCCGAACGCCGAACTTTCGGCGTGAGCGTGGGTCAACCCGATCGTCGACCCGTGTCGGTCGTCGGCGAAGCCGGCGTGTGTTTTGGGCTGTCCGAACCGGCATCCTTGCCTTGGGATGTTCCATTGGTGTGTTGGACGGTCCGAGAACAAAGTGCATTGCGCGATCTGTTCGTGGGAATCTCGAAGACTCTGCCCAACGCTGCCAAAGTACATTTCTTCCCGTTGAGCGCCTTGAATCGCGATGAGCCACGTCTTCAGGACGGCGACGCATCGGCGTGGAGCCTCCAGATCGCCAGCTCGAAGCTCGAGGTCGTCTCGGTGGATTCTGACGACATTGCGCGCGCATACGCAAGCGCGCTGGCAACGCTGACAGAGCAGTTTGTGGCGTTGCCCTTGAACCACCAGGACGAGGCCATCCGGCGGCTTCGCAAAGCGTACGACGACTATTTCCCGGATTGGTCCGAGATCTGGACACGTCGTTTTGCAGGCACGCGCGGGAGCAGCTTTCATGAACTGCTGACCGGCATTCAACACATGGTGAGCTCGCCCATCATGTTTGACCCATTCATGCGCCCGTCGAATCCTGATTTGGCACCCTACCCCACGTTGACCACCATCGTCGCGCGTGAACCCGATATGGACGCCGTCCCCTTTTGGGTTCCCATCAGCATCTTGGGTTCAACGCAGAAGGGTCCGCCCGTGCGTGTTCGCCTCATCCGTGTAGCGGAATCCGGTTGCGCTTGGGAGAGCGACAAGACCGTCTCGCTTCCCAAACTCGACGCCCAACCCGTAGACCTCGTTCTGAACGCGGTACACGGCGACTCGCTGCAGTTCGTCATGACACGCGACACATAAAAAAGGCGCCCAAGGGCGCCTTTTCTGTTTCGCCACAACCCCGTCGCAAGCGGCTGGAGTTGGGTCGGCAACCTGAGGTTGCCGCATGGGCGAAGCCCACCTTCGTGGTTATTTGCGCGCGAAGAGCTCGTTCACGTACGCCCAATTGATGACGTTGAAAAACGCCTCCAAGTAGTCTGGGCGACGGTTTTGGTAGTTGAGGTAGTAGGCGTGCTCCCACACATCAACACCCAAGATCGGACGGTGACCTTCCGAGATTGGGTTGTCTTGGTTGGCGGTGCTTGTGATCGCAAGCTCCCCATTCTTGTCGACAACGAGCCAGCCCCAGCCCGAGCCGAAGCGAGTGGCTGCCGCGGCCTTGAACGCCGTCTTGAAGTCGTCAAACGAGCCCCATTTGGCCTTGATGGCGTCACCTACTGCGCCCGTGGCTTCACCACCGCCGTTTGGAGCCATCATCTGCCAGAACAAAGCATGGTTGTAGAACCCACCGCCGTTGTTGCGCACGGCTGTCTTGATGTCCTCGGGCACGGCCGCAAGGTTGTTCTCAAGAAGTTGTTCGATGGTTTTCCCTGCGAGCTCAGGGTGTTTCTCCAGCGCTGCATTGAGGTTGTTGGTATAACCTGCGTGATGCTTTCCGTGGTGAATCTCCATCGTTCGCGCGTCGATGTTGGGTTCAAGCGCGTCATACGAATAAGGAAGTTGTGGAAGTTCGAATGCCATAATAAGCCTCATGGGGTGCGGTTAGCAGAAATAGATGTGGCGGATCGTAAGCGCCGTTGTCCGACGGTCAATGACGATTCCCGATCGCGCTGCGGTTGTGTGTTAGATGCGGCGAATCCCGAAATGTCGCGGATTGGTTAGTCGTCGTCTTTGCGCTGGAACCGTGCGCGCATCAAACGCAACTTGTCACCAAGGTTGACCTCTTCGGTCGCATCGTGATTCTCGACCGACGGCGGCGGCAACGCGGCAGACATGGTGGGATTTGTGTCTGGGTCACTCATGTACTCTGGCGGGCCGTCATTCTTGGACTTCCAACCTTGCAACGCGTATTCGGCAGCCGACGCGACAGACGTCGCGATGTCGTCCTCAAGCAGCATCCCGGAGATCTCTTCAAGTTCGTGTTCGGACATCACACCCGCAATCTCGTTTTCTTCCGCGTCCGATTCCTCGTCAAAACTGATGTTTGGGAGCTCCTCTTCACCGCGCACTTTGAGGTACGCGTCGCGGATGGCGCGTGTGTTTTCGAGCACATTTTCGTCGACATCCTCGACGCGCGTGATCCGAAGATCCTCGAGATTGACTTGATTGGGGGCGGTGGACTGATCGCGTTGAATCGATGGCAGCAATCGTGCGAGCAGGTCGCCGTCCGCGGTCGCGGTTTCGCCTTTGTCAGCGACCTCTGCGTACTGTCGGGTGACCTCGGGCAGGTTTGTGCGAAACGCGGGAACGTCGATTTCCCCTGAATCGATGGCCGATCGCTTGGGGGCGAACAAGGCGAGGTCACCGCCCGAGAGCAGCCCCGTGGCCTGATCAGGCTCCGCGGTGTCCGATTCTTGGAACAGCGACTCGCCTTCCTCAGAGACGGGGATCGTCAAGGGGTTGTCAAAGTCTGCGGTCGGTTGCCCAGGGCGCTTACGAATCCCCGCCATGGACGACGATTCCTGCAGGCCCACCAGGGGCGGATCGGGTTCGGACGACGCTTCTGCAAGCGTCGACACGGCATCCGAGGCCGGAATCGCAGGAAGGCTTTGGCTCACAGCAAGCGGCGGGCGTCCCAACATCGAGACGATGGAGCCGTCGAGCGCATAAACCTCGTCCCACTCTCCGGACTCACGAAGCACCAGGTTTTGGACCTCGGCGCGACCGATGACCGAGGTGGACACCAGCATCACCGCGTCAAGACGGGGCCTCAGGCCACGCGCATCCATGGCGTTGAGCAGCACAGGAACGTCGTTGGCCGAACCATCGACTGTAAACCAGCGTCGTTTTCCGGAAGGAAATGTGAGCAGCGTCGCGAGGTCTTCGAACGTGACGCGGTCCCAGAACACCGCATTGCTCAGCCGAATCAGGCGCTCGAGGTCCCGGCGGGCAGCGGGCGTATTGGGCGGGTAGACATGAACCACGTGCCCAGACACCATATCGGCCGGTGGGTTCTCGGAGACAAAGATGATGGTCTCCTCGGCCCACTGCATCGCAAGCCATAACAAGAGCGTCGACTTTGACGCTCCCGGACCCCCAACAATGGCACCCACACCGTCTTTTCGGATGATGCGTTTGAGGTTGTTCACGACAGGTTGAGGCAGCCGGTCGACGACCGGAGTCGGAAGCCGCTCAAGTAAGATCCCGACACCCCAAGCCCCTTCGAAGGTGCGGACCGCCCACTCCTCAAAACGGTCGCGTTGGCGCAGCTCAGTCAACACCGACATGTCCACTTCGGCTGTGCCCAAGCGATGGCGACCAAGCTTCACGTATTCAAACCGTCCCGAGGGCTGAATCATCACGTGTTTTACGTTGCCGTCGTCGATCACCGCCTGAAACTCGGGCGAGCGATCGAACAGACTGCGCAGATTCGAAGTCATAGTGCCTCCGGGACGTCAGCGTCCCCATCATCCCACTCGGGCTGCATCGCCAAACGCAGCGTTACTTCCTCGTCTTTGACCACATCGATATCAAAACGTTGCGTCATGTAACCCTTGGCCTGCAACTCGATTCGACGCATGCCGAGCCGCAATCGAACGGTTTTGCTCATCCAACCGTCTACTTGACCAAAATACTCACCGTCGACCCAAATCATCGCCGTTGTGGGCTCGACTTCCAATCGAAGCAGGCCCATGCTCGGTCCCACAGGCGTGGTCGTCGCACAGGACACGACCAACACACTCATGAACAACACAATCCGTCTGCGCATGGCCAAACTCTATCGCGAAGTCGATTCGCGGTCACGCACGGTTGTCATGTGAATATTGCGCATTATGTTATCCAAACCATGTTCGAGGGTTTGTCATGGTCGAAAAGAAAGAAGAAGACACGTTTCCATTGTTTGTCTTTGCGTTCGCGTTGTTTGGCGGCGCAGGGATCGGAGCGTTCACGGGTTCCTATGTCGTGCCTGACAACCACTTCGCGACGCTGGTGGGCGCACTTGCGCTACCGCTCGGGGTGTTGGTGGGGCTCGGGTTCGCCGAAGGCGTGGACCCGATTCGTGCGTTGTTCCACTTGGTCCACATCCTTGATGAACACACCGCGATGACTGACCGTGGATTTTCGCCCACGACGACGGAGATCATGATTTTGGTCGGGCCTGTGGTGTTGTCCGTTGCAGGCGCGTTTGGCTTGGCGACGCTCCTGAAGGTCAGCTCGCTGCCACTGATCATGCCCATGGCAGGCGTCGCGGCGGTGTATGGTTTGTGCATGGCGGGGCTGGTCGCCTACCTGTCGGCGGCGGACTAGCGCTGGCGCACTAACCTCGCGGTTTCATGAAATCGGGCGTGGCCTCGGCGGCCAGGCTCGTCAGCTGCGAGGTGTTCATCGCGATGCCCTCGCGCCAATCCAACGACTCAGAAATCTCTAAACTCGCCTTGAAGTTTTCTTCGGCGAGGTCCCGTCGGCGCTGCCGAAGATGCATGGTCGCAAGGTTGAACAGCATGCGTGCTTGCGCGTAGAGATCATTGACGCTGACCGCAAGCTTGAGCGCCGCCTGTGCCGAGCGCACGGCAGCATCCATGCGTCCCTGCTCAGCAAACAACACGGCGTAGTTGGCGCGCACCGACATCTCACCACGTGGGTCTTGAACCTCCTGCACCACGCGCAGCGCGACATCGAGCAGCGAACCCGCCCCTTGAAACTCCCGGTTGAGCAGCCGCACACGTGCGAGCTGATTGACCGGCTCCCACAAGAGCCGGGGACCCCACGGGTTGTTCGCGGTCAGGTCGTGGCGCTCCACAAGCTCCACCGCCTCGAGCAAGGTCTCAACCGCCGGCGCAAAGCGGCCCTGACGCTGCAATATCTCGCCGAGCAGCTGAAGCCCGCGCACCAAGAGCGCCACGGTGTAGTCATCGCGGCGGGTCTGAACGAGGTGGCGAACGCCGGCCACCGCGCGCTTCGCCGCGTTGATGATGACGTCGGGGTCTTCCTCTTTGAGCCACAAGAAGCCTTGCTCGATCTTGATCTCGGCAGACAGATCCTCGGGCAGGCTTGTGTCGCGGTCCATCAGGCGACAAAGATCCCGGGCAGCTTTGTTGTCGCCCAAGGCCGCCATGGTGCGGACGCGACGCAGGTTCAGCCGCGCGATCGCAACGGAATCCGCGCCAATGCCCTCAAGGATCGACACCGCCCGTGCGAGGTACGACTCGGCAAGCTCGTACTCGAACCCAACGATCGAACTCCCGGCGATGCGATCTAAAATCTCGACAGCGTCACGTTGACGTTCGCATTGCAGCAGGTGCTTGACCGCGGCGAGCTCAAACACGCGACGTTTGTTGGGATCGGTCACCGTCGAGATACGGTCCAAAAAATAGTCCACCGCGCGCCCATGGATCTGGCGACGCGCGCTGTCTGACAGACGATCGTGGACCACACGCTCAAACACAGGCGGTTTGAAGCTGAGCACGGGTTCTTCTTCGCTTCCCGAAATATCGATGACGCCTTCGACGTAGAGATTTTGGATCGCCGCTTCGGGCTGCCAGTCGTCGCTCGCGAGGTCAAACAAGACCTCACCAAGCGTGCCATTGCCAAGCACGGAGAGCAGGGCGAGCAGGTTACGCTCGTGGGTCTGCAGGTCGAACAGCCGCATTTGCAGTACAGCATTGACCTGTCGGGCTTGCGCAAGCCATTCCTCAGCTTGTTCGCGCGACGTCATCTTGTGGCGTTTGACGTAATCGATGAGCTGGCGCAGTTGCAGCGGCACGCCTGCGCTGATGTTTGCGAGCTCAACCCTCAGGTTGTTCGAAACGTCTTGCGGGAGCTCGGCCTTCAGAAGCAGCTTGGTCGCGGCTTCGTCAAGTGCGTCGAGGTAGACCGATGTCGCGCTTTCGGGCAAGTCGTGGCTCTCGTGATGCGACCGCACCCGAATGCCGAGCAACCAAAGCACCTTGTCGTCCGCGAGTTGCCGAGCCCATCGCTGATACCACGCGTAGTGAATGGCATCGAATGCGTCGAGCTGGTCGAGGGTCAATACGATGGCACGTGTCTGCTGTATCTTCTTGAGCAACGCGCGGAAGGCGACTTCGACCGCGGCGAGCGCTGAGGTCGCGGAATCGAAGGAGCGTTCGGTGCCGCGTGCGCCGAAGATGGCGCCCATTGACGCGTCCATGAAACCCGCGAGGATCCGCGTGGTTTCGGGCGGAAGCCCGAACTCCCGAAACATGATGTCGGCATCGCGTGTTCGGCCTTGAATCCATGCAAGGTCTTTGAGCCACTGCAGCAACGTATCACGCAACCCCTCAACACCAGGTGCCCGGCTGTTTGCCCGGAGGATCAGATGGCCGCGTTGCTCGGCAAAAGACTCGATCTCGCGAAGGAGAGCGGTTTTGCCCATGCCGGCGTGGCCGGTCACCACAAACATCGCGCTGCTGCCCCGCCCCACAGACGCCAGCGCGGCTAGGCCAGCGGCAAGCTCCTCGTCACGCCCGACCAGGTTCGACGTGCGAGAGACGGGTTGTTGCGAAACGTCCAACACCCCGAGCACAGGGCGTGCACCCGAGCGCGTTGGCGCGCCCAGCTTAAACGTTGCCTCAAGCTGCTGCTCAAGATCGCCCTCGATCAACACCTCGTCATCACCAGCCCCGCGGGCAGCATCGCTCGCGTTGTCCAGAGCATGCCCTGTGGCTTGCGCGAGCTCACCACCTTGCATGAAGATCTCGCCCTGGCTGATGCCGAAGCCGAACCCAAACTCCTTTGGCATCAGGCGCCGAAGCTGCGCTCGCAAGTCCAAGGCGGCTTGGGTCGCTCTGAATCCGTCATCGGGCGAGGTCCGCTCGACACCAAACAAGATCGTTGCGTAAGTCCCTTGCCGTGAGTGGAACGCGCCGCCCCAACGCTGTGCCACCTGAACCAAGGCGCTCTGATAGACCGTCAAGTGCGTCGCGAGTTCTTCGGAGCTGAGGTGGCCGGTTGTGCGGTGGTGGCTCACGACCGCGGTCACGATGCGTTTTTCGCCCACGAGATCGCGACGAAGTTGCGCGGCATCGATGCCAAACCGGCTTCGGGCTTCCGGAACTGGCGCAACGTCCTGCGCGTCAAAGAGTTTCGACGTGTCCACAACCTCGGATGCACCGTGTCCCAATCCCGGGCCATGGGCGATTTCTGTCCCGGCGAGGGCCATATCGGGTTCACGCACGGTCTCGCGGGGTCGCGCGGGTTGGTTGTTCTCCGCCGCGATGTCTTGGGTGTCAGGCGCTTTGAGTTGACCAAGATTGATGGTGTTGAGCGCGTCCTCAAAATCCGAACTTCCCGCGGGTTCAAGCGACTTGGCGACTTCTGGCGGAACCTTTGGCGCGGGGCCCTCAGGGCGCGTGGAGTCCTTCTTGGAGCGCTTAAAAATGAACGCGGCTGCAGGAGCCGGCTCGGCTTTGGGCGCCTGCGACCCGATGCGCTGCAACGCGTTTCGAAACTCGGACGCGGTCTGGTAGCGCAAGTCCGCAGACTTGTTCAGCGCCCGCAAACAGATCGTCTCGAGCTCGGGCAAAATCTCGCGCTCGGGACAGGCTACCGAGGGCGGAGGCGGATTGTTCTGGATCACCGCCATCAGGATCTGGGGCACATGCTTGCCATTGAACGGCTTTATCCCGGTCAACATCTCGTACAAGATGACGCCCATCGAGAACAAATCACTGCGGTGGTCAACGGCTTCGCCGCGCGCTTGTTCGGGAGACATATACTGGGGCGTGCCGACCAAAGCCCCAGCTTGGGTCAGTGGTCCCATCTCGATGTTGGACCCTTTGGTCTGTGAGATGCCAAAGTCCAATATCTTCACAAAGTCGCCACCGTCGCGTGTTTTCTCGATCATCAAGTTGTCGGGCTTGAGATCGCGGTGCACCAGATTCTGGGAGTGCGCTTCACCCAACCCATCCATGGTCTGGCTCAAAATCTCAATGATGCGCGCGGGGGGAAGCGGCGAATCTTCTTTCATCACCGCTGTCAACGGTTTGCCCGGGACGTACTCCATCGCGAGGAACAGCACGTCGTCGCCGTCTTTGCCGAAGTCGATGACCTGGATGATGTTGGGGTGTCGGATGCGGCTGGCCTGTTTGGCCTCGCGCAGGAAGTAATCGGCGGCCATCGGATTGGCCGCGTGCTCAGGCGTCATGACCTTGACCGCGACCTTGCGCTCAAGGTGGGTCTGCATGGCCTCGTACACATTTCCCATCCCACCACGGCCGAGTAGCCGTGTGATTTGGATGGTTCCGTGAAGAACCCGGCCGATCATCGGGTCTTTGGTGCTCACGTCGAATGCCTCGTGCCGCCTTGGTGTCGTATTTTGTCAGGCTAACTCGAATTGAGGCAAAACCAAAGATGTCAGACCGATTTCATCCACGCCACGAGACGCTCAAAGCCGTCGTCGGGGTTGACAATCGGCGTGTAGCCAAAATCGCGGCGGGCGGGTTCCATGTCATACCAGTGCGAGGTCGACAGTTGCTGCGCGACAAACCTCGTCATGCGCGGCTCACCGGACAATCGAAGCGTGCGGTAGACGAGCTCCAAAACCGCGCCCGCTTTGTAGGCGACATCCGGCGAAACATGGCCACGCACGGGTGGAACATCGAGGCGACCGAGCAACGTATTGATCCACTCCCACAGGACAACCGGTTCGCCATCCGCGATAAAATAGGGTTTGCCGGCGTTGGGAGCCTCGTGGGAGGTCAGCGCGTCCAACGCCTGCAAATGCGCCACGGCGCCGTTGTCGACGTAGGTCAGGTCAACACGATTTCTGCCGTCGCCGACAATCTTGAGCTTCTTCTTGCGCGCGGATTCGACCACGCGGGGTACCAAGTGCGGGTCCCGTGGCCCCCAAATCAGGTGGGGTCGTAGCGCGGTGGTCGCGAGGTTTGGGCCGTTGGAGGTCAGGACGAGCTTTTCGGCATGTGCCTTGGTCTGCGGGTAATGCGTTAGAAACGTCGCGGGATACGGCAGGTCCTGTCCGGCACCTTCTGCGTCGGTGCCATCGAACGTAACGCTCGGCGTGCTTGTCAGCACCAAACGGCCCACACCCTTATCAAAACAGGCGTTGAGCACGTTTCGCGTCGCCTCGATGTTCGACCGCTCGTAATCCTCCTTCTTGCCCCAGACGCCGGCCTTGGCGGCGGTGTGAATGACGGCATCCTGGCCGTCCACAGCCTTCGCGCAGGCATCCTTGTCCGCGAGGTCGCCCTGTACGGTCTTGGCGCCCAGAGCGCGGATCTCGGGGTAATCGCTGCGCGCAATGATGGTCACGTCGTCGCCGCGATCCAGAAGTTGCTCGACAATGGCGCGCCCCAAGAACCCGCCGCCACCGGTGACCAAGACCTTCATTTCGCCTCCAAAAATCGATTCAGCAGGGTCGCGACGCCGTCGAGCTCCACAGAAGGCAGGACCGGGTAGTCGCGATGCAGCTCAGGTGGCGCGTTGCCCATCACGTAGGGATGGCCCACGGCGTCCAGCATCGGTCGGTCTCCAGGGGCATCACCCACACCCACGCAGTCGGCGAGTTCAACGCCGTGATGTGCGGCAACCCAGGCGACGGCTGTCCCTTTGGAGACCCCCTGCGGCGTGATGCTCGCAAACAACATCCCGGGCAGAACCGGGCTCGTCGCCTCGCCGACCTCAACCTCGTCGAGGTCGAGCGCGAGCGCCGCGTGGCGAGTCAGCGGGCGCATGATCCAGTGCGCGCGCATGATTGGGCGCTGACGCGCGACGTCCTCTAGGTCTGCCTCTTCGACCCGAATGCCCAAGATCTGCTCGTGTTCCTCGCAGTCGGTGTTGTAGCGCGACACAAACACACCAGCTGGCGTGTAGAACTCGAGCACCGCCTCGACATCCCGAGCGTGACGGGCGAGTGACAACGCGACGGACTGTGGCAGGCTTTCGAGGACTTCCGGTCGCCCGGTTGGGGCCGCAATCATGGCCCCGTTCTCGAAGATGTGGGGCCCGGCGCCAAAACTTTGGGCGATCGTCTGTGCAACCCCACCGCGTGGACGTCCTGTGCACACCGAAAGCAAAAACCCCGCGTCACGAGCTGCCTTGGCGGCATTCGCGACTGCGGGGCTTATTCCGTTTGGACCGAGCACGGTCCCATCAAGGTCTAGAAAAATCAGCATCCGCGGGGTTTACCGACACCTTCGCGTCGGCGCAACCCCGAACGATCACGGGCGTGGCCCGATCACCGTGACGGCGCCGCTCGGGTACTCGGCACCGGTGAAGCCGGTGTAATCCACCGAACCGGGGCGAAGCTGATAGATCTTGGTGGGCACATTCCCGATGTCTGGGGTCCAGTAGTTGAACTTCGCGTTCGACGTGCCCGCCTCGGTCGCTGAGTAGAACTCGTACACCGACAACGGATCGTTGGTCACCATCTCGACCTGAGCGGCTGAAATCGTGTCGGTGCTGCTCGACGATCCGGTATCGGTGACACGCACGCGAATTCCGGTCACGCCATCGGGCACGTAGACCCAACCGGCCGAGTCCACGGTGTAGTTGCGCAACACGGTCCCGTTTTGATCCAGGAGCTGTCCGCTGACGTACGAACCGTATTCGGTGCCTTCGTTGTAGTTGACGTAGACCCGTCGGATGGTGTGGTCGGCGGGTGCGCTGAACAGGCTTGAAGTGCTCGTGCTGCAGCATGTCTGCGACGCCGAGATGCCCGCGTTCCCCGTAACCACCGTGGTGTTACCCGTCACTGCGTTGCTGTAGATGTTGTTGTAGTTGGCGGTGGGCGTCGCACTGCCGTTTGCGCCAGTCCATGCCGAGACGCCAGCCCCGTCGTTGAACTTGATGACCGAGTAGGTGATCGTTGGCGACGCGGCGTTGCCAATCCAGATCCCGTCACCCCCATTGTAGGTGATCAGGTTGTAGTTCAGCGCCGGCGACGCACGCTCGATCTTGACGCCGTGCACGCCGTTGTCACGGATGGTCGAATCTTCAATCGTCGCCGTGGAGTTGTTCAGCACCACGACGCCGTTGCCGGTGTGATTTCGGCTGGTCAATCGGCTGATCGCCACGTTTGTGGCACCGTTGATGAACACGCCGTCTGCCGCCCCGCCGTCGGCGATGCAACGCGTCAAGCTTGCGCCGCTACCAGCCAACAGGTCGAAGGCATTCGCGCTGTCCGACTGAGCCTCAACGCGCGTGAGCACGGCGCTTCCGCGCAGGGTCATCCCGGTCTTGGCGTTTTCGATCAACGCATCGGTCCAGTTGCTCGAATCGGCCGCCGAACCATTGAGGTTGATCGTCTGGAACATGTCGGCTTCCACGGCACCGTAGCCCGCAAACCGAACTCGGTTGCCGACCGTTCCGTTGACGTTCATCGCGCCTGTCGCCGTGATCGAGAAGTCACCATTCGTGTCCAAGTCTTGGTCGTGATTAACGAACAGGACCTGGGTCCCGGCCGCGACGGTCAATGCCTGACCCGCAGCGATGGTGGTGTCACCGGTGATGTAGATGGTGCCAGACCATGTTTGGCCGCCGACAGGGCCGGCCTTGTACGGACCAACATCCCAGGTTGGGCCAAACGCCACGCCGACAAACCCTTGCAGGTTCAAAGCATTGGTACGCGCCAGCGCGACACGGCTGAGCACGTTGGGGAAGGTGCCCAAGTAGTTGTAACGCAGGTCGACCGTCCCGGTTTCCGTGGCCGCGACCACTTCATCGGCGCCCGTGAAGCCAACGTATTCCACCTGTGTCGCCGCGATGGTGTCGGTGCTGCTCGACGAGCCGGTGTCGGTGACGCGCACACGGATCGCAGTGACACCTTCTGGCACGTACACCCAGCCGGCTGTGTCGACCGTGTAGTTGCGCAGCACGGCGTTGTTTTGGTCGAGCAGCTGCCCGCTGACGTACGAGCCGTACTCGGTGCCCTCGTTGTAGTTGACGTACACACGACGGATAAGCGTTCCAGCAGGTGCCGTGAACAGACCCGATGTGCTCGTCGAACAACATGTCTGCGACGCTGAGATGTTGATGGTGTCCAACGTCGACGACGACGACCCGACCGAGGCGTTGCTGTAAATGTTGTTGTAGTTGACCACAATCGACGGGCTGCCCGAGGCTTCGGTGTAGAACGAAATCCCTTCTGCGCCGTTTTGGCGAATCTGGTTTTGCGTAATGGTCCCCGTGGCGTTTCCACCCACACGAATGCCCATGCGGGTGTTGTTCTCGACCGTCGAGTCCGACAGGTTGAACGCAGTTGCAGAGCCGTCGATGTATGCGCCGTCAAACGCGTTGTCTTTGAGCACGCTGTTGGTGACGGCGATGTTCGATCCGCCGCCGTCGCTCAGGCCGTGGCGTCCGTTGTTGTCCGAGGTCAGCGTGTCGATCGTCACGCCCGTCGATCCACCGAGCACAGCCACACCATCGTTGGCGCAATCGTGTGCGTGAACGGTGTTCAAAGCAGCGTTGTCGGCGTTGTTCAGTCGGATGCAATCGTTGGAGGCTTGGCGCACTTCCACGTTGTTGAGCTCGACGTCGCTCTTGAGTTCGAGCGCGACGTCGCCGTACTCGATGATCGCGTGATTGAGCACCGATCCGGCTCCGTTGAGCACGATGCTGTCCCAACCGCCCTTCTTCTTGGCGGCGGCGCCCTGGCCCGAGAACACGACGGGATTTGCGGCCGTTCCGTTGACGATCAGGTTGCCGTTGACCGTGATGCGGTAGTCGCCCACGTTGGCCGGCGCGTCCACGTCGGCGTAGACGAACAACACGTTTGTGCCTTCGGCGATGGTCAGCGTGTTGCCCGCGGGCACCGTGATGTCGCCGGTGACAATGATTGTCCCGTACCACAACGTCGTCGTGACGTCGGTGCCGCCGATGTACTGAATGTCGGCGAAGCTGACCTATCGTGTGGTCTCGGCCGTCTGACCGACCGCATCACGCACGACCATGCGCACGGTGTACGTGCCGGACGCGCCGAAGTCGTGGGTCGTGATCTTGGTCTTGCTGTAGGCCGTGTCACAGGTTCCGTTGTTGTCCCAGTCCCAGCACACTTCGAGGTCAGCGCCGGCGGTCTCGGTGTCGCTTGATGCCGAGGCGTCCACCGTCGCGGTCGTGGTGTTGGTGATCGTCGCGGTGAACGATGCCAATGGCGCGTCGTTCTTGACGTCCAGATAGGCAAACGCCGAACTACCAGTGAATCCGAGGCTGTCTTGAGCCTTGGCCTGGATCGAGATCTGCGTGTTGGTGGGGTGGTTCGCCGGAACGGTGTAGAAGAACTCGTGCGGGGTCGCCGTCGTGGTGCCGACCTCGACGTTGTTCGCGTAGTACTTGACCGACGCGATCGTGCGTCCAGCGTGCGGCGTCGCATCAACCGGAATGCGGTGGTGTTGCCCTGCGTTGTCTGCAGCGTGCCTTGCGGCGAGATCAACACGACTTCGGGAGCCGTGGGTCTTGGCATGCGTTGGCGACGCAGACTTGCGTTGCTGGGCAGTTGGTGGCCTGTGACCACTCAAGGCATGCGTCTGCATCGTAGTTGCCGCAGGTCGAGACCTGTTGACCAAGGCACTGTGTGTCGCCCATCTGAGGACACTCGTTTGAGCAGGAGGCTGACTGTGGTGCCAACACACGATTCACCCGCGTTGGCGCATGCCATCGCAGGGCCCCATTCCGAACACGCGTCCGAATCGAAGTTGCCGCAGGTCTGAATCTGTCCGCCGGTGCAACGTGTTTCGTTGCCTGTGCAATCGTCGGTGCATGTCGCCGTGCCGCCACGCGGCGATGGCACCGCGAGCGCGCTGAAGTCCGCCGAGTTGTTGTCGGTGTCGGTGTGAGACGCATCACGCGAGAGGCTCTGGCCTTCGGGCGGGGCCGCAACGGCGGTGCCTTCACCAGCAAAAACATCATTTGCACCGAAGGTCCCGTAGCCGATGGCATCCACCACACGGGTGCGCCACTTGAGCTGAACCGAATCTGGACCGTTTTGGAAGTCCACCTTCGCGTCGGTCAGGTCGGCAAACGCCAACAGCTCCGGCGCAGCGGCTGGATGCGCGATCACAAAGTAGCCATCAGCGCCAAGCACTTCGCCATTAAGCGTGATGGCGTTGTAGTTCATGCCGTCGGAGCCGTTGACGCCCGCGATCGAGTAACCGTCGAGGCTTGCGTTGGCTGGGCCGTGCAGCTCGATGAAGAGCACGTTGCCGGCCTGCGAGTCGGTGCCTGGGCTGTTAACGAGGATCTCGTTGATCACGATGGCGTAAGGCGTCGCACCGAGCTCACAGGCGCCGGCGTTGCAGACCTCGTAAGTTTGGCAAAGCGTTTCCTGCGAGGGCTCAAGGCAGCTGTCGACGTCCCAGTTTCCGCACGTCGTAAAGCCCGTGTTTGCGGCGTTGCATGTCGACACACCTGCGGTGGGACAGGCATCCGTGCAGGGGATTTGGCAGCTTCCGTTGGTGCACGCCGCGCCACCTGGGCACGTCACATCACCGCCCCACTCGTAACATGGGTCGTCGTCGTAGTTGCCGCATGTCTGCTGTGCCGTGCCGTTTGCGTTGCATTGTGGCGCAGCGCCTGGGTTGCAGTCGTTGGTGCACGACGCCACGCACAGTCCGTTGGAGCATGCAAAACCTGATGGGCATGGAATGCCGCTCGCACGGTCAAGGCAGATATCGCCGTCGTACTGGCCACACAACGACACCGAGATGCCGTCTGGTGCACAGACCGCCTGGCCCGCGTTTGCACACTCGTCAACGCAGGTCCCAACACACGCGCCTTCGCTGCAGAACGTTGCGTTGGCACACGCCACGACTGGGCTCCACTCAAGGCAACCGTCGTTGTTGGCGTCACCACACGTTCGGACGCCGTCACCGGCGCATTCGGTCACGCCTTCAGCCGAACATTCGTCGCTGCAGAACGAAACACACTGTCCGCCGCTGCATTGCTGGCCCAACCCACACGAGACAGGGGCGCCCAGATCCAAACACGAGTCACTGTCAAAGTTGCCACACACGCGTGTGGTGTCGCCAAAACACACCGCCTCACCGGCCGTGGTGCACTCGTCCGTGCACGGAAGCGATGCATCGATGCACGCGCCCTGCTCACAACGCTCGCCCGCGCCACAATCGATCGGCGCACCGGCTTCGCGGCAGATGTCTGCGTCGAAGTTGCCGCAGAACGCGACCGTGTCGTTGTCGACACAGATCGTGCCGCCCACTGGACACTCGTCGCGGCACGGAGGCACACAACGATCGTTCTCGCACGAGTAACCCTGCGCGCAGCCGACCACCGGCGAGAGCTCAAGGCACGAGTCAACATCGTACTGACCGCACGTTTGGTAGCCCGTGGTCCCGTCACAGACCTGCTCGCCGGCTGTGCACTCGTCCTGACAGCCCGGATCGGTCATGTCGGGGTCGGCGTCCGCGCCCATGTCGGTGACCGTGTTGTTCGACGCGTCGGTGGCCGAATCGCCACCCATGTCGTCAACGATGTTATTGGGGTTGATGTTGTTTGCGTTATTCTTCGACGGTGACGACGGATCGTCGCTCCCACACGCCACGAGCAGCGACAAACCTGCCACGGTTATCCAGCGAGACCACTTCATGATTTAACCCATTGAAAACTAGGCATTTACATGCCGTTACTTGGAAATTCGGCGGCAACATAGCAGCAGGCGAATCGCCAATTCAATTGGATCCCCACGATTTTCAGAAACATTCAGACCGCGCGCTCGGCTAGAGGTACGTCATGTCGCGACGCAGCGGATACGTGGTCTGCCCATTGTCTGTCACGGTCAGGCCATTTTTCGAGATCACGACCTTTCGCCCCGACGTCGCGCACGCAAACTCGACCGAGTTTGTGGCGAGCTTTCCAAGCACCGTGCACCCGTCGAAATATGCCACGACCGCCCCGGAAGCATGCGCGTCAATGACAACCCCGGCTTCTTCGCTGTACCGACCGATGGGCAACCACTGACGCAACGTCGGAAGGTACTCCGGAATCAAGGTCGGCACAGGATAAGCACCGTTTCCGCCGCGTGTCAGTTGATACTTACCCTCCTCCACCTGCGCAAAACCCAACGCAGCGCCTTGGAAGCGCGGGCGAGCCGCGAAGTAACTCGCCGACAGTTTGGGGTAAGGCGACGCGTGGAGATTTGCGGATTTCATGTTCAGCACGCGGTTGTAGGTTCGCTTGCCGTCTTCCCAGTACTCCATGATCAACAAACCGGAATCGAACCGGGGATAGGTTACGGTCCCGTCAGGTTTGTAGTACCGAACGCCGCGGTATCGAAAAGCACGTGTGCAGTACGAAAAATCAGGCTGTCCGTCGCAATCGTTGTCGAATTGACCATTCAAACTCAGGTCGGACTTTTTGGTGAACGAGTAGCTCAACGACGGTCGGAAGGGTGTGTTGGCCGTGTGATAAGCCACCTCATTTGCCGTTGAATACTCAAACTTCCAACCGTCAAATTCTGCGACCGTATGCCGATGCGGCGTCGCGTCAGGAAATTGCCCAAACTCAAGGTCCACTCGGCCGCTGCTCTTGGGTTGAGCGTCTTCGAACATGCGATCGCGAAGGTCCTCGAGCGTCGACAACTCGCCGCTCGTGAAGACGTTGTCATAATGTTCCAAGGCATAGGTCACATCACGGAACTCCACCGTCGTGGGGTCGTTGTCTGCATTCAGCCCAGGCAGCTGTTGCAGTCGTTGAGCGACCGCACTGTTGACCGTCTGATTTGGGACGCGAAACCTGCCGGTCTTTGTGATTTTGATCGCATGCGGGATGCCGAGGACCACCGGCGTGGGGTTTTCAACGTTGACGACTGGGTCCGTGTTTAGGGCAAACATGTCCCACGCTTCCTGCAACAGAAGCCGCTCATTGGGCAGCAACGCGTCATAGAATGGCGACTTGGACATCAACGCGAGGTCGTCCCACGTGACAATACCGTCATCGACCGTCCCGGCACGGAGGGTCTCGACCCGTCGGAAAAACGCCCTCATCTCAGGTGACCCCTGAAAGGACATCTCGCTGTTGGAAAATGTCGATACGACGGTTCGTTTTCTGAAATAGTACGCCGCCGGATTGACCTGCGGCACGCCGATGTCAGACCCTTTGATCAGATTCGGCTCCAACCCCAGGTCGGGTGCCGCCGCAACGTCCAACACACACGTCGCCGAACAGCCGTCACCGTTGACCACATTGCCGTCGTCGCACGCTTCGAGCGTCGCCTCGATGTGGCCGTCGCCACAATACGGCAAACCTTGGGTCTGCGCGTAAGACGCCAACGCGGCAAACGCCGCACGACCGACGTAGGGCACGGCATCCACTTCTTCGATGAATTCAAAGGGACGCCGAGAAACGATTCCGCTGGCCGCGCGCGCATCGAGGCCAACCGCAACATCGAGCTCGTCAAACGACGCGGTATTGGCTAGTCGAACGATGCCATAAGCAAGGTAGCTCGTGCGTGAAATCCCAAAGGCATCTGCTTTGTCGTCACACGTGAAGCAGTCGTCGATCGGGTCGAGCTCGTCGTGCGTTCCCGCCGGTTCGCCACACGCCGCCAAAAACAAGGTCATCCACCAAATTTTCCATTTCATTCGTCGCTCCCACTTAAGGTTCACACCCTGTTTAGAGCGACGACGCACGCGAGAACACTTACATACCCTTACACCGACCTCGCGCCACGAATACTTAGCAGTGACGTGGGTTTACCGACGAATCTCGGTTGGGCAACCAACTTTTGCAACATGTAAGTGTTTTTGCTACAGTCCCGCGGCTTTGGGCTAACAATCTGGCGGCACAACCGCCACCTTACGAGAAGACAAATGCAGCGTTGGATGGTTTTGATTTTTGGGGCGTTCTTGGTTGTGGGTTGCAGCGACGATACCGCTTCGGGCGACACACGTGTCACGTGCGAGTTTGGTGAGCGCTACAACGCGATCTCGAACTCCTGTGAGCCCGTGATGATTGGCGGAAACAATGGTGGGAACAACACCAACACCAACGGTTCGACCAATACCGGCAACAACTCGAACACCAACGGCTCGAACAATACAAACACCAACAACAACACGAACACCAACAACACGAACAACGACGTCGACATGGGCATGGAAGAAGACATGTCGACCCCCGACCTGCCGCCCGCCGTGTGTGGCAAGGGCGCGGTGCTCGGAAAGGCGTGCTCACCCGATGGCGCGCTGTTGGCCGCTGCGGACGTGACCATTACCGGCGTCGACTGCGCCACGGGCGAGATGTTCACGTTGAGTGGACGAACCGACGGTACGGGCACCTACCAGATCGACAACGTACCAAGCGGCCAACACACCTTGGACATCACCACAGGGTCGTTCTCGGCCAGCAGCATGGTGTTTGTGTCGGACGGACAAACCACCGACCTCACCGCCGCCGCTGACAAGGTTTGCCTGGACGCCGCCGCGGTCAAGATCGCGGTCATCGGAGGCGTCTACGACCACGTCGAAGGCATCATCGCCGACCTCAACCTCGCCTACGACATGAAGGGCAACGACAAGGCCGACCTCGCGCAGGCGCAGCAGTTCCTGCAGAGCCCAACCGCCATGGCCGCGTACGACATCATCTTCATCAACTGTGGTGATCTCTATGCCGCCCTCGCGCCGTTGTTCTTTGGCAACGACCCACGACCCGCGATCGCGACCAACCTGCGTAACTTCGTCAATCAAGGCGGCAGCGTCTACGTCGCCGACTGGGCTTCGCCTTGGGCCGAGCTCGCCTTCCCAGAGATCATGGACCTGCATGGCACCGACACCGACGTCAACGCGTCTCGCCAAGGTTATGCCCCGCAAGCGATCACCGCGAACGTGCTCTCGCCTGAACTTCAGGCCGTGCTGAACAGTCAAACCGCCACGATCGAGTTCCCCCACGATCCGATCAACAACATCATCAACAACAACTGGACCGTGCTCGATGGCGCCGATGCCACGGCCACCGTTCATTTGTCGGGCACTGCGCAGCTTTGTGGCCCTCCCTCGGGTGGCCTTTTTGGCGACCCGTGCCCTGCGAGCGCCAACACGCAAGCCGACTCACCGTTGCTCTTGACCTGGAAGGCATCGTCGGGCGGTACCGTGACGTACACGTCGTTCCACAATGAGCGCCAAGGCGGCGTGAATCAGGACATGGCGAAGATCCTTCGTTTCCTCATCTTCCAGTTGTGATCATGGTTCGACGTATCGCGGCGTGTGTGGCGATTTGGCTTTTTTCCGCCAACGCCTTTGCCGATGTGGAGGTCATTCCGACCGCGCTGCGTGACTACGCCCTGCCTTCCAACTTTGGCTTAGCCAACTCCATCATCGCCTCGGGGAAAGACGAAACGACGTACCTCGCCAACACCACCGGGGAAGGCGGAAACGTGCGGTGCACGGTTGTGGTCGCGACGAAGGTGGACGCGAGAGAGATCGACTACGCCGTCGACGGCCGCCCCACCCGTTGTCTCAGCCTTGTGGCCAACCCCAACGGAGGGTTTTTCCTGCGCGCAGACAATCCTCAGGCCATGCCGGGTGATGTCACGGGCATCACGGCGTATGTGGACGCAAACGGCGTTGAACAGTGGAAGATTCGGGACACACAGCTTGTCGACGCACAGGCTCGCCCAAGCGGCACAGGCGTGTTCCTCGGGAGCTATGCAGGCGCGTTCGACACGATGGTCTACAGCCCACAGACCGACCGTTTGTTGGCGTTTACCATCGGCCGCCTCTCCATCAACCAAGAGGACAAATTCATCGCGCAGGGTCACGTGGTCGACGTTGCCACGGGCGACCTGCTTCGCAGCGGGCAGAGCATCGGTCAAGCTGGGCTGGGCATCCCGATCGCCGCGACCGTGCGCACCGACGGTGTCTTTACGATCGCGTTTGATACGTTGGGGTCTCAAGGGTTGGTGTTTTACACCTACGATGGCCGCGAAACCGTCGAGGAGCTCGAGCCCCTGAGCGAGCGCTGGGAGGATCGTGTCCTGATTCAGATGTTTTGGGCCGAAGAGACCCTCAACTTTGTGTGGCTCGATCCCACCGATGCCTCGGTTTCAACCGAAGTCGCGATCACCAACGCCACCGGGAATGCGCTACTGCGACAAACCTTTACGTCCACATACCGATTTGCGGACGGCGCATTTGTCGCGCTGGGTGCACCCACAAATGCGTGGCGCGACGCCGAGTACCTGACGACATCCTACGTCAGCGATGGACTGGTGTACTTGCGCCTGATCACACCCGAGGGCGAAAGCCCTGGAATGGGGCGGTTGGACGGGATCACATCCTACACCCCTGCCGCGGTCGTCAGCGGACCCCAGGGACTGCGGTTCCTCGCGTTTGATGCGCCAAGCAACCGAATCTACGAGTACGCGCTCAGCTTCATGGATGCACCCGACTACAACCCCGATATGGGATTGGCGGACGTTGATATCCCTGACATCGGCTTGGGAGATGTGTTGGACGAGGTTGGGTGTGGATGCTCCTCGGTCGCGCGCGCGCGCACCCCTGCTGGAATTGTGTTGCTGGTGCTCGGCGCACTGATCTGGAGACGACGATGAATCTGGAAATTCAGACGGAAAAACTCATCGGCATTCGTCGACATCTTCACGCACATCCTGAACTCTCGTTTCAGGAGTCGAAGACCGCTCTTTTCATCGAAGCAGAGCTCACGGCCGCCGGCTACACCACAACACGGTGCGCGGACACAGGCGTGGTCGCGGTACTCGAGGGCGCGCACCCAGGACCGACGCTCTTGTTCCGGGCCGACATCGACGCCCTGCCCATTCATGAAACGAATCATGTGGCGTATCGCAGCACGGAGCCCGGCGTCATGCACGCGTGCGGACACGATGTCCACACGACCATCGGGCTTGGAATCGCGCTCGCACTCGCTGGGCAAAAAGACCTGCTTCACGGACGTATCAAGTTTGTCTTCCAACCTGCCGAAGAGGCATCACCGGTCGACGCCCCCATCGGTGCGGAACGCATGGTCGTCGAAGGTGTTTTGACGAATCCCGATGTGGACGCGGCATTCGCGTTTCATGTGATGCCCACGCTTGAGGTGGGAAAGATTGGTTACACGGGCGGACCCGTGTGGGCCCGATCAGATCTGGTCGAGATCGAGATTGAAGGCATGAAAACCCATGCGGCATACCCACACGAAGGCGTAGACGCCGTAGTGGTCGCGGCACACGTGGTCACGGCGCTGCAGACGGTGACGTCGCGCCGGGTCGACGCGCGCGATGCGTGTGTCTTGTCGATCGGCAAGCTCGAAGCCGGCAACTCCTACAACATCATCGCCGACCGCGCGAAGCTGACGGGTATCCTTCGCACCCTGTCCGACAACGCGGCCGACCTCGCAATGGCCGAGATTCACAAGATCGTTCAGGGCATTTGCGCAGCACTTTCGGCGTCGGGCTCGGTCACGATCACGCCAGGGGCACGCTTGACCGCCAACGATGTTGCGCTGGAACGACGTGTCGTGGATGCCCTAACCGAAGAGCTCGGTGCCGAAGGTATCGTTCCTC
Source organism: bacterium (assembly GCA_041390025.1). Classification (GTDB taxonomy): domain Bacteria; phylum Myxococcota_A; class Bradymonadia; order Bradymonadales; family Bradymonadaceae; genus JBFFMO01. Next base: position 75,021 of record JAWKQR010000016.1, read on the forward strand.
ACTTGCCGCAGATGGGCGCGGAAGACTTCGCGTCCTTCTCCCGAAGAGTGCCGGCCTGTTACCTGTTTTTGGGGGTGCGAAACGAGGACCGTGGTATTACACACATGTTGCACACGCCAAATTTCGATGTCGACGAGGCGTGCATCCCCTTGGCCGTCAAAGCCATGGCGAAGGCACTGCTCAAAGTCGGCCGCACCTGGGAGAAGACATGAAACCGTGGCCCCTCTTACTCGCCCTTCTGCTCACGAGCTGCAGCGGAGGAGCCCAATCCTTCAAGGACGATGGCGTCCCACGTTGTTTGGATCTTTGCGCCAACAACTTCACCCTGTGCACCGAGCGCAATCCCGGCGACTACACCGCGTGTGCAGGTCAGCGCTCGCAGTGCGATCAAGAGTGCCGCGCCCAAGAGGCCGAGTCGGACGCAAAACAACAATCCGGTGAGGTGATCAGCCCAGCGGACGTTCCATCGCAGCCAAGCGAGCCCGAGGCCAAGCCTGAGCCCGATCCTCTGCCCGACGATGTTCCCCCTGCCGAATAGGCCTTAATTACGCCGCAAAGATGTGATCGATTTCTTCGGTCACGGCGTCTTCGGTCGACTCTTTGGCGATCGAGAGCTCCTGCACGAGCAAACGCCGCGCGCTCTCGAGCATCTTCTTCTCGCCGAAGCTCAACACCTTCTGGTGCTTGAGCAGATTCAAGTCGCGAAGCACTTCGGCGATTTCGAATGGACTGCCGGTCTGGATCTTCTCCACGTACGCGCGCCAACGGCGGTTCCACGTCTGTGTGTTCAGATCCACGTTGCGCTCGCGGAGGATGTCGTACACCTCCTCGATCTCGCGCGTTCCGATGATTGTTCGCAAACCGACGTCGTCGACTTTGCCCACCGGAATCATGATCTTCTTGTCGGAGTCGAGCACCCTCAAAACGTAGAAGGTCTGGGTTGTCCCCATGATCTCCTTGGAGTCGATCCCAACGATTTCGGCCACGCCCTGAGCGGGATAAACAGCCTTGTCACCAATCTTGTATTCCGTCGCCATGGATCTCCTGTGCAGACCTGCGAAGGACCGAACGAAATTGCCGGAAATGCTCGTTGAATGAGCCCTTCGTTCGACGCCTCGCGGCTCCGCATCTCAAGCAACTTAGCCCGAGTATGTTAGTCCCAGTTGCAGTTTCTTACAAGACACCGTGAAAACACAAACGGCCGATCGTACGACTTTTATTCGTCGTAGGAATCGGCCGAAGAGCGACTTACGAATGATTGTTCGCGGCTTATCTTACTTCACGCCATGCTGACGCGCGAGGTCAAGAAGCTTGGGAGCGGTGAATCCAGCGATCTTCGCCGAGTAGTCCGCGTTCTTCCCGTTGAACTTCGCCTGAGTGATCTTCTCGACGAGGGCTTCCTTGCTGCCAAACTTCGAGCTCAGCTTGGTGTGGGCATCGAGCAAACGCAGCAACTTCGCGTTGCTCATCGTGTTAACACGGTGCTCAAACGCTGCCTGTTCTTCTTCTTCTGGCTTGGTCAGAAGACCCATGACCTTCTTGGCCAACGCTTCTTTTGAACCGTGGTCTTTTTTCGTGCGCTGCAGGGGGCTAAGTTTCGACATTGTACTCTCCATGACGTTGGGCGGTCGCTTTGTACGTGACCAGCGGTATGGAGGACACCGCTGGGGTCGCTGAAGCAACTCACCTAATTTATTCGGGATCGACGAATCCCATCCCGACACCTAAGATGGCGGGCGAAACGAGGGCGAGGTTCTATCAGAGCGCCCCTACGTTCGCAAAACAAAAATGCGTATCCTAATTTACATACTCATCACACTTGCGATGGCCTGTTCGCGAGAGTCCAACGCGCCGACAACGCCTCCGGCGACGAACAACGCCACCACGTCTGCGCAACCCGCGCCGCAGACCAACACGCACATCCGCAAGGTCGAAGGGCCACCGGTCCTCGACACCGACGAGCTCGTACGTGTGGGCGACTTTGTGGTTACGGTCGCGGATTTTGAACGCGCCGTGCACCTTGGCAGCCTGTTCGCCCCACAAGCCGGCGAGGGAAAGTTCGAAAACGTGCCCGCCGAAAGTCTTGCGATGCCCTCGGTTCAGTACACGACCTCCCACGCGATCCTATCGCGCAAGGTGGTCGCCAAAGAGATCAAGCGGCGCGGCATCACGATCCCTCGCGCCGATGTCGAGGCGCTGTATCGAAAAGAACCTCAGTACAAGGGATTTGTCTGGCTGCTCGATCACCCCGATGAACGGCCTGATGTCCTTAAGCGCTTGAACCTGACCGAAGACGACTTCTTTGGCGTCGGGGAGGACGAGCTTGCACGCAAACAACTCGCCGATCTCCTGACCGAGGAGGTCAATGACGACGAACTGTGGAGCGCGTGGTCCTTTGAGCACAACACAGTGTCCATCGCCGCCGTGGGGACAGACAACCTGCCAAGCAGTGCCGAGATCGACGCATTCGTTGAAAAAGAAGACGCCCTTATCCAAAAGTTCTTCAACGAAAACACCAGGCGGTTCCGGCAACCCATGCGTGTCATCGTGGATGCACTCGTCGCCAACGAAACCAACAAAGACAAACTCGACGAAGCCAAACAGCTACTGCTCGATGGCAAAGAAGTCATGGAGATCGCGCTCGCCACAGGGCTTGAGGCCCAACACAGCGTGCGCATGATCAGGCAAGAGAACTCCAAGGCGTTTCATGGCGAAGTGGGAGACGTGGGGGTCGCCTTGTCCGGACCGCGCGGCGCCTATGCCTGGCGGGTCACCGGCTTCGAGGAATCTGAGCTTGGCGAGCTCAACCGCGGGCTTAAACGTGAGATCGCCGCCGAGCTGTTGCGTACATCAAAGCCGGTTCCGTCGATCGAAAAGAAGATGAAGAAGGCACGCCGGGCGCTCAAGAAGATCGGCAACAAACCCGTTCCAGACAGAATCGACGCGGCGCGCGCCGCGGTTTCCAAATTGGGCCTAGAGATGAAAGTGCTGCCGGACTTCACGTACAATCCCAACGGCGCGCTCCCCGAATACGGGCTCGCCCCAGAGGTGTTGGATGCCGCGTTCAAACTCTCGACGAAGAGGCCGACCAGCCCGCTGATCCTGTCGCGCGAGCGTGTCTATGCGATCCACTTGCTCGAGCGAAAAACGCCCGACCGTAAGGTCTTTGACGCCATCAAAGAAACCTGGGCCGCCACCTACCGTAACCAAATTCGCCAGACGATTGTCGATCGTTTCGTTCAGAATACGACCGGCAACCCGGCATTCAATCTACGTGCGCTCGCCATCAAGTTTGGTGTGACGAAAAAGGAATAACGTGAGAACTCGGCTAAAAAACGCCACCGTCGTGTGCATGGACGCCGGCATGACAGTCGTCGAGGGTGACCTGGTCATCCACAACGACCGCATTGACGCGATCGGAGACAGCGACACACCCGTCGACCAAGAGATTGACTGCCAGGGCTGCGCGATCATTCCGGGTTTTGTGCAGACACACATCCACCTGTGTCAGACATTGATGCGCAATTGTGCGGACGACATGGTGTTGATCGACTGGTTACGCACGCGCATCTGGCCTTACGAGGCGGCCCTTCAGCCCAACGAATTGCGTGCCTCCGCGCGGCTGGGGCTCTCGGAGCTCATGCTCGGCGGCACCACCACGCTGCTTGACATGGCCACCGTGAACCACACCGAGAGTGTGCTGGAAAGTGTCGTCGAGTCGGGCATTCGCGCGTTTGTCGGAAAGTGCCATATGGACCACCCCGACGAGGTGCCGGCAGGTCTGCTTGAAAACACCCAAAAAAGCCTGCACGAGGGCATCCGCCTATGTGAGGCTTGGGACGGCAAATACGATGGCCGCCTGCGCTACGCGTTTGCACCTCGGTTTGCGGTGTCGTGCACCGAAGAGCTCTTGCGTGGCGTCAGTGAAGCGGCCAAGGACCTAGGCGCGTTCATCCACACCCACAGCTCCGAGACGGCGTTCGAGAACGAGTGGGCGCACCAACACTACGGCTGCACAAACATCGAGTTCTTGGAGCGCGTGGGCATCACAAACGAACGCAGCGTGTTTGCGCATGGGGTGCATGTCGACGACGCGGACCTCACGATCTTGAAACGCCACGGCACCGCGATCGCGCACTGCCCATCCTCCAATCTCAAGCTCGCAAGCGGCATCGCGAACATCCCGCGTTACGACGAATGGGGGATCAAAGTCTCGCTGGGTGCCGATGGGCCGCCGTGCAACAACAACCTTGACGCGTTCGTCGAGATGCGTCTCGCGGCGCTGCTCCAAAAGCCCATCCACGGCCCCAAAGCCATGCCCGCGGCGCGTGTCCTTAAACTTGCGACCATTGATGGAGCGGCAGCGCTTGGCCTCGAACACGAGATCGGCAGCCTCGAGGTCGGCAAAAAGGCGGACATCGTCGTCATCGCGCTCGACGACGATCCCGGCACAAACCCTGGTGGAAGCGTCTACTCCCGAATCGTCTACGCCACCCACCGCGCCAACGTTCGACACGTGTTTGCGTCGGGCGAACAGGTCGTTCGAGACTCGGTTCTGACGAAATGGGACGTCCAGGAAGCCATCGCGGACTCAAAACGTGCCTTCAAGAGCGTCATGGAACGGATGTAGTCATGGAGCTGTCTGAATTCGCCGAACGCATCCTCATGGGCACCACGCTTGGGGATAAGTTCTTTGTGCCCCCACAAGGCCTGCGAAGTCTCAGCGACGACGTTCGACCCGAGGCTCGGGCTTGGAACGAGCCCGGACGCCCCGCGCATTTGGGCATCGCCGACAAACGCACGCGCAAGCGCCTCCCGCAGCCCGCAGCGCTCCACGACCCAGAGATGCGCATCCGGTGCCTCCACACGTTTGCAAATCACGAGCTCATGGCGCTTGAGCTCATGGCTTGGGCATTGCTCGCCTTTCCCGACGCGCCGCGGAGCTATCGACTGGGGCTCGCGCACATCATGGTTGATGAGCAGCGGCATCTGCAGCTCTACATGGAACGCATCGAACAACTTGGTGCTGCCTTTGGGGACCTCCCCCTCAACGATCACTTCTGGCGCGTGGCGCCCAGCCTGACCGATCCGTTGAAGTTCGCGAGCGCGGTAAACCTGACGTTTGAGCAGGCAAACCTTGACCACGCCCCCATGTTCGCGGGCTATTTCGACGACGTCGATGACCCCATCAGCGCCAACCTCATGCGCCAAATCGCCGAGGATGAAATCACCCACGTCGGGTTTGGAGCGAAGGTGCTCCGCGACCACGCGGCAGGCGAGGACACATTCACGTTGTGGTCGCAGAATCTGACGTTCCACAACACTCCCGAGCGGGCCCGGGGTCCGCAATTCAACGAAGAGCTGCGCCGTCGTGCGGGCCTTGATGAGGCGTTTATCCGCCAAATGCGCGACCTCTAAAGTGCTTGTCTTTCACATGGACATGGACGCGTTCTATGCGTCGATTGAACAACGGGATTTCCCCGAGTACCGCGGCAAACCCGTGATCGTGGGCGGGCGCGCCAAGCGCGGCGTCGTCGCGACATGCAGCTACGAAGCTCGGAAGTTTGGGGTGCACTCGGCCCAGCCCATGACCGTCGCACTTCGAAAGTGCCCGGATGCCATCGTGGTCACACCGCGGATGAGCCACTACGTGGCGGTGAGCCGACAGATCATGGCGATTCTCGAGAGTTATTCACCCGCGATCGAGCCTCTAAGTCTTGATGAAGCGTTCATGGACATGACCGGCATCCATGAACCTGCGATCGACGTCGCCCGCGCCATCCAAGCCCAAGTGTTTGCCGATACCCAATTGACGTGTTCGATTGGCATTGGTCCCAACAAATTCCTGGCAAAGTTCTCAAGCGATCTGCAAAAACCCAACGGAATCACCGAGGTCCCGCTCGGAAAGGAAGCCGAGTTCCTCGCCGGGTTTCCCGTGCGGAAGCTTTGGGGTGTGGGCCCCAAAACTGAGGAACGCATCCGCGCGGTTGGGCTCGAGCTGATCGGTGATATCGCGGCTGCAGACCTGGCTTGGTTGCGCGTTGAACTCGGGCGTAAGTTTGCAGACCACCTGTACGATCTCGCGCGCGGGATTGACCACCGGAGCGTCAATCCAGACCGCGAGCGCAAATCCATTGGCAGCGAAAACACGTTTGCAAAGGACCTGACCACGCGACCCGAGGTCGAAGCGAGCTTGCTTCCGCACGCCGACGATGTGGCTGCAACTCTACGGCGCAAGCAAGTGCGCGCGCGCGGGTGCGCGTCAAAGTCCGTTACACCGACGGATTTGTGCTGCAAACGCGTCAGACGTCACTGCCCGAGGCCACCGACGATGCCGAGGTGTTGTTGGCGTATGGCCGCAAGCTTCTGGACGGTCTGACGTTTGGTGAACCGATTCGATTGGTCGGGCTGGCAGCCTACGATCTTGAAGAGAACTCCGCCCCAACTCAACTGGGCTTGTTTTCGGTCCACGAACGTCCGGCCGTGGGCAGAACGGTCGACGCCATCGCCGCTCGATTCGGCCCCGACGCGGTCAAACGTGGATCCCGTTTGAGCCAAACGGTCGAAAAAGATCCTTCACAAGACCCCTGATTGCGATCGGTTAACTTTTTTGCACACGATACCTCTGCTAGCGTGGATAAAACTCCGCAGGAGTCCACTTTGAAGAAGACATTTTTGGTCGCGCTTTGCGCGGTAGCGGTTGGTTGCGGCGACGACTCGAACAAGAGCAAGAGCAACGTGCCGGCGAACAACATGACGCCCAACAACACCAACCCTAACAACACCAATCCCAACAACACCAACCCCAACAACGTGTCTGCCGCCAACGTCACGCAAGAGTTGTGGGGCCTGCTGTGCGAATCCACCTTCGAGTGTCCAACGCCCGACCTTTTGGCGTTCGTTGGACGATACCCCTCGGCCGCAGCCTGCAAAGCCGCCGGACCACCTGCATTTGTGGACCTGCCCGCCTTCGACCAAGCCATCGCAAACGGGAACGCGACCTTTGACGAGGCGAAGGCAGCCACCTGCCTAGCCAAGTGGAGCGATTCCATCTGTGAACTAAGCTTTGCCGTTCCCCCCGCGGAATGTGACGACGTGTTCGTTGGAAAACTCGGTGAGGGAGAAACATGCATTGAGGGTGAGTGCGCGCGTGGGCTTGAATGCCAAACCAATGGCAACGCGTGCCAAGGAACCTGCGAGAAAGACTGTGGGGACTTCGCGTGTGGCGCCGACGAGTACTGCACGGACACCGGCTGTGTGACCCGCGGTGCGATTGGCGACCTCTGCCAAGACTTCGACGAGTGCGCGCGCGGCAGCTTCTGCATCAACGGCGAATGCGCCAACGGCAACAGCACGCCCGAAGGCGGCGACTGCCAGCTCGCGGGAGAGTGCGTGGGCGATCTTGTGTGCATCGATGGTGTGTGCAGCAACTTCTCGACCGCAAAACGCGGACAGCCCTGCCAGATCGGTGAGGTCAGCGTGTTATGCGAGCCGGGCACAGTCTGTTCGGGACTCACGCTCGGTGAGACCGCCTTGGAGGGTACCTGCGGCGACCCGGTTGGCGAGGGCGCTCCGTGCCGCTTCTTCTACGAGTGTGCCATCGGCTTGAAGTGCAATGCCGCCGACGCGCTGACGCCTGGAACCTGTGTCCCACTCGAAGGACTCGGTTCGGCATGCACGACGCCTTTTGACTGCAGCGAAGGGGTCTGCGAAAACGGCGTGTGCACCACAAACGCTTGCCAATGAGTTCGTGTGGATCGCGATGAACTAGAGAAGTTTCGGTCGATGCTCATCGCCCAGCGCGACGCGTTGCTGGCGGAAGGCGATGTTGCGATTGAACCTGTGGTCAAAGACCCGTCGACGAAAGTAGACGAGGACGAGGCCCCTCTGACTGAAATGAGCCAGGTCATCGCGTCACGTCGCAACAAGGAGCGTGCTCAGCAGATCAACGGCATCATGGCCGCATTGCGCAGGATCGAACTTGAGCCCGAGGACTACGGGGTGTGCGAAGACTGCGGTGAAGACATCAATCTTCGTCGCCTCGAGATCATGCCGTGGACCCAATTCTGCGTAAAATGTCAGGCCAAGAATGCCGACCCGGTCAAAGGCGCACGGCGAAAACACCTCACCGACTACAGCTGAGGGACCCTCTGCAAGAAACAAAAAAGGCGGTGATCAACACCGCCTTCTTTTTCGCTCGCTGAAGACCTTATTTGGTCTTCTTGAGTTCCATGAGAATCATCTTCACGACCGCTTTCAACGTGTCAAACACGCCAGGGCCGTCTGGCGCGACCGCGCACGCTTCAAACTCCGGATACTTGCCATCAGGATTAAGATCCTGCTGGAGCTCCTCGAGTGGCATCGCCGTGGGGAGGTCACGTTTGTTGTACTGAATGACGTAAGGAATCTTATCGATGTCGATGTCGTAGGACTGAAGGTTCTCCTTCATGTCTTCCATCGAAATGATGTTGGCTTCCTTACGAGCGCGCTGGGAGTCTGCGACGAAAATCACGCCGTCCGCACCCTTCATGATCAACTTACGGCTGGCGCTGTAGAACAGCTGGCCAGGCACCGAGTAGAGGTGAAGTCGGGTCTTGAATCCGCGAATTGCGGGAAGGCTCAAAGGCAGGAAATCGAAGAAGAGCGTGCGCTCTTGCTTGGTTTCCAAGCTGATGAGTTTTCCGCGGGCGTCAGGATTCGTCCCCGAGTAGATGAACTTAATGTTCGTCGTCTTCCCACACAGACCCGGTCCGTAATAGACGATCTTGAGGATGATTTCCCGCTGTGCGTAGTTGATGAACGACATCTACTTTCCCGTCATCCGATAGAGCGCATCGGCAAGAAGTGCCTTGAGCGCTGAGTTCACGTCTTATAGCACGCTCGGTTACCCTGTCACGCTTTTTTGACCACAGTGAGCGAACTCGCTGCGTTGTTGCCTGAAAGGATGATCCGACTCGACTACGCTAATTCCTCGTGCTTCGCTCCGACGACACGTCGTCGGCTTTCTCGCTCCAGTCGTCGGTGAGGTTTGGCCGACGACTGCAATACCTAACGAACTTCTTCAGAAGGCGTCGTTGAACAAGCTGTCGATGTCGTCGTCGGTGATCTCACCAAAGATGTCCATCGCCTGGTTCGATGCCTCTTTTGACCGGGATTTAAGGGTGATCAACACCTTCTCCATCTCGGTGTAAGCGCGTTTCACACGCAAGCGCACCAAACCAAGGCTTGAGCGCTCATCGAAAATCACCAGCAAAATCATTGCGTCCCCAATGAGAGACACATGCAAGTGGTTGCGCGTCCCCTCGTGGAAGTGCACCGGAAACTCTTCCTCACCCAACATTTGAGCGAGTCCCCCGGTTGCCGCTGTTGAACCAGCAGCAAGCGATGCGAGCCCCGTCGTGTCGATGCCAGACGTCTCACCCGTTGCCGTGATGAGCTGCCCGTCCTTGTCCACGATGAAGATGGCCTTGGCGAGGGCATCACGGACGAGTTGTTCACAGATCTCTGTGAACTTCCGTTGCTCCTCCTCGTAGATTGCCATCTGACCTGACATTCCAAAGCTCCTAAACCGCTGCATTCGCCGCGGCATTGGGACATAAGTGTTATGGATTCATTTCACTGCTGGGGGAACCCTAGCACACTAATTTTCGATCGCGCAATCTTCTGTCGTGCCCATGTGGATTGCGTCAAACATCCAATTGAGCGTATAACCCGCGGCGCTTCGTCGAAAGACCATGGAGAAGAACATGAAAGACATGACCAATATTGTGAAACAAGCCCAGCGCATGCAGGGACAGATTCAAAAAGTTCAGTCCGACATCGGTGAAAAACGCGTGGAAGCGTCGGCAGGTGGCGGTGTGGTCACGGCGGTTGTCAACGGGAACTCCGAGCTGCTCGAAATCGTCATCAAGCCAGAAGTCGTCGATCCCAACGACATCGAGCTGCTTCAAGACCTGATCGTCGGTGCCGTCAATCAAGCGATGAAGGCCGCAACCGACATGATGAACGCGGAAGTCGAGAAGATCACCGGGGGTCTCAACATTCCCGGATTGTTCTAAGCACCGTGCGCCCCGAAGATCCCATTACACACCTGATCAGCGCGTTCGCACGCCTGCCCGGCATCGGCGAGCGAACGGCATCGCGGCTGGCGTTCTTCGTGTTGAATCAGCCCGAAGATCTCGCGCACGACCTCTCCGACGCCTTGCTCCGAGTCAAGGCCGAAGTCGGGTTTTGCACGCGCTGCTGCAACCTCACGCGCGGTGAGCTGTGCACGATTTGCGAGGATACGCGTCGCGATCCGTCGCTGATCTGCGTGGTTGAATCCACGCCGGACCTTCGCGCGGTGGAACGCACCGGAGAGTTTCGCGGCGTCTACCACGTCTTGCACGGCTTGATTAGCCCGCTCGAGGGCATCGGTCCCGACGACTTGCGCATCCGCGACCTGCTGACGCGTCTGCCGGGAGACCCAGAGATTCGCGAGGTCATCATCGCGACGAGCCCCTCGGTGGACGGCGAAGCCACGGCGCTTTACCTCGCCCGGCTGCTCAAGCCCTTGGGTGTGAGCGTTTCGCGGATCGCGAGTGGGATTCCCATCGGCGGTGAACTTGAGTACGCCGACCGCGTCACCCTCTCGCGCGCCATTTCTCAGCGACGGGATTTCTGAGAAAAACGCCCATCGCTATTGAATCGCGATCCAACCCTCCGTAACATCCTAGGTGTCAGTACATTGCGTCCAGTGGACGTGTTTTCGAGAAGCGCTCTGCCGGTTGGGGAACCTTGGGGCTTTCGAAAATACGAACGGAGGCCGCTCATGAACCTGACGTATCTCGAAGTCGATCACCAACGATCGCATTACGACTGTCTTGCCGGTGAGGCACGACGCCAATTTATGGACCGCCTTTGCGTGTCGTGGATTTACCATGACCACGCGCTCGAAGGTGTGGTGCTGTCCGAGAACGAGCTCAATCGTGCCTTGGAAAATGCGCCGGTGCGTAATTTCGTCGAAAGCCAGACGCAAAAGTCGCTTCAGCGCCAACTCAGCTTGATCCGCTTCCTGTACGAAAGCGCTCGCGAAGGACGTGAGCTGTCGGTCGAGTTCATTCGCGAAATCCACGTACGCCTGTGCGACCCCAACGACGAAAGCGCTGGACGTTATCGCAAACGGGACACCTCGCCGGGCGTGTACAATCTGACCATCGTTCCCGCCGCGAGCATCTCGTATTACTTCCGCAAATTCATGGACATGTGGGAGCAAGAACTCCAGCACATGCACCCAATTCGCAGTGCTGCAATCTCGCACTACGAATTCATGAAGGTGTTCCCCTTCGACGAGCGCACAGGCATGGTTGGACGGATGGTGATGAATTACATCCTCATCAGTCAGGGGTATCCACCCGCAATCATCCACGCCCTAGACCGCCACGACTACTTCAGTGCCCTCGATGGCTACCGAGCCGACATGGTGCCGGTCGTCGTGGAAGCGGTTTCCGCCACAATCGACGCCGCACGCGCATTTTCTTCGTCAATTGTTGAACCTGATCGTGCAAAGGCAGCATTATAAGATTGGAAGGTGCGTGGAGCCGCCTGCTCCTACTGCCTGCAATCGTCGCTCCGAGATGGATTCCTCGACGGTTTAATGATGCGAAGCAGTAGCGTCCCTCCCTTTCTGGTGTGGCCTTTGGGGCAGCGCAGTTTGCGCAGCAACGGGGAGTTGCGTGCCCGCGACCACACGTTGACGGTTCGCCGTTTGGAGTTCAACATGCGCCGTAGTTTGAAGATTCACACACATCATCCCGCCGAAGAAGAATTGGTTGTCGAGTATTTTGCAGATGCAAATCTGCCTACCCAGTATGGGCACTTCCGGATTTGGGCGTTCACCAACAGCTTCGACGGAAAAGACCACGTCGCACTCGTGTGCGGTGATGTCGACGGGCAAGAAGAAGTCATGACCCGTGTGCACTCGGAGTGCGTCACAGGCGACGTGTTCGCCAGTCTCAAGTGCGATTGTGGTGAGCAACTTCACCACGCGATGGAGATGATCGCGAAAGAAGGACGCGGGATTCTGCTGTACATGCGCCAAGAGGGGCGTGGGATTGGTCTTGCGAACAAGGTCAAGGCCTACGGACTGCAGGACCAGGGGATGGACACCGTCGAAGCCAACATTCACCTCGGCTTCGACGACGACATGCGCGACTACCGCGTTGCCGCGGGCATGCTCGACGTGCTCGGCGTGAAGTCCATCAAGTTGATGACCAACAACCCCAACAAGGTCCAAGGGCTTGAAGACGCTGGCATCCGCATCGCAGGGCGAATGCCGATCAAGATGTTGGCCAACCCTTTCAATACCAACTACTTGAACGTCAAGAAGAACAAATCGGGGCACTTACTCTAGGGTGAGTCGGCGGCTTCGTGCCCGCCACAAAATGGCGAGTGTCACCACAAGCCCCAAGGGCCACATGCCCCACAGGTAGACACGCTGAGCAAGCTCGCTTGCGTTTGGATGTGCTGCCATCACAACGACCGTCGCCGTGTAACCGACGTAGAGCGTCAACAGGACGGCGCCCTCAAGACGGTCCACCACGTAGCCCGACAGAAAGATCGGCACGCAGATGAACGCCACCGCGATCATCACGGGGATGTCAAAGCGTGTTGCTTCTGCGGCGACCTGGATTCCGTCCGGTGTCACGACCGCCGACAATCCCAAGACACACAAAATGTTGAACAGGTTGCTCCCGACCACGTTTCCGACCGCGATGTCGCGCTCCCCCTTCAACGCCGCAGAGATGCTGGTCACGACTTCCGGCAATGACGTGCCGGCGGCGATGATGGTCAGCGAGATGACGAGCTCGCTCAGGCCTAAGAAACGCGCGATTTCGACCGCGCCGTCCACGACCCAACGCGCGCCGAGCACCAGAAGACCCAAGCCCACGATGAGGTTTAACGCCGACTTCCACCACGGCTCCGGGGTGACGTCTTCTTCGCGCACGGTAGAGGCTTGTTTGCGAGACTGCACAACCACCCAAACCGTGTAGATCACCGCGGCGATAAAAAACAGCGCGCCGTCGAGTCGTCCCAACACTCCATCCATCGCAAAAAGCGGCAACGCCAAGGACACGACGACAAGCAAGGGGATCTCGAGCCGGATCAAGCTGCTCTGCACCGCCAACGGTGTGATCAGGGCAGACAAACCGAGGATCGCCAACACGTTGAAGATGTTGGAGCCCACCACATTTCCTACCGCGACGTCACCGCTGTGGTGCAGCGCGCCGTTGACACTCACTGCAAGCTCGGGGGCGCTCGTACCAAAGGCAACGACCGTGAGCCCGATTACCAAGGACGAGATGCCAAAGGACCGAGCCAGGCTTGAGGCCCCTTGGACCAAACGATCACCACCAAAACTAGAAGAGCAATACCCGCGACAAACCACACAAAGGGACACGAGTGACATTGAGAGCGCCTGGAGATAACCCGAGGATACGGGATAGCGGCTCAAGATGGGTGCCGCTGGGCGGGAGTCAAGCTAGTTCGTGCGCGCCTTTTGGTCCAAACCGCGTGCTCGTTTGACAAGATCGACGAATTCCTTGCGTCGCGCATCCTTACCGACGTTGGGTTGTGCGACCTCTAGAATGAGGTCGTAGGTCAGGTCATCGGCGTATTTGCTGCGCCGCAGGATCTCTGCGAAACCAGCAACGGCCACCGCAAACTGGAAGTCACCACTGGCATTGCTCCACGGTGGGTCGGATGGCGTTGACGGACAGGGGAAACTTGGATTCCGAGGCGTTGTCGGCTTCGGGAAGCTTGTGACGGACACGCACCGTCGCGAACGAGGCGGGCTCGCTGCTCTTGAGTTTGACCTCGTACAACGCGGTAACGGTGTGACCCGCGCCCATTTCGCCGGCGTCGACCTTGTCGTTGCGGAAGTCTTTGTCGGCAATGTCACGATTTTCGTAGCCGATTAAGCGATAAGCCGAGACCAACGTCTCATCAAACTCGACCTGAATCTTGACGTCTTTGGCGACGACCTGCAGCGTCCCATCGAGCTGTTCGCCGAAGATGCGTTTCGCTTCCTTCATGTCGTCGATGTAGTAGTAGTTGCCGTTTCCTTTGTTGGCCAACTGCTCCATCATCTCGTCTTTGTAGTTCCCCATCCCAAAACCGATCGTGGACAAGGTGACCCCTTTGGCGACGTGAGATTCGATGCGTTTAAGGATCTCGTCATGCCCCGTTCGTCCAACGTTGGCATCCCCATCCGAGAGCACGATCACGCGGCTGACGTGCCCAGGTGACACTTGCTTTTCGGCCAACGTGTATGCGAGCGCTAGCCCATCGTCCATCGCGGTCGATCCTCCCGATTGAAGGGTCTCAAGCGCCGCAAGAATCTTCTCGCGCGATCCGGCCGATGTGGGGCGCAGGATCTCGGCCACGCGGCCTGCGTATGTCGCGATCGCGACCGTGTCCTCCTCGCGCAGGTTATCGACCAAGTAGGCCAGCGACCGCTTGGCGAGCCCGAGCTTGTCGGGGCTGCTCATCGAACCCGAAACATCGACGAGGAACGTCAAGTGAATCGGTTTTCGACCCGCCTTTTCGACCCGTTGTGCCTGCACGCCCACACGCAGCACCTTCGTGTTGGGATCACCGCTAAAGGGGCTAGGCGCTGCCTCTAGGTGGACCGCGACCGGAGACGACGAAGGCGCGGCGTACCCGTATTTGAAGTAGTTCACAAACTCCTCGACACGCACGGAATCTGAGGGCGGCAACGCGCCGTCGTTCAACTTGCGCCGAGCGATCGTGTAGCTTCCAGTGTCAACATCGATGGCGAACGTCGAGAATCGGTCCACGGTCGGGTCCGTAAACGCGTTTGTCTTGTAGTGTGCATACTTCTCGACGCCTGTGGATTCATAGCGCGGCGTTTGGCCGACGGCTGCCCCGCGACCATAACCACCGGCGCCGCGACCGTAGCCGACGACCATCCCGGAACGCCTGCCGATCTTGGCCCCCGTTCCCTTTCCGCCACCCGTGTCCACCTTCCCCAAACCGCCGATGCGGCCAAACCCCTGGCCGCCACCTCCACCTTGTCCGGCGCCGCGTAGGCCAAGGCCAGCCGAGCCATTGACCGTGACCTTTGATGTGCGCACAAGGGGTGCGTTGTCCGCAGCGCCCTTGTTCGCCGAGTGCTTTGTGTCGTTTTGGACGGCGAGTATGCCGGCCTCTTGGACGGTTGCCTGGATGTCGGCGACTTCCTGTTCCGCCGGTTCCTCGTTTTCGGCCGACTCCTCGACCAAGGTGGGCGCATCACGTTGCGGCGCAGCTGGCACTTTGATCGACACGAATCGATCCTCCACATCTGTCTGTGGGGAGGTGGCTCGGTCAGGGGTTTGTTCGCAGGCGATAAGCCCGAGCGCAAGGATACTAACAACCAGAGGACGGTTCATTGGCTTCTCCAAAGGGTTTTGAAAGTTTTCCGCGCGCTTGCCAACTTGACACGCCTGAGCCAATAAAGTTCCCTCCGTGGCAGGAAATTGGTCGCGGAAGGCGACTAACGGTTGCGTCTTGGGCGCGCCAACACTAGATTTCCTGCCGACAGCCCCTCCCTCGGCGAAAGTTAGTTGAACGACGTCAACCTGTACTCAAAACGATTTGTGCTCTTTTCAGGCAAAGGCGGCGTTGGGAAATCCACCATCGCGTCGGCCTTCGCGCTCTCGTGTGCGCGTCGTGGGGAGCGCACGTTGCTCATCGAGCTGAACACGCAGGATAAGGTCAGCGCCATGTTCGGCGTCGAAACGGTTGGCACCGACATTGTCGAGATCGAGCCCAACCTCTTCGCCGTCAACGTCACACCAGCCGCTGCGATGGAGGAGTACGCAGTGATGATGCTGAAGTTGCGCGTGATCTACCGTGCAATCTTCGAGAACCGCATCGTTCGCGCCTTCCTCAAAGCGATCCCGGGTTTGAACGAATTGGTGATGCTCGGTAAGGCTTACTACCATGTGATCGAGGTCAACAACGGCCGCCACACATGGGATAAGGTCGTGCTTGACGCGCCGGCGACCGGCCATGGCATCTTCCTGCTCCAGATCCCCACAGTCATTACGTCCATCCTATCGACCGGCCACATGTTCGAGGAAGCGCAGCGCATCCTCGCCGTCATGACCGACCCGGAAGTCACGGCGCTGAATCTTGTGACCTTGGCCGAGGAAATGCCGGTCAACGAAACCGTGATGCTGCATCAACGCATTCGACAGGATATCAAGATGCCCATGGGGGTCGTGTTCGCGAACGGACTGTACAGCGAAATGTTCTCGGATGAAGAGCTCGCAATGCTCGATCAAGCCCAACAGACGCAGAGCGAGCCCGCGGTCTCGCACATGATCGACGCCGCGCGGTTCCGCGTGCAGCGCTCAAGACTTCAGAAGCGCTACCTCGATGAGATCGCCGCGACGATTGATCTGCCACGTGTCGACGTCCCCTTTGTGTTTGTGCCCCGACTTGATGCAAAGGCGTTGGGCGGGATCGCCGAAGTGCTCGACCAGAAATTGGGGAGCCTATGAACGCGTTTGCTTCCCTCATCGAAAAGAAACGGGTCGTCGTATGCGTGGGTAGCGGGGGCGTCGGGAAGACGACGACGAGCGCGGTCATTGCGCTGCACGCTGCCATCGAAGGGCGAAAAGTGTTGGTGCTGACCATCGACCCGGCGCGGCGTTTGGCTAACTCGTTGGGGCTGGACGCACTCGAGAACGAGATGATGCGGATCCCGCTTGAGCGTTTTCAAGAGATTGGGGTCGAGCCCAAGGGCGAAATGTGGGCGATGATGCTCGACATGAAAGAGTCGTTTGACCGCGTCGTCAAACGGTACGCGCCGCCGACAGAACGCGACGCGATCTTGTCCAACCGCATCTATCAGTACTTTTCGACGAGCTTGGCCGGGACGCAAGAGTACGCTGCCGCCGAACGACTCTACGAACTGTACGAAGAGGGCGGGTTTGACCTGATCGTATTGGACACGCCGCCGACTACCCATGCGCTCGACTTCTTGGAAGCACCGCGGCGGCTTGAGGAGGCGATCGATAACAAAGCACTGACGTGGTTGTACAAGCCCGGTGTTCTCGCGGGACGCGCGGGACTCGGCGTGTTTTCGGCCGGGACGGCCTATGTCGCGCGCACGCTCGCGAAGTTCACCGGCGCGGAGCTCCTCGACGAGTTTTCAGTCTTCCTGCGCAACTTCTCGGTGCTCTTTGACGGTCTGCGTCAGCGCAGCGCGCAAGTGCGGCGCCTGCTCACAAGCACGGAGGCCACATTTGTCGTGGTGACGGCACCCGATGCCCTGACCATCGAAGAGGCAATGATTTTCTTCCAGAAGCTGGGCAAGGAGCAGGTCCACATCGGTGGCTTCGTGGTCAACCGCGTCCGCACGCCTTGGGTCGAGGAGGATGACCTCAAACGACCTGTCGTAACCATCGTGGGGGCGCTGGCATCGTCAAAAGGCCATTTCGAGAAGATGTCCCCAGAGCATCTGCGTGAGTTGGCGGGGCGACTGCTGCAAAATGCCCACGACTTTGCGGTGTTGTCCCAGGTCGACAACGCCTCGATCGAACGACTCGCCGCCGTGATCCCGCCGCGCATCTCGATTCAACGTGTTCCGTTCTTCAGCACAGACATCCACAGCCTTCGAGGTTTGGATTTGGTGCGTCATGCGATGTTTCGACTGCGTTAGCGTTGGGACCGCTTTACAAGAGCTCTGCGCCGTTCCTATACTGCCATTCTTATCCGCCCTTGCTGTGATAACGGGCCCATGTATCGATTTTTATTCATCTTTTCGCTGTTCTTCCTGCTTGTGTCGCCCAAGGTGTTCGCAGAACAACCTGTGTCGGTTGCGATTTTGAACCTTGAAGGTGACAACGTCGACAAAGAGCTCGTGACCACCTTGAGCTCGATTGTGCGCCACGAGGCGCAACAGATTGATCGCTACCAAGTGGTCAACAAGTTCGAGATCAATTTCCAAGATGTGCTGCTCGTACTCGGGTGCGACGCAGAGAGCACGCCGTGCCTGAAACAAGCGGCCGAGCAAGTCAACGCTCAGGTCTTGATCTTTGGCAGAATCGCGCGAAAAAACACGACATACCAACTGAGCCTCAACCTGTTCGACTCCCGTTCTGGGAAGATGTTGAACAAGCTGTCACGCACCATCAACGCCCGTGACGAAGACCCTGTGGTGCTCTTGCGAAAAGAGATTGAGGGATTCTTCTCGAAAGAGCGCGCCGTGCCCACCACCCGCTTGCAGATTGGCTCGAACGTCTCGGACGCACGGATTTTGATCGAGGACACGTTTGTTGGAAACGTGCCATTGGAGCGTAAGGGGCTGCCGCCCGGCCGCTACAAGATTGAGGTCAACCACCCTGACTACGTCAGTTGGGAGACCGTCGTGGAGCTCAAAGAGGGTTCGGACATTAACCTTTGGGCGCCGCTCAAGCGGGCCTCCGACGCGGTCGTGGACACGAACGTGACCCAAATCAACACAGACGACCAAAATCCCACCCTCGTGACCACACCGCAGATCAGCGACGGCGTCGGGCAGGAGCGTGTCTCGTCGACGAACTGGGGCGCATGGAGTGCGATTGGTGTGGGGAGCGTGGCGTTGGCCGGGTCCGGCGTCTTTGCCTATCTGATGGGAGGCGTCGAGGACGACCTCGCCGCGGAGTCCGCGCAACGTACTCTGACCGCCGACCGTTACAACGAGCTCAACGACCGCGGCGAGAGTTATCAATTGACGCACCGAGTCCTGCTTGGCGTGGGTGCCGCATGCGTCGTCGGTGGCGTGATTTGGCTCATTGCGGAGCCCGGCGGCGAGACCGCGACCGCTTCGGTAGGAATTACGCCTGGCGGCGTCGCCGGCACTTTGACTTGGTGACATTCAGCGAGACCGTCATGGATGACCGTCACGTCCCCTACATCCTGCTTCTCCTGCTTCTGTGGGCGATACCTGCTCAGTCTCAAGAGCTGAGTTCTTCGGATCGGCTCGCGCTTCTGTACGCCCCGCAGCTCAATTTCACGCGCGATGGCGACCCCATTATCCGTGTGGGCATCGTCGAGGGACGCAATTCGGTGAAGTTTACGACCGACCGCGCGTTCCGCGTGCTTCCGGCCGACGAGGGCGGACCCGAGTTTCGCTTTGCAGCCGGACGCTCGTGTGAGGTCAGAGCGACAGATTCCAAGCCCGGCACGTACCGTCACTTGGTCGTCGTGAATCGTCTGCCCATCGCAGAGCGCAACACCCTTGAGAAGCTCAAGCAGACATGGTTGCAGCGCGGTTATGTGCCCGAGATGCTCGAGGTCGGAGGCTTGTTCGCGGTGCGCGGCAAAGTCTTCGATTCTCGCACCACCTTGGTCACGGTGCATTCGACGAAAAATCGCGCCGAGGCCGAGAAACTCAAGCGCAAATTGGAGGCTGAGTTTGGCATCGAAGCCACGCTCCACAGCGAAATCTCGACGTTCCCTTCGAACACCATCACGTTGACTTGCGACGGGAGCGACGCGTCGGTTGTCACACGGGACGCGCTGTGGATCGCACCCATGCAGGGCGAGGAGTACAAGATTCGCTACACCATCCCTCAGGTCGAAAAGTCCTACGGCAGCGGATTCGAAACCCGACAATTCACCGGCTCGCTCATCTTCGCGCCCGACAACGCCGGCAAATTGGTCGCAATGACCTCCGTGGGGGCCGAGAAGCTGCTCAAAGGCGTCGTGCCGGCCGAAATGTTCGCCAGCGCGCACGAAGAAGCGCTCAAGGCTCAGGCGGTCGCGGCCAGAAACGAGATTTTCGCGTCGATCGGCGTCCGAAATCTTGCCGAGCCGTACATGCTTCGCTCTGACGTGATGGACCAAGTCTACGCGGGGATCGGTGCCGAAGACGCACGAACAAGCAAGGCCGTGGACGCCACGCGCGGCATTGTCATGTTTTACGGAAAGAAGATCATCGAGGCGGTCTACAGCTCAAACGCAGGTGGCTTCACAGAAAACAACGAAAACGTGTGGGACATGGAACCGCGGCCGTGGCTTCGTGGAAAACCCGACGCCCTCGAAAAGGTCCCGGCGCGATTCGCCGACGGAATCTCGGACGCCGAAGTCTCGGACTTCCTCAAAAACGCCTACGATTCGCCGAGCAAGAGTGCCCCGGTCTCAAGCAACAAGCTCTTTCGTTGGTCCAAGACCGTCACCATCGACGCCGCCAACAAGTGGCTGACCGAGAATGGACGCAAGGTTGGACGCATCAAAGACGTTCGTGTCCTCTCTCGCGGCATCAGCGGACGCGTGAAGCAGCTCGAGATCGTGGGTGACCAAGGCAAGACCATCGTGGAGCGAGAGCTCAACGCAAGGCGTCTTTTTGGAGGGCTTCGAAGCGGATTGTTCACCATGCAAATGGACAAAGACAGCAAGGGGTACGTCTCTTCGTTCGTGTTTGAGGGGGCCGGATTTGGCCACGGGGTTGGCATGTGCCAGACCGGCGCGATCGGTTTGGCGACACGCGGAAGCACATTTCGCGACATTCTTTCGCATTACTACGAGGGAATCACCATCGAGCGACTATACGAGTAGGATACTTGTGAGTTAGGCTTACTCATCAAATGCCTTGTAGTGCGCTCGAATTCTTGCCGGTCAGGGATCGGTGTGCTAACAATTTGACGTGAAACAACCATCAGAATGGAAGGTGTCGTGGCGCTCAAACTACGATACGCAGGAAACACACATGTGGGCATGAAACGTACCCACAATGAGGATAACCTCCTCGTCCTGCAGGAAGAAAACCTCTATATGGTCGCCGATGGAATGGGCGGCCACGCCAGTGGTGAAGTCGCGTCCGAAATGGCGGTCAATACCGTCTCGGAATTCTTTGCGTCCACGTCGGCCGACGAGGACATCACTTGGCCTTACAAAATGGAGAAGGCGCGCCGGTACGAAGAGAACCGGCTCGCTGCAGGCATCAAACTGGCCAATCTCCGAATCTTCGAGACCGCCGCGCAGAATCCAGCGCAAAAGGGCATGGGCACGACGATCGTTGCCCTAACCTTCTCGGGCAACAGCGCCTACTTGGGACATGTCGGCGATAGCCGCATCTACCGCTTGCGCGGCGAAGAACTTGAGCAGGTCACCGAGGACCACTCGCTGCTCAACGACTACATCAAAATGAAGGACCTGACCGAGCAAGAGATCGAGAATTTCCCGCACAAGAACGTCATCGTTCGCGCGCTGGGCATGAAGGAGACCGTGCAGGTGGATGTGCGCCACGAGGAACCGGAGGTCGGCGACATGTACATGTTATGCTCCGATGGACTCAACGGCATGATCACGGACGCGGATATCCGACGCATCATGATCGAAAACCGTGACGACCTTGAGGCCGGTACCGAAAAGTTGATCCAAGCCGCGAACGCTGGCGGAGGGAACGACAACATTACCGTCGTCATCGTTGAGGTCGTCGGGAAGTAACGTGGCCATCCCGTCGGAAGTCTTGGAAAGAACCCCGCTCATCACTGACGCGGGGTTTTCTCGTCTTAGCGACCTGATCCAACACCCCGACGCGCCCCGTTGGAACCATCAGCTCGGGGACCGGCTCAAGGCCGATGATCTCGAAGCCGCGAACGCGTTTCGACGAGACATCATCGACCGCACGCATCCGTGGTTGGCTGCGTTCCTTGAGCGTCATCGCAAGACCACATGGTGGTTCGAAGCCAACCTCCCACATCGCCCGATGGAACAATGGGCAGCGATTCCCACGATGGGGCGCGAGGACATCGCGCAACGCCTGCACCTCATCGTGCCACACGACGCGGACCTGACGGAGGTGCTCAGCTACACAACCTCGGGGACCACCGGTCATGCCATCACCGTCCCGAGCCACCCGCGTACTCTCGCGCTGAATCAAACGCTCGCTGAGCGAGCCCTTTCTGCCTGGGACGCCCACGTCCCCTTCGGCCCAGAATGCACCGTGCTGCAGGTCTGTGAACGGCGAGAAACCTACCAATTTGCGAACACGTTCTCGGTATGGAATCAAACCGCTTTCGCCAAAATCAACTTGCGCGATGACCACTGGAACAACGGGCTGGATGCTGCCAAACGGTTCATCGAGAGCATCAATCCAGCCTTGATCACCGGCGACCCCGCGGCGTTTGTCGCGTTGGCGGCCTTGGCTCCCGCGGTCACGCCCCACGCGATGTTCTCGACCGCGACCACGCTTGATGACCACACCCGCACGATCATCGACGCTCAGTGCCCGTTGATCGACTGGTATTCGTGCACCGAGACGGGCCCGATCGCGTTCAAGAATCGTCTGGGTAAGTGGGAGTTCATCGCGCCCGACCTAAAGGTGGAGGTCATCGACGCCGCCGGAGAACCTTGCGCCCTTGGCACCGAAGGTGACGTAGCGGTGACCGGCGGCAGAAATCCTTACCTCCCCTTGCTCCGCTACCGCACCGGCGACCGCGCGGTGTTGGCCGCCGACGGGTCGGGATTCGAACGGCTGCACGGCCGGCATGAGGTCATCTTCGAAACCCCCAACGGACGCGTTCAAGGCATCGACATCGCGCGGGCCATGCGCGAGCGATCCGCATTTTTGCAACACCGCGTGGTTCAGCATTCGAACGGCAGCTTTACGGTCACCATTCGCCCGATGAAGGGCCTCACAGACGCGCGGGCCCTGCGCGAAGCCGTGCATGAGGTCGTGGGCACGTCTGTCGTGCTCGTCGAAGACGGCGAGCTCGGCGTCGACGGAAAAGTCACCTGTTTTGAGGTGGAGCCATGACCGATGAAATCCAAGAAGCGTGGCGCCGCGCATGGCCTGGCGCGTTGGCCGCGTGGAGCTCCTTTACCAAACTCTCCGAGCCCATCTGGTGTTTGAGCCGCAAGGACGAAAAAGCCGCCGAACTCTCGGGTTCATTCGCGATGATTCGCTTGGCAGACCACAAAGTGGTCATCAGCCTGCGACAGATCGAAGACATGAATCTGACGCCGTTCGCGACGGAAATCTTGGCCCACGAGATTGGCCATCATGTCTACGCCCCGGGTGACCTGCGCGACGCTGGGAGGCTTCTGGCGCGCATGCGTCTCGGCCTTCCAACGCGCGAGATTCACGCGCCCATGATCTCGAACCTTTACACCGACCTGTTGATCAATGACCGACTCCAACGTCAGGCGGGGCTTAACATTGTGGGGGTTTACGAGCAGATCCGTGCGTTGGAAGAACCATCGCCTTCGAAGCTGTGGGCCTGTTACATGCGCACCTACGAAATCCTTTGGAACCGCGAGCGCGGCAGCCTCGCCAACCCGGATCTGATCGATGAGGTTCAGCTCGAGGCCGAGCTCGGTGCGCGTCTGGTGCGCTCGTACGCGCGGGACTGGATGCGGGGTGGCGGACGTTTTGCGTGCCTGATGCTGCGCTTTCTTTTGGAGAACGAGCAGGAGCCAGGCCTTCCCGGCAACTGGCTCGACGCCCTGTCGGCGGGAGCGGGTGCGGGGATCCCCGACGGACTTGCTGACCTTGATGATGATGAACTTGACGGCATCATCCACCCCGCATTTGACCCCGAACTGTCCGGGTTAGACGTCAATCTGAATGAGGTGGAGCGCGACCGACCAACCCCTGGTGGACGCACGTCGGTGGGAGGACAAAAGGGGCGTTACCGCAACCCCGGCGAGTACACAGAACTGTTGAAGTCGCTTGGGGTAGACCTACCACTGAATGAAGTCGTCAGCGCGTATTACCGCGAGCGGGCCAGCCGCCATATCATCCGGTTCCCGCGCCGGCGTCAGCCCCAGGCACTCGACCCGCACCCCGAAGGGCTAGATGTCTGGGACCCTTCGTCGCCTATCGCAGCCATCGACTGGGTGGAATCTGTGATTCGCAGCCCACTCGTGATTCCAGGGGTCACAACGGTTGAACGCCAGGTTGGCCACGCACCAGGCGGTGAACCAGCATTCGATCCCGTTGACCTCTACCTTGGGATCGACTGCTCGGGGTCGATGGGCAACCCCGCGGTCATGATGTCCTTCCCAGTGCTTTCCGGCGCGATCATGCTGCTGTCTGCGCTACGCGCGAAAGCCAACGTCATGGTCTGCTTGTCGGGCGAACCCGGAACGTTCTCACAGACGGACGGATTCATTCGTGACGAACGAAAGCTCATGGCGACGCTCACCCATTATCTGGGCACCGGCTACGCCTTTGGCATCAAGCGCCTCGAAGACGAATTCATGGTGAAACCGCCCCCAAAACGCGCGACCCATGCCCTGATCATTTCGGACGCGGACATGTTTGTCATGATTCGCGACGTGCCCAACGGCACCGAGATCATCGAGACGGTGCCGAAGGTGTGCTCAGCGGGGGCGACGATGGTCCTGCAGTTGCAACGAGCGCATCACGAAGAGAGTATCGCGATGCTGGAAAAGGCTGGCTGGAACGTGCACACCGTGACAACGATGGAAGAAGTGGTCACATTTGCAGCTGCGTTTAGTCGCAAGACTTGGGAGCGACATGGAAGCGGCACCCCTTGATGAATTCATGCGACACCTCTCAGAGTGTCCCGAAGACTTTCTCGGCGAACCTGTAGGTTGCCCCAATGGCATCGTGCATACGGCTGCCGTTGTCTTCGATGTCTTGACGATGCTTGGTGGAACACCAACGGCATTGGATGTCGAGCGCTTTGAGGGAGACGCCGAGGCTCGTAACGAATTGCGCACGACGCTTGTGGTGTGTTGGCTGCTCTCGCACCCGTGGTTTCGCGAGCGCGGCGTCTCGCAACACGCGTTGAAATTGCTGCAGGAGTTGCCGCGCGAGCTCGCAGCCTTGGTCACCGCAGACACGTTGATTCGTGACCCCGATCGACGAGAAGAGCTCTCTCGGCTGGTGATCCGAGGGTGCGACGCCATCCCAGTGGGTGAAACCGAGGCACACGCTGCGGACCGCCTAAAGTCCATCAGCAGCTTGGAGAGGAAACGCCTGCTTGAGGTCACACGCGAACAGGTTGAACGGGCAAAGAAACTGCGCGAGGCGCTGGAGGCCGAGCGTGCGCGCGAGGCGGCATCACGATACACCGGCGAATGATCAAAGCGTGATCAACGCACCCACCGATGCAGATTGCAGGAACTCGAACGCCCGAGCATCTTCGAACCCGTACCCGCCCTTGCCTTTAAATGTCGTGCGCTCTAGCCGCACATCGAATCCGGCCGTGATACCGAGCATGTTGTTGATCGCGTAAATCATCCCCAGACCCGACGAGAATGCGAAGGTGTAGGATGTCTCGCCAAACCCTTCCAAGTTTGCGCCCCAGATGCCAAACGGAACCACGTCGAAGTAACCCGTAACAACAAATCCGGGGCGAAGACCGGGTACGCCACGCTCGCCCCAATGGTCGGTGCGATCAACGACGTCTCGGGCAGGGCTTGGGAGTCTACAACGAAGCTTGTGTAGCGGACGGTTGCCTTAGCCTGCGCACGGACCGACGTCGTTCCGCCCTCTTGGCCAAGCGGCGAGACCAAACGGAAGAGCGGACCGACCTCAGCGTCGATGTGCAGCATCGGGTCTTTGCGTGTGGATTCCACCGACCCGAAACCGGTCGCGAACCGCAGAATGAACCCGATGTCAGCGTATTCCGGGTCAGCGAAGGCTCCCGGAAATGCCTCTGCTTTCAGTTCCACACCGGGATAAGGTGCCGAGGAGTACGACAACTGGTTCCCGTTTGGGCTAGTGACCATCAGCTCGCGCGAGAAAATGCGCCCTGAGATTGATGCCACCAACCAGTCTTTCGTAAGTCGCGCTTTGAGACGCTCCTCTTCAGCCAGCGCGCGCTTTCGCTGCTCAGCCGGATCGAGATCTTCGGGATCGGGCTCTTCCGTGACCGGTTCGACGGGCGTCTCTTCGACCAACGCGATCGAAGCCTCTGGCTTCTTTAACAGGCCGCGCAGCTCGGCCACGATGAGCTTCACGCCCGGCTCCGACAAGCCGCTCTCGGTGACGTCGACTTGGAACTCCTTCGCATTCGTCCCAGATTCGTCCATCAATCCGACATCGTACTTGGTCTCATCCTCGCTCTTTGCGAGGTAGACGATGATCTTGATGTTGGCACCCTTGATCACCCACTTGAGGTCTTTGGTGCGCCGCAAAATTCGCTTGGGCGAAATGCCGCGCGACGTGATTTCGCCCAGAAACCATTTCTGGTCCCTGACCACGACCCCATCGATCTCATCGATTCCCTTGGTCAGAAGTTCCGTCCCACCGCCTGGCACATCGAGCACTGCGACATTGAGGTCGCCGTCTTCCGCGAGCGCCGGCATCGAGAACAGACACAGAGCTACAAGCAGGGTCCAAAACCCAAAATTGCGTATCATCACGAATCCGTCGTGTAGGACATTAAATTGGGGCGGCGGGTGGGATACAAGCCATGGTCGTGCTCAAGCAGACCGAGTCGTTTTGGCACGCGGCTGAGAGACAGTCTGAGCTGAAGACACATGCCCCTTCGTCGGCCTTTCCGAGGCAGTTCCCACCGTCACAGATACCAGCATACGTACAATCGCTGACCGATGCGCAGCTCTCGCCGACCTTGCGCAGCTCCGCACACGTTCCGTTGCTCGCGCCTGGCGCGTCACAATACAGCCCCATCGCGCAGATGTTTGAGAAGTAATTGCACGGCTGGCCCAACTGGTAGTTGAACTTCACGGCCGTACAGCTGCCCGAGCGACAGAATGTGCCGTCCACACACTCGATGTCCCCGGTGCATGCCGCACCCGCTGCTTTGTACGGTTTGCACGTCTGATCCGTGCTGTCGCAGTACTCCGTGGGGGAACACAGAACGTTGGCCTCGGTGCCGCAGTACACCTGCGCTTCGTTGAACTCGACACACGACCCGTCGCATGACTCGCCGGTGCCCATCTGGCAATACGAGACGCCACCGCAGTCGGCGTTGCTGTAACAGGGATCGTTGGGCCCGTAGAGGCCCGTGATCACGTCGGCACATGCCTGAAACTCGACGCGTGGGTCCACGAACGCGCGGGCGATGCGGTCACACCCAGCGTTTTGGATCTCCAAACCACAGAACGCCACATCATCAACGAAGAATTGACTGCGCCCAGCGGCGACGGACTCGGCGTAGCTTGCAGGATTGTTTCGGTTGAAGAAGTCCTGCATGCAGTCGCCTTTTGTGCCGATTCCTGCCTGCAATACTTGGCGGGCGACCGAATAGTCGCCACGGCACAACACAACCTTCTCACAGAAAGCCTCGGCCATATCGTAAACGAAACCCTCCACGTCGCCCGAGGGGCGTGGTGGAATCGTACCGTCG
Organism: bacterium; assembly: GCA_041390025.1. Classification (GTDB taxonomy): domain Bacteria; phylum Myxococcota_A; class Bradymonadia; order Bradymonadales; family Bradymonadaceae; genus JBFFMO01. The sequence goes on from JAWKQR010000016.1 coordinate 102,341, forward strand.
TAGTCACGGTTATCAGGCTCGGGGTCGATGTCGTAGATGTCCGTCGTGTTGTTGAGATTGTTGCCGGTGGTGTTGTTTGTACCGGTCGTGTTGTTCGAGTTGTTCGACGTCGTGTTGTTGTTTGTACCCGTCGTGTTGTTCGAGCCCGTGGTGTTGTTCGTGTTGTTCGCGTTGTTCGCGTTGTTTGGCGTATTGCCGTTGTTGTTAATGAGCGACGCCTTGTTGTCACCGCACGCAAACAAGAACACAACCGCTGCAGCCAATGAGCCACGTTTCCAGTTCATGGACACTCCAAAAAAATCTTGGGTACGAATGCTTTTGTGAATTCTGGCCCGAATGGGACCCAGATGCAAGAAGGGTCCGATCAGTCCGTGACGACGGTGTGTGTCATCGTACCGCCCTGCGGGTCCGGCAACGCGAGAACCTGCATGTGCTCGCCGTTTCGGACGTATTCGCGCATGACACCGTCCTGCCCTTCAAACTCGACGAGCCCGTTGAGTTTATCCATGATTTGGGTCGACTCGGTTGGCTCCCAACCGCGTGCAAGCATCGCCTGATCGTAGAACTTCGCTTGCTGAGCGACGTCGGCGGTGCCCCAAAACACGTTGTTTCGGTAGGTGCTCTTGCCGCCCTGGTCCGAGAAGTTGGTCAGACGCAGGCAGCCCGGACACGAGGGGACTTCGACGTCGGTGTTGGTGTCCGTGATCTTCGCACCGGGGATCATTTTTGCGTAGTCAAAGCCCTTGTCGCTCCAGGAACTCGTGACCAGCGTCTTCTCGCCATCGCGGTTGATTTCGATGTACCGGTGGGCGTCGAACAACTTCCAAGGTGCCTTGCCTTTGTTCTTCTCGAAGTTCTTCATCAAGTCGTCGTACGTCTTTGTTGGGCCCGTAGACTCCATGCCCCCAAGCAGAATGTTGTCAGGAGAGACCACCAATGGCACCACGCCTCCGCTGACCGACGTCTTGAACATCTCGTCGGCGTTATCGTCGTTGATGTCCGTGTAGATGGCTGGGTTCAGACCCTGCTCGTAAAACTCGCGCTGATAACGCTCCATGACCTCAAGCGGCTCGCCGTCTTGGATGGCCGACGAGAAAAACACTTGGTTTCCGTTGAGGTTGTAGACTTGGGGAGCGTCATGACCAAGCTCCTTAAGCCCAGCGACGAACTTCTCGGTGGATGTGCGGTCACCGAAGTTCAGCGCCAAGATGTCCGCGTCGGATGTCGCCACTTCGCCGGTGTGGTCGAAGACACCAAACGCAAACGCAATCGCCGCGACGGTCGCTCCCGAGAGCGCCAGCTTGCAGACATTGATGAAGGCCTTACGTGTGTTCATGGGGCTCTCGTTAGTAAGGCGTGGGCCAGTTGAAGGTCGGAACCGAACGGCTGCCGCCCGGATACGGCTGGCTCCACTTGATGCCCAGAATCTCTTTGTATTGGGACGTGCCTTCCATGGTGATGCGCACGACACCCGTGGGTACTGCAGCAGCCTCAAACCCTTTGAGCGGGAAAGGTGGCACCAACGTATTGAAATGCGCCCGGAAGCTCATGGGGTAGCCAGCGACATTCATGTTGTCGGTCGCGAAGCCAAACACCGCACCGTAGCGCTGACCTGCCGCCATGGCGGGTCGAACGCCCGACCCTGAGAGCAGCGCGTTGATGGCGCCCAAGGCACCGCCACCCGAACCGCTGAAGTTCCCCACGCTCTCGTCCAAGAGGTCCTTGGCGAGTTTTGAGTTTCCGATGATGGTCGATGAGTTGCTGCTGCGATAACCCTCGACGTAACGCATATTGACGATTTGATCGACGGGCCAGGTGCGTGTCGCCGACTCGCCCCAGTGCCCCTTGAGACCCATTTGAAGGTATGTCGTGCCCTCCGCGGCCAAGATGAGCCCGCGTTGCACGCCGGATTGATGAATCGGTTTGTTGCCGAACGCCAGCCCCGCCGCAGACAGACCTGCGCCGACCGTGGGCTGCATGTGCATGACCGAAAAGCGATTTTTGCTGACCGGGATGGCTTGCTCAAACGTATTCTTGTGAGCGCGCGCCCACGTCTTGACTGACTTTTCGTTGAACATCCCCAGCTGAAGTGTTCCGACAAAGCACATGATAAAAATAGGGAGCGTGATCACGAATTCCGAAATGGTGGTCCCGGACTCATCCCGCCAAAAACGCGAAATCAGCTTTTTCATTTCACGATCCCCTCAATGGTGGATTTGCCGAAGCCACGTGTGGAACGCTCCATGTTGGCGAAGTCCTGCAAGGCCGAGGTGACACCCGACACACTTCCCATCCCAACCAAAGACGACAACGCCATGTAGGGCAGCATGTCGTGATAGGCGAGGTTCAAGTCGTATCCCGAGGCCTCCCACTCTCCGGGCAAAGCGATGGGCCGCAAGCGCGCGGTCCAGCTTGGACGGAATGGGTTTGGATCACCGTCTTGGTAGCTCATCTCGGAGCGTGCCATCGACCAACTACCCGTCGTGCGGTACCCAAAGGCATCGAGCGCGCCGAGCTGATTGCTGTATTCCTTCGACATGAACATGTATTTTTGACGATCGCCCGAAAAACTTCTCGGGTCGATTGCCATAAGCAAACACCAAGCTCGATGTCGCGGTGTTCCAATCGGCCGTCTTGTTAAACTTCTGGAACACCATGGGTTTGCCCTCGTCGTTCAGCTCGCTCGTGACCCATGTGAACCCGAGCGGGAAAGCCAACATGCCATACCCATAGGCGCGGGAGGTCTTCGCACCCATCGACGAGCGATTCTTGTGGTGCAGCGAGTTTGCGAGGTGCTCCACCATGTAAGCGCCATCGCCGAGCATGTGATCCCAAAACAGGTCGCCCCAGTAACTTCCGCGTTTGTAGGGCATGCGGTCGATGACGTTTGACCCGGCGAACAACCCGCCGAGGCCCGCTCCCGCCATGGCGGTCTTGAGCATGTTCATGATGTTGGGGATCGGACCGATCATCGTGCCGGGAGGCACAGGGAAGCTCGCCGTGGTGGTGGCGCCGTTACGCATCCCGCGTACGACCCCTTCGGAGTATGCCCACCAAGGCCCAAGCCACATCATGTAGCGTTGGTAGTTGTCCAACGCTTTGATGTCGCGCGCGTGGTAGCTTTTGCTCGCGCCGCCGCTGCCAAAGAGGCCAAGGATGTAGCTGCCTGTCAGATCGTGGAAATCCCCAATCGTCTCGACAGCCAGCATCGCGGTATTGATCGCGGCATCGATACAGATGTCAGGCCGATACCACTTGCACTTCGACCATCGCCATGCAACCCACAACACGTAGCCATAGTACATACCCATGTACATCGACTGGATCGCGATGATCGAGCGCTTGGCGACGTTCGCGTAAGCGATCATGTTCGCCGCGCGCGCCTTGACGGACGCTTGGCTGAACGCGGCGGTATCCGCCGACGCTTGCAACTCGATCTTATCTCGCGCTCCCGAACCGGCATCGATGATGACCCATGCGAGCATCATGATGATTAAGATCGCGGCGAGCGAGAGAAGGAAAACGGCGCCATTCTCGTCGCGATGGCGAATTCTCCACGATTCAATTGACCGCATGGACCACATCATCGTGGGAAACTCGGGTTGGCCGGCAGTTGAGCCGGGAAGTCGAACTCACGGATGATCGGCAGGTAATACCCCGCACGCCCCATCACATTACGCTGCTCACCGAAAATCTCCGGAACGAGCGGCATCGCAATCTGGTGTTGGTACACCACCACCGCTCCAGACCGTCCGAGCACGGTGGCCGGAATCACGGTCGTCGCGTGGTACGCCCAGGTCAGCTTTCGCACCGAGCGCAGCCGGAACGACGTCGAATCCAGCGAACGTGCGAGCTGCAGGTGCTTCTTGTCACCGTAGCGGATCACGCCCTGTAGGTCCTCGAGCTCAAGGATATAAACCAATGGCTCGGCGATCGCGCCTTGGTCCGAAGACAACATCGGCAACTGCTGCGCGAGCATCCCGGCGCGTGCGCTCTTCAACGTATCCGACAATAGGAAATATGGGTCGTGGAGGTAGTCACCCGGTGCCACCGGTGCCAACGACATGGCAGCCGCCACACGAGCCTTGGTGAGCATCAACGAATAGCTGGCTCCCAAGCGGTTGCCTTGAACCTCGCCCGACCATACCCAGGCTGCGCGTGCCGCCTGAAACGTCGCAAGGTTGGTCAGCACACCCGCGATGCTCGTGATCGAAAGCTGCATGATGCCCATCGAGAGCATCATCCACGCAGGCAGGATGACCAGCGTTTCGGTCATCGCCGAACCACGCGAAACTTTGACGGTTCGCAGCTTGCGCTGGCGAGCACGCTTACGAATGAGCGTAAACGTCAGGTAGGTCAGGGCCCAGATTCCCGCAGACAAGCCAATGTGCAGCAGGATGTCCCTTGCAGAGAAGGTACGAAACTCGGGGTACTCCATCGCCAAGGCATAACCTTGCACAATCGAGGCGTCGATGAACGGCAGCGTTGTCGCCAACACAACCGCCGTGACCCCAAGAAGGTGTACCCACAACGTCGCGAATACGCGCGTCACATCGGATGCCTTCATTGTCTTACTCTCGTGATTTTTTCTACCAAACCAAACGAGCAATAACCGCGCCAACCCTGATGCATCAGGGCCGACGGTGCCGGTCCGTGATCAGGTGTGCCACATTGTCTCATTCCGGGTCCTTTTTGCCCGAGGCCTGTCGCTCCCGTTCCTGATCGTTTCCGATCATCTCTTCAACGCTCATGCCGGCGTCGGACTCGTAGATGCCGACGTCGGCCCCGTCGATGTTGATACCCGATTGGTCCAACCGCTTGTCTTTGAGTGCCGTGTTGATCTCCGCCATGTTCTCCTCGGAGAACACGTCATCGGGATCACCGCCCGCCGCTTTGATCTCCTTGCGTATGTCGATGCCGTGGACCGACCCCGTCCTTTGCGCCTCGACCATAAACTCCAGCATACCGCGGTTGACCCCACCCTTGATGGGGCCCCGCATATCGCCGTAGAGAGCTTGTGTCTGTGCTCGCACGCCTCCCAGCTGACGCCGCGGTATCCTCGGCCAAAGCCGAAGGCATGCCGTCAAGCGCATTCTCGGCCACATTATCCCCGTAAAGTCACCGATCCGGTTGAGCAGTTGCTCATCCCGGTGACCGCGCTCGATCTCGCGCTGAAGTTCCTGTTGCGTGAGGCGCTCGATCGCAGCATGAATAATGGTCGAAGCGTTGGCGATGGCGTTGTCCAATGCGAATGTGTGGATGCGATCACACACGGCAGACGTGGTCACCAGACCATCACTGCTGCCTTCGAGCGCCGCCGAACACGTCTGTGACCAAACCAACAACGCGTTGTCGCCGTCGGCTTCGCCGCACCCTTGCAACGAAATCGCCGTGTTGAGCATAGGTGCGGCTTCTGTCGCTTGCACATTCTCGACGAGCAAGCGACAGCCAAGGCTTAGGCCCCACTGCTTCATCAGAGGGGTGTTGGTCATCTTCTTGTGGATCCCTTCGGTCAGTGGCGCATAGGTCACGGTGGTCAATCCCCGGAAGAGCTCGGCGCCAACGACGGGGTCCACATTGGCGGGGTTCCCAAGAGCTTGGAGCTGTTTGAGCGGCGTAGGGTACTGCTGCGCGAACATCTCCATGGCACACACGCGAACCTCGGGTGCACTGCCGTCGTGGCAACGCGTAAGATCCGAGCCGGCATATCCGCGGTCTGCGCGCCGCTGACCTTCACGAAGTCCGGCAAAAGCTTGCAGACGTTGGGTGTGTTGGATGTGAGGATCTTGCTTTCCCACATCTGCGCGACTTCGCGACGCAACAACGCCGGGGCATCGGTACCCTCCACATCGCGCGTCAAACACGTGGCGACCACGTCCGGGCGGCGAATCAGCTCGGGCAACTGAAACCGCACGGTGTCATAACCGCGCGAGACCAACGACACACAAGCAGCGTCCGCCACGGCGGTATCGGGATCCTGAATCGCGAGCATCACCGTGGACCCCGGAAGGGCACCCCCTGCATGTTGGGCGACAGCGGCTCGCACCTCGGGAAGTTCCCAAACGTACAACGGCCCACCACAAAACGCGGCGACGAGCAAAGCAGCGAGGGTTTGGCCTACGGAGTGCGTCAGCAACGCCGCGAGGACCACAAGCGGCAGCACCACAAATGCGCCATAATTCGCGAACGCCCATACCGTGCCATGCCATCCCCATGCGGTCACAACAAACACAAGCACCGTTGCGGTCAACGCAACGGCGCTCGTGGCCCCGATCACGCCAAGCGTCGATGGGGGCTCGAAGGGCTGGGGGGATTCATCAGACATGTCTAGCGGTACGTCACCGAGATGTTGTTTTGGAACGTTCCCAGCGCTTTGGTGCGACTGCCGCGTTTCAGGCTAAGTGCCGCCGTTCCGCTGCCTTCGCACGCCCCTGGGTTGTTCGATTTGACCACCGTGATGACGTCGCCGACTTGGATGGCCGTTCCGAAACCAATCTCGGTGGCCCCGTTAAGGCCTGCAACCTTCGCGGAGGTCATCGGGCATGTGCTATCAGGGCGACCACGCAATGCGGTTGGCCCCGACGTCGCGTAGTAGTTGCGAGAGAGCGCGCCGTTGATCTTGCGTGTAAGGTAAACGGAGTCAACGTCGTAACCCGGGATGTCTTGGTATCCAGGTGGGCTGTTGACGTTCGTCGGCGTGATGACAAGCTTGTCGTAGAACGATGAGTCCAAACAGAACCCTTCGAAGTTCTGAGGCGGAATGATGTCGTACTTCGGCGTGGAGACCTTCTTACAGTCGTCGGCCGAACAACCGATGCTGCGCGACCACGACCAAATGCGAAGGTCGACCTCAAACTCCAGCTTGGTCTTTGCCTGGCCGTAGAGCTGGACGGTCGCCGTGGCGCATGGATCAGGGCTCGCCGTGGTTTGAAGCGGACGGTAGACAATCTTGCCTTCGACCACGCCCATGATCTCGCCGCCGCGGAGCTTGGCCACGCCACGCGCTGCGTTGAGCGAGAATCCCACGCCGAACTCGAACTTCGCCGAGTACTCCAGCGTCGCTTCGAGCGAGAAGCTCTTCTCGGTGAAGCGCCCGCCGGAACCGCTGATCGGCACGCGTGCGTTGGGAATCGCGTAGATGCCCGACAGACCCAAGCGTGGTTTGTTGATGTACTCAAACCCAAATGGGACGGTCTTTGTGAACTCATACTTGATGCTGCCCTTCGCAGCACCCGTGGCCTTTCCGGCGCGCTTGACGCGACCAAATGTCTCGATCCCAACGGACAAACCGGTGGCACCAAGGGGAACCTCAGCGAGGTTCTTCTTGAGGGCGGGGAAGTCGTAGTCTTTTTCGAGGAATGGCAGTTCGCGTGAGACTTCCACTTCGACCAACGCCGTGGCCGAGAATGTCGTGTCTGCCCACGCACCCAAGCGATCGATGCAGAAATCATCGTCGGCTGGATTCAAGCAACGATATGACGAGTTGAAGCGGCCGATTCGACCTTCAAAGACACCGTTCATCGTTGCGGGGATGCGGATCTGCCCATCAAACTTGAACGTACCGGAGTTGCCCTCGTAGTCGATCGACGTCTGCTTAAACACGCGGGCGTTGACCAAGTCCAACGGCTCGTAACGCACGATGTTCCCGTATTCGTCGAAAATCGGGAAATCCTCATTGATGAGGTCTTCCGGTGTCTCGGCGAGCGGCGCGGTCGATGCCTGCCACGGAATCTTGAAGTTACCCCACACAACGCGTGCGAGCTCGATCTCGCTGACCTGATACACCCACTGGGTCTCCTGACGATCGATGGCATCGACGATGAAGCCGTAACCGTCGACGAAAACCACGTCGTTCACGCCTACAGGCTCGAACGCATCCCAAGCCGGTGGCAGGACCGTAACGACCGGATTGTGGGGATCCGAAATGATGAACGGCTGCACAGGCTCGGCCATCTCCCACACGTCTACGCCTGGGCGAAGATGAATGCCGTCGGGCATCTCCTCGATCTGGCCTGCAAGGTCGTCAATGGGCAGCGTTTCCACCACCTGTGCGGGTGCGGCTGCCTGCTGGGGAGTTCCCGTCGGCTCGCCACTGTTTTCACCACAGCTCGTCAGGGACAATCCTGCCACTGCAAGCACGACCATGGACAGCAATCGCTGGCGCATCGGCGTCTCCAAAATACTTGGTTTGTCTAAATAGAGATTTTCTGAGTTCGAGCGTAACAGAACCCCGGCAGAAAGCAATGTGACATGTGTGCCTCGAAACGGCGCAAACCGCGGAAAACTTGGGGTCAACGGACCCCAGATCACCCGTTTTGGGACGAAAACGTGCGGCGATGTCATGTGGTATCGGTTTTGCACCTACATCTGCCCACAGGAGGAGCAGCGATGCGTTTTTGGATTCTGTGTCTGGCTCTTGGGGCAGTGGGTTGCGGCGATGGCCAATTGGCGATGTTGCAAGACGACGCAACCAGCAATTTTTCGGAATCGCTGCCCAGCGCGCAAAACCCACCCGCGGACGAGGAGCCCCTGCCGCCGGCGTTCACGCTTCCGCGTGAGTATGCACAGCTGCTGCCGTTCCACGTTCGCATGAAGAAGCTCGCGTCGGTGACGGGCGCGGACACGCAAGACCCCATGTTCGACCTCGTCATCCGCAACCGTTATGGCCTTGGCGACCACAACTTTGGCCAAGGCGTGGGCGCAGACCTCACATGGTCCGCCGCGAAGATGTCTGTCTGGGTGCGCGCCATGCAGCCGGTGTGCGCCTCCGAGGCCATGCGCAATCGCTATCCGAGCCTGCCCGAACACCTCAATGAACTCGCCGTGGCAGCGTACGGACGCGAGGTCAACCAAGAGGACTTGGAGCTCGTGGACGACGCCATCGCCGATGTGACCGACCCAGAGCAGCGTTATGAGGCCATCTGTCTCGCGATGCTCTCGTCCATGGAGTTCGTCGGACGATGAATCACACCATTGCTCTCATTGCACTCTCTCTTGGACTCTCGGCTTGCAAGGGGGAGGTGTCGCTGAACACCGATCCTGCTCCGGCCGCGACCCAAACGACACCCACGACGCCGGCAGCGACACCCACAACACCGATCAATACGGCCGACCCCGGCGTGCCGAATGCGGCGCCAAAACTCGTGCTGAATGCCGACGACGCCACCTACTACCTGCGTTCAATCTCGCAGATGTTGGTGTCACGCCCCTTGACCGCGTCCGAAAACGACCAGCTCCAACGCGAGGGCGGCGACGCCGTGCGCCCAATCATCGAGGCTTGGACGAGCGAACCCGGTTTTGTGGACGCCGCAAAATACATGATGCAGCAGAAGCTGAAGGCCAGCGGCGATCGCGACGGCATCGACTTCGAAGCGCCAGGCCGGCTCGTCGCGCACCTGGTCGCGAACAACCGTCCGTGGTCCGAGGTGATCACCTCCGACTACTGCATTGATGCCACTGGAGCGCAGGCAGACTGCGACTCGGGAGCCCCATACCGCGCAGGTGTGCTTACAACGCGGGCGTTCCTAGCGGGCAACGCCAGCCGCTTCAACCTTGGACGTGCGTCACGTCTGATGAAAGTCTTCGCCTGCCGCGCTTACCCCATGGAGGACACCCTTCAGCCCTACCTCCCCAAAGAGACTCTCATCCCCATGTTCCGCGCATCCAATGCGGAGGAACAAACCGTGGAGGAAGCCAAAGGAGCATTTGGGAACGGCGACGAGTGTTACTCGTGCCACGGCCAGTTTGGTGCGCATGCGCAGTTCTTCGTCAAGTTTGACCAGACCGGCATGTGGCGATCAGACGCAACGGGCGTTCAAGACCCAAACGGAGAGCTTGGGCGCAGCGTTGATGGCCTGATGACGTCCCACATGGAGGATATGAGCGCCAAGGCGTTCGAGGGATCCAAAATGTTTGGCAAAGACGCGGCAAACCTTCGCGAGGCCGCTCAAACACTGGCCGAGAGCCGCGCCTTCGTCCCGTGCGCAGTGCGCAATGTGATCGAATACACGTTTGGGATGACGGATTCGGAGGGCGAAGAGATCGATCGCGAGCTGCTGTCGACCGTGGCTGCGCGTGCTACGATGTCCCAAACCGTTGACCCCACATTGGCGACCATCATCGTCGAGACGTTCACGGACCCGCGTGTCGTGGACGTCGTCATTTCCGCACGAGGAGGCCTGCAATGAGCCGTATTCCAAAGTTTGACCATCTCGCCGACCCTCGCCGACGACGGTTCTTGAAACTTCTTGGGGCGGCGCTTGCGTCTCCGGCGATTCCTGTGAGCCTACGCACCGACGCAATGTCGATCGTGATGGGTGAGGCGTACGCGCAGACCGCGGCGAACGGCCCCACCTACTTCATGGAGATCAATCTGCGCGATCAGTGGGACTTTGGTCACGTATTTGTGTCGCCGTCTTTGGCGACCAACCCAAACCTGAGGCGTGGTCCGTCGGGGTCGCGCGCTGCCCTGTTCTACAACAATGTCAGCCAACAACCTCGGAACTTCTACTTGACCGAAGACTCCATGGAGCTCGCTCCGCACTTGGACAACATCGCCGCGTGCGAGACGTTTGAGCTGTCTATGGGACGCATTCACGGTCACGAAGCGGCCAACTGTACCCGCTCCCCTGGACGGGGTTACAGCGGTGGTGCCGGGCGTGAAGCGATGTACGCCAATGAACCCAACTACTCCGAGCAAGGCAATGAACCGCACTTCACGTCGACCCCGACGCCTGCATCCTTGCACAATTATTGGCAAAAGCAGCTGGACGACAAACCTGCGCGCAACGGCGTGACGTTCAAAGGCATCAGCCGCTTTCACAACGTTTACCACTACGGCGCGGGATTGCCCGGCGCCGAACTCGACCGCCGGCAGTCTGTCCAAGAGTTGCTCGATGCGTTCCCGGATGAAGTTCGGGATCTCAACGTGCTCGCCTCACCCGAAGAGGCCGCGACGCTGAGCAAGCTGCTCAAGAGCCTCGACCGAAGATTCTTCCAGAAGTACGGATATTCCACGGGCGCCGTCGACCGACACGACGCCAACTTGAACGAAGTGCAGTCACTGCTGTATTCGGGCCAAACCCAGCTGATTTCGTTGCCCTTGACCGACGTCGAGCGCGAGTATTGGAGCAACGGCGTTCCACCGCAGGTGGGGCAAACCATCAAGGCGAACATCTGGGAACAGTGTGCGTACGGCTTCAAACTCCTCTCTGGCGGGATGGCGCGCACGTACTCGGTCGAGTTCGACTATGTCGACGTTCATGACCAACGCACGGAAGACCAGATGCGCGTGATGGCACGCCAGACCGTGCTACCGCTCGTGCGCCTGATCGAATCCTTCAAAGCCGCTGGGATGTGGGACAAAACACTCTTGGCAGTTTATAGCCTCGATGGGGGACGCTCTCCTGCGGCTGCAAGCTACGGAAACGAGGGCAAGAACACTGTGATCCTTGCAGGCGGCATGATCGAGGGCGGCTACTACGGCGATATCTCGGTCGCCGGCGACAACGGGGACGGCCATACGTATCGCTACCACGTGCCGGACGCATCCACGGGCGCGTTGGGCGCGGCCGTAACCGATAACTCTAGTCGACTGCCTGGCGCCACGATTTGGCGCACCGTCAACAAAGCACTTGGGATTCCCGTGGATGTCTACGGACAGTTCCCCGACGTGGCTGGGCACCCTGAGCTCAATTTCATGCTGCGTCAGGGATAACGTTCGTCGATCGCCTTCTTGCCTTCGCGCACCACAAACTCGCGCAGTGACCGGTCCAACCCAAGCCACGCATCCTGAACGTGCGCGGGCACCGTGTGTGTTTCGAGCACTTCCCGCAAAATCTGATGCCGACGATCGAAATGCCCGGGCAGAATCGCCAACTGCGCATGTGCCCGACGAATCGAGGGTCCCTCGTAGTGGCCAGAACGATCGCCGAGGTGGGCTTGCAGGTAAGCGCACTGGCTGCGGATCAACTGTTCCTTGTCCGACGCATCGAAAAAGAATCCGATCAGAATATCCCCAAACATGCGGTCGTAGAGCGCACGAACGATGGACTCAAGGGCGGCCAATCCACCGACCTCGGCCTCCAGGTTCCAGTCGTCTGTCATTTGGGTACGGGCTTCAAGAAGGCGCGGCCGTCTTTGACGACCACTTGGAATTCGACGTCTGAGGCGCCTCGAGACTGGCGGATTTGGTCGCGCTGGGCCTGCATCGAGCTCTTGACCTGCTCGTACGAAAGCCCCTGTGTGGACTCGTTGAGCTGACGTTTGGTGGCGATTAGCTTGTCGTACACCTGTCGCGCCTCGTCATCGCCCCCGCTGGCCGAAGGTCGCTGCACGACACGCTGGGGACCTGTGGTGCGCTGGATCGTGCGTGGCTGCGAGGCGGTTGGGGTTCCGGCGGTCCGTTCAGCCTCGATCTTGGCCTTCATCTCAGCAAGTTTGCGCAGCTTCTCCATGTCAGCGCCACGAATCTCGTTAGCGGGTGCAGTCACGTCCCGGTTCAACCGGTTCTTGAGGCGCGCTAGTTTGGACTGACGGTCGTCTTCTTCCCCTGAACTCTCCGCAGACGCCTGGGGTCGGGCAGGCGCTGGCGCGGGAGCGGGCTCGACAGCACCAAGCTGTGCACGGATTTCGGCAAGTTTTTGTTGGCGACGGCGCTCTTTTTCTTCGCCAGATTCAGCCGCATCATAATGGCTTGGCATCTGCGGCTCATTGGCCATGCGAGGTTCGTTGGCCATACGCGGGCGATTGGTGTTGTCGAACGCGCCCGCGCGCTCCATTTCCTCAAGCTCCGCCTGCAGATCGTCGACGGCATCAAGCTCGAGGTCGAGCTCGATAATGGGTAGCCCGTCGTCGCTCGTCCGTTGTTGGCGCCGCTCTTGATTTCGCTTCGCACGGTGAATGTCGCGTACGTACGTCCCTTCCTCGATCTGGCGTTCGATGCGTCCCCAGTAAGCTTTGTAGGCGTTGAACCGTTGAATCAACGACCGCAACCGGAACTTCTGAGCCGTGTTGCGAATGTAGATGTTCTCGAAGCGCTGAACCATGCGAAACACGTCCTTGCGCAACGTGATCGGCGCCATCCGCTCGATCCCCAAAAAGTACTGCTCGTACAGCGTCCGAAGCCGCTGCATCTTGACTTCGAGCTCGTTGAGTAAGGCCTCGATCTCGCCTTGATTCAGGGTTTCTTTTGCCATGGATAAGCAACCTGCCCACGGTTTGCTCAAGCCCGTCAAGGCGTGATAACTGCGTGTTCAACTGTAAACGACGATGGTCTTGGTGCAAGCATATCAACGAATATTCGGGACGACAAATACACACTGGGCGCTTCTGGTGTGGTTGTGCCTGTTTACGTGGGGCTGTCAACGCACCGAGACCACGGCGACATCCATCGACGCGCCAGCACAACCCACACGCATCGTGTCACTGGCTCCCAACGTCACCGAGATCCTGTTTGCGCTCGGCAAAGGGCCGGCAGTGGTCGGTGTCACGAAGTTCTGCGACTACCCACCCGAGGTCGAAAAACTCCCACGTGTGGGAGGGTTGATTGATCCCAATGTAGAGGCAATCTTGGCGCTCAAGCCAGACCTGGTCATTGGTGTCACGTCCAGCGGCGACCCGTCCATCGCGCGCGCGCTCGAGAACGCCAAGATCCCATTTTCGTTTCAAAAGATGGAGTCGCTCGAAGAGACGTTTGCCGGCATCAACGCCATCGGTAGGTTGGTCGGCGCCACGCCGCAGGCCAACGAGCTTGTCGCGGACATGCGTGGTGCGCTCAGCGCGTTTGAGGGCGTCCCCATGGAAGGGCGGCCCAAAGTCCTCATGGTCTTTGGCCACAACCCCATCGTCGCAGCGGGCCCCAACACGTTTGCCGACGAGCTGATCGTGCGTGCTGGCGGTCAAAATGCGCTCGCAGGTTCGCAGGCGCAGTGGCCCACGCTTGATCCCGAGAAAGTCCTGGAGCTCGACCCGGACAGAATCTTGGATCTCTCGATGACCGCCGAACACGACGACACGTTCTGGGAAAAATTCCCGAGTCTCTCGGCCGCGCAGACACACAACATTTACCAGTTCACCGACGCTTCGATGATGCGGCCCGGTCCTCGTTTGATCGACGCGTATCGCCGCCTCGCCATGGCCATCCGTGGCAAGCACCACGTCCACTGACATGAACAACGTCCTAACCTACACGCGCTTGTTTCGTGTCTTGGCTTTGTCCGCGGTGACGCTTCTAGGCGCGATGGCAGCGGGGCTGGCGTGGGGGTCGAGCAGCGCCAGCGCATTCGACATTTTCGGTGACCACAACATCGTCTGGATCGCGCGCGCGCCGCGTGTCATTTTCGCCGCGGCAGTGGGAGCCGCGCTCGCCATCTCCGGATCGGTGTTTCAAGCGGTGTTGCGAAACCCACTTGCAGACCCCTACATCTTGGGAATCTCGGGCGGCGCCGCGCTCGGGGCAGTCTGATGGTGGCTGCGGTAGGCACCGGATTTGCGCTCGGAGTTCCGGTCGCGGCGTTCCTCGGAGCGCTTATGTCGCTCGCCTTGATTCTGAGTGTCAGTCGCTGGCTCCCGGGCGGACAGCTGTCTACCTACGTGTTGTTGCTCACGGGTGTGATCTTCAACGCCCTAGCATCCGCTGTCATCATGTTCCTCAAGGCCGTCGTGTCGGCTCAAAAGGCGCAAGAGCTCCTCTTTTATCTCATGGGAACGCTCTCGGTTGAGGGCACACCGTGGGAAGAGACGCTGGCTGTCACGGCTGTCATCGTGCTGGTGTGTCTTACTCTGACGTGGTTTGCGCGCGACCTCAATGTGATGAGCCTTGGCGATGACGAGGCGAAGTCATTGGGTGTCGACGTGGCGCGCCTGCGGGCCGCCGTGGTCGTGGTCGCCAGCGTTGGCGTGGCCATCAGCGTCGCATACACGGGTCTGATCGGATTCGTCGGCCTTGTCGTGCCGCACGGTGTACGGTTGGTGGTGGGTCCCGACCATCGCATCTTGCTCCCTACGACGGCGCTGATCGGCGGCGCGTTTTTGGTCGTGTGCGATCTGCTCGCCCGCGTTTCTTTTGGCGCACTCGATACGGCGTTGCCGGTCGGTGTGATCACGGCGTGTGTGGGAGCGCCACTCTTCATCATCTTTCTGCGTCGACACCTTTTGCGGGCGGGAAAATCATGATCCACGCTACGGGCATTTCGGTGCGGCTTGGAACGCGCCACGTTCTGCGCAACATCGACCTACGCGTCGACGAAGGCCAAGCGGTGGCGATCATCGGCCCCAACGGAGCCGGGAAATCGACCTTGATGCGCGTGTTGGCCGGCGTCCTTGACCCCACACATGGGAACGTCAGCCGCCCAGGCCTCACGCCCCGCGAACGCGCGAGCTACGTCGCTTACGTGCCCCAAGCCCATGGCGTCACCTTTGAATTCACCGTACTTGAGTTCGTGCTCATGGCGTTTCATGTCCAGAATTCGCGATGGGCGCTTGAGTCCAAGGCGCAGGTCGATGCAGCCATGCTTGCCCTCGACAAGCTTCAGGTCTCGGGCTTGCACGACCAACCCATCACCGCGCTGAGCTCCGGCGAGTTTCAAAGGGTACTCATGGCGCGAACGTTGGCTTCTCGCGCCGTGGTGTGGCTGCTCGACGAACCGACTTCGAACCTTGATCTGAAGCACCAAATCACATTGCTTGAGCTTCTGCGCGAGCATGTGGAACAAGGCGGCATCGCCGTGTCGATCTTCCATGATCTAGGCTTGGTGACCCGGTATTTCGACCGAGTCGTTGCGCTGAACGGCGGCGAGTTGGCGTTCGACGGCCCGGCGAACGCGGTGATGACACCCGAGAACCTATCGACCCTGTTTGATGTCAACCTCACGCGGCTATCTGACACTCGCCATGTAGCGTACGTTGCCACGAGTTTAGATCCCGACCCGCATTCAGACGTTTAGAGCCGAAAGAAGGAGGAGATGTGAGACTGAGAACCATCGCACTGGCCATTTTCTTAAGTTCCTGCGCTGCAGAACAAAAACCCATGGCTCCTGCAGAACAACAACCCGCAAGTGTTGAGTCCGAGGCGTCGTCGGTGCCCGTGGTCGATGGCCCGAAGCTCGAGGAAGAACGTCAGGAGGCCGCAAAACCCAAGCCCGTTGTCGCGGGCGTGGAGTCGCTCGTCAAAAGCCACACGGAATTCGCCTTTGACCTGCACAAGGTCATGCCGAGCCAGAATGTTGTGTACTCACCCTACAGCATTGCGACCGTCCTAGGCGCCGTCGCCGTAGGTGCTGACGCAGAAACCGCATCGCAGCTCAACAGCGTGTTGCGATTGAGTCCGGAATCCGCCAACCCGGCGCTGAATCGAACACTTGCCGACATTCTCGCAACGCGTGAGCGACGTGGTGAGCGTGGGTTCCGACTCAAAGTTGCGAACGGCATGTGGGTGCAGCAAAACTTCGCCTTGGCCACGGATTTCCTGCGCGTGACAGAGAACGAGTTTCTATTCACGCCCAAGACCATCGACTTCGCTCAAAGCGATGCGGCACGCGCGTCAATCAACACCGCCGTCGCAGATGCGACCGAGCAACGAATCAAAGACCTCATCAAGCCCAACGTGTTGGGCTCATTGACACGGTTGGTCATCACAAACGCGGTGTACTTCAGCGCGCCTTGGCGCGTCCCATTCCAGGTTGCGGCAACCCAAGACGACACCTTTAGTCTGCTCGACGGCAAGGCGGTCTCGGCGCCATTCATGAACCAGACCGGGACATTTCCGTACCTCAGAACCGACGAGCTTGAGGCCATCGCGCTTCCATACGCAGGGGATGATGTTGTGGCGTGGATTGTGTTGCCGAATGCGAAGAAGTTTGCGGACGTCGACGCCGCGCTGTCGTCGCGACGTTTTGCGGCCATCACCGAAAGCGCACGACCCGAGCGCGTCAGTGTCTCGTTGCCAAAGTTTGAGGTGCGCAGCTCGCTCGACCTGAAATCCACCCTCAAGACGATGGGGGTAGTCGACGCCTTCGACCCCAACAACGCGAACTTTACCAAGATGGTTCAAGGGAAAGAGCCGCTCTACGTCTCGGCGTTTGCACACGACGGATTCATTCGTGTCGATGAGGCCGGCACCGAAGCCGCAGCTGCGACGGCGGCGGTCATGACCACACGGTCGCTCTCACCGCCGAGCGCTTCGTTTGTCGCCAATCGCCCATTTCTGATGCTGATCGTCGACAAGACGGGCGAAATTTTGTTCGTGACGCGGGTCGTCAACCCTTTGAAATAGCGGCAACGATGGCTGCCGCTGCGTCGGACCTCGGGAATGACTGCTGCTGCCCCGTGCCCAAGTGCTTGAGCGTCACCGTTTGGGCAGAAACCTCATCGGGCCCCATCAACACAACGTATGGAATTCTACGCGAATCGGCGTACTTGAACTGTTTCCCGTACTTGTCGTGGTCGGGATAGACGTCTACGCGAACCCCCTTCGCCCTGAGTTCATGCGCCAATGCGAGAGAGGCAGCGGTTGTCTCGGCGCCCCATAGGGTCACAAGTACGTCCACATCCGAGACCTCGTCGGTGAACATCCCGGACTCTTCCATCAACACGAGTAAGCGCTCGACCCCAAGCGAGAATCCGCAGGCGGGCACGTCCTCTTTCATGAACATGCCGATCAGGCCGTCGTAACGACCGCCGCCACCCAAGCTGCCTGGAAACGCGTCGCTTCGAACCTCAAAAATTGGCCCCGTGTAGTACGAAAGCCCACGTGCGAGGTAGGGGTCTAGGCACAGCAAAGACGCGGCTGGCCCGCCCGACGCGAACGAAAGCAGTGACCGAAGGTCCGCGATCGCCGATAGACCTTGGTCCGACGACGCCAACGCCCCTTCTAGGTGCGCCAACACGGCCTCGTTCGAAAACCCGTCCGTTCCGGGGGCGACAAACCCGTCTAAAATCCCCATCAGAGTCGCCACGGAGTCGTCCGCGATGCCCCGACTCTTAAGCTCGTTCACCACACCATCGCGCCCAATCTTGTCGAGCTTATCGATGGCGATGAGGGCATCAGCCTCCTTCGCGTCCGAGATTTGGCTGACCTGCATCAGCGCCTGCAGGACACGTCGGTGGTTGACGTGAATACGCACGTCTAAGAACCCTAGTTCTTTGAGGATCGTCGCCAGCGCTGCGGTGACCTCAGCCTCCACGGCCATCGAGGAGGAACCCACCACGTCGACGTCACACTGGTAAAACTCACGAAAACGACCGCGTTGTGGGCGGTCGGCTCGCCAGACGGGCGCAATCTGATAACGTTTGAAGTACCGCGGAAGATCGTTGCGATACTGAGCGTAAACGCGGGCAAGAGGCACCGTCAGATCGTAGCGAAGTCCAGCATCGGCAAGGTCGATGTCACGAACTTGCTCGCCTTGGAGCGCGCGCTCAAGTTTGTCCCCACGTTGCAGGATCTTGAAGATGAGCTGGTCGCCTTCTTCGCCGTACTTGCCAAGCAGCGTGTCCAAGCGTTCGACACATGGTGTGTCGATCCGTTCAAAACCAAACGCGTTGTAGACGCGCTCGATGACGTCAAATACACGCTTTCGCCGACGCATCTCGGTGGGCAGAAAGTCGCGAAACCCGCTCGCGGGCTTGGTGGAGATGGCCATGTTCCAAACTCACTTCGGCTCGAGTTCTTTTGGCCGAGGTACGTCTTTCCACTCAAATGGGACGTTAAATCGCGCCAGTCCGGTGCGCTCAAAAAGTGCAGCCGGGTACTCAAAGCTGAGCTGGGTCACTTCCTTGGGCGGGGCCTCGAACAACACAAAGTCTTTGACCGACTTTCCGGGATCGATAGAAGCCGATCCGTCTATCTGACCCTCAACCCGGGTCGTGGCCGCAAACTTCACACGATTGTAGGCCGAATCCGATCCATACAATGCAGCGCCACGTATCCCCACGGCTTTGTGGCCCGGGTCGAGCTTGATCGTGGCGTCCGAATCGTTCGTGACTTCGTAGGATACTTTGAACAGCGGGTCGGAGCTAAAACCCTCACCCTGCGCAGAGTCGTTGGTCTTGACGTACTCAAAGCTTGTTCCCGTGACCGTGAACTTCACACCGTCAAACACCTGCGCGTCGCCAACATTGTAGACCTTCGGGCCCTTGGGCTGCACGGGCTTATAATCGATGCGAAACAGGACCGGCATTTTTCCACGGTTCATCGCTGGCGGGATGCTTAGCACGAGCTTTTGCGCACCGTCGGGCACCTCGAACAACAAAATGTCGTTCGCGCTTTCGCCCTTGGCGAGTGTTGTGGCGCTGTTCAACTGGCCCTCGACACTCCCCTTATCCAGAACCACACCGGGGATGAGGTTCTTGGTCTCAGGCGGAAGATCTGCATCCGCCCCCGGATCCAAATAGAGCAAAGGTGTTGCCGATTCGGTCATCTGAGGCGAATTGTGAGAGGGGCTATAGATGAAGCTCCCCTCGCCGACATTCTTGAGGGTGATTGGAATGCTGAGCACGGGACGTGGATACTCGTAGGTATTATCGCCCGCGTTGATCTCAAGATAGCGCACATCATAATCCGACACGGTGATCTCAAGCCCACCCGCGGTCAACGGCTTGCCAATCGCGCCAACGAGCGGCTTGTCGCAACCCAGCATGGGCACGACAAACATCAAGATCATGATCGCGGATCCAACTGTTGAGAGATCCGGTCGAAAACGAACGTCCATGAACTTCTGCCTGACTTGGAAAGGAACGTGCGAAGCGTAACGTTGACGCGAAATCACTCGCAACTCCGCGCTTTGGTCAACTTCGCCTGAAACCTCCATGTGGTCAAGTTCCGATAACGGATTACGACCGCTAGGCGGTGCCGTACAGCCGCTGACCGACGTCGCCAAAACCCGGGACAACCTCGCCGTGCTCATCGACGCCGTCTTCAAGCGATGCCGCAAGGACGGCAACCCCAGGATGGTAGGTCGCCAAGTAGTCGATGGCCACAGGGGTTGTCAGCGCTGCGACAAACGTCACACTGCGCGGCTGCATCGGGACAAGGCGATCCGCGGCTGCAACGGCGGTGTGCCCAGTCGCCATCTGTGGGTCGAGAACGATGCAATCGCGTCCCTGAATATGCGGGAGTTTGCAGTAGTACTCCATTGCGATGAACGTGCGGGGATCACGGTGCAAGCCGATGTGACCCACGGGAGCGTCGGGACAAGCCGTCAAGGCACCATCGAGCATGCTCACACCGCTGCGCATGATCACGACAAACGTTGGACGCATCTCGATTTTTTGGTGTGCCGCAGACTGCGCGACGTGCTCGACGAGTGATTGACTCATCTTGCTTATCACGCACCGAAACGCCTGAGCCGAAGTGCTTGGCTCACGCAGTTCGCGAATCTCGTCGTTTAACCCGTTGTGGATGGAGAGCAATGGCGTTCCAAGTGCAAAAAAAAGGCTGCGAGTGCAGCCAGTGAACACGCTTGGTTTCAGGTTAGGACTTCTTCGTCTCTTCCTTCTTGCCGCACGTACACGCTTCCGTGCCGCATTTGTCGCACGACTCGCCGTCTTTCTTGTCGTCGCACGCGCACTTTTCCGTGCCACATGCACCACAAGCGGTCTTCTCGGCTTTCTCGTGTCCATCACACGCGAAGGCAGGCACGGCGACAAAACAACCGAGTGAAATGGCTACAACTGCTAAAATCTTCGTCATTGTCTTTCCTCAGGTTTGTATGGGTCTGAGAGCTTACGGGATCCCTCAGTCCTGCTCAACGACAATTATCACAGCGTAGAATCCCCAAGGGTAGCCCTCTGGTCGATACGGAGCGACGACCATGGACACCCGTCCCTTCTTCGTGCCGACGATGGCGGGGTCGAATTTCATGTCATCAAACTCATTGGCGACAAACATCCAATACCGGCAACTCTTGTTGTACTTTCGCACGTACTGATCGGCGAGTTTGCTCCCCGCGTCATCCAACTCGATATCGTTGCTCTGGATGCGGCCGGCCAGTTCCCGAGCAATGCCGCGCAACTTGATGCTCTCTTTGAGAGGGGGCAGGTTTCGTTGAGCTCGCGCACGGTTCAAATCTCGCAGAGCTTCCGCGACGCGATTGTTGAAGTCCGCCTTTGGCATGAAATCAAACGTCGAAACGATTACGGCTGCTTGGTCACCCCGAATCTCAGTGCCGATGGCGATGGCAGAGACTTCTGGCCCGAGGACCAACGCGCGCCCGTGCGCAGACTCAAGCATCGTATCCACAAACTCCGATGGATTGGTGTTCCCGGACAGAGACTGAAAGGAACCGTTCACAATGAACTGGTTGACTTCCCAACCGGCCATCACTGCCCATGCAGCTTGATTCTCTTCCTCCGCGTCGCGGTCAGCAGACGCGATAAAGTAAGGCACCATTTTCCGATTGAAAGCCGACTGAGCCTCCTCGTAAAACGAGGGGCGCCAACTGAACTTGCGCCCTAAGTGGTTGATAATGCGAAAGACCTCTTGCTCAAAATTCCCACCGCCCGAGGGCACCAGTGGCCGAGGTGAAAGGTCGGGCTGCGTTGTGGGTGATGGCACTTCGCTAAGGTCAGGACTGGACGACTTTGGCATGGCGTCGATCGCTCGCTTGATCGCTGGCGCGATGTACTCGGCGGGAAGACTGGATCCAGAAACCATCACGCGTGAGGTGAACGTGGAAAGCAGCCTCCCCTCGGTGCCGCGGGCGAAATCGACGTAAGCGTACGAGTCGGCCGGGTCGATCTCACAGGTGAAACTAAAGTCCGGATAATTCACACGACTATCCCGCACACACTTCCCCACCCCAAACTCTCCTTTGGTCACGACGGCCGAAACGCTGTCCGTTTTCGCAAAGCTCGATGTGCCACGTAGGACCACCGAATTGCCCGAAACCTGCATGTTCACAGCTTGGAAGTCCAAGCCCCGGCGTTCGTTTGTGAGGACGAAGACCACCTTGTTGGCGCGCTTGTAAGCCGTGACACCGACGCTCATGGGCTCGGTCATCTTCTGAATTCGCGCCTTGGCCCACTGCTCAATGGCAGCTTGATTCGTGGCCCATGTTGCGTCGATATCCTCGGTGTTGTCGAACGCCAGCGCGGCCCAAGAGCGCGCTAGCCCCGTGGCGCCGCAGCGGGCCGCCATGAAATTCTCAAGGCTGTCAAATGGTACACTCCCTTCGCTTTGCACAAAGTGCCCAAACTGCCGAGCGAAACACATCGACTGTTCGGTGACGCGGTGCTGTCCGCTCGCTTGCGCGAGGGTCGCCAACGCCACCGACCATGGTGAGTCACCGACGGTCGCGCTTTCACCGGCAACCGTGGGCAACGCACCTATCAACGCCCATTGGTTGACACGCTTAGCACCTGAATCCTGTGGCTCGCGCTGAAGTTTCTGTGCCGAGGTTGCCAGCTTTTGAGCTTCGGCCCTTGTCGGAAACTCATGCTGCGGAAGATAGCGGTTCGAAGACGAACACCCAAACAAGAGCGTGGCCAAGATGATAATTGCTGCGTGCTTCATGATCCCCCTCAGTGAAATCGGTGTGAATTCCCATTACCCAAACTTCCCGCCGAATGGAACCCCAAACTGGCCCCACGGGGCTGCGGTCCGAAGTTAGCGGGACCAACCCGAATGTTTCGTCGTCGCAAACTGCGAGTACGGATAGCTAAGAAGAACGCTTCACGCCTGCAAGAGCACAGGAGTCGGCTGGTCTAGCGGTGTCGCGCTTGGGTTCAGAGCCAAGAAACGACAAAACCCAGCCGGAGCTGGGTTTGTCTTCGAAAAAATGGTTGGCAGCGACCTACTCTCCCACAACCTCACGATTGCAGTACCATCGGCGCTGAGGAGCTTAGCTTCCGAGTTCGAGATGGGATCGGGCGGACCCTCCTCGCCATGGCCACCAACCAAATTGTTCCAGGTCTTTGACCTGTAAATAGAAAGATGAAGTGTTTTAGAACGCTGAAAAAACTGACCATCATGTCTTATGAGACAAATAAGCCTCTCGGACGATTAGTACAGCTCGGCTCCACATGTTGCCATGCGTCCACCTGCTGCCTATCCACGTCGTCGTCTTCGACGGTCCTTCTAGTCGATTGCTCGAAGAGAGAATTAATCTTGAGGGGGGCTTCCCGCTTAGATGCTTTCAGCGGTTATCCTGTCCGTATGTAGCTACCCGGCGATGCTCTTGGCAGAACAACCGGTACACTAGAGATACGTCCACCCCGGTCCTCTCGTACTAAGGGCAGTTCCTCTCAATTCTCTTACGCCCACGGCAGATAGGGACCGAACTGTCTCACGACGTTCTGAACCCAGCTCGCGTACCGCTTTAATTGGCGAACAGCCAAACCCTTGGGACCTGCTCCAGCCCCAGGATGCGATGAGCCGACATCGAGGTGCCAAACCTCCCCGTCGATGTGAACTCTTGGGGGAGATCAGCCTGTTATCCCCGGAGTACCTTTTATCCGTTGAGCGATGGCCCTTCCATACGGAACCACCGGATCACTAAAGCCTGCTTTCGCACCTGCTCGACGTGTCTGTCT
>JAWKQR010000017.1:0-122847 GCA_041390025.1 bacterium
CCGCTCCAACACCTCTCCGAGTTCCTGAAACTGCTGCGCGACCGAATTTCGAAACTCACTGAGAAACGACTGCATGACTCCTTTCAACAGATTGGCATGAAGCTCATTTGATTGTGACCCCATGGCATTTACCGCGTTTGCCACCACGCCGAACTGCGGGGTTAGCGCTTCGGCGATCCTAGCCGGCATATCTGTCGCCAGCGTCCTGATTGACGAACTTTGCTCCTCCTGTACTTCAAGGATGTTCCTCAGGGTCGTTGCGATAAGCATTTCCACGGTAAACACTTGGCGCTGAAACAGTCGAACGAGTGAGAGCGTCACCGAATCGAGAATGGTCAGTTGCGCTCGTGAAACGAACAGTGTCAGCAGCGAACACACGATTCCAATGATCGAAGAGATAAATGCCGTTCCCAAGCCGCTGACTAAGTCTCCAATGCTCGTCTGTAGAGCGTTGGAATCTGCGGTCAAATCAATGTCCTTGACGCCGTACCACAACCCAATGAAAGTCCCCAAAATCCCAAGTGCAGTGAGTGCGGGAGGCGTTTGCTCAAGCCACACGCGGTGGTAGGGCAAAGCGTCCAGAACGTCGTCCGCCCCCACACCTTCGATATCCTTACAAATTTGGTCGCCGTCGTAGAATAATGAACGTACGGGCGCAAGGACGTCGCGAGCGAAGCTTGACAACCATCCTTGTGGTTCCTGCTGCAGGCAGATGCTCAACGCGCGTCGTATCTGAATGACTTGGCGCAAATGTTGCGCCCAAAACGTAAGAACAACCAGGACCACGCAGACAAATGCGAGCAGAATAATCTTGTCCATCGCCCAACTTTCGTTTGAGAAGAACGCAATCATGCATGAATCGCCGGGAAATGTGGAGTGGATTTGGTCGTCGAACGTCGGACAAAGTTAGGGATCGCAATGCGAATGAAGACTTGGCACGTAGCGTGCCGCGGTTGTCATCCTCTTGCATCAGACCACTATCGGTGTGTCCGCGTCTTGCCCTCAGACGCCCATCCGACGACAATGCCTGACATTCTCAAGTTTCAGGGAGACGCATGGACACCGCTCACGCGCGCGAACAAGCCGTTATGCTCGCCACGGACGCCCTCACCGAGGCCCTTGGCCACCCGATCCAACTCGACGTGGGCTGGAAGGCCTACGAGGGCACGCATCCCGTGGGTGTCATCTCACGCCGGATTCGTGGGTTGGTCGAAGACGCGTTTCGAACGGCTCCCGAGGCCCAAAGCGTCGAAGTCCCGCCGAGCGTGTTAGGCACGTCGGCCATCGCCGTGTGGGTCGCGTCGATTTCGGCTCAGATTGCCGCGCCTGCGCCTGACATCATCGTGCCGCAGGCCAACTCGTTCGAGCGCCTCGAAGCCTTCATGGATGCCTGGGCCAACACCACCCCCATCGACGAAACGACCGAGCGCACCGTCGCCTATTACGCCGAGCTCGCCGAGTTCTTGGGATGGGCCTCACGCGACCGCGACGGCGTTCACCTGACCCCACGCGGCCTTGCGTGGTTGGACTTGGACGCGCAAGCCAAACGGGTCGAGTTTGGCCACGACCTGCGCGCTACCCCGCTGATGCAGCAGGTCGCTGCCTTTCAGGCCTCTGGCAGCACCCTTCACGAGGCGTTGCACGCCGTCATCGCAAAAACAGGACTTTCTGAAGCCACCGTCGTGCGCCGCACCAACGCCGTGGCGTCGCTCGTGGCGGCCTCGCAGGTCGTGTTCGAGCCGCCGGCAGATGGTCTCGGCGACGAACCTAGCATCGCCAAAGAGCCCGAGCCGTGGTTCTTCCAAGGAATTTCGCGCAACGAAACCGCGCCAGAACCCGCGCCCGTGACACCTCAGACCGGGCGGCGCGCCGATGCGATTTCGGTGCTGAGCCCGCCGTCCTTGCTGTTGCCCACCCTCGAGCGCCTGAATATCCGCACCGTCGGCGACGCTGCCGATTTGGGACTTGGCGACCTGCGCGACATTCCCGGTGTCGGCCGACTCAAAGCCGCGCAGCTGCGTGATTTGGTGCGTGCTGCGCGCGACTGGACCGGCGATTCTGACGCTTCGGAAGGGCTGGAGGAAGACACGGACGTTGACCACACGTGGACCCATGTTCGTCCCGACGACCCGTGGCGGACCACGCTGGCGCGCCTTTCCAACAAAGCAAAAGCCGCGCTCGAAAAGGCCGGGTTCCAAACGCTTGCGGACATCAAAGACGGATTGGAAACGCTTCGTGACCTGCCCGCCGTCGGCAAGAAGACCGCCGACCATGTGCGTGAGCATTTCGAGCGGCTCACCCAGCTTGGCACCGAAATCTATCTGTTTGGCGACGCCGGTGTGCCGCGCACCGTCGAAGAGCTGCTGCAGCGCGCATTTGGGGATTTGGACGAACGCGAACGCGACATGGTCAATCGCCACGAGCTCGGCGAAGAAACGCTGGAGGAGATTGGCCAACGCTACAATCTGACCCGCGAGCGTGTGCGCCAAATCATCAGCCGAAGTTGGCTCGACCTGGTCGATACTTACGCCGAAGTCGCCACCGACTTGTTGGCCCCCGAGATCGCAAAATTGGAACGTCCGGGGCAGATGATGGTGTGCCGCACCATCGACGAGGCCAAGCGCCTTGATTTGGCGATTCAGCTGACCGGTTACAACCCGCCGCGACACAAACGCGTGTTGTCCAAGAACGAGCGCGAAGCGTTCGAGCAACAGATCACCGCGTTGCGGGCGGGGTTGGAAGACACCGGCGCCACATCGCTTGACCTCGAGGAAGCGCTCGATGTGGCCGAAAACGTCGGCATCATGATCGAGCGCGACGAGCTCATGCGGCTGATGGAAGACCATTGGAAGGTCACATTCCACGAGGGTCGCGTGGTGTTCCCGTGGACCAACATCGGCGACGTTTTGGCCGACGTGTTGTTGGACCTCGGTCATGCGAGCGACGTGCGCCAAATTCTGGACGATTATGACCGCTGGCGAGAACAGACGGTGTGGGCGGAGTTGCCCGAGCTCAACGAGAATGCGGCGCGCTCACACATGGCGAGAACCGACAAGATTTGGTCGATGGCGCACGGTCTATACATCCACGAAGATCGGTTGCCGTTTCCCATCGAAGATCTTCACGCGGCGGTTGAGTGGGCCATCGCATTTCTGGAGGGTCGAACGGACGCCATCGGTGCCAACGTCATCGTCGACGAAATGACACAAGCGCGTGTGCTGCCGCCCGGCATGACACCGCATCTGCTTAAAGACGGCATTTACCGGCATCCGCTGGGCCAGACGTTCAAAAACAATTTGCTCGTGGCTCGCAGCGACAGTTTCAGCGAAGACGGTGTGTCGATGAAGGACCGGATGCTCGCCGTGCTGGACAACGCCGACGAGCCTCAGCATTGGCGGGCTGTGGTGCGGAGCATGCGGCAGTTCGGATGCACGCGTCGACCTCCGTGCAACAGATGATGACCACCGACCCGGATTTCGTTATGGGTGTTGGCGGCGGCCAATACACGACTCTGACGCACCTAAACCTCAGCAAGCCCAGCGCGATGCTCTGACCGACGCGTGCCTCGCTGTGTTGCCAGCCGATGGCCAGATTACGCAGCACCGACCATGTTTTCGCCAGCTCAGCAACGCCCTGAAGGGCGCCATTGGCGTACACCCAAACCCGTTGGAGGTGTTGGAATGGGTGGTCCGGTTGGACGGTCAGTCCGACGCGGCCCATGGTTTGATGGCACGCGGCGATGGCGGGGGTTTGGTTCGCGCGGCGGTGCTCGGTGCTTGGTCAAATCGGGGGTTGCCTACCCCCACGAGATTCGCACCCGGCTGGACGACGACTTTGGCTATCGCGTTAATCCTGGCAGCATCTATGCCGCGCTCGCCAGCACCTCGGCGAGGTCGGCTGCTGAAGCTGCCTGGCAGTTTGTATTCTGTCGTGGGCAAAACGGAGGCCGCGACCTGGAACATCTGGGAAAAACGCCGCGAGCTCGTCGTGTCCACCGCCACGCACGCCGAGGCCGCCAGTATGACCCCGCCGCGATGTGGTCGCTTATTTGTTACATCGAACGTCTGGTCGACGACGACAGTTGGCCGCCAAATTGTTGGTCCGGGCCACCTGATGGCACACGGACCGATGAGGGGTGCGCCGGCCACGAGTAGTTTGGCGCACCAAATTCGCACGTTTGGTCTCGATGATTGTGGGTTGACCTTGTCCGCATGCTCGGTTGCGTCTAGTGTCGTGTCACTCTTATCTTGTGGGTCCAAATGTTTCCTGGCGCACTCGTCCACCAGCTTGAACAAGGCATGGGGGACTTCCTTCGCACGAGTTTCTGGTCGTCGACGCCCGGATTCGACCGACTTATCGAGGACTTCGTCACGGATCGCGACGCGGTGTTTCGTGGGCCCTACGTTTCGGTGAATCTTCCGTTTCGGTCTGGAAAGTCCGAGGGCACCGGCTTTGAAAACGTCCCGCTCAAGTACCGACCTCATTTCCACCAAGAACTCGCCTTTGCACGGCTGAGGGCCCGTAAAAACACGATCGTCGCGACCGGTACGGGCTCGGGAAAGACCGAGTGTTTCGCCGTCCCCATCCTGGCGCACTGCGCTGACCGTTTGTCTGAGCGTGGCATTAAGGCCATCGTCTTGTACCCGATGAACGCGTTGGCGGCCGACCAGGCGCTGCGTCTGGCGCAGCTGGTGTACGAAAACCCAAAACTTCGCGGCCAGCTCAACATCGGCATGTACGTCGGCGACAGCGAAGGAAACGCCCATACTGTGATGGGGGCGACGCACGTCATCACCGACCGAAACACCATTCGCACCAATCCACCCGACATCTTGCTGACGAACTACAAGATGTTGGACTACCTGCTCATGCGCCCAGAAGACCAGGTTTTGTGGCGTGACAATGGGCCAGAAACCTTGTCGTTTTTGGCGGTCGACGAGCTGCACACCTTCGATGGGGCTCAGGGCACCGACCTGGCGTGCCTGATTCGTCGCCTGAAGGCCCGCCTGAGCACGCCTAAGGGCTATCTGTGTGCGGTGGGCACCTCCGCCACGCTTGGCAGCGACGAAGACGCTGTGGAGGCTCTGACGCGTTATGCGAGCGAAGTCTTTGCCGAACCTTTCGACACGAGCAGCGTTGTGGGCGAAACGCGCCTGACGAGCACCGAGTTTTTGGCCGGCACCTTGATTTCGACCGATTTCGACACGCCCGACGACAAGGCCATTCTGTCGGCGTTGAACTATCCCGACGAAACCGCGTTCATTGACGCGCAGTTGCGGGCGTGGTTCGGGCGTATCATGTCGCCCGAAGAGGCGCTGGAATCTCTGAAACAAAACGTCTACTTCCGAAATCTGCTCGAGGTGATGGCCACACACCCCCTGCCCACGCTCGCCATCATCGCCGACAAGCTGTTCGCGAAGAACACAAGCGCCGAGGTCCGCTTGCATCAGACGATCAGCCTGTTGTCGCTGGCGTCCTATGCGCGTGGCAAGGGACAGGGCCTTCAGGTTCGCCTGCAGTTTTGGCAACGCGAGATGCGCCGCATGGTGGCCAGCGTCGAAGAACGTCCAAAGCTTGCCTACCATGACGATCTGACCGCCAAGCAGCAGCAAAACCATCTGCCGGTCGTCTTCTGCCGAGACTGCGGACTGATGGGTTGGGGCACGATCGTCGACAACCAAGCTCCGACCCACTACGCCTGCGACATTCAGACATTCTACAAAGCCTATTTTGCCTTCGACACCCGCGTAAAATTCCTGTTTCCCCATGGGCTGAAGTTGCGCGGCGCCAACACGTTCTGGCTAAACGACGGGTTACGTGCTCAGAGCAATCCCCCCGACACTGAGCACACAATGATGCCGGTCGAGGTCCCACCCAGCGTTCAGAATGCGCGCGGCAAGCAGAAGCTGTCCAAACAATGCCCACAATGTGGCGAAGACGGCTTGTCGTTGCTCGGTTTCCAGGCCGCGTCATTGACGAGCACCTTTGTCAGCCAGTTATTCACGTCCAAATTCAACCACGACCGACGACTGCTGACGTTTTCGGACAGCGTTCAGGACGCCGCACATCGTGCCGGCTTTTTTGGCGCCCGGACGTGGAGCTTCAACCTTCGTGTCGCGATCCTGGATGTGGTCAAACGCCATCCAGACCTGACCTTGGCGGAGCTTCGAAAGCAGGTGCCCGCAGAGTGGCGAGCGAGGTTGGGGGATGAAGCGTTTGTGGCGACGTTCATCCCACCGAATCTGGAATGGCGTTCGGACTACGAAAAACTGCGCGAATCCGGCGAGCTTCCCAAAAAATCCACGCTCGCCGATTTGGTTGAGCGACGATTTGCTTGGGAAATCACGTCCGAGTTTACCTACAAAAGTCTGATTGGTCGCACCCTCAGGCGAACCGGCGCCGCCGCGACGTATGTGGACCAAGACCGTCTGACGCACGCGGCACAGGTTTTCTGTTCTGCGATGTTTGAGAGCCAAAAAGTCGACGTCAGTTTGGAAGAATCCAAACAGATATTGACGGGATTGACGGCCCGCATGCGTGACCGCGGCGCCGTGATGACACCCGATTTGCCCGACGAATTCCTCAAGACATTGGGCGACAACACGTTTGTTTTTGGACGGTTTGGCCATCAGCATTTGGCCAAGGTCGGATTTTACTCGCGCCTTCCCATCCTGCTGACGGATTCCATTCACGCCAAATTCGACCACCCGTTTTCAAACGGCAGTTGGTATGGACGACGTGTGGCCCAGCGACTCGAAAACAAAAACGTCCTGCTGAGTTCGTTCGCGGCCGATGCGGTGCGTTTGGCGCTCGAGGCGCTCGTGGACGCCCAAGTGGTCGCCGTCAAACAGCTCGAAGGCGCGAGAGTTTGGGGGCTTTTGCCCGACGCGGTCCGAGTTACCACCCATGTGACATCTCTTAAGACCGAAAAGCGCCACGCGCGCATGTACTTTGCCACGCCCGAGGCCAACGGGTTGCTGGGCATGCCGGGCATGCAGGTCGATGACGGCGACCGGTACGTAAGCGATGAGCAAACCGAATCGTTTTACGCCAACCTGTACGCCAATGGCGTTGTCCACCGCGTGAACGCGTCGGAGCACACCGGCTTGTTGAAGCGCAAAGAACGCGAAGACATTGAAAACAGCTTCAAGACGGCCGACCAGAGACCGTGGGACATCAACCTACTGTCGTGCACGCCAACGCTCGAGATGGGCATCGACATCGGCGCGCTGTCGTCGGTCATCTTGTGTTCGGTGCCGCCCAATGTCGCCAATTACGTCCAGCGCATTGGCCGCGCAGGCCGCCGCGACGGAAACTCGTTGGTGTTGACGATCGCCAACGCCAATCCGCACGAAATGTATTTCTTTGCCAAGCCCGACGAGATGATTCGCGGGCACGTCCGACCCCGGGCGTTTTCCTGAACGCTACCGCGGTGCTGTCGCGTCAGCTGACCGCGTATTGCCTTGATCGCTGGGTCAGGAACGAGAACGTCACGCGCAAGCAGCTGCCAAGCAAGGTGCAAGAGGCATTTACAGGGCTTGAACAGGGTGAAAACCTCGAGCGTTTTCCCAACAACTTCCGGTCTTATTTGGAATTGCACCAAACCGAGCTTCTGCAGGATTTTTGGCGTTGTTTCCCGACATGGAAGTTCGCACGCGCGATGCCATCATCAATTTCATGAAAGGCGGTACACCCGACGACGACGGGCTCGCCTGGAACATCATCAACAGCCTGATCGTCCTACGAAAGGAACGCGACGCCCGACGCAAGGAGGTCAGCGACCTCGACAGGCGCATCAAGGCGTTGGAGGCCGAGGCCACGCTATCGCCGGCAGAAAAACAGGAGCTCAGCGAATACTACCGTGAGCGGGGTGCGTTGGCGAAGCTGGTGCGCGACTTGAACGAACGCCCGCTTTTCCAGTTCTTCTCGGATGAAGGTCTTACGCCCAACTACGCCTTCCCCGAAGCCGGCGTGACGTTGAAATCCATCATCTGGAAGCGAAAGACCGAGAGCGAAGGCGAGGACGGGCAAAAGATCGAGAATTTGGAGTTTACGTACGAGCGAGCGGCGCGGTCTGCGATCGTGGAGCTCGCGCCGCATGCCAAATTCTACGCCGGCGGCCGACGGGTCGTCGTCAATCAGGTCGACGTCAAGAAGTCGCCCATCGAGGCGTGGCGTTTCTGCACCCAATGCACTTACTCCGCCCTTGACGCCAGCAGCGATGTCTTGCCGAACTGCCCCGCTTGCGGCAGCACGCATTGGTCCGATGTCGGTCAGCGTCGCACCATGCTCAGGCTGTCACAGGTGTTTGCGTGGACCGAAGATTCCGAGAGCCGGATCGACGACGAACGTGACGAGCGCGAAGCATCATTTTTCAACCGCGAAATGTTGGTTCATTTTAGCACCGAAAAGTCCTCGACGGCGTGGCACTTGGCGAGCGAAGCCGTGCCGTTCGGCGTTGAATTTGTTCCGTCGGCGACGTTTCGAGAGATCAATTTTGGCGACAGGACAGCCGATGGCACCAAACTCGCGATCGCCGGCAATGAATCGGTGCGCGAGGGATTCGCGTTGTGCGAAGGCTGCGGACGAGTGCAGGGCAAAGCACCACAGCATTCGGGCAGTTGCAAATATCGGCACTCTGCGGAGCCCGAGGACTACCTGATTCATGTGTTTTTGTACCGTGAGTTTCAGTCCGAAGCCGTTCGGATGCTGCTGCCTTTCGTGGATGAGCCCAATTTCGACATGAAGCTTCATAGCTTCGTGGCCGCCCTCGAAATGGGTTTGAAGCGCTACTTTGGCGGCCGAATCGACCACCTCGAGAGCACCAGATACAGCGAGCCAATCGAGGATGCGCTGCAGCGAAAGCAGTACTTGGTCGTGTACGACACCGTGCCCGGCGGCACGGGCTATCTTCGCGAGCTGGTTCAGGATTCGACCCGTTTTTTCAAGATCCTAGAACAAGCCCAGCACGTGCTCTCGACCTGCGAGTGCCAAAACTCGCCGGATGTCGACGGCTGCTACAAGTGTCTGTTCGCTTACCGCCGTGCACGTGACATGGCGGACACCAGCCGCACGGTGGCGCTGGAACAGATCTCGCGAATTTTGGAAAAACGCGACACGTGGAAACCCATTGATACCCTTGGGCACATCAGTGTCGACGGACTGATCGAAAGCCTTTTGGAGGCCCGTTGGTTGGAGGCTTTGCGCCGAAACACGCAATCGGGCGTTTTCCAAAAGAAGCTGGTCAAAGGAAAGGCGGGCTACAGCCTCACGCTTGGCGACTACACATGGACGATCGAGCCTCAGGTCGAACTCACGTCGTCGGACGGCGTTGTGTACCCAAGCCGCGCCGACTTCGTGCTCTGGCCGCAGAACGAAGGCGACCCCAAGGTCCGACCCGTGGTCATCTTTGCCGACGGTTGGAAGTACCACAAACACAGGTTGGAAAAGGATTTCTTGCAGCGCATGGCGATCCTAGGCAGCCAGAAGTTCTGGGTCTGGAGTTTTGTTTGGGAAGATGTGGACCGTGCGCTTGAGTTCGTCCCAGGAACCCAGACACCTGACCTTCTGGAGAGCGGCGCCGATACGAGCAAACTGAGGCAGGGTTTGGTGGCGCTCGGTGGACAGCACTGGAATTTTGCGGAGTCCAGCTTTGAGCTGTTGCTTCGGTATCTGAACACGCGCCAACACAGAGAGTTCGAGCTGGCGTTCGCCACACAATACCTCGCTTTGACTGCGACACATCCTTTGACCCCAAAACACGCGACGTTGGCGGACTTTGTCGTGCCTAACGTCGTGGACGAGTTTCAAACAAGGACGTCGCGTTTGCACGCGCCCATCGCAGCACGTGAGTGGCCCGTTGAGCGGGGCGCCATGGAGGCGCCCACCTTGCGCTTGTACGTGGCAAACACGCCCGCCACATTGCGACCAAACTCGCCGGGTGGCCAAGATTTGACCGGGAACGCTACGGTCTTGTTGTGGATGGACGACACACCGTTGCGGCTCGGCCATTCTGAAGCACAGAAAGATTGGGCGGCCTTGTTGTGGGCACTCAACCGCGTTCAATTTGCCGGACGCGTTTTCTGCCTGCCGTCGGAGCGGCAAGCCGACATGGACATCGGCAAGATTCTGACGCGAGTCACGGTCCCATCGGCCAAGGCGGTGAGCGATCACAACGCGTGGGACGCTGCAATTTCAATGGCGGAGTACGTTTCGGAGAGCTATGCGGTCAAGCTCCTTGAAATCCGGGACGCTGGCCTATCCGCGCCCATCGGCGGGTACGAACTGGTCGCAAACAATCGGACAGTGGCCGTGTGTGAAGCCGCCTGGCCCGACCAACGCGTCGCCCTGATTCCCAATCTAGGCGAAGACCCGGATGGATACGATGAGGCCATGAAGGGGTTTGCCGGCAGCGGGTGGGAAGTTTTTGATATTCTGGAAGTCAGTGTTGCGGAACTGCAACAACTCCTTGGGGGTATGTGATGAGTCTGAAACCCACAGTGGCGGTCGCCGACACGTTTTTGGAAGCGGCGTTTTCGCTGCCCAAGGACGTCCAAAAACGTGCCCTCAAATTCATGCGGGATTTCCGGGCGAACCCCGAAAGTTCGGGCATCAATTACGAGACCATCAAGGGTGCGAGTGACAAGAACCTGCGCTCGTGCCGCGTCGATGGCTCGTACCGCGCGATTGTGCTCAAGCCCGATTCGGGTGCGGTCTACATCGCCTTGTTCGTCGCGAATCATGACGATGCCTACGACTGGGCGTGCCGCAAACGCGTGGCCATCCACCCCGACACCGGTACGCTTCAGGTGCTTCCCATCGACATGGGCACCCTGGTCGAGCCGAGCGAAGTCGTCACCAAGGGTTTGTTTGACAACATTCGCGACCGCGAGCTTCGCACGTTTGGTTTGCCCGAAGAGTTCCTGCCGGAGGTCCGTGCGTGCCTGACCATGGCGGACTTCGAACGGTTGGAAAAGCGACTGCCTCTGGAGGCCTACGAGGCCTTGTTCTGGCTCGCCGACGGCGAATCTGTCGAAGACGTCTGGCGAGCCTTGATGCGCGACCCTGCGGTCGAAGAACAGGTTGACACCGACGACGTGGCGACGGCGTTGAAGCGTGCGGGGACACAGCGGCACTTCAAGGTCATTGAAGAGGTCCAAGAGGTCGATGAGGTCTTCCTGTTGGAGCGCTGGCGCGTCTTTTTGCACCCGGTCCAGAACAAGGTCGCGTACGCCGAGCGAAGTGGCTCCACGCGCGTTCTGGGCGGCGCTGGCACGGGGAAAACCGTGGTGGCGATGCACCGCGCGAAACATCTGGCGCAAACGTTGTGCACCCAACCCAACGACCGGATCCTGCTGACCACATTCACCAAGAACCTAGCCACCGACATTCGCAAAAACCTCGAATTGTTGTGTGGCGTTGAGCTGGTCAAAGAGCGCATCGAGGTCATCAATCTGGATGCGTGGGTGTCGCGGTTCTTGGCCAAAAACCAATACGAGTTCGAAGTTGCCTATTTCGGCTTGGACGACAAGCTCCGCACCATCTGGAACAACGTGCTGTCGGTGCACGCGGGGTCGGACTTCGAACCGTCGTTCTGGCGCGAAGAGTGGGAACGCGTCGTCCAATCCCAGGGCATTACGACGCTTCGCGACTATCTGAAAGCTTCGCGGGCGGGGCGCGGCGTGAGCCTGCATCGTGCCAAGCGCATGGAAGTTTGGAAGGTTTTTGAGGCGTACCGTGGCGAGTTGGATCGCCAAAACATCCGAGAAGCTCCCGATGCCATGCGGGATGCGATGGCCTTGCTGAAGGAACGTCCAGAACTGGTGTCCTACAAGGCCATCATCGTCGACGAAGGCCAGGATTTTGGAAATGCTGCCTTCGAATTGTTGCGCGCGATGGTTCCCGTTGGACCCAATGACTTGTTCATCGTGGGCGACGCGCACCAACGCATTTACAAACAAAAGGTCACGCTGAGCCGCTGCGGGATTCGTGTGGTCGGCCGTAGTTTCCGATTGCGAATCAATTACCGAACGACCGACGAGATTCGTCGATTTGCGCTGGCGTTGCTTCACGACGTCGAGGTCGACGACTTGGATGAGGGCAAGGATTCGAGCAAGGGATACATGTCCCATCGGCATGGTCCGGCGCCGGAAGTCGCGTGTTTTAAGACGTTCGACCAAGAGATGGACGCCATCGCCGATTTCATCGGCAACGACTCCGAAAAGTGGCGCACAGTGTGTGTGACGGCACCTCAGCGCAAGCTGACCAAGGCGCTGGCCGAGGGATTAGAAGCCCGGGGAATCGCCACACACATTCTGCAGTCCATGCAGAGCGACGATGCCGAGAACGACGGCGTTCGTGTCGCCACGATGCACCGTGTGAAGGGTTTGGAGTTCGACCGCGTCGTCGTCGCGTGTGCGAGCGAGGGCATGTTGCCTCGCAGGGTTCAGACCGACGATGTGACTGTCCTCGAAGACAACGAGAACGGCGAACGCTCGCTCGTCTATGTGGCGCTGACCCGCGCGCGCTCCGAAGCGCTGGTCACCGCCCACGGCCGACTAAGCCCGTTCTTCCAGTCGAATTAGACGAGGCCTCTATTTGACCCAAAGACTGCCGCTGCGACCCCATCCCTCACCTGCTGTTCGGGATTCAGCGGACGAGTTTGTCCACTCGCTGGTTGGGGCTCGTTGTGCAAGGCCGAGCGTTCAAACGCGTCAGAATGGGTGCTCATCGCAACCAGGTGGCTGACCGTCGGTTAGTTAACGCCAAACCATAGAACGAGTGTGCGTAGTTGTTCGCGATCCAATGGACGCCATTACCGTTCCCACAGGCGTGGTACATGTTCGGCCAGCCTGTGTTCCAGTAAGGTGAGCAAGTGATCGTCCAACTCCACGCGTCAAACGTGGCGCCGTTGTGCCATGTGCCGGTCGGTGAGTTGAAAGCGGTGAGCGCTTGGGCGTTGGTGCTTCTGGATTCGCAGATTCCCCCTTCGCACCCGGTCCAGTCGCCAAACGCTTTCCCTGGCCCCGTCATGTTCAAACGAACTTGGGACGAGGAAGCCGCGATGGTCGATACGACCGAGTACGACAGGTATGCGCATTCATCGGTGTCGGTCATGTTGGTCGAGACGCTCATGGTCGCACAGCTTCCGTCCCCCCCCTGCGCCACGAGCGTCCATCCGCCGCCATGCGCCGTCATGTCGCAGTAGACTTGAAATGGTGCGATGGGGCCCGGACCATCGACATCGATGTTGTAAATCCCGCTGCCGGTCGAATCGCCGTTGTTCAGGATTTCTAGGCATGATGATGCGACGGTCACTTCGACCTCGCAGGTTGCGGAACAGCCGTCGAGGGCATCAAGGTTTCCGTCGTCGCACGCCTCATTTTCGTCAAGAATGCCGTTTCCACACAAACAACCCTCGGGGAGGAATTCGACCTTCATGGTGTGCCAGCCGGCGGACGGCGCCGACCAGGGTGCCTTTAGGAAGCCGCCACCGTTGACCATGTCGTCAAACACAGTCGCCACAGCTGGACCATTCAGCGTCGAGTACATCTGCCGGTCAAACCCGCCCCCCAGAAGGGACGTGGCCGCCAAGCTGACGGCGGGATCAATGTCGACGAAATAGAAACCGTAATAGTTTTCTACGGACACCCAGTAGGTGTCGGCGCTGACCACAAGACCTTTGGACGAGTCAAACGGCCGCCCGCCGAGATCAAAAATGTTCCAGTCCGATCCACCATTTGCGGTCCCACCGCTGATGTTTGATACGCCAAGCGCCCCCTTGCGAACGCGCCAGGAACCCTGCGCGTCAAACGTGTCCGAGTACAAAACGGTCCCTTCTCCGTCTTCGACCGTGAGATTGTCGAATTTGGAATTCATTGTCTGAATGTCGACCGCGGACGAAACCATGCTCAAAAACGCGGGATTCGCCGGCTTTTGGCTAATGATGTCGTCGATAAACACGGTGCCGTCAAAGCTCAGGCGCGCGCGGGACACACAGGCATTCGACTGGCACTGATTGGAGCACTCGTCGGCGTTATCGAGGTCTCCGTCGTCGCACATCTCGCCGATTTCAACCGTACCGTTGCCACAGATTGCGTCGTCGATTCGGACCCAGACCGCACCATTGGTCAGCGTGGCCGAGTTGTTGTTCGCGTCATCCGCGCCGGCAGGTCCGCTGCCCTCGTTAAGGTGCCACAACCACTGCGTGCTGGTCGTGTATTGCTGACGTCGGTCGGGTGTGAATGTTGAACTGTGCTCCGCTTCGTCTGTCATCCGGAAGTCATCAACGGTTCCGTGGAACGTCCAACCTGGGCTGGCGTTCGCGTGACCACCAATGCCAAAGCTTGTCCACGTCGACGCCACGACCGCGCCAGCCGCCGCTTCCCGCGCGTTTTCGACACCATCGATGAACAAAACAAAATCGACCCCATCAAACTGCAGGCTGACATGTTGCCAACGGTGCAACGTGATCGCGGCGAGCGACACAAGCGTGACCGTGCCGGCCGTGGTTTGGATCTCGCAAATCCAGTGTTGCGCGTCGTCGCCGAACGCGCTGGCACCCGCGACGAAACAGCGCAGGCGGTCATCGCCAAACGCCATCCCCTCCGCCGTGTAACGTGCGGGTTTGAACCAACCTTCGAAGGTAAATGCGGCAAGGGACGTCGGAGCGGGAAGGTCCAAATGCGGCTGAGCAGCATCGTCGCCGTTGAAGTAGACGCCCCAATTTTCATCTGCGGCAAGCACGGTGGTGGAGGCGATTGCACTGCCGCTGGAATCGGTGCCGTCGAACGCATACGCGTCGCATTCAAGCGTGTCGCCTGTCGTGGTTTGAGTGCTCGAGAACCATGACGTGGCGTTCCCGGTGGACGCCCCGTTGAGTGCCCAGTCGACGATGTAGGTCAGGGAGTCGCTGTCGGCGTCTGTGGACGTTTGGTCGACGCGACAGTAGGCGTTGTCCTCGGTTGTCACGCGCAAGGGCCGTAGCGCGTTCTGAGGCGCCGTGGGCGGCGAGTTTTGTACCGTCACAGTGGCGCTAGACGAGGTCGACGTCCAGCCGTCTGAAACGCTGGCAGTGCACACCCACTCCTCTCCTTTTGTGGTGGCCGACGCTGCCACGGTCGAACCGGTGCCTGCAGCGGCGCCGTCTTTGGTCCAAGCGTAGGCGACCGAAACCGATTCTCCGTCGCCATCGGTTGCGTCAAATGTTGCCGCGCAGGTCAGCATTTGTGTGGTGTTGGGGCTGGTGGGACTGATGGCGACATTGGCCGCTGCTGGGGCGGTGTTGCCAATGGTGACATCCGCGGACGCCGTTGAACCATTGATGGTGCCGTCGTTCGGGGTCGCCTCGCACGTCCAGACCTCCCCGGGAGCCGTGTTCGATTTCGAGAGTGCGGCGGTGGTGATGCCGGTCGACGTTTGATTCTTCAGCCATCGGTAGGTGTAGGTCACGACGTCGCTGTCGGCGTCGGAAGCGCCCGTCGCAGTGCACACTAGGTCAGCGTTCGCGCTCGGGTTCGTCGGTGTGATGGCGACGCTGGGCGCGCCTGGTGCCGAGTTTTGAATGGTCACCGCTGCAGACGCCGAGGCCGAGGCCCACCCGTCGGAAACAGTGGCCGTGCATTCCCACACTTCGCCTTTTGCGGTTGCCGCGGATGCAACCGTTGGACCGGTGCCAGCCGGGCTTGCATTATTGGTCCACGCATACGTGACGGTGACCGATTCCCCGTCCGCATCGACGGCATCAAATGCCGCGTTGCACGTAAGGGTCTGTGTGGTGTTGGGGGTGCTTGGACTGATCGACACCACCGGCGAAGCCGGCGCCGTATTGCCGATGGTCACGTCGGCAGATGCCATTGTGCCGTTGGCGGTGCCATCGTTTGGTGTGGCCTCGCACGTCCAAACGTCACCGGGTGCCGTGTGGACCTTTGACAACGCTGCCGTCACGAAACCCGATGGCGCTTGATTTTTAAGCCATCGGTAGGTGTACGTGACCACGTCGTTGTCGAGGTCCGTCGCACCGGTTGCTGTGCAAAGAAGATTATCGTTGGCGCTTGGTGTGGTGGGCGTGATCGCGACACTTGGCGCGCTCGGCGCGGAGTTTTCGACGGTCACCGCGGCCGTGGCCGACGAGGACGTCCAACCGTCCGAAACACTGGCCGTACACTCCCAAAGCTCGTTCTTAGCAGTCGCGGTGGCATCAATCGTCGAACCCGTCCCCGCCGGCGCACCATCCTTTGTCCAAGCATAGGTCACGGCGACAGTCTCTCCGTCGGCATCGACGGCATCAAAGGTCGCGTTGCATGTCAGCAGTTGGCTTGTGTTTGGAGTCGTCGGGCTGATGGCCACGGTGGGCGCGGCTGGCGCCGTGTTTCCGATCGTTACGTCTGCCGAGGCCGTTGGGCCGTTGTCTGTGCCGTCGTTGGGCGTTGCCTCGCAGGTCCAGACCTCTCCGGGCACTGTGTTGGCCTTCGACAGTGTGGCCGTCGTAAGCCCAGTTGGTGACTGATTCTTGAGCCAGCGATACGTGTAAGTCACGGCATCATTGTCCGCGTCGGAAGCCCCTGTGGCGATGCAATCGAGATCCACGTTCGCATTGGGGGCGGACGGCGTGATGGCCACATTGGGTAGACTCGGGGCTGAGTTTTGAACGGTGACGGTCGCCGCGGCTGTAGCCGTCGTCCAACCGTCTGTCACCGCCGCGACGCACTCCCATACCTCGCCTTTGGCAGTCGCTGTGGCATCCACCGTGGGTCCGGTGCCGGCCGAGCTGCCGTCTCTCGTCCATGCATACGCCACGGTGACCGTCTCGCCGTCTGAATCTACGGGGTCAAACGTGGCAACGCAGGTTAATGGGTCCGTCGTATTGGGGCTGACAGGGCTGACAGAAACAATTGGTGCGGCTGGCGACGTGTTGCCGACGACAACGTCGAGCGTTGCAGCCGGGCCATCTATGGTCCCGTCGTTTGGGGTCGCCTCGCAGGTCCAAACGTCACCAAGGGCTGTGTTGACGTTCGAAAGAGTTGCCGTGGTGATGCCCGAGGGTGTTTGATTCTTCAACCAACGGTAGGTGTAGGTGACCACGTCGCCATCCGCGTCGACCGCGGCGTTCGCCGTGCAAACGAGGTCGTCATTGGCGCTTGGGGTCGCTGGCGCAATGGCCACGGTTGGCGCGCCGGGCGGAGAGTTTTCGATTGTCACGGAGGCGGTGGCCGACGATGAGGTCCAACCGTCCGAGACACTCGCGGTGCACTCCCAAATCTCACCCTTGGCCGTTTCGTCCGCGTCGACCACGGGCCCCATTCCAGCGGGCGCGCCATCCTTGGTCCACGCGAAGGTCACTGTGACCGACTCGCCATCGACGTCGATGGCGTCGAACACGGCCTCACATGTCAGCTGGTCCGATGTCGCGGGATGGCTTGTGTTGATGGTCACCACCGGCACGGCAGGTGCCGTGTTGCCGATCGTCACCTCGGCCGAGGCCATTGGACCGTCCGCCGTGCCATCGTTCGGCAAGACTTCACACGACCACGTTTCACCCGGCGTCGTCGCGGACGCCGGCACCGTATCGGTGTCAAAGTCCGTTGGCACGCCGTCTTGGACCCACACGTAAGCGTAAGAAATCGGATCGCCATCGGCATCAACGCTGCCGCCTGCCACACAGGTCAGGTCATCTGCAGCGCTGAGGCCAGTGATCTCGACCGTCGGCAAGGTAGGCGCGGTGTTTTCGATGGTGACTTCGGCGATGGCAGTCGTGGAGAGGCCGCGAGCCGTGGCCGTGGCCGTACACATCCATGTCTGGTCGCGTTGCGTCCGATCCGCCGGCAACACAGCGCCTTCGATGACCTGGTCCCCAAGACTCCAAGAAAACGTCAAGGTCACCTCGTCATCGTCCGGGTCGATGGGTGGGTCAACCACCTGACACTGCACATCATCAAGGGTTTGGGGATTTGCGGGAGCCACATCGACGGCAAACGCCAACGGCGGACGATCGATGGAATCCGCGTCGGTCTGTGCGTCATGTTCGCCCATATCCGGCGCGCCACTATCCGGAAAGCCGACGTCTGGGGCTCCGACGTCAATCTCGGCGTGATTGTTTGGGCCGTGTTCGTTGTCTGAATCGTCGGGACAACCGGCCACGAAAAGTGCCAGTTGCCAAACGACCAATAGAACAAATCGAGCATGAACGGACATGGTTCCCCCCGCTACGGACGGTGCTTACAGCGAATATGGAGTGATTATCAATGAGGGTAAGCAACGCCATAAAGACATGCAACCACAATCACTTAGATCGACAAGGTTGGCATGATGCGTGCCGCGCGACAGGTCACATTGAGGACTCAAAGGGTGCCCGCTGGAAGAAAAGCGACACGATTCAAAAAAAGTTTGTCACAAAACCCCTGCTGAAACGTGGACCCGTTTGAACGCCATCAAAGGAGGCACCATGAACACAGAAAAACTCATTCAATTGCTCGTTTCGTCGATGGAAGCGCCGGCGTCCGGAGAAGACCAACGCCTGATGAAGCTGCTCGGGTCCGCGCTTGTCGCCGTAGGAGGTGTGATGATGTCGATCGCTGACACCCCTGCGGCAGAACCGGACACGGGAAAAATTCAGCCCCAACGCGTGTCCGAACCGAACACCACACCGCCCCAAAACGAGGCCAAAACTGTCCCACCCGCCAATGAACGCGAATTCGCATCACCCACGCTGGACCCGCAGACTTTTGGCACCGTGAATTTCATCGAAAGCCCCGAATTGCGAGTCTTCGCAAAGTTCCATGAGCGGTTGGATCAATTGGACTTCGACAATCCCAGCGACGCCCGGTCATGGCTTCGGCGCGCCATCAACGGGTTCGGTGAATTCAAATTGCTGCCCGACGACAGCAAGCAACGCTACCTGGAGCTTTTGGTGGCGATTGCGCGATGGATTTCGCCGGCAAACTTCATGCAGCAACATTTTGCAGACTTGCGGGCCCTCAAAGAGAATTTCGTCGATGCCTACGTCTACGGCTTGGGCAATCAACACGCGCCTCGTAAAGGGGATTGGCTGACCGACGCCAAAGAACTGCTGGACGACCTTCGTACACCGGAGTCTCCGGAAACACAGGGTGTGATTCCAAAGAAAAAAACCGAATCCAAGGAGCCGTGTGCGTCGAAATCGACGTCCATCGACCCGGCAGTGTTGAGTTTCACGCGTGGGAAGACCCTGGCGATCGTCGGCGGCATCGAAAAGGCGTCCGCAAGGACCAATCTGATGAATGCGCTGGAATTGGCAGACGTGCGTTGGGTGACGACAAAAAAGAAAAACCAGGTGAAATCCGCGTTGATCAAACTCCAGAACGACGACATCGACTTAGCCGTCGTGACCGTTCGGTTTACGTCGCACGGGGCACAGCAGCAAATGCGCGCGATCGATAGTCAGCGAGTGATTTTCACCAAAGGCTACGGGGTTGGTGAAATCGAACAAGCCATCTCGGATTGGTTGAAGAAAGCCGCCTAAGCCGGCAACCCCAAGCGCAATTTAAGCTTTTGTTCGATGCGGTGAGTGGTACACTTACCGCATCGAACAAACAGATATTGTGGGAGGACCCATGGCCGAAGACCTCGCTGACGCGCCTCAAGAGCGTGAATCCAAATTGTCGTTAGGTGCGCTGATCGCTGTATGGATTGGTCACGTAGGCCTCTGGACGGTAGCTCTTGCGCTCGTCTTCGCTGCAACCAAGGATTCCAGCGTTGGTTTACGCGTGGCGGCGACGACGGTGACGATCATGTCACTCACCGCAATACATAAATGGCTCAACCAGTTTTTTGACCAGCGGCCATTCGTTGCGGGAGTGTACTTCGCAATTTTGGGCGTGGTGGGAATTCCAACGACTGCACTGCTCGGACTCGCTGGGCTGGTCGTCGTCGCGGCCGCCCTGGGGCTTTCTCCCGAGGGCAAAAACATTCAAGGGCCCCAGGCGTCGACCTATGGAATCAATTCGGCCAACACGACGCCCGATCCTTTGGTCACATTCGAAGCGTGCGTCAGCGAGATTTTTCCAGAGGTGTACACCCAGAATGTTAGGCGTTTGACTGCTCGTGGGACATCCGACGACGACGCCAAGGAAATCGCCACGGAAAAGATGTTGGCAGTGTGTAGACGGCATACCAAGCCTGGCAAGGGACCTATCGAGGACATTCCCAAGTACTACACACGGGCAGTGAGCAACGAGAACGCTTCCATTTGGAGAAGACGTGATCGCTGTTCGTTCGCCGATCCCAGCTATGATGACGTGCGCTCTCCCAACAGCAATCCGGAGGACGAAGCGCTCTTGGCTGAGCTGTACCGCGAGGTCATGTGCCAAGTGACCCCAAAGGAAAAGAAGATTCTCATTCTCACTCTGCAGGGCTACAGCGGTGCCGAAATCGCCGAGATTATGGCCATCAGCCGCAGTGACGCTGCCAAGACACTGCAGCGCATGCGAGAACGGCTTCGAGTCCATCTCAAGAATTACCGTTGAACTTTTTCACAATATTTTGTCACAAAACGCCTCTTCGACGTGGGCCTTTTTGAAACGGGAAATCTCCCGCACAAAAAGGAGCCACATTTCGCGCCGCGTCATCCTCGTCGACTTCTTCTGGACCCGCGACAAAGATCCCCCGGAAAACCCGGTCACAAATGCATCCAACCCGTCCAAGTTCCTCCCGCAGCGAGAAGGATCGCGGGATCGCAGGA
The DNA here is from genome assembly GCA_041390025.1 of bacterium. Taxonomy (GTDB): domain Bacteria; phylum Myxococcota_A; class Bradymonadia; order Bradymonadales; family Bradymonadaceae; genus JBFFMO01. Next base: position 20,717 of record JAWKQR010000017.1, read on the forward strand.
TCGCAGCCTTGTGAGCCAACGGCAACCGTCGTCATGACGACTGATTTTCCGCAACACAAGCCAGAATCGACGTCCAACCATCGCATCCACCAGACCGACCGCACCGGCGTCCTGCCGGAGTGCCGCGCTAATCGTCGCCTGCGCACCCCTCGTCGGTTCTTGTGCCGTCGGGACAAATCGTGTTCAGGAATGTTGCGTTCGTGAAATCCACGCCGGAAATGTCCGCGCCAGTCAAATCCGTGTAGCGCAAAAATGCGCCGGCCAAATTGGATTCCCGCAATTTCGCGTTCGTCAAATTTGAGCCACTCAAATTGACACCCTGCATTCGTCGGTTAATAAAGTCATGTCCGGAAAGATCCAAAGCACTCAGGTCTAAAAGCGCATCTGCGGGGTCCAGGATTCCGACCATTTTCTTCTGGAAATGCGAGGGATTGCCCCTAACCACCGCCGTCCTTGCCATCAGATTTCGAATTTTTTGGATGTTGTCATCCAGTCCGTCGTTGTTTCGATGACTGTACGCGGTCCATTGAAAATCCACCACTTTTCCTTGCCGAGCGACATAGATCATCGGCGAGTATCCGTTGGGCAATTGTTGTGCAATCGCGGAAGGTAAATCTTCAATCTCAATAAGGCCAATGAGTGGGTGCTCGTCTCCTCCGAATGCGACTTCTCGAACCTCAAGAAGGTATGGAAGGTACACACAGGGCGATTCAATCAACCATACGCCATCACATCCCTGGCCCGTGCAACGATCCAGAGCGGGGCGCTCAGGCTCGACGCTCGGGCCCTCGACGTTCAGGGTGTCGGGTGTGCTGTTTTCTTTGACCGGCAGGCGTTGACGGGTGTCAGGCGGCACGTTCTCGCATCCGACGCTAAAGATAGAGAGAAATATCGTAACCAAGTGCCCCTTGCTCATTGAAAAACTCCTCGTGGCCGCATTGATAGGGCGCCAACCCCAGGTCACTAACTGCGCATGTACAGCAGCGGCAACCGGGACTGGTGGGGCGAGGTTCGCCACACTTGGCGACAAACGGACATGTATGCGGAATTCCCAATCATCGGCCCGTTCTTCCAGTCGAATTAGACCCAGAAGCGTCGTCGGAAACCGAACATCATCCCAACCAGCAACGCCCAAAGCGATGCATCAGCCCGGGTGGAGCTGCAGCCGTCGTCGTCTGACCCAATGGCCGGCGGTGCGGGCCCGCAAACGACGCTTTCATTGTCTTGGTCCACCGTGGATGCATGGATTTCGGCGCCGGAGTTGTCGCACACGGTCGACGACACCAGCGCCACCTCTTTGGCCAAGATCCCCTCGCCGACATTTGCCAGCACCTGAGCGTTGTTGAGCTCGACACGACCGTTTGGGCTGAAAATGCCGGCTCGGCGGCATCCATCCAATGCTTCTGTGGCGCAGATACGCGCAAACGCATTTCGGCGAACCGACACATTTTCGGGGGTGTCGGCCGCGCCGAGAATCACGTCACCGTTTTGGCTCACCACACCTGCTCCGGCGTTCTTTTCGACGCGGAAGATGCCGGTCGACCGCACGCCTCCGGGCATGACGATTCCTGCACCGTCGTTGCCCAAGACCCGGATATTGTGCGCCAATAACGTGGCATCAGAATTGTTTGACACAATGCCGTCGGTGTTGCCCGCAACAATGACGTCGCTCATCGTCAACGCGCCCTCGGTCACAATCCCGGGCACGTTCCCGCGAAGAATTTGTGTGTTCGATAAATCGCGCGATTGTGCGCCCGCGAAGTGGACGCTCGCCCTGCGGGCGCACGTGACTCGGTAATTCGGGGGTCGCCGGCGAGTACCGACGTCAACAACGCTCAGTTTCCCCTCGACGTCGAGCGCTCCGCTCGTATCGATTCCCGCACAATCGGCATCCCGCACGGTCACTTCCCCCTGCACCGTGATATCGCCCAACGAAGAAATGCCCACCCGGTCGAATGCGCGCACATCGACATCACGCAGGGTCACGTCGGCGTTTGGCGTAACCAACAACGACGGGCCGTAACGTGCCTTCAAGACCACACGTTCCAACGTCGCTTGGCCGCCTAAAATGACCCTTCCGGTGAATTCCTGATCGGCGATGGAACCGCCGTCGTGCAGGAAAACCGAGGTCCTCGAACACGCGACCTGCTGTTGGATGAACTCGCCGCCCGACCGCCGGGTTTCCGTGCAACCCCGATACCCGTAAACATCCCGAATCAGCAGTCCATCCACGTCAAGTGGAACCAGCGACTCCACGCCGATGTGCCCCGCGTACGCCTGGCTCTCTTCGGTCAACAATTTCCCAGCGCGCAGCCGAATGGCTGTGCCACCCCCACTTCGGACGATCGTTCGTCGCAACGTCACGTCGGCGTCGACACCGTCCACAATCAAGGCGTCATGGTCAGCTCCAAGCTGTCCGTCATCGATGGTCGCTCTGCCGGCAATCCACGTCGTGTTGCGGATCAGTGCCCCCTGCATGTTCACCACCGAGCCGGTCTCCGCCGCGAGCGACTTCCCCGACACGCGCGTTAAATCGGCGATCACACCAGCCCCTAAAGCCACGTCTTGGGCCTCGATGTTGTAACCCGTTAGCGTTCCGTCCCGAACGTCCAGGTTTTGGGTTCCCATGTCCGAAACATGGAAATCGCCGTTTTCCAAGACGAGGTCACCCACCGTCGACCGGTTTGGAAGCCCCACAAGCGCCAACGAACGCGACGTTGAAATCGGACCGCTTGACCGCGCAAGCCACAAGATTCTGGCGGGTTGCCCTGCCAAAATCTGCTCGAAATCTTGGGCCGAGCACTGCGGTCGGCCATCAAAAAACGATTGCCCAGTGCCGCATTGGGTCGGGTTAACGTTGGGCAGCGCCGCCGTGTCGACAACATAGTCAAAAGCCGGCGAGAAGAAGAACACACCCGTGGCCTGCTCCGAATCCGCATCGGCGAAGACGAGCACGCCTGCTTGCGTGGTCGTCACACTGCCGGATGCGAATCCCGACCCGGTGGCGGTCAACTGCAGGCGCGCAACGGTCCATTCCTTACCCCGCACATCCACGCGTTCACCCTCGGTGACCAACGTCCGTTCGTCGTAGGCCGTCGCAGCTTTGGCGGACCTCGGTCCGGCGTCGACCACGGCCAGCATTGACCCGCCCCAGGCGACATCAATGGTCTGGATTTGCGCAACATCGACAAACGTCTGGCCCGAGTACAACCGCGCGCTCGTACCGTTCGATCGTATCGGCCACGAGGGCGTCGTTGGGACGTTCACGTACGGAGGCGACGAGCCCGGGTTCGACACATAAAAGCGACCTTGCACCTGATAACTCACCGAACTGTCGTCCGCCGAAATGACCTCGTCGAGGCAACCGCCAAGGCTCTCAATTCTGGCAGGAACTCGCGAGTACTGGCGAGGGCCCAGGCGACGTAGGACCCACGGTTGCAGGCCTGTTGTGGTCACCACGAAAAAGACCCGACCCGCACCGTCGAGCGTGAACCGCAGCGGTGCGCATGTGGTCTGGGCAATCTCTTCATCGAAGCCGTCAACCCGCAACGTTTCGGGGGCGCTTGGCCGTTCGACCTGCGAAAACTCCCCGTCCACCCAAAGCCACGCATCGGGTTTGTTTTGAATCAGAACAGTGCCACTCGGGTCATGGGTGACGTCGGGAACGGCAGCGTCGCAGTACGCCGAAAGCGCGCCCTGGAGCGCACAATCGACGATGGTTTCCACCTGTTGTGTGCCGTTTCGGCGCATCAAGACGCGCGCGCCATTCGAATCCACCACGTGGACAAGAAACTCGTCGTTGTAGAGCAGCGATTCCACGTTGATGTCGGCGACAATGTGCCCATTCAACGTGTCCTCCGCCTTGACCGACCACAACACACCGCCCTCGTTCGTGGCCAACGCCGCGAAGGGTTGACCGTCCGTCGTGTGACCCTTCACCAAGACGTGAAATTGCTCATTGATGCCACGGGCCACAACGCGCTCTACCGTCGCGCCGCTTATGGAATCTCCGGGAACGACCACAGGGCTAAGCTCGGTCGCGCTGACGAGGTTGGCCCATAGTGTCAGTGCGCATGCGATGAGGATTCTCAATTTTCCCGCCTCGGTTTCGAAGAATGTCACATCCTACAGAGTTCAAGGTCGAATGGCCAGTGGACGAATCGTCTCGACGCCGCGGTAGGCTGCATCCGTTCGTCGAGGGCCTTGCAATTGTCGACACCATGACCAAAAATGCGGCCCATCCGCCAATTCAAGGGGCCCACGTGCAAAACACACCACTTCGTATCACCATCGAGGCTGACGACCGCGTTCAATTGGCGACACAGAATTTGGGGCGTCGTTTTGTTCGCTCCATCGTCGTCGAGAACAACGGCGAACAGGACGTGGCGGACGCCAAACTGCACATACGCTTCGACCCGGAGTGCGTGCATGCAGCCACGGTCCACATCAGCCACATCGGCGCCGGGGGGCATCACGTGGTCACCGAGCCTGCGCTGGCGATCCAGGTCGACCGCATGGCCAATTTGACCGAACGTCAGCAAGGAACGCTGAGTGTGACGGTCGAACACGACGGCGTCCAGATTGGCCACACGACGCGCCCCATCACATTTGAGGCCTACAATCAGTGGCTTGGCCAGCACCTGCCCCCGGAATCCCTCGCGGCGTTTGTGACCCCCAATCACCCTGCCCTGTCCCCGTTGCTGCAGGCGATGCGCGACGACCTGCGCCAAAACGGCCGAAGTGATGCGCTGGACGGTTATCAGAGCAAGTCCGCCGCCCGCGTTGTCGAGCTCGCCGCCGCCGCATTTGCAGCTGTGCAGCGCATGGACATCGGCTACGCGAATCCCCCGGCGAGTTTCCACACCGCAGGCCAAAAGATTCGGACCGTGGAGCAAGTGCTCGCCGACAAGTTGGCGACGTGCTTGGATCTTTCGGTGTTACTGGCTGCGATGCTCGAGCAATGTGGACTCAACCCCATCATCGTGATGCAGGAGGGACACGCCTTTGTGGGTGTGTGGCTGACCGAATGGCATCTGCCGACGCCGTGGAACGACGATCCGCTGCCGGTCAAAAAACGTGTCAAGCTCGACGAATGCCGGGTGTTCGAGACCACCTTGGCGACGCAACAGGCGTCGTTTCGCGCCGCGTGCGACGCAGCGTCAGCCAAACTCGAGGACACCGACACGTTCCTCTACACGCTCGACGTCGCAGGGTGCCGCGACATCGGCGTGACACCGCTCGGCCTTTTGCGCGAAGCCAACTTCGCCGCCGTTACCCGCGCCACAGGGGCCGTGTCCAACACGCTGCCGACGATCGCGCCGAAACTGCAAGTCGACGAGACACCAAGCGCTCGGATCGACCGTTGGAAGACGAAGCTCTTGGACCTGACGCTTCGAAACCGGCTCATCAACCACAAAGACACCAACTCCGTGATGCCGCTGCTCGGGGCCACGCCTGGTTTGATCGAGGACACGCTGGCCGCGCGCGGGAAACTTGAGCTCATCGCGCGCCCCAAACAGGGCAGCGTCGAGGACATCGACGCTTACATCGAGGCGACGCTGCGCCAAGGGCGACTCCCGGTCGACCTGACCCCGGCCGACTTCGACAAACGCACCGTCGAGCTGTACCGCAAGAACGCGACAATGCTTGACGAGTCGGGCACATCTGCCCTGTTTTTGGCGATCGGAACGCTTCAGTGGTTCGAGTCCGATTCAAGCGCGGAACCACGGTTTGCACCCATTTTGTTGGTCCCTGTGACCCTCGAGCGCGTCAAAGTTGGCGGCCCCTACCGCCTGGTGCGCACCGACGACGACCCCATCTGGAACGCCTCGCTCTTCCAAAAACTGCTCGCCGATTTTGGCATCCAGGACAATTTTGGCGCCGCGCCGCCCACCGACGCCCACGGCATCGACGTGGACGGCGCGCTTCGCCTCGTGTTGGACGCTGTCAAAGATCAGGCGCGGTTCGACGTGCAATGGAACGCCAGCGTCGCATTTTATCAGTTCCAGAAATTCATGATGTGGAACGACCTCGAACAAAACGCCAAAAAGCTCATGGAGAGCGAGGTCGTACGCCACATTGTCGAGGGCTCGGAACGGCCATTTCCCATCGTCAGCGCTCTGCCCGATGTGCAGGCCATGGACCAGCGCCCCGCGGCCGAAGATCTGTCCGTGGTCGATGCCGACAGCTCGCAGTTGGCGGCCATTTTCTCGGCGCTTGAGGGCAACAGTTTTGTGCTGCAAGGCCCGCCGGGAACCGGCAAATCCCAAACCATCACCAACCTCATCGCTCAAGCGCTCGCGCGGCAGAAGACCGTGCTCTTCGTCTCGGAGAAACGCGCGGCCCTCGAAGTCGTCGAGGCCCGGCTGAAGAGCGTTGGGCTCGGTCCATTTTCGCTCGAGGTCCACTCGGACAAGGCGTCCAAAGCCGAGGTCGTTCGCCAACTTGAGGAACCGCTGAAGCTCGACTGGTCAAAGACGTCGAGCGACTGGGCCGCCCATGCGCAAAAGCTTGCCGAGACGCGCGCGGCGCTAAATCACCACATCCAAAAATTCCACGAGGTGGGTCCATTTGGCGAATCGTTGTACGCGGTCGTAGGGCGTCTGATCGCGCTGGACGCCAAAAACACGCCAAAGATCCCCGTCGTGTTCGCCTCAACGCCCGATCTCCAAACCTACGAGAAATGCGTGGATCTCGTGGCTGAATTCGGCGCTCGAACTCAGCGCATCGGGGAACCCGGGCGACACCCGTGGCGATTCGTAAAAAACGACGATTGGAGCGTGGGCTGGAGCGAACAGGTGGCAGGCGTCGTTGGGCGCGCCAAGGAAGCCGGCGACGCTTGGAGCGCAGCGCGTGACGCAGTCATCGCTGTGTTGGCCCCTCAATCCAACCCATCGCCAGAAGCGTTCGAACTGCTCGGCCGCGCCGCCGAGGCGCTTGGGGAGTGTCCCACCGTGCCCGCGGCGCTGCTGACCGAAGACCGCGATACCATCGAACGCTTGGTCGACACGGCCGCGAACGCGTTGGCAGCATTCCAACGCGAATCCTCGGCCGTGCAACGGCACTTCTCGCTGACTTTGTTTGACGGGGTGGACATCCCGAGAGAGCGACAGGCATTCAAGTCGTGGGCGGGCGTATTTTTGTTGTCGTTTTTCATGCTGTTTTTCGCGCGGATGCGCCTCAAGGCGTTTGCCCAAGGCGGCTTGCCCGATAATCAAACCATCGCAGACGATTTGGTATCGGCAGAAAACGCCACCCAACAGCGTCAGATCCTGCATAAGATCGACGCCCAAGCGACCACACTTTTTGGACGCCATTGGCGTAGTACAGACACGCAAACTGAGAGCCTTCATCAAGTGTGGGCGTGGGCAAAGAACTACCGAGAAATACTAGCCGCGATGCGCGAAGCCGATGGCCCATTGGCGCAGTCCGTCCTGGAGCTTGCGACGGACTCGGAGCGCATCGGGCCGCAGACAAAATTGGGGCGTTTGCTTGCGGACCTGGCCGACAAGACGTCCGACTGGAACACCGCCCGGGCTGAGATCACCAACACGATCCAACTGCACACCCCTTGGGGTGAATTGAGTCCCGACCAACAACGTGTGGTCATCGCGAGCTGGACCCAATCGTTCGAAGGCCTGCAGCCATGGTGTGACTGGGTGGCGTCGGCCAACGCCCTTCGCGGCGTCAAGCTTGGCGAATTGGTGGGCGCGTGTCTTGCCGGTCGTGTGACCGACAAAGACGTGTTGCCAGCCTACGAGCGCGCAGTTCGCGATCACTTTTGGAAAGTCCGCTCGGCCGAAGACATGGATCTTCGACAGTTCCGCGGCGAGCAACACGAGCGTGCCATTGCTCGATTTGTCGAACTGGACGAACGCGCGAAATCACTGGCACGGCAGGAAATTCAAGCGAGACTGGCCGCACGTCTTCCGGACCGAAGCGCGCCCGGCGAGATGGAAATCTTGCGCCGAGAATTTGGCAAACAACGTGGTCACAAATCGATCCGAAAATTGTTTTCTGAAGTCCCAAATGTGCTGCTTCGCCTAAAGCCTTGCGTGCTGATGTCGCCCCTGTCCGTTGCGCGGTTTTTGGACGCCGGACTGCAATTGTTTGACGTGGTCGTGTTCGACGAAGCGAGCCAGATTCCGCCATGGGACGCCATCGGTGCGGTGGCTCGCGGCAAGCAGGCCATCATTGTCGGCGACTCCAAACAATTGCCGCCCACTTCGTTTTTTGCCGCCGCCGACAACGAAGAAGAATTCGAAGACGAAGATCTGGTCGAGATGGAGTCTATCTTGGACCAAGCCGTCAGCCGTGGCGTTCCACAGATGACGCTGAATTGGCACTATCGCAGCCGTCACGAGTCGTTGATCGCCTTCTCGAACGCGCACTATTACGAAAATCGTCTGCACGTTTTCCCTCGCCCCACCACAACGCGGCCAACCTGGGCTGAAATGGGAACACGTCGCCGACGGTGTCTACGACCGAGGTGGCTCCCGCACCAACCGTCGGGAAGGCGAAGAAGTCGTCGCCGCGATTGTGCGACGCCTGTCGGACCCGACGCTGAGCCAAAAGTCGATCGGCGTCGTGACGTTCTCGTCCGCTCAGCAACGGCTGATCGAAGACTTGATGGACGACGCGCGACGAAAGAACCCGCAGATCGAGAAATTCTTTACCGAGGAGGTCTCCGAGCCCGTCTTCATCAAGAATCTTGAGAATGTTCAGGGTGACGAGCGAGACGTGATGTTTTTCTCGATCTGTTATGGGCCAGACGCCATTGGCAAGACGACGCTGTCGTTTGGCCCACTCAACCGCAAGGGCGGCGAACGACGGCTGAATGTCGCAGTCACGCGGGCGAGGGAGCTTTTGGTGGTGTATTCGACGCTTCGCCCGGACCATATTGCTGCGGAGTCGTCCAATCCCGCGGTCTTGCAGCTCAAAAAGTTCCTGGACTACGCAGCTCGGGGACCCAAAGCCTTGCTCGAGGCCGTCACGTTAGACAGCGAACGTGGTTTTGGCTCGCCGTTCGAGCGCGAAGTGTACGACGCACTGGTGGCGCAAGGTTGGCAAGTGCACACGCAGGTTGGGGTCGGAGGATTTTTCATCGATCTGGCCGTGGTCGACCCCAAACGTCCCGGCGCATATTTGTTGGGGATCGAATGCGATGGCGCGGCTTATCACAGCGCGAAGTCGGCCCGTGACCGCGACCGCATTCGTCAAAGTATTTTGGAGAATCTGGGTTGGCGAATTCACCGCATCTGGTCCACCGATTGGTGGACCCATCGAAACAACGAGCTGACCCGACTTCAGCATGCGCTAGAGAACGCAAAACTCGCGCACGACAAACAGGCGTTGAAAAACGACGCTTTTGCACTCCCGTCGCGGCCTGAGCGCAACGCTGAGGCCGTTTTGCCTCCCGAGCTAATCCCTGCCGCCCAAGACGCCACACAATGGCCCTCGTTCGTTTCTGCGTGGCGCTCGCCCACGGGCCTTGGTGAGCACGACCAAGCGTTGTTCTACGATTACAAGGCAGTGCCGCATATCGAAGAACAGCTCAAGACCATCGCTCGCCAATCTTCGCCAGTTCTTTTGGCCGTCGCAGCGCGCCACATCGCGAATGCTTGGGGATTTAGCAGCACGACCAAAAAGGTCGTGGGCCGAGTCAGCGATCTGGCAGCGGGCCTAAAGAGCCTGCACGTCCAAGACGACATCTTGTGGGTTTCCGCCGAGCAGGCCAAGACATGGAAGGGTTTTCGACACCACGAAAACGAATCGCGCGATGTTTCGGATATCCCGGACATCGAGATCCTCGAAGCCACGCTGTGGCTCGTGGAACGCGCCGTCAGCATTGAACGCGACACGTTGGTGTCGGAGGTGTCAAAAATCTTTGGATTTCAGCGCGCGGGGCGCCGCATCCAAGAGAACCTGCACACGGTCGTCGACCGCGCCATCGGGGCTGGGCGATTGCGTGAAGTCGACGGCAAGATAAGGCTCGCCGCTTAGAGGCGAAACATCGTTGTTTGCCGGCAGAGCAGGAACCCGTCTCGCGTTAGGTTCAGCGCGAGGTGCCTGTGTCAGCAATGGGTCGCAAAACGAACCGCCCGTAGGCCAAAAATGCACAGAACCCCGCGACAACGACCCAATAAATCAGCTCGCCGGAATTCGGTGCCGGCGATGCGAGGCTGACCCCGCAAAACAGAAGCATCTCGGTGGCGATACACACGGCCGCGATGGGCGCGAGCCGGCCCAATGATTTGCGCGCTGCGGGTAACAGGAGCGCCACGCCGCATAAAAACTCGGCGCCAATCAGCGCAAGCCACAAACCATGTGGGATCGCGCTCAGCGCAGGCACGACCTGCTCAGAATTCGAAAACTTCCACACGGCGCCGGTGACCGTGTGAAGGGCAAGCAGTACCTGAAGAATCCAGAGGACGAGGTTCATTGTGATCTCCCAACAGAGGCATAAATTGTATCGGTCCCGTTAAAGAATTTATGACAGCTGCTCGAGCAGCTCGGTGAGCCGCTCGCCCATCATCTTCCAGCCCCAGCGAGCGCCGCCAAAATTCTGTTTTTGTGTCGGCTTGAATCCCGACTGGACCACCTTCATCCGGGTGCCGGTGTTCGTGGGCGTCAGGGTGACTTCGACGACGGTCTCTAGACCGGGCACTTCCCACGTCCAACTGACGAACGACTCAGGCGTAATGACCAAATACCTGCAGTCCACGATGCCGTCCCAGCCTGGCTGAGCCGGCGCGTTTAGCTTGAAAGCCGCGCCTTCTTTGAGGTCGTGGCCAATCGTGGGCAGCAGCCATTGTCCCAGCAAGTCCGCTTGGGTCAGGGCTCGCCAGACCTTGGACGGCGCGTGCAGAAGCTCGAACACGAGCTCGATGCGTTCGGTCTGAGACCGGTCGGTAGTGTCGGTGATCGTCATTCGTCCATTCCATCAAGAAGTTGCTCGAGGCGGTCCACCCGGTCGATCCAGAACGCACGGTAGTGAGTGATCCAGTCCACAAGAGGTTTCAGGCCATCTGGCTCGACTCTGTAATACACGTGCCGTCCTTCGCGACGCCCCCTGACCAAACCGGCTTCCTTGAGATTCGCCAAGTGCTGCGACACCGCGGGCTGCGAGATGTCGAACTGTGCTGTGAGGTCCTTCACAGCTGCCTCGCCGCGAGTAAGCGACTCAAAGATCGCGCGGCGGCTTGGATCGGCGAGGGCAAGGAACACCTTGTTTTCGAGTGAATCAATCTGCATTGCCCAACAAATAAGTCTTCACTTATGTATTGTCAAGACATTCATCGTTCGTTGCGTCCGCGGGCGCAGGGTAAGCGTCCGACAGACCGCGTTGTTTTCCCGCCTTGGCCAACTTGATAAATGGTTATTTGCGTTACTGTGATCGCGGCTCGACCGTCCAATTCCACGGCAACAGTTCTGCGATTCGGGACTGCGGGTGATCTTCGATCCGCAACAACGCATTTACAAACAAAAGGTCACGCTAAGCCGTTGTGGGATTCGTGTGTGTGACGGCACCCCAGCGCAAGCTGACCAGGGCTCTGGCGGAGGGATTAGTCCACGCGCGCGCTCGAAGCGCTGGTCACCGCCCGGGGGCGACTAAGCCCGTTCTTCAAGTAGTCCTGAGCATCGAAAAAAAGCTCACCGCAGCCAAGTTGCGGAACGGCGGTCCAAGAGCGGCGTGCCATAAAACGAGTGTTTGCTGTCTGTCACCCAGTGAACACCCACGGCGTTCCCGCAGGCCTCGTACATGTTCGGCCAACCGGTACTCTTGGTTGGAGCACAGGTTGTGCTCCAATCCCATGCGTCAAACAACGCGCCGTTATGCCAGTTGCCATAAGGCTCATCAAACGCCTCGATTGCTTCGACATTGGTGCTTCGTGACTCGCACACCCCTGTCTCACATCCGGTCCAATCACCAAAGAGCTGTCCCGGCCCAGTGACGCTCAGCCGAACTTCAGTCGAATGCGCGGCAATATGTCGCGTGTTCTGAAAGGAAAGATAAGAACACGGCGTCGCATCCGAAATCGAGTTCACCTGTGTCATTGTGCTGCAACTTCCATCGCCGCCCTGGGCAACCAGAGTCCAACCGCCCCCATCCGTGGTCATGTCGCAAAACACTGAGACCCCGGAAAGGTAGGCCGACAGATTCGGCTCAATCACATATATGCCGTCTGTCGCGGCGGGATTGTGCAACTTGATCTCGTTGCACGTGACAGGAGCTCGGATTCGTGTGTTCACGATTCCATATGTGCTCGCAATGCCATCGCTTGAGGTCACTTTGCATTGCCACGAACTCCCCTCAACCGTGTAACCCGCCGGCAGAGTTGGACCTGCCACGGTCACATTGGACGACGTCGACCATAGAAATGTGTGTGTAATTGAATCACCGTCCGGATCCATCTCGTACTCGATTGCGCAAGTCAGGTCGTCAAATGCGTTGGGCGCGGTCGGGTAAATCCTCCCCTGCACGAACGGCGCGGTGTTCGAGACTAACCTCGCACCACTGGTCGCAGAAACGCTATTCTGACCGTCCGACGCCGTCACGGTGCACCGCAACTGGTCCCCACGCGTGGTCTCGGACGCGGGCAGTGTCCGATCGGTGTAGTTCAGCACCATACCATTTCGGGTCCACTCGTAGCTGTAGGTCATAGGGTCCCCGTCGGGGTCCTGGATTATACCCAGCATACAACGCGCCGAAGACACGCTAGAGAGAATTTCCGGATAAATGTTGGGCGGTTGCATCACGGGCGGGCTGTTTTGAATCACGACTGAAGCCGTGCCGCTCGGCCCCGCCAACGCGCCGTCTGATGGGGTGAATGTGCACGCCCAGGTCTGCCCTTTTGCGGTAGCTGTCGCCGGAACAATATTCCCCGTGAATGTTGCGGGGGCGCCATCAACTGTCCACGCGATGTCGTAGGTTACTGGGTCGCCATCCGGATCAACAGAGCGCGTCGCAAAAACACACTTCAACTCATCCAGTGTCGTGGGCGCTACAACTGACATTCTTAGAAGTGGGGCGGTCGGAGGACCATTGAGATCAAGACAAAATCACTCACTGCCACGGGTCCCACATCTGTGCCGTCACTTGCCCGCGCCGAACACGTCCATTGTTGACCTTTCGACGTCTCAAACGCGGGAAGACCCGCCGAATAAATCCCTGCATCAACACCGTCACGAATCCATGAATACTCGTAGGTTACCGCGTCGCCATCGGCGTCAACGCTGGCGGTTTCGATGACACAATCTAACGCCTCGCCGCCTAGCGGAGCCGTTTGCGCGATCTTGACTGTCGGTGCGCTCGGCGCGCGATTTACGATGATGGTCTCCGCCGTCCCGCTGGGGCCCGTTTCATTCCCGTCACTCGCCGAGACCACACACGCCCATTCCTCGCCCTTTGCGGTGTTAGAAAAGTCCAACGTCGGTGATGTATTCCCCGTAGGAAAACCAAACTTGGTCCACATATAGGAATAGGTAATTTCGTCACCGTCCGGATCGACTGCAGGCGTCGACACGAGGCAGCTTATGGACTCAGAAAGGTTGGGCGATGTGGGCGACAGAGCGACGCCAGGTGCTGAAGGCGGGGAGTTCGCGATGTTCACGCTCGTTTGAGCTTCGGCGACCAATTCGCCGTCACTGACCAAGACGAAACACGTCCATGCTTCGTCCTTTGACGTGGCGGCAGCGCTCAACGAAGGTCCGGGTGAGATTGCGCCAGTACCCGATCGCCACTCATACACATACGTTAGAGGGTCGAGGTCAGGGTCCTCAGACTCTGACACGACCTCGCAAAGAACGTCATCCGTTGAACGGGGATCGGTTGGATTCACCGCGATTGCCGGCACGGACGGTGGTGAATTCAAAACAACCACAGGCGCCGACGAAACGGATTGACCGGTCTCGATGCCATCATGGGGTGTGACCTCGCACACCCAAGATTCCCCGCGAATTGTGCGCTCGAACGGAAGAATGCTGGTCGAGTCGCCCGTGTATTCGCCATTGCGTTTCCATGCATAACGTACCGACACGGCCTGTCCGTCGGCGTCGGTCACGCTCGCATCGCCACATGACAGCGCATCCAGTGTCGTAGGTCTTGCGGGGGTAATCCTAGGTTCTTCGGCGAGTGGTGGTTTGTTTCCAATCGTCACCGAGGCGGCCACTGCATCAGAGGAAAGAACGCCATCCGACGCTATGACGATACACGTCCATTTTTGCCCGGGCTCAGTGCGAGACGATGAAACGATCCGAGTCGTTAGTACGGTTGCCTCGCCGTCGACTTCCCAAGCGTACGCATAGTTAATCGGATCTCCGTCGGCGTCGAATGACTCCGTGACGACTTCACAACTTAAATCGTCGTCCCCCATTGGCGATGCCGGCTGAAGGCGAATTGATGGCGTCCCAGGCCCGGAGTTCTGAATCGTTTCTGCCTTCCCGTTGTCGTCTCCACATCCGGCGAGTAGCGAAACACAGGCGAATGCTGCGGCTAGACTTAATTTGAGATGTTTCAATGCTGCTCCAAATTTGGCATCGCTAGGATGAAGCTCGAGCAAAAGACCGCCACTCTAACTCACCAGAGCCACGACGCGCCGGGCTCTTCCTGGGTTCTCATGTGATGGGGCATGAATGGTCATCGTTTGGTATTGCTGATGAGCTCGGCGTCGATCGTGATGTTGGCGCGCCAGACCTCGAATTCGGGGCCGCCGTCGTAACATTGGTTGAGTCCCACAATGGCACTCCCGCCGGGGTGCCAAAAGTTCACGTCGTAGGCATTGCAGTCCCCGCGACCCTCGACGTTATAGGGTGCGTATTGTTGAACCCCATCTACCTTGAGTGAGGCCGCGCCGACTTTCGCGATTTGCTTCAGGATAAATTCTTGAGCGTGTTTCGGGCCGCGAAAGTGCGTGAAGGCTTCGTCTGGGTCCGACTGTACTTGTGCGAACCACGCATATGCGTAGGCCGACGCTTTGTCGGGCTCGGCATCGGGGACTTGAGGTCGCACCGAATAATACAGGCCGGACACCACGAGCACGACGCTGACCATGAACAAGTTCATGTAAAGCGCGCGCTCGGTGAGAATACCGATAATCAGTGGTGCTCCGGCTAAGAACAGACTCAGACCAAGCACCGCGTATGGCGGCATTTTTACTTGCGCGCCGATGAGCATCAGATTGGCGCCAAGGGTCAGAAAGGCGCCATAAGCAAAATAGGCGATTTGCTCGCGCTTTCGAAGCCAAGGAAGATTCATACGATTTTCCACCCAGATACGCTGAAGGTTGCTTGGAGTGTCACAACTTTCTAAAGTGACCTCAAGGCGAACTTTTCATTTCGCGTTTTTCTATTCAGATCGTGGAGGGGCCATGCGGATTTGGTTGTTGTCGATTTTAATCCTTTCAGCCTTTGGCTGTGGCGAGGATTCCGCGACTGATGTGTGCCGCATCGGCTTCGAATCGAGGGTCTACGCGCCGTTCGAGCGCGTCGATTTGGTTCTGGATGTCGCGCCAGAACGGCTCGAGCTGAGTTTGGGAGAGGATGTTCCGATTCTTTTGCACAGAGACGAAGAAGGTCCGTATCTACTGGCTCCACCGTCCGTGGAATCCGATGTAACCATCTTCGTTTCCCAAGATGGACAGAGTTGTAGCACGTCGAACATGCAAGTTAGGCCACTCGTCCCAGACCCAACAGCGGCGTCAGAGTTCATGGACCGACTGCAACGTTTGAGCGATAGACTACCTACGGACATCGCCGCCTCTAGCATTCCCGACGCAAGCGATATCGATAGCCAAACTGCGCAAGCCGACTTTGCAGCGGGACTGGTAAAGACCCGGATGAGTGAGTTGCTGGCGTACATGGCCAACATGACCGACACCGATAGGGGTTACATGGGAGCGATGTTGCAGGCGTCGCTGGCCAGTGGAATCGTATCGGATCTGGGGCAGCCCGTGAGCGGAGTGCTGGGCGGACTTATTCCATCTTCGCCGACCGCAATCATCGATCCTAGGACCCTATCCGAACAGATGACGTTCGCGGCGCATTACTGCACAGTAACGCGGTCGAAGGGGGCTCAGCTTGCGAATGCAATCTCTCTTGGCGCCGCCACAGCAAAACATTCCGTGGTTGGTGTAGGGGCTGCTGCGTTTTCTTTGGCGACCGCAATCGCCTTCGCAAATGCAGCGCTCATTTGTGCCACGCACCCGGAAACACTTTCGACTCCCTTGTTGCAGCCAAGCCTGGACCTTGAAGAAGACGCAAACGTATGGACCACCCAACAGCTGATGGTTGACGCGAAGGCTGGACCGACGGTCAACTTGGCAAGCCTCTTAACCGGCGTGGGACTCGCTGCCTATAGCGCGGGTTCCGCGACGGGTACGCTGAAAACCGCCACTAACTTTGAACGATTTAAGAGCGTGATGGAATCGCTCTCGGAAATCGTCGCCCTTAGCGAGATACAGAATAGAACCGGCGAAACCAATTTTGGTGGCTGGGAATGGCGCAATATCAATATTGCCGGCAAGGAATGGGTGACCGTCATCCCAGGGGGTAATGTCTTTGTGGAACAGCCCTGTGACACACTTTGCCTCAAGCCACTGATGGTTGGGTCGGAAACGGTCACCTTCGTTCCTCGTCTCGACAAATTCCCCTATTCCACGCCTGAACTGCAGGTTGTGGGCACTGTGCATCCCATCACCATCGACATCGGGCCGGCGGTCATTCCTGTCGAGCCGAATCAGGATTTGGTGTTTGATTACCGAATCGACTGGGCGCTGGACCCCAACATGGAATGGGTCGAGCGCACGCAGCTCAATCCCGAAGCGATCATCGACTCCACCCTCATCAAGACGGGGTTCTTGGGTTACCGGACGCCGATCGATCCGAGCGCGTATCCGGTCGCCATCACCGCGACTTCGCTGTCGATTGGCGGCCTTCGTGCGCCAGAAAAGTCTCCGATGCCTCGCTACGACCGGTCGTTGTTGGTGCTCGACGAGCTGGTCGCTGGACCCGATGGCACGTGTATTTCTCCGGGGCAGAGCCAAGAGCTTTTTGCGCTGGCGAGCTCGAAGGCGGGCGAAAAAGCGACCATTTCTTGGGAACCGGCGGCGCTGGTTCAGGACGGGATATTCACGGCGCCCAATGAACCCGGAAACTACACGCTGACCGCCACGGCCACCTACCCCACGCAGTCGAGCATTTCCGAGCAAGTCATCGTCAACGTTGGCGATTGCGGGTGCTGGATTTCGGTCAATGGCAGCATCCTCAACGCACGCCACGACTTCGACATGACCACCGTCTGGAGCGACGCGGTCGGTGCCGCGGTGGTCAGCGTCACCATCAATGGCCAACCGCTGACGATCACGATCCCGTCGTCCACCAGCGACATGCCCGCGGGCTCGTTCTTGAGCGGCGTGAGCATCTCGGCCGACGGAATCTGGGGCGCTGACGCGGTCAACACACTCATCGCGCACGAGGCCGATGGTGTGCACTACCGCGGCCGAATTTCAGGTGTGTTGATGAACGGCGAGGATACCGGGCACGCCACGATCGCATTTCGCGGTGTTCGGTCGCTCAACAGCCAGGCGTGCAAAAGCCGCACGCTGTACGACGGCACCCTACCTTCCCTTATTAAAGACGCGGCGACAATGCCTTAGTCCAAGACCGTTGCGTCTGTGCATTAGTAGCAGCCACAACGCCGTGGACCATCGGGATCCCAACGCCCGTTTTTCCCGAGTTTGCTGGTCTCGGCGCAGCACGCCTGACACTGGGCTTGTGATGCCGCGTTTTTACATTTCTGCCCCTCTGCCGCCATGATGTTTAAGCCTAAGAAACCCGCGCAAACGCATCCGCTCGCGAGCATTAAAAACAAGACGATCGCACCGATGATCCAAAGCACTTTGTTCTTTGGGTTTGCACCTTTGCTCATTTGTTCCCTCCCATGTCTGTAAATTGATCCAAGTGTCTACGCACGCACGTGCCAGACGTGTTTACCCACACGATTTGCCATTCCCAAGAGACGCTCCGTGATGGTTGCTAACACACGTCAGGCCGCAGCCAATAACGTCGAGCACGCGTCACGGGTCCCCTATGGAAATGGGATCGATGATTCTCAATCTCTAACCTAGGGTGCCATTTGTCAACTCGCCTGTGGCTACCCTTTGAAGAACCGGCGGCGCTCGATGACGCGACGGTTTCCTTTGGCGTCGACGGCGACAACTTCCAACAAATGTCCGCAGTTGGATATCCCCGAAACGTCGACTAGGCCCGAATACCCGACTGCGCCGTTGGCGCAGCTTGGATATTTCGGCCAGACGGCGCAAACGTCCGGCCGCGCCTGCCCGTAACTCAACACCACAGGAGCGCCGCCGTCGATGACAGCTTCGACGCGGGTGACACCATCACTGTCCAACGCCCAGCCCGAGACCGTCAGCGAATCTCCAACTTGATAGTGTTCGGCGACGGGTTGGTCCGCGACCCCAAACGGTGGAAGGTTTTGGTCCAACCACGCGGCTTCGGATTCCACCGTCGATTTGCCGCCCAGAATCAAATAGGAACGCGCCCGAATCGTGCCGTTGGCCGGAATTGCGAATGGAAATTCAGGCCTGAAATTGTTGAACGGCAACGCCCGCTGCTGCCAGCCCTGCCAGCGTGTAAGGCGATTTTCGGTGAAGTGGCCAACACCGTAGTCAAGCGCCTGATTGTACATGCCAACCCAGCCTCCGGCGCTGTCGAAGGGCTTCCACAAAAACCCATCGTTGGCGGGCGTATTGATGGCGATCTCGGTCCCCGCGGAATTGTACAGGCGCCAAAGATCGGGGCCGCCTTGACCGTTGGCTGTGTAAATGGTCGGGAACTCTTGGGCCGTCTCGCCGTGACTGATACCTGCTAGATTGACGAGTGTGTATTCAAGCTCCACCACGTGCTCGCGTACAAATCGCAGCTTCTGAATCACACGCACATCCGAACGCAGCGTGTTTTGTGCGGTGTTGCACACCTGCGTTGAGCAATCCTGCCGCTGCCAATTGGGGTTCCACTGCAACGGCAATGTGCTGATGGTGAGCGCGCCCGCTGTAAACGCGACGGACTCGACGCCTGAACCTATGTTGCAGCGATTGCCGCCCTGCACTGGGTTCCATCCCAAAAACGTGATGGAGTTGTCGCACGCCGTTGGCGTAGTGGCGCACGATGCATTCCAGGCACAATTTTGCATGCGGCGGTGCGGATCGTAGAACGCATTTGGACTTCGCGGCCGGTGTCATTCGCATCGATGACGTTCGTGTTGTTTTTCGTCCGGGTTGGCCATTGTCTTGGCCAAAAACACGATGGTTCCACCCCATTCGCGGCGCGTTCCAATCTTGAACGAATCCGACGAATTGTAGATGTAATCGTCGGTGAACCCCCCTTGCGTCAGTGTTTCGTAACGTCCCGGGTTCGCCTCACCATCCAGCGGTGCTTCAGGGACGTCCGCGGGCGCACAGCCACGTAGGCGCAGGAGCCACACGCCCGGTCGCGGAACATTGCGCATCCATACAGTCGGCTTCACCGTCGTCATTGTCATCAAGCCCATTGTCACAAATCTCTACGGGACCAACGGGGCCATGATCCTGCTCGACCCGCTATCCGCGCTCGACCGAGACGTCGGCCATCGCGTCGGGAACCCCGAGGTCTTGGGGAGCGATCGCGCTGTCGGGCACGCTGACGTCCGCGACGTTTTGCCGATGTGTCGCGGCCGACATCGGCCATGCGACATCATGCGTCTATGTTTCGCGAACCGCATCCCCGTGATCGGGTTGTAGGACAATCCGGCTGCACACTCCGATCCGGAGTTCGAGTCACTGGAACACGCGGCGAGTACGACCAAAAAAAGTGTGAATTTCTTCATGGACGAAGGGGTACACCGAAATACCCATTTGGTCGACCATCCAAACTACGAAATGGCACGGCTAGCGACACATGCACGGGCCGCCGGTCAAGACACACATCGTTGCCGCGCCTTCGACCGTCGACAGACCGACGGTGTGTTGGAATTCTGATTCACAGCCAAGCGTTCGACACGGTATCTCATCGGCGTACCTCTTGATTCGGCTCTGTCTATGCACACGCACCTATTCGCTCTAATTTTGGCCGTGACCACACTCGGCGCATGCGCCAATGGCTCACACAGCCCAGACAAGGTGGCTTCGGAGTCGGCGGCGGACGCCGCCTCAAGATTCGACGCGCGATTGTCCGGATTTCGATATCCATTTGACGTAGAATTCACGCGATTTCAGGTCCGAGATCAAACCATCGAAATGGCGTACATGGACGTAAAACCCGAAAATCCCAATGGCAAAACTGTGCTGCTTCTGCACGGGAAAAATTTTTCGGGTGCGTATTGGGAACGCACCGCCAACGACCTGCTCAAAAAGGGTTTTCGGGTCGTGATTCCAGACCAGATTGGATTTGGAAAATCGTCGAAACCCACGGACTACAATTATTCGTTGACCCGAATGGCCGCGCAGACGTCGTCCCTGTTGACTCAGCTGGGTGTCGAGCGAGCACACGTGGTGGGCCATTCGATGGGCGGCATGCTCGCGGCGCGGTTCGCGCTTGACCATGAATCCCAGACGGAATCGTTGACGATGGTCAACCCCATCGGGCTTGAGGATTGGCAGAAGGTCGTGCCCGCGGCTTCCGTCGAAGACCTCTACGCGGGCGAAATGAAGAAGACCGGGGAGGATGTCAGGAATTACATGCAGAAGGTCTACTTTGACGGACAGTGGAAACCTGAATACGACGCGGTGGCAGAGTTGCAAGTTGGATGGACCACGTCGCCCGATCGCGAGACGCTGGCGCGCGTGGCGGCGCTCACCTCTGAAATGGTGTTCACGCAACCGGTGGTGCAAGACTTTCCCAAAATCTCGGTGCCCACACTTTTGATCATCGGCACGCGAGATCGTACCGCGATCGGCCGAGACCGCGTCTCACCCGAAGTCCGCGAGACCTTGGGGCGTTATGACGCGCTTGGGCGCAAGACACGTGATGCCATCAGCACCGCGGAATTGGTCGAGCTCGACAACATCGGTCATATGCCACAGGTCGAAACCTACGATGCTTATTGGAAAGCGCTGAGCAGCTTTCTGTCTCGCCACTAGACCTGTATGGTGCAGGAAACGACCCGAAACGCCCGTCTTGCACCCATGCAGAACTATGAGTTTCCATTTCGTGCAGACGTCCAAGGGCTGCGTGGATTGGCCGTACTCCTGGTGGTTTTCTACCACTGCGGATTGCCGCTCACGGGCGGTTTTGTGGGCGTTGACGTCTTTTTTGTCATCTCGGGGTTTGTGATCACGGGCGGCCTGCTAAAAGCGCTCTCCGGGGACCGTTTCTCCCCGTCGGCGTTCTTTGGCCGGCGTGTCAAACGATTGCTCCCCGCGCTGGCCTTGCTCGTCACAACCACGCTGTTGGTGGCGCCGTGGTTGTCGCCGATCGTGTCGCAGACGCGCACAAGCGCGACCGGTCTTGCGGCGACGTTCATCTCGGCCAACGCTTACCTGTTGCGCGCCGGCGGGTATTTCGAAGGCGACGCGGAGCAGAATCCGTTTTTGCACACGTGGTCTCTGTCGGTCGAAGAGCAATTCTACCTGGTGTTTCCGGCATTGCTCGCAGGCCTATGGTGGTGGGGCCAACGGCGCGGACGAACCCACCAAACTGTATGGGCCGGCGTGGTGGTGGTCTTTGCGACGTCGTTGTTGGGGTGTTTGCTCGCGGCTGAGATCCGTGGCGTCGCTGGAATCGACTGGCTGCGCGTGTCGTTTTTCGCGTCACCGACCCGCGCGTGGGAGTTCGCGCTGGGAGCGTTGGTGGCGCTTGGAACCGCGGGAACGGCGGCAGGCCACACGGGTTTGGCTCGAGCGCGCCACTGGTTTGCGCCGCTGGGTTTGTTCCTGATCGTTGGCCCGGCGTTTGTCTACTCGAAAACCACAGTATTTCCCGGCTACGCGGCGCTCTTGCCGGTCGTGGGCACCGCAATGCTGCTGGTCGAACCTGGGGTGTTGCGGCGAGCATTCAGCCATCGTTCGGTGACGTGGCTCGGTGACATCTCGTATGCTTGGTACCTTTGGCATTGGCCTTTGTTGGTGTGTTTTCGCGCCACCTTTCCAGACCAGTTTTGGGCGGTTCCGGCGGCCGTAGTTCTGTCGATCGCGTTCGCGGTCATAAGCTACCGTTGGTTCGAGGAACCCATTCGCTCGTCGCGGCTTCACCCTGCACTGATCGGCGCGGTGTGCGTGGTCGTCCCTAGCGCCGCATGGTACGCCAATGGCGTGGTATTAAACGATCCCCACGGCACCGACATGATCGCCGCGTTGCGCATCGAGAATCAGCCCCACGCCCGTCGTTGTGCGACCGGCGGCCGCCTGAGTGACCCCGCGTGTCAGTTTGGAGTGGCTGGCCCACGCGTCGCGTTGGTGGGAGACTCCAATGCGGCGCAACACGTGCCGGCGCTGCAGCGGCTGGCCGACGAAGGGGTGCTCCGGCTGAGCGTCTCGACGCTCTTGGGATGCCCGTTCATGGAGGTCCGACACTGGCGCGACGGCCAGGAGCATCGGCGCTGCCACGCGTGGGTGCAAGATACGACGGAAGCTCTGCTTCGCGATCGGCCCGACGTCGTTGTGTTGGGGTTGGCGACGGATGCCTACCTTGATCAGGAGCGGTTCGCGCTCGACCACCCGATTCATGGCCGTCAAAGCGACCCGCAGACCAAAGCCGAAGCCGCCAGTCACGGACTTCAGCAAACGATCTCGGCGCTTCAAGCGGGCGGAATTTACGTCGTACTTGTCGATCCCATTCCTAAGTTCGTGATGGGGTCGACCGCCACCGTGGCTGGCGCGTGTTCAGCGGCCGGCGTGCATCTCTTCCCCACCGTGTGCGCACCTGAACGCGGATTGAGCGATTCCACTTGGCACAACGCCGAGGCCGCCAGATCTGTGCATCGTCGCACCTCAGCCGATCGTGTTTTGGACCTGGGTCCCCAGCTGTGTGCCTTGGGGCGGTGTCGGATGTGGGATGGCGAGTGGCTCTATCACGACGGCACGCACCTTAGCCGTGCGGGTTCTTTGCGCACGGTGCAGACGTTTCGCGACGCCATTGTGGGCGCTCAGCCCACGAAGTAAGGCGCTGTAAGTTTCGCTTTGGCTTGGGGTCATGCACAATCAACGCAATGGAGGTCGATATGCGCAGGTCCCTATTGGTAGTGCTGCTTGCCACCGTCGCGTGCGGCGATGACGCACCTCGTCTGCAATCCACCTCGACGGTGACGATGGACGCGGGCTCCGACACGAATGGTTGGGACGTCGGCACACCTCCGGCGATGCCTGATCCCGCTCCTAATCCCAACCCGGACCCCAACCCCAACCCCGACCCCGATCCGAACCCGAACCCGGATCCAAACCCAGATCCAAACCCGGATCCGGATCCGAATCCAAACCCAAATCCCGACCCAACACCGACACCGGACCCCAATCGTGGGCCGGCCGAGTTCATGGTCTACACCGCAAATGTGGAGAACTTACCCACGACTTCTGACACGTGCGCCGGCGACTGGCGCGATCTGTACGAGTACATGGCCACCCAAACGGCGAAACCCGACGTGTTCCTTGTGCAACAGCTGAGCGATGTGGCGCAGCTGGGTCAGCTGACGGCGCACATGACGTCAAAGCTTGGGCGAACTTACACAGGCGTGATCGCCGAAAACGACCCCACCCCGTTCAACTCGCCGTGCGGCGCCAAGAAGGACAAGCAGACCAACGCCATCATTTGGGCAACCGATCGATTCCAAGCCGTGGGTGCCGCGACGACCTGGCAGTCCGTCAAAAACGTCGACGGCGCTTGCGTGCTCGACAATCTGAGCCGAACCCGGGGCATTCGCCAACGGCTTCGCGACTTGCAGACGAACGAAGACGTGGGTGTGGCCTCGATTCACTGGTCGACCCGCAACGGCCCCGGGCCCGACCCAGCGTGTGCGTTGGCCAACGTCCGCGTCACGAGCCAAGTGCTGCAAGGTGATTTTGGCAACGCGTCGGTCATGGTGTTTGGCGGCGATACCAACGAACCCGATCTTGAGACCGCGAGCACGTCTGCGCCTTACTTGCCTTGGTACTCGGACATCAACGCGGGCCTTGGTGGACCGCTGGGCTGGATCGACCCGATCTGGGCGGACTGCAGCACACCCAAGAAGGCTTGTTTAATCGACAATTGGACGTTCGAGGGCAACAACCGTCGGCGCATCGACTTCATGTTCGCCAAACGCGGTGCCGTGCCGGGCATCTTGGAGGTCATCCGCGCGCACACGGTCACGTTCAACGAGGCTAGCGCGGCAGACAAGGCCAATACGGGCACCGATAGCGCACTTGGGTATTCGGACCATCGCTCGGTTTTGGCTCGATTTAGATACTGATCTTTGAAGGTCTGCACGGCAGCTTGGAAGCTGATGGATAGGGTCGGCAACCTCCGGTTGCCGAATGGGCGAAGCCCACATCCGACTAGATGCGGTTTTCGATCCACGCGATGACGTCGCCCGCGCCGTCGGTGCCGTCGAGGCGGCTCATCTCCTGAATTCCCGTGGGCGAGGTGACGTTGACCTCGGTCAGATAACCGCCGATGACGTCGAGCCCTACAAACCACAGCCCATCGCGGCTCAACCGAGGCCCAACCGCAGCGCAGATCTCTTGGTCACGCTCGGAAAGATAGGTCTTCTCGACCCGTCCGCCCACGTGAATGTTCCCGCGATTGTCCTCTTCTTTGGGGACACGCAGAATCGCGCCCAAAGGCTGCCCGTCGAGCATCAGGATGCGCTTGTCGCCCTCGCGCGCCGCTGGAATGTATTGCTGGACCATCAAGTATTCGGTTTCGTCGCGTGTGCTCATCTCGAGCAGCGCGTTTGCGTTGCGGTCGGTCAGACTGAACAACAACACGCCCGAGCCCCCGTGGCCGTCCAGCGGCTTGATGATGCACTGACCGCCGTGCTCACGGGCGAAATCTCGTATCTCCTGCGAGCGTTTGGTCACGATGGTTTTGGGCATGCAGCTTGGGAAATGCAACGCGTAGAGCTTCTCGTTTGCGCCGCGCAACCCGGTGGGTTTGTTCATCACCAACGTGCCTTTTTCTTCGGCGAGCTCGAGCAAATGCACCGCGTGCAGGTAGGCGATGTCAAAGGGAGGGTCTTTGCGCATGAAGATGCAGTCAAACGTATGCAGCGGCTCGTGCTCGACCTCGCTCAAGGTAAAGTGGTTGCCCTCTTCACGGCGCACCTCACAGTGCTGCACTAAGCTCCACGCCTCGTCCCCGCGTGCTTCGAGGTCCTGCATGCGCACGTAATAGACCTCGTGCCCGCGCTCTTGCGCGGCGAGCATGAGGGCGAACGTGGTGTCCGCATGGATATTGACTGAGGCGATGGGGTCCATCACGAATGCGATGCGCATATATCTCTCACGAATCGGTTAGGTCTTTTGCGGCCGGCATCAGTCGCTCGACCAGGTATTTTGGTAACACAAAGACATGTGGGTCGCTGTCCCATTTTGCGTAACGGTCCTCGCTGCCTTCGACTTTGTCGCCAAACACCAATGTGTGTTTGCCGCTGGCCGTCTTGACCACCAGCACGTCTTTGCTCTTTGTGATACCAGCCTCGACCGGCGAGTTTGCAACAAATCGCGAGACGCGCAAGGTCGCAAGCGCCGAGAGGCGCATCGACATCTTGTCGTCCTTGATCGTTTCCTTCGACGGTCGCACCATCGTCCAAGTTTCACCGTTTTTGATCGCCGACACTTTCTGGGTCCCGGGGAATTCCACGGCGGTGATCTGGGCAGAATCGATGTTAACCGGCACGCGATTTCGCAGCGCGTTCACGTCGGACGACAAATTCTGGCCGGCAACTGTGCTGATTTTGTAGATGAACGGCTCGCCGGGAATTCGTGCGTACCAGTCTTTGTCGATGTTTCCGACGTCGATCGTGACGGTAGAATCTCCCACCTTGAACTCGGCGGTTGCGAGCGGCGGTTCGAGCCCGACCTCCGACGGCTGTTTGTCGTCCGCAAAATCCACGGCGCGCAGATTTGCGATTGCCGACGCCATAGCGTCGACGACACTGGTTTCGAGCGGCATGCCTGGCTCGGGTGAGGTCATCGTCCACGTTCCATCCGAAGAGCTCAGCTCCACAGAACCGTCGGCACGCGTGACCTTAATGTGAGTGACCTTGGTGCGGTCGGCCGTTGTGATGACCTTGCTGCGCAGATCGTTGACCGGCGATCGCAGGAGTTCCAACGACTTTTGGGCGCGAAACGGACGGTCCTTGTCGTTCATGATGAACGACCGGCTGACGCGTGTTCCCTCGACGGTGACTTGTTTGCCGACGGTGAATTGCACGACAGGATTTTGCCCGTCGGCCGCAAACAGGGCCACACGGGTGCCTTTGTCGGTCAGTTCGTAATCGTCGGCCTTGTCCTTGGACAGTTTGATGTCGTCGGTGCGAATGTCGCTCGCGAACATCGCGTCGAGTTCCCCCACGACGTTGTCCGCGAGCGGCGCGTTGACGGGCTTGGTCAGGGTCCAGCCCGCGTCGGTCTTCTCGAGCACGACGAGCTCGTTGCCGGGACGGGTCAACTCGATCCGCGAAAGGTCCTTCACGGCTTTGACGACGTACGGCGCTTCCACGGTCGTCGTGACCTCTTTACGTGTCGCAAAGAAAGCGATGAGGACCACGACAAGCGCAACGACTGCGATGATGGTGCCTTTTTTCATCTATGTTTCTCCTAAACCGTAAGTGTCTTTTTTCGACGACGGCGGAACGCCAAAATCGTCCAGCCGACGGTGCCAAAAAAGATCGGTACAAACAGAATGTTGATGATCTGAATTTCGCGTTGTTGGTCTTTGGTGACCTCTCCGATCAGACGCGGAACGACCTTTCCGCGAATACCTGTGAGCGCGTTGTCCTGCACCAGCCACTCGATGCTGCTGATGAAAAACTGCCCGCCCAACCCGGTCAACTGTTCGTCAAATCCGACCTGCGGATTGGGCTGCAAGAAGTCCGCGTTACCGACGACCAGAATTCGCGCCTCGGCCTGCTCTTTGACGAGCTGATCCTCCGTGACACCGGCGGGCAATGGGTTGTTGGCGTACCAGCTTGGAACGCGTCCCTGCAGCGCGGCAGCAACCACAAATGGACCGGGTATCTCGGTCGCGGTGGGTTCGACCAGTTCTTGGTAATTCAGGCTTGTGGGAGGGCTGTCGCGTTTGACCGCGGTCGCCGCCGTTTTGATGATTTCAAAAGCCTTGACGTCCTTGTTGTCCTTAATGGCGGGCGTCAAAACGACGCTTGAGGGACCGGGCATCGCGATCGAATAGACATCGCGTGTAAATGGAAGGGTTCGGTCGATGTCAGACATCAAGAATGTCGCCGGATGGCTGACCCGCGCCAGCCCGTTTTGGGTCATGATAACACCAAACGCGAGCGCGTTTTTTCGGTCCAAAAGCAGGTCCGAATTCAGCTGAATGCCGTAGTTTTTGAACAGTTCCCCAAGGCCGTGGTCCAAGGGCTTGCGAATATCGGGCATCGGTCCGTTGGGCCCCATCTGCTGCATGATTTGTTGGATCATCTGACGGTCTGGGCCCGACGCCGATTGGTACCAACCGACACTTCCGCCTCGCTGAATGAACTGGTCGATCGCGAATTTTCCGCGGTCAGAAACCGGCTGCTCCAGATTCAACAAAACCAGGGCATCGATGTCTTCGGGCACGGACGCGTCGGCGGCCGACAGGTCGATCGACGACAGCTCAATCAGATTTCCATAGAGCTGTTCAAACGCTGGGCGGACGGCATCCAAGAACTGGGGTGAGCCCGCCGGTCCGCCAAACCCTGCCGCAAACGCGAGCTTACGTGGTTTGGTGTTCGAAAGGTTCATCAGCTTTTTGGTGAACTCGTACTCGAAGTTGTCGTACTCGGGATTTCCCGTGGCGCGCAGGTCGGCGATGCGCTCGGTTTTGTCGCCCATCACAAACGCGACCCCCTTGTAGACGGCGCGCAGGCTGACTTCGTCTTCGGACTGCGAACCCAACCCAACCTTTTGAATGCCAAACCCTGTTGCCGCGGCCTCGGCGTCCTTGTCGTCAGCCGCGGGTTGGATGATTTGATACGTCAGCTTCCCGCCCGAGGCGCTTTGATAGTCGGCCAACAGGTCCGAGATCTGCTGGGGCAAATTGTTCAAGGGCGCAGGCAATCCCGGCGAAATGAACACCTTGACCTCGACCGGCTCGGGCAGGTTTTTGACCGTGTCCTTGCTCGCCTGGCTGAGCGTGTAGATCTGATTTTCGGTCAGGTCGATGGGCATCGGGATGCCCGCGACAACCACGTTCAAAAGGATCGCGACGATGGCCGAGATGACCACGACGGCGACGGCATTGGTGCCGGTGATAACTCTTCGTTTTTCAGCCATGATTTCCCCCTTCACCAACGACGTGACGCGATGGAAGCCTGCGCAACGATCAGGCACACCACAGTCACGGACAGGTAGTAGATAACGTCACGCAGGTCGACGACGCCGCGGGCGATGTTCTGGAAGTGGTAGCTCGTGGATAGGTACTGCACGACCGCGGCAAAACCGCCTTCGGGCTGTCCAGCGAGCTGGTCAATCACGTACAGGAAAAAGCACAGCGAGAACGCCACAAGGATGCTCACGACCTGATCTTGGGTCCAGCTTGATGCCATGACACCAATCGCGGCATAGGTCCCGCCAAGCAGCAGCAACCCCACGTAACCCGCCATGGTGGCACCCCCAATCGAGGTCCCCAAGCTGGCTGAGCGTGGCGGGGTAAAACAGTGTCACCGCAAAGACCACCGCGAGCAGGCTGACTGCGGCGAGGAACTTGCCAGCCACGATCTGAAAGTCGCTGACCGGCATGGTCATCAACAGCTGCAGGGTGCCCGAACGTTTTTCGGTCGAGACCAACCCCATCGTGATGGCGGGGGCAAAAAACGCCAGGAACAGCGGTGCTTGGTTGAAGAACGGACGCATGGACAGAACGTTGATCTTGGAAGAAATTCAGCCAAAACAAGGCGCCGGTGACCAGCAAAAACAAGATCACCACGATGTAGGCCACGATGCTGCTGAAATAGCCCTTCAGCTCTTTCTTCCAGACAAAGTAGATGTTGTTCATGATTCCACCTCTTCTTGGGCGGGTTCGTCCGATTCGCGCTCGGCCTGAGCCACGGCGACATCGGGACTTGCGGCTGCGGTCGCCGCTTCGGACTTCGAAAGAGCCCCTTGGGATTTGTCAGCGCACGGAATGTTTCTTCGAGGTCAGGCCGGTGGGCGATCTCAGCACGTCGATGTCGTGGCCTGCTGCCCACTTCAGACCGCGCGGCGGACGTGGTCTTCCATCTCTGTCGCAAGTCGGTAGGTGTTTGGTCGGTCGGCCACTTCGGTGACCTCGGTCACGTGTTCGATGGCCTTCAGTGCGCTGAGGTGACCCGCGGCGCCAAGCTGCAAAATGACGCCACGGTTGCCCTTGGCGACGCGTTTGGACAGAGCTCGAACGTGTCGTCCGCGACGATTTTTCCGTGGTTGATCAGAATGATGCGGTCGCACACGGCTGAAACTTCGCCCAAAATATGGGTCGAAAAGATGACCGTCTTCTGTTTGCCAATCTCTTTGATCAGGTCACGAATCTCCAAAATCTGATTTGGGTCTAGGCCGCTTGTGGGTTCGTCCAAAATCACGACGTCGGGCTCGTGAATGATGGCCTGCGCCAGCCCCACCCGCTGCCGATAACCTTTTGACAGCTCGTGAATGTCGCGGCTGATCGCGTGCGAAAGACCCGTAAGGTCTGCGGCCCTCTGATCGCGGCCTTGCGCTTATCCGAAGGCACGCCACGAAGTTCAGCGACGTACTCCAAATAGTCGTAGACGATCATGTCGTCGTAGAGCGGCACACTTTCGGGCAGGTAGCCGATCTTTTTTCGAACATCTTCGGAGGAATCGTAAACGTCCAGACCCGCGACTTTGGCGGACCCGGAGGTCGCCGCCATGAAACAGGTCAAGATCTTCATGGTGGTGGTTTTCCCGGCGCCGTTTGGCCCCAAGAAACCCACAATCTCGCCGGGTTGAACTTGGAAACTGATGCCGTCGAGCGCCTTGAAGTCACCGTAGGACTTCGTCAGGCCTTCAACGACGATACTTGGCTGAGTGTCTGGCATGTTCACCTCACAACACTGGAGCAATCAATCAAATAGGCATAGTGGCGCAAAGTGTCGGCGCAAACCGGACTTGCGCCTAGTTTCATTCCCCGTTTTTCCCGTTTTTCGTTCAAAAAACTCGCCGCGGACATTTTATCCACTTTTTTGGACAAACCGTTGACACGCATCACCACCGGCGTCATAGTGCGAGCATGGTGAGATTAGAATGTCTGAGGAGGACCCAATGAAAAAATTGTTATGTGTGTTGGTAGGTTCTTGTTTGCTGGCCGCGTGCGGAGACGACAGCAACTCCACGAGCACGACATCGTCGGGCTCGCTGACCAAGGCCCAAGCGGCCGCCATGGGAGGCAAGTCGGATTCCGGCGAGGATTTGTGCGATACGCAGAATTGGTACGGGGATGGGGAATGCGACACGTTTTGCCTCAACGCTGACGAAGACTGCGACGCGGGCTGTGCAACCGACAGCGACTGCGCGATCGGCCAGGCCTGTGTCGCAGGTGTCTGCGACACCATCAAAACGCAGGGCTGCGGTGGAATCGCCGGCATTCAGTGCGCCGCTGGCCAATACTGCAAATACGAGACGGACCAGTTCTGTGGCGCCGCCGACCAGCTCGGCACATGCGAAGACATCCCAGAAGTTTGCACCAACGAATACGTGCCGGTATGCGGCTGTGACGGGACGGTCTACCCCAACGCGTGTGGCGCGGCTGCAGCCGGCGTCAGCGTGACCGACGATGCCAACTGTGGCACGGCGTCCTGTGCGGCGGATTCGGATTGTGCGGCCGGCCAAGTCTGCCAAAGCGGCATGTGCATCATCCCGAGCGAAGTCGCGTGCGGCGGCCGCGCGGGCGACACCTGCACGGACACCGAGTACTGCGATTTCACGCTCGAGCAGATCTGTGGGCGCGCTGATGCACAGGGCGTGTGTAAGCCACGTCCGCAGGGCTGCCCTGACAACGTTCAACCCGTGTGTGGTTGCGACGGAAACACTTACACGAACGGGTGTGAGGCGAACACCGCGGGCACAGGGATTTTGTCGGAAGGCGCATGCCCGAACACCTGCACCACCGATGCAGACTGCGGCCGCGGCGAATCGTGCGTCAACGGCGCCTGCGAGGCCAACGCGGTCGCGTGCGGCGCACGCGCTGGCAACACGTGCAGCGACACCGAGTTCTGCGAGTTCACGCGCACGGACATCTGTGGATTCGCGGACGCAGAAGGCGTCTGTAAACCTCGTCCGCAGGTCTGCACCGACATCTACATGCCTGTTTGCAGCTGCGACGGCACGACGTACTCAAACGAGTGTGATGCCAACGCGGCAGGCCAAGGCGTGCTGGCCGACGGCCCTTGCGAAAACACCTGCGCCGCGAGCTCGGACTGTGCCGCTGGACAAGCCTGCATCAACGGGACCTGCGAAGCTGTCACGGACTGTGGTGGATTCGCTGGCTTCCTGTGCCCAGCCGGTGAGTACTGCTACTACCCCGACGAAACCACTGTGGCATCGCCGATGACCTTGGGTACTGCTTGCCGATGCCCGACGTCTGCCCTGCCATCTACGATCCGGTCTGTGGATGTGACGGCACCGTCTACTCAAGCGCGTGCACGGCGGCGAGCCAGGGCATCAGCACGGTCGCGTGCCCCACGAACTAAAACCGGGCTCACACGTCTGCCAAAGAGACCGTTTTGTCTGACGACAATCTTCCAACACGGGTGGTCTACGCCGCCCTCAAACCCGCCGTGCGCCTCGCGATGACCTTTGGCGTCTCGCTCAAGGACATCAAGCACTTCACCGAGCTGGCCTACTACCAAGAGGCCAAACACCGGGGCATGAAGATGCGTGAGATGTCCGAGGCCATGGGCATCAGCATGAGCAAGGTGGGTCTGCTGTCCAAGCAGCTCAAGGAACACTTCCGAGAGCCCGAGCTCGAACACGGCATCGGTCGTCAGATCCTGACATTGCTTTGGGCGGCCCCCTTAACCGAAGTTCGCCTTTCGCAGGCGCTTCCCGAATACACGTTGGAGGAAGTTCAGGCCGCGCTCGAACGGCTCACCGAGGAAGCACGCGTGCGTCGTGTCAGCGGACGGACCGACACCTTCGAGCTCACGTCAGGTTCTCAACGTTTGGACAACACCCCGTGGATGGCCAAGATCGACGGCCTGAACACCTTGCTTGGGAGTGTAACGCAGACGATCGAAGCACGATTTGACCGCAGTGATCCGCGGGCATTCGTGCGAAATCTGGCGTTTCGGGTCCGTGACGTGGATCTCGGAAGACTTCAAGAACACTACGAAAAAAGCCTGTTTCCGCTCGTTGTTGAGTTGGATCAGGCGGTCACTGATGATGATGAATCGACCCCCATTCGGATGTCGATCCTGTGGTCTCCGACGGAGGAATAGGCCATGAAAATGTTGAAATGGTGGATGGTACTGTGTGTGCTGGCCGCGGCCTGCAGCGATGACGATTCGAACAAATCAGCGACGACGGATTGTGGGGATGGCGCGGCCGTTACTGTCGATGGCGCGTCGTACTGTGTATTCACACAGGCGGTCGTGGTCGAGAACGGTTTCGAGTGCCCTCCGCCCGCGCCGTTCCTGACCCAAGGGATGGGGTTTGGCGTTTGCGGGCCGTCCCAACAAATCCCCCCGATTTTGTTGGGTGAGATCGAACAAGAGTGGAAGAACGAGACGGGCCTGTGCACGCTTGATTCGGACTGCGCGGCCAACCAAGCATGCATGGAAAATCAATGCCGCGCGCCGGTGAACGGCCCGAACAATCCGGTCAACAACGCGACCTGTGTCGTGGACGTAGACTGCAGCGCCGGTCAGTTCTGTCAGCTCGGCGAATGCGTCGCACAGCGCCAGTGTGGCGGCTTCGCCGGGCTGACGTGTGGCGCCGGCGAATATTGTCTCTATGCCCCCGAAGACATGTGCGGTGCGGCCGACCAGCTCGGCCTTTGCGAGCCTCTGCCCGAGGTGTGCACCGAAGACGTCATGCCGGTGTGCGGCTGCGACGGTGTCCTCTATGGCAACCCGTGCAAAGCCGCCGCCGCGGGCATCAGCACGACGCTTGACGCGATGTGCAATTGATGACGACACGTCTGGAGCAACCGGAATCATTCTGTTAGGTTCCGCCCGCACGAATTTCCGCCAGGGGCATCCCATCCGGGATTGAGACGAACCCTTGGAACCTGATCCGGCTTATACCGGCGTAGGGAGAGCGGAGTTGAGTTCATCCCGTGCAATGGACTCGCCGCTCCCACAAGGAGCAGACATGAGTGATTTCCAGAACGCATATCCTAATTCCACCAAAGTCTTTGTGCTTGGCGCCCGTGGCGTGAGCGTGCCGTTTCGGCAGGTCAACCTGACCGACGATTCGATCGTGCGCTTGTACGACACGAGCGGACCTCGCGACGTCGATCCTAACCAAGGGCTCCCTGCGCTTCGCCGCGACTGGATTTGGGGACGCGAAGACGTCAAAACCGAAGAGCGCGTGATTCCGTTCGACGACAAGATCCCCGCGGGCCTTCGCACCCAGACCGTGCGCGGCACCAGGCGTGTCACACAGATGCACTACGCCAAACGTGGTGAGATCACCCCGGAAATGGAGTTTGTCGCCATTCGCGAAGGCGTCGAGCCCGAGTTTGTGCGCTCCGAAATCGCGCGGGGGCGCGCAATCATCCCCGCGAACATCAATCACCCCGAGGCCGAGCCCATGATCATCGGCCGGAACTTCTTGGTGAAGGTCAACGCGAACATCGGCAACTCAGCCGTCACCTCGTCGATCGAAGAAGAGGTCGAAAAGGTGCGGTGGGCCTCACTTTGGGGCGCCGACACCATCATGGACCTGTCGACGGGCAAAGACATCCACGCCACGCGTGAATGGGTCATCCGCAACTCGCCGGTGCCCATCGGCACGGTGCCGATTTACCAGGCGCTCGAAAAGGTCAACGGCAAGCCTGAAGACCTGACCTGGGAAATCTTCCGCGACACCGTGATTGAGCAGGCCCAACAGGGCGTCGACTACATGACCGTGCACGCGGGTGTGTTGTTGCCGTTCATTCACCTGACCGCAAACCGTGTCACTGGCATTGTCAGCCGCGGCGGATCGATCATGGCGAAGTGGTGCTTGGCCCACCACAAAGAGAACTTCCTCTACACGAACTTCCGCGAGCTGTGCGAAATCTTTGCCGAGTACGACATCGCGTTCTCGCTCGGTGACGGACTCCGCCCCGGATCGATCGCCGACGCAAACGACGAACCCCAGTTCGCCGAGCTCAAGGCGCAGGGCGAATTGACCAAGATCGCATGGGAGTACGACGTTCAGGTCATGAACGAAGGCCCTGGCCACGTGCCCATGCATCTGATCAAAGAAAACATGGAGAAGCAGCTTGAGTGGTGTGACGAAGCGCCATTCTACACGCTTGGGCCGCTGACGACCGACATCGCACCGGGCTACGACCACATCACCAGCGCGATTGGCGCGGCGATGATTGGTTGGTACGGCACGGCGATGCTCTGTTACGTCACCCCAAAAGAACACTTGGGCTTGCCGAACAAGGACGACGTCAAAGCGGGTCTGGTGGCCTACAAGATCGCCGCGCATGCGGCGGATTTGGCCAAGGGCCACAAGGGCGCTCAGGTGTGGGACAACGCCCTTTCGAAGGCGCGTTTTGAGTTCCGCTGGGAAGACCAGTTCAACCTAGCCCTCGACCCTGTGACCGCGCGCGCCTACCACGACGAGACGCTGCCAGCGCCCGGTGCGAAGGTCGCGCACTTCTGCTCGATGTGTGGACCGAAGTTCTGCAGCATGAAGCTCAGCCAGGACATTCGCGACATGGAGCGCGAAAAAGGCATGGCGCAGATGTCTGAAAAATTCCGCGAGGAAGGCGGACAAATCTATGTCGAGAAAGACTAGTAGTTGTACTTCTTTTCTTTCAGCGTGGAGTCGAGGTTCATGAACCAAGCAGGCTGCGCGTTTGAGTCACACATCATTGGCTCAGGCTGGGGGTCGGGCTTGTCCTTACGACGTGCCTCGGCGATTTCGGCTTCGGTCGGGGTGCGAATCGACCCTTTCCCAAACTCATCCACACACCGCCCAACCTGACACGTGGCCCCAATGGGGCAGTCCGGGTGACGTTTCATCC
The DNA here is from genome assembly GCA_041390025.1 of bacterium. Classification (GTDB taxonomy): domain Bacteria; phylum Myxococcota_A; class Bradymonadia; order Bradymonadales; family Bradymonadaceae; genus JBFFMO01. The sequence goes on from JAWKQR010000017.1 coordinate 56,086, forward strand.
AGTACAAGATGAGCTCGCCTTCTTCGGGTTTGCTCTTCATGTTGAGGCGTTTGAACTTCGTGGTCACCAGCACGCGCGCCCGCTCGCCGCTCTCGTCGATGTCCACCTTCGAGATCCGGTAGTCCATCAGGTCCAAGAATTCCGGCTTGATCATGAACAGAGTCTCGAGCGTCTTTCCGATGTCGACGCGGTCGCGCTCAAGTTTGTGGTGATACAGCGATGACGAGCGAAAGTCCTTGAACTGAAGGTCTTCCATGAACTTCAGGCTGACCTTTTGGATCAGGCTGGCATCGGGGCTAAACGGATTGGTCAAGAACACCCAAGTCCCTGCCCCGAGCACCGCCAACGCGATCAACGTCACCAAGGTCGATTTTCTCATCACTGCACCAGTTTGGGGGTGATTTGCCGGGCTGAGGTCGTGCCGTCACCGACCTGACCAAAGAGGTTTTGACCCCAGCACCACATGTTGCCGGTTCGTCCAACCGCGCACGTGTGCTCAAAGCCAGCGGAGAGTCGCAAGACGTTGGACAAGGTCGAGATTCGGACCGGTTGGGCCTTAGAGGACACACTGCCATCGCCGAGCTGGCCCTCGTTGTTCGCCCCCCAGCAGTAGACATCACCCGAGCGGTTGACCGCGCAGGTGTGCGAGCGGCCGGCCGTGATGGAACGCACGTTTGCGACGTTGACGGTCACCGGCGTACGACTGAACGTGGCGCTCCCGTTGCCCAGCTGTCCATCGGCGCCGTCGCCCCAACACTTGGCCTGACCCGACGCAAGCACCGCACACGTGTGATAGTTGCCAGCGGCCACCGAGACCGCGCCAGTGAGCCCCTCGACCTCCATGGGCCGGTTCGACGCGGACCGAATGCCCGAGATTTGTCCGCGATCGTTGTAGCCCCAACAGAACACGCGGCCGTCGTCTTTGACCGCGCACGTGTGGGTCAGTCCCGCGGTCAAATCGATCGCGCCGGTTAGGCCGAGCGCGACAACCGGCGAGAACTCGGACTCGGTGAATGAACCGTTGCCGCTTTGCCCCTGCCCGTTTGCGCCCCAGCACTTGACGGTGGCATCGGCCATTAAGGCACACGTGTGCGCGCCACCGGTGACGATTTTGGTGATGCTCCCTAGGCCTGCGACCACCGTCGGTGAGTTCAAGGTCGCGGTTTGGCCGTTGCCCAACTGCCCGAGCGTGTTCGCGCCCCAACACCACGTGGTCGTGCCCGTCGAGGCACACGTGTGCTGGCTGACCGCCGAGTGCGTCACAATGTTGGCAGGTCCGGTCACGAGCGACGGGGAGGTCACGGGCGACGCCACAGAACCCAGGCCGAGCTCGCCGGTGTCGTGTTTGCCCCAACACAGCAATCGCCCGTCGTTGCGGCGCGCGCAGGTATGACGGAATCCGGCATGAATCTCACGCCACGTTCCTGTCGCGCAAAAATAGTCTTCGCACGTGCCCGTCGCGCATGTGGCGCAGCTGACCGGAGTGGAATCGACGTAAGCGACACCACACGCTGCACCGAGCTCCACGCACGGGTCAAAACACTGGTTGGCTTGGCAAACGCCTGATGAGCAGTCACCGCAGAACACCTGTTTGCCGGCGAGCTCCGTGGTGCCGCACTCGGCGGCGTTCTCGGTGCACACGTCCACGCAGACATCGTTGAGGCAGACCTCGGCTGCTCCGCATGCGCCGTCGCAGGGTTCAACCGGCCGCGTCTGCGTCCGCTCCAACATCTGCCGTAGCATCCGTGCCCATATCGACGCTCGGCGCATCGACCGCCATGTCCAAGACGTCAACGTTTGTGTCCCGTGCCATGTCCGTCGTGACCACGACGGGCACGTCGATCCGGGCGCGTGCCGTCGTCGTCGATGTCTCCGGTGGCGCACCCCGCCAAAAACATGGCGATTAACAAGCGAACTTTCATGCGTCATTGTCCACATTTTGGCTCATAGAAAAAGGCGGCCCGGTTGGCCGCCCTTATTGCACCCCAAAGGGCGCATCGACTCAGTATTTCGGTGCCGCGGCCTTGATGTCGTCGCTGGCGAAACTCGTACTGCACAAAGTCTTTGCGGGAACAAATCCACGAGTTTCTTTGCAGTTGTTTCAAACTTGGCGGCATCGCTCCACGTGTTTTGGGCGTCAAGATATCAGACGGGACGCTGCGGCACAGCCGTTGGCACGTACGCCAAAGAACGGATCGGCCTGCGTCGGCGCATCGATGAGCGCACCGGAGTGGATGGCATCGATGATCGCACGCGTATGCGGGATGTTGATGCGATGTCCAACGCCGTACGGTCCGCCGGTCCAGCCGGTGTTGACGAGCCAAGCCTTTGCGCCGTGCTCGCGCATCTTTTCGGCGAGCATTTCGGCGTACTTGGTGGGAGGCCACACAAGAACGCCGCGCCAAAACATGCCGAGAACGTCGCCTGTGGTTCGGTCACGCCCATCTCGGTCCCGGCGACCTTCGCCGTGTAACCGCTGATGAAGTGATACATTGCCTGCTCAGGCGTCAAGCGCGACACGGAGGGTCAACACACCGAACGCATCGGCCGTCAGGAAGATGATGTCTTTGGGGTGGCCGGCGACACAGGGAACCTTTGCGTTCGGGATACCGATGGGGTACGCCGTGCGCGTGTTTTGCGTGATCGAGTCGTCTTTGAAATCAACGACGCGAGTTGCGGGTTGATCACAACGTTCTCCAACACCGCGCCAAAGCGAATCGAGTCGTAAATCTCGGGTTCTTTGTCGCGCGAGAGGTCGATGCACTTCGCGTAACAACCGCCTTCGATGTTGAACACACCCGTGTCTGTCCAGCAGTGCTCGTCGTCGCCGATGAGCTTGCGCTTGGGGTCCGCCGACAACGTGGTCTTCCCGGTACCCGAAAGTCCGAAAAAGACGGCCACATCGTCTGGTGTGTCACCTTCGTTCGCCGAGCAGTGCATCGACAGCACGCCTTTCTTGGGCATCAAGTAGTGCATCAACGTAAAGATGCCTTTCTTCATCTCGCCCGCGTACTCGCTGCCCAAAATGACCATTTCACCGCGCTCAAAATCCATCGCGATGGACGTCGCCGAGGTCATGCCCTCGGTGTATGGGTTCGCGGGGAAAACCCCGGCGTTGAAGATCACAAAATCGGGCTCGCCGAAGTTGGCCAGCTGCTCACGCGTGGGGCGAATCAACATGTTGTTCATAAACAACGCGTGATAGGCGCGGGTCGCGATGATGCGGACTTTGATCTGGTGTTCGGGATCCCAGCCTGCATACCCGTCGAACACGTAAATGCGGTCGCGCAGGTCGATGTAATCGAGCGCACGCTGACGGTTGAGCATGAACACGTGCTCGTTGAGCTCGATGTTGATGTTCCCCCACCAAACGTCTTGTTCACTCTCGGGGTTGCGAACGACGCGCTTGTCCTTCGGGCTACGGCCCGTTTTGTCGCCGCTGAGTGCCACCAACGCGCCGGTATCCGAAATCACGGTCCCAGGTTCGTACTTAATGGCCTCTTCGTACAGCACCGCCGCAGGTGCGTTACGAATGATTTTTTTGTTACGCAAACCGTAATTTTCCAGACTCGTCGCTAGCATTGTCAGCCTCGTTGAAGATCGCCTTCACGAAATGAAATCTAAGAACCCCGCCGAACCAATCAAGGACTGTCCGCCGTCGACGACCAACGTCGTCCCTGTGATAAACTTTGCCGCGTCGGAGCACAGAAACACCGCCGCATCGCCAATTTCATCCACGTGCCCGTAACGTCGTGCGGGCATTTTGGATTCCAGTGTGGCTTTCATCTCGGGGGTCGCAAGCCGCGACATCCCCTCGGTGTCGTCAATGGGGCCCGGGGCAATCGCGATCACGCGAATCCCCATGGGTCCCCACTCCAGCGCCAAATCTTGTGTCATCTTCTGAATTGCGGCCTTCGCGGCTCCGGCATGAATCTGCAGCGGTGTGGGAATCCAGGCTTGGGTTGCCGTGATGTTCAAGATCACACCACCGTTTTCGCACAAATGCTCAAAACACAGCCTCGACGTGTTGAACGTGCCGAGCGCGTCGATGTCCATGACCGTCTTGAAGCCGTTTGGGCTGAGCATCGCTGCGGGTGCCAGAAAGTTGCCTGCGGCACCGTTGATGACGATGTCGATCTTTCCAAATGTCGCTTTGGTCTTGTCGATCGCGCTTTTGAGTGCGTCTGGATCGCGGACGTCCGCAGCAAAACCGACCGCGTGCGTGCCCTCGGGGCTCAGTTGCGCCGCAGCCGCGTCGAGCTTCTCCTGCGTGCGGCTGATCAGCGCCACTTTGGCACCGTGGGCGACTAATTTTCGGGCGATTCCGAAATTAATGCCGCTTCCACCGCCAGTAATGAGGGCAATCTTTCCCTCGAGGATGTTATGATGGAAAACGCTCATGTGTCCCTCGATGTGCCGGGACACTAGCCGTTGACATGCGCCGAGGTCAACAGTCGTGCGTCGCTTACAACCCAAGATTTGCCATGCGTCTGGTCGAAACAATTCGTAGCTCTATTATTGGCGAAGACCGCGTCCTTGATGGTCCTTACGGCCCTCGCCGTGTGACTTATGCGGACTACACCGCGAGCGGGCGTTCGTTGTCGTTCATCGAAGATTTCATCCGCGACGAGGTGATGCCTCTTTACGCGAACACGCACACCGAGAGCTCGGGCACAGGCATGCAGACATCGCGGCTGCGCGACGATGCGCGGCGGATCATCGCCGAGGCTACCGGCTGTGGTCCCGATGACGTCGTGTTGTTTTGTGGGTCGGGGGCGACAGGTGCGATCAACAAACTGATCGACATCATGAATTTGCGCATCCCCAACGACCTAGATGCCAAGTACGGGCTCTCGTCCCACATCCCCGAGGCCGCTCGTCCAGTCGTGTTCATCGGCCCCTACGAACATCATTCCAACGAGCTTCCGTGGCGAGAGTCCATCGCCGATGTGGTCGTGATCAACGAAGACGCTGACGGCAAGATCGACTTGCACGATCTGCAGACCAAACTTGAGCAATACAGCGACCGTGAGCTTAAGATCGGCAGTTTCTCGGCGGCATCCAACGTGACCGGGATCGGCTCGGACACGGCTGCGGTCACCCGCATGCTTCACACGCACGGGGCGCTCTCGTTCTGGGATTTCGCGGCCGCGGGACCATACGTGAAGATCGAAATGAACATGGTCGACGACAAGGACGACGGCCTGCTCTACAAGGACGCGATTTTCCTGTCTCCCCACAAGTTCATTGGCGGTCCGGGTACGCCGGGACTGCTGATCGTCAAAAAAGCTCTGCTGCTCAATCGGGTGCCGAGCAGCCCTGGTGGCGGCACGGTCGCGTACGTCAACTCGGCAGAGCACCGCTACCTCGACGACCCGGTCCACCGCGAGGAAGGCGGGACGCCCGCGATCATCGAGTCGATTCGCGCGGGTCTGGTGTTCCAGCTCAAGTCGGCCGTCGGAGAAGCCAAGATTCGCGAGCTCGAGGAAGATTTTGTTCGACGCGCGATCGCGCGCTGGAGTGACGTTCCTTCGATCCGCATCTTGGGCAACATCAACGCCTGGCGCCTGTCGATCGTGTCGTTCATGATCCAGCACGGCGACCGCTACCTACATCACAACTTCGTGGTCGCGTTGCTCAACGACCTGTTTGGCATCCAAGCGCGCGGCGGATGTTCGTGTGCGGGGCCGTATGGCCACCGCCTTTTGGGCATCGACCTGACCCGCTCACACGCGTTCGAGCGCGAGATCGTGCAAGGATGCGAAGGCATCAAACCCGGCTGGGTCCGCGTCAACTTCAACTACTTCATCAGCGAAGAAGTGTTTGAGTTCATTGTCGAGGCGCTCGCTATGGTCGCCGAACACGGTTGGAAGCTCATCCCCGACTACGTCTTTGACGCCGCGACCGGTACGTGGAAACACCGCCGAGGTCGGCCCGATCCGCCACTGTCGCTCAAGAGCGTCACGTACCGCACGGGCAAGATGGAGTATCGGGCGCGGCATATGACCGAGCCGGAGTGGGCGATGGACGACTACCTTGCAGAGGCACGTCGCATCTTTGACATCGCCTCCAGCAAAGTCGACGGCGTGACCTACGCTCCGCCCAAGGTCAGTGCGGACTTCGAGTCCTTGAGGTGGTTTCCTCTTCCCCACGAGATTGTTTCTGAGCTCCGCGGAATCACGCCCATCGAGACACACGGGGATGCGTTTTCGGACTAGGCCCAGCCCCACTCGAACAAATAGTAATACACGACAAAACGAGGGATGCGGGCGAGCGTGCCAATCAGGAAGGGGCGGTAGGGCATCTTGTAGATCCCTGCGAACCAGCAGATGATGCTGAACGGCACGGGCGTCAGCGCCGACACCACCACCGTCCAAAGGCCCCATTTCTTGAACAGGGCTTCGCCCTTGGGGCGAAACTTCTCGATCCGTTTTCCCAGCAGAGGAACGTGCTGAAGCAGCGGGCCCAATACATAGGCCAAATTTCCAGCGATCACCGACGAAACCGCGATCGCCGCCAAGATCTGAATCTCGTCGGCGTGGCTCGCCACGGCTGCGAGCAGGTAGGTATCCGGGGGCACCGGAAACGTCAGGGCGTCCGCGAGCAATACCGCCACAAAAATCCCCCAAACGCCTAGATGCTCGACGATCCAGTCGGCGAGTTGCTCGGCCGGGCCGCGTGCGACAATGGCTACGATGGCTACCGCGGCCACAATCAAGGCGGTCGTAACCACGCCGCGCACGATCAGTGAGCGCATGGTAGGGGCTTCAACGACTTCTGACTCTTCTTCCATTTGCCCGCACCAAAACGTGAACTTACTTCTGATAGAAGCAGCTTGCGGTTACGATTAGTCCCGAAACCATGGGCGCGCAATGACATAAGGCTTACGATGAAATTTCGCCAACACGTGTGGGGGCTGGCCGTAGCATCGCTCTTGGGCGGTTGCTCGGTCGTCTCTGACTTCAACGAGTGCAGCGCGGGCAGCGAGTGTGCCTCGGGCGTCTGCGACAACGGGATCTGCGCCGACACGACCACGTGCACATCCGCGAGCGAATGCGCAGACACCGAAATCTGCGTGCGAGGCGCGTGCATTGCGCTCAAGGCGGGCTGCACAGCGGCGCAAGCGCTTGAGAATCGCGAGTCCGAAATGATCTACGTCGGCAGCCTGATGCCGCTCTCAGGCCGCAACGCCGAAAAAGGTCAGGCCACCGATCTCGGTGTCACCGTGGCGTTTGCACAGGTCAACCAAAGCGCGAACGGCGTCAACGGGGCGAAGATCGGGCAGATCACGTGTGACACGCTCAACGATGTTGAGGTCGCCGTGGAACAGGGGAATTACCTATCCACCGAGCTTGGGCTCGCCGCGGTCATCGGGTCGATCTCGAGCTCGGAAACGCTTGCCGTCGCGCAACAGGTGACGGTGCCGGGCGACACATTGCTGATTTCCCCGGCGTCGACGGCGCCATCGATCACCGCGATTGATTCGGGCAAGGATCTCGTATTCCGAACGATCCCCTCGGATGTGCTGCAAGCGCCCGCGCTCGCGAGTCTGATCGAACAACGTGGATACGCCTCGATCGCAGTCTTGGCGGTCAACAGCACGTATGGTGAGGGGTTGCTCGGGGCGTTGCTGACGGCGTTGCCCCCGAGCGCCACACAGACCGATGTCTTCAAAACACTGCGCTACGATGTGCAAGAGGGCAGCTTGGTCACCGAAACACTCGTCGAAGATGCTACCCAGCTTTTTGTGACCGAGGGTTTCGCGCCGGAGGCAATCGTCGTGCTGGGTTCGGTCGAGGGTCAGCAATTGATCTTCGCGCTCGACTCCCTCTTCGCGACCGACAACGCGCCCGATTGGGTGCTCACCGACGCGGCCCGCGACGCGGGATTGCTGGACGCGGCCAAGTTCGGCGCCGTTCATCCAAGGATCGTCGGAACCTCCCCACAGTCGACCCAAAGCCCACAGTTTCAACAGTTCCAGGTGCGCTATGAAGGCGCCGGCGCGTTTGGCGCCCGGGATTTCCCCTTCGCGGATCGTGCGTACGACGCGGCGATGCTGGTCGCGCTCGCGCTCAACGCCGTTGACACCCCAGCCGACACAAACGGAACCGCGCTCAGCGGCGTGCTCAAGCGTGTTTCCAGCGGCGCGCAGTATGAGGCCTCGGGCGACTTGCTCTCTGCGAGCGCAACTCTGCGAAACGGCGACTCCATCGATTATCTGGGCGCAAGTGGCGCCGTGGATTTCGACGCCGCCGGCGACGTGAAATCGGCCATCGAATCGTGGACCATCGAAGAGGGTAAGTTCGTCTCGGGCGCAGTGCTCATCGACGCGGATGGCAACCTCCCGTGAAGTTCCCCGCAGGTCGTTTCGAAGGTCGCATGATCGGCCTGTTCTTCTTGGGCTTCTCGAGCGGATTGCCGCGGCTACTGGTCTACAGCACGTTGACGTTTTGGCTGATGGAGGTCGGCCTCGACATCAAAACTGTGGGTCTGTTTTCGGCCACGGCCACACCTTACAACCTCAAGTTTCTATGGGCGCCCCTCCTCGACCGCCTGCGCCTGCCTTGGCTCGCCGAGATGCTCGGAAATCGCCGAGCGTGGATCTTGGCAACCCAAGTTGGCCTGATTGCCGCCATCGCCGCACTCGCGCTGACCAATCCGGCGGTTACGCCGGTGTTAACCGGCGCTCTGGCCATCGCCGTGGCGACGCTTTCCGCGAGCCAAGACGTCGTGATCGATGCTTATCGCGTGGATCTGCTTGACGACGAAGAGCAAGGATCCGGCGCGGCAATGGCTGTGTTTGGATACCGAATTGCCATGCTCGTCGCGGGCGCTGGTGCGCTCTACGTCGCCACCTACACCCAAAGTTGGACTCAAACCTACCTCTTGATGGCTGCTTTGATGGGCGTGGGTGTGATCACGACGCTCTTGCTGCCGCGTTCCGAGGAGATCGTCGAACAGCTCGGCGGATTCGTTGAACATTTGCGTGAGGGGGTGATCGGGCCGTTCAAAGATTTCCTCACGCGACCAAGCTGGCTGTGGGTGCTCCTGTTTGTCCTGACGTTCAAACTGGGCGACTCGCTCGCAGGCACCATGACCAATCCGTTTCTGATCGACCTTGGTTTTTCCAAGACCGAAATCGCCGATGTCTCGAAGGTCTTCGGCGTGTTCGCGAGTCTAGTCGGCGTGTCGTTGGGCGGCCTCATGGTCCGCAGGTTGGGCGTCGTCGGGTCGCTTTGGGTCGCCGGGGTGGTCCAGCTGCTGTCGAACTTCATGTTTTGCCTTCAGGCATACCTGGGAAAAAACGTCTACAGCTTGGTCGCCATGGTGGGGGTAGAAAACCTAACGGGAGGCCTTGGCACCGCCGCATTCGTGGCGTACCTGAGCGGTCTGTGCAACCGACGTTACACGGCCACACAGTACGCGTTACTGACGGCAGTCAGCTCCGTGCTCCACACCTTGTTCGGGATGGGCACCGGATTTGTCGTCCATGAGGTCGGCTGGCTGACCTACTTCGGGCTGACCGCATTGTGCGCGCTGCCGGGGCTCGCCGTGCTCGCGGTACTTCAGGGGCGACAATCCGCGGAAATGCCGACATAAGGCAGATCATATGTTATCCTTTGTTCTGCGCCTGAGGAGCCCACGGTATGGACGAAAATCGCCCGCTGGACAGTCTGATCCCCGAACTCAGCCGGTCCCAGCCGATCGAGGGCATGCCCCAAGGGCCGGAGGTTCACGCCCAAGTCTTCGAGGTTCAGCTTGAGGAAGGCCATGAATGGCTTTACTCGATGTGGCGCGAACCCGAAGAACTCTCAGCGATGGAAGCTCAGATTCGGCGTCTGCTGGAGATCACGCAGCTGCTCTACCTCAGCCACGACGCCGAGCACGAGACGCCTTACGACTTTCGGGGGGTGCGGCTGCTGGTGTTCGACTCCTTGAGCGTGGGCGCGGAACGTGTGCTTGGGAGCTTCGGTCTGGTTCGAACCCCCTTTGATGCCGAGCAGTTTCAGAACCGAATGCTTTCAATCGAGAACCAAGCGATGCAGGCGGGCTGGTCCATACCTAAGCGCCCCACGTCGGTCTGGCACGCCGAGATCGGCCAGCCCGACGAGGCCCTCGAAGGACCGCTACGGCGCATCGAGAAGCGTCTCCACGAAGCGTTGCTCGCAAACAGATGGGGCGAGGTACCTGGCGAGACGTCCAAGCTCCTCGCCGACCAGATCAAGATCCACTTTGGCGTGACCATCACCCCCGATCGAGCGGGTCTGGACCAGCTGGATGTGCTGTTGCTTGATCACTCCGCCCATCGCTTTCGTTGGATGCTGCCGTCGACGTTCAAAGCCCTGTGCGACTTTGTCGGCGTGTATATGCAGGCCACACAGCGCATGCAGGTTGGTTGGGCCGTGGGCAAAGCCGGCAACGACTTCCCGGCTCCTCCACTGTTCCGCGTGTCCACAAAGAATGGGCCCCGGATGTTCCCCATTGGCCAAGAGATCATTCGTTGGAGCGTGCTCCCGAATGACGACGTCAACGCCGGCAGAATGTTGAGTGACCGATTGGACGAGTCGTTCAAACGCCTGACGAGCTAGGCAAAAAAAAGGCCCGCGTTTCCGCGGGCCTTTTTGGACAGTAAGCCTGAACTTACTTGATTTCGGCAGTACCGCCAGCAGCTTCCAAAGCAGCCTTGATCTTCTCGGCTTCTTCTTTCGCAACGCCTTCTTTGACGGTTGCAGGAGCGCTCTCGACGAGGTCCTTTGCTTCCTTGAGGCCAAGGCCGGTCACTTCGCGGATTGCCTTGATGACCTGGATCTTGTTGTCGCCGAAGCTCTTGAGAGCGACGTCGAACTCGGTCTTTTCTTCAGCAGCAGCAGCGGCACCGCCGCCAGCAGCAGCAACCATCACAGGTGCAGCAGCAGCAGCCGACACGCCCCATTTTTCCTCGAGGTGCGAGATGAGGTCGGTGAGCTCGATGACGCTCATGTTGCTAAGGAATTCGATAACTTGGTCTTTCGAGATATCAGCCATTGTCTTTCTCCTTTTCGCGCGCCGAAGCGCGCTTGATTCAAAACGATTCTAGTGGTTAAGCGATGTCTTCTTTGCGAGCCGAGAGAAGCAAAGCCATCTTCTGCGGCACCGCATTGAGTGTGCGAACGAACTTCTCGGGGACGGCCTTGAAGACACCAAGCAATTTTGCTTGGAGTTCGTCTTTCGACAGCATGTCCGCAAGCATTTCGACGCCCTTCTCGTCAATGACACCACCTCCAACGAGGTAGCCGCCCTTGACGACAAACTTGTCATTCTTCTTCTTGAAATCGCGAATGACCTTCGCGGGGGCCGGTGCTTCTTCCGTGCTCCACGCAATGGCAGACGGTCCCTTCAAGTGCTCGCCCAAGCCTTCCATGTCAGTACCGGCCACTGCCAAGCGCACCAAGGTGTTCTTGACGATGTGGTAGTTGACACCGGCCTTGCGAAACTCAGCCCGAAGCTGATTGACGGTGTTGACGTCGATTCCCACATGGGATGTGACGATCACCGACTTCGCGTTGGCGAGACCTTCGCGGAGTTCTTCGACGATCTCCTGCTTCTCGGTCTTGTTCATGTATCCTCCAAAAACCTGCGTCACCGCAGGAAACAAAAAACCCTCGCGAGGCTGGCTGGCGAGGGTCCAAAGGATGCGTGTTCCATACGTGCTTGGCACGCATGTTGGTCTAAACCTGAACACGTCTCCGCGGGATATTAAGAGAGTCTCCTCTCACCAGCTTCTTCGACGCGAGTCGATTCACATTATGTTGTCGCACCTGCGTGCGGGAGCAGGTTTAAACCAGATCCCACACGTGCCGTCAAGGCTTTGCAGTCGCTTTGTAAAAAACGGTTGCCCGAATCTTACAGGTGACCCAGAGCGAAGGCGGTATCGAGCTTGACGCCTGGTCCCATCGTTGACGAGATCGAGATCGTCTTAAAGTAGGGCGCTTTGGCACTTGCAGGCTTGAGGCGAGCAAGGGTTTCGGCGACGGCATCAATGTTCTCTTGGAGCTGCTCAGAACCGAAGCTGACGCGGCCCACAGGAATGTGGATGATACCGGCCTTATCGACGCGGAAATCACAGCGACCTGCTTTGAGTTCTTTGATGATCTTCTCGACTTCGAACGTCACGGTGCCCGACTTGGGGTTGGGCATCAAGCCGCGGGGTCCGAGGACACGCGCGATACGACCAACCTGACCCATCATGTCGGGAGTTGCCACAGCGACGTCGAACTCCAACCACCCTTCGGTGATCTTCTGAACGAGGTCATCGGCGCCAACGTGGTCGGCCCCGGCATTGCGAGCTTCGGCTTCTTTCTCACCCTTTGCGAACACAAGAACACGCGTGTTCTTGCCGCGGCCGTGAGGAAGAACCACCGAACCACGCACCATTTCTTCGGCGTGACGGGGGTTAACATTGAGGTTAAACGCGGCGTCGATGGACTCGTCGAACTTTGCCGACGCCATCGATTTGACCAACGCAACTGCATCTTCGAGCGTTTGGCGTTGTGCCGCGTCGCGCTTCTTGGATGCTTCGATAAATTTCTTTCCGTGCTTTGGCATGGCTTAGTCCTTGATGATGTCAACGCCCATCGAGCGGCAACTGCCCGCAATGGTGTTCGCTGCAGCTTCGATGTCATCACAGTTGAAGTCAGGCAGCTTGATGGCTGCGATTTTCTTCACTTGCTCCCACGTCAGCGAGCCGATCTTGTTACGGTTCGGCACGCCACTTCCGCTCTTGAGACCCAGCTCACGCAGGATCAGGAAAGACGCTGGAGGCGTCTTTGTGATGAACGAGAAGGAACGGTCGCCGTAGACGGTGATCACGACGGGCAAACGCACACCGATTTGGTCTTGCGTCTGCGCGTTGAACGCCTTGCAGAATTCCATGATGTTGACGCCGTGCTGACCAAGCGCGGGACCGACCGGAGGCGAGGGGTTCGCCTGACCGCCCGGGACCTGAAGCTTAATCATGCCCACTACTTTCTTTGCCATAACGACTCCTGTGTCAGGCCGTCTTTGAAGACGGGTTGCAGTCTGCGTTGGCGCACAAACCATGGCGGGGTTTGAACCAACTCCTGCGATTTGATCGGGCGAACCCGACAAAAAAGGCGCCGAACTTCTACAGTTTGGCGCCTAAACACGCAAGATGATCTTGCGGATTTTATTCTTCGACGGCGGCGGTCACTTCTTTGAAGGAGAATTCGACCGAGGTGGGGCGTCCGAAGATCTGGACGTACACCTTCAGGCGTTCTTTTTCTTCGTCGACTTCTTCGACCGTCCCGGTGAAATCTTTGAAGTTTCCTTCTGTGATTTTCACCTTATCACCCTGGCTGTAATTGACCTGGGTCTTGGCGTTCATCGTGCCTTCTTCGATGCGCTGCGTGATCTGTTTGACCTCGTGCTCAGGCACCGGTGTTGGCTTGGTCTGCGAGCCACCGACAAACCCAACAATTTTGGGTGTGTTCTTGACGGTGTGCCACGTGTTGTCGTCGAGCTCCATCTTCACGAAGATGTAGCCGTTGTAGAACTTGCGCTTTACTTCACGGCGCTTGCCGTTGCGCATTTCGACGACAGTCTCCATGGGGATGAAGATTTCCTCGAACATGTCCGCGAAACCTGAGGTCTTGATCCGCTCTTCGAGCGCGATCTTGGCCTTGTTCTCGTAACCCGAGTAGGTCTGAACGATGTACCACTTCTTGTCAGTCATTTTGTTCAGCCATGAATCAGCAAAAGGTCAGTAAGGTAGCGCCAGATCGTATCCATACCGAACAGGTAGAGGCTGACGACAACGGTGAAGGCTCCAACGATAAAGGTGGAACGCTTCGTCTGCTCGAACGTGGGCCATGTCACTTTCTTGAGCTCAATGACCACTTCACTGACGTACGCGCGATAGTCTTCCCGCTTAAACGCGTAGGCGGTCAGACCGGCGGCCAGCACGACCGCCAGAACGCTGGTGAGCGTGATGGTGTTTCCGACAATGGAAACGTCTTGCAACTGTTCCACCGCATCCCAAATCTGACGCACAAGCTTGTTGAAGATCACCACCGCGATGATGAAACAGGAGGCGTAAAACAGATTGACGTAACGCGAAACTTCCATCGACATTTCTCCAAAGTGAGCCAGCGGACTCATCTTCGACTGCATCCATTTGGGAAGCAGCAGGGGCGGAGGGGATCGAACCCCCGACCGCCGGTTTTGGAAACCGGTGCTCTACCTAGCTGAGCTACACCCCTGTGGACGTGTAGTGCTTTAGACGGCGAAAGGGAACCCAATTGTTCCCTTCGTCCGAGAAATCACTGCACTGGGTCCAAAACTCCGGCGCATGCGCCGGAATTCCAACTTAGGCGACGATCTCGGTGACGACGCCAGCGCCGACGGTACGACCACCTTCGCGAATGGCGAAGCGAAGTTCCTTCTCCATGGCGATTGGGGTGATGAGTTCGGCACCAACCGTGACACGGTCGCCAGGCATAACCATCTCGGTTCCTTCAGGAAGGGTCACGATGCCCGTCACGTCCGTGGTACGGAAGTAGAACTGGGGACGGTAACCGGTGAAGAACGGAGTATGACGGCCGCCTTCTTCCTTCGACAGAACGTAGATTTCAGCCTTGAACTTCGTGTGAGGAGTCACCGAGCCGGGCTTCGCCAACACTTGGCCACGCTCGACGTCTTCTTTCTTCACACCGCGGAGCAAGCAACCGACGTTGTCGCCAGCTTGGCCCTGATCAAGGAGCTTGCGGAACATTTCAACGCCCGTGACGGTCGTCTTTTCCGACTTCGCAGCCAGACCGATGATTTCGATTTCATCGCCGACCTTGACGATTCCGCGCTCGATACGGCCGGTGACGACGGTACCACGACCCGAGATCGAGAACACGTCTTCGACAGGCATCAGGAATGGCTTGTCGATTTCGCGCTCTGGAAGCGGAATGTAGCTGTCGACAGCGTCCATGAGCTTGTAGATCGCAGGGACACCGTAGTCGCCCTGGTTGCCTTCAAGCGCTTGGAGAGCCGAGCCGGTGACGATCGGCACGTCGTCGCCTGGGAAGTCGTACGTCGAGAGAAGTTCACGAACTTCGAGCTCAACGAGTTCAAGGATTTCGGCGTCGTCGACGACGTCAGCCTTGTTGAGGAACACGACGATCGCAGGAACACCGACCTGACGAGCCAAGAGGATGTGCTCACGCGTCTGAGGCATGGGGCCGTCAGCAGCCGAAACGACGAGGATTGCGCCGTCCATCTGAGCTGCACCGGTGATCATGTTTTTGACGTAGTCAGCGTGTCCTGGGCAGTCCACGTGTGCGTAGTGACGGTTGGTCGTCTCGTACTCAACGTGTGCCGTCGAGATCGTGATACCACGCTCACGCTCTTCTGGAGCCTTGTCGATTTCGTCGAACTTCATCGACTTGCCACCGAACTTCTCCGAGAGGACCTTCGTGATGGCCGCAGTCAGAGTGGTCTTTCCGTGGTCAACGTGACCGATAGTACCGATGTTGACGTGCGGCTTTGTGCGCGCGAACTTTTCCTTAGCCATTGTCTACTCCTTCTGCGCCCTACGTTGGGCCGGATTCTGCATTTACAAAATGTTGTCGCCAAACAAAGAGCGACTCGCCGGAGCCGCTTTACATTTGACATCCACTGATGTCAAGAGCCCTCGCCCGGACTTGAACCGGGGACCCCTTCCTTACCATGGAAGTGCTCTACCACTGAGCTACGAGGGCAGTCAGCCACCAGACTGACTGAGCAAAAGCGGGAAACGAGACTCGAACTCGCGACCCTCAGCTTGGAAGGCTGATGCTCTACCAACTGAGCTATTCCCGCATATGTGCTCGTTGTTTTGGCATCCATGCCAAAACAGTGGTGGGGGAAGGATTCGAACCTTCGAAGGCTGAGCCGCCAGATTTACAGTCTGGTCCCTTTGACCGCTCGGGTACCCCACCTTTAAACGTCACGCCGGATAATCCGGAAGCTGGTGATGGGACTCGAACCCGCAACCTGCTGTTTACAAAACAGCTGCTCTGCCAATTGAGCTACACCAGCATACGCACGCTATTAGGCGCCATTTCAAAGACCGTCCTATCGAACGGGCCGCTAGGGATAATCAACAGGGGGAATCGTGTCAAGAACCGAAATGCTTCTGAAGTGCATTTTGTGGGTTCACGCGGTGGTCTTTAGCCGAACATTGGGAAGAACTTCACGAATTCTGGCGATCTCGGCTTCGGAACAGCGTTGATCGACGATCTGTAGCTCCTCGAGTCCGGCGAGCTGGTCGAGATTCTCGGGCATGCTTCGGATCTCACCTTGGCACAGAGCTAGGAGGCGCAGGGACGGCATGGTTGAGAGGTGGGCGATAAACGCTTCGAGCTTGTCCGGATCGTCGGTGCAGTGCCACAGGCTGACCTTCTCGAGCCGTGGCAGCTCCAAGAGTTCGAGCGGGAACCCGTCGAGTGAGCTGAAGGTCAGGTAGAGTTCCCGTAGATTCTTAAGCGCCGCAAAGGTTGGCGGCAAGCGTTTGAGTTTCACAAATCGAAGGCTCAGGACCTCCAAATTGGTCAGCTCGCCGATCTCGTCGGGTAGGGCTCGCAATGGGGCGTCGTCCAAACTGAGGTCTTTTAGGCTTTTAAGCTCTCGGATTCGCGGCGGAAGTGCGTAGATCTCGTTGAAATCGAGCACCAACTTTCGAAGGTTGGGTGCGTGGAAGACTTCTTCGGGAATCTCGGAAATGCCGGCGTCTTCGAGGGTGATCGCGCTGCGTTCGTCCAGCGTTTCCAGGGCGGCGAAGAGTGCGCGACGACGGGTGGTCGGTGCGTCTTTCGTGACGCGTTTTCCTGCCACGAGGCCGGCGATCACCTTGGGGACATCCAGGGCGCCATGCGCTCCACTTGTGGCGTCAATGTACTCGGACTCAAAGAGCTCGGCGGCCTCGTAGCCGCTGTGCTCCACGTCTTCGAAGTGACCAAACACGGCCTCGGCGTCCACGAGCCCCATGAGATGGAACCAATGCCCTGCATTGACCAGCGTGTTGACGTGGATCGCACCGCCAACCACCACGCATTCCGACGCGGCGCGGCGGGTCTCTTGGATGGATGCGACCAATGTTCCGTAGACATGCACCGTGCCCGAGACGCCAAGCGCACTGCGAACCACGACATTGTCCGCGGTGAGATCGCCCAAGACGACCAGCAACGTCTGGCCGCCTTCTCGGCCATCGATGAGGGTTCCCTTGACGGTAAGATTGCCCCAAACCAGCGTCGGCGTTGGATCGACCGTGAAATTTCCTTCGATCTCCAGGTCACCATCGTGCACGCGGAAGGGGCCTGACCACACGCTGATCTGGTCCAAAATTCGGCCGATCGCAGGCGACTCGGCATTGCGCACCAAGTCAATCACCTCAGTCAGCCCCGCCTCACGCACGAAAGTCGCATCACTCAATGGTTTTGCCGTCTGAATTCGTAGAGCA
Organism: bacterium; assembly: GCA_041390025.1. Classification (GTDB taxonomy): domain Bacteria; phylum Myxococcota_A; class Bradymonadia; order Bradymonadales; family Bradymonadaceae; genus JBFFMO01. The sequence continues at coordinate 73,571 of JAWKQR010000017.1, forward strand.
GGATCGCCGCTGCGGTCGCAACATTCAAGCTTTCAACGCCATCGGCGAGTGGAATTTGCACACGGAAGTCGCAGTTGCGCTCCACGAGTGGGCGGATGCCCTTGTGCTCACCGCCCATGACCAGTGCTGTCTTCATACGCAAGTCGAGATCCCACGCTTCTTTTTCTCCGTCCATGAAGGTGCCAACGGACCAGTATCCGGCCTCTTTGAGCTGGTCGAGGCAGCGCGCGACGTTCGTGACTTGGACCACGGGGACACGAAACGCGAGGCCCGCGGACGCGCGGATGACGGTCGCGGTCACCTCTGCGGCGCGATCTTTGGGGATCACAACTGCGTCGGCGCCCATTCCCGCTGCCGTGCGCAGAATGGCTCCCAGATTTTGGGGGTCTTGGACTTGATCGAGGACCAAAACGCATGCGCTCGTAGCGTCTTGGGTCGCCGCGGTCACATCCTCGAGCGTCGCGTAACGGAAAGCCGCAAGCTCGGCGATGATCCCCTGGTGTCTCGCTCCATCGGTCATTTCGTCGAGCTGTTCCTTCGAAACGCTCTGGCGCCGAATGGCGAACTGGTCGCACAGCTCACGAACGCGGGCCAATTCGCTCGCGTCCCAGCGCGCGCTTGCGACGGAACGCACGTGCTCACTCGCGGTCTGCAGGACTTCCTCGACGGGGTGTACTCCGAAAACCTTCAAAGTGTGGCTCCGATGGCTTCGAGGGCGTGGACGGGGTCAGCAGCGCCATAGACAGGTCGTCCGATCACCAGATAGGTGCTGCCGCGCTCGATGGCTTGCGCCGCCGTCATGACACGTGTCTGATCATCAGCGGCCGCATCGGTCGTTCGGATACCGGGCGTCACAAAAATGCAGTTTTGGGGCACGATGGGCTTGAGACGCTCAAGCTCGTGCGGCGAACAGACTAGGCCGTGGGCACCGGCTTCGGTGGCCATCACGGCCAGTCGCTCGACCCAGTCTTCGAGGGAATCACGCACGCCCAGGGCGTGCACATCGGTTCCCGAGTGACTGGTCAAGGCCGTGACGGCGATCACTTTGGCGCTTCCCGTTTGGCCGGCGCCCTCGCTTGCTTGGGCGATCATCCTTGGCCCACCAAGCGCGTGAATGGTCATCAAGAACACGCTTGGATGTTGGGCTGCCGAGGCGCAGGCCGCTTGAACGACGCTTGGGATGTCATGGAACTTGAGGTCGAGGAACACCGATGCGCCACGTTTCGCGATCGCGTCGAGCAGGGCCGGACCGAACGCCGTGAACATGCGGCTGCCGACTTTGAATTTGTCGACGGTTGGGAACAGACGATCCACAAGTTGTAGCGCGTCATCCATCGTGTCGAGATCGAGCGCCACGATCACGTGTTTTCGCAACTTTTCCGCTTGTTCTGCGTTCATCTCAATGCCTCGTCAACGATGCCAGCCACGTGATCCACGATCGCAGCCACAGCGATCATGGTGTTTTCGGAGTCTCGTCGTGCCTTGAATTCGACTTGGCCTTCCTTCAGGCCTCTTGCGCCAACGGTGATACGGAGGGGGAACCCGATGAGGTCCGCATCCTTGAACTTGAACCCCGGACGCAGGTCGCGATCGTCGAGGGCAACCTCAACGCCTGCCGCCCGAAGATCGCGATAGATCGTATTGGCGGCCTCCATGACGTCGGCGTCTTGGGTTTGCATGGGCATCACGACAACATGGTACGGCGCGACTGCCATGGGCCAAATGATGCCGTTCTCGTCGTGGTTTTGCTCGACGATGGCCGCGAGCATTCGCGTCACGCCGATGCCGTAGCAGCCCATGACGAGCGCGCGCTTCTTGCCCTCTTCGTCCTGGACGGTTGCGTTGAGGGCATCGGAGTACTTCGTCCCGAGGTAAAACACATGCCCCACCTCGATGCCGCGGTGGGCGTCAAAGGGACCGCCACAGCGGCCGCAGGCGTCTCCCTCGCGCGCCAACCGCAGATCACCAAACGCTGTCACCTCGAAATCGCGCCCGTGGTTGACGTCGACGAGGTGCATGTCCTTCTCGTTGGCTCCCGCGACGCCGTTGACCAGTCCGTTGATCGCCCAGTCGGCGTAGACCGGAATCTTAAGGCCAATGGGTCCGGCAAATCCGACCGGGGCCCTGGTGGCCTCGAAGACTTCGGCGTCTGACGCCATGCGCAGTTCTTCGACGTTGTGACCAAGGTGTGTGGCAAGAAACGATTTAATTTTGATCTCGTTGGCCTCGTGGTCGCCGCGCACCAAGATGGCGATCGGTTTGAGATCCGCCATGAAGATCAGAGTCTTGATGAACTGTGATGCGCGACGATCGAGAAAACCGCTGACCTCTTCGATCGTGCGTTTGGCCGGCGTCTCGACCTTGGTCATGACACCGAGCTGCGCATCCGCTGGGCGGGCCGACGCGTCGACCTGCACTTCTGCTTTTTCGACGTTTGCGGTGTAGTTGCAAGCTGGGCAGCTCACGATCTGGTCTTCACCGGTGTCAGCGAGCACCTGGAACTCGTGTGAACGGGTTCCACCGATGTTCCCCGTGTCCGCCTCAACGGCTCGGAATTCAAAGCCGAGGCGTTTGCAAATGCGGTGGTACGCTTCGAACATGATGTCGTAGCTTTTCAGCGCGCCCGCTTCGTCCAGATCGAACGAATACGCGTCTTTCATGATGAACTCACGGCCGCGCATCAGGCCGAATCGCGGACGGGGTTCGTCGCGGAACTTTGTCTGGATTTGGTACAGATTCAGCGGAAGCTGCTTGTAGCTGCTGACGTCGTTGCGGACCAAGTCGGTGATGACCTCCTCGTGGGTGGGTCCAAGACAAAAGTCCGCGCCTTTTCGATCTTGAAAGCGCAAGAGCTCGGACCCGTAGTGCTCCCACCGGCCCGACTCCTTCCAGAGTTCGGCAGGCTGCACGCCAGGCATATGAACCTCGAGGGCGCCCGACGCGTCCATTTCCTCGCGGATGATCTGTTCGATCTTCTTAACGCTTCGCCACCCTAGCGGCATGAAGGTGTAGATGCCGCGCGCGAGCATACGAATATACCCCGCACGGATGAGCAGACGGTGGCTAATTACCTCAGCATCCGATGGATCTTCTTTTCGCGTGGGGACAAACCCTTGAGACAGACGCATGACACAACCCGAGGAATTTGGCAGCGAACTCTATACACGCGTTTGTGAGGAATTACACCTGCTTCGGCGGCTGACGCCCCAGCGACGCTACGGCAATTGGTCGAGCTCGTCTTCGTTGAGCACCAGAATCCCGTGGCGTCGCAGAAGCGCCGTGGTGACGCCCTCCCCCGCGGTTAGGACTCCTGAGTGGGAGCCATCGTAGATGGCATGGTTGCCGCACGATGGACTGCGAGCCTTGAGCACCACTGCAGCCACACCATGCCGCTGGGCCAGACGCAATGCGTGGTGAGCACCATCGATGAATGCCTTGGTGACGTCTATGCCGTCGGCCGTCTGCACGGTCGCGTTGCCATCCAATACGTCGTTGCCGTCCCCGCCGACGATCTCGGCTGCTGGACGCGGAACCGCGAGGCCGCCCGCGACCTCGGGGCACACTGGAACGACACGCCCCTCGCGCTGGATCTCCATAAGCCGTGTGTTGGCGTTGGACCGGGCGTCGTAGCGCACGGGTTGGCCCAGAAGGCACGCGCTGACGAGAACCTTGGACGTCATTGGTTGAGGAAATTGTCGAGCAAGGTTCGCATGCGCGCGGCGTCGTCGGGGCGATCCTTGAGCAGATTGCTCTTCTCGCCTGGATCGGCGGCGAGGTCATAGAGCTCCTCGCTGCCCGACGTCAGAACCTTGATGTACTTGAGGTTGCCCGCAAAAATCGCCGTGTGATGCTCTTTCCAGCTTGTGTACGGAAGGAGTTCGGCAAACACGGGACGATCAGCGAGCGTGCCACCGACCATCGCGGGAACAAGGCTTATCCCGTCGTAGTCTGCGGGAAGCGGATAGCCGAGCATATCAATGACCGTGGGCCCGACGTCCAAGATGGACACCGGCGTGTTGACTTTCCGACCAGGCCATCCGGGGACTCGGACGATGAGCGGGACGTGCGTGACCTCGTTATAGAGGTTCTGTCCGTGAAAGTAGTAGCCGTGTTCGTTGAATCCCTCGCCGTGGTCGGAAACGACCACGATCACGGTTTTGTCCCAAAGACCGGTGTCCTTGAGCTTTTGGGTGATCTTGCCGATGTAGTCGTCGACGTAGGCGATCTCAGAGTCGTAGGCGTTGATGAACTTTTCACGTGTGTCCGCGCCTGCACCGAAATCGAACGCATCGTGTGCGATCCACCGTGCGTGGGGCTCAAACAAGTGCACCACCGCCGAGAACGGCTTGGCGTCGGGCGCGCTCTGTTCTTTGCCCATCTGTTCAAGGAATGGCTCAAACTTGGCCCAAATACGTGGAGCGGCGATGTCGTCGTTTGAAGGAGCGATGTCGAGCCACCCGTCGTTGTCCCACTTCTCGAAGCCTTGCCACAGGCCGCGCTTCTCTTGGAAGTAGTGGTGGGACGTAAAGCCAAAGTTTCGGTGTCCTTGTTCCTGCAACACTTCAAAGAAGCTCGTGTTTTCGGGCTCGACGCGCGGGTAGTTGTATTGGGCTCCGCGCCACTTTGTGCGGCTTGGGTACTTGCTGATGAAGATGGCAGGCATGCTGCGTGGCGTGTGAGGCGAGGTTGCGTAGGCTTTCTCGAACACGACCGCATCGGCGGCGAGCGCATCGAGATTGGGTGACGTCTTGCGTGGGTAGCCTGCCAGCGAGAGGTGATCAAAGCGCAGGGTATCGATGAGCAAGACGAGCACATTTTTGGGCGCATCGGGCAGATTTTCCGCCGCTTTTGTTGCGGCCGCGCGCCCGGCGTCGATGGCTGTCGCCACGAGTTTGCGCGATGGGTGGTCGTTGCCCGAAGGCAGTTCGGCGTCCGCACCTGAGCAGCTCTCGTCGATGCCGTTGCCTGGGGTGTCACGTGCACCGGGGTAAATCTCAGGGTTAGAGTCATCACAATCTGCGCCACCAAAACCGGCGGCAACACCGTCCTTATCCCGGTCGGCAAAACGCTGGAGGACTCGGGCCTCGAGCTGAATCAGCGCCGAGTGTTTGGTGGTCGCTTGGCGCATCGCGTCCGACGAGCTGGTCCAAGACATCGCGCCGAGGAAACACCCCAACGCAGCGAGCGTGCCGGCGATGGGTACGCCGACCGCGATCGCTACACGCTGAATATTCAGTCGCACAAACGCCACGAACACGATCGGCACCGACACCACCAAGAAGAGCCCCATCGCCAATGTTTGGGTCGACCAAACGTTGAGCCCTTTGGCGTAGAAGAACCCTGCGAGCGCGGCAACCAAACACGAGATCAGAATGCCCTGGCCCACCAACCGGGTCGCCTTCCCGTCGCCGGCGGGGATGCGGGAGGTGACAAACCCGAGCAACCACACGAACGCGGGCGAGAACGCGAGCATGACCAAAACTGCCACGGCCGAGGAGCCTGCCAAGCCCAGCGCTTGGAACGACGGGCGCTGGAATTTTGAAGTTACAGCGAGGTGGACGAGCATCTGCGTGGCAGACACGAGGATCGATACGACCGGCAGGGCTAGCAGCGCCGCCGCCATGAAACGGTCGACCGTGGGATCTGTGGCGGCTGCGCGAATCCGGGATCCGGTCGGGGTTGTCCCAAAACGACGCCAGATTTCGGTCAAGAAGGACAATCCGACGGCGTAGGCGATGGCAGGCACGGCGAGCATGCCAAACGCGCTGAGCACAAACAGAACGCCTACCGATTCGGGTTGATCGGCCATCGCGGACGCGACACCAGCGAAGCTCCACAGCGTCAGGACGAAACCGACCACCACACCTGCGAGCATGCCATTAAAAATGAGTTTCATAGACGACCCAAACTGCACCGACTTCAAAGTCGGCAAGGAATTCGACGCGCGAAGTTAACCAAAAACGCGTTGAAGCGTAAGGGGTCTTAGCGTCTTACTGAGTCGTTACTTGGAGGGGGGAAAAGGTGTCTCGAAGGACAAATGTAGTCATGGAACATACACCTGACTAACGACCTGGGGGGAACGCATGTCGACCGTCCCTCGAGACACTTCGAATCTAGATTTTGATTTACAGCGTGTCAAGTGACTTTCATCAAATCGTCACTTTACGTGTCGACGAATGACCGTCATAGTCACGCGCCAAAATTTTGACGCATTATTGCCCAACGCCTGCGGCTTTGAGTTTCTGCGTCAGTTCGGGCACCACCTGGAAAGCGTCTGCGACCAAGCCGTAGTCAGCGACTTGGAAGATCGGCGCGTCGGCATCCTTGTTGATGGCCACGATGCACTTCGAGCCTTTCATGCCTGCAAGGTGCTGAATCGCCCCAGAGATCGCGACGGCGAAGTAGAGGTTTGGTGCCACGACCTTACCGGTCTGCCCGATCTGCCAGTCGTTGGGGGCGTAGCCGCTGTCCACGGCTGCACGGCTTGCGCCGACGGCACCGCCGAGAAGGTCAGCAAGCTCGGCGATCATGCCGAAGTTTTCGCCGGACTTCAGGCCGCGTCCACCCGCCACGATGACGGCGGCGTCGGTCAGCTCGGGCCGTTCGGATTTGACCTGATCGAAGTTGACGAACTGTGCGTTGTCCACCGCTGCCACACCGGTGGTGAAGGCGGCCGTTGGGCAGGGTGCTGACTCAGGCAGGGCATCAAACTCGGTGGTTCGGACCGAGACGACCTTTGTGGGTGTGGTGACCTCGACCGTGGTGATGACGTTTCCGGCCCAGAGGGGGCGGTCGAACTTCATCCCACCGTCGTCCCAAACCTTGATCGCATCCGAGACCATGCCGGCGTTGAGTTTGCCTGCGATGCGCGGAAGCAAGTCTTTGCCGAAGGTGCTCGACGGGCCGCAGATGATCGTCGAACCGCTTTCTTTGGCGATGTTGGCGATGCCTGGGGCGTATGTTTCGGCGAGGTAGTTGGCGAACACAGCGTTGTCTTCGAAGAAGACCTTGTCGGCGCCGCTTTTTGAGGCCTGCTCGACAGCCGCCGAGATGTTGTGGCCCAACAGGGCGACGTAGACCTGACCGCCGGTCACTTTTGCTGCTTCTTTGGCGAACGTAACGGTCGAGAGGGTGACCTTACGAAGCTTTCCGTTGAGGTGCTCCCCAACAACAAGAATATTGCTCATCTTAAACTCCTTAAGTTCTACCGGCTCAGAAAGCCTTGGCCTCGTTACGAAGCACGTTGATCAACTCGTCTACCGACGCGACGACGCGGCCGGCTTGGCGTTCGGCCGGGGCCGTGAACTTGAGCACGCGGACGCGCTCGGTCACGTCCACACCCAAATCGTCGGGTGTGTATTGGTCGAGTTGTTTCTTCTTGGCCTTCATGATGCCTGGCAGCGGCGCGTAACGGGGTTCGTTCAAGCGCAGGTCGGCCGTGATGATCGCGGGCAGCTTGACGCGCTTGGTGCTCGTGCCGCCGTCGACTTCTCGACCCACCGATGCCCATCCGTCCGCGATCTCGACCGAATAGGCGAACGTCGCCTGCGGGTAGTCGAGGTACGCTGCAAGCAGCTGTCCGGTTTGGTTGCGGTCGCTGTCGACCGACTGTTTGCCCATGATGATGACATCGGGGGCTTCCTTCTTGATGACCTCAGCGAGCAGACGCGCAACCGCGTCGCTGTCCAAACCTTCGGGGGCTTGAACGATGACGCCACGATCGGCGCCCATGGCCAAAGCCGTGCGCACTTGAGTGGCCGATTCGGGCGGGCCGACCGACACCACGACGATTTCGCCGCCGTGTTTCTCTTTGAGGCGAATAGCTTCTTCAACGCCATATTCGTCAAAGGAGTTCATCTTGTACTCGACGTTGTCGGTCACGATGCCGGTTCCGTCGGGTTTGATTTTGACCTTCATGTCGGGGTCGGTGACCCGCTTAACTGTCGTGAGGATTTTCACAACTTCCTCCTGTGAGAGACACGCTTAGCGTGCGCGTAAACCGTCAATAAATATTTCGGTCACTTGGCGGGTCATTTCAGCGACATCGCGATTGGGCGACCGAGAGAACGTCAACAAAAGAAGTACTTCGTCGAGGGCACCGAAGATGGCGCGCCCAAGGAGTCGGGGCTCAACATCGGCGCGAAAGACGCCTTGTTTCTGCCCGTCCTCGACCAAACCATCGAGCAGACGCAGGTAGTCCAAGAACTTTGGATTCTTGTACTCCTTCATGAATTTAGCGCTTTGCCGAAGCTCGACGGTGATAAATTCGGAGAGATCGGGCTCGTCGATCGCGAGCTGGAAATGCAGCTCAACCGCGCGGCGGAACCGTTCTTCGACGCTGTCTCCGACCGCGTCCAGTTCGGTCTTGAGCCGATCAATGACCCATTCCATGCGGTCTTCGAACAACGAGATCAGAAGATCGTCTTTGTTCTTGAAGTAGAGGTAGATCGTGCCGTCGGCGACACCGGCCTCGCTGGCGATCTCCGAGACTTTGGTGTTGTAGAACCCCTTGCGTGCAAACGCTTTGAGCGCCCCATCAAGGATTCGCTCGCGCTTGTCTGTTGTGGCCCGGGACTTGTCAGCTTGTGACATGTCAACACTTCGTCAGGGGTGAACACGACCCAAAATGAATCGTGATTCAGTTTCTAGTGGCCACGTCGAGGGGTGTCAAGCGTGTTAGCGCAGCGAGATCCCGTTGGGCCCAAGCGACGCGTATTTCGCGTCGATGCACCCCTGAATCTGGCCGGTCGAGGTGTCGCCCGTTTTGAGGATATTGGGGCCGAGCACGGCGTCGAACTTGAGCAAGAGGCGAGACGACGTGTTGTTGACCTCGACGATCGTGAACGTGCCCGACTTGAAGTTGTAGACCTTGTCGTCGTTGTCGGAGATCACGTTGGGATCAGCGGTGTCGAGGGCTATCTGACCACAAGTGGTCCCGTCGGCGATCGAGCAAGGGAACCCAGCGAGGTCGCTGCGACGTACGGCCATGGCGTCCGGGGTCGAGGCGTCGCTAAAGGTCAGCGTCACTGCCCCGTCGTTTGCGGCGTTGGCGAAATTGTCCAGGAGGCTATCTTGGGCGGTGTTCTCTCGGATCTTGAGCAAGATCGTGGGGGCGTCAGCCTCGCGCGGGAGCTCACCGACCTCGATCTGAAGGTCTTGGCCTTTGATGTTGCCGTTTGCCTCCTTAAGAGCCGTTTTGATCTTGAACGTGCCGGCATCCGTGACAATGTCCCCCACGGCATACACGGCAAGACCATCTGCCTCACACTTGTCGACGGCGGCGACCTCTTTGGCGTCTTCGCCACAGGCGGCGACGAGCACCAGACTCACTAGAAGGATTCGTTTCATCTCAACTCAGGGGTAAAGGCAGAGGCGCATCGAGGCGCATGTTGTCGATCAATCGCACGCTCCCGACAAATCCCGCGACCGCCATGAGCATAGGCTGCGGGTGGACGGCAGGTTGCAGGGTCAGCGGGTCGACACAACTGACGTAGTCCACGCGGACACCGGATTGCACCATGTGAGCGCGCGTGGCGGCCTCAAGCGTTGAGGCGTCACGTTCTCCGGCTTGGTAGAGTTCCCAAGCGCGCTTGAGTCCTTGCGAAGGCCAAGTGCGACGCCGCGATCCGAGGGATTGAGGTTGCGGTTTCGGCTCGACATGGCGAGTCCATCGGCCTCGCGATGGGTGGGTGCCGAGATGACCTCGATGGGCATGTTGAGGTCGCGCGCCATCTGCTTGAGGACAGCGAACTGCTGGTAGTCTTTTTGCCCAAAGACCGCGACATCCGGCTGCACGATGTTGAACAGTTTGGTCACGACCGTGGTGACACCACGGAAGTGGCCCACGCGCGAGGCACCGCACAGTCCCGAGGTCAATCGATCGACGTCGACGTGGGTAAGCTGGCTGGCGCCGTCGGGGTACATCTGTTCAACGGGCGGGAAAAAGAGGAGGTCACAGCCCGCGGCGCGACACTTCTCGATGTCGCCCTCGCGGTCACGCGGATAGACGTCGAGGTCTTCGTTGGGTCCAAACTGTGTTGGGTTGATAAAGATGCTGACGGCGAGGTGGTTGGCATGTTCGAGGCCAAAATGCATGAGCGAGACGTGACCCGCGTGCAAGGCTCCCATCGTGGGCACGAAGGCCAGGGTGCCACCTAGCGCGCGCCTCGCGGCGCGGAAGTCTTCGACGGTCTCAAGGATCAGCATCAGAAAGAGTGGTCGTCGTCAGGGTACGCGCCAGATCTGACCTCATCACGGTAAGCCTCGAGGGCTTGGATGACGGTCTCTTCGAGCGACGCGAAGTGTTTGAGGAACTTGGGACGAAAGTCTTTGTTCAGGCCCAAGAGATCGTAGATGACCAAGACTTGGCCGCTGGTCTGGGCGCCTGCACCGATCCCGATGGTCGGGATCTGCAGCGCCTGGGTCACACGTGCAGCGAGGTCGGCAGGGACCATTTCGAGCACGATCATGAACGCGCCGGCGGCTTGGAGCGCGAGGGCGTCTTGCATCAACCGATCGGCTGCGTCTTCGGAGCGCGCCTGAACGTGGAAGCCACCGAAGGCGTGCACCGACTGGGGCGTAAGCCCAAGATGGCCGCAGACCGGGATGCCTGCGCGGACCATGCGTTCGATCATCGGCGCGAGGTGAGCTCCGCCCTCGACCTTGACGGCTTGGGCGCCGCCCTCTTTGAGCATGCGGCCGGCTTGGCGAACGCCCTCGTCGTCGTTGGCTTGGTAGCTCAGGAACGGCATATCCGCGAGGATCAGCGCGGAAGAGTTGCCGCGGGCGACCGCTCGGCTGTGGTAGATGATGTCGTCGACTTCGACGGGGAGTGTGGTGTCGTGGCCTTGGACAACGTTACCGAGGCTATCTCCGATGAGGATCACGTCGATGTCGGCCCGCTGTACCAAGCGCGCGAACGTGTAATCGTAGCACGTCACCATCGTGAGCTTGTCGCCATTGAGGTACTGCTTGGCGATATCACGCGTCGTTTTTCTTCGGTCCATATCCTTGCTCCGGGCAAGCTAGGTCCGCGTGTGTATCAGATGTGAGGGATTACCAGAAGAGGAACAGCGAATCGCGCGCGCCAAACACGATGCGGACGCGGTCAAGGCCGTCGACGTCCGTGTCCTTCATGGTCACGCGACGCAACGTCAGCTCGGCGCCGCGGGTGCTTTTGAACGGCTCAAGCAGGCTTGACGGCAACGTGAAATCGCCGTCGTCTTCAAGGCGGCAGCTCATCACGGTGCCGTCGGCGGCTGTGATGGCCAAAAACAGGCTTGCCGTGGCATCCGACTGCGCGTTCCACATCAGGTGCAGGTCGTTTTGCACGCGAAGGCGGTCGTCCGCTTCGAGCGCGTTCATAATCCGCGGCACGTCCGGCGCCACCAGTGTCACGTCGATGTTGCCAACCTCGCCGCCAGAGGCCGCCAAGCGATAGGCCGCACCCGGTTCGTAGGGGAGCGTTACAGGCGCCACGTCGAAGCCCGACTCGTTGCCGTACACGACCCCGGCCACACGATCGACATCCGGCAACCGTCGCGGCTGGATCTGCACCTGCCCAAAATCGGATCCAATGGCGATCGGACCGGCATCAAGCAGTTCGACTTGCACGTCGTCGGTGGATTCAAAGATCGGTTGCGCTTTGACCGTGCACGCGTCGAGCGCGAGCTCGGGGTCGGGCCTCCAGACATCAAGTGCCGACAGGGCTTGGTCGGCGCTGATGCCGCGGACACGCACAAACTGAGCGTTGAACGTGGCTGAAAGCTCGCCTGGGGAGTATTCGGCCGAGATGGCACCGATCCTTTCGGTCAGCGCGGATTCAACTTCAGTGGTCACGGTGCTGGGCTCGATCTCGTCCGCGGAGCATGCGGTCAAGCCAACAAGGGCCGCCAAGATGTGCAGGGGGTACTTCATGGATTCTAGAACCGCTGAAACCGTGAACTTCTTCCCAGAGCGTAACACCCCCCGGGCGCGCGTCAACAACCTCGTTGGGGTTGAACTGAGCGGCATCCTCGTGAAAACTAGGCGCGCGTGCAACGAAGAGGAGAGCATGACGGACTCATGGGAAATCGCTTGGAAAGAGGGTCGCACGGGTTGGGACGCCGGTGGCTCACCGCCGATTCTACTAGAGCTCGTGACCAACGGTGAGATTCCTGCGGGGCGCGTCGTGGTGCCGGGGTGCGGGAGCGGGTACGATGTGTTTACCCTGTCGGGGAACGGACGAACGGCGGTTGGGCTGGACCTTGCGCCCACTGCGGCGGCGCGCTTCGAGGCGCTGCGCGACAGGCTCGGCGTGTCGCCCGAGGTCGCGACGATTCGTACCGAAAACTTCTTTGAATTCGCAATGGAGGACCGGTTTGACGTGATGTGGGACTACACGTTCCTGTGCGCCATCGATCCGACGATGCGCGAGCAGTGGGCAACGCGTGCCGCGCAGATCTTGCGACCGGGCGGGAGCTTGTTCAGCCTTATTTTCCCAGTCGATCCAGCGCGACCGGACAACGAGGGGCCTCCGTTCCGGCTTTCCCCCGAGCTGGTCGCTGAGCTGCTCGCCGCAGACTTCACGTGCGAATCTCTCGAGCGCGTGCCCCAGAGCCATCCCGGCCGCGAAGGCAAGGAGTGGATCGGGCATTGGATCCGTCGGGGTTAGATCGACGTCCACCCCTTGCGGATCGAAAACACGGTTGTCGCCGCGATCCACCCAAGAATTGAAAACACGACCGCCTCGGCGCTCCACTTCATTGCCATGCCGACCGCAAAAAGGACGGCGGCACCCGACATGCTTAGTGCCATCGCGAGCATCTTGGTCTTTTGGGTCGGACGGGGATTCGCGTCAACGTTGTGGGCTCTTGGTGCGTGGACCACTGCGAAGTCGATGTGGACGTTGACCAATCGATCGTGGGCGTCGTAGCCCAACACCACGTCGTAAAAGCCATCACCCCAGCCGCTGTGGCACAGCACGATATTCGCGTTCGGTTGACCCGGAAGACAGACGTTGGCCAAGCCAGGGCGAAAGTGTTGGGGATCGTCCACGCGCTCGAACCAACCACCAGGGCCCTCAACCACGGATTCCCAATCGTGATCGCCTGCCATCGCCTCGGCGGCGGCTTGGGCATCGACAAAACAGGCTGTCCCGGCATCGACTCCAAACCCCTCGTCCAGCCGCTCGTGGCGCACCTCGGTGGCGTCTGGGTCCAAGCGCAGCGTCACGTACGCTTCGACCCAGTCGGGCGCGTCGCCCTCGATGTCCGCGATGGTGACGAATACCGGGTACGTGCCCGGCTCGACTTCAACAAAACTCGGGCAGCCGTCCAGAAACACAAACGGGTCGCAGGCACCCAGTTGGCCGCTTGTCAGCGTCAAACTGCCAAGCTCGTGGACCGACAGCGACGCCCACCGGGCACCGATCGGCACACGCGCACCCGACTGCATCGCAAAAAATCGGTCTTTGGCGTTGACCCACTGACTGATCGCCGCCCAATCCTCGGGATCTGCAGAGCCCATGTTTCACCTCGTGTACCGGATTCATCGCCGATGCGAGAGATCCTGTCGATATCTCGTCGGTGGCAATTTCTGGTCGCAGCTCGGAAGCCGCCGGTCCATGGGATTGGGTCGGCAATTTCCAATTGCTGAGTGGGCGAAGCCCACCTGCCGGTCCCCATCACGCGGCAGCGTGGAAGCTGCCGCTCCAAATCGCGCTCCACATCACAACTCGGTCCATCCCATCTTGACCTCGACGATGAAAAACACAAAGAACCACGCCAAGATGGAGCCGATCAGCACCCACGGCGACAGGTCCAAGTAGAGGATAAGCCCGCCGATCGCGAATCCCCCGCCGAGCCGCACCACTTGTAGTGATTTTGCGGTGATGAACTTGTTTCGCGTGGGTGGCGTGTCGGCCGATTGGGCGATGGGATCGTCTTCGGAGTCCATCGATTCACCGTTTGCAGTTGTTGTTATCCGCGGCGCGAAACTCCATCACTTGGTCAAACACCTGGCTTGCTTCCTCACAACTGATGGTGCCGTCCGCGTTTGCATCGAGGTTAATCGCGCCGCCGGCGCCGTCGATGCGAACCATGCGAAATCGGCTGAAATTATCGTTGGAGATCACCGGCGGCGCGATCCCACAAAGTGCTTCGGTCGAGCCGTAGACCTTGACGTCGGTCAGGTTGACGCTTGTTCCGATCACGGAGTTTGGCGCGTCGAATTTGCCACTGTAGCGGATGATTTGGCGCTGACCTTGGAAGCGTTGGCAGGTGCTGTTCTCGACGTTAAAGGTCACGCCGGGCTGCCCGTCGCCGTCGCCGTCGACCACGCCAGGATCGGTGGCGTCACCCGGAACCTCGTCTTCGACGGGATTGGCGAGCTCAAGCCCCCATAACGCGAGCTCGCTCGACGAGCTGTAGCTGCCGCCCACGCGCAGGTCCGACACGAAGCCCTTGTCGATGTCCACAAAGTCGATGCTGTCGATGGCCGCGGGCGGAATGATGACACGCAAGCCCAACACGGGGCTGAGGTCGACACGGCAGATCGTGCGCGATTCGGTCAGCACGCGGTCGTCTTGTTGGATGTCGACGACATACCATGCGTGGGTGAGCTGCTCGGCGTTGATGACACACGTGCTGCCCTCGTGAAGCAACAACCACGTGCCGTCCATCGTTCCCGCGCCCGGACCCTCGCCGATTCCGCCGTCGACCCCAACCATGAGATCGGGTCCGGCATCCGAGAATTGTTGGGGCTCCCAGTCCGACGCACCGCGTTCGACGGAACACCCCGCGACCAAAAACAAGAGGATGAGTTTCTTCAAAACGTCACCTCCGCGCCGAGCGCGCCGATCCAACCGCCAGACGTGTAGCCGGGGAATCCTGGATTTCCGATTTGGGCGCCTTGCGCCTCGGGATAGGGCTGGCCGGTCCGGGGATTGACGAGATTGTCGGGGACCTCGTCACACAGCGACGTCGCACTGGCCGAACATGGGACGATGTTCCTCGATTTGAGGGTCTCGTGGGTGAGCAGGAGTTGGAACTGCAGAAACCACGAGAACTCAAAACCAGCCCCAGCCAAGAGGACTTGGTGCGAGGAGCCCAATGACGCCAAGACACGGTCGTTGTCGACGTAGTTCGTCCGGCCGTCTTGCTCGGGGATGGGGCTCGGGTCAAAACCCACCCCGACGCGAAGTTTATCGTCGGAGGAGTACGTGTACTCTAGCCCCAGTCGTGTCTGCAGCACGTCGTCGAAGGTCGTTCGCTGGCTGTGTGTATCTCGATAATCCGACCACAACACCCATTTTGCGTCGGCCGCCAGGCGATAGTCGCCAGCTTGCCACGCCAGACCCACGGCAAGCGACCCGGGCGAATACTTTGGGGTCCAATCCAGCTGCTGCCGAGGTTGTTCGGCGTCGTCCGCGATGCCGCTGACTTGCAGCCGGTTTTCGCCTGAAATTCGAAACGCCACCGGACCGCGGTAGGCCACACCCACCTGAATGTGCTGCGGCAAACGCAACTGAAGACCGGCGAGCAAGCCCCATCGGTTGACCGTGTGCACGTCGGCGTTGATGTCGATGTCGCTTTGGTCGGTCGGGTCCTGCAGGTACACATCGGTGGCCACATCCGCCCCGGTCAGAAACGTTCCACCAATGCCAAACGACGCCCAATCCGTGATTCGGTAGGCCACACCGGCTTCGGCATCAAATCGTCGGGGATGCTGGTCGATCAGCTCAAACTTAAGTTTGTTGGAAAAGAGCCGTTCGCGCTCGTCGTTGTAATGCGTGGGTAGGCCGAGCAACTCTTGGGTCGGCAGGAACGCGACAAACCCCAGCCGAAAGCGGGTGGTCCCAAGTGACGTCACGCCCCCAAACACGAGGCCATACATCGGATCGATGCCGTCGGTGTCGGACCGTGGATTTTTTTCGGAATCGGTCGCTGGCGCGACGTTCGCGGCGTCGATCGCTGGGATGTCGTACCCCTCAGGGCGATCCATGAGCAAGATCTGCGCGCCGTTGTGGGTCGCGAAGGCGCCCACGGTTGCTCCGACTGGCGCCTCGGTGAGCGCCCCGACGTTGTAATAAACCGCCCAAGGGCCCTGCGCGTCCGCGACTTGCGCCCCCATGGACGACCCACGGGCACCGGCGCCGTACAGGTCGAACGGTCCGGCGTATGCCGTCGAAGAACCGAGTAAACCCAACAGGACCGCGCTACATATCGAGCGTTTTTTGCCAGTCATTTTTCAATAACCTTGCGAGTGACCTGTCCGAGAGCAATTTGCCGCCGGTCTGGCACACGGCACAGTAGTTCATTTCACTTTCGGCGCGGCGTATCCGCTGGATGTTCTTGCCGCACAGATTGCATGGCTGTTTGTAACGTCCATGCACATTAAAGTCGTCGCGAAACGCGGTGACCTTCTCTGGAAACCCGTCGCCGACCTCGGCGCGGATTCGTCCAAGGAACCCCGATAACACGCCTCGTGTCGCGTCGAACAGAGACTGCATCGTTTGGGGGTCGATGTTTTGCACGGGCTTGTAGGGCGACATCTTCGCGGCGAACAAGATTTCGTCGCTGTAGGCGTTTCCGATCCCGCTGAAGACGCTCGGATCGGTCAAGGCTCGTTTTACGGTTTGGCTTTGTGATGTCAGCGCAGCTGCGAACGCCTCGATGGTGCAATCCAAGGGTTCGATGCCGCCGGGGTCATGCTCGGACAATGCGTCACGGCCTTGGATCATGTGGATCGACGCGCGCCGTTTTTTGCCGGCCTCGGTCAGCATCAACGCTTTTTCGGCCGTGCGGAAGACGGCGAGGCATCCTGCGGCGCGATTCGCGCCGGCACCGCGCAATTTCAGCCTGCCCGCGATCATCAAGTGAATGACCGCGAACAGCTCGTCTTCGAATTCGAACACCAAGCGCTTGCCAAGATGCGAAAAACCCACAAAACGCCGGCCGACGGCGTCTTTGATCGGGGGCGAGACCGTCCGCACCAGGAACGGATGCATCACGTCGAACGCGGTCAGGGTGCTGCCGGCGAAATGGCGTTCCAACGCCTCTTGGTAGACAAAAATATCGGGCAATTCGGGCATCAGATGCCGTCGGGATTGGGGGACATACCGACCGAGAGTGTCACGTGGTCAAGCGGCTCAAGCCCGTGAACCTCGATCTCGGGACTCTCGAGCTTGACCCACGTGATGTCCGCTTCGCCTTTGACGACCAGGGCATCCGAGAGCAAAGAGGGCACCAACGCGACGATGGACTCGAACAAGGCCTCGGCCTGTTTGTCGTTCAGGTCGGCGGAGGGCTCCGCGTCGAGGTCGGCCTTGAGGTCGGTCGTGAACGAGAGTTTGATCTCGACGCCATCCACGTCGATTCCGATGCCTAGGTTGAGGAAGAACGCAAACGTCGCGACCGGGATTTCGGGTTGGCCGTTGGGCCGCAGCTCGACGTCGATCAGGAATTCTCCAAGCCGCATGCCCAGCTGGCCCGGTTCGGGTCCAAACTGCATCACAGGTGGCAGCAGCGGGCGCAGCCGCACAAACGCCGGGGTACCTGTGGGCGCGAGGCTTGAGATCGCCGGGTCGAGCACCAGGCCAAGCGCGTCGGACGTCAGCGAAACGGGGAGCTCAACACCGTTGAAGTCATTGCCGGTCAACTCTTGGTTGAGCAGCCCCGATCGCCAAACGCCATGCAGAATGCGGTCGAGCGCGTTGGCCGTGCTCGTAAAGAGCAAATCGTTTGTGGACTTAGGTCCATTGGGATTGCCGACATTGGGCGCGTAGGCACCGGGCACGTCACGCACCGCAGGAAACTTTTCTTCGGGCATCGTCACGTTGAGGTCGACCAGGATGCCGTCGGGCAAAATATCGATGGTTTTGAAGCTGACCTGAAACGTCAGCGTACGGCCGAGCAGCTCAATCTTGCGGTTGAGCACGGCCGGGTCCAACAGCTCTTCGAACAGGCGCTCACTCAAGAAGTTGGCAAACGCCGCCTGGGCGACATCAACAATAAGCCCGCGCAAGAACGTGATGTCGTCTTGGGACAGATCCGCGATGGTGAACGTGATGTCTTCCTCGAGCAGGTCGAGTGTCGCGGTGCCAAATTGCAGTTGGAGCCCGCCGTTGGCGTCGGGCGATGCGTCCACTTCGACCGACACGCCGAGTTTGGCCACGTTGATGGTGGTTGGGTACGTGTCGGGGTCGACGGTGAATGTGCCGGCGATGGCCACGTTGGTGGCGTTGAGCTCGACAAACAATTTGCCTGCACGTGGGGTGATCGAGATCAGTAGCGGATCGAAGTTGATGGTATCGATCGACACATACTGGTTCATGAACGCCTCTTTGACGTAGGTCGTTACGAACTCGGGTGTGGCGATCGCAGTGGCGGCGGCTTCGACCACGTCGAGGGCCTCCGCGCGCACAAAAAGTTGGAACGCGTCCTCAATGGGCACGATCGGGTCAACGGTCGTGCCGTAGATGCCGGCGCGAATGGCGCTCTCTTCGTTGTTTGCCCGGTCACGGACCGAAACCTCGAACTCGTTGTACCCTTGGGCCAAGGGTACTTCGACGCTGAAATTCCCTTGCGCATCGAGCGTGATGGGTTGTCCGCCGAACGAGACCGACTCGATGCCGGTGCCGACCTCGCTGACGCTGCCTGCCAAGGTGATGGTGGGCTCGGTCGCGTAAAACCCACGCTCGGGCGAGGTCAGCGTGATGGTGGGCCCAACGGAATCCACCACGAAGGTGACCTCGTCGGTTGCCTTGCCGGCTGTCGCCACAACGGTGACTTCGCCTTGGGCCACCGAGACAATGGCTTCCCACTCGCCGGCGACCACGTCCGCCACGGTGCCATTGACCGACACGGAATCGGTGTTCGTCGCGGTCCCCTCCACCTTAACGCGTGTTGTGTTGATGAACTCGCCCGCGGTCGGCGAGGTGATGTCGACGGTGGGTGTTGGTGAGGAAGTCGTCGAATCGTCGCACCCCCAAGCGAGGGCGGCGAAGACAAACAAAAACACGTAGCGCATCAGATTCTCCGGGAAGGTGCCGATACACTACGACGTGGGCGAGTCTGGTGCAATGTTTGGCAGGTCGCCTTACAGAGCGGCGCTAAGCTCCGAGCAGCAGTTGGACTGCATGCACTGATCGT
This sequence comes from bacterium, assembly GCA_041390025.1. Lineage (GTDB taxonomy): Bacteria > Myxococcota_A > Bradymonadia > Bradymonadales > Bradymonadaceae > JBFFMO01. Next base: position 92,701 of record JAWKQR010000017.1, read on the forward strand.
AGACCGATTCGTCGCCAAACGCGTCGCAACTGCTGCGCTCCTCGCATGCGTTCAGGGCTTGCAATGCGGTTGCACATTCGTTCGACACCTCGCACGTCGTGACGCAGGCGTCCGCGCATTGTGCGCAGCCGATGACATCGCCCATCAAGCACGCGGTCGATGTGAAACAGTCGAGTTCGCACTGGCTCAGGCACGGGACATATGGGCAACACAGGCCACCGTCTTGGCATTGGTCCGCCGAGCATGTTTGGTTGTTGGCGTTCGTGTTGTTTTGAACCGTGTTGTTCGACGAGGTGGCCACGCAGTTGAGGTCGCCGTTCTTAGCGATGACCGCGAGGTCGAAGTCGCCATCAAGCGTTATGGCTTCGCCGCCCGTGACGGGCTGCAGCTGCACACCCACGAACCCCCCTTTGAGCTTCTCGCCGACCGCTTTTGGACACGAGTCGAGCCGGATCGTGCCCGAGACGCTGTCGTAGCCCTGTCCGGTGGCCGCGTTGATAAACGACACAAATGTGCCTTCTGGGGGTGGGTTGGTGGTGAAGCTCCCGGGCGCTGGTGCGTTCGGTGTGGTCTCGACCACTGCGGAGATCGAAACTCCGTCGGTCGAGACCATGTAGAGGTTCACGAGGTTTTGCGCGATGACAGCGGCCGCGGACTCTTGGGTCGCCTGGGCGTTATCGACCTCACGCTGGTAGGTGTTGTCGCCGACGGACACATCAAAACTTGTCGTCGGGGTGACTGTCGTGTTGTTGCCGGTGTTGTTCGACGTGTTGGTGTTGTTTGCATCGGTTGTCGATTTCGACGCGGCGTCATCTCCGCAAGCAGCCAAAAGAACAATCAAAGACAGCGCACTCACATTCATCCAATTCATCATTTCTCCATGGGTAGGGTTGAGTAACCAAAATGGTCACATGAGACGCCCTGCTTCGAAGAATATTCACGAAATGTTGTCGCGCTTGCATCGGGTTGGCGGGGTTGCCACTATGCGGTTTCAAACAAGGAGAATCGGACATGCGAATGCCCATTTGGATCATGGTGTGTGTGGCTTTGCTCGCAGCGTGCAGCGACGACAAACCCACGACCAATGCCAACAATACAACGAACACAAACAACACGACGGGGCCAAACAACACCAACGGCACCAACAACACAAATGGGTCGAACAACGGCACGAACAACATGACGACGGTGACCGTTGTGGATGCCGAGTTCGGCTTGGACGCCCGGCCATCCAACACAACCTGCGTTGCGCCGGAACGCCCCACGGCAACGTCAGGTATTGTTGCAGAACGGGTTTTCGGGAACCTGTCGTTCTCGGCTCCCGTGTGGGCCGAACAGGCACCGGGCGACCTTTCCCGTTGGTACGTCATCGAGCAGTCGGGTGTGATTCGCGTGTTCGAGAACACGCCGGACGTCAGCTCGGCTGGCCAATACGTCGACCTGCGCGATCGCGTGGTTTCGGGCGGTGAGCGCGGCCTCTTGGGGATGGCGTTCCACCCGGATTGGCCAAACGTCAAGAAGGTCTATGTGTCGTACACCGCGAACGACAATGGCCTCGTGTCCCGAATCTCGGAGCTCACGCCTACGGCGGACGGCACCGAGCTCGACAAGGCGACTGAGCGCATCATTTTGAGCACGTCACAGCCGTTCACGAATCACAACGGTGGGCAGATCTCCTTTGGTCCCGACGGCTTTTTGTACATCTCGCTGGGTGACGGTGGGTCTGCAAACGATCCCAACGGCAACGGGCAGAACGTCGACACGCTGTTGGGGTCGATGTTGCGCATCGACGTCAACACCGGCGATCCCTACGGCATCCCATCGGACAACCCTTTCGCCGCGGGCGGAGGCCGTCCCGAGATCTATGCGTGGGGCCTTCGGAACGTGTGGCGTTTCAGCTTTGACCGGGACACGGGAACGCTTTGGGCTGGCGACGTCGGCCAAAATCAGTGGGAAGAGGTGGACATCATTCGTCGCGGCGGCAACTACGGCTGGAACGACAAAGAAGGGTTCCACTGCTTTGGCCAAAATCCGTGTGACAACGGGCCGTGGCTCGATCCCGAGACAGAGTACAGCCACGCCAACGATAACAAGTCGATCACCGGCGGGTTCGTTTACCGAGGGACCGCCATCCCCGAGCTCGTGGGGACGTACATCTTTGCAGACTACGTCTCGGGCCGCATTTGGGCCCTTGAGTACGACGCCGACAACAAGGGTCAAAACCGACTGCTGCTCGAGACCGGTCGCAACGTCGCTTCGTTCGCTCAAGACCTGAACGGCGAGCTGTATTTCATTGACTACGCCGGCGGAATCTACGCGATCAAAGGCACGAACCCGATGGGTGTGGATACGTTCCCCAAGACGCTGTCAGCCACGGGTTGCGTGGACGCCAACGACCCCCGGAAGGTGGCCTCAGGTTTGATTCCTTACGCGCCGGTTGCGCCGTTCTGGTCGGACGGGGCCGAGAAACTGCGTTGGTTCGCGTTGCCCGAAGGCGGAAAGATCACGGTCAAAGACGACGGGGACTTTGATTTCCCGATCGGCACCGTGATCGTCAAATCCTTCAAGGTGGACGGCAAATTTGTGGAGACACGGCTGTTGGTACGCCACGACGACGGGGAGTGGGCCGGTTATTCGTACGAGTGGCGAAACGGCGAGACCGACGCGGACCTGTTGCCGGCGGGCAAGGTCGTCGAACTGCCCAATCAGCAAAAGTGGATCTACCCAAGCCGTGGGGAGTGCATGACCTGCCACACGGCGGCGGCAGGACGAACGCTTGGGCCCGAGGTTCGACAGCTGAACGCGGACTTTGTGTACACGCAGGAGTCGGGCCCGAATCGCCGGTCGAACCAGATGGCGACCCTTGGACACATCGGCGTGCTTGAAAATCCCCCTGCAGACCTCGCCTCGGCGCCACGGTTGGTTGACCCATTCAACACCGCAGACACCGCGGCCGCGGCCGACGCGTACATGCACACCAACTGTGCGGGATGCCATCGTTCCGACGCGGCCCTTCGTGTGAAATTCGACTTCCGGTCGGGGGTCGCGATGGCCGACCGTGGGATCTGCAACGTCGACCCTGTCGGCAGCGATCTTGGCGTGGATGGCGCAAAACTGCTGGTTCCCGGTCAACCTGACCTGTCGCTGATGACTTTGCGAGCTGCACTTCGCGATGCCAATGGGATGCCGCCGTTGGGTTCTGACATCCATGACGCGCAAGGTGTGTCTTTGCTTCAGGATTGGATCACGTCGGTTCAATCATGCGACTGATCCTCGCCGTTTTGCTTTTGGCTTCGATGCCCGCGTTTGCGGCCGACTCGCCGGGGGCGGGCATTCGGTCCGCATTTGACGCGGGGACGGGGGCGCTTGGTGCGCTGAAACGCTCCGGAGCCACGTTGGACACATACAGTGTCGCGGAGCGGTTGCCCGACGGCTCATGGCTGGTCGACGCCCGCTTTGCGCTGGACGGCAACACCCTTCGCCTTCCAGTGAAGCTCAACGACGCGTTTGACCTTAGTTGGGCGCCGGTAAGCGAGTACGGTGATGCGCTCGTTGGGATGACCCGCAGCGGTGCCCTGCCCCAGGTCCAAGGCACACCCTGGGGCTCTCGGAAGCGTCTGCCCGCGTTTCCCGTGGTCGTGACCGGCAAACGGATTGTGACGGTGTTTGGCGTTATCCCGTTCGAACCCAGCCTGAAGGTCGAGCCCGACGAAACGTTGGTGTTACACACCCAACGTTGGATCCACGAGACCATGGCCGACGACCCCGCGCCTGCGTCGTTTGACGTGCTGGCCGCTGGGAATCTGGCGTGGATCGACGTCGTCCGAGTGGTCTATTCAATCAGCGCCACGGGCTTGTTCGAGATGAATTTTGTGGGCCCTGGCACGACGACGTTGGCATCGATTTCGGGGCTGTCCCCGGTCGTCTTCAGTCAGATGGCCGAGGTACAAGGCGTCATCACACTCGGTGTCACCGCACTCAAAGACACGACGGGATTTCGGGTGGCGATTTCAGGAGCGCTGCAGGAGGCGTCGCCGAAAACCTGCGACCCGGACCAGACGTTTTGTGCGTCGTCGAAGGCCGAGTTCGACCAAGGGCTGGGCGATGTGCCTGGTATCGCGAACGCGCGTTTTGTTGTTGCGCCTGAGTACGGGATGCCCTTTCAACGTGTTGTGGAGGTTACAGGATGGGCAAACGACATGCCGGTCTTAAGTATTGTTGCGCCTTAGCCGCCACGTGGGTTGGATGCGCGAGCACCCCCAAAACCGTCGCCACACCGGCACCGAGCGACCCCACGGGCATCGCTTTGGCGTGGTGTGCCACGCGCTCCTTGGAGAAAGCGGACATCGGAAATCAAGAACTGGAAACGATCGTGAAGTCTTGGGAAGATCCACAGGTACTTCGGGTGTTTCTAGACGGTGAGGAGTATCGTGCGGTTGTGGCCGACGGCCTTGGCGACGAACTACGGCAAGCCGCGATTTTGACGATCGCACGCGCGGAGGGAACATGGGCAATCTCGCACATCGAATCTGGTCAAACCGACCTGCTATGGCCAACCTACTAAATATGCGCGCCGTCTTGGGCGGCGTGTTGGTGGGCTCGTTGCTTTGGAGCGCAGAACCCGCAGGGCCACATCCGGGCCTTAAGGACGACGCCTTGAAACAGGCGCTGCGCAAGGACCGAACGCATGAGGCCTTGTCGTTCAGCAAAGCCAAAATGTTGATCTACAGCCAAATCGACAACGAGGGCGGCGTCGTCATCGACCGCTATGCTGGCGAACGCATCAAGACCCAGCGCGTTCCCCTGCCCCACATCGCACAGCTGGACCATGCTTTTGCGCGGACGAAACTTACCGACCCGAGCTCACAATCCGACCTGCATCAGCTGTTTGTGGTCGATGCCGAGGCACGTTTGGCACGCAACATTTTGCCGTTCTGCGACGTCTTGGTCCCGGCGTGGGAAAAAGGCGGTTCACGTGCGGGCGTCGATCGCCGGGCGCGCCCGTGTTTTGAGCCCCGTGACGAACAAAAGGGCGACACGGCCCGCGCCATGTTCTACACGAGCGTGATGTACAACCTTGAGATCGACCCCGCTCAAGAGAAAACCCTGCGGGCATGGAACGAGCGCGACAAGGTCGACGCACGTGAAAAAAAGCGCAACGACGCCATCGCCAAGGCGCAAAAGTCACGCAATCCCTTTGTCGATCATCCTGAGCTCGTCAAACGCATCGGCAATTTCTAAGCCCTCCTCTTTGGGTCGGCAACCTCCGGTTGCCGCATGGGCGAAGCCCGCACGGGCACTTCTTCCATAGAACGGGAGCGAGTCAAACACGCGATGGATTTGCGATTTGCTTCCTTGCACTTGCCAATCATTCTACCGATTGGTAGTCATTTGCCTACCACTTGGTAGAATAATGATAAACACCATCCCAGATGAAATTCTTGATGCGGCCAACACCTTGTTCGCGCAACGTGGATACGACGGCACGTCGCTGCAGCTGATCGCAGACGCGGTCGGAATTCGTAAACCGTCGCTTTTGTACCACTTTTCGTCCAAAGAAGTGCTGCGTGACGCCGTATTGGCACGGGTGATGGAGCACTGGAACGACGTGCTCCCGAGCCTGCTAAACGCCGCAACGGGCGAACATCGTTTCGACGCATTGGTGGGCGAGATGGTGGCATTTTTCGCCGACGATCCATCACGTGCGCGCCTGCTCTACCGTGAGTTCTTGGACCGTCCCGCCGAAATGGCGACGCGCATGCACGAGTTCTTGAGCCCGTGGATTTCTATCTTGGCCGACTACGTCAGGCGCGGGCAGGCGGAGGGCCTTTTGCGACCCGACGTCGACGCGGAAGCCTACGTCGCCAACGTCATACAAATGATCGTCGGCGGTGTCGCCACGGCACACGTTTTTGGTGTTCTAAATTCGGGTTCTTCATTCGACCAACAAATCAAAGAAATTACGCGAACGGCCCGTACGGCGCTGTTCATCGACAATTTGGAGATCTCTCATGGGTAACTTCTACGCCGACAATGCAGACCTGCAATTTCACATCGAAAAAGGCATTCATTGGAAGCCGTTGGTCGAGCTGACCGAAGACAAATTCAGCATGCCCGATGGCCACGCAAGTTTGGAGGATGCGCAGTATTTCTACGGCGAGGTTTTGCAGATGGTTGGCCAGTTTGTGGCCGATGAGATTGCCCCTCGCGCTGCAGCGATTGACCACAACAAACCCAAGCTCGTGGACGGGGAAGTCGTTCACCCCAAAGAGTTCACCGAGATTTTCGACCAAATTAGGGGCTTGGAGCTTCACGGACTCGGCGTTCCACGCGAACTCGGTGGCATGAACGCTCCGCACGTCATCACGATGGCCTGCGCCGAAATGTTTGCCCGCGCCGACGTGTCCGTCATGACACACCACAGTTTCCACTTCGGGATCGCGATGGCGTTGCTCGTCTATTCGATGTCGGAGGGCACGACCGAGTTCGAAGGCCGCCGTATCAAGTCGACACGGTTTGACAAAGAGATCCGTGAGATGCTCAGCGGAAAAGCCTGGGGTGCGATGGACATCACCGAGCCCGACGCAGGCAGTGATATGGCAGCGTTGCGCACCCGTGCAGAGCTCGACGAGGCTGGCGAGTGGCGGGTCACCGGCCAGAAAATCTTCATCACGTCGGGCCACGCAAAATACCACGTGGTCATCGCGCGTACGGAACCCGCCGACGAGAAAAAGATGGGACTCAACGGTTTGTCGACGTTCCTCGTCAAGGCCTACGAAGACCACGACGACGGCACACGCACCCGTTTTGCCGTGGTCGATCGGCTCGAGGAGAAACTTGGCCACCATGGCTCGCCGACGTGCTCAGTCGTGTTTGAAAACGCTCCGGCGCAGCTCATCGGCGCGCGCGGCGACGGATTTCGACAGATGCTGTTGTTGATGAACAATGCACGCATTGGTGTGGGATTTGAGGGCGTTGCGCTGTGCGTGGCGTCGACCCGGCTGGCGAAGGCCTATGCGGCCGAACGGCGCGCCTTTGGAAAAACCATCGACCGCCACGAGATGATCGCCGACTACCTCGACGAGATGGAGACCACGACGGCAGGACTGCGCGCGTTGGGCTTTGCCTCGGCGTTTAACGAAGAGATGGCCTTCCGACTCGGCATTGAACTTAACCGCACCCCAGACATGACCGAGCTTGAGCGAAAGCGCATTGAACGCCAGATGGCGCGCCATCGCGCGACGTCGCGAAGGTTTACGCCGCTGTTCAAGTATCAGGCCGCCGAGTCCGCCGTCGAGTTCGCCCGCCGATGCGTACAAATCCATGGTGGTGTGGGCTACACCCGCGAATACGGGGCCGAGAAGCTTTTGCGCGACGCGATGGTGATGCCGATTTACGAAGGCACGAGTCAGATTCAGGCGCTGATGGTCATGAAGGACACGCTTGGCGCCATCATGAAGGCGCCACAAGAGTTTGTGCGCCGGCTTGCACAGGCACGCTGGAAATCCGTCTCGCTTCGCGATCCCATGGCTCGCCGCGTGGCGCGGATGGAATTGCATGTGCTGCAGGCGCAGCAACATCTGATTCAGAAGACCGCGATCGATAAGTTCAAGACGGTCAAGGACCGACCAATGACCGACTGGGTTGAGCTGATCAAGACGGACTGGGACCCCAAGCGTGACTTCGCGTTTGCGATGCTGCACGCCGAGCGCCTCACGCGCATGTTGGTCGACGAGGCGATCACCGAGATCCTGTTTGAGCAGGCACAGGAACATCCAGAACGTCGGGAGCTTTTGTCGCGGTTCATCGAGCGCGCTGAGCTTCGCAGCCGCGCGCTGCTCGATGAGATCACGACCACCGGCGACCGCATGTTGCGGGCTCTGGCGGACAGCGAGAGTCTCGACGCCGGAAACGCGTAGCGTCCCGTCAGCCGTTGGCGAGAAATGCCGTCAGATGGTCGACAGCACGTGTGATTTGCATCTGACGGCGGTCCCGAAACTTCGGATGGATAATGCTGGCACGCTGCAGAACTCCACAACGTAATGCAGATCATCCTGAGCGCTCGAAACGCCGGGATGGCGCCGCAGGCGCTCGTCTGAAATCGGCAAGATCTCTCACGGTAGGCCGTGATCAGCGCGGCATGGGTCGCTTGGTCGGCATTTGCGTACTCAAACGACCCCAGCGTCACCGCGAAGTCGTACAAGAAATAGCCCATCCCGGCATCGTCAAAGTCGATGGGCACCGCACCATCTGGGGTGAAAACGATGTTGCCCATGTGGAGATCCGCGTGGATCACATTGAAAACGTCCGGCCCACGCCCAAGCGTGTCGACGCGGCGGCGAATCAAGTCACGCGCGCGCTCGAATACCAACCGCTCGTCGTGCGCGAGCATGTCGAAATGTCCGCCCATCACCGGGTGCTCGCCGGTGAGCCCATCGACGTCCAAGGTGGCGCGTTCAAACTCAGGCGGTGGCGACCAACTCTGCACAAAGGTGTGCAAGGTCGCCAGAACACGACCGTACTCACGGGCATGCCGTGGACGAATCTTTCGGGCAAATTGACCCGCGGTCCACTTGAAGATTGCCACCCTTCGTGGCTCGGGCGCATCTGCGACGTGGACAAACTGGAGTCCTCGCACAGGCACAGGGGCGCGAATTCCGGCCTCCGCAAGCGCAGACAACCACATCAATTCGGACCGAATGGCCGCATCGGATTGATACCCAGCACGATGGACACGAACGAGGTATTTCTCCCCGGCGTGCGTGAGGCAAAACGTTGTATTTTCCCCATGATGCAAGAATTTCAGTGGGCCGGGCATGCCCAAATCATGGACAAGTTCGGTTGTCGCCGCGCGAATGCGCGCGATCTGTTGGCGGTACGTCAGTTGTGTCCACGACATCGATGTTCCGGGCTATTTGGCAGCGTCCAAACTCGCCCGGGATGGTAGCGACGGCAAGAACAAGAAGCCAAGCAGCGCGACGCCCGTCAAAACCAGAATGGAATTCGAGAATCTCGCGCCGGCCCCAAGGTCGAGCCCGATCCAGCTTAGCGTTTGTGCCGTTTGGAACTCCAAGGACGTCACCGACATGGCGACGCCGACCGCGCCACCGATGAAGAAAATCATCATGAACATGCCGGTACCGACGCCGATCTGCGTGGGCGGCACAATCTGCGACACGGCGCTGATGCAAGGTGTTTGAATCATGGCAAAACCGACGCCGTACAGCCCCATGCCAAGACCTACACCGTACAGGGCTCCGCCGGCGAAATAGGCCGTGACGAGATTCCCGAGCACGATAAACGTCATCCCGAACGCCACTGGGGGCCTTGGCCCAAACCGGTCGGCGAGTGCCCCTGCGCGGGGTGACAACAGCGCGATCGCGATGGCGCCGGGGAGCAGAACCGCGCCAATCATCGCAGGCGCGACGTGGTTGACCTCGGTCAGGAAAATTGGAACCAGCACAATCGTCCCGAAGCGTGTCGCATTGCTAACAAACGCGACAAAGGCGACAGCGAGGTAACGCAGATTGACCAGCACCGCAGGGGTGACAAACGGGGATTTCGCGTGGTGAATCCACACAAAAAAACCGATGTGGAACAACAGGGCCACACCGATATTGACCAGCAACGACGTGGTGATGCCGTGGTTGGATTCCAGAATATTAAAACTGTACATCGTCAACGCGATGGCCACACCAAGCAGGCCGGCGCCCACGAAATCAAAGTGCGTCTTCTCTCGGTCGTTGAGATACGACGGCAATATTTTCATCCCGATGAGCACGGCGGGGAGCACCAGTCCGGTGAAGACAAAGATCGACCGCCAGCCAAACCATTGCACGAGAATGCCGCCGAGGAAGGGCCCGATGCTCGCAGCTACCCCAACAACGCTGAGGATCACGCCCATCGCCTTGCCCCGCCGTTTCGCTGGGTAGACTTTGGCTACGATTGTGGATCCCAAGACGGGCATGGCTGCCGCACCCGCGCCCTGAAACAAGCGCAGCGCGATCGCGACCTCGATGCTCGGCGACATCGCGACGACCAACGACGTGGTCCCAAACAGGAACACACCCACCAGATACAGATTCTTGATTCCAAAAACATCGGCAAGGCGACCGTTGATGGCCGAGAAAATCCCGAACATCAACGTGTAACCCGTGACGATCCAACCATATGTGCCCTCGGTGACGTTGAATTCACGTCCGATGTACGGAAGGCCGACGTTGATCATGGTGCCGCTGACGACTGCCATAAACACAACCGTCGAGAGCAAAACCAACAGATATGGGGAGTGCTCTAGTTCTTCGTCTACGCTTTGGGCAACCATCTGAAACCTAGGGGCTTGGGCCTGTGCTAGATGCGCCAATCCCGTGGTTGGATTCGGTCAAGCCTCGCGCACTTTGTCGAGCTTGTAACCCATGCCATACACCGAGTGAATGACCGTGTTGCCTCCGAGCTGGTTTCGAGGGTTTTTGACGTGCAGATGCTGTTTTTGCGAAGGTTTCGTCAGCAATCGTGACGTCGCCCGTTCAGTCCCACGTGATTTCGGCGCTGACCTTGCCTATGCGGTCGCCCCACCACGTCACGCGGGCTGTTCCAGGGCCGTTGAGCCACCACGCGTGTTCGTCCACGTGGCTCTGGGTGCGCCCCCCGAAATGAGACGAGGAAAAGCCCACCGTCGAGGTCTGCGCCATCCCCGCGAGGTGGTCGATACGAAGGTGGGTCGAGCCCTCCACGAGCTGACTCCCGTCGAGCTCGAGCTCGAGATGCAGTTTGTTGACCAAGTCGCGTTGAGCGGCCACCGATGTAATGTGGGTTGGCAGGTAACCGTCGTTTTGCGTGCGCGCGATGAGCTTGGTCAGATCGCCCACGCGCTCGGTACGAAGCGTCAGCTTTGGCATCGGCAGCGCAGCGAGGTGATCGAGCGTAAACTCAATGGTTGGCAGGACCTCGTCTTCGATCATTCGGGCGGGACAGTTTCGGAAGGAATACAACCACCGCCAACCGCCGACCTCAACATCCCCCAACTGCGGGTGCGTCGCAGGTTGCCAATCCACAAACGCCTCGCCGTTGAGCTCGCCGTCGTTCCATTTCAACAGCGCGATTTCGTCGTCTTCGCTGCGATCTCGCCAAAACCCCAAGAGGTCCTTTGAGTAGTCCAATCCCGCATGTTTGCTGGGCGACCACAGCTCCATCGTGAAGCAGTGCACCCCATATTGTTCGTAGGCCCAGTCGTCAAAAACGCCGGTGATGGCCTTCTTTGGGTCGTAGGCAAAATCGTGGAACGTCGAGACGCATTTGAAGCCCGAATGCTGCTCGAACCGCTTCCCAAGCGCTTTGTAAACCGCGAGGTCAAAGGGTGGCATCTCCGTATCGGCCCGGTCGCTGTAGGGGCGCAGCAGGACTCCTGTGTACGTGTGGTACGTCAAAATCCCACCGATGTTGCGATTCGCGAGCAAAAAATCTACGACGGCTTTGGTCTCGGGCTCGCTCAGGGGGTAAGGACCCGCGCCCGGCTGCTCGGGCTCGTGTTGCCATTTCGACGGGTAGTTACGGTTGAAATCCAGTCCGTGTGCGTCGCGAGGGCGCACGGGTTTTTGGGGATTTCCCCACGCGTCGTCGTCGAACACGCCTTCGGCCCATAGGTGATAGAACGGTCCCTCGGTGTCCCACGGCATCCTCGCGACCAACAATCGGTTGTCCTTTTTGCTGACTCGCCAGGCCCCGTCAGGCGCCTCCACGCGCATTTGCAGGATAAGGCCGTCCCCGTTGATGTCTTGCTCGTTCAAGCCCGGCAGTGGGTGCGGCTCGGGCCACTTACGACGGGCCGAGCGCACGTAATGCTCATTCTTGAGGACATACTCGGCGCCGTCGGCGCTGATGCGCGGGCAGACATACATCGCGCGGTTGGTCATCAGACGCACAACATCTTCGTCGTCCCAACGTTCCATCAACAGGTCGATGGTGCGAAGGCACGCCTCACAGCCCAAGACTTCGCTGGCGTGTGTGTTCCCGTCGATCCAATACGCTGGTTTGTCCGATGCCTCGCCACGTTCGAATCGCGTGATGGAAACCACCCAGATGTCGCGTCCCTCGGGTGTTTTTCCGATGCTCTGCAACCTCGCTCGGTTGGGGTAACGCTCGGTGACCTCCTGCAACCACGAGGTCATCTCGTCGTAGCTATGATAGTGATTGCGTCGAAGATTGGTCATCTGGACGTTCCAATGCGTGAAGGTTTGGCGAGCGAGTCATCGTATGTCGCGCTCAGTGCGCAGCAGCGCCGGCGGCACCTGCGCCCAGTACCAGACCAAATAGGCCAAAGTAGAAGATCGCCAGCGCACAACCCCCAAGAATGGTCAGCGCGACGTTCGCGATCGACGCTCCCAGCCCAAGCTGCGTGATCAGCCGGCCAGCCTCGCTGCTCTTGCCGGTCTTGATGTTTCCAAGCTCAATCCAGCCGGTCGCGATGCCGACAAAACCGCCGACAAACGGGAAGATCGTCCAGGCCGAAATGCCAGCCAACAACGTGATGATGGCCAAGCTCGAGGCTTTCTCGGGCGATGCCATGGGCGGCGGTGATGGTGGCTGATAATTCAAAAACCCTTGGCGTGTGTTCCACGAAAAGAGCAACAGACGAACGATGAGTGACTGCATGGAAGCCTCAGGCGAAAAGCACGTGTTGTTTCAGGAAGTCCAACAGCGTGGTGTAGAAGTGGTCAATGTTTTCGGGACGGCGCCAGCCGTGCCCTTCGTTGTCGTACTTGTGGTATTCGTGCGGCACGCCGCGACGCTTTAGGGCTGCCACGATGAGCTCGGCCTGGTCGATCGGCACCACGCGGTCTTCGGCGCCGTGGTACACGGCCAACGCGTCGCTGATGCGGTCGGCTTTGAAAATCGGTGACCGCTCACGGTAGATGTCAGCGGCTTCGGGCAGGGCCCCAAACAACATGTCGTTGTAGGCGGCTTCGAATTTGTGGGTGCCCATCGCCAACGTGAACAGATTCGCGATGCCGTACATGCACACGCCGGCCTTGAAGACTCCCGGATGGTCGGTCAGGCACTGCAGCACGGTGTAACCACCGGCGCTGCCGCCCATAATGACGATCTTGGACGGATCTGCGAGACCTGCTTCGCCCAGATACTTGGCCGCGCTGACGGCGTCTTCGACATCCGCGACACCCCAATTGCCGTACAACGCGTCTTGGTAATGTCGGCCGTACCCCGTGCTTCCGCGGTAGTTCACGTCCAGCACGGCGAACCCACGCGTGGCAAAGAACTGATTGCGGGCATTGTAGGTGGCAGTGGCCTGCGTCGTCGGACCACCGTGGATCATGATGATGGCTGGCGGTTTCCCGTGGCCCTCGAAACGTGGATTCGCAGGTGGGTAGTAGTTCCCAAACACCTGCGTCGTGACGCTCTTGCCTTCGACCGTCCAGTGGATCCGCTCGAGGGACGACAGGTCCCCGGACGCCACGGTCTCGGCCGTGGCCCGCGCATTGACCTGTGGTGTGAGGCCTTCGACCAGCGTGACCACACGTGGCGGAATCCGGCTCGCGGACCCGATGAAGGCGATGTCGCCCGCGATGGACACGCTGGGCTGGCCCACCCATTCGTAGGTGGGGGCGCTGGGCAAATCTGTTTCGCGACCCTCGAGGCTTAGCGCGACCAATGTGCTCACACCACGGTCGTTTCGACACGCGATCAGCGACGACGAATCTGCAGCCCAAGCGAGGTATCGTAGTCCTTGCACCCACGCGGGCCCGCCGTAGTCAGCGTCAGTCTGCGTCAGTTGAACCGCCGTGCCATCGGCCATCGACCGCAAGTACACATGCGACATTTTGGGTTCGTCGCTGATGTACGCGAGATGGCGCCCATCCGGCGAGAACACCGGTTGTTGGACGGCGACGCTTGGACCGCCGGCCAGGACCTCAACATCGCCCAGACGAAGACCCGTCGGCGAGACCAAGACGTCCGCGATTTCCAGGCGAGTGCCGTCCCACGGCATGTTGGGCTGGTCCCATGCCACCCAGGCCAACCGACTGCCGTCGTGGCTGAAGGCGGGCTGCATGTAGAAGTCAGCGCCGACGACTATTTTTTGCGGCCACTGCTTCCCGTGGGCATCGACGACGCCCAGACCGTCATGTTTTCCATCCGAAAACACGTACACGACCCAGCGCCCATCGGGTGAGATCGTCGGGGACGCGAGGTCGAGCCCCATCGCAGGCGTGATGGGTTTCGGGGCGCCGCCGGCCAAGCCTGCGCGCCACAAACGCCCATCGCCCACAAACACGGCAAAGTCGTGATGCACATCAAACTCGCCGCCGCCGTAACCCACACCACCACGCACATTGACGTTGCCCGATACTTCCCGGGCCGCCTGCCCAAACGGTTGCGCCAGCAAGACGCCCTGTGCCCCACGGCCCTCGGCCCAGACCAGCCAACGGCCCTCTCGCGACCACTTGACGTCGTTGAGGCGCTTTTGCCCCGCCAACATGTCGGTGGTCACGGGGCTATCCCAAAGACCAAACATCTTTCGCGTTTTCATAAGGTTCCGCAGCTCAGAGGAAGATGGTGGGTGCACACGTCGAAACACCTGCGCCAACGATGTAGCGGCCCGTATCCGAGATCACTTCTACCACCGAGTCGTCGGCAGGGTTGACCTCAAACACGCGGGTGCTCGCGTCCTCAAACCCTTTGTAGAACACCCAGAATTGGCCGCCCCAGTGGGCAAACGCCCATGCGTTGGCGTCCCCGTCGATGTCGATGTCGATCTGCCGAAGTTCGGCACCGTTGGATGGGTTCACTTGCGCGACGCGTGGCGGGAACGAATTGGGGAAAAACGCCCACAGTTCCGCGTTTGCGGTCCCTGACATCTCGGGCCAACCGCCGATGGTGCCGGTTTCGGTGACCTGAAGACTCGGGAACGAGATGTAGCCAAATTGTGGGTCACCCGAGCCGATGTCGAATTCGGACCCACCCGCGATGTAAAGCGTTTCCTCTTGGAACCCCGCGCGATTAAGCACAAACCCCATGCCGAACACGTCAAATCCAAGCTGTCCGGGCTGGAACGTGGTGGCCTCGCAGCTGGCATCGGCCGTGCTGACCTTGAACAGCTCCCCCGAGCTGTAGAGCACCCAGGCCGTCGCTTTGCGGTCGACGCTCATCGAGAACGGCGTGTCGCCGGGCGTCACCGGACAATTCAGTTGCCCGATTTCTGTGAAGGTGAGCTCCTTGGCGTTGAAGCGAATGAGTTTGCCTTGGTTCTCGGGGTTTTCGACGTCGGCTTCCACCGCGTAGATAGGCCGCGCAGACTCGGGGCATTGGTCGTTGACGTTGTTGGACGGCAGATTGTTCGGATTGGAGTTCGTGTTCGAATTCGTCTGGTTTGTGTTGGAATTCGTCGCATTGTTCGACGTCGAATTGTTGTTCGTCACATTGTTCGAATTGATCACCAGCGGGTTGTCGGACTTTCCAGAATCATCGGAACACGCACCGGCGACGACGGCCAAACACAAAACAATGTGGGGGATCTTCATGCAACTCTCGTCCGTTGGGGTCGATTTTGAGGCGCTATCATGGCGGTTTACGAGGCTGATTTCAATGTCGACGGTCAATCCACACAGACGACCGTGGGCACCGCGATCTGTTTGAACCCAGCAGTGATCGCACACGGGCCCGAAACCAGCTCACCAGGCGTGCGCGGCATGGCACGACCCGTCTCGAGATTGACCCCGAAGTCCACATCAGCCTGGAACGCCGCGTGTGCCTTTTGCGCCGTTCCCGGGTACGTCCACTGCCGCCCGTCGACCGAGAAATACACCACCTGGTTTTCCGTCTGTCCGACGGCCCACTCCCCGAACGTCCCCACAAGATTTCGAACCGGCGGCCCCTTTGTCACAGCACCGGTCTCCCAATTGAGTACAGAGACCGACGTCACGCCGTCGTGCACCGATTCCACGAAGCTTGACGGTGCGCGCGTCCACGACGCGAGCGTTTGGGGGCCGGAAACACGAACACCGTCGAGCGGCACGCGCACGCGGGTCGTTGGATTCCAAAGCTCGGTGGTTGCGCCACATGCCAAGACCAATGCGGGCGCGCCAAGCGCGTATGCGGCAACTTTGCAGCCCGACGGCAGGGAGCCGTCCTTGAGCGTTTGGGAGCGGGTGTCAAAAAGCACGGTGGGACTCAGCGGCAACCATGCTGCGGTCAGTGCAAACGCCTCGTCAGGCCCTACAAGGTAGGCCGTCGACTCGCCCTCAAACCCATAGTTTCCAATGCTGCGCGCAAAACGGGGGCACCACGAACACGCACAGCTGGTCTTGGCGCGAGGGAACGCCTGACCATCGCCCACAATCTTCATCGCAACCCAACCGTAGGGAACCGGCTCGGCGCGCCACAGTTTCCCAGGGGGCTTAAATTGTTGCTCGGCACCGGTCCTCAGGTCGCGAACACGATACTGCTGGTCTTGGGTCATCCAGCCCAGCCAACGGCCGCTAATATCGAATGCCGCGGCCCGTGGTTTCATGCACGGGTTGCCGTCGCTCGATAAATCGATGTTGTTCAGGTCGGTCGTGCCTCGCGTCTGCGCATCAAAGAGCACGCCTTTTCCACCAACCACCGCGACAAAAAAACGGGCGCTTGCGTCCGTGGCGAGCAGTTCTTCCGCCTGCAATATGGCGCGTCCGTGCCGGTCGACCACATGAAGGGTGGGTACGTCGCCTTCCACCTCTCCGTGCTCGCCGGTTTTCCCTTCGATTTGGCCGTCGCCGTTGGTGTCGCGATCAAAGGTTCGCAACACAAAGACGTTTCCGCTGGCGTCTGCCCATTCGATGAAGCCCGCTGCGGCCGAAAGTTGATGGGTGCTGACCGACGCGGCCGGCGCTTTTGGACGCTCGCAGCCGGACAGAAACGCCAAAAACAACCCCAAACGAAAAACGCTGCACCGCGATCGGCAAGTGAACATGCATGTATCGCGAGTATCTTGACCCAAACTGAAATCGTTTGATAGGGTCCGCCGCATCCAATCGGTGACGATAACTGTTGATTAATAATGCCCGACCAATCGGGCGAATTCGGAGGCATTTCATGAAGCTCAACCTGAAGTACGGTGTGGCAATTGCTCTATTGGCTGGTGCGGTAGCATGTGGCGACGACGAATCTTCGTCGAACAACAGCACAAACAACGCAAACAACACCAACAATACGAACAACACCAACAACACCAACAATACGAACAACACCAACAATACAAACAACACCAACAACACCAACAACACGAACAACACGAACAACACCAACAACATGACGGTGATCCCTGAGCCACCCAAGTGTGGTGATGCGAATGAGCCCGCACGTTGTCAGGAAAGCCCAACCGGCTTTGAGTGGGGCATCTCGTCGCTCGTCAGCAGCTTCCAGGTTGCTTCGGACGAAGAGGATTGCTGCTTCGATTTCACCGGCGACGGTGTCAACGATAACGCCCTCGGCGGTGTTTTGGCGCTCGTTGGATTGGACTCGGTCAACGCATCGATTCAGAACAGCATCGACACGGGTTCGTTGGCTCTCGTGCTTGAGCACGACGGCCTGACCGACCTCGCAGGCGGCGACTTCACGATCAACTTCTGGCTCGGCGTTTGGGACGGCATCACCGCCATCGACGCAGCAGGCAGCAACACCGTCATGATCGACCCAGTCTCGATCGACGCTGGAACGCAGCCACAGGCATACGTACCTGGCGCAAAGCTCGCCAACAACGCTGTCACCGCAGGCCCAGGCAAGATCGTCATCAACATCGAGCTCTTCGGAAGCTCGTTGGCACTCGCCATCTCGGGCGCACAAGTGGCCGCAAACGTTGACGCTGCCAACACGGGCTTGGACAAGGGCGTTGCTCTGACCAGCGGCAAGATCGGCGGCTTCGTCAAGGTTGAAGACATCATTGGTGCCGTGAACACCTTCGCTGAAACCTGCACCTGCGCAGGGTTGACCGAAGACCTCGTGACCTACGACGCAGCGACCGTTTCGGCGACCTGCAACGGCGACCTCACCGCTGCAAGCGAAGCTTGCACCACGGCTGGCGAAGATTCATGCGTGTCGATCCTCGACAACTGCGGCCTGTTGACCTCGGGTCTTCCATTGTTCGTCGACGTCGATTCGGACAACGACGGCACGGCTGACGCGCTTTCGCTCGGTGCAACCTTCACCGCTGCTGGTGCAGAAATCACTGGTGTTGCAGCGAACTAATCGCACACCCGGCAAAACGAAAAGCCTCGCGTCTCGCGAGGCTTTTTTTTTGCCTGACACTTCCTGACAGATCGTAGGAATCCTCGACGAAGAATCCCAGATTCGTTACACTTCCCTACATGAGTCGAACAATCATCATCGCTGCTATTCTTCTGACCGCCTGCGGAGATTCCACCGTCATCGTTCCGGGGAACAATGATTCCTCGACCGACGTCGACGCACGGACGGACAACACCAACGGGGCGACAAACGGCTCCACGAACGGAACCCTTGGCGACCCGCCAACCGGCCCGACCGTGCCCGAGCCCGACCTGCCGGATCCAACCATGCCCGAACCTGAACCCGACCCCGAGCCGGTCGTTCAGCCGGCCTACAAGGTTCAGCAGGCCGTGGATTCGCAGTGCTCTACGGGCGCCGTCAAGGGGCTGTCGTTGCAGCTGCTCGACCAGATGAACTGCCTGTCACCGGGCATCATGAAGTCTTTTGCCGGCAACGACGCGATCAAATACTCGGCGACCGTTTTCCCGTTCCAACAAGGCCCCGCGACCGAGACCTTGGTCAGTGTCGTTTCGGGCGGTGGCACGCTGACGGTCAACTCGGCGCTGCGTACGCTGCCCCAGCAGTATCTGCTTTACCAGTGGTATGTCCGCGGCTTGTGCAACGCGAACCTCGCCGCCAAGCCCGGCGCGTCCAACCACAACGGCGGGCTGGCGATCGACATCAACGACTCCGGAACGTGGCGCACGCGTCTGCGCAATCGCTCGTACATCGACAACGTCAGCGGCGAAGCGTGGCACTTCTACTATTCTGGCGCCGGCGGCCGAGATGTTCGAAGCCTGTCGGTGCTGGCCTTCCAAAAACTTTGGAACCGCAACTATCCCAACGAACCCATCGACGAAGACGGCATCTACGGACCGCAGACCGAGGGCGCCCTCAAGCGCGCACCGGCCGAGGGCTTTGCGATTCCGCCCATGTGTATGGCGACCATGCAGTTCGTGGGCTACACGGGTGACGTCCCGATCGAAGCGTTGGTCGAGGAGGACGGCAAGGGTGACGCCGTCTTCCGTGTTCTGACAACTTCGGGCATCGAGGTGATCGAGTACCAGGCCGACGGCGTCGTGCTACAATCGGTCAACCGAACCGACGACCCATTCTTCCAAGCGCAGATTTCGATCGAGGACTACCCCGATGTCACGATCGTCGGGTACGACAGCCAAGGCGCGGTTCGCGGCGTCTCTGAAGCGGTGGTGCGACAAGACTTCATCGCGCGGCCCACGGGCGACGGACACTACTCGGTCAGCCCGCGCGCACACGATGCGTACCTTGACCCACTGTCGATCCCAGCAAATGGGTTTGTGGTTCCAGGCTGGCAAGAGATGCTCGTGAGCACCGACAACATTGCCGATTTCGACGTGTCGGTCCTGCGCTAACACAGCGAATCCCCCAAACGAAAAAAGCGGCAGCCTTCACAGGCTGCCGCTCTTTTTTGTGTGCTGTGGATGGGTTACTTGCGCTTGTGCAACGGATTGGCATCCAACGACGCCTTCAACGCATTAAACGCATCACGATCTTTCGCGGTCACCGACTTGGATGCGTCCACGACGAGCGTGTTCATGTTCGGCGCATCGACGATCAACAGCGCCTTCCGCAGGTCGTTTCGTTTCTCGGGATTGGTGATCCATGCACTCAGCAAGGCGCTTGCCGCAGCCGACCGCACAACGTCCCCTTCGCCTGAAGCCGCCACCACATCGGTCGACCACGCCCACGCGTTGCCCACGTCACGAAGTGCCTCAACGGTGTTGTCGAACTCCGCGGCCGAAGCCGTCGGCAGGCGCGCCGCGAGGTAATCCGCCATGACCTGGCGTCGGCACTGACCCGCACCTTTCAGAATCGCCAAACTGCGAGCGCTGTTGCCGGCGGACAGTTCGATCAAAACACGCGCCGCTTGTTCGTCTTGGAGTTTCCCGAGCGCCTCGGAAGCACTTCCCAGAATGGCGACATCTTTCTCGGTGCGCAGAACGTGCTCGAGCACAGGCCGTGTCTCGGGATTGCGAAGTCGTCCCAGCGCAAACAGGAGCCCGATGCGCCAACCCTGACGCACGGACGGACGTGCCTGCTCAAACGGAGCATCCACGATCAGCTCGTTCATCATGGGGTACAGACCCTCGGGGCCGATGTCGTCCAACATGGTCCCGACCGTCGCGACGCGACCTCGTTTGCGCGCATCAAAGTCTTTCATCTGTGCGCGAAGGGTCGCGACCGCGTCCCACGCGTCCTTGTTGGTCTCGCGGTCGGCTTTGGTGTGATTCTGAATCGCCTCAAGCGACTGCGCATTGGCAACCGACGAGAAACCCACGGCGCCCAAAAGGGCTGCAAGAATCAGTGTTTTTTTCATCGGACCATCTCCCACCACTGCGTGGCATTCGGGTTAACATCACGAACGACGTTCGTGGCGCAGTGAATCTCACCCACTAGACGGTGATACATGTCCCAATCTTCAACGAACAAAATCTCGTACCCAACTTCGGCCAAAATGTTCTGGAAGGCGGCCTCAAAAACGTCCGTGCCGTTCTCACGTGGGCCGTGTGGATCGGGGGCCATGAAGTGCTGGTCGTTGACCACGATGCCGTTGACCATGCCGGGCTGATACGCCACGGACGCACCGTCGTACGTCCAGTGCGTAAACGGCACAGGCAGGATCTCTGCATCGGTCACACCCGTGGCTTGTTTGATGATCGCGACCTGATCGCTGACCTCGACGGCGGCTTCCGCGGAGGCCCCCATCACGTCGGGGTCCTGCAAAATCGCGGACACCGTCGTCGCAGCGCTGTAAGGACGTCCCGAGTTATTGACCCATGCACGCCCTTGGAACACCGTCAGGGAGCCCTCACCAGCCTGCTGCATGTTCTGGAAAATGTTGACGGCCATGGTGGCGTCGTTGGCCAACATCACCCAACCACGCTCGCTGTCGACCTTGAGGAAGCTCACGGTTTCGTCGACGTGGCCGACAAGCAACCACCCGGTGTCGATGAAGAGTGGGTCTTGGACGCCCTGCGACCGGAACATGGTCACCATGTATTCGTCGCCCTCGATACTTCCCGCCTTGCCCTTCAGGATGCGGCCCAACGGCCACGACTTCCCGTTGTACGTAAAGGGAGGGATGGTCTCGGTGTTGCCAAACGAATTCAGCGTATCCCACTCGTAACTGTGGCGCCCACCCACGGCCGTGATGCCCGCCGCGTCCGGACCACGGAACTTCGTGTAGACGATCTTGCCGGCTTCGCGCAGGCCTGTGTTGCCAAAGAAGTCTTGCTCGATGTTCGCCGAGCGGATGAACACGTCGATGACCTTGAGCCCGTTGGGGGTTGGCATCGCCATATAACCGGTCTCGAAGAAGTCTTGCGTCCACTGGTCTTGGACGTTGAGCTCCACGTGCCCAAGCGGCACGCCCGCGGTCGCCACAGCCGCCTTGAGCGACTGCGTGAACGCGCCGTCGCCACCGATGCCAAGCTCCGACGAATAGATCTGACGCGCAGGATCAAGGTGGTGCCGCAGCACGATGGGCGCCACCCGCAATTGCACGGTATCCGTTGTCACCGTGGCCTCGGGCGCACCGTCCATGGCGGCTTGAACGGTCACGAGACCATCCCAGCTTTCGTTTCGCACAATGTCGCGCCCTTCGAGCCGGAATTCGACACCGTTGATCAGCTCGCTGGCGTCTGCGGTGAACTGCGAGGTCGCGGTCCACACGCCGTCGATTTCCACGAAGAACTGCGCGTAGTCAGCCCCCGCCGTGATCGACACGGTCGCGGTCGCGGTGTCCGGCACATCGCCGGTCGCCCGCAAGACCAACGGTGCCATGTCCTCGAGGTCGGTCAGGCCATCGAGTTTGTCATCGTTGCCGTCATAACATTGAGCCAAAGAAGCATCGCTGCCGCTTCGGGCGCACGACGAATCGTCATCGTCCATGTTCGCGAGGAAGACTGCGCCATGATCGGCGCCCCAAAGGTCTTCGCCGTCGTCGTCGCTTGGGTCGGTCAGCGAGACCACGCCGTCGCGGTTCGTGTCTGCCCGCAAGTCCAAAGCGGGCCGCGGGTCGATGGGCGTTTCGTTGGTGGTACCGTTGGTCGAGTTGTTCGAACTCTGGTTGTTCGTGGCTCCGTTCGTCGAGGAGTTCGTATTGCTGACGTTGTTCACGTCAACAATGGGCGTATCCTTCGACACAGAGTCCGAGCATCCGATCAGCCCCAACGCAAGTAGCGCTGCTGCCTTTAGTGCTTTTCCGGACGTCATTCACGCTCCAGCCTGTAGGTTAGTTGGCCAACAATATAACGACCACGTGTAAGGAAATCGAACACAAGATCGCACACGCCGTGGGATGCAGAGAACGCGCCACAAGCTGCAGCACGCTAACGCACTGAAATCACGATTGTTTTGGATCGAAAATTTTTGATCACTGTGGCGACGTGGCTGCGGTTTCACGTCGCAGCAGCTCTGGGTTTTGGGGCGGCTACCTCCGGTTGCCGCAGCGGCAGCTGGGAAGCTGCCGGTCCACGTCGCAGCAGCTCTGGGATTTGGGGCGGCAACCTCCGGTTGCCGCAGCGGCAGCTGGGAAGCTGCCCGTCCACGGCCAATCAGGGCCGCGGTCGAACGACCCAGAAGTCACTGGCCGACTTTGTGGCGAGCGCCATCTTCGCGGCCGAGGACGCTGTCTGCTCCAGATGAAGGGTCAGCAGCTTGGTCACTTCGGCCATGTCGTCCGTGTCGGCACGATGTGCCTCGACCATGCCATGGTTGAGGTGCACCAACAGGGCATCGGAGTCGTCCAAGACATACGCTTTGCCCCCGCTCATCCCAGCGGCAAAGTTGTCACCCACCGGCCCCAGAACAAGCACAGTGCCACCGGTCATGTACTCGCACCCGTGGTCCCCACACCCCTCGACCACGATCGTCGCGCCAGAGTTGCGCACGGCGAGTCGCTCGCCAGCACGGCCGCCGACCAGCAAGGTCCCGCCAGTGGCTCCGTACGCGACGGTATTGCCCACCAACACATCGTGCCGTGTCGTCGACGCCGAGCGCACGATGACCTCCCCTCCTGCCATGCCCTTGCAGACGTAGTCCTGAGCCTCGCCGCTAAGCGCAAGCCTCATGCCGGTGTGGCAGAATGCCCCGAAGCTCTGCCCGGCTTGGCCCTCGAACGAAAGGCTGATGGTGCCCGCCGCAAGCCCGGTCTCGCCGTACTGCCTCGCGATCAAGCCCGAAGTGCCCGCACCGATGGACCGATCGCGGTTGTCGATGACGTAAACACGTTCGATGGGCGTCGCCTCGCGCACAGCCAACGTAACGTCCCGCGTGATTTGCACGTCGAGCGGTGTCGGCTCCGGGCGATCGTTTCGGGCAACCTGCTGTGAGCGCGGGCCCTGCTCAGGCGCGTCAAGCAACAGCGAGAGGTCCACCGTCTGTGCACGCGTGGGCAAGCCGGGCCGCGGTTCAAGCAGCTCCGTCTGACCTACAATCTCTTCGAGGGTCCGAACGCCCATCTCGGACAGAATCAGGCGGACGTGTTCGGCGACAAAGTACAT
Organism: bacterium; assembly: GCA_041390025.1. GTDB lineage: Bacteria > Myxococcota_A > Bradymonadia > Bradymonadales > Bradymonadaceae > JBFFMO01. Next base: position 116,517 of record JAWKQR010000017.1, read on the forward strand.
GAAAGCGATGACGTGTTCGGGCGTGCCCGGAAAACGCGCTCGCAGGTCTTCGCGTTGTGTGGCAACGCCGACCGGGCAGGTATTGGCGTGGCACTGCCGGGCCATGACACATCCCGCTGCAACAAGCGGCGCCGTGCCAAACCCGAACTCCTCACCACCAAGGAGCGCGGCGATCACGATGTCTCGGCCGGTCTTCAATCCCCCGTCCACGCGCAACTTCACGCGACCGCGCAGGCCGTTGGCCATCAAGGTGCGCTGCGCATCCGCAAGGCCGACCTCCCACGGCAACCCCGCATGTTTGATCGACGAGAGCGGCGATGCGCCGGTTCCACCATCGTGGCCAGATATCTGCACCGTGTCGGCATAAGCCTTCACCACGCCTGCCGACACGGTGCCGACGCCCGTCCCTGAGACCAACTTCACGCAGACGGTGGCCTCGGGATTGACGTGCTTTAGATCGTAAATGAGCTGAGCGAGGTCTTCGATCGAGTAGATGTCGTGGTGCGGAGGCGGCGAAATCAACGTCACGCCAGCTTGCGACCGACGGGTGTGCGCGATCGATTCCGTGACCTTGTCGCCTGGGATCTGGCCACCTTCGCCGGGCTTTGAACCCTGCGCCATCTTGATCTCAAGTTCCTGCGCCGAAACGATGTACCAGGGTGTGACGCCAAATCGGCCCGAGGCGATCTGTTTAATCGCGCTGTTGCCAAAATCACCTTTCACCGGATGCCACGCCGCAACGCTGCGCTCAGGCGCGTCTTGCGCGTAGCGCTTCAGCCGCGCGTCCTCCTCACCGCCCTCCCCGCTGTTGCTCTTGCCGCCAATGCGGTTCATCGCGACGGCGAGCACCTCGTGGGCTTCTCGCGACAGGGCGCCAAAACTCATGGCCTGCGTGCAAAAACGTTGCACGATGGCATCCGCCGACTCGACTTGGTCCAACGGAAGTCGCTGTGGCGCGCGTTTCCACGTCAACAGGTCGCGTAACGCGGTGGGTGGGCGATCATCGACCGCCGTGCGGTATTCCTCGAACGCCGCCGCGTCTTGTTCGCGTACGGCCTTGTGCAACGGCTTGAATACGCTGGGGTTAAACGCGTGGTATTCACCGTCGCGCCGAAATCGGTAAATCCCGCGCTCTCGCAGGCGCGCGTCGTCGCCAAACGCCTCGGCGTGGAACTCCAAGATATGTTCGGCGACTTCGAACAGGCCTGCTCCACCTATGCGTGTGGGCGTTCCCGAAAAGTACCGGTCCACCAAGGTCTTGGATAAGCCCAAAGCCTCGAAGGATTGCGACCCTCGGTAACTCGCCAGCGCCGAAATTCCCAGTTTGGCCATGATCTTTCGCAGCCCTTTTTCGACGACCGCGATGTAGTTGTTCTGCGCCAAGGTCAGATCAAAATCACGGGCTGCCGCGGCTTGCGCGACGGATTCCAGTGCGACGCGTGGGTGGATGAGCAAGGCCCCGAAGCCAAGCAGCACCGCCGCGTCGTGGTCTTCAAGCATGTCGCCCGTGTCACATACGACGTTGGTCGCCATGCGTGTCCCCTGCGCAATCAGCGCGTGGTGAACCGCGCCCGTGGCAAGAACCATCGGGATGGCTGCACGCTCGGCGTCAAGTGCGGCATCGGAGAGGATCAACAAACGTGAGCCGTTGGCGACGGCCTCTGAGGCCGCGCTGCACAAGGCATCAAGCCGCCGTTCAAGCCCCTCAGGTCCCGAGGCGACTGCGAACGTCGCGTCCAATGTGGTTGGTCGAAAGTTCGTTAGACCCTTGATGTGCTCAAGCTCAGCGGCCTTCAAAATGGGCGTGCGGAACTCGATGAGCGGCTCGTCACGTTGTGGCAAGATGTCCAGCAAGGACCCCGGGCTACCCAACCGTGACGTCAGCGACATCACCAACTGTTCGCGCAGCGGGTCAATCGGTGGGTTGGTGACCTGAGCAAACCGCTGGCGGAAAAACGCGGTCAGGCGCTGCGGCTTGTCCGAAAGCACCGCGAGCGGCGTGTCATCACCCATCGAGCCGATAGGCTCTCGCGCCTCGAAGGCCATCGGTTCGAGGATTTTTTCGATGTGCTCTCGACCCCAGCCAAACGCCTTTTGCGTCTCAATGAGCTCGTCGCGAACCTCGATGGGTGCCTCATGCACCTCGAACAGGTTCAGGTTGTTTTCCAGCCAAGTGGACCACGGCCCCAAGGCGACCAACTCGTCCTTGATGTCTTCGTCGTAAAACACGCGGCCGGTCGCCGTGTTGACCGAGATCATTTTTCCGGGCCCAAGGCGTCCCTTGACCTTTATCTCGCTGTCCACCACGTCGACCACTCCGGCTTCGGATGCCACGATGACGCGGTCGTCGGTGATCCAGTAACGCAAAGGCCGCAGACCGTTGCGGTCAAGCGCCGCACCAACGGTGCGGCCATTGGTAAACACAAGGGCCGCCGGTCCGTCCCACGGTTCCATCAAGGTCGCGTGGTAGCGGTAAAAGTCGCGAACACTGGGTTTGAGGTCCTTTCCCTCGTAGGCATCGGGCACGAGCATTGCCACGGCATGGACGGGATTTCGTCCCGCGGCGCACAAGAGCTCAAGCGTGTTATCCAGACCGAGCGAATCGCTGCCGTTGGGGGCGATCAACGGAACCATGCCGTCGGCCGAAAGCCACCCTTGGGCACAAATCTGGGTCTGACGGCCCTTCATGCGATTGACGTTGCCAAGCAACGTGTTGATCTCGCCGTTGTGCGCCAACATCCGAAGGGGTTGGGCGAGGTGCCACGACGGCATCGTGTTCGTGCTGTAGCGCTGATGAAACAGCGCCACGGCGGTTTCGTAACGCAGGTCGGTCAAATCGGGGAACAGCGCGGGCAGCGCCGAGGGCACCACAAGCGCTTTGTAGACGACCGTTTGACTCGACATTGACGGAATGCTGAAGCCACTCAGGTTTTTGGCGCGAGCGGCTTTCTCGGCCTTTCGACGTGCCACAAGCAGGTCGCGTTCAAAGGCCAGGTCGTCCACACCCGTGGCTCGCCGGAGCACGAGCTGGTGAATCGACGGCGCGCGGCCGACTTGCGACGCGCCGAGCTCCTTGGCGTCAAACGGTACGACCCGCCATCCCACGACCACGAGACCCACCTCGGTGCTTGCCGTCTCGAGGATCCCTTTGGCGAGCGACAGGTCGTCTTCGGGGGCGAACAAGGTCGCCAAGGCGAGGTCGGCGTGGTCCTTGAGGCCCATGTCTTCGCAGATCATCGTCCATGGGATGTGCGTCAGAACCCCTGCGCCATCGCTCGTTCGGCCGTCGGGATGAACGGCGCCGCGGTGCTCCAACCGCGCGACCGCATGAAGCGCTTCACGAAGAATTTCGTGGGACCGACGACCCCGAATATCGCAAACAAAACCCGTTCCGCAGGAATCAAGTTCAGGAAGGTCAATCTGGGTTTGGGTCATCGATTCCTCAAAACACGGGATGCACCGAGATGATGTGGAGGAGGTTGACACGTGTCAACCAACTTCTAACGCGCCGCGTCATGCTTAACATTCCCAGCGAATGGGAAATGACGCAAAGACGCATTGCGTTACAACGCGCCTACAAGGCTCCGGTTTGGCCACGGCGCCAAGATTTACAAAACTTTACAACTTTTCAATCAATCGTTGACAACGTTGCACAAGGTTTATCGCCTAATCCCTCGCAATCACTTGAATTGACGAAGTATGTGTCCACAATCGCATCAGCCCGTGTGAAGAATTCACAGGAGAAACAATGAGTGCCTACGTCGAAATTCTCGGAAACGTCGAAAACTACCCAAAAATCCTCAGCGCGGATGCGGTCGAGTTCGTGGCGGACCTCGTCAAAGCCTTCCGCCCACGTGTCAAAGGAACTCTTGGAACGCGACGCCAGGCAGCACAGGCACCGCTCGACGCGGAGAACGACCCGACTTCCTGCCGCAGACCAAGGGCATCCACGCGGCGAAAACTGGACCGTCGCGCCCTTGCCCAAGACACTGCTCGACCGTCGAGATCACGGGCCCAGTCGACCGCAAGATGATCATCAACGCCCTCAACAGCGGCGCGAAAGTCTTCATGGCAGACTTCGAGACTCCAACTCACCGACGTGGTCAACGTCCTCGACGGACAGCTCAACCTGCGTGATGCAGTGCGGCAGAAAATCACGTTCGATACCCCAAACGGCAAGCACTACAAACTCGTGGATATAAACCAAAGCTGATCCTTATGGTCCGCCCCGTGGTGCTGCATCGTCGAGCAGCATTTCGTCGATGGTGAGCCTGCACCTCGGAAGCGGTCGATCTGGCTTGTTCTTCTTCCACAACGCCAAGGATTTGGTGGCGCGCGGCAATGGGCGTGCTACCTGCCCAAACTCGAAGGGCATCTGGAAGCCGCCTGTGGAACTGATGTCTTTGTGCACGCACAGAAGGAATTTGGAGCTCCCATCAGGACCATCAAGCGACGGTGCTCATCGAGACCATCACCGCATCGTTCGAATGGACGAGATTTGTACGAGCTGCGTGACCACTCAGCGGGGCTGGTGCGGCCGTTGGGACTACATCTTCAGCTACATCAAGAAGTTCCGAAACGACGCATCGGCCGTGATGCCCGACCGCTCGCAGGTCGGCATGACGCAACCGTTCATGAAGGCTTACAGCGAACTCGTCATTAAGACGTGCCATCGCCGCGGCGTGCACGCCATGGGGGGCATGGCCGCCCAGATCCCGATCAAAGGCGACGAAGCCGCCAACGAAGCCGCCATCGGCAAGGTTCGCGTCGACAAAGAACGCGAGGTCAAGAATGGCCACGACGGCACGTGGGTTGCTCACCCAGGCTTGGTGCCCGTCGCGATGGAGATCTTTGACCGCGGGATGCCCGACGCCAACCAAATCGAGAACAAACGTCTGGACGTCCACGTCACCGCCGCCGACCTGCTCGCCGTGCCCGAAGGCACGCGCACGATGGAAGGCCTTCGCCACAACATCTTGGTCGGCGTGCAGTACCTCGAAGCTTGGCTGCGAGGCGTCGGCTGCGTCCCCATCTACAACCTGATGGAAGACGCCGCGACAGCCGAAATCTGCCGGACCCAGATCTGGCAATGGCTCAAACACAACGCCACGCTCGACGGCGCACCGCTGACCGTCGAGGTCTTCCGGTCCGAGCTCAAGGGCCAGATGGACGCTCTTCGCGCCGAGCTCGGAGACGCTTTTGACACCGGCGAGTTCTCGCGGGCGATCGCGTTGTTCGACACGCTGTGTACGAGCCCCAACTACGAAGAATTCCTCACTCTGCCCGCTTACGGGCTGCTCGAAGATTAACCCGCCGATTTACGGCACCCGTCCCAGGAAACACAATGACTGCTCCAAAAGAACGTTTTGAAGGCATTACTCGACCCTACGACGAGGCGACCGTGAAGCGGCTGCGTGGGTCGATCAAGATCGAGTACACACTCGCCGATCGCGGCGCGCGCAAGCTGTGGGAACAATTGCATGCGCCCGACCCTGTCGTCGCGCTTGGTGCGCTGACCGGTAACATGGCCATGCAGCAGGTACGCGCAGGCATGAAGGCCATCTACCTCAGCGGTTGGCAGGTCGCCGCCGACGCCAACAACGCCGGGCAGATGTACCCTGACCAAAGCCTTTACCCGGTAAGCTCGGTGCCCGACGTCGTGCGTCGCATCAACAACACGCTGCTGCGCGCCGACCAGATCGAGAGCGTCGAAGGCAACGTCACCCGCGATTGGTTGGTACCGATCATCGCCGACGCGGAAGCCGGTTTTGGCGGGCCATTGAACGCGTACGAGCTCACCAAGAGCATGATCGAGGCCGGTGCGGCCGGGATTCACTACGAAGACCAGCTCTCAAGCGAAAAGAAATGCGGCCACTTGGGCGGAAAAGTCTTGGTGCCCACAAGCCAGTTCATCCGCACGCTCAGCGCGGCCCGTCTTGCCGCCGACGTCGCCGGCACGCCAACGGTCATCATCGCGCGCACGGACGCCGATTCGGCGAACCTGCTCACCTCGGACATCGACGATCGCGACAAGCCGTTTTGCACCGGTGAGCGCACGCCAGAAGGCTTCTTCCGACTCAACGGCGGGATCGACGCTGCGATTGCCCGTGGCCTTGCGTACGCGCCCTACGCCGACATGGTGTGGTGTGAAACGTCGACACCTGACTTGGCACAAGCCAAAAAGTTCGCCGAAGCCATCCACGCCAAATTCCCAGGCAAGCTCTTGGCCTACAACTGCTCGCCGAGCTTCAACTGGCGCCGCCACTTGGACGACGAGACGATCGCGAACTTCCGCAGCGAGCTGAACAGCTACGGCTACAAGTTCCAGTTC